>CAVRUD010000029.1:0-509616 GCA_963724285.1 uncultured Chloroflexia bacterium | reverse complement strand
GACAAGGGTCACAACGATGATGCCGATGAGGGTTTGGGTGGGCCGGAGGCGCACGCGAAGGGCTCCAGATTCTCAGGGCGCGAAAAGGGGCCCAGGCCGGGCCAACGTCCTGTAAACATCGAACGATTACCCGCGACACGGCGGGCAGTGCAGGCCGCAGTATAGGTCTGTGCTTCCTGGGTAATCAATCGAGATACAGCCGGTGCGCGCGAATATATCGTTCAACTTCGGGTGGAACGTGGAATGCGATCGGCCGTCCTGTGCGGACGCGATACCGGATATCTGTGCCGGAGATTGCAATGAGTGGAATCGGCACAACGGTGATTCGTCCATACGCCTCCGGCAGTCGGTCGATGACGGCGTCAACGTCCACCACTGTCCCTGGCCGCGATGCCACCCCAACTTCGGCAAATCGCAGAATCTCGGCCGGCTCCCGCCAGCGGTGCAGATCGATCAGTGCATCAGCGCCCATCATGAAAACAATCTCGTCCGACGGACGGGCCGAGCTCAGCTCTCGCAAGGTGTCAGCGGTATAGGACACGCCGCCACGGGCGAGTTCGATGGTCGAGAGTTCAAGCCAGGACGTTTGGCTGACGACGATCTCGATCATTGCCGCCCGGTGCGCTCCTGTGGATATCGAATCGCCGGGTTTGAACGGTGACCTGGCGTTCGGCACGAGCAAGACACTATCCAGGGCGAGTGCGGCGCGGAGTTCCGAGGCCAGGATGAGGTGGCCGTGGTGAATCGGATCGAATGTACCTCCGAGAACGCCAAGCCTGCGGCGATCTGGTTCCACGCGGTCTACTCCTGTACGGATGGCCACCGCCACCACTGACACGCGGAACGTGCCGTTCACCGGCAATTATGGGTCGCTGGTATAGTGAGCGCCGAAGGGGAAGTCAAAACCATCGGGTGGGGCGCAGCGTGTTTGATTATCACGTCCATAGCGAGTTTTCAGTTGACTGTCGCATTCCGATGCGAGACTCCTGTGCCGCGGCGGTAGCGGCCGGGATAACCGAAATTGCGTTCACCGATCACATCGACCATGTACCTGTCGACCTCGGATACGGCTACTGGAACGCGGATAGGTACTTTCGATCCCTTGAGGATTGCCGCGCGGAGTTTGCAGGGGCCCTCTCGGTGCTGGCCGGGGCCGAAGTTGACTTCAACTTTTCGACGGTCGCGGCGGTCGAGCGGTTTGTCTCCACTCACTCATTTGACTTCGTTATTGGCTCAGTCCACTACACGCCCCAAGGTGAGCTGATCTTTCCAGACAGCTTCAGCGGGAAATCGTTCGACGACATCTTTCTCCCCTATCTTGCGCAGGTTGAGGCGGCGGTTGAAACCGGCTGGTTCGACACGATAGGCCATCTCGATCTCCCGAAGCGGTACGCGCCGATCACACATCGTGACTACAACCCCATCCGCTACCGGGAACGGTTTGAGGCGATCTTTGCCCGGATGATCCGTGGGGGTAGAACGACATTCGAGATCAACACGTCCGGCATTCGCCAGACGCCAAAAGCAAGCATGCCGGGCCCCGCCGTTGTTCGGTGGTATGCCGAAGCGGGCGGGACGTATGTCACCACCGGCTCGGATTCACATGCTCCCCAAACTGTTGGCTATGGGATCGCCAAAACGCTGGATATGCTTGGCTTGTGTGGGATTGAGCGGGTCGCCTCGTTTCGCGGACGAAGTCGCACGCTGGAATCAGTGACCGCGTTGCGATCTCTCGTCGCGACAGCGTAGTTTCGGGTTCCGGCGGGATGGGTTACGAGCGAGGTGGACGCCCTGTCCTGCCCGATCTTGCGCTCCCGCCAGATCCGGATCACTCCTTGCCCGATCTTGGTCGGTCTTCAGGGACGGCGACCCGTCAGCCGAGCGACCTTCCTTCGCTCGGCGGTCCACCTCGGGTTCAACCTCCGAATCGTTCCAGGGACGAAGACAAGCCGCTGCCCCCGCTGCTCCGCGGCATTCTTCTGGCCGGACCTTACGCTGTCGTCGTGTTCATCGCGCTCATCCCGACCGAGTTTCTCGAGATCATCCCGATCAGCTCAATCCCGATCTCTCTCCTGATGATCGTGCTCAGCCAGATTGTGGGATGGTGGTTTGGCCGCTCGTCGGGGGCCGATCCGATCGCGCGCATTTGCCTGATGAACGTTGTCATCCTGACGATCGTCTTGCCGTTCCTGGCCCTGCAGGCCTCCGCTGTCAACGTACCGTATGTTTCCAGCGAACTGGGAACCGCGACTCCGGCGATCATCGCAACCACAGCGGCGGTCGTCGCCCTCGTTGGCGCTGCAGTGCTCTCGGCCGCGTTGACGTGGGACGGCCCAGACAGTGCCGCTCTCCTTTTCGCCCCCGTTGCCTACTTCATTCCCGTGATGCTGGGCGCGTCGCTCAATCCGTCGATCTCCGAAATCGTTGACCGAATTGCGGCGGTATTCGCCTTGATGGTGATTTTGACCGTGGCCGTCTCGGTGTTACCTCGGATCGCGAAGCTCGTTGCTCCATCGGTGATGCTCGGTTTGCTGTTTCTGGGATTGTGGTTGGTGGATCAAGGACCAACTTGGCAGCAGTCGAGCGGCGACGTGGTACGTGTGCTCGACGGGGTGATCCTGGTGGTGTCGGTTGTGCTTCTGGTCGCGGTCCCGGTCATTTCGATCGGTGCCCGACGTGTTGCAATAGAACTTCGCGGGCCGGGTATCTAGCGCCGATCAATGCGTCGCCGAACATAAACACGGCCGGCACGCTTTCGTGCCGGCCGTGTGCGTTCTTCGAGTTCTAGCTCCGAGGTTGCGGAGCTACATCCCCGGCGCTTTGACCATGACCTTGACCTCTTCGGTCGGAGCGTGGCCGTTGGTGGCCTGGTCCATGTCGCCGACCTCGGTCTCGAGCGGATCCTTGGCCGGGATGATCGCCATCGTGGCGACCCGCTCCTTGGAGCCCAGCCGCATCAAGGTGACGCCTTGGGTGCCGCGGCCGATCTTCGAGATCTGTGAGGCGGGGATCCGGATCAGGATCCCGCCGGAGCTGACCAGTATGACCGTATCGTCGGCACGGGTTACCCCGGCCCCAACGATGTTGCCGGTCTTGTTGTTCAGCTTCATCGCGACCACGCCCTTCCCGCCACGCCCTTGTAGCGGGAAGAGGCTGATCGCTGTTCGCTTGCCGAGACCATTAGCCGCGACCGTGAGGACGTCTGTGTTCGGGTCGAGGACCTCGAAGGCGATCACCCGGTCCTTGTCGTCCATCCGGATGCCGATCACGCCGGCCGCCGGCCGGCCCATGGCCCGGGCATCGTTCTCCTCGAACCGGATCGCCTGGCCCATCTCGGTGATGAGCATGACCTCGTCGCTACCGGACTCGTGCCCGCACCCAGGCCAGCTCATCGCCCGGCTCCAGGCCGATGGCAATCATGACCTGAGGAGCGCACCGAGGAGAACTGATCGAGGCTCGCCCGCTTGACGCTGGCCCATTCGCGTCGTGAAGAACAGGTAGCTCCCCTGCGAGAACTCCTTGATCTTCATCATCGTCGTGACGGTCTCGTCGGGCTGCATGTTGATGAGGTTGACGATCGGCATGCCCTTTGCGGTCCGGTTCGCCTCCGGGACCTCGTGGACCTTGAGGTGATAGACCTTGCCCCGGTTGGTGAAGACGAGCATCGAGTCCATGGTATTGGCGGTCATGATGTGCTGGGCGTCGTCTTCGTCGCGCATGCCCATGCCGGTAACGCCGCGGCCGCCGCGGTGCTGGGCCTTGAAGGTGTCGTCCACGCCGCGCTTGATGTAGCCGCGCTTGGTGATTGTGACGAGCACATCGACTTCGGGGATCAGGTCTTCATCGCTGAGATACGCCGGAGACGTCCTGGATCCGGGTGCGGCGCACGTCGCCGTATTTTCCTTGAGGCATCGTCATGTCTTCGCGGATGAGGGCGAGGATCTTGTTCTGGTCGGCCAGGATCGCTTCCAGGCGGGCGATCTCGCGCTGAGGACCTCTTTGTACTCGTCCTCGATCTTCTTGCGCTCCAGGGCCGCCAGGCGGGCGAGGCGCATATCGAGGATGGCGTTGCGCCTGAATCTCAGACAAGGCGAAGCCGCTCATCAAGTTCTTGCGAGCGGTATCGGTCGTGCTGCGATGCGCCGGATCGTGGCGATGATCGCATCGAGGTTGTCGAGGGCTATCTTGAGGCCCTCGAGGACATGGGCGCGGCGCTTGGCGCGGTCCAACTCGAACTGCGTCCGCCGGGTGATCACCTCCTGGCGGTGATCGATGTACTCCTGGAGCGCGCGGCGGAGCGTCAGCACCCGTGGCTGAGTGCCGTTCTCGACCAGCGCTAGCATATTGACGCCGAACGTCTGTTGCAAGTGCGGTGTGCTTGAACAGACTGTTCAGCACCTTCATCGGCTGGGCGTCGCGCTTCAGCTCGATCACGGCCCGCATGCCGCTGCGGTCGGATTCGTCGCGCAGGTCGCTGATGCCGTCGAGCTTGCCGTCCTTCACAAGCTCGGCGATGCGCTCCATCAGGTTCGCCTTGTTGACTTGATAGGGAGCTCGGTGACGACGATCTGGTAGCGGTCGCCGCGGGCCGACTCTTCGACGAACGCCTTCGCCCGGATCACGACCCGGCCGCGACCGGTGGCGTAGGCGGCGCGGATGCCCTCGCGTGCCGAGGATCGTGCCGCCGGTCGGGAAAGTCGGGGCCCGTGACGAACTGCATCAGCTCTTCGACGGTCGCCTCAGGATGATCGATCACATAGTCGATCGCGTCGCAGATCTCGTTGAGGTTGTGCGGCGGGATATTGGTCGCCATGCCGACGGCGATGCCGACGCTGCCGTTGACGAGCAGGTTCGGGCAGCCGCCCCGGGAAGACTTGTCGGCTCCTGCATCGAGGCGTCGTAGTTCGGCTGGAAGTCGACGGTGTTCTTGTCGATATCGGACCAGGAGCTCGTCGGCGATGGCCGGCAAGCGGGCTTCGGTGTATCGCATGGCGGCGGGGTTATCGCCGTCAACCGAGCCGAAGTTTCCCTGACCGTCGACCAGCGGATAGCGCAGGTTGAAATCCTGGGCCATGCGGACGAGCGTGTCGTAGACGGCGGTGTCGCTAGTGCGGATGGAAGTTCTTGAGAACTTCGCCGACGATACCGGCGCTCTTGCGATATCGGGTATTGCTGCGGATACCCATCTCGTTCATCGCGTAGAGCACGCGGCGATGGACGGGTTTTAGACCGTCACGCGCATCCGGAAGTGCGCGCTGGACGATCACGCTCATGGCGTAGTCCAGGATAGGACTGCCGCATCTCCGTTTCGATGTTGGCGAGCCGGACGTTGCCTATTTCCACGCGAGTCGGTCCCTCCGAACTGAGACGCATCAAAGGGTGAACTTAGCGACATAATTGTACCAGTTTTCGCGCAGCGAAGCGCCGGAAATTGGCTGTACGGACATCGTCCACTGAAATCGCTGAAAACAGACAGGGCCGCGCAGCAACATTCGCGCGCGGCCCCGTGCTGATCGACCTGACCTGCCGACGGTCGGCGGACGCCAAGGCTCGGTTAGGTCCCGCTGGTCGAAGCGTCTGCTTCCGCTGGCAACGCGAGTCGCCGTCGTTTCTAAGTCGCGATGAACTCTTCGACCCGGTCGCGCGCGATGTCGTCGTGGTATTGCTCCGGCTGGGGACTTCATGAAGTAGGACGATGGTGCGCAGAGAGCGCGCCGTTGATGCTGTTGTTCGAGCGCGAGCTTGGCGCAGCGGACGGCATCGATCACGACGCCCGCCGAATTTGGAGAGTCCCAGACTTCGAGCTTCAGCTCCATGTTGAGCGGAACGTCACCGAAGGTTGTGCCTTCGATCCGGATGTGGCACCACTTCCGGTCCTCGAGCCACGGCACATAGTCCGATGGACCGACATGAACGTCGGTGCCAGGCAAGAGGTAGTCGATCTGCGACGTCACCGCGTTGGTTTTGGAGACCTTCTTGGAGTCGAGCCGCTCACGCTCGAGCATGTTGAGGAAGTCGGTGTTGCCGCCGAAGTTGAGCTGATAGGTGCGGTCGATGCGGACGCCGCGGTCGGCGAAAAGACGGGCAAGCACGCGGTGGGTGATCGTCGCGCCAACCTGGCTCTTGATGTCGTCGCCGATGATCGGCACGCCGCGGTCGATGAACCGCTTCTGCCAGTACTCGGATTTCGGGCGATGAAGACCGGAATGCAGTTCACGAAACCGCAGCCCGCTTCCAGGATCTGCTCGACGTACCACTTCGTCGCCATCTCGGAGCCGACCGGGAGGTAGGAGACGACGACGTCGGTCTCCGTCTCCGCAAGATGCTGGACGATATCGGCGGTCGGGCCGGCGGCCTTGGTGATGACCTCGGAGAGGTACTTGCCGAGGCCGTCGTGCGTCATGCCGCGGTGAACCGGCACGCCAAGCTGCGGGACATCCGCAAACTTGATCGTATTGTTCGGTTCGGAGAAGATCGCTTCGCGAGAGGTCTTTGCCGACCTTGTTGGCATCGATGTCGAACGCGGCTGAGAACTCGATGTCGCGGACGTGGTATCCGCCAAGAGACGTGCATGAGGCCGGGAATGAATTCGCCGACAGGGGCGTTCTTGTAATACTCGACGCCCTGCACGAGCGAAGAGGCGCAGTTGCCGACGCCGATGATGGCGACGCGGACCTTGTCAGATTGCCGGGGTTTTTCGAGCAGGTGATCGCCATCGTGGCGCAGCTGGCTGGCCATTCGTTCCCTTTCCATGTTCGGCCTCAGGCCGGTTCGTAAGGTGCACACCCGGACGGCCAGAAGTTGGCCATCCATACGGCGTCGCCGGGAGTCTAGGACCCGAGCCTCGCCGTCGTCAATGGTGGCGCATCATCGAGCAGCTCTGACCAACCCAACTCACCGGGCCCGTGATGGCTCACGAGAGCGGTTACTTTAGGGAATATTCGATACCCGTGACTAGCTCTCGATGTTCTCGGGTGGGGTATTGCCGGCCGTCGCGGGAGCAAGGGAGTTCCCGCAGTTCGTGCAGAACTTCGATTTCGGGGCGTTCTCGGTTCCGCACTTGGAGCAGATCACCGGTGCGGGCGCAAGGTTCTGGCCACAATTCGGGCAGAACTTCGATGTCGCCGGAACTGTGGCTTGGCAATTCGGGCAAGTTACCGTCGCCGGTGCCGCCGCCCCTGCTGGCGGCTGGGCCGGTTGCTGTGGCGCATAGGCGTCCCGCAGCGCGCCGGCCATCGCCTGGCCGATCCCGGCACCGGCGCCAAGGCCGACGCCGATCCCGGTCATGTCGCCGCCGGTGCCGGGATTGTTCGCAGCGTCGCGGATCGCCTGGGCGGTCTGGAACTGCGTGTAGGTCCGCATATCGCCGAGTGCGCCCATTCCGGACCGTTCGTCGATTCGCTTGGCGACCTCGTCCGGAGGCGTGATCGCGATGACCTGGAACGAGCTCAGTTGCAGGCCGAGCCGCTCGAAATCGTCCGACAACGCCGCGCGGGCGGAGTCCGACCAATTCCCGGGTCATGCCCTGGACGTCGAGCAAGGAGGTGTGAACCGTCCCCAGGAGGTCAGAGATCTCGTTGATGATGATGCCGCGGAGGAAGTCGTCGAGATCGCTGGTGGACATGGTTGATCGCGTGCCCGACGACCTGGGTGACGAACAGTTGCGGGTCGGCGACCCGGATCGAATAGGCGCCGATTGCGCGCAGCCGGACCATGCCAAAGTCGTTGTCGCGGAACGCCAGCGGCTGGGGCGTTCCCCATTTCAAGTCGGTCAGTTCCCGGGTCGTGACGAAGAACACCTCAGCTGTGAATGGCGACTTGCCGCCGAACGGCAGGCCGAGCAGCCCCGTGAGCAGGGGAATGTTCTGTGTGGAAAGTGTGTGGCGACCGGGACCAAGGACGTCGAGCGCCTTACCGTCGCGGACGAAGATCGCCTTCTGGCTCTCCCGCACGACGAGTTGCGATCCAAGCCGGAACTCGCCCGAGCCATTCTGCGGAACACGATGGACGATCTCGTTTGATCCCTCGTCGGGATGTTCGATGAGGTCGAGGATCGCCATGTCGTTGCTCCTTATCGTGTTCGCCGGGATGCGCGTACGTGCTTGCCCTGCCGAATACCGGCGGCCGCCCAGAGAAGGTTTTTCGGGCGGCCGCCGGCCCTTGGTTCGTGCTCGCCGAACTATGAGGTCGCAGGCTTCTCGTTCGTGGCGGCAAGTTCGGCCGGCTCCGTGCCGTCCTCTCGAAGCGAGGACAATTCGGCTTCGATGGCTGGGTTGAGCCCGCCGCCGGACTTCAGCGCCTCGAGTTCCCGCTCGACATCGTCGTCGTAGTCCAGTTCGCGGAACTGCGCGTCGAACGAATCGTCCGCCATCTCGGTCATCGCGAGAGCTTTGGCTTCGTTCGAGCGAATCTGGCGTTCCATTCGATCGAGATCCTGAGTCGGATCCATCGGCGAAAAGGTCGACATCGTCTCCGTGACCTTCTGGGTCGCCCGGGCGCGACGTTGGCGGGCAATCAGGCTGTCACGCTGGCTGAGCGTGCTCGAGTACTTCGCCTCGAGCTGGCGAAGCTGGGTCTTGAGTTTCTCGACCGTTCGGGTCTGGACCTCGACCTGCTGGCCATAGACCTCGGCATTCGCGACGTTATCCTGCTTCCGGCGCAGGGCCTCGCGAGCGAGATCGTCTTTACCGGCCGCAACCGCGCGCCGGGCTTTCTCCTGCCACTCGCCCGAAAGTTTTTCGGCTTCGCGGAGATCGGCTTCGAGTTCCTTCTCCTGCGCGATCATGTTCGCGACCTGTTCGCGGGCGGTCTGGATGTTGCCTTGCATGTCGCGCAAGATCTGATCGAGCATTTTTTCGGGATCCTCGGCCCGATCCAATGCGTCGTTGATATTGGCGCGAAGCAGACGAGACAACCGATCCATGATCCCCATTCGAATCCTCCTTCATGTGTGTACCAACTCAGGTGGCGTCGCACCGCGCACGAACTATGCCGTTCGCGTTATACGCTGCTGAAATCCTACGACTTTTCAGCCATTTCGGCGTTTCCGCCCGGACAATGTCCTGCGTCAATTCGCACGAGATGAGCCAAAGATCTCGATGTCGTCGCCGTCCACCGGTGTAGCGTTGAACCGCTGCCGTTCCTGGCCCCACTCCAGTTCGATCGCGGAGATCCCTCCATTATCCGATCCTTTGGAGATGCGCATCGTGACCGGCCGGCGACCCGAGGCGTCAGCTTTACCCGAGACTTCACCGGTGCCGCTAGCGACGATCGAGGTGGTTGCGCCGGGCTCGACTGGGCCACTATCAACTTCCGTGGTGGTTGCAAATCCGAGCGACGCATGACGGGGCGCGAAGAGCCACCGCGCTGGTGGTCCAGATTGCAGACGAAAAACCGGGCGGAATGTTCCCCGGCGTCGATATCGATCCGGGCGTCGACGATGTGATCGTCTCCCATGACGCTGATGGCATCACCCTGGTTGAGGAAGAAGGCGGGATGCGGGGGCGGCGGGGTGGGAGGACCCAAAACCGCGACCACACTCGACTCGGGCTCCGGACGCCCTGACTCGATCACCTTGCCGCGTAACTCAAGGCGGTCGATGTTGGTTCTCACCACAGCGTTTGCCGACTGTATGGCAGCCTGCAGGGACTCGTTCGAGGCCGCCGCCGCCTCAAGGTCGGCCATGGGCTTCTCCAGATCAGTGACCCCACTCATGAGGCCGTCGTCGAAACGGCGCAATTGATCGAGGGCGGTTTCATCGATCACGCGATCGGAGAAGAGCGGCGAATACCCGTACGACGCGGTCCGGATCCTGTTCGCCAGGTGACGGATCCGATCGGTGAGGTCGGTTACCGGACCAACATCGGCGATGCGGCGCTGATCGGCCAGGGACCGGCCCACCGATTCCGCGCGCGAGGCAAGCCGGTCGTACGCAGAGCTGACTGATTCCCGGACGAGCCGGTCGGCGTCCCGGCGGCCTTCTTTGTCCCGATAGCCGCGGTAGCCTGGAATGCGATCGAGCAGACGGGTCGCCTTGGCCTCGAGATCAGCTGAGGAGCTTGATCGCCAGTTCGACGCTTCGCTCACATTGGCCTCCTTGTGCCGAATGGACTTACAGGAAGATCTCGGCCCCGCAGTAGGGGCACTTGATCATGCCCTTGCCTGCGAGCTGGACCTGCCCGCCGCAGTTTGGGCAATGCTCCTTGCCCTGAAGCCGGCGGGCGTCGACGGAATAGAGCATCCCCTTCGTCCAGTCGACGTACCCGCTGAACAGGCCGCGATTGACGAGGTCGTAAATATCGGACTGAACCCGCTCTTTGGTCGAGTTGAGGTCAAGAACGAGCTCAGAGATGGCGACCTGGCCGCGGGTGCTGACGATTCCAAGGAGTTTGCGTTGTTCGGCAACCTTGGCCAGATCCTTTGCCTCAGCCACCCCTCGGCGGAGAAAGTACAGGCCGCCACCAACCAGGGGGATCACCAGAACGAGGAAAAGAAGGCCAAACCAAACAGGGCGCCAGTGCCCTCCAAGGTGCCCTCTTCCGTCCCCAGGTACAACCAGAGCGGGACGACGATCGCGAGAAACAGCCCGGCGCCAAGCAAAATTGCGCCGATGAGTCGAGCAGATGCGGCCATCGACGTCCTCACAATGCAAGGACCGCGCCACTCGGTCGGGTCCAGTCTGGAGCATACCTTACTGGCGGAATTGATTGGGCTTGTGGCTGATCAGAAGGCAGTGGATCTCAAGACCGCAAGAGTGGCTGCAGCAGTACCTTCCCAGGAAAATCGCTCTGCCTGCGCCGGTCCCAGCTGTCGCAAGCGCGCGCGAAGCTCGGCATCGGTCAAGAGGCGAACCAGTCCTCGGCCGATCTCCGCCACGTCGATTGGATTGACATAGATCGCCGCGGCTCCGCCGACCTCAGGCAGGGCCGATCGGTCGGCGAGCAGCGTGGGGACGCCGGCCGCGAGTGCGTCCATCGCGGGCAGGCCGAATCCCTCGTGAAGCGACGGAAATGCAAATCCGTCTGCGGCGGCATACAGCACGCGAAGATCTGACTCCGACACGTAACCGAGGTAAATGGCTCGGGCAAAGTGGTCGGCCGCTTTCACGGCTTTCAAGACGTCGTCCGCCAGCCAACCCGGCTTGCCGGCGATCACCAGTCTGTGCGGAAGTCCGCTCTCCGCCACGGCATTCATCGCCTCCACCAGACGGGGCAAGTTCTTTCGCGGCTGGATCGTGCCGACAGTCAGAATGAACGGATCTGGCAGGCCCAGGCGCGTCCGGACTTCGTCAACGTCCTGCTGATTGACCTGCATGCCCGGTGCGGTCCCGTGGGGAATCACCGAAATCTTGTGCGGTGGGACTCCGTAGGCGCCGGTGAGGTCGCGGCGGGTCGATTCTGAAATGGCGATGATGTGGCGGGCCGCATGGACGCTCCATCGGGTGGTCAGGTCCAGTAGCTGTCTCTGCCCGGACGGGTGGCTATCGGGGTGATGGAGATACCCCAGGTCGTGAACCGTGACGACCGTGCGTGGATGAACCAGGGGAACGACGTGGGCCGGCACGAACAGCACGTCGGGAGGCCGCCGCGTCACCTCCTGGCTGAGCCGCCAGTGAGTCCAGAATCGCGGAAACGGAATTGGTACCGGTTCGACGCATGGGAGGCCACCAAGAAAATCGGGAATACCGGCGGATCGGAGATAGACCCGCAGGGTGTCGGGCGCGGCGATTTGAGCGAGGTGGCTGATAATCTGCGCGGTGTAGTTCTCGGTGCCTGTGCGCTGCGCGACGGACGATCTGCTGCCGTCGATTCCGATGATGATGCCTTCCGCGCGGGCGCCCACGACTAAATCATGGCCGGCGGTGACGGCACGATGGCAAACGTCAGCTCGGCGGTGCACGCGACCTCGCCGTCAACGGTCGCCGTGCCGGTTCCAGTGCCGATGTTTCGCCGGAACTGGCCGAGCGTAACCTCCATGCGGAGGACGTCGCCCGGCTTGACCTGCCGCTTGAACCGTACCTTGTCGATCCCGGCGAACAGGACGAGCTTCCCCTTCATCTCGTCCTGGACAAGCACCGCGACGCAACCGGTCTGGGCGATTGCCTCGACGATCAGCACCCCCGGCATTACGGGGTACGCTGGGAAGTGGCCCTGGAAGTGAGCTTCGGTCGATGTGACGTTCTTGATCCCGACGGCGCGCTGACCCGGCTCCAACGCAACGATCCGGTCGACGAGCAGGAACGGGGAGCGGTGCGGGATGATCTCCTGGATTTGCACGCTGTCCAAGATCGTCGGTGAGTCAGACATCATCTCCTCCAGCCACATCCGCCCATTGACCGCCCGCCCCGGCGACCCGGGAGTCTAGAATCGCCTAGACGATGCGTCAACGACAACCGCAGCGGGAGCGGACCACATGTCATCACGACGAGTCACGGTCATTGGATCGGGTGCCTGGGGGACGACGCTGGCAGTGCTCGCGGCACGCGCCGGGAATCAGGCGACCCTGTTCGTCCGCGATCCGGCGGTAGCGGAAGAAATACGGACGACGCGGCGTAACCCCAATCGGTTGCCCGACGTACAGCTTCCTGCCGAAGTCCAGATCAATAGCCAACTCTCCGATGCCGTCGCGCAGGCGGGTGTCATCATCCTTGCGGTCCCGAGCCAAACCATGCGGGCAAACGCTGTCGCGATCAGGCCGTACGCCGGCGACGCAGTAATCGCGAGCGCCGCCAAGGGCTTGGAGCGGGGATCGTTACTCCGGATGTCGCAGGTCCTGGCCGAGGAGTTGCCCACCTCCCGCATTTGCGCCATCTCCGGACCAAATCTGGCGCGGGAGATTGCGGCAGGTAAACCGGCAACAACCGTGATAGCCAGCCCTGAGACCGACGCTTCGGAGCGGGTCCGAGAGGCGTTGATGTCCGCTCAGTTCCGGTGTTACACCAACGAGGATGTCGTCGGGGTTGAGATGGGCGGTGCGCTCAAGAACATCGTCGCGATCGGCGCGGGGATAGCCGACGGGATGGGGGCGGGGGACAACGCCAAAGCGGCGTTCATCACCAGAGGGATCGCCGAGATCGCCCGGCTTGGAGTCGCGGCGGGCGCCGACCCGATGACCTTCGCGGGTCTCTCCGGCATCGGCGACCTCATTGCCACCTGCGCTAGCTCCCTCAGCCGCAACCATCGCGTTGGCGAAGAGCTGGCGAAGGGCCGCGACCTTGCCGAAATTCGCGCAGGTATGGCCGAGGTGGCCGAAGGGATCGACACCACGGAGGCGGCGTGGGAACTCGGACGGCGTCTGAGGGTTGAATTGCCCATCACCGAGCAGCTCCATCGGGTGCTGTTCGAGGGGACGTCTGCCCTGGAAGCCATTGCCGCCTTGATGAGCCGCGAAGCCACGCATGAGCTGGGGGCATTGCGGTCTTTGCTGGCCAGCCGGCCAGGGGAGTCATCCTGACCCTGTCTACCGAACGCCGGCTGGCTGGCCCAATGAGACCAATTGTTCCCGCGCTGGACCAACCCCAACCATCGTGATCCGTGCGCCGATGTGCCGCTCGATTGACTCGATGTATGCTCTTGCGCCGTCCGGCAAGTCTGACCCAGTGCGCGCATCGCTGGTCGGCGTTTCCCAGCCTGGTACCGTCTCGAAGGTTGGTTGGGCGAGGGCAAGCTGGTCTTCGCGGGCTGGAAGGTGGCGGACCTCGTTGCCACTAATGCGGTAAGCCGTCCCGATCTTGATCTCCGGGAAGACATCCAGCACGTCGAGAAGGGTCAGCGCGACCTCGGTAACGCCATTGAGCCGGGCGACCCGGCGGCCGGCAACTGCGTCGAACCAGCCGGTGCGCCTGGGCCTGCCCGTCGTGGTGCCATATTCCCGGCCGCGCTCGCGGATGGTGTTGCCAATGTCATCCGTCAGTTCGGTCGGCATCGGGCCGCTGCCAACGCGGGTGCTGTATGCCTTGTACACGGCGATGACTCGACCAACCTGGTTCGGCGCGACCCCGGCCGCCTGGCAGGCCCCGGCGGCTGTCGGGGAGGAAGACGTGACATAAGGGTAGGTGCCGTAGTCGATGTCGAGCATTGCGCCTTGCGCACACTCGATCAGGATCTCTGCGCCCGCCGCCAGCGCGTCCTGGAGCAGTTCTTCGGCTGGTGCGATGCTCGGACGAATGCGCTCCGCACAAGCCAGCAGCGTCATGAGCGTCGTGTCGTAATCGAGGACCGGCTGACCATAAACGGAGGCGAGCACCTGGTTCTTCGAGTCGATCTCGCGGAGGAGCTTGCGCCGCAGGACCTTCTCGTCGGTGAGGTCCGCCATCCGAATGCCGTGTCGCGAGACTTTGTCGGCGTAGGCGGGGCCGTTGCCGGTCAGGGTGGTGCCAATGCCTTCATCTTCTCGCCGCGCCTCTTCCGCCCGGTCGATGATCGGGTGGTAGGGCAGAAGGAGGTGGGCGCGATCGGAGATGCGCAGATTGGAGAGGTCGATCCCGCGAGATCCCAGCTCATCCAGTTCGCGCAGGAGAGATTCCGGGTTGACCACGGTCCCGGCGGCGATGACGCAGGTGCACCCTGGATTGAGGATTCCGGAGGGGATGAGGTGGAATTTGTAGGTTTCGGACCCGACGACAACCGTGTGGCCGGCATTGCTGCCGCCATTGGCGCGAACCACCATTTGGGCAGTCGAGGCGAGGGTGTCGGTCAGCTTGCCCTTGCCTTCGTCGCCCCATTGGCCTCCAAGAATGATCGTCGCGGGCATTCGTCGTTGTCCTTCAGGTGAGTTCGGGCGGCGCGGTCCCAGTTCGCGTTGACGGTCAACCCGGCGAAGGCTCGGAAAAGTCCAAAGGCGCCCGGCGGTTCACTATACCCGAGGGTAAGAAACCTGGGCGCATGTGTCGGCGTTCGAGCAGCGGCAGGCTCGCGCTAGGAAGTCGTCGCCTCTCGCAGTTTCTTCAGACTGGCGAATTGCTTCCGCTCCTCGTCGGTAAGCGGTGTTGGCAAGGCGATGCGCGCCCGGGCAAGGAGGTCGCCCCGGTCGTCTGGGCTCTTGCCCTTTATCTTCGGCATGCCTTTCCCGCGAATCCGGAAGACCTTGCCGGTCTGGGTCTCGGCGGGAATGTTCAACGCGATGCGCCCGGTAGGCGTTGGAACGACCACTTCGCCGCCGAGAGCCGCGGTGTAGAGGGGGATATCGATATCGGTTCGCAAATCGTCGCCGATGCGCTCAAAGCGCGGATCGGGCTGGACCGTGACCTTGATCAAGATGTCACCGGCGGGCGCGCCGCCTTCGCCCGGATTTCCCTGGCCGCGAACCCGGATCTTGGAGCCAGTCGCCACCCCAGCGGGAACCTTCACCTCGATCTGGCGAACCTGCGAAACGCGGCCGGTGGCGTCGCAGGTTGGGCAGGGGTTCTCCCGGACATAGCCCCGACCCCCGCAGGTTGTGCAGATCTCGTCCGACTGCACGTCAAACGTGCGGGTCGACCCGCGATACGCCTCGTCGAACGAGACGGTAATGTCGACTTCGAGAGTTGACCCTTGCTTGCGGCGTGGAGCCGGCTCGCGGGGCGCGGAGCGGCCGCCCCCAAAGAGCGTCTGGAAAAATCGGAGAAACCGCCGGATCCGGTCCGGAACTCTGTCTGGAACACGCCATCGTCGAACCGGGTGGACGAGCCATTCTGGCGAGCGAACCACGTGCCGAAGTCATCCGCCCCCGCGCTCGAGCCGGAGGAGCCGCGAGATCGCGGTTCGGAGCCGGTGAATCCCGCCGCCTGGTAGTGCTGCCAGTCTTCACCGTACCGGTCGTAGAGCTTCCGCTTTGCCGGATCGGTCAGCACTTCGTTGGCTTCGTTGATCTCTTTAAATCGGTCTTCCGCGGAGAGACTTCCGGGGTTACGGTCCGGATGATATTGCTTCGCAAGCTTGCGGTAGGCGGCCTTGATGTCGCTTTCCGCAGCCGTTTTGGGGACACCGAGTGTTTTGTAGTAATCCTTGAACTGCACTGACGGCATCGCAACCGCCTCCAGACGCGAGAAGGGCAAACATCTAACTACATTGTATTGTAAAGGTTGAGTCTTACCGACGCAAGGTTGAGCTGGGGCCGGTCGGGACCGATGGTTGGAGGGATTGCGGACTCACACGTCGACGGAGCCGGTTCGCGTGGCGCATGCCCAACGCGATCGCGAGCAAAATCAACATGATAAATACCGGGACCAGGAGGGGGGCCAGCACGGCGGTGATCGCCGTCAGAGCCGCCAGCCCATCCTCGGCGATGCTCACAATCGGATTGCCTAGGCCCCCGGTGGTGACGGTGACCGCGGGCCTACTTAAAGCCTTACCGGCGTGCACCCCACCGGCCACTACCAGGCCGATGAACATCGCCCCGACCGGATTGAGACTGCCGCCATCGCTGTTGGCTGCCATCATCAGGAAGGCGCCGGCCGCGGGTCGGATGACTGACTGAATCAGATCGTTGAGGTGATCGATACCAGGAATCTTGTCAACGATGACCTCGACTGTAATCAGAAGCGTCAGAATGACTATGCCCCAGGTCGAGCTGAGGAAGTCGAATGGGCTGTCAAGGTCGATGTGGGACGTGAACCGGTCGAACAACGCGACGATCAACAGAGGGATGTAGGCGTTTAGGCCCGCGGGAGCGGCCAGTCCTAGACCGGTTAGGAATGGGTATTCCACGGACTACGGCCCTTCCTGGATGGCGTTCTGCGATTCGAGCCTATGCCAAATGCTAAACGGCGAGTATATCACTGGCACCGGTTGCCCCTTCTAGCGAACTTAACCAAAAACCGCCCTGCTGTGAAGCAGGGCGGTCAATCGACTTGTGGGGTATTAGCAGAACTACACGACGGAGCGGACAACCGTGATGAGCTTGCCCTGGATCTCGACGTTGTTGGCGGCGGTGTAGATCGGATCCATGGTCACGTTCGCGGGCTGGAGGCGGACCTGATCGCCCTCGAGGTAGAACTTCTTGAGGGTGGTTTCTTTCTGATCACGCAGCCAGACCGCAACAGTCTCACCGTTCTCACAGGTCTCTTGCCGGCGCAATAGGACGATATCGCCGTCGTTGATCAAGGCGTCGACCATCGAGTGTCCCTTGACCCGGAGGGCGAACAGGCCACGGCCACCGTCGGGCACGAGTTCGTGGCTCAGCTCGATCGCCTCGCCGCCGTCGGCTGGAATCGAGTCGTCCGGCACCGGGATCGGCAAGCCCGCGGCGATCTGACCGATGACCGGGATCGACACGGTCCGCCGGCGTGAGCCGGATCGGCCAACAACCTCGATCCCCCGGGAGATGTTACGGTTGCGGCGGATGAGGGAGCGCTCTTCGAGCACCTTGAGGTTGTAGTCGACCACGCTCGTCGAGGAGATCCCCAGTTCACGCTGGATATCTCGGATGGTAGGCGGGAAGTCATTTTCCGCCAGAAAGCCCTCGATGAAGTCGAGGATGGCGGACTGGCGACGGGAAAGGTCTTTCATCGGACGTCCTCTCGTCGTGGGCGGACCCAACCCACGGCTGGGGCGAAGCAGAAGCAGTTGCTGGCCGCATTATAAGAACGAACGTTTGTTCGTGTCAACCAGATGTTCGCATTTTCCGGTTCAATTTTCAGCATTCCGCGACCCCGGTATGTTGCTACCATTACGCCGGTTGCCCCACTTCCGAGGACATCCGCGTTTTAGCATCCATCCAAGAGGCAAACCTTCGTGGACGACCAACCCTCCGTCATGTCATCGGTACTGCGAAAACTTGATTTTGAACAGATCCTCGTTCGCCTCGCGCAGCGCTGCCGCTTCAGCGTGGCCGCCGAGCGTGCCCGGGAGCTTGGGCCGTCGGGCGACGTCGAGACCGTCCGCTACCTGCTTGGCGTCACCGCCGAGGCCGTCGATCTTCTGACGAACTTCCCCGATATCAACATCGGTGGTCCGCGGGACATCCGCGATCTGGTGGAGCGGGCCGAGAAGGGTGGACGTCTGCAACCGGCTGAGCTGTTGCTCGTGCTTGACACGGTCAACGCTTCACGGGAGTTGCGGCGGTCGTTTCTCCGGCTGCCCGGATGTCGAGCCGCGCTTCGCGTCCCTGCTCGAGTTCGTCGATCATCTTGCCGATCTCCCCGACCTCCAGACCGATATCGGCCGGTCGATCGGCCCACGGGCGGATGTGCTCGACACGGCGAGCCCCGAACTAGCCCGCATCCGGCGCGACGTGCGCATAGCTCACTCCCGCTTGATGGACCGGGTGAACTCACTTGTGGCCGGTGGAAAGTACTCGACCGCGCTCCAGGACTCGCTCGTAACCATGCGCGATGGGCGATACGTGATCCCAGTCCGCTCCGATGCTCGCGGTCAGGTTCAGGGTGTTGTCCACGACACGTCGGCGAGCGGCCAAACGCTGTTCATCGAGCCGCTAGAGATTGTTGAGCTCAACAACACATGGCGCGAACACCAGGTTGCCGAACAGCACGAGGTCGATCGAATCCTCGACGGTCTTTCCCAGAAGGTTGGTAGCAGGGCCGAAGAGTTGCTCACGTCCGTCGACGCCGTTGCCGCTATAGATCTGGCGATGGCGAAGGCACGACTATCATTCGAAATGCGAGCGACCCGGCCTGAGATCTGGGTCGGGCCCCACCAGGCGCCCAACGGTCATCCGACTCACCGCGTGCGGCTCGTTCGCGCCCGTCATCCGCTCCTGGACCCAGCCACGGTCGTGCCGATCACCGTCGAGCTTGGAGCAAACTACCGGGTGCTGCTCATTACCGGCCCAAACACCGGCGGCAAGACGGTCGCGCTCAAGACGGTTGGCTTGCTCTCGCTCATGGCCCAGACAGGACTCTTCTTGCCGGCCGATGACACCTCGATCATCAGTGTCTTTCCGGCAGTTTTTGCCGACATTGGCGACGAGCAGAGCATCGCCCAGAGTCTGTCGACCTTCTCTGCCCACATGCGGACCGTTATCGGCATGCTCGAGCATGTCACCGCGGACAGCCTTGTGCTGTTGGATGAGCTCGGAGCAGGCACCGATCCATCGGAGGGTTCGGCGCTGGCGAGAGCGCTCATCTCTCACCTCCTCGAACGCGGCCCGCTCGTCATCGCCACGACCCATTATTCCGAGGTCAAGGCGTATGCCTATGCGACCCCCGGCGTCGAGAACGCCAGCGTCGAGTTCGATCTGGCGACGCTCTCTCCCACCTATCGGCTGTCGATCGGTACTCCCGGACGGTCGAATGCGCTTGCGATTGCCCGACGCCTGGGCATGCCCGGTGAGATCGTCTCCGACGCATCGACGTTGCTCGATCCGAATGAGTTACGAGTTGAAGAGGTTCTCCAGGACATCCGCAAACGCCGGGAAGAGGTCGATGCCTCGCTTGCCCGTGCCAAATCGGCGGAAGAGGACGCCAAACAGCTCCGGCTCCTGAGTGCTCGGGCGCTTCGGGAGGCCGAGCAACAGCGTCAGGCGGCCCGCGAGGAAGCCCTCGCCGAAGCCGAGCACGAGTTGACACAGGCGAGGGATGCCCTGCGCAAGCTTCAGCGCGATCGGGAGATGATCGCGGTTACCCGCGAGCACGTTGAGCAGCGGCGCCAGGAGGTCGAACAGGCATCAGAGTCGGTTCGCACCTTCAAGCGAGAGCGGATTCGCCGGGCTGCTCCACTTGGGGCGGCGGCCGGCCGGGCGATCAAACCAGGAGACCGGGTTACCGTCGTGCCGCTGGGACAGGAGGCTGAAGTCGTCGCGGTCGAGGACGGTATCGCCGAGGTGCAGATGGGCGCCCTCAAGATGAGGCAGCCGCTGGAAGCGCTGACCCGACTCGGACGAGTCCAGCCGGCGCAAGAAAAGGTGGTCTTCAGCCCCCCGACCGAATTCGTGCCAATGGAGATCGATATCCGCGGTCATCGAGCGGCCGAAGTGCCCGATCTGATCGAGCGATATCTCGAAAGTGCGTTTCGATCGGGTCTGCCATGGGTGCGGATCATCCATGGAAAGGGAACCGGGGCTCTGCGCGAGGTCGTGCGTGAGCACCTCCGCGGCCATCCGGTCGTCACCAGCTCGGAACTTGCACCACGCGAACAAGGTGGAGACGGCGCCACCGTTGCCCGGCTTCGCGAGCAGTAGGGCTATGGCTGCGCAGCGCAACAACGCATTGGGGTCGATGACACTGTTGTCGTCAACCGCAGCACGGTTAAATTGCAAGCGATGAGGGCTAAGTGGTTAAGGCTCCCCGCCCGAATCTTGTCCGTCTTGCTCCTTGTTGGGAGTATCGCCGGATCCGGGTCCACCGCAGCCGGATTTTTCTCCAGGCAGCAGCAAGTCGGGAGCTTCGTCGACACTCCGTGTCCCTACGCGGGTGAGATCATCGCCGCCTTCGGGTCGTCACTCTCGTGTGGGGTCCTCACCGCGCCGATGGTGCACGGAAGTGGCGACGGCGCGACGGTGCGCCTGTCAGCTGCCCGGATTCGGAGCGGTTCAGCATCGCCGGATGCCACGCCACTCGTGATGCTGCTCGGAGGTCCAGGACAGGAAGTCGAGTCGGTCCTGCCGACGTTCGCGGCAGATGGCGAACAGTCCTACCGGCCGTTGCTGGAACACCAGGACATCATTCTCCTGGACCAGAGGGGTGTCGGCTTTTCGGATCCATCGCTGACCTGCCAGTTCGACGCTGTTGGAGGCATCCGTGTTCCGGCGCAGCCCCTTGACTTCGAAAACCCTCTCCCTGCCTTTGCAGCGTGTGCCGCCAGCCTGCGCGCATCAGGAGCTAATTTGGAAGCGTTTGATTCGGTTCAGAGCGCGGCAGACGTGAATCTTCTCCGCCAAGCGCTGGCGGAAGAACAGATCGATTTGCTGGGTACCTCGTATGGAACCAGGCTGGCGCTGACGGTGATACGTGATTTCCCCGAGACGGTCCGTTCGGCGATCCTGGAATCACCCGAGCCGTTGCAGGCCAATCTCGTTGCCGGTCAAATCATCGGGTTCGATCAGGCATTGAGCCGCGTGGTTGAGCAATGTGAACGCGAAGATCCCTGTCGTACGCGGTATCCCGACCTAAACGGAACATTCGCGGCGGCGGTCGAAACCCTGAACCGTGAGCCATTGACTTTCTCGGTTGTCAATCCAGGTACCGGCGCGGCGGAGGACGTCGTTGTGGACGGTACCGCATATACCTCGATGGTCTACCTGGCGACCCTCTCGGGACCGTTGCTCCCGTTCGTGCCTGCCTTGATCGACGGGATTCGGACCGGTGAAAACGTCGTTCTGGAGAACATCGCGCCGTTCACCCTTGGCTCGTCCTCGGGGGTGAGTCTCGGTGCGAGCTACGTGATCAACTGCAACGATGAACTCGGTTTCACCAGTGCGGAAGAGATTCATGCCCTCGTTGCGAATGCCGGGGTACGACCACAGATTGCGGATGGGAAGTTCGCTGGCGCCTTCCAAACGCTCGGCATCTGTGCCGAGTTCGGTGTGTCTCCTGCCGAGCAGCGCGAGAACCAACCCGTTACGAGCGACGTTCCGGTTCTGATCCTGAACGGGGCCTTTGATCCCATCACGCCCCCGTCATACGCCGCTCAGGCCCTTGAGACCCTGCCAAACGGCACGTCAGTCACGTTCGCAGACGCCTCACACGCTCCGCTCTCGACCGCTGGGCCCTGCGGATACGGAATCGTCTCCGCGTTTCTCGATAATCCAGGTGCGACGTTGGAAACCTCGTGCGCGTCCGCATCCCAGATCGATTTCGTCTTACTGCCCGCATAGCGCCACGACTGCGATCAATTAGCGGCGGGCCGCCTGCCCGGTGCCGAACGGGCGTTGGGCGTGTTCCACCGCATTGATGAGTTCATCCAACGCCCGTTCCCATGGAATCGTGAGGTCCGGGAGCCGGAGGCGGATCGAGTTCGGCGTCAACTTGAGGGCACGCCCGATCAGCGAGCCGAGCTTGCGCGCGTCCAACATTGATGTTTGCACCGGACGAATGACGATCTCCCGTTCCCGCTCGATGACGGACTCGATCCCCAGGGCCGCGCAGCGAATCCGCATCACGATCAGGGCGAGAAGGTGTTCGACCTCCTCCGGAATCGGTCCAAAGCGGTCGACCAGTTCGGCACGCATTGAGTCGACCTCGTCGAGGGTGGTTACCGCCGCCACGCGCCGGTAGGTGGCCAGCCGCAGTTCGGTATCGGCCACATAGGAGGTGGGTATGAGGGCGGTAAGGGGTAGGTCGAGCGTGACCGGCGTCATCTCGCCCATCGGGCGGCCCTGCTTCACCTCTTCGACTGCCTGGCTGAGCAGCCTGATGTAGAGGTCGTAGCCGATGGCGGCGATATGTCCACTTTGCTCGGCGCCGAGGATGTTTCCTGCACCTCGAATCTCCATGTCGCGCATCGCAACCCGAAGCCCCGCTCCCAGCTCGGTGGCGTCCTGGATTGTTTCGAGTCGCTCCTGAGCGATTTCGGTCAGCACCTTACCGGGTCGATGCAGCAGATACGCATAGGCGCGGTTAGTCGACCGACCGACGCGACCGCGAAGCTGGTAGAGCTGGGTGAGGCCGAGGGTATCGGCATTGTCGATCACGATGGTGTTGACGTTGGGGATGTCAACGCCCGACTCGATGATCGTGGTTGAGATCAGGACGTCGTAGTCGTGGCGGACGAACGCCAGGATGACTTCCTCGAGCACCGATTCATCCATTTGGCCGTGACCGACGCCAAAGCGCGCCTCCGGGACCAGCTCACGCAACTGGTGAGCCAGGCGGTCGATGCCACGCACTCGATTGTGGACGAAGTAGACCTGTCCGCCGCGCTCGATCTCGCGCAGGATCACTTCGCGAACGAGGTGATCGGAGAACTCCGTGACGAAGGTTCTGATCGGCAGACGGGCCTGGGGCGCCGTGTCGATCAAGCTGATGTCGCGGATTCCCGCCAGCGACATGTGAAGGGTGCGCGGAATTGGGGTAGCGCTCATCGTCAGCACATCGACTTCACTGCGCAATTGCTTCAGGAACTCCTTGTGGCGAACGCCGAAGCGCTGCTCTTCGTCGACGACCACAAGACCGAGGTTCTTGAAACGCACATCGCGCTGCACGAGCCGGTGCGTTCCGATCACGATGTCGACGGTCCCATCGGCCAGGCCCGCGATCACGGCCCCTTGGTCCTTGCGGCCGCGGAGGCGCGAGAGCATTTCGACTTTGACCGGAAACGGCGCCAATCGCTGGCTGAAGGTCGAGTAATGTTGCAGGGCGAGGACTGTCGTTGGCACCAGAATCGCGACCTGATATCCGGCGTTGACGGCTTTGAAGGCGGCTCGCAAGGCCACCTCGGTCTTGCCAAAACCGACGTCGCCACAGACGAGCCGGTCCATGGGGGTCGGATCCTCCAGGTCCGCTTTGACGTCGTCGATGGCGCTCTGCTGGTCGGCAGTCTCCTGATAGGGAAACGACTCAGCCAGCTCGATGTCCCAGAGGGAGTCCACGGGCAACGCTTGCCCCGTGGCCGTTTCACGTACCGCGTAGAGCTGGATGAGTTCGAACGCCATCTCGCGGACGGCTCTACGGACCCGCGATTTCGTCTGTGTCCATTCGCCCGAACCGAGCTTCGTCACCTCGGGTTCGACGCCGCCGCCACTGTACCGCGATACCCGGTCGCTCTGGTCGACGGGGACATAGAGCTTGTCGCCACGGGCGTACTCGAGCAGGAGGTACTCTCGTTCGACCCCTCCTTGCTCCAATCGGACCAGTCCCTTGAACTGGGCGATACCGTGGTCGATGTGGACGACGAATTCGCCCGGAGTCAGGGATTGGGCGAAGGCGATGCTATCGGAGACAGGGCGGCGGACACTCCGTCTTGTCTGCTTCCGGAACCCGAATATGTCCAGGTCTGAGAGGACAAGGAGGCGCTGCTCTGGAATTTCCCAGCCACCGTCCAGATCGGATGGGCGAAGTTCCACCGTCCCGGGTGGGAGCGGAGCCGGCACGGCGCTCCCACGGTGCTTCTCCTTCCGCGGGAAGATATCGCTCTCCTCGAGCAGCTCAGTCAGGCGATCGACCTGGTCAGTCGCAAGCACGACTCGCCATTGATCATCGACGCGAGATCCGATTTCGCGCACCACGTCTCCCAGGCGTCCGGCAAAGAGTGGGGCATCGGAGACGCCGGTGATGGCAAGACCAGGCGTTGCGCCGTGCGCGTCCGTTCCGATTCTGGCTACGCGTCGAGAGGCAAGAGCGGCATTGATGTGGTCGACCGATGCGATCGGCTGCCGGAGACCGGGCGGTAACTCGCCGTTGCCAACGAAGTTCGACTCGAGTTCATTTGCCCGGTCTTGCAACTGGGATAGTCCCAGGTAGATGGCGCTTGGGTCATCGAGCACGATGAGCGAGTCTTCTGGCATGTAGTCCAGCAGCGTCCAGGTGGCGTCGGCCAAGTACGGCGCGAAGAGATCGACGGATGCAGGGGTCTGGCCCGCCGCCATCTTGTCGAGCATCCTTCCCCATTCGCCGTTGACTTCAGGTCGAAGGCCCGATCGTGAAAGAGCCGCCAGGGTCGGCACCGCCTCGTTCAAACGCCACAATGCAAGTTCCGACGGCGGCAACAGCCGGACCTCGCTCATCCGAGCTTCCGAACGTTGCGAACCGGGATTGAAGGTGCGGAGGCTGTCGACCTCGTCGCCAAACAGATCGATTCTGATCGGCAGGTCGGCGCCCGACGGGAAGATGTCGACGATTCCGCCGCGCCGGGCGATCGTGCCTGGTTCCTGGACCATCGGCGCGACATCGTAGCCGACGGTCACGGCCCACTCGAAGAGCGACCCCACGTCAATCCGGTCACCGACCCGGATGATCCGGGTATGGGATGCGAGATCGGACGGGCTCATGACGAGCTGCACCAGTCCCCGGACCGGCACCACGATCACGGGCGGGGTCGCCGCCGGGTACTTGAGGCGGCTAAGAAGGGTCGCCCGCTGGGTCGCGACCGACAGGTCGAAAGGCAATTGCTCGAACGGAAGGACTTCAGGCGCGGGCCAGGTGCGGCTCTGGCGATCGGGCGGCAGAAACTCGTTGATAGCGGTCGCAAGGGCGTCGGACCGGTCGCCCCGGCTCGAGACGACCACCACCGGGCGGTCGATCCCCGCGATCAGTGCCGCGATCAATGCCGGGCGGAACGGGAACGGCACTTCATCGACCGTGGCCGTCGCCTGTTCGGGGATGAGCCCTTCGACAAGCCGCCTGACAGCCGGAAGCTGCTGAACGTCTGGAAGGATGTGACTGAGACTCATGACGTTCTCCCGACCAAGATTCCGGCGCGTCGAAGTCAAGGCAAACGCACAGATGCGCAACGCCAAACGACGGGTGGGGACAATGCCCCCCCGTTCGCGGATGCCGAGTGTACCACCGCTGGCTGGCAATCACGTTCGGCGCCGACATGTCTCTCACTCCCTGGCAGAGTGGGTCCAAACACGGCCAGGGCTGGCAATATCTGGTAAACTCACGTGTTTCTCTGAAGATGAGGAGGCGACAGTATGGCCAGCGTTATTTCGTTCGATATCGTGTCGAAGTTCGACCGCCAGGAACTCAAGAATGCCATCGACCAGGCCGAGCGGGAAATCCATACGCGCTACGACCTGAAGGACACAAAGACTGAACTTAACCTGACCGATAAGGATCTGACGATCAACACCGCATCGGAGCTGTCGTTGCAGGCCGTGCGGGATATCATCGAATCGAAACTGCTCCGCCGGGGACTCTCACTGAAGATCCTCGACTACGGCAAAGAGGAAGAAGCCTCCGGCAGCCGAATGCGGCAGACGGTCGTTTTCAAAGAGGGAATCCCGGACGATCTGGCCAAGAAGATCTCGAAGAAGATCCGGGACGAACACAAGAAGGTCACCCCGCAGATACAGGGCGACGCCCTTCGCGTCCAGGGCAAGAATCGGGACGACCTCCAGGCCGTGATTCAGTCACTAAAGGCGGAGGAGTTCCCGGTCGCTCTCCAGTTCGTCAACTATCGCTAAGGCGCAACGCACCTGCCCGCGCACGGCAAGGAGAATTCCGCTTGACAGCGCAGATCCACTCGTCCAAAGCGGAATCCGCCTCGGGCTCGTTCCACATCACCACCCTCGGCTGCTCCAAGAATCGAGTTGACTCGGACGGCATGGAGCACCTGCTCCAGCAGCGCGGCATGTACCATGCCGGCCGGCCGGATGACGCCCAGGTCCTCATCGTCAACACCTGCGGGTTCCTCGGCGCGGCCCGGCAGGAGTCGATCGGTGCGATCGAAGAGTTGCTCAAGGATCGCCGCGACGATCAGGTAATCATTGCCGCCGGGTGCCTGCCGGCGCTGGGCAACTACTCGGCGGACATTCCCGAGGGTGTCGACAGGATCCTGACGACCAGGGAGTGGTACCGGATTGGCTCGGTGGTCGGTGAACTGCTCGGGGAACCTGAGCAGGAGGATTCGGCCGGCTGCGAGGGGATGCTGACCACCTTCCGCAGAAGCGAGGCCGGCCCCTCGGCATACCTGAAGGTCGCGGACGGCTGTGACCATAACTGCCACTTCTGCACGATTCCTAGCATCAAAGGACGTCAGGTCAGCAAGCGGCCCCTGCACGTCATCCAGGAGGTTGTCGACCTTGTCGCCGGCGGCACCAAAGAGGTGGTCCTGGTCGCGCAGGACACGATTCGGTACGGCGCCGACATCGGGATGAAGCACGGCCTGCCGCAGCTTCTGGAGATGGTCGCCGAGCAGGTCCCGAATCTGCCCTGGCTGCGGATGCTTTACATCTACCCAAGCCCACTAACACTGCGAATGGTCGATGTGATGGCTGAGCACGATATGCTGCTTCCGTACCTGGACATGCCCTTACAGCATTCCGATCGCACGGTCCTGCGTTCGATGAACCGTCCCAGCGATCCTGAGATGACCCGCCGTCTGATCGATCACGCCCGGAATAAGCTAGACGACCTGGTCATGCGGACGACATTCATCGTCGGTTACCCAGGTGAGACGGAAGCGCAGTTCCAGCACCTGCTCAGCTTCGTCGAGGAGCAGGAGTTCGATCACGTCGGGGTCTTTACCTATTCCCCCGAGCCGGGGACGCCCGCGGCGCTGCTCGGTGATCGTGTTCCGGCCGAAGTGGCCGAGGACCGTCGCGGCCGCCTCATGGAAGCTCAGCAGGCGATCAGTTACCGGAAGAACCGGTCTCTCGTCGGAACGCAGCAGGAAATTCTGATCGAGGCCATCGGCGAGAGCGAAGACGAGGCGGGGCGCAGCGAGCCGATTTCGGTTGGTCGGGCCCGGCGTCATGCTCCCGAGGTAGACGGTCTGGTGTTCGTTCCTGGGGCGCACCCTGTCGGCTCAATGGTGACCGTCACGATCGAGGACGCGGCGCCGTACGACCTGTGGGCGGCGCCAGTTGGCCAGGAGCCGAAGAAGCGGATTCACTTGCCCGCCAAGAAGCGCGTCACCCCGAAGATTCGGGCGCGAAGGGCGAACCGACCGGAAAGGCGCGGACAGGGTCAACCGGTTCATCTCGCCATACGCGCTGAAACATCACCCATTGGTCCGGGCTCGAGCCGATAGCGGCTTCGAGCACAGCCACCAGCTTCTGTAACCCAGCCGCGATGTCCTCGTCCTGGTTCTTCGTCCGAGGAACCAGGAACGAGGGAAACAGGCGCATCTCGTGACCACCCTTTACCCGCCGGGTGAAAATCGGCTGCACCGGGGACCCGGTGTCCCTGGCCACGCGGATCGCCCCCGGTGGCAAGGTGGTTTTCCGTCCGAAGAACGTCAGTTCCCGCCCATTTTGCAGGTAGTCGCGGTCTGACACGAAGGCGACACATTCACCCCGGCGAAGGGCCTTTAGTGCCTGCCTAACCCCGGAAGGCGTCGGTTCGACCATCTTTGCCCCTTTGGCGGAGCGGAGGTAGACGACGCCGTCGTAGATGAAGCGTGCCACAGTCTTCCCGGTGACAATGGTCAGGCGATACCCCAACAGATGCAAGCCTTGACCGATGTAGTCAAACGCGCCCAGGTGGGCCGTGACGATGACGACGCCTTTGCCGTCCGCAATCAGGCCGTCCAGGCTAGCCCGATCGGTGGAACTGAGATGGACGTCATTGATGAGCCGTTTCTTGGTTCGGCGCGGCACGAGCATAAGGTCCAGGAAGTTATGAGCACTTGTCCGGAAAACGGTCCGCGCAGCTTTACGCACCTCGGCCTGCGACGCGGCGTCGCCGAGCACCTGACGAAGGTTGCTCTGCACGTTGTCCCTGTAAGCCCTTGAGAAGTGGAAAAACCCCATTGCGACGACATCGGCGAAACCGTTCCGCACAACTGGCGGCAAAATCCAGACGATCCACGAGAATGCTTTCGCCAGCCAGATACTCAGCCGGTATCTGAACTCCTTGGTCGGGTCTTTCGCTGGCGGGATATCGATCGATTGAAGCTCGTCCGGTGGCATCGGGTCAACCCCGACTCTGGTGCGGCGGGCTGATGTTCGTCACAAGGAACTCCCGCCTGGTCGGGTGGTTTGCGGCATAACGTCTGGGGCGTCAGCGTTCGGCCGATTGGCGCGGGACTCTTCTCGCATCGCGATGATCGCATCGTAGATGACGGGCAGGCCGCGGATGACAGTCAACGCGACCGCAGCGCCGACCAAGGTCCAACCAAGCCAGACGTACGGATCGAAGTCGTACAACGTCTCAATCCAGGTTCCATCGGCATCGGGGAGTTCCGAGGCCGCAAGACCGGTAAGAAAGACGAACCCGGCCGCCTTCGCGTACCCGAACACGGCGCGCATGAAGCGGCCGGCAGTGAGCCATCTGGTAAAAGCCGATCGCATCATGTTGTTCTCGCCGAAGGGAGTCTTTCCCTCGGCCACGGACAGGGATCGCAACCCGTCCACGATGAAGCCGCGGGTGAGAACCATGAGCGGAATCCAGACGGGGATCAGTCGCAAATCAGCGAAGACGACCCAAAGGGCATTCTCGACGATCCGGTCGCCGGCGATATCAAAGACGGCGCCGAACCGGGAGGTCGAGCCCTTGGCGGCGGGCGACGTAGCCGTCGAGACCATCGCTAATGAAGACGATGGCGATCAGGATCATGCAGAAGCCGACGAGTTGTGCTCCACCGACGTAGATCATCCAGATCACGATGAAGAGGAGGATCAAGCGTCCGATGGTGATCGCGTTCGCCATTGCCGCGTCGCCCCGTTCAATGCCGCGCTGCCTGTCGTAGCGATGTGTGTGCTTCGGTGCACCACGGTGGTCATCAGGGGTCGATTATCTCCGAGGGTTCGGCCGGCCTCAAGGAAGCAAACGCATGTTGTTGTCGCCGGATCTGTCGGAAACGACGCTACCAGAGAAATCGGACAAGCGAGATCCAGGCGAGCACGCCCACCAAAACGGACGTGCCCAACACAAACCGACTGGCAAATCGGTCAATGCTGGCAAGCCACCAGGCGAGTACGAGGTTGATCACGGTGATCATACCGGCAAGGAGCGGCAGTTCCCAGAGCGATTCTGGGGTGCCCCACCGGGTTGCCGACCCGGTGGCGTCGTACCGCAGGGCGATAACGTCGGGGAGATTGCCGATCCGGCTTGCGAGAACCCCCGCCATCAACGCAGCGCTGAGGATCGCCAGGCTCAGCAGCGCGACCGCCACCTGATCGTGCAGCAATTCCACCCGGGAGAACACATTCGGGATGCGAACGGAGGGTGCCGCCGTTCTGAACGGTCGTGTGCTTCTCGGATGTGAGGCCTTGCCCAGACGCAATCGCGATGAGCGCAACTGACCACCGAGCCGGCCCGCGCGACCCGCGGGGCGCGCCGCCTGGCCCTCTTCATGCCACGCCGTAGATTGTCCGTAGTCATCCCAACTCGGTGTGCCGGTCGCCCCGGAGATCGGATCGTCTTGGCCCGACGGGTAGTCGTCCCAGGAACTGTGCGCAGGATTGGGCTCTGCGTAACTACCCGCCTTGCTGTTCCGCCGCCGGCGAGGCGGTGGATTCGACCACCTAGAGCGGGATGATCTGGAGGGCGGAGGCACGTACCGGGGTTCGACTGGCTCGCCGCGACGGCTTCCTCCGACCTGGCGACTATAGTCGGAACTGTCTGAGTTTTGGGATTCGGTCCGGATCGGCCCCGATTCGCGGCCGTAGCCGCCGCTCGGATCACGACCGGGGCCGGTTCCTGGGCGTTGCCGCGCTCCCGCATCGGTAGGTGGATACGGCGGATCGCCGTAGCCGCGTTGGGACATGTGCCGATCCAAACCTCTCGCGAGTTCCTGGAGTACAGGCTCTGACGTACTCGCACCGGACAGGCTACCGGCGAACCGCTATCCGTTCAGGATAGCACGGTGAAACGGATCGACAGTCGGGAGACATCGATCGCCGTCGATCCACGCTTGGGGTGATCGGTCGCTACGCACCCGGCGTCGATTCGCCCGGTGCAGGAAGCATGGGTGTCGCGCTGTCCACCGCCGGAGTTGCATCGGTCGCTACCGGTGATGCGCTCGCGCCGGGCGCTTCAGGAGAAGCAACCGGCGATCCGACGGCGATCGGAGTCGCGGCAGGGATCGGCGTGGAGGTTGGGATCGGCGGAGTCGGCGCGTCCGGCGGAGGTTCGAACTGCTCAGATCCGGGAACGATCGTCGGCGTCGGATCGATATCCGACTCGATTGTCGCTTCCGCGAGGCGGTCTGCCAACCAGGTGTCGACGGCCCGGGTCTTCGCCGCCTCGTACTGGGCATCGGTCAGTGCGCGGTCATCGTCGTACTCGTACACCTTGATTAGGTGGTAGCCAAATTCGGATTGCACCGGCTCGCTGATCTGACCAGGCGGGAGACTGAAGGCCGCGTCTTCAAACGGAGCGACCATCGTGCCGCGCGGAAACCAACCGAGGTCGCCACCATTCGGAGCGGTAGAGGTGTCGGTCGAGTTTTGCATGGCCAGCTGTTCGAAGCTGACGTTGGGATCGTTGAGTTGAGTCCGGAGTTCTGTGGCGAGGTCGAGCGTGTCGACGAGGATGTGAGCGGCCCACACCTGCTCAGCGGATTGCGCCACCTGTGATTGGAGGACACCGTTGATCTGCTCGCGCGCCAGGCTGGGGCGAGCGATCAAGCGCTCGTAGTCGGACATAGACATATGCGCCTGGTCAAAGACGACATCCTTGTATTGTTCGAAACCAGCCTCGGCGGTCGAGAGCGCTTCCTCGGGATTCGGCGTCGGGGCTACCGTCGGAGTCTCAGCCGCAGGCGTTCCGTCTGCCGCTGGAGAACCTTCCGGCGATGCCGCGCCTGCCACCGGAGTGGCCTGGCCCCCGCTACTGACCGGCGTGGCGAATGGAGTAGCGTTGCCGGCGACTGGGGATGCCTCGGCAGCAGGGGTGCCGCTTCCGGCACTGGGTGATGCGGCCGCGTCGGGTGTTCCTGAGGAGGGGGTTCCCTCGCCGCCACCGGCGGCTTCCGCGGTTTGGGTCGCCCAGGCAGCCCGTTCAGGGATCAAGGTCGGCTCGGCGGTTGGGGTCACAAGCGGTGCATCGATTGGCGCGAACTGCTGATTGATCCAGAGTTCGACCTGCTCATCCGTGATGGTGATGCCCATCGGCTCCAGATTCTGGAGGTAAATTTGGTCGTCGATCATCCTCTGGACCGTGTCGTCGTTGATGGCACGGCTGCCCCAGAGATCGTCAAGCTCCTCGGACGCCTGCGTGGCCAAGCCAAGGTATTGCTGCTGCTGCTGAGCATCGGTGGCGCTGTTGGCAAACTGCTGGTAGGAGCTGATTTGGTTGATCAGTTCGACCGATCGGTAGCGCCAGTAGTCGTCCCGGCGGATGCGCATGCCGTTGACTTCGGCGACGACCTGGTTCGGTTTGATGAACTGGTCCCAGGTGATGCCGACGGCGAGGATGAGGACGACCGCGGCGGCGGCAATGGCGAGCGCAATTCGCAGTTGACGTTGCCGCTTGGCCTCACGCTGCGCTCTCGAAACCCGCCTCGTGCGGTTCGGGACGCGCGGCAGATTGGTGCCGCTCGAGCGCGGAGCCTTGCGCTTTCGTCCTTTCCCGGATGAGGTGTTTCGTTGATCGGGTCGCTCCATCTGAAAGATCCTTGCTGCATCAGCCGCCCGTAATCCGGGCGCGTGGTTCGGTCGGAGACGGCCAACAGTGTGGCGACAGGTAACACGTTCTGGCACCACAACGCGCCGGAACGGGCATATCGCCCGTTCCGGCGCGGATCATCAGGCGGATCGAACCCCGCCGTTGTACCCGTTATCCCTGGGAGACAAACGGAAGTAGGGCAACGTGGCGGGCGCGCTTGATCGCGACGGTCAGCGAGCGCTGATGCTTCGCGCAGGTGCCCTGCTTGCGCCGTGCCTCGATCTTGCCCCGGTCGGACATATGCCGCCGAATGCGCGCGATGTCCTTGTAATCGACTTCGCTGATGTTGTCCATGCAGAAGGGGCAGACCTTGCGGCGGGCCGGGTAACGCCCTCCACTGCCACGACGGGGTCGCGAGCCACGGTCGTCGCCGCGCCCTCCGCCTCCTGAAGATGGGCCGGCTCCAAAGCGGGAGCGAGCCGGGGCCTGGGCACGACCGTCATCGGGTCGTGGCGAGATCTGTTCCGAACCTCGCTCTTCGGCCATGGTGAACCTACCTCTCTCTCAAAAGATCGCTAAACTCGGTCGAATTCCGTTAGAACGGAACGTCGTCGAAGTCGTTCGGGGTGCCAGACTGGCTCTTCGCCAGTGGCCGCGGTCGCCGCTCGGACGGCCACCGCCCTGACCACCACCACCAAATCCGCCGTCGCTGTCGCCACGCTGACCAAGTAACTGGAACTCGGTTGCGTTGACATCGAGCGACGTACGGGTCGCCCCGTTCTGATCGGTGTATTCGCGGGCTTCAAGCGGCCCTCGACATACACCTGCTTACCTTTGGCGAGGTAACCCTGCTGGGTCAGGTTGTCGAGCGTCTCGGCGAGCTTCGCCCAGGCGGTCACGCGGAACCAATTGGTCCGCTCCTGGTCTTGACCGGCGTTGTCGCGGAACCGCCGGCTGACTGCCATGGTGAACTGGACGTTCATAGCGCCGCTCGGCGTGTATCGGGTTTCCGGATCGCGCCCGAGATTGCCGATCAGGATGACTTTGCTGATACCGGCCATTTATGCCTCCTCGTCGTCCTTTGCGGGGGCTGCGGGCTCGGCTGGGATCTCGTCGGCTGGCGGGGCCTCGTCGACTGCCGGGGTCTCATCGGTTGGCGGAGTCTCGACTTCGGTCGCCTCTACGGAGACAGGGATCTCAGTGGAAGCTTCAACGTCGGCTTCGGCGGGCTCAGAGGTGGCGACCGCCGCCTCCGTGTCGCTCGTCTCCGCTGGCGCGGCAACCTCAGCCACTGCCTCGGTGGGTTCAGTTGCCTCGGGGCTCCCGGCTTCCGCCTGCGCCTCAGCCTCAGTCTCCGCAACCGCGGCCGCAGCCGCGTCAGCGGTTGCGGCTTCAACCGCTTCGCCCGGCGTCTCGGTCACTGCCTCGGCTTCGGCTTCGGCAGCCGCTGCAGCCGCTGCGGGCGCGCCAGTGGCCTCGTCCGCAGCCGGAGCCGGTGCCGCTTCGGCATCGGTCGGGACCTCTTCTCCACCCTCTGTAGCCGCGCCCGGGACTACCGTCTTCGGCGAGTAGTGGGTAATGAGGAACCGCATCACCTGATCATTAAGCTTGAGATCTCGCTCAATGTCACGCACCCCGCTGGGGTCGAGGGTGAAGTGAAAGACTGTGTAGAACCCGTCCCGAATGTCTCGCCCGGTATGACGGATCGAGTAAGCCAGCCGCCGCCGGCCCCACGGGGATTCCCGCAACGTCTCGTTGACCGTGCCGCCGGCCGTAGTGATGTAGCCCGCAATCGCCTCGATCTGTGCCGGAAGGTCATCCTCCGAGACATCGGGACTGAGGATGGTCATCATTTCGTACAAGCGGGGATCTGGAGTGTATTCGCGCAACGCAAAGCCCCTTTCTACGGTGTTGCCCCGACCAAGAGTATGCGCCAGCGGGTTGCGCACGCTGGCTCCTGCCGGAGCAGAAAGGCAATAGAAAAGACCAACCAGTTGTTGGCCGATCGCAAAGGATAGCATGCTCCTGGGTACGGGGACGAAACTCTGCCTATTGTTCGACGAGCGCCAGCCCGAGGATATCCGAAAGGTCTTGCAGGATCTCTTGCGCATCCCGAACGTCGTCGTCCTCGGGAGCTTCGAGGATCGCCGAAACGATGTCCGATACAGCCTCGATCGCGACAGGGACGTTGAAATCATCCTCGATCGCGTTGAAGAACTGCTCCCGGTACGGCACCACGTCGACGATTTGCTCGATTCCGTAGGCGGGGAAGTTCACGGCTTCGCGAATGTCGTCCGCCAATCTGGCGTAGTCGTCGATCTCCTCGTCTTGATATTCCCAGGGCGTCCGGTAGTGATGGGACAGGAGGTAGAGGCGCAGCGCGTCCGGGTTGTAGTTCTGGAGGACATCCCGGACCTTGACGAGATTGCCGAGAGACTTGCTCATTTTCTCGCCCTGATATTCAACCATGGCGGTGTGCATCCAATAGCGAACAAACGGCTTTTGACCGGTGATCGGTTCAGTCTGGGCGATCTCGCATTCGTGGTGAGGGAAGATGAGGTCCGATCCGCCGCCGTGGATGTCCACAATTGGCCCTAAGTAGTGCGTCGCCATCGCGCTGCACTCGATGTGCCAGCCTGGCCGGCCAGGTCCCCAAGGACTCTCCCACGTGGGCTCGCCGGGTTGAGCGGCCTGCCACAGAACGAAGTCGAGTGCATCACGCTTGTTGGGATCGTTCGGATTGTTGCCGCGATCGTTAGCGACCGGGAGCATCTCACTTCGAGTCAAGTGACTGAGAATGCCGAACTCGGGGTCGCTGTCGACGGAGTAGTAGACGTTTGCGTTGGACTCGTATGCATGGCCGGAAACTACAAGTTGCTCGGCGATCGAGACGATCTCGGCGATGTGATCCGTCGCGCGGACGTAGTGTGTCGGATCGAGCGCGTTCAAGTCGCGCATATCACCGATGAATTTTTCCGTCTCGCTGCGACCCAGCTCGTCCCACGTTGTACCGAGTTCCTTGGCCTTCCGGAGAATATCGTCGTCGATATCCGTTACGTTCTGGACATAGGTGACGTCGATGCCCGTGTATCGCAGGTAGCGAATGAGGACATCGAACGTGAGGTAGGTAAATGCGTGACCCGCGTGGGTGGTGTCGTACGGGGTAACGCCGCAGACGTAGACGCCCAACGTGCCATCGCGGGCCGTAACGCGTTCGATCGATCCAGACTGCGTGTTAAACAGTTGCATGCCCAAAGCGCTCCGTTGTCCCGCACCGGCGCGAGCCCCTACTCAGGCCTTCAAGAAACATCGCATTGAGGTGAAACAGCGGATGCTGCGCCCACAGTGGCAAGTAGGAAGGTCAGGATGGAGGCGCTTACCGCTGAAGCAGTATATCCGACCCTGTAGCCGGTGCCTTGTGCGCCATGAATCACTACCGTCGCGGCGGACGCCTGCAACCCAGTGTTAGTATCCGACAGAGTTACGATCGATCCGTCTGAGACTCGGTCCCGCTCTGGGACGACCACGGTGGCGAGGTCCAGAAGCCAGGCATGACAAAGCTATGGCATCCACGGACCGGATTCTGGTCGACCGCTCTGCTAGGCATCCTGCTCATCTCAGGCTGCGGAACCGGTGCCGGGGCCGATCCCCCAACCACAACGCCAGATCCTCATTCCGGGACCCCCACGCTTGGGTTCGTTGGGGGCCCGTGCAACGGTGGCCGGCTGACCATCGGTGACCTACTCGAGATTGACGCGAGCCTTGCGGACGGCGTCACCGAGGCGCGAGAGCGGGCGGACGATTGGCAGAGCGGCGCTCGATTGGTTGCGCTGCGCGTCGGATGTGAGCTGCTTGAACCATCGTTTCACGTCCGGGCGACCTTCTATTCCGAACGCATCGAAACCTATTTCTTTAGCGACACGGGCGAGACCCAAGTGGCACCGCCAGACAACCAGGCCGGTGAGGAACTTCCACTCGATCAGGTATCGTTTGCCGGCCTTGCGAACTCGTTGCTGCGCGCCGGCTATTCCCAATCCGTGTCGCTCGACCCAGGAAACAACGCCGAAGTCAGGGTCAACACTGCCGGCGCGCCGTTCGGGCCGTCGGAGGTGCCGAACAACGCCGTCGTCTTCCACGTGGCACTGGAATCGCGAGGTGAAATCGTCGATCTGTTCGTGAATGCGGCGGACGGGACGATCTATCAGTATGCGCGGTAGCTCGAAGATCGTGGGGAGACCGATGCAGACTACACACGATCCGCGGTTTGCTTCGATAGTCGATCGGTGTATCCAGGTCCTCCAGCACACCCCGTCAGCCCTGCTGACGGATATCGACGGTACGATAAGCCCGATGGCCCGCACGCCTGACGAGGCTACCGTGCTTCCTAAGGCGAAGGACGCGCTCGAACGGTTGCGAGATCGACTTGCGCTTGTCGGAATCGTGACAGGTCGAAGCGCGACCGTGGGCGAGGCTCTCGTCGGGCTTCCCGGCCTGATCTACGTCGGCAATCACGGGATGGAGTGGAGCGAGGGCGGCCGGCTTACGCACAGCGCCGCCGCTAGCGCATGGACTGACGCGGTCCGGGAATCCCTCCTCGACATCACGGAGCAGGCGACCGCGAAAGGGATCGATGAGGGCCTGGTCGTCGAGGACAAGGGCCTGTCTGGGTCGATCCACTACCGGCTCGCGCCGGACATCACCCACACCCAGATGGTCTTGCTCGAGATCGCCGTCAACGTTGCCGATCGCTATGGATTGCGCGTCACTGAGGGCCGGCTGGTGCTCGAGATTCGGCCCCCCGTCAAGATTTCAAAGGGGACAGCCGTGGCCGATCTCGTCCGGGAACGCGGCATCAAGGGAATTGTCTTTCTTGGAGACGATGTCACCGATGTCGACGCGTTCGTCGCGGTCAGATTGGCGCGAGAAACCCAGGAGGTTCAGGGTTTGCGTATCGGCATCGTGTCCGCGGAAACACCGCAATCTGTTCTCGACGAAAGCGACGTGACAGTTCCCAATGTCGCCACGTGTGCTGACCTCCTTGACGCGGTCGCGAATGGTCTGCAGGACGCACACTAGCGCCGTTACGCAATCGGTCCAGGCCGACGCATAGTCGCTCGGCTGTCATTTTGGACTTTGAGGGCAAGTTGATGAGGATCACGTCCGCTACGTCCCGCTCTGTGCGCTCCGGCGCCGTCTCGCGTCCGCGCGCGGGTTTCTTACCTGCGCTACTGGCACTGGTAGTGCTAGTGCCAATGGTTGCGGCGGCACAGCCCGTGCCGCCGCCGTGGCGTGAACGACTGCCAGAGGCCAGACCTCACGTTCGGGTCAGTATTGAGGGAGTCACGGTCGACGCTACCGTGGCGCGGACCTCAAGTGAGCAATCACTGGGTCTGGGCTACCGCGATGGCCTCGAGGAGGGCACAGGCATGCTCTTCATCAACGCCGAGCCTGACCCTCAAAGCTTCTGGATGAAGGGCATGCGATTCTGCCTCGACATCATCTGGATCGAAGGAGATCGGGTCGTTGGAGCGGCCGAATCGGTCTGCCCGGAGGCAGCCGGGACGCCTGATAGCGACCTGCCGTCCTACGTCTCGCCAGAGCCGGTCCGATACGTGCTCGAAGTGCCAGCAGGATGGATGGAGGAGAACGGTGTGGAGGCGGGGTCAGAGGTGACGTTCGATCCCGATCCCGCCTCCTTACTGCTTGAGGTCGGGGCGCAGTCCGACTGACTCTACTTGGTCCAGGTCGGCACCCTCCTTCCCCGATGTATGCAATTGCAGTAACCGGCGCGTGAGTTGAAGCTCGATCGAGACACGCGCCTGGCCGACCGCGGCCGTGACATCACCACGGGTGCGTTCCAGCACCGCGCGGAGCGCATCGACACTGCGGCGAAGTCCACCGGTCATCGCGTCCGGAAAGTCCACCAGCAGCAGTGCGGCGTAAATGTCGTCCATGGTGGCGAGAAAGAGTTCGGCTCGCTCGATCTCACCCGCTCGGAGGAGATCGAGGATCTGACGGCGGAGTTCGCTGGCTGCTTCCGCGAGGGCGTTGAGGAACGCCTGATCGCTGACGCCTAGCTCCTCCGGTCCAGGAATGGCCGTTTGGCCCACGATCGCGGCGGCGATGCAGCCTTCGGCAAACTCACGCATCGCATCCTGCATGTAGCCGGACTGAAGCAGTTCCGGTTCATCGCTGATCCGGGTGATCAAGTGGAGGAGGCTGGCCCGGGCATCGCCGAGAAGCGCCTGAGCAGCCGCCAGATCGCCGCGGTGCAGGGCGCGAACGGCATTCGCCGACCGGCGCACGATCTGGCGGCTTTCAGCCAGGGCGCCGTCGCGGAGGGCTGAACGTGCTTCAAACCGCTGGATGATTCCCTGGGTGATCGTCTCCACCCGCATCTTCGTGATATCGTCGCCCAACGTCTCATTTCCTTTCGCATTCGAGGTCAGCAGGAGGGAGTGAATCTCTCCCGAGGTACCCCATATTCGGCGGCGGAATTGACATCGATTCCGACCGGCTGGTACACTCCGCGAGCGTTGCCGAAACGGGCCGTTGGTCGGGTTGCGACCGGTGATCGGGTCGGCATACGACGCACAATAGGGCACCGGGGAATCCGGTTCCAGCGTTGATCGAGAGTAGTAGGTCCATCGTGTAGAGAGCCGCCGGTTGGTGCAAGGCGGTCACCGGACCGAACTCGCTCGGGAGCCGTCGAGGTGACGCGGCAGCGGTCGCAAGCTTCGGCCGGTTAGCCTCCGATATCGGGCATCGAGCGGATCGTTTGGCCGCGTCGCCGATTCACAGCATCTCGCGGGGCTGTAGCTCATCCGGGAGAGCGCAACACTGGCAGTGTTGAGGTAAGGGGTTCGAGTCCCCTCAGCTCCACCAGACCCGTTCGTGATTCGCGACGATTCAGGTGCCATCGATCAAGCGGGGTGGTACCGCGGAAGTGACTCGCCGGTAAAGGCGGACTTTCGTCCCTGACAGGGATGAAGGTCCGTTTTTGTTTTCTATTCAGTATCAACGTTGGTTCGCCGTCAGCCGATTGAACTCCATGTACCGGAGAGCTCCAATGACAGAGATCACGACACCCATCGAGTCAACGAATGCCATCGAGCGCGACGGTGACCGCAACCGGTACATCGCACGTGAGTCGGAGCCGAAGTGGCGGGCACGGTGGGAGGCAGACGAGCTCTACCGGGTGCAGGACGACTCCGACCGGCCCAACTGGTACTCCCTGACGATGTACCCCTATCCGTCGGGAACATTGCATATCGGGCATTGGTATGCGTTTGCCATTCCCGACGTGTTCGCCCGCTTGCAGCGCATGCGCGGGTACAACGTGCTCTTCCCGATGGGTTATGACGCATTCGGACTTCCGGCGGAGAACGCCGCTATTAAGAACAACATTCACCCGGCCACCTGGACCTACGACAACATTCCGCGGATGCGTCGTCAGTTCAGCGAGATGGGCGCGATGATCGACTGGTCGCGGGAGATCGCGACCTGCATGCCCGACTATTACCACTGGAACCAGTGGATCTTCCTGCGCATGTTGGAGCGCGGCCTGGCCTATCGCGCCGCCGGCGCGGTCTGGTGGTGCCCGAAGGACCAGACGGTCCTGGCCAACGAGCAGGTCGTCGAAGGCAACCGGTGCGAGCGGTGTGGCAGCGAGGTCTACAAGCGCGACCTGGAGCAGTGGTACTTCAAGATTACGGAGTACGCGGAGGAGCTGCTCAATGACACCGCCAATCTGGATTGGCCCGAGCGGGTCAAGACTATGCAGCGCAATTGGATTGGCCGGTCTGAGGGGGCCAGGCTGACGTTTGAGCTGGAGACCGGGGACAAACTGGAGGTCTTTACGACCCGGCCGGACACGGTCTGGGGTGCGACGTTTATGGTGATGGCGCCTGAGCATCCGTTGGTTGCGAAAATCACGACCGACGAGCACCGAGCCGATGTCGAGGCGTATGTTGATAAGGCGAGGCGCGAGACCGAGATCGAGCGGATGTCCACCGACGCCGCCCGACCCAAGACCGGAGTCTTCACGGGCGGTTTCGCCATGAACCCCGTCACCGACGAGCGCATCCCTGTTTGGATCGCCGACTACGTTTTGATGGGCTACGGCACCGGGGCGATCATGGCGGTCCCGGCAGGCGATCAGCGCGACTTTGAGTTCGCGCGGGCCTTTGACCTGCCGATCCGTGTGGTAGTCCAGCCGGAGGGCGTCACGCTCAACCCAGTGACGATGACCGAGGCGTACTCGGACGATGGCGTTCTGGTGAACTCCGGCCCATTCGACGGCACCCGCGTGCCTGAGGGAGTACCGGCGATTATCGAGTGGCTGGCCGAACAGGGCCGGGGACGCAAGGAGATTAACTATCGGCTGCGCGACTGGCTGATCTCTCGCCAGCGGTACTGGGGCACGCCGATCCCAATCGTCTACTGTGACGCCTGCGGCGTCGTGCCGGTTCCAGATGATCAACTACCGGTCGTTCTGCCGCTCGACGCGGAGTTCCAGCCGACCGGCCAGAGCCCATTGCAAAGCCACGAACAGTTCCTGAACGTTGCCTGTCCATCTTGCGGCGGCGCGGCCCGGCGCGAGACCGACACGATGGATACGTTCGTCGACTCTTCGTGGTACTGGTTCCGGTATATCAGCCCGAACGACTCCGAGCGGCCATTCGAGCCGAGCGCGGTGGCGAAGTGGTGTCCGGTCGACCTCTACTGCGGCGGTATCGAGCACGCGATTCTGCACCTGCTCTACGCCCGCTTCTTCACCAAGGTGCTCCGGGATTTAGGTCTGATCGACCATAGCGAGCCGTTTCTGCGCTTGCGCAACCAGGGAATGATCCTCTCCGAGGAGGGGGTCAAGATGAGCAAGAGCCGGGGAACGCAGGTGGATCCTGACCGGATCATCGCGACTCACGGTGCCGACGCGCTGCGCCTCCACCTGATGTACCTGGGGCCCTGGGATCAGGGCGGCCCCTGGAATGAGCGCGGCATTGCTGGGATGGAGCGTTTGATGCGGCGGGCGTTCCAGCTCATCGTCGACGCACCTGAGGCAGCCACGTCTCCGGGCAGCGGCCCTGCCGCCACCGGCGTGATGCGGGAGACCCACAAGGCAATCCAGCGCGTCACCGAGGACCTGGACGGCTTCCAGTTCAACACGGCCATTGCCGCCGTCAACGAATTCGTCAACGCGTTGACGAAGCAGAAGGACGATCCCGTCTCCGGGACACCGGAATGGCTGCAGGCCCTGGAGACACTGACGCTCCTCATGGCTCCATTGACGCCGCACCTGGCCGAAGAGATGTGGGAGCGACTCGGGAAACCGTACTCCGTCCATCGGCAGCAATGGCCCGAGTTCGATCCCGAGTTGATCAAGGAAGACCTGGTTGAGATTGTCATTCAGGTTGCGGGGAAGGTCCGTGACCGGATGCTTGTTCCAGCCGATTTGGGTGAAGAGGAAGCCACGAAACTTGCCATGTCGAGCGAGCGGGTTTGCGAGCACGTCGGCGACGCCAAGCCAGCCAAGTTCATCTACGTTCCGGGCAAACTGCTCAATATCGTTCCGGGCCGTCGGACGTAGAAAAACACGACGACAACGAGCGCGGGCCGCGGTCGATAGTTCGACCGCGGCCCGCTCCGCATTTTCAATGGACTACGGATTAATCCGCGGCGACGACTGCCTCACGCGCTTCGGCGCTAGCCGGGGTTGGTGTGGTCCAGCGCAAGTTGAGGTTGCGGTTCGCCCCGACATCGTCGAGCCGCTTGTACTCGGTGGTGTGTGGCGCGGACGTGACGTATTCCGGCTTGTCCTTGGACTCGTCGGCGATCTGAAGCATGGCGTCGATGAAGAAGTCCAGCGACTCCTTCGACTCCGTCTCGGTTGGCTCGATCATGAGCGCTTCGGGAACAATCAGCGGGAAGTATGTTGTTGGCGGGTGCACCCCAAAATCGAGAAGGCGCTTGGCGATGTCGACCGTCTTCACCCCGTTGCGCTTCTGGCGATTTCCGGACAAGACGAACTCGTGCATGCAGGTCCGGTCGTAGGCCAGATCGAACTCATCCCGCAGCCGGGCGAGCAGGTAATTCGCGTTCAGGACTGCGTCCTCGCTGACTTGACGTAATCCTTCGGCGCCATGCATCCGAATATAGGTATAGGCGCGGACATGCATGCCGAAGTTTCCGTGGAAGGAATGGAGCCTGCCAATGCTCTTGCTCGGAACGGACAAGTCGAACGTCGTCTCTCCATCTCTTTCGAACGCCGAAACGATCGGACCAGGGAGATAGTCTTCGAGACCGTTGCGCACTCCGACCGGACCAGAACCCGGTCCGCCGCCGCCATGCGGCGTCGAGAAGGTCTTGTGCAGATTGAAGTGCATGATGTCGATGCCGAGATCGCCCGGCCGGGCCAATCCCAGAATCGCGTTGAAGTTGGCGCCGTCGTTGTAGACGAGGCCGCCGCAGCCGTGGACCAAGTCGACGACGTCGGCGATGTTCTCGTCCCACAGCCCGAGCGTATTCGGGTTGGTGATCATCATGCCGGCAACATCGGGCCCAACCGCCGCGCGGACACGCTCTAGGTCGACGTTGCCGCGGGCATCGGACGGGATGGTGACAACCTGAAATCCGGCCATGATCGCGGTGGCTGGATTCGTGCCGTGCGCGGAGTCGGGGACTAGAATCTTGGTCCGGGCGGTGTCGCCCTGCTCCGCATGGTAGGCCCGCATGACGAGGACACCGGTGAACTCCCCGTGGGCGCCCGCCGCGGGCTGCAGGGTGACGTTCGGGAACCCGGAGATCTCGGCCAGCATCTCCTGGAGATCGTGCATCAGCTCCAATGCACCCTGGACGGAGGCAGGATGCTGAAGTGGATGGATCCCGGCAAATCCCGGGTACCGGGCCACGGCTTCGTTGATCTTCGGGTTGTACTTCATCGTGCACGACCCGAGAGGGTATATGTTGATATCGATGGCGTGGTTCTTTTGGCTCACGCGGGTGTAGTGGCGGATCACGTCGATCTCGCTGACCTCGGGCCAGTCGAGGTCGTCGCGCAGGAGGTCCGACGGAAGGTCAGACTTGGGAACGTCTGGCGCCGGCAGATGGACGGCGCGCCGCCCGCGCCGACTGAGTTCGTAGATCAACGGTTCGACCGCCATGCCTGACCAGACCTCCAACACGCTTAAATTTCTGGTGAATCGGACAAGCTGCCGGGTTATCCGCCCAGCACGGGCGATGGTAGCATGCTGCCAAAGTGGCTGCGATCGAGCGCCATTGGCACCCAGCCTTTGATTTCCCGCCGATGCGTTGTTTGGGTCAGGTATGATGTCACTTGCTGCAGGCACTTGTCATAAAGCCTGCTTTCTGCCCAGTGTTCGGGACGGGCTAACCCGAGGGTTGCAATGAGCCGACGGTTGCCGTTCTTTTATGGCTGGGTCGTTGTCGGAACAATCGCCGCCGTCCTTATGGGCACCAACGGTGCCCGTCTGCTCTTTGGCGTTGTCCTCAAGCCGCTCACCGACGAGTTCAATTGGGATCGGGGCAGCCTGACCGGAGCGGTCCTGGTCAATACCGTCATCATGTCGGCGCTGCAACCGTTCTCGGGCTGGCTCACGGACCGCGCCGGTCCAAAGCGGGTGCTCCTCCTTGGCACGGTGTTGATCGGCGTAATGCTGTTCGCCCTGTCGTTTGCCCGGTCCCTGACGGAGATCTACTTGTTCTATGGGGTACTCGGGGGAATCGTCTTGACGACATCCAGCCCGGTTATTGCGACCTCAATGGTCCAGGAATGGTTCGCCACTCGTCGCGCTGCGGCCCTGGCAATCGCCACCGCCGGCGCACCACTCGGACAACTTGCGGTCGTGCCCGTCGCGGCCCTGATCCTTTCCGCGACGGATTGGCAGACAACGTACCAGGTTCTCGCGATCTTTCTCATCGCCGGCATCGTGCCAATAGCCTGGTTTCTGCTCCGCGAGGAGCCATCGGACATGGGCTTGAACCCTGACGGTGCCAGCGACGAGGAAATGGCAGCAAGTGCCGTATATCAGGTAAGCCCGTCGGCCGGCGTCGATTTGATGACGGCGCTCAGGGACCGAAGATTCTGGATTCTGGCGTTTGGCTTCCTGGTGTGCGGCTTCACGATGGCCTTCGCAAATACCCACTTTTTGGCGTATGCCGACGACATGGGTATGCATTCCTCGATGGCGTCGTCGTCGGTCGCGGTCACAGCAATCTTCAGCGTCATCGGCACGATCGCGCTTGGCGTCGCGGCCGACCGCAACCGTCGCCCGCCCATTCTGGCGCTCACGTATGCACTGCGCGGGCTGGCTTTCTTTCTTCTGTTTGCCTTGCCGACCGGACCGCTGGTGTATCTCTATGCGATCGTCCTGGGCATCTCCTGGTCGGCGACCACGCCGCTGACGGCCGCAATCGCGGCGGACATCTACGGTCGGGTCCACCTCGGTTTAATCTTCGGGACGATGTTCACAACGATGAACCTGGGGTTTGGAATCGGCGCGGTGCTGGACGGCGTCATCTTCGACGCAACAGGCGACTACCGGCCGGCACTTGTGATCAACGGCCTATTCGGTCTTGTGGCGGCGGCGATGATTTATCTCCCACGATGTTTCAGCGCAAACGCCGACACACTGTTCGACCATACATCGCACGGTGCAGACACGCAGCAGCCGCAGCTCGTCGCCGGAGACTGATCGACGAGTTAGAGCGGCAGTGGCGCCTCGACCGAGTGATCAGATGCTGGCGAACGTGAATCCAGATCGCCCTGCGGTCTGCTAAACGCGGCACGCTGGGCGAGAATGAGGACAGGCACCAGGGCTAATCCTCCAATGGTGGCAAACATCAGCGGTAGGTAGTTTGCGATACTGAAGAGCCACCCGGCCATCATTGGTGCGATCGAGAAAGATGTTCCCGCCACCATCTCTCCCAGCGCGAAGCTGCGGGCACGGTGACGCACGCTGGCGGCCACGCCGATCGCGGCCGAACACATCGCCCAAGCCGAAAATAGGCCGCCGCGCAGGATGAATGCGAGGCCAATCAGCGGCAAGAGACTGGTGGATAGGAATATCGCAAATCCGATGCAGGTTGCGGTAACAGCTATCGCGATCCCATAGAATGGCGCCGCCTGGAGTCGCCTCGCCCGGGCGACCATGATTCCGAAAGCCGTCGAGCCGACGGCCGCCAGTGCGCCGAGGGTGGCGATGCGGGAGGCGGACATCCCCCGGACATCTTCGAGGAACGTCGGGATCAATGAGGTCCCAAGCGCAAGAATGAAGACCGTCGACCCTTGCAGGATGAGGATCCGGCGGACAGCGGGATCGGCGATCGCGCCAGAGTATGTGGATGCTGGCTTGGGCGAATCGACCGAAGTCTCCCGCACGCCTGGTTTAAGGCGTGCGAAGCACAGAATCGAGCAGGCGGTAAACACGGCCGCCAGGAGAAACGCCGCCCGCAACCCCCACAACGCGATGAGCGCTCCCGCGACCAAGGGAGACAGCGCAAGAGCCACAGACGGTCCGACCGTGAAGACCAGCGAGAACGCCCGGATCCGGTTGCCGGCCGCATTGGCGGCCACGTGGGTCTGAATGAGTGGGAAGGCCAATTCGCCGACGGCGGAACCGACGACCATCAGCGCGAGCTGGGTCCAGTGCTGCGCGACTGACGCACCGAGCAGCCCGATAAATGCACCGCAACGTGCGACGACGATCAGGTTACGGATGTTGAAACGGTCGGCAAGGGCGGCCGATGGAACGAGGAACAAGAGTCGAATGACGCCCGACGACCCCAGGACGAACCCGACTACCGTAATCGGGGCGCCAAGGCGCTCGATCCATAACGGCCACACACCCATGTAGGATCCGAACGCGGCCTCCAGCAGGACCATACCCCAGAATGTAAGACCTATCTCACGACCTAGTCCCAGGTCCCAGCGCAGCCGTCGTCGCGACGGATCCATGTTCGTCGGTCTCCCATCAGTAGGTCTTGTTCGTGGTTCAAGCGTGCTGCGCCATTCTACAGGGTGCGTGACGCTCGCAGCGGCGGGCCGGCGCTGGCCTCATCCGGGGCGATTAGGATACAGTCGGAGCCTGAAGAGATTGGTCGCAAGTGGCCCGTAAGGAGTCGCGGCGGATTGAACGTCTATGTGCAGTTTGCGATTGCTATGTGTTTTGTGGTCTTTATCGCGCTCTTTGCCACCGCCTATCTGGCGGTCATGTTCAACCGGCGCGCCAAAGCGGATCTTGATGCGGCGCTACGGCCGCTGGCCACCATCGTCGATGGATCGATCGACCTGGATGAGGCGGTTGTTTCGGGAAATTACCGGGGACACCTCGCCTTCTGCCGGGTGACCAGCGGATCGGATGGTCCGGGACGCGTCTTCCAGACCGATCTGATTGACGCAGCGGGCGGAGCGAGCTGGCGCTGGACGACCACGGGGTCAAAGTCCGGCGAAGCCGACCCGAATGAGGAGACTCTGCCCTCACCGGATGCCCTCACCGCCGACATGCGAGACATCCTCACGACCGGAGCCGCGGGGATATTCGATACGAGAAGAGCCTGGGGCCGCGTCCTGTATGACGCCGATGGGGGGATCCTCCGCTTCGAGCGACCGATGCAGACACGCCGCGATATCCCCGATGCGGAGACGTTCCAAAAGCAGTTGGAGATCCTCGTCCAGCTTGGCCCACCCAACCGGGTACTTCAGGGAGCCCCTGACGCCGAATGGATGGGTGGGCGACGTTCCGGATCCGAATCGGATGCAGCGAGCAACACGGACGATGAATGACGAACAGTTCAGCAGGCTGATTCGGGCCGACTCCATAGACGAGGAGTACGCCTTCGTCTCGGCGTTTCCGCCGGACGATCGCGAATGGTCAATCCAGTCGCAAACGCTGAGTCGAACAGAGTCTGGAGCGGTCGATACCCTTGAACTGCGCTCGTCGGACGGAGATGAGCGGCGCTACCGATTTGATATCGCGTCATTCTTCGGCAGCGTACCTTCGACTGGGGCGGAGCCGACGACCGGATTTCTGGACGCCGTCATGGAGAAAGCGGCCGAGTTCGCGTCTCAGAATGGCGCCCACCATCCGGGCAGTCTCCCGCGATTTCCGGTGCCATCAGATCGCTATCCGGGCCGTCTCGACGTGCCGATGCCAATCCTGGCCGTCGGCGACAGCGGTCGCGGACTATACGCTCCGGTCCGGGTGGTCACTATGACCGTCGAAGGACCAGTGCCGTTCGGGGTTGGAGAGTTTCCCGGTTTCGATCCAGACGACTGGCCTCCCCCTCGGATTGCCGAATGGCCGCCGCCGAGCATCCGGGACATGGACAAGCTCCGCCTTCAAGCGACCATCGGCCGGTTCAGCGCCGTGGCCGTGCGCTTGTACAACGCCTATTTCCAGCGCCAAACCTATCGCCAGGAAGCGGACGAACGTGCCGAATACCTCAGGCTCCTTCAGGTGCTCGACGTCCCCGAGATGTCTGCGTATTACCAGCGCGTCGCTGAGCGATTCTTTAGCTGGTTGCAGCGATCGGAGTCGTGATGCCGTCGTCGCCGGCCTCGCTCTCATTCGCGTCGCGGGCATACACCTCTGGACGAAGCACACAGACGAACGGCAGATTCCGGTAAAGCTCGCGATAGTCGAGCCCGTAGCCAACCACGAACGCGCTGGGAATCTGAAATCCGATATAGCGGGCGGGAACATCCACCACCCGCTGATCGCGCTTGTCGAAGAGCGCACAGATTTCAAGGCTGGCCGGCCGGCGGTCGTTGAGCCGTGAGATCACGAAGTCGATCGTGAGGCCGGTGGTGAGAATGTCCTCGATCAGGAGGACATCACGGTCCTTGATTTCCAGATTGAGGTCTTTGATGAACCTGACTCGCTCTGATTGTTCAGGCTGCGGCGGCGCCACGGCGAGGTAGTCGAGGGCCAGCGGTCTGGTGATTGCCCGGGCAAGATCCGCCATGAAGAAGGTGACGCCTTTTAGGATGCCGACGAGGATCAGGGATCTGTCGGCGTAGTCCTCAGAAATCTGATGCCCGAGTTCGGCCACGCGAGCGGCGATTTCGCTCTGGCTGTAGAGGATGCGATCGATATCCGACTCGGGCAGCGCCGTGATCTCGACCGCGCCGTAGCCGTATTGGCTGAGCAGTTCGTGATAGTCTCGCCGGGTGAGCAGCATCACCTTGATTTCGGGATGCAGTTCCTTCAGCCGGCGGATCTTGCCGTGTTTCTTGGTGATCAGACTTTGCTTCATCGTCGTGAGTTCGACGAAGAGTTCCTGTTCGGGCAAGTAGAAATCGGGTGTGAACATCTGGACGATCCGGCCGTCATTTGCCCGTTGCAGGGGGAACGAGACCGGTTCGTACTCCCATTCGATCCGGTAGAAGTCCAGCAGGGCGGCGAAGTCGACTTCGGCCCGATGGGCAAATTCAGGCGTTGCCTGGGCTGCTGGATTGGGAATTGGAGGGCCAAGTGGCCCGGCGCCGATCGTCGACAGGGCCTTCGAGCGATGGGCCGTGGCCATTACGACCTCGTCACCGCGGAGACGCCCGATGTCGCCGGGGAGCCTGTGGGCACAATCGGTTCAAGTTGACGGCCCCGGGAGATTGAGAGGACGTGGCCGGAAAGCCAGGCTCCCGCCGCCCACCAGCCATAGGCGGCAATGAGCATGCCGACGGCGACGTCGATAACATAGTGCTCCCCAAGGTAGACCAGAGCGGCGGCCATGGAGGCTGCGTAGATCCAGGCGAGGAATTTCCACCGCCTGCCGAAGTAGCCTGCCGGGAATACGAGCAGGAAGGTGATTGCCATGTGGATCGAGGGCATTGCGGCGATTGGGTTGGACTCACCGACCACCTTGTAGCTGGCCTGGTAGAGCCCACCCCCGAGAGATTCACCGACGGGCTCCATGATCCGGATGACGGTAGCGGCGGCGGGGCTATCGATCGACTCCCCGGCAAGCCAGGGCGGATTCGATGGAATCAAGAAATAGATTCCCAGACCGACTCCGAGGAGGAGTGTCAGGGCCGATAGGTAGTGGCGGAATAGGGCGGGGTCCTTCTGCCAGGCGCGCACCGCCACGAAGTGAGGGATGATGAAATATGACCAGTGGATGCCGGTAAAGAAATAGTCGTGAAGCCGGAGGTTCGTTGGGTCGTAAAAGGCATCCTGGAGCGTGATGCTCGGTAACTCTCCGCCAAAGAGCCAGCGCTCGAATCGGGCCACGTTCATGTTCAGCGTGCGCGCCAATGCCGTCTCGTCGGCAAGAGAACGCAGGGCCGTGAATATGAACCAGACGGCCGCATAGGGCACGAAGGACAACGCGAACGATCGAACCCGGCCGAGCGGGACGAGGACGATCGCAAATGTGACGAATAAGCCCCAGCCCAGGTATGACCGGTTGGTGAGCGTGGCTGCGACGATCAGGGCCACGCCTATCGCGATCCGAATCGCCAGGCCCCGGGACAGGTACTGCCGGAAACTTGAGCGCGTGCTTGTCTCGGGCACGTCCTCTTCGTCGTGCTTCGCCAGCCTTGCAGAGTCAGGAGTATGTAACGACATCTATCGCGCCCCCGGCGCGATTATACGGCGGAGGACATGTGCGGCACCGCTAGGCCAGCCCATAACGCACGCGAGTTTTCTTCGTAACTGTGATCTGATCTCCAGAGCCATCGTCAGCCGGCTTGCGAGCGATGAACCCTCGTCGCTGCTGCTCGGCGATCCAGGCTTCATCGTAACCGTGTTGCTCGGCCAGCGCGATGAATTCACTCGCCGGAGACGGATTGCCGAGTTCCAGTGCCGCCGCGTAGAACCCCTTTCGGGCGACTTCTTCCGGGGACTGTTCGGACAGCAGCAGGCGTTCGACCACTGGACCGCCGCGAAGATGGGCGACGATATCTGGGATGTCCTTGATCGCTACCCCTCGGTAAATCACGTTGTCGGGGTAGATCACGATGTTTGGGCCGATATCGCACAGGTCGATCGTGCCGCAGTTATTCACCAGGATTTCTGCGTCGAGACCTTTGCGAATGACCTCAAGGCGAAGGCGGCCCGCGACATCATTGGCGCCTTTGCCGGCGCAATGGGCGGCATTGCAGATCAGGACGTGTTTTTTCGTCCAATACATCGCAAAGAGGCTCCTCGCGGATTGGCGGCAGGGGAAGACTACCCGTACTGATACTGGATGCCAAAGCCTCCTCGCGGGTAGGTCCATTCGATGTTGCGGAAGACATGGCAGACGATGCGGCAGGTGCCACATTCGACGCAACCCTCGTAGGAGAACAGCACCCTACCGTCTTCTTGGGGCGTATAGCAGTTCGCCGGGCAGCAGTTGATACACTGCTGCCGCTCACATTGCAGGCACACATCATGGTCAATGATCCGGATGTGGGCCCGGCTCATGTCGACGTTATACGTGTTCAGCGCCAATTTTCGCTCGATCGCCGCCGGATCGAGGATCGCGGCCCGCAAGCTCGGCGCGCTGGAATCGGTCGTTTCGGCCATCGCTACTGTTCTTTCACCGGTTGTACGAGGTGCATCGTATACCCCTGCTCGATCTCTTCCTCTGGCTGGGACCGTCGTGCTCGACGCCAGCGCACCAATGTTAAGGGCACGGCGAGCAGCAAGACCATCGCCATGATGGCATTGATCCAATCTCCGCCCGTCAGATCGACGGTTCCGCCGCCGGTACCATCGTCCGATTGACGCTGTTCTACGCCGAGGCTGGCTTGCCAAAGCCGGTCGAGTTCCTCGATCGAGATACCCAGCCCAGCCTGGACTGCCTCCTCGTGCGTGACTCCCTCTTTGTACGCCGTAAGCACGTTGCCGAGCGCTTCCTCGCCGTAGGTCTGGATGATGAAGCTGACGATGCTATAGCTTTCGGCGTAGGCCAGTTGGAACGTGTCGTCGTAGGGGAATGACATGTTGAGCGTTTCGATCGGCATCAGGGAACCAGAATCCGCCGCCTCTTCGACCAGCTCGACGAACCCGTCGGTGCCGACGTCCTGGGTGTAGGTTGCCATCCCCTCGTCCAGCCAGGTAGCCGGGAAGTTGAAGGGGTTTTGCGTGGCCTGATAGAGGACCTGATGGCTGACCTCGTGGGGAATCACCCGGCGAAGCTCCATGCTGTTGCCGTCGGGGACCGCCGCCAAAACGAGGTACCTTCCGGGATAGGACACCCCCGCGATCCAGGGCTCACTGTTCGGCTCGGTCGCCCCGCCAAGGTCTTCCTGGGAGTCGTAGACCCAGATCCGGAGCGGCTCGCTCCGTTCGACGCCATACACCGACTCCAACTCATCGATCGTGCCTTGAGCCGACGCGAGGATCTCTTCGGCAAAATTCTCGTTGGTGGCGTAGGTGTAGACCGTCACCTGGTCGCTGGAGATCGAGGTCCAATCGAACCTGGTGTCATACCAGCCGATGATTTGAGTCTCCGACTCCGCGACGGCACCTGACGTGCTCGTGACCCGCCACCGGTATTCGAGGTCCAGACCCGGCGGGTAGTAGTTCTGGAACATGTTGAGGCCGAATTCGAACGCGGTCTGCTCGCCCTCTGCTGTGTCGGCCGTGATCAGGTGAAGGGTCTCTTCACCCACGGCGTTGAACAGGAGCTCAACGCGTTCAATCTCTTCGCTCGTCTGTGCCGAGAACCCGAAGTTGATGACCTCCGGGAATGATGGCGTCGCGGTAAGTTCGCCGAAGGTGACATCGGCCGTCGCGACCTGGGCCGCGGCCGGCGCGGGGATACGTGCAAAAAATGCGGCGGTCAGCATCGCCAACATTACGGCGGCCACGAGCGATATTCGCAGTCGTCTATTGCCCATTAGGCATCGTCCCCGGGGGCGATCTGCTGATGCAGGTAAGCGTCGATGAACGGATCAAGTCCACCATCAAGCACCGCATGAGCGTCGCCGACGCTGGTGTCCGTGCGATGGTCGGTGACCTGGGTATACGGGTGGAGAACGTAGGAGCGGATACGGTTGCCGAATCCAGCCGCGGTGTGCTCGCCTTTCAGCTTCGACCGTTCCTCGGCCTCTTCGCGCAGTCGCTTTTCGAGCAGGCGAGCTTTCAGAATCTTGAACGCGGTTTCTCGGTTCTGCGTCTGGCTGCGTTCGTTCTGACAGGTCACGACGATGCCGGACGGAAAGTGCGTGATCCGCACGGCGGAGTCCGTCTTATTGACGTGTTGCCCGCCTGCACCCGAAGAACGATAGGTATCGACACGGATGTCGTCTGGGTTAATGGCGATGTCGCTGTCGCCCTCGATCTCCGGTAGGACTTCGACAAGGGCGAAGGCGGTGTGGCGCCGGTGGGCGGCATCGAACGGGGAAAGCCGGACCAACCGGTGTGAGCCAGCTTCGCTTTTGGTCAGCCCGTAGGCATTCGGTCCCCGAATTTCGATTGTGGCGTTCTTGATCCCGGCTTCCTCGCCTTCGGTCTCATCGAGCAAATCCGCTGAGTAGCCGCGTTTTTCTGCCCAGCGGAGGTACATCCGGGCGAGCATGCTGGACCAGTCCTGAGCGTCGACTCCGCCTTCGCCTGAGTGGACGACCAGGATCGCATCGGAGCCGTCGTGCGGCCCGGATAGGGCCAACTGCAGCTCAAGCCGGTCGAGTTCGTCGGTAATTTCTTGCGTCTCGCGCTCGACCTCGGTGGCGAGTTCGGGATCGCCGCTCGAGAGCTCGGACAGCGTCTCGAGATCCTCGAGCTGCTGCGCCAGCCCTCGCCATGTGTCAGCCCGGGCGCGCATTTCACCCAGGCGGCGCATGGCTGCCTGGGCGGCGTTGTTATCGTCCCAAAATCCCGGCTGCACGCTTCTCTGCTCGAGATCTTCGATCTCGCGCTCGCTGCCGGCTAAGTCAAAGACGCACCGCGATCATGTCAAGCCGATTGCGCAGCGACGAGACGGCACGTGTCGATTCGACTGGCATCGCTAACGGTTCCTTTGCTGATACGAGGTGGATTGAAGCGAACGTTGCTGGCACACCAAGATGTGCGCTTGAGTATAGCGTCAGGCTTGAACCCGATGATAATCGGCTACCATCCACGCTCGTGAGATCCAGGTGTGGCTGGGTTTCCGGGAGTCCCCGTTTGGAGTCAAAGAGCAATGTCTCGGTGAAGCTAACCCGTGTCCTTGCTAATGGCGCGTTGCTCACGCTGATGTTGGGCCATTTCACCAACGACCTGATGGGTGGCGTCATCCCGATGCTCTATCCGGACTTCAAGGACCGCTTCGACCTTGACAATGCCGCGGTGGGCGGCATCACCCTGGCCTATTCCTCGGCGTCTTCCCTGTCGCAACCGTTCTTCGGCTATATCTCCGACCGATTTGGCCGGCGCTGGTTTGTCCCGATTCCGCTTGTCTGGGGTGCTTGCTTCATTTCTCTGCTCGGGTTCGCCGATTCCTTCGCGATGATCCTCGTACTGGCGGCGTTGGCGGGCATTGGCTCCGGTGCGTATCATCCCTTGGGTGCCTCGAACGCGGCCGCCGTGTCGCCCGAGCGGGAGCGGAACACCGCCCTGTCGATCTACACCGCCGGCGGAACGACCGGATATGCCCTCGGACCCCTCGTCGCCGTCGCCTTTCTGGCGATCTACGGCACGGAAGGAACGGCGGTCCTGTTCGTGCCTGCGATCGTCGTCGCGGCCCTGATCTACAGTCAAACCGGTCGGGTTGAGCGGGCCCGGACAGCGTCGGCGCTTGCTTCGGCTGGAACCATAGACGCAGCGTCGCCAATCGAGTACGGCGTCCTCGCGCGGGTCATCATCGTCGTTATGCTCCGGTCCTGGGTTCTGATGGCTCCTCTCCAGTTCATCTCGGTCTGGTACGACGATCTGGGCTATCGCAGCGTCTTCTACGGCGCGCTGGCGACCACGGTCATCATCGCCGGCGTCGTCGGGACGATCGGCGGTGGCGTCCTGGCCGACCGCTATGGATCTCGTCGCATCATTGTCAGCTCGCTTCTACTCGGCATCGGGCCGTTGTTGCTGTTCGCCGGATTTCCAGGCCCGCTCGCGTTTGTAACTGGGGCACTCGTCGGCATCTGCTTCGATGCCAGCCTTTCGGTGACACTTGTCGCCGCACAACGGCTTTTGCCTGGAAGGACTGGAATTGCCTCGGGAGTGATCCTCGGATTGGGATTCATCACAGGCGGCCTGGGAGTACCGATTACCGGCAGAGTCGCGGACGAGATCGGGATTCAATGGGCAATTGGTCTGCTGTCGGTGCTCGCGTTGGCGGCCGCGGCGCTGGCGGCCACAATCCCGTGGGAGCGATTGGGCAGCCGGTACGAGGACGAACCTGTCCAGCCCGCGATAGAGTGGGATAATCGTCTCTCGCGGGCAAAGCCCTAGCAGTATGTAGCGACGGTGCGATAGCGATGCAGTTTGGGAGAGTTCAAGGTTACGTCCGCCTGGCCGATCCCCCGTTGGAGGATCGGTTACATCTGACGGTGACACTGGAATCGGGGCGCGCCGTCACAACTGTCCGTGAAGAAACCTTACCGCGACTTCGACCCGTGTTGGGACTAACTGATCTCGTCTGGCACGCCGACCAGTGGACTCAGGAGACTATTGGGGTCGATCTGGCACTCGACGGCTGGGAAGTGGTCGGAGCCGGCCCGCTCCCAGAGATGGATGCGGATGCTCCGGCGAGTTCGGCGATCTATGCGGTTCGCAAGCTTTGAGTGACAAGATGGTGCCCGAGTCCACCGGAACTGAGGACCAGACTTCGGGAGGCCCGCGTCAAGAGCGACAGTTCTTGAAGTCGTTGGACTGGCGCGCTGTTTTCGTTGTCTTGCTCACCATGCTGATGTTCGTAGTTGCGGGAATCGGGGCCTGGAGAGGCGTCTATGCCACGCCGAGTGTGGCAGGACCTGAGGCACCAATTCCTGATCCAGATCAGAGTCGGGCCCGCCCTGCCACCATTGAGACCTTGATTGAGGCTGCCACAAGCCGGGCGCGGGCGTGGGATCCAGACGCCAGGCTGTTCTCCGCAACAGCGCAGCTCGACTATTCGACGGATCCGAATGGCTTTGCTGGGGAGCCGGTTGGCGGCTGGCTGACGTTCGTATTCGTGCGGGGCGAAGGCGACAATACGGAGACGCTGACGCTGGTGTTCGAACGGAATCGGGCGGAAATCGTACGCGAGACCGCTCGAACTTTAGGCGTTGCTGCACCAGAACTTGACGCGAATCTGGTCCGGGCGGTGCCCATTGACTCGGAACAGGCACTGGTCATCGCCGAAGCCGAGATCGGCCAGACGTTTCGGGCTGAGTGCCTGCGCAACCGGCATGTCGCTCGGCTCACGTTCCATCCGAATAGCCAGGCCGCCGGCGCTTCATGGGTGATTACCTACAGCGATTCACGCATTTCCAACGGGCCGGTGGTCCGGGTTGTTGTCGACGCGCAGACTGGACAGGCGACAACGACTGAACTAGAGGCGACGAATCCGCCAGATGTCGACCTGGACACGTGTCCGGCATAGCCAGGTGCAGGGTTACCAGATGTCTTCGCCCAGGAGACGCCGGTAGAGGGCGTCTACTTCCTCGTCCGAGTAGTACTCAATCGTGAGGGCGCCTCCTCCGCCGTTCGGATTGCGCTTGAACTGAACCTTTGTGCCCAGGGCGGTGCGGAAGCGGTCCTCGAGCCGGACCTCTTCCAGATCTCGCTCTCGGGCGGACCTCTTCGTTCCGGCATTCGCCAGCCACTTGCGAACCGCGTCCTCGGTCTGACGGACGGTCAGGTCGCGCGATGTCACGATGTCGAGCATCGCCACCTGATCGGCGCTCGACGACAACCCGAGCAGGGCACGGGCGTGCCCTTCGCTTATCCGCCCCGCCGAAAGGGCCCGCTGGATCTGCTCGGGGGCGGCCAGGAGCCGCAGCGTGTTGGTTACGCTGACCCGGGACCGTCCGACTCGTTCGGCGACATTGGCCTGGGTCAAGTTGAAATCCTCGATCAATTGCCGGTATGCCTGAGCCTCTTCCAGCGGGGAGAGGTCGGCCCGGACAACATTCTCGACGAGCGCCATCTCCAGCATCGCTTGAGGCGCGGCGTCCTTGACGACCGCCGGAACGACGGTCAGGCCGGCGAGCTTCGAGGCGCGCCAGCGGCGTTCACCGGCGATGATGATGAAGTGATTGGGCCGCGAACTTGCCTTGACGACGAGCGGCTGGATGATTCCGTGCTGGCGGATGGAATCAGCAAGCAACTGGAGCTTGTCCGGGTCCATCGAGGCGCGTGGCTGAAACGGGTTTGGTTCGATCGCGTCAATGGGTAATTCGGTCGCCGAGGAGACGCTTTGTGAAGCGGCCGGGGATCCGGTTGGGATCAGGGCCCCTAGTCCCCGGCCAAGTCCGCCTCGTCTCGATGGTTGCCTTTCCGGGCGCGCCGCGCCGTTGCTGGCGTCTGAAGTGCTCGGACGGTCATCCATGGCGGTGAGGCTCTCCTGATCTCATGCTGCCGGCGGAAAGTGCACTGGATTTTGCAGGTAGGGTCGGCACCGGCGAGTCTAGCACTCTCTCAGGATGGGCAGGAGTGCAGCGTCAGACAGCCGCCAGAGCGGGCGTCGTATCGCGGCTGCATATAATCCGCAACGGTCTGACGCCCAAGTAGGGTGGGCCTCGCGGCCATCATTCCACCCCCTGAAAGACCTCTAATCTGGAAGGATGGCCTTCTTGGACGCGGACCTGGTCTCGGCAATAGCGGTCTACCTGCTAATCATCTCCGCCACGCTCGGATTGTCATATTGGGCCGCTCGCGCGGTGCGCGACCGCTCCGCGAAGGTTGGTCTCTATCTGCTCTTTGGCTTCCCGGGGCTGCTCCTGACTATCTGGGGCATCGCCGCGATCGTCGCCGGTGCGAACAACGCCGCAACCTACCTGGCAATCGGCCTCGGGCTGCTGCTGCCGCTGATCCCGATCTTTCGTAAAGCTCTGGCCCGGGTCACGCCGATGGACGCGAATTCGGCGATCGACATGAGTGGGCTGTGTGTCTTGCTTGCGACCGGCGCCGCATTTGCGGTCATCCTGGTCAATATTGGCACCAACCCGGACGATCTGGACATCGACTCGGTCAACTACGGAGAGCTGTTCTCCACCGCGGCCTTCGAGGTTGCGTTGGCCTTGGTCGCCGTTGGCTGGGGAGTCCGGCGCGGCCTTCGCGAGTCCTGGAATCGGTTGGGCTTTACGATGCCTACCCCGAAGGTCATTCTGATCGCGTTGGGTTTTGTTGTGCTGGCCTACATTCCGTCGATAGCCGGATCGATCCTGACCGCGGAGTATCAACCACAGATCCCGGAACAGATTGATTCCGTCACCGAGGACATGACGGCCGATGTCCAGAATCCGATCGGGGCCGCCGCGCTAGGGTTCAGTGCCGGCGTTGGAGAGGAAGCGTTCTTTCGTGGGGCCCTTCAACCCAGGTATGGCGTCGTACTGCAGGCCGCCTTGTTCGCCCTGGTCCATAGCCAATATGGGTTGTCGTTTATCGTTCTGGGATTGTTTGGCGTGGGGGTGGTCCTGGGTATCGAACGGCATTACTTTGGAACGACTGCCGCAGTGATCACCCACGCGGTTTTCAATATCCTGGCCGTGTTGGCGGCAGCCGCCGGCTAGCGCTGGCACAGGGATGTACAGTCCTCCGTCACCAAAGGGCCTCCGGGAAACGGCCTTCGTCGCCCTGTTACTATCACGCGTGCGGTATGGCTCTAGGACGGACGTGCGCCAATCGCTCGGAACGGTGTTCTGAGCCCGGTCGTCCGCATCCGGATGAAGACGGCAGGTGCAGGGATGAAACTCGTCGAGATCCGTGACCTCGATGGACCCAACCTCTTTCTCCCTGTCCCGGCGATCAAGATCGAGTTCGAGGGCGACTCCTCGGCCTCACCGCGACTGACCGGTGAGATCGAAGCCCGGCTGCGCGGCATCGGGGTTTTCAGCGACGACGAGTCGACCGATGACGCCAGCCTCGGTGATGCCCTGATCGAGGCTGTCGAGATCATTTACCAGCGGTCCGGATTTCGTGCTCCCGAGACGGCCTGGCGCAAACTTGAAACGCCCGGGCATTGGGTCCTGGCCTTCGAGTGGCGCCGTCGTGCATTTGCCCTGGCGGTAGCAGAGCGGATCGTGGCCGCGGTGGCCGGACCGCCAACCGATACTGATCAGGCAAACGGCGACCTAACTCGACTGCTTACTGATCCACCTCTGGAGGACGATGTCCCGGGATGGGTCCGAGATGAGGACCGCACCATTCCGGTCGTGGGCATCACCGGTACGAACGGCAAGACAACCACAACGCGCCTCTTAGCGCATGTGCTGCGCGAGGCCGGCAGGTCGGTCGGGTGGTCGTCAACGTCGGGTGTCTACATCAATGGTGAGCTTGTCCTCGAAGGGGACTACACCGGTCCCAGCGGTGCACGCCGCGTCCTGAAGGAACCTGGACTCGATGTCGCCGTGCTCGAAACTGCCCGCGGAGGCATCTTGTTGCGGGGTCTCGCATACGAGAGCAACGACGTCAGCGTGTTCACGAATGTGAGCGCCGATCATCTCGACATGTTAGGGGTGCGATCGATCGAGGGCCTACTGGCGGTCAAGGCGACCGTCGTCCGGGCGACTCGACGCGGTGGAGTGGCAGTTCTCAACGCGGACGATCCCTTGGTCAGGTCCTTGGCGCCCGAAATTCATGCGACGCCGATGTTCGTTTCACGGGATCCGAGCAATCCGACCGTCGTCAATCATGTCGCCGCAGGAGGGAAGGCAATCGTCGTTCGCGACGGCGTGATGACCCTGATCCATGGCCAAGCCGCAGTGGCAATCACGAACGTTGCCAATATCCCGATGTCCTACGGTGGCCGCGCAGCGCACATGGTGGAGAACGCGCTTTGCGCGGCGGGAGCCGCTATCGCTCTCGGGCTGACAATACCCGAGATTGCAGCGGGAATGGCGTCGTTTCGCAACACTCCAGCATTGAATCCGGGCCGCCTGCACATCTACGAGACAAACGGAACCACCGTCGTGCTCGACTATGCTCATAACGAAGCGGGCCTGAAGCACCTCCTGACGTTCGGGCGGTCATTCGTGAGGAAAGGCGGGAAGTTGGTCAGTGTCATCGGGACCGCCGGCGACCGGTCGGACGAGGCGCTGCGTTCGATCGGCGAGATTGCCGCGGAATCCAGCGACTACGTCGTGATCAAAGAGACCATCAAGTATCTGCGCGGTCGCGAGAATGCCGCTGGCATGACGGCATTGATGGCCGAAGGCGTTGGCCGCGTGCCCGGCGTCCCGTGGGGACGGGCGCCGACCGAACTGAGCGGTGTCGAACTGGCCCTGGAGGGCCGACGGCCGGGAGACACCGTGGTCGTGATGTGCATTGAGCAGCCCGACGACGTCCGGGCGATGCTCGAATCAATCGGTACGCTCGTCTCTTAGGTTCAGTAGGCCGCCGGTGCGGACTGGTCCCCCCCGGTAAGCTCCGCCCAGACGGCGGCGGGCCGATCAACCAGCAGCACAACGAGGTCGTTTTTTCCTGCCCGTTCGATGGCGGTGTGGGCGGCTTGGATCTCGTCGGTGACGATGGTGACGCTATCGGGATCGAGCCCGCCTGAAACGGCGGCGGACTTTAACAAGCCAGCGACTTCACCGCGCTCCCGGCCCCTGGTATGCACATCTTCACGGATGACGAGCTCGGCGAACGTCTGTCCCGCAAGCTTGCCAAAGGCATCGATATCTTCGTTGGAACGGTCGCCCGGCATGGCGATCATGGCCAGCGTTCGCTCTGGCGCCAGGCGGCGGACGAAATCGGCCATGGACTCCATGCCGGCCACGTTGTGGCAGTAGTCGAGCACCACCCTGCGACCCTGGACTTCGAGCATATTAAAGCGCCCGGGCGTCTGAAAGAACGTGCTGGTAAAGGTTCGCAGCGCAAGGCGGATGTATTCGAGCTGGACGTCCTGTGCAAGTGCCGCGGCGGCGGCAGCCATCGCATTGGCGATGTTTACCCGCAGGCGGCCGTCGAAGGTGGCCGGGATCTGACTGGCAAGGAGGAGGCTGGTTTCCCGCCTGTGCTCGATGATCGTGATCATTTCGCCGCCGGCAGTCTGGCGGAGGACGACGGCGCGACCGCGCTCGCGCAGGTGCGCCCGCACGACGACGTTGTCTTCCTCCATGGTGAAGAAAATGATCTCGCCCCGCGCGGTTCGGGTCATGTCGACCGTCCACTGGTTGTCGGCATTCAGGACGCTGGCGCCGTCGCGCAGCACGGAGCTCGGGACGACCGCCTTTACCTTTGCGAGGTCGGACAGGGTGTTGATGCCTCGCAGCCCCAGGTGGTCGCTCGTGACATTCGTGACCACGGCGATGTTGCATCGGTCGAAGCCGAGACCAGAGCGGAGGATGCCGCCCCGGGCAGTCTCCAGCACGGCGTAATCGATCGACGGGTTCTTCAGAACCATCTGGGCGCTGGTGGGGCCGCTGGTGTCACCAGACATAATCTGCGTGCCGTCGATGTAGATTCCGTCTGTCGTCGTTAGTCCGACCCGATGCCCGGCGGTTTTCATAATATGGGCAATCATGCGGGCGGTCGTCGTCTTGCCGTTCGTGCCTGTCACGGCGACGATCGGAATCCGGCTTGGGGTGGACGGCGGGAAGAGCATGTCGATGACAGCACGGCCAACGTGCCGTGGGTGCCCCTGGGTCGGGTGGGTGTGCATCCGGAAACCGGGACCGGCGTTGACTTCAACGATGCCGCCTTTGACCTGGCGGACCGACTGGGAGATATCCGGCGTGATGAAGTCGATGCCCGCGATATCCAAACCGACCACCATGGCCGCTTGACGGGCAATTTCGATGTTGTCCGGGTGGATGTCGTCGGTGCGGTCGATGGAGGTTCCGCCGGTGCTCATGTTGCCGGTCAGCTTGAGCTGCACGAACTGGTCGGCCTCGGGGATGTCGTCCAGCGTCATGCCTGCGCGCTCGAGCACCTCGATGGTTTGGCCGTCTGCGGTGATCCGGGTCAGGATCTTCTCATGTCCAACACCACGGCGAGGGTCGGCGTTGGTGATGTCGATCAATTCGCGGATGCTGTGTTTACCGTCGCCGATGACGTGGGCCGGAACCCGCTCGGCCACGGCCACGACCTGGCTGTTGACCACGAGAATGCGGTAGTCCTTGCCAACCAAGAACGTTTCGACAACGACCGATCCGGAACGCGTCTCGGCGTAGGCTTCCGGAAAGAACTCGCGAACCTCGGCTTCGTCGGCGAGGTTGATGCAAACCCCGCGGCCATGGTTGCCATCGAGCGGCTTGAGGACCACCGGGAAACCGATTCGCCGGGCGGCGGCAACTGCGTCGTCGGCGTTGCTCACAACCACACTTCGCGGCACCGGAATGCCGACCTCGTGCAAGAGGCGATTCGTCAGCTCTTTGTTGCTGGCCACTTCGACGGAGATATTCCCGGTCGCGGAGGTCACCGTGGCCCAGATCCGCTTCTGGTAGCGACCATGGCCAAGCTGGACGAGTGACCGGCGCGGATCGAGGCGGAGCACGGGGATGCCCCGGCGTTCCGCCTCGGAGACGATCGCGCCGGTCGACGGGCCGTATTGCAGCCGTTCGGCGACTCTGATGACCTTTTCTTCGAGCTCGTGGACGAAGTCAAAATCGGGTTCGCTGTCATAGATCAGGTGATTAAGGAGCCTGAGGGCAACATCGCCCGCCGCCCGGCCTACGTCCTCCTGCTGGAACTGGTAGACAACGTTGTAGACGCCCCGCTCGCCGGTTCCGCGGGTCTTGCCTCGTACCACCTCCGCGCCAGCGAGATTTTGCAGCTCCAGGGCAACGTGTTCGAGGACGTGGCCCATCCATGTGCCTTCGCGCAGACGCTGGAGGAAGCCTCCCGGTTTGCCTACGGAGCAGGTGTGGTCGTAGAGGGAGGGTAGCAGCTCGGTCAGGTGCTCATAGAAGCCCGGAATCTTGTTCGACGGCCGGTCTTCCAGCTCGCCGATATCGACGACCAGATGGATGACCGGGAGCCTCGCCCACAGGTTCGGTCCTCGGTAAACGGACGTCTGGCGGATCGTCAGCACGGCAGGCTCCCTTACAGGTGCTCCCTATCCCAGGGTGAACGGCGCCTACGAGTCGCGGACCGTGAGCCGTCCGGCGATCGGGCCAGCAAAGAACGCATGCGCGCGTTGCCAACGCAACGCGCGCCTATCCGGGTTGATTGATGGGGATTCTAGTGCCAACTAGCGATCTAGCAAGCGCCGCTCGGCGAGGTCGAACCGCCGCCCGGCGGTCAGGATGTGGAGTTTGGCGCCGCTGATGGTGACGCCTCCGTATCCCTTGACTTGATGGATGTCCGAGAAGATGTCAGATCCATCGACGAGCGTCACGCTCTGGCGACCGAGGACTTCCAGCACCTGGTTGCTGATGAGAACCGCGGTGTCTTCGTCGATCCCGACCCCGAGCAGGCCGGGGTTGGCGGCAACCAGGGACAGCAGCCGGCCGATCCGGTCGCGCTGGCGGAAGTGTTGATCGAGGATCAGGTCCGGAGCGAGACTGAACCCCGCTACGATCTGGGCCATCCGTTGCTTGGGGGTTTCGCCACTGGCGCCGAACGCCACCATGTACGACGACAAGATCGACGCGCCAGCGCTGGTTCCAGCAACGATCGCACCTTCGGCATTCCGGCGCCGGATTAGTTCCGCCGCTCGCGTCCCGCCCAGGATGGTACTGAGGCGCATCTGGTTGCCGCCGGTCAGAAAGACTCCGGAAGCTTCTTGCAAGAGTTCGAGCGGGGCGTCGCCGTTGGCATCCTGACGGTCGCCAATGTAGACCACCTCGGCCGATTGGGCACCGAGGCCAAGGAAGATGGCCTTGTATCGCTCGCCGGCGGTCTCGATCGATGATGCGGTCGGAACGATCACGATGTTGGCGTCTCGACCGCCCGCCAGTTGAACGAACGTGGAGAGGATGATCTTGTCGTCCAGCTTGTCTTCGGCGCCGCCAATCGCCATTATCGGACCACGATCCACTTCGGTTGCCGCAATGGACGGATCCTGCGTTTCGATTGAGGTTTGCTGACTCATACGTCCGGGTGACCTAACCTCTCCGGGAAACCGGCGTCCGGGACACTCATTTGCCGGCTTTTGATACGGTCTCCCCGCTGCGTTGTCGCGGCAGGGGGATCCGCAAACTTTATTATGTTTGCGACATTATCGCGCACGAACGACGCCCGTCAATTCAGCATGATGTCAGCCGCGGGATACCGATGCACTAGTTTCGTTGGCTGGGCAGGTTTGGTATGAGCCATCCCAGGAACGCCTGTTGGCTGCGGGTTTGCACATAGACATCACCGGTTCCGGAAAAGTCGACCACCAATCCTTCGCCACCGAAGATCGTCGACTTCCATGAGCCGACCTTGCGGATGTTGTAGGTCAGGGTGCTATCGAAGGCGACGATGTGACCGGTGTCCACGGTATAGATGCGGCCCTGTTGGAGCGAAACCTTATAGATCGCGCCATAGCTGGAGATCACCAAAGTTCCCTGGCCAGTGCACTTCAGCAAGAAGAGGCCCTCACCGCCGAAAAATGACCGGGCACCGCCCCATTTGGTATCGATGTCGATTCCGATCTCACTGGCCAGGTAGCTGCCGGACTGGACCATCATGTCCGTCCCTTGCAGGTGCAAGACCTCGATGGAACCGGGGAGCGCGGGCGCCAGGGTCAACTCGGAGCCGTCCTGGTCGGCGGTAAACGTGTTCATGAACAACGACTCGCCGCCCATCACCGATCGCTTGAGCGACTTGAACAGGCCGCCGGTCGTCCCGGTTTCGACCTTCATCGACGCGTCCATGCTCACCAGGGCACCCGCCTCGGCCCGTACTTGCTCGCCGGGAGCCAGGGTGAGGCGCGCCAGCGCGAACGAGGTGCCGAATAGGATTTCTGTTTGCATTGGGCAGGCTGTCTCCGAAGGCTATTTTCCAAAGGGACTCGGACCGTTAGGAAGCGCGGGGTATGGCGCAGGCCTGCACTGACGATACGCAGCGTTCCGGCGTATCCTACGCGCTGAAGGTGGCTTGTCAACGAACGCACGCGACGCCGACCGGCTATACCGCCGTACATTCCGCCGTATCTCTACCCGCAACGCAGGGGCGAACGCACCATGGTCAACCCGCTCAAGTCCAGATTGGAGCAAGGCATCGTTCTCGCCGACGGCGCGTTCGGAACGATGCTTTATGCGGCGGGTGAACCGCTAGAAACCTGTTTCGACGAACTCAACCTTGTCCGGCCTGAATTGGTCAGCAACGTGTATCGCGCGTACATCGCCGCCGGATCAGACCTGATAGAAACGAATACGTTCGGCGCCAACCGTGCCCGCCTGGAGCAGTATCACCTTGCCGACAAGGTGACGGTGATCAACAAGCGGGGGGTGAAACTGGCCCGAGAAGAGCGGGAAATTAGTGGCAAGCAGGTCCTGATCGCCGGTTCGCTTGGGCCGACGATGCGGACGATCGCGCCGCTCGGGACGACACCGGCCGCGGAAGTGCGCTCGATCTACTCGGAGCAGATCGAGGCCCTTCTGGAAGGTGGAGTTGACCTTCTGGTCTTCGAGACTATCGGCAGCCTGGATGAGATGGTCGCGGCGATTGAAGCCGCCAAGGCTGCCTGTGACCTGCCGATCGTGGCGATGATGACCTTTGCAGAGGATGCCCGGACGATGGCCGGGCACAGCCCAACTGAGGTCGTCGATACCCTCACCGAACTTGGTGTCACGGCAGTCGGTGCAAACTGCTCTGTCGGTCCGCAGCGTATCCTGCCCGTGGTCCGGTCGATGCGCCGTCGTCTTGAGGCTAGCCGCCGTGATTCCCCACCCGTGTTGGCTTGCATGCCAAACGCAGGTTGGCCGTCGCATGTCGGCGGCAGGGTGATCTATCCGAGTTCTCCCGATTACTTTGCGTCGTTCGCGACCGAGGCGGCCAATGCCGGAGCCCGAATCATAGGCGGGTGCTGCGGTACGACCCCCGACCACATCGTGGCAATGCGCGCCGCGCTCGATTCCTGGGCGGGGACGGAAGAGCCGGCGGTCACAACCGTCACGATACCCGGCCCGAAGCCTGCGTCGACTCGCTCTGGTGTCGAGTCCGCACCTGTGGTCGCTGCCTCCGAAGGACCGACCGAATTAGCGCGGAAGCTTGGCAACAAGTTCATTGTTAGCGTCGAGATTGACCCGCCGAAGGGCTTGAATCCGGCGAAGGCGATCGAAGGAGCCAAGCTGCTGAAGGCAGCCGGTGTCGACGCTATCAATGTGGCGGACTCGCCGATGGCCCGGGTGCGGATGAGCGCTTTGACCCTCTGCTACCTGATTCAGCATGAAGTCGGGATCGAAACGATCCTGCACTTCACGACGCGCGACCGCTCACTGATGGGGCTACAGTCGGACCTGCTTGGGGCGCACGCGGCGGGAGTGCGCAACATTCTGGCGCTGACCGGTGATCCGCCAAGTTTGGGCGACTATCCAGAGTCTTCGGCGGTGTACGACATTGATTCGATCGGATTGATCCGGGTTCTCGGCAAGTTGAACGACGGCACGGATTCGGCGGGCGCGTCGATCGGCCGGCAAGCAAGCTTTACCGTCGCATGCGCCATCGATCCAACCCGGGCGGACCTGCATGAAGAAGCCCGGAGGCTGAGGAGCAAGCTCGCTGCTGGTGCGAACCTTGTCATGACCCAGCCCGTCTATGACATTGCCGTCTGGCAGCGATTCCTTGAAATCTACGACGACGAAATTGTCGTACCGGTGTTGCTTGGTATCCTGCCGCTTCAGAGTTGGAAGCACGCCGAGTTCCTCCACAACGAGGTTCCCGGTATCTCCCTCACGGACGAGGCGCGGGAGCGTATGCGCAAGGCTGGGGCAGAGGGGCGGCGAGAAGGGGTCAAGATGGCCCAAGAACTTCTCCAGGTGGCGAGGCCGCACGTTCAGGGCGTCTACATCATGCCGTCGTTTGGTCGGTATGAGGTCGCCGCAGAAGTGCTTGACGTGCTTACGGTCGGGGTGTGAGCGAGCGGCGGAACAGACCAGGACGAGAACGACGCGGTCCGGCTCAACCACCGGCTCAGCAGCCGCGGCGACCCTCGCTCCGGGGAATGCTCGACAGCTCCATACTCGGTGATACAAGCCGCGACACCGATCGGACGGGGAAGTCGTATCGCGACGACGATTACCGGGAACCGCATACGCCTTCTCCGCCACCAACTCATCGTTCCGGTCGCTCACGCAGCGGCCCGATCCATAGATTGGCGCTCCTCGTTCGCTCGGTTTCGACGTTTCTGCGAAGTGATCTTGACCGAACACGGCTCATTGGGGCGGGCGCACTCGCCGTGCTTGCCATGTTCTTGATCACCAGCGCAGGACTTGCCGATGTGTACTTCCATCGTGGGATCTCGACGGGAACAGGGGGCGAGCTCGTCCTCCATCCAACCGGTCGAGAGCTGGCTACAAATGCCGATCTGACGATCATCCAGCCAACTCAACTCGATGGCGTTGCAGAACAACTTCAGATTGCCGGATTCCGCTACGTCCGCCAGCCGATCGAGTGGTCCGCTATCGAGCAGCAGCAAGGGACGTTCGATTGGAGCCGGTACGATCCAATCATCCAATCACTGACAAATCGTGGCATTACCGTCATCGCTCTGCTCAAGGGCACACCAGAGTGGGCCCGGGCCGATAGTGCCCGAGACGCGGTGGACGCCCCACCGGCGGACGCGGCGACCTTTGCTGCCTTTGCTCAAGCGCTGGTGACCCACTATCAGGCCGACGCGATTCCATTTGTCCAGATCTGGGATCGGCCAAACTTGCCGGAACATTGGGGCGGAAACACGGATCAGGCGACGACCTATCCGGCCCTGCTGACTGCGGCATCGAACGCCATCAAGAGCGTCCAGCCCTCGGTTCAGATCGTCCTCGCGGAGTTCGAGCCATTCCCCGCACAGGGGAAGTCCGATTTGGAGTCTCTGAACGACGTCTATCAGGCCGGCTCGTCCGAATTCTTCGACATCGTAACAGCTACGGTCGACGGTGGAGGGCGCTCTCCGTACGATCGCGAGATCCGGAATAACCGCGTCAATCTCTCCCGGGTGGTCCTCTTCCGGGAAGCTATGGAGGACGCGGGGGATGGCGAGAAGCCGGTCTGGGCTGGGCGATACGGGTGGAGCGCCGGCTCCGGTCCGCATCAGGTCACCGAGCGCCAGCAGGCCGAGTTCGTGATTGACGGCATAGAGCGGGCTCGCGAAGAGTGGCCATGGATGGGGCCAATGTTCATGTGGGAATTCCTGCCGTTGCAGGGAGACCCAGATACCTCGTACGCGCTGTTGACCACCGATGGCAAGTCGACAGAACTTTTCGGGGCGATCAGTGAGTTCTCACGAACGCCTGGAGCGGAGGCGGCGCCGACGGGATTCGTGCCAGTTGATGCTCGTTCGTTGCAGTACCAGGGCAGGTGGACTGCCCAGGAGCTACCGCCACAGGTCTACCGAACCACCGCCGCGACGAACGATTCCGTGACGATCCAGTTCAAAGGATCGACGCTGACCGCCTTTCTGCGCCAGAGCTCCGAAGCCGGAACGATTGCCCTGACGCTTGACGGAGAGGAGATCAGCGAGATTCCAGCGACGTCGTTGCAGACCCTTCAGGCGTTCAATGCGCCACTGGAACTCGTGTCGGGACTCGATTACGAACTTCACGAACTTACCTTGACGCTTGCCAGTGAAGGTGAACTCACCATCGGCGGGGCGGTGGTGGATCGGGATCATCCGTCGTTGTGGCCCGTGGCATTGATTACGCTCGCGGCCGTTGCGATCCTGTTCATTGCTATCAGAGACGTTGTTTACGTCGTGGCCAGAAAGACTGGCCATCTTCGCCGCACGCGCAGTGCCGACCCGTGGTTCGATCGTCCCATTCCACAGCGCCTGTCGCCGTGGACGCCGCGGTAAGGTCGCATGCCAGTGACCCTCAGTTCGACCACTCGCGTCACCGTCTTCCACGGACTTCGAGAGCGGGCCGATGTCCTGCCCATTCTCGGGATCGCCGGGTACGGCGTCGTGGGACTGATTCTCTGGGCCGAGGCTCCGCTTTCGATCAAGGCCTTCGGGTTATTGGTCGCGTTCGGCATCGCGGCAATCTCGCCAGTCGCTGCCATCGGGGCGGCGCTCGCGGCGACACCATTCATCTTCGATCCTATCGATCTCTCCGGACGTGAGTTTAGCTTGCTCGAGCTGGCGATTCTCGTCGGCGGTGTAGGAATTGCTTTCAACGCCCTGTGGAGCATGATCTCGAACAGGTCCGTCAGGGATCTTTCGAAGTTGGTGCTTCCTTGGCCAATGACGATAGGCATCGCGGCAATGATGCTGGCCGCCGGTGTCTCTCTGATAACGCTTGCCGACGTGCGGTACCGTCCCGAAAGCCTGCGCGCGTTCCGCTTGATCATCGTCGAGCCGCTGCTATTCTTCGCGGCCTGCCGATGGGTTCTGGTGGATACCCGGGCGCGCCGATTCGCATCGTTTGTCTTAGTAGGGGTGGGAGCGGCGGTTGGCGCCTTTGCGGTCGGCCAGGTCGTGTTCGGCTCCGACGGAGTTGTGGCAGATGGCGTCCTGCGGGCTACGGGCCCATATCCCCATCCCAATAACCTGGCGCTGTTCCTGGAGCGGGCAGGGCTGCTTGGCGCCGGCTACGCCATAGCTCGGCCGGCGTTCGATCGCTGGGTTGGTGGAGCCGCGGCACTCGCACTCATCGGGGTCGGCGCGACCTTTTCTCGCGGGGCCGCGCTCGCGGTTCTCGTCGGACTACTCCTCGTGCTCTATTCACAGAGAAAAGTTCGAGGAATATGGTTGGTAGGTGCGGCGGCGGTCGTTGCCCTGGCATTCCTGCTCGTGACCGTCGGAGATAGGGTGCTCGATACGGGGTCGACGGGCGCCAGCTCGACGCGCTCGTTGATTTGGAAGTCGTCCATTCAGATGGCGCTGGATCATCCGGTTTGGGGCGTCGGGCTTGACCAGTTTTAACCCAGTATTGGCCGCGGTATGTCGAAGCTGCCGGGTGGCCGGAGCGATATACGTCGCATCCACATAATCTTTTTCTCGATGTCTGGTTGAGCCTCGGTATACTTGGCATCGTCGCGGCCGTATGGATCGGTGCTATTGTCGGAAGGCAAGGAATCCGCATTCTGCACGCTCGGAGATCCGCCGACGCCCTTGCGTTAGGCGCGCTGGCTGCCCTCGTGACTGGATTCGTGCATGGCATGGTCGACAACGGCTTCTTCCTTCCCGATCTTGCGGTCCTGACATGGTTTGCGATCGCATTGATCGAGGGTCAGGATTGCTCCTCGTCCGGACCTTCCCGGACTGCCTCTTGACGCCCGACGCGGTGTCGCGGCGGGTGGTACCGGCCTGTGCATAGGCTGGCGATTGCAACTCCCCGCATCGACTGGGCAACGCTCGTTCCGGCGTTCATTGCGCTGTTGGCCGCAGGCGTGCTCGTTGGCATCCCCTGGCCCCAGAACCTCTTTCTAGTAGCGTCCGGCACCGCGTTCGTCATCGCCGCGCTGAATCCGCCGGCGGGCCTCGGTGTACTCGTTGCCAGTATTCCACTGCAGGCAGTTGGCGAAGAGCAACTGGGACCTATTCACATGACCGTGACAAAGGTCATCCTGTTGGCAACGCTCGCTGCCTGGATTGGCAGGACGCTGGTAGAGCGGCGGCCCATCAGGATCGATCGGGTCGCCATATTCCACGTCGCCTACGTTGCGATTCTGGCACTATCGATTGTCAATACGTCGGACCGTGGTTCATGGGGCGCGGAACTCTATCGCTGGTGGACCCCACTGGTGGTCTACGTGATCGCAATCAATTCGATTACCTCGATTGCGGAGGCCAAACCCATCATCTGGGGAACTGCTGTCGGCACGATCGGCACGTCGGTGGTCGGATTCGTCCAGGTCATTGGCGGGTATGGACCGGAATCCTTCGACGTCAACGGCTTCACCAGGGCATTCGCAACCTTCGGCCAGCCGAACCCGTTCGCTGGCTACCTGGACGTCAGCGTTCCGTTGTTGATCGCCGTCACGGCGGGATCGATCTTGCCGTCGAAATTGGGTATTCCGCCGCTGCCGCTTGGTTCACTGCTGACGTGGTTTGTGACGCTCGCGGCGGGGTGCGGAATGGTTTCGATGGTGCTGACCCAGTCACGGGGCGGCTGGTTGGGAATCACTGCCGGACTCCTCTGCGTTGCCTGGATGCTTGGTAATGTGGTCCGTTGGAGTGTTATCGGAATGAGCGTGGCGATTTTGGCGGTCGTCATCATGACTCCACCGGGTCAGCAGCTTGGGGGACGGCTGGCCAATTCATTCAGCCTGAAAAGCGAAACCGTCCTCGTCACACCGGAAAACTTTGCAGTGCAGGAGCGCCTGGCTCACTGGCGTGCCGGAATTGCAATGGCCGAGAAATACCCGGTTCTTGGGATTGGCGCCGGGAACTTTTCGAATAGATACCGCGAGTTCGCCGAAGTTTGGCGTTTCCGCATCTCCAGGGGCCATGCACACAATGCCTATATTCACGTGGCTGCGCAGAGTGGATTCCTGGGGCTCGCGAGCTACGTGATCTTCCTTGGCGTGGCGGCGACGCAACTCGCGCGCGCCTTACGGGCCTCTCGGGGAAGGATCGAACGCCCCTTCGTCATTGGGGCGATTGGCGTAACGGTCGCGTTTGCCGTTCACAACGTGTTCGACTACCTTCACGTTCTCAGTTTGCCGTTGCAACTGAGTCTCGTCTGGGCACTCGCACAACTTGCGCTCAGGCGCTCCAACGGAGACTCTGACCGGATGACAACTTCGCCATCAACTGCCCGCTCCACATTGCATCGGCCCGGACATATGGTCCTAGATGGCAGGTAGCAATTGATGGCGAATCGCCTAGAAGAGCTCGAGATCGCGCGCAGTCACGGCATTTCCCCGGCGGACGCACCGCATAACGGATTTCGACCTGACGGACTCCTTCAGGACGCCGAGGAGTTCGAAGCGCAGCAAGGCGTGGAACCGGAGAGTCCTGGGCCCCTGGGGCGGAGGTTCTTTCGCCCACAGACGCTGATCTCGTTCGTCATTGCCGGATTCATTGTCCTTTTCTTCTTCCAGCGGCTGAACCTCAAATACAGTGAGATCTGGAGCATCATCAGCGAAGCGAATCTCGCGGTGTACGCTCTGGCGTTTGTCCCGTTTTACGGTTCGTTCTTCCTAAGGGCGCATCGCTGGCGCCTCATGCTCGGTCGTGTCGGCATTTCGCCGCAGAACGGCTACCCCGTTCCTGGGACCTGGGGCCTCGTAGAGATCTTCCTGCTGTCATGGTTCGCCAACTGTATTCTGCCCGCGAAGCTGGGCGATTTCTACCGCTGCTACCTCCTCAAACGGGAGGCTAATGCGTCGTTCAGCCTGTCGTTAGGTACCTTGCTCGCAGAGCGATTGCTCGATTTGACGGTGCTGTTCGTTCTCATGGCCGTATCTGCGCTGGTCGTCTTCGGCGGGCAATTGCCGGGCCAGGCAAGCCAGACGGTCTATATCGGCTCCGGACTCCTTGTCCTAGGTGCGGTGGGCCTGCTCGGGATGTGGCTGGCACGCGACTTGATCCAACGCCGCCTGCCTAAGGGAGTGAATGAGCAGTATGGCCGCCTGCACGACGGTGTCTTCGCGTGCCTAAGGCAGCCGTGGGTCTTCATTGGAATCGGACTGATGATCTGGGCCGCGGAAGGCGTGCGCCTTTGGCTCGTAGCCAAGGCACTTGGCGCCGACCTGAGCCCTGCGACTGCGCTCTTCGTTGCCCTAATGGGCTCCTTGCTGACCACCCTCCCGATCACTCCGGCAGGGCTAGGCGTGGTTGAAGTGGCGACCATCAAGGTGCTCGATCTCGTTGGCGTGAGCACCGCGATGGCCGGTTCGATCGCGGTGATGGATCGCCTCATCGGGTACTGGAGCGTGATCGCCGTCGGGTTGGTGCTCTACCTTCTACGGATGCGGCGGGAACTTGTCTCCCCCGACGACCAGGCATAGAAGATCCAGCCCATGGTGCGATTGCTCGTCGACGACAGCGCCGGATTCAGCCAGGCGGCGGGCATTGGCCGCTACGCTCGGAACATCCTTCCCGCTGCCCTCGCAAACCTTCCTGACTGGTCGACGACTCTCCTCTATGCATCGGCAGGTCGATCACCTGAGCCGTTCCAGCAGCAGTCACTAGCAATGATGTCTGCAAAAGCCTCAGTTCGGGTTCGCCGCATTCCGATTCCGCGTCGCAGGGTTGATCAAATCTGGTTCCGGGCAAGACTCCCGGTACCGGCAGAGATCTTCGCGGGGCGTTCCGACCTGATGTACTCTCCCGATTTCACCGCCCCACCGACGATTGGCAGGCAACCTCGGCTGGTCACTGTGCATGACCTCGCCTTTCTGGTGGCGCCAGACTTTGCGCCGCCCGGACTACGGAGTTTTCTGGGCAGAGTCGTGCCCCGCCAGGTTGGAAGCGCATCGAAGGTGGCCGTCGTTTCGGAAACGACCAAGTCGGACGTCGTCGAGCGACTCGGCGTCGCGCCAGAACGAATTGTGGTCATTCGAAATGGAGTCGAGGATCGATTCTTTCAACCAGCCCCGTTATCCGAGGAGCGTCGTCGTGCATTGAACCTGCCGACGGCATACTTGCTCACGGTTGGAACGCTCGAACCGCGCAAGAATCACCTCAACCTTTTCCATGCAATTGAGCAACTCGCTGGGAAGATCGATCTGCCGTTGGTTGTCGCTGGCCGCAAGGGATGGGCGTACGAGGGGATTCTCGCGGCATCCAACCGTCTGGAAACGGCCGGCAAAGTCATCCGGCTGGACTACGTGCCTGAAGACGATCTGCCGGCCCTCTACGCTGGTGCGGCTGCCGTGATATACCCTGCATGGTATGAGGGGTTTGGCCTACCGGTGCTGGAGGCAATGGCTGCTGGAGTCCCGGTCGTCTCCAGCACGGCTCCCGCTATGGTCGAAGTCGGTGGTGATACGATTTTGACTGCTCCTGCATCATCCCCAAATGCTCTATCGGAATCGATTGAACGGGCGCTTGGAGCTGAAGCACAATCCGAATCGTCCCGCCAAGCGAGGATCGCCCGGGCGCGAACTTTCCGGTGGGAAGACAGTGGCCGGGTTCTCGCGCAAACCCTGCGCGAGCTCGCCGACGGTGGTACATGATGGACGGTCGTATGGATCGAGTTGGCGAACCTGAACGCACTGATGCGAGCGACGACCGTTCCGGTGAAGACCGCACCGGTCGCCCTGCGATTTCCCCGCGATTGAGCTACCTCCTCATCGGAGGCGCTGCCCTGGGCCTCATTGTCCTGATGTGCTTGGTTGTTGCGCTTCTGGCAGCGCTCCGGAGTGCATGAGCTCCTAAGGAAACTTCTTTTCCTGTGTCAGCGTTTCCCCTGTCAGGCGGATTGCCGATTACCATTGCCCTAGACACCACGGAAGTTCGTAGAGGAGAGGAGTGGAGATGGTCGCCGCGGAGCCCATTCAGCCGCAGGAGCATCCCGCTCCAGCAGAAGGTATGACCGTCGCCGATTTTCGCGCCCATGCTAGCCGGATCGAAGACGAGATCGGCAAGGTTATCGTCGGGCAAGAAGCTATCTTGCGCGATGTCCTGATTGCGCTTATTGCCGGCGGCCACGTGTTACTCGAAGGCGTGCCCGGGCTGGGCAAGACGATGCTGGTCAAGACCCTGAGCGAAGCCCTAGACCTGGAATTCAGCCGAATCCAGTTCACGCCCGACCTGATGCCCGCCGATATTACCGGGACCAACATCCTGGTGGAAGACCAGGACGGTAGGCGGCGATTTGCCTACCAGCAGGGTCCGATCTTCGCCAACATGATCCTGGCGGACGAGATCAACCGGGCGACCCCGAAGACCCAGTCGGCGCTTCTGGAGGCGATGCAAGAGAAGACCGTGACGGTTGCGAGCGTCATGCATCCTCTTTCTGAACCATTCTTCGTGCTGGCGACGCAGAACCCGCTCGAGATGGAAGGAACGTATCCGCTTCCAGAAGCCCAACTGGACCGATTCTTTTTAAGCTGCTTGTTCTATACCCGTCCGCGAGCGAGATGACCGAGATCTTGCGCCGGACAACGTCCGATGGATCGTTTCACGCGGGTAAGACCGCCGACGGTCCGACGATCGAGGCGATGGGGAAGCTGGCCAGGCAGGTCCCGATCGCGTCTCACGTGAGTGACTACGTCGTGAGGATGGTGCTCGCGACCCATCCTGAGAACGAGCAGGCCGTGCCGATTGTGAAGCGCTATGTCCGGTACGGCGCCAGCCCCCGAGGCGCCCAGGCGATTGTTCTGGCGGCAAAGATCCGGGCGTTGATCGAAGGAAGATTGAACGTCGCCTTCGAGGACGTTCGGACGGTAGCGCTTCCCGCGCTGCGGCACCGGATCATCCTCAACTTCGAGGCTGAGGCGGGTGGTGTCTTGACCGACTCAGTTCTGAAGGGAATCCTGGACGAAGTTTCCGAAACCGTCGGATAGCCAGTCCCTGCGCGCACAATCTGGCATGAACAGCGCCAACCCGAGTAGACTTCCTCGGTTGCGGAACCCCCCGAGGCGCGTGTGTGCCTTAATTCGCGGAGAGTCGATGAGCGCCCAGATTCAACTTCGAGATGAAGACATTGCCTACTTGATGACGCTGTTGCGAAATACCAGCCAGCCCCTCACCACCCAGCAGCTGATCGACGCCCTCCGGAAACAGTCAGGCCGCGGCAGCTAGTTTCCCACTACGTCACATCTGCCCGCGGTGCCATCACCGCGTTCCTGGCTGCCACGAAGGGATCTCAAACACATGGTGACACCGGTACAGGCGACAACGATTGAATTTCAGGGCAGCGCGGCCGAGAAACGGCTCGCGCAGGCCATTTTTCGCGCCTTCGAGTTTCAGGGCCGGTTCATGTCGGTCGACGCTGCGATCCGGCTGCCGATCGAGGTAATCCGGGAATATGTCGGCCAGTCGGGAACCCCGGCCGACGAGAAGAAGATCGACTCGGCGATTGCCGCAAACCCCCAAGTGTTCGCAGTCGAGCAAGACGGCGAGAGTGTCACCGTGCTCACCTCCCGGTTGGGCCATCCGCCGGTTCCTACGGTCATCGAGTTCTCGCACAGTTTCGACAAGCGGTTCCTGACGCCGAAGCCGAAGCCAGAAGCGCCCGCCGTCCCGGTCCGAGCACGGGTGCGCATCGATCCATCCTGGACGGCGCCCGAAACGCTGGCTGCCTTGGGCGAGCGGTTTGACGATCTGGAAATCGGCTTCGACGATGAATTGATCGCCAGCACTCCTCAGGTGCAGATCTTTTCGCATGAAACGCCTGCGGACGTCGTCGAGACCGAAAGCCCGGTTGCTGTCATCGAGCCCGAGGAAGCCGGGGCCGATTCCCCCGCTGCCCGGACGATCACCGTTCCAGTCATCCCAGCGATGGATGTCTCTGCCGTCGATGATTTCGAATTGGCCGAGGCCATCCGAGAGCGGCTGCGTGCCGACATTCGAGTGGCGAATTTTGGCGATCAATGGATGGCCGAGGAGCAGGTGCCCCGGTTCAGCCGAGGCGATCTTCGGCGGATCAAGGATTACATCCAGGAACAGGAACAGCCGCTCACCGATGATGTCCTGGTGCAGGATGTCCTCATGGTGCGGCCAAACTCGGCGGACTTCGAACTCATGCGGTTCGCGGTCAATTTCCGCCTTTCCCGTGAGCATCGCGATTTCGACTTCGTTGGCACCAACAACCAGCGATTTTGGAGCACGAGCAGCCTTCCCCAGATCGGAACGACCCGGCGCAAACCGAACGAGATTGGGACCGACTACCGGTACCTGGTCGAGGAGACCTCTGGCGCCGCTGATTACCGGTCGGCGCAGTCGGTCGATCACATCGTGACCTTCTACGAGTACTACCACGGGCTTCTACCGTATGACGCCGAGATGCAGAAGCTCCTGCCGGCGCCGTTGCAGCCCGACCAACGGTCGGCGGTGTTGACATTCGAAACACCGCAGTCCTATACGACGTACCTCGTCGAGCTGCGCTACCCGACTCCCAATCGTGGCGGGTTCATCCTGGGCCTGGATGACTTCTATACCGAGAACCTGGTCCCCGGTGCCATGCTCTCGATCCAGCGCACCGAGAACGATGGCCACTATCTGGTCGAGTACCTCCCGACGGCAGCCCAGAGCGCCCGCTTGCTCGAACTCGACGAGCGCCGCGCGGTCCGCTATGTCTTCCGACCGACGACCTACAATTGCGAAGTCGACGAGGCGTTGCTGTTGACCGAGGATCGCTTCCCGCGACTTGGTTCGGAAAAGCCGCTCGACGACCGCACCCGGCGCCGGCCCGAATCCGTGGTTGCGGCCACGTTCGAGCGGATTGGCGATCAGTCGGATGTACCCGGCTTCTCGGCCACCTTCAGTGACCTGTTGGCGGCTGTGAACATCGAGCGACCGTTCTCCGAGCCGGTCCTGCGTGCGATCCTCGAGGAAGACGAGACCGGTGCATTTGCCCGAGATCCAGAACGAGACGATGTCTACACCTACGTTCCCGTTACAACAGCCTGATCCTGAGATTGCGTTTTCGGCAGCGCTCGACGCGTTCACGGTCGGTTCCACCCGGCCGGAGGACGTGCGGGCGCTGTCCGATCTAAGCCGAGACCACCGGCGCCGTCTGGTCCGGGCCTGGCCCAGACTGGCAACTGATGTCCGCCGCGAGATTACACGGGCGATGGACACCCTACAGAGAGCAAACGTCGATCTCCTGTTTGGACGTGCCTTCCGGGTCGCGCTCGACGACAACGACGCGATCGTGCGTCAGCGCGCCATTGCGGGCCTCTGGGAGGACGTGTCGTCCGACCTCAAGGAAAGACTGCTGAACCTCGTCCAGTTCGACCCGTCCACCGATGTCCGCGCGGAGGCAGCGCGTGCACTGGGGAGGTTCGCCGAGTTGGCCGTCGAACAGGACGCCGCTCCGGGCGATGCCAGCGACCTGCGCACGACGCTCTTGCGGATTGCGGGCGACGAAACCCAGCACGAATTGGTGCGATGCCAGGCAATCGAAGCACTTGGGGTCTTCGCCGGCGCCGATGTGGCGGCCCTGATCCAGGAAGCGTACACGTCGGACGAGCCGTCTCTCATGACGGCGGCCGTGTCGGCGATGGGCCGGTCGCGCAGTGGCGCCTGGCTCGATTCGGTCGTGGCTGTCCTGGACGACGAAGACATCGAACTCAGGCAGACTGCGGCGTTGGCATGCGGGCAGATCGGCGATGCAGCCGCGATCGCCGATCTGGCGACAGCGGCGCTCGACCCGGAGCACGATGTTCGGGTAGCAGCCTTGAATTCGTTGGCCGCTATCGGCGGCAAGGCGGCAGTTCGTGTGCTCGAGACTGCCGCCAATGACGAGGAATACGCCGATCGCGATGCTGCCGCGGCGGCCTTAAACCAGACGGACGACGACGCGATGTTGGCGTGAGCGACCTCATCACATCCTCCAAGCCGACATGGAACGCCGCGGTTGAAGCCGCTGGTGGCCACTTGCTTCAGTCGTGGGAGTGGGGCGCGTTCAAGTCGCTCCATGGATGGGACGTCGATCGCGTTGCCGTGAACGGCCCATGCGAGTTTGCTGCTGCACAGATTCTTCTCAAAAAGCGCGGACCGGTGTCCCTGGCCTATGTCCCTCGAGGTCCGGTCTTGGCGACGTCAAAGGATCCAGCGTCTCAGTTTCTCGAGCTTCGCCGCCAGATCGATGCCTCATGCCGGCGTCACCGGTCCGTTTCCCTGATCGTGGAGCAAGACGATCCGCTGCCGCTGAACGGCACCTTCCGGGATTTCGGGTTCGTGCGCGGCCCAGAGCATCTGCAGCCTGCCCGAACGGTGAAGGTACCGATCGACCTTGATGATGAGGCTTTGCTGGCGCAGATGCACCAGAAGAATCGCTACAGTGTCCGCCTCGCCGCCAAGCGTGGCGTGACGATTGAGCGCGCAGCGGCGACTGACGAGGCAATCGATTGGTTTTACGCCCTGCTGAAAGAGACAGCCACCCGCAACCAGTTCGGGGTTCACGACCGGTCCTACTACGCCGATTTCATGCGCATTTTCAGCGACAAGGCCTTGATGCTGTTTGCCAAGGTCGACGGGGATATCGCCGCGGGATTGATCTCGGCGCGGTTCGGGAAAGAAGCTGCGTACATGTATGGCGCATCCTCGACCGCCCACCGGGCTGACGGCGCCTCGTTCGCGCTGCAGTACGAAGCGATGCGGTGGGCCAGAGATGCCGGCAGCCGCTCGTATGATCTGTGGGGCATCCCGAAGCCTTCGCAGTTAGCACCAAAGGAAGTGGGCGCCACCGGCGCAACTGCCAGTGTGGGCGAAGACATGCGCGGTCTGCTCACCTTCAAGACGCGCTTTGGCGGGGAAATCGTCGACTATCCGCCGATGATGGAGCGGAGGTACGTTCCCATCCTGTCCTGGCTTGCCGGTCGTTACGCCTTCGGACAGTCTTGACCGTGGTGCGGCTTGTTGATCTTGTCGCGGGCATTCCCAGCGCTCGTATTGTCGGCGACTCCGGCCGCGAGGTGTCCGGGATAGAGTACGACTCACGCCTTGTGCGTTCCGGTGAACTCTTCGCTGCGCTCCGTGGGTCGGACTTCGACGGCCATACCTTTATCGCGAATGCGGTCGCAAACGGGGCTGCCGCGGTGCTGGTCGAGGAAGAATGTGCTCTCGACGTGCCCCAGGTCGTCGTGGGAAACAGCCGCAAGGAGCTCGCGACGATAGCCGCCGCGTTCTATCGCAACCCTTCACACGAGCTGAATGTGGTTGGTGTGACCGGCACAGACGGCAAGACGACCACGTCGTACTTGATCGACGGCATCTTCCGCCAAGCGGGACGCAGAACAGGGATGATCGGGACCGTCCAGGTTCGGATCGGCGAGGAAATCGACCAGCACTCGACGCGCCAAACGACGCCGGAGTCATCAGAGATCCAGCAACTCTTGCGCCGGATGGTGGAGGCAGACATTGACTGGGCCGTGCTCGAGGCGACATCGCACGGCCTGGATCTCTTCAGGCTGGACCACACCAGGTTCGTGATCGCCGCGGTCACCAACGTGACGCATGAGCACCTGGAATACCACAAGACAATCGACGCTTACCGCCGGGCCAAAGGGCGACTTTTTGAACGAGTTCAGGAGATCGGCGGAACCTGTGTCATCAATCTCGACGATGAGGGTGCCCGCGAGATGCGACGGTTCTCGCCGTCAATCGACATGGTTGGCTACACCATGTCGGGTAACCTCGACGCTCGACTTGCGGCATCTCACGTCGAGGTCAGGGCCAATGGCACGTCGTTCAGGCTGAACTGGCAAGGAGCCGATGTCGATGTCGAGCTTCCGCTGATCGGAGGGTTCAACGTCGAGAATGCCCTTTGCGCAGCCGGGGTTGCACTTGCTTCCGGAGTGGGGCTGGACTCGGTTGCCGACGGGCTCCGGAACGCGCCCGAGATACCGGGTCGAATGACCCGAGTCGACGAGGGACAGCCATTTTCCGTCATCGTAGACTATGCTCATACACCAGCGGCGCTCGAAAGCCAGCTCACATTGCTTCGTTCGCTCCACCCAGAAGGACGGCTGATTTGCGTGTCCGGCAGCGCGGGTGAGCGTGACGCGACCAAACGGCCGATGCAGGGAGCGGTCTCAGCCAGACTGGCCGACATCAGCGTCTTCACCAGCGAAGATCCGCGAAACGAGGACCCGGAAGCCATCATCGCTGATATCGCGGAGGGGGCTATCTCAGCCGGAGCCGTCGGCGGCTCCACATGCTATTGCGTCACCGATCGTCGGGAGGCCATTCATCTGGCGTTGACGCTGGCGCAATCGGGAGACTGCGTACTCCTAGCTGGGAAGGGGCACGAAGGCAGCATTATCTGGAGCGGCGAGAAGCGCTGGTGGGACGAGAAGACGGTCGCCCAGCAAGAGCTTATCGCCCTCGGCTTCAACGCTCAGAGGTCCACATGACGGGAGTCGGTTTCGCCAGTACCAAGCTGTATGCGTTCATCGCGCTCATCGTGATCGCCAGTGCCGTTGGCGTGGCCGGCACAACCGCCGGTGCTCAGGATGGACAAATTCCTGGAAAGATTCTCATGGTGCGAGACGGCGCGGCCTGGATGTGGCAAGGCGGCGACCTGCACGAGTTGTACGGCGACGGCAACTTGAGTGACCCGCGCTGGTCGCCCGATGGTGAGCAAATCTTGTACGTAGCAACTCAGGATACGTACTCCGATTTGGTCCTGTTCGACATCGACACCGGCGCGACGGAGCAGTTGACGAATAACGCGCCTCCATTCGATCTCGAGCCGGGCAGCCAGCTCTACGTCAACCGGAGCTCATGGGCCCTCGATCCCTCCTGGTCCGAATCGGGACGTATCGCATTCATCGCCGATTACGAGGAGTCTGGCCGGATGGCGCTCTGGCTGATGGAGTCGCCTGGGGCCGGTGCCGTCCTCGCTCCAGAATTGGCACCGACCGGTGTAGATATCGAAGGCGTGTCCCTCTCCGCAAGCGGAGCCCTTGCCGCCTACTGCGTCAAGTCGTTCGATGGGGTGAACTATTACACGACCGTCGTGCTACGTGACCTGAGTGATGGTGCAGAGTACCCAATAGTCGATGAGGCTGGAGGCGTCTACGATCCGAGTATCTCTCCCGACGAGCAATTGATCGCTGTCACGATTCGATCGCCCGAGGGCGTCAGCGATATCTGGGTGGTGGGAAGGGCCGATTCGACGGCGACACAGATCACGTTTGGCGAACAGGCCGTCGCGGCCGCGTGGTCGCCAGATGGCGAGTGGCTCGCCTACCTGCGACCGAGCGGCGACGGGTTTGGGCTGTGGGCCATTCCGATGAATGACGGCGCCGCGTCGGGCCCGCCGATCAGTCTCGGCGAATGGGAAGGCATCGACGCGACCAGCGGCTTGAGCTGGTCGTACGCCGAAGGTTAGGTCGCCGCCGCGGCCTCTGACTTGACCGGCTTGAGTTGCAGTCCCAGGTCGTCAAGCTGCTGGGTGTCCACGGCGGATGGCGCGCTGAACATCACGTCGACCCCACGCTGATTCTTGGGGAACGCGATGACCTCGCGGATGTTGTTCTCGTCCGCAAGGATCATTGCAAAGCGGTCGACGCCCATTGCGATCCCGCCATGGGGCGGGGCGCCATGCTCCAGTCCGTCAAGGAGCGCGCCGAAGCGCTCCTGAAGGTCATCCTGGGAGTAGCCCATCATCCCGAAGACCTGCTCTTGCTTATCGCGTCGATGCAGGCGGACGCTGCCACCACCCAGCTCATTGCCGTTGCCGACCAGATCGTATTGCTTTGCTCGGACTGCGCCAGGGTCACTGTGCAGCAGGTGCTCGTCGGCCTCGTAGTAGCCGGAGAACGGATTGTGGGTCGCGTCCCACCGATTCTCCTCTTCCTTCCACTCGAGCAACGGGAACTCATACACCCAGCAGTAGGCAAGTTCGTTCGGGTCCGCCAGCCCGAGCCGTTGCCCGAACTCGTCGCGCAACGCAGAGAGCGTCTTTGCCACCACATTCGGCTGGTCGGCAACCAGAAGGACCAGATCGCCAGTGGTCGCCCCGAGGCCGGCCGTGACGGCGGCAAGCTCGCTCTCCGAGAGGAACTTGGCAATTGGCGAGCGCACACCGTCGGTCGTCAGGGCAATCGTTCCCAAGCCCTTTGCCCCGGCTCGTTTGGCGAGTTCGGTGGTTTCGTCGATCTGCTTGCGAGTGTAGGTGGCGCATTCGGGCACGACGATCGCCTTGACCTGCCCGCCGGCTTGAAGCACGCCGGCGAACGCCTGAAACCCCGTTTCCCGTAGAGCGTCAGTGACGTCCTGCAGTTCCATGCCGAAACGCAGATCGGGACGGTCGTTGCCGTAGCGGGCCATTGCGTCGGCATAGGAGATTCGAGGGAAAGGTGTCTCGCAAATGCGCTTTTCGGAGAATCGCTGCGTCAGCTCGACGTAAAGCATCTCGATGAGGCTCATGACGTCTTCCTGCTCGACGAACGACATCTCGATGTCGAGCTGGGTGAACTCAGGTTGGCGATCGGCCCGCTGGGCTTCGTCGCGGAAACAGCGGGCGACCTGAAAGTAACGGTCTAGGCCGGCGACCATGAGGAGCTGTTTCATCTGCTGGGGCGACTGAGGGAGCGCGTAAAAGGAGCCAGGGAAGCCGCTGCTCGGCACGAGGAAGTCGCGGGCGCCCTCGGGCGTGCTCTTGATCAAGCAGGGCGTTTCGACCTCGACGAAGCCTCGCTCGTCGAGAAAGTCGCGCATGTACTTCACGAGCCGGTGGCGCAGAATGATGTTGCTTTGCATCTTCGGACGGCGCAGATCAAGGTAGCGGTACTGGAGACGAAGGCCCTCATCGACGTCCACCTCTTCATTGATGTAGAAGGGGGGAGTCTTGGATTCGTTCAGGATCTCGACGGACTGGGCCTCGATTTCGATTTCGCCGGTTGGGAGGCGGGGATTCTCGGTGCCCTCCGGCCGGTGCCGGACGATTCCGCGGACGCGCAGCACAAATTCATTGCGGACCGTGCTGGCGATTTCGTGGGCACTCTCCACGACCTGCGGATTGAACGTCACCTGGGTCAGGCCATACCGGTCGCGCAGGTCGATGAAGATGAGTCCACCGAGGTCGCGCCGCCGGTTGACCCATCCGTCGAGGACGACTTGCTCACCAACGTGGTCGGCCCTGAGCGAGCCGCAGGTCAACTTGCCGGTGACAGACGGGGCGACATCGTAGCGGACGGTCACGGCTGGGATTCTCCTTCGGCGTCATCGGGGTCGGCGTACCGGGCCGCGAGGGCACGGCTCAATTCCAGTTCAGGGTCGAGGCCGGCGCCGAGCATGTGCCAGATCGTGGCCAAGAGCTGCTCGCCCGGCGTCGTTTCGGGGAGTGGTTCCATACGATCGGGTGGCGCGTCCCGGAGAAGCTTTTCGGCTCGGAGCGACGCGGGCATCGACTTCGGGAGCTTGGAAAAGAGTGACGGTGGGGCTGAGCCGCCGCGTTCGTCGCGCTTGACCTGATTCCAGGTCTTGATCACGTCGGCAGGGGTCTTTGCGTCTACGTCGCCAAAGACATGCGGATGGCGACGGATCAGCTTGCGGCTCACCGCATCATAGACGTCCTCGATCGTGAAGTGACCGGCCTCGTTGGCGATCTGGCTTTGGAAGACGACATGGAAGAGCAGGTCGCCGAGCTCTTCCAAGAGGTTATCTAGGTCGCCGCCGTCGATCGCGTCGGCCACCTCATACGCCTCCTCCAGGAGGGAGTCTCTGACGCTGGCGTGCGTCTGTTCGCGGTCCCACGGGCAGCCGCCTGGGGCGCGAAGGTGGGCCACCACCTGGAGAAGGGTCGAAACCGAGCGATACGCACGGAGCGGCGCCATCGGCGGAACCCAGACGCTGGTGAGGTGATCGACTCGTTCGCGGTCGATCGCGTGGATGGGGACCGTGGTTTCCAGCTCTGCTCCCGTGACGCCGGCGGCCGTGACCAGAGTGACATGGTGACTTTCTGGGTAGACGTGCGACAGCGATAGTTTGACGGCGACGGCGAGGTCACGACTGTAGACCTGGCCAATGAGGACGGGACGGTAGGGATCGATACCCAGTTTGCCGGCGGCGAAGGGTTCCGCGTCGATGAGATCCTGGAGGCGAGACGCATCGATGAGTTGCAACTCGCCCGCGAGCGGGTCGCAGCCGAGTAGGGCCGCGATCTCGTCCAACGCGCTCACCGCCGGTGTGAGGCGGACGGTCAGGCCGTGGTCGGAGGCTCGTGAGCGAAGAAGCGGTACGGTTCGTTCGCCGAAGGCTGGCTGGCCGGGGACGGCGTAGACGACATCCGATTCGGCCGCCGCGGCGAGAACGTGGTCGACTATTGCGGGGTAGAGCTCGTCGAATGACGCGAATCGGTCGTAGAAGTCATCGCAGGAGGTGACGCGAGGGTCAGCGACGAGATCGGCAAGGCCAGGGTGGATCGCGGTGCGGAGGATTATCCGGGAGGCAGCGTCGAGTGCTGCCTGGGCCGCGACAGTGCGGGCAGCGGGATCGCCAGGGCCGAGACCGACGACGGTGATGGTACCGGGCATCTCAGCGTCAGCTCTTGCCGACGGCGGCCTTGTCGCCACCGAGGCTGAGGACCGCCATGAATGCTTCCTGAGGAATCTCGACGTTGCCAACGATCTTCATCCGCGCCTTCCCCTCCTTTTGCTTTTCGAGGAGTTTGCGCTTGCGGGAGATGTCGCCACCGTAGCATTTCGCCAGGACGTTCTTGCGCATCGCTCGGATGGTTTCTCTGGCAATGATCCGGCTGCCGATCGATGCCTGAATCGGCACGTCGAACATCTGCCGCGGGATCAGCCCACGTAGGGTCTGCACCAGTTCGCGTCCCTTGTAATACGCCTCCTCCCGGTGGGTGATCAGCGACAAGGCGTCGACTGAGGCGCCGTTCACCAGGACATCGAGCTTGACCAAGTCGGCCGGGCGCATCTCGTCGAAGGCGTAGTCGAGGGAGGCGTACCCCTGGGTGCGACTCTTGAGCTGATCGTAGAAGTCGATGATCAGTTCTCCAAGGGGCATATCGAACTTGAGCTGCGCCCGGTCCTCATCGAGGTACGACAGCTCCTCGTAGATACCGCGGCGAGAGGTGACCAGCTCCATGACCGTACCGATGTAGCGAGACGGGGCGATGATCGTAATCTTCATCCACGGCTCGCGAATCTCTTCGATCTCTCCGGGGGACGGAAGGTCCGCCGGATTGTCGACCAGGAGGGTCTTGTTCCCGTGCATGAGAACTTCATATTCGACGCTCGGGGCCGTGGCCAGCAGATCGAGGTTGTACTCTCGCTCCAACCGCTCCTGAATGATCTCCATGTGGAGCAGGCCGAGGAAGCCACAGCGGAAGCCGAACCCGAGCGCCAGCGACGACTCTGGCACGTAGGTCAGTGAAGCGTCGTTGAGTTGCAAGCGTTCGAGCGCGTCACGGAGGAGCGGGTATGACTCGCCGTCGACTGGGTATAGGCCGGCGAAGACCATTGGCTTGGCGGGCCGATACCCCGGAAGCGGGGTCTTGGCCGGGTTCTCAGCGAGGGTGATCGTATCGCCGACCTGGCAGTCCTTGACGACCTTGAGGCCCGTCGCGATGTAGCCAACCTCGCCGGTACCCAGGTAATCGACGGTGTTGAGATCGGGAGAGAAGAATCCGACTTCGAGGTTGTCGACCTCTTTGCCGGTGTTCATCAGACGGATCTTATCGCCGGAGCCGATCTTACCGTCGACGACTTTGACGTAGGCGATCACACCCTTGTACTGGTCGTAGTGAGAGTCAAAGATCAGGGCGCGAGCGGGAGCGGCATCGTCACCAGTCGGCGCTGGAACGTGTTTGACGATCGACTCGAGCACGCCCACGATGCCCACGCCTTCTTTAGCGGAGGCGAACACGATCTCGTCGTCCAGCAATCCAATGAACTTACCGACTTCGGCGGAAACCCGCTCCGGATCCGCATTCGGGAGGTCGATCTTGTTGATGACGGCAATGATCGTCAGCTCATGTTCGAGGGCTAGATAAACGTTTGCCATCGTCTGGGCTTCGATGCCCTGGGCTGCGTCCACGACCAGGAGGGCGCCTTCGCAGGCGGCGAGGCTGCGGCTGACTTCGTATGAAAAGTCCACGTGTCCAGGGGTATCGATCAGGTTGAGCTCGTAGGTTTGACCGTCGGCGGCGGTGTATTGCATCCGGACGGCACGGGCTTTGATCGTGATGCCCTTTTCGCGCTCCAGATCCATCGAGTCGAGGAGCTGCGAGACCATCTCGCGCTTCTCGACGGTACCGGTTTGCTCAAGCAGTCGGTCGGCCAGCGTAGATTTTCCATGATCGATGTGGGCGATGATGCTGAAGTTGCGGATCCGCGACTTCGGGATGCGATTCGTCATCGAGTGGGCAGGCTCATTCGTTTGAAGCGCTTCGGGTCAGTGAAGATCAGCGATGAGTATAGCGGAGTGGCCGCTAACGACGTGGAAATTGCGGCAGCAGGCGGGATGAAACCGCCGTCACGATTCTCATTCCTCGGTCGAACATGGCAACGCATTCTTCAAGATTCGTAAAGAGGCAGACGCCGAGATACGTTCCACCTGCCATGGCCATGGCAAGAGCAAACATCGCGAGCTGGGTAATCACGGGAGCGGTGTTGCCAGCCGTGACATCGGCGAGGGGTTCGGCCAGGATTGCGCAGACCAGCCCCATCGCGGCGGCGGGCAAGAGTGCCCGGAAGATCCAATCTCCGAAGCCAGGATCGAACCCGCCGAGCCGATGGAGCAAGACGACTAGCAGGATCACGCTTTCGATCGCGGTTGTCAGGCTTAGGCTCAGTGACAGTCCAGCCGCCTCATATGGGCCGACCAGCAACCCGCAGAGAACGATGTTCAATGCAATGGTCGACACGCCGGCAATAACGGGTGTGCGTGTGTCGTTCATGCTGTAGAAGACTCGGGTCAAGACCTCGGCGACGGCATAGGCCAGGAGGCCGACAGCGAAGAACGCCAGCGCGTTGGCGGTCACGCGGACATCGTTGGCGTCGAACTCGCCGTACTCCAGCAGGACTTGGACGATCGACGTCCGAAAGGTGAACAGGATGATAGCCGCTGGTAGGCTCAAGAAAATGAGCGGGCGGAGCGCGCGGCTGAATGTCCGCTTGAACTCGAAACTGTTGCCCTGCTCATAAAGGCGCGACAAGCTGGGAAAAACGACGGTCGAGATGCTCAAGGCAACCACACCGTGGGGAAGCATCAGGAGTTGCCAGGCAAAGTTGAAGGAAGAAATAACGCCACTTCCTTCTTGAGTGGCGAAGAACGTCACCACGATGAAATTAATCTGAAATGCTGCCTGCCCGATCATGCGCGGCAGCAGCAGACCCCCCACTCGGGCAAGACCCGGTGTATTCATGGAGATCGTAGGCACAAAGTGCATGTGGCTTCGCACGAGGCCGGGAACCTGGACAGCGAAGTGGAGCAGCGCGCCGGCGACCACGCCGTACGCGAGTCCCTTGATCCCGTACCGGCCGGTCAAAAAGGCGGCGGCGAAGACGATGGCAACGTTGTAGACCAATGGCGCTAGCGACGGCAGGAGGAATGAGTCCTGTGCCTCCAGGATGCCCTTAGCGGCAATCCCGAGGCCGAGCAGGATGGGAGACAGCACGAGGATCCGCATCAGGTCGGCGCACAGGTCTTGAGTCGCTGTGGCCGCCCCGGGCATGAGCAGGTGTTGACTGAGGAAATCCGCCATCGCAAAGGTCACGATGGCGAGGACTGTGGTCACGACCGCGGAGATCGTCAACACGGCCGAAGCAAGTCGCCAGGCGAGATCCTCCCGTCCTCTTGTCAGGTACGCGGAAAAGATCGGGATGAATGCCGCTCCGAACGAGCCGGCCATGATGACGAGAAAGAGGAGGTCGGGAATGCGAAATGCGGCGACATAGGCGTCTAGGGTCGGGCCCGCGCCAAACTCCCGGGCGATGAGGTTCTCGCGGACAAGCCCCAGAATGCGGCTGGCGACGAACGCTCCCCCAACGATAACGGTGTTGCGCAGCATCGACGGCGCGGCCCCCGGCGCTGCCGCGGGAGCATCTGGAGTTGGCCGTTGAGTTGAACGCTGCGTTGAAGTCGCCGGTCGTGGCCGCGATTGCGTCGGGATTGCTTCCTGGCGAGGATTCAAAGAGTCACCAAGGTTGAGCCGATTGGGCGGCTCTGGTACCATTCGCGGGTTCGCGGAGCGACGCCGCAGTAATTGTCGTGTCCGAAGTATGATGCAGAACCATGATGGTCAGCGAGGGGTAAGGAACTTTGGCTAACAGTGCATCGGCAGAGAAGCGGATCCGTGTTTCCCAACGGCGCCACGACCGCAATCGCCCATTCAAGTCCGCCGCCCGCACGTACGTGAAGAAGGCCGAGTTGGCCATCCGCAGTGGCGACCAGGCCGCCGCTCAGACGGCGGTTGGGACAGCGATCAGCATGCTGGATCGGGTGGCGAGCAAAGGTGTGATTCACAAGAACAATGCCGCCCGGCGCAAGTCGCGGCTGATGGCGAAGTTCAACCGGCTGGGCGCTTCGGCCTAATCGGGACGGTTCGATCAAGGTGCATTGCCGGGGCGGCCAGAAGTGGCCGCCTCTGTTTGCGTGTGGCTCGTGTCAGTCAACGCGCCGCGGCGTGGCGATCAGCGAGTACAGCGCGTCTTCTGGCTGGCGGAGACCGCCGCGCTTGACCTGCCGATCGATCTCCAGGGCATGTTCCAGGTCGACGCGGGCGGAGTTGCGCGGCAAACTCCGTCGAGATGCCGCAATGCCCGACATCCGCGCTGGATTTGAAAGTCCCAAGTCGCGGCCGACGGCAACCGGATCCTTGCCGGCACCGATGTGTTCGGCAACAACCGCAAGCTCAGCATGCTGCATGGCCTGGGCGACGATGGCGTATGGCTCTTCACCCGCCATGAGCAATTTTTCCAGCTCCGTCACTGCTGGCTTCGACTGACGTCGCGCAAGCGCGTCGGTGAATTTGAAGACCTGATCGTCAGCAACTGCTGTCACGAGAAGTTCAACGTGTTCGGTGGTGATCGACCCCGGCAGGGCGGCGACGGCCAGCTTCTCGATCTCTTGAGAAAGGCGGTCGAGGTCCGGCGGAACATCGTATCGAGGGTTGTTCGGCTTTTGCTGCCATGTTTGGGGGTAGAGTCGGGAGGCGATCAGCTGGGCCGCCCTCTGGTCGAGGCCGACTCCGGCCGACTTTGCCGTGGCCGCCATCCAGCGCAGCAGGTTGGGACCGCGGGGGGGCTCACCGGCGACGACTTCGACAGCCGTCGGCATCATTTTGCGAACTGCCGCCGGGACTGAATGCAGCGACTGATCGACCAGAATGAGCGTGTTGTTCTGCTCGACGGCCGCGAAAAGTGGGCCAAGGTCGAGGCCACCTGCATCAGAGCCGGAGTCTTCTCCGCCTTTCGCGGGCTTTGTCGCCCGGAAAAGCAGATCATCCACGACCACAACCCGTCCGGCTCCGAAGAAGCCGACGCTGGCGACCTGAGCGATGATCTGGGGGAGAGGCGTTGCCTTGCCGTCGATCCTGTTCGTCGCCATCCCGTCCGGATCGTGTGTCTGGATCAGTTTCGCGACGGACTGGCGGACCAGCAATCCATCAGGGCCGTGGACGATGGCGATCACTTCGACTCCCGGTGTGATGTCGCGAAGACTACGGATGCACGGGAGAAACGGCGCGGGACCCGGTTGGATGGTGGCCAACCCCGCCTGTGCCGTGTGTTCAGTGACCTCGAACCTGCTTTCGCAGGTGGGCGCCGCAGCGCCGGCCACATGGACCGGTGAGCAGCTCCCGGATCTTTTTATGTTGGTTCAAGACCACGAAGAACATCACGAACACCGCAGGGCTGGCCTCCTTCGAGCGTACCATGCACCCCAATGAGCAACAACCACGACCCATTGCAAGGTCGGCGGTTGGCGTGGGCGGGCCGTGACGAAGTCACCATGGTATCGTCGCGGAAATCATCCCGATTGAAGAGAAGCCTGTTGTCAAGCTGAGAAAGCGAGTTGGAGATGAGTAGCCGGAGACGGGTGGTCGTAACAGGATTGGGAACGATTTGCCCGGTCGGCCTCGACACCGACCAATCCTGGACCAGCGTGATTTCGGGATGTTCCGGCATCGACCCCATTACCCGGTTTGATGCCGAAGGTTACGAGACGACGTTTGCCGGTGAGGTTAAGGGATTCGACGCCGCCGAGTATTTGGGCAAGAAGGAAAGTCGCCGACTCGACCGGTTCAGCCAGTTCGCGGTCGTTGCCGCGAAGGAGGCGATGGCCCAGTCGGGACTCGTCATCGACGACGCGAATGCCGACCGCGTTGGAGTCCTTATTGGCAGCGCAATGGGCGGGATGGAGACGATCGATCAAGGCTCCGAGACGATTCTGACGGCCGGACCGCGAAGACTCAATCCCTTCTTCGTGCCGATGATGCTGGCCAATATGGCGTCTGGGACGGTCAGTATTGCCCTTGGAGCGACCGGACCGAACATGGCGACCGTATCGGCATGCGCCAGCTCTGCCCACGCGATCGGAGAGGGCGCGGCGATGATCCGAGACGGTCGGGCGGACGTAGTCGTTGCCGGTGGTACCGAGGCACCAATCAGCCGGTTGGGAGTGGCCGGCTTCAACGCGATGGGGGCGCTCTCCCGGCGCAACGACGATCCCAAGGGCGCGAGCCGGCCGTTCGACGCGGGCCGAGACGGCTTCGTCCTGGCTGAAGGTGCGGCGGTTCTCATTCTCGAATCAGAGGATCATGCGCTGCGCCGCGGCGCGACCGCGCTGGCCGAGGTGGCCGGGTACGGATCCACCGACGATGCTCACCACATGGTCCAGCCGGCACCCGGAGGTCGCGGTGCTCTGGCGGCGATGCGGGTGGCGATGGACGATGCAGGGGTGTCGCCGGGTCAGATCGGCTACATCAACGCCCACGGGACCTCCACGCAACTCAATGAAAAGCTGGAAACCGCAGCAATCAAGGGCGCCTTCGGCGATGCCGCCGCTCAGGTGGCGATCAGCTCAACGAAGTCGATGACCGGGCATCTGCTCGGCGCAGCCGGATCACTTGAGGCCGTCTTCTGCGTGCGAGCGCTTCGGGAAGGGATCCTTCCTCCGACGATCAACCAGACGGACCATGATCCCGATTGCGACCTGGATTACATTCCGAACACGGCCAGAAATGCGACGATTCGGTACGCACTCACCAATTCCTTGGGCTTCGGTGGACATAACGTCGCGCTCATCCTCGCCGCCGTCCGGTAGGAGAGGACTCGTCCTGAGGCCGAGTACCGATTCAGGTTGTCAACACAGGGGAGCAATAACGTCCTTCGCTTCAACCGACCTGGTTATGGTTGCCGCCCTCGCTGCGGGGCTGGCGGCTGCCAATGCAGCTCGCAACTGAGGGGTTGAAACGATTTTGCTTGAAGCAAGTGACCGAATTGGGGCGGGGCCTGGACCGAGTCGGCAACGTTTGGAATTACATGGGATCGCGGCTGCCACTGGCTACACTCGGCCGAACATGTTCGGAGCGTATGGGGCCGCCAAACCGGGCCTGGCTTTCCAGCGCAAGGAACTTGGTGTACCCGGTGAGTACCGAATCTACTTTGCCGGGGACGCAACGTCTCCGGAGTTCTACTCGACCTGCCACGGAGCACATTCGAGTGGGATCGCAGCAGTCGACAAGTTCTCCTCGTCGCTGACCAGGTCCAGTCGGTAGCTCGTCAATGTTTCTGTCTCCACGTCAAGAACGCTGAGAGCCGCGCGGGAGAATTCTCCCGCGCGGCTCTCAAGTGGCAACTGACTGTCGATGGGCATAACCTAGTCGAGATATCCGCGAAGCTTGCGGCTATAGCTCGGGTGCCGCAACTTGCGCAGTGCCTTTGCCTCGATCTGCCGGATGCGCTCCCGGGTGATACCGAACTCGCGGCCCACCTCCTCTAGGGTGCGGAATCGGCCATCTTCCAGTCCAAATCTGAGGACGATGATCTTGCGCTCGCGTTCGGTGAGCTTGTCGAGGGCGTCCCCGATCTGGAGCTTGAGCAGGTGCTGCGAAGCCAGCTCAATTGGCGCCGGCATGGTCTGATCTTCGATGAAATCGCCGAGGAAGGCATCGCCCTCCTGGCCAACCGGTGCTTCGAGGGAGACCGGGTGGCGGGCGACATCCAGGACCTGACGGACCTTGTCGTCCGAGATGTCCATGGCCCGGGCAATCTCTTCCTGGGTGGGCTCTCTTTCGAGGATTTGCTGCAGGCGATGGCCGGTCTTCTTGACGCGGTTGATCGTTTCCCCGACGTGAACCGGGAGCCGGATTGTGCGGCTCTGGTCGGAGATGGCCCGGGTGATTGCCTGCCGGATCCACCAGGTCGCGTAGGTGGAGAACTTGAACCCACGCATGTAGTCGAATTTATCGGTCGCCTTCATCAAGCCGATGTTGCCTTCCTGGATTAGGTCCAGGAACGACAGACCGCGGCCGACGTACTTCTTGGCAACCGAGACGACCAACCGCAGATTGGCCTGAATGAGGTGGGATCTGGCGCGCTCGCCGTCGAGTTTATCGGCGAGGAGGGATTCCTGCTCGTCGAAGCTCAGTCCGTCTTGCGTCAAGCGGGCTTCAGCAAGCTTTCCGCGCTCCATGCGCTTCGCCAGCCAGACCTCTTCCTGCATCGTGAGCAGGTCGGTGTCGCCGATCTCCTGGAGATACAGCCGCACGGAATCGCCAACGCCGACGGTCGCAATGGCCTCCTCGGCGGCTTCCTGGCGCTCGGCAATGGTTGATTCGCGTGGACGGGACGGAGGAGGTGGAGCGATCTCGGACGGGAGGATCGCGGGGACCTGATCGACGACCTCGATGCCCTCAGCCACGAGAGTCGAGTAGAAGTCGTCAAGAGACTCGATGTGTTCTTCAGCGTTCGGAAACGCTGCCATAACATCTTCGGAAAGCAGGAAGCCTTGGCCTTTACCCTTCTTGATGAGGCTTGTGACCATGGGAACGCTTCACCACCTCGAATGCGAGCGCAGCGCGGGGAAATCTGCGGTGAGTGGGAGCGATGCGCGGCGAACCGACAATTCACCTGGACTGAATACGCCAACCTGTATACAGACCGGAGGCGCAGAAAAACCCACTCCAGACAGAGTGGGGGGACGGGACAGCTAGGCTACGGGCCGGACCACAGCCGACCGAGGCGGCAGCCTTCCATGTTGCTCCTGCTGATGAACTACTGTGCGGCTCGACCCAGGTAGTCTAACCCAGGTTTGCGAAGGTTTCAAGATTGGTGTAAGTCCCTGACATCTTTCCAGAGCCAAAGTGTTGGCACCAATTAAACGTGACTGGGCGCAGTGGTAAACTGATGTGTTGCTATGGGATGTGCTGTTGAACACGCGACGCGGGAGTTCTTCCTATGTCTGGACACTCAAAATGGTCAACGATCAAGCGGAAGAAGGGCGCCGCGGATGCCAAGCGCGGGCAGCTCTTCACCAAGCTGGCGCGTGAGATCACCGTTGCCGCGCGATCGGGGCTTCCCGACCCGGATGCAAACACCCGCCTGCGCCTGGCGATCGACAAAGCTCGCGGCGAAAACATGCCAAAGGACAACATCGACCGTGCAATTGAGCGGGCGGTCGGCAGTGGACCGGGAGATAGCTACGACGAGGTGTCGTACGAAGGCTACGGACCAGGTGGAACTGCCCTCATGATCCAGACCTTGACCGACAATCGAAACCGAACCGTTGGCGAGATCCGGGCTGCCCTGACCCGCAGTGGCGGATCACTCGGTGAAAACGGCAGCGTCAGCTGGATGTTCGACCAGGTCGGTCTGATCGTTCTGGACGTCAACGGGTCCGACCCCGACGAGCTCGCCCTTGTGGCGATCGACGCCGGCGCCGATGACGTGTCGGTCGATGATGGCGGAATCGAGATCTATACCCAGCCCCAGGACCTGCATCGGGTCCAGGAAGAGTTGGTCAATGGCGGTTACACGGTTGAGTCCGCCGAATTGACCATGCGGCCTAAGACTCAGATCACACCTGAGTCGGACGTCGCTGTCAAGGTCATCCGGCTCGTTGAAAAGCTCGAAGACCTCGACGACGTCCAGACCGTGTACACGAATCTCGACATCACTGATGACGTTCTGGCGGCGGTAACGTAGAGCGAGTGGGTCCCACCGCATGAAAACCATAGGCATTGACCCGGGCACAGCCCGCCTGGGGTACGGTGTGATCGACGACGATGCGGCGGGTGATCCTCGGGCGATTGCGTTTGGGGTCTTCACGACGGAGGCTGGCGGCGACATGCCGACCCGCCTCTGCACGTTGTACGATCACCTCACCGGCCTGCTGCACGAGCATTCCCCCGATGTGCTGGCCGTCGAGCAACTGTTCTTTGCCAGAAACGTGACCACGGCGATCACGGTTGGCCAGGCCCGCGGAATAGTGCTCCTTGCGGCCGCCAAGGCAGGTGTCCCGGTGGTCGAATACAGTCCTTCCGAGATCAAGCACGCCGTCGCGGGGTACGGCAAGGCTGGCAAGACGCAGATGCAGGAGATGGTGAGGATCGTCCTCGGGCTGGCGTCCGTGCCGGAGCCGGACGATGCCGCCGATGCGCTTGCGATTGCGCTCTGCCACGCGCAGACCGCGCCTTTCTTGGCGCGGACAGGAAGCACTTAGTGCAACGATCCGCCAGGGAGGCACGAACCCGCCTTGACGAGGCGCTCGTCGACCGGGGATTGGCGCCAACCCGATCCAGAGCACGCGCACTCATTATGGCCGGCGACATCCTCGTGAACGACACCATAAACCTCCGCGCCGGCCAAAAGGTGGCCGATTCCGACAACCTCGCTCTCGCCGCGAAGCCACGGTTCGTCAGTCGTGGCGGGGAAAAGCTCGATCATGCGCTCGCTGGATTTGGGATCGATGTGGAGGGTCAGATTGCCGCGGACCTGGGGGCCAGTACGGGCGGATTTACCGATTGTCTCCTGCAACACGGTGCTGCGAAGGTCTATGCGGTCGACGTCGGTTATGGGCAGATCGACGAACGTTTGCGCCACGATGAGCGCGTCGTGCTGATGGAGCGGACGAACGCGCGGGGCCTTGACGGTCTGCCGGATCCAATTGGCATCGTGACTATTGACGTTTCGTTCATCTCATTGGGATTGATCTTTCCAGCCGTTGCCCGAATTCTGAATCCTGGAGGGATGTGCGTTCCCCTAATCAAGCCCCAATTCGAGGCGGGACGGAAGGACGTGGGGAAAGGAGGCGTCGTTCGCGACCCTGTGATTCATCGCCGGGTGCTCGAGGGCGTGGTGGAGCGTGCTGAAGCGAATGGGCTTCGTCTGCGAAGCCTGGTCGCGTCTCCGCTTCTGGGGCCGGCCGGCAACGTCGAGTTTCTCGCCCATTTCGTGTTCAAGGATGTTGCAGGAAGCGGTTCCGGGGTTGCATCGATGATCGACCAGGCGTTGATCGAAGCTTCGAATCTGGTGCGAGGAGACGGCGGGCAGTGAGCCAGGATCCCGGAACGAATCGTCCGTTCGACGCGCTCAGGCAAGAACTCAACGGATCTCAGGGCCCTGCTGGGGAACTGGGCTCTACTCAAGTCCCCGACGTTCGTGTCGACGCACATCGCGAACGCCGGACCGGGATCCCTGAGGTCGTGCTGGCGGAGACGAAGTCGCTCGATCAGGTCGTCACCGGACTGGCAACACTGGCCCGTATTCGGGGACGAGCAATCGCAAGCCGGTGCACGCCGGAGATGCTGGAGCGCGTGCCGGACATCTTGCGGGAACGTGAGGGACTCGACAGCGCCGTTGCTGAGGACGCATCGGCGGTGATCGCGATCGACCGATCGCATCAACGCGCAGCGGTGGTACCGTCGGGCGGCGTGATCGGTGTCATCACCGCTGGAACCTCGGATATTCGCGCTGCGGCAGAGGCGGGCCTTATTGCCGCCGAGATGGGTTGTGAGGTTGTTCACGTCCGCGATGTCGGTGTGGCCGGGATCCATCGATTGGCCCGGCCCCTTGAAGCGCTGATGGCAAGGCGTCCCGGTGCGATCATCGTGGCGGCGGGAATGGACGGGGCGCTGCCATCAGTGGTGGCAGGTCTGGTTGATGTTCCGGTCATCGGGCTGCCGACGTCCGTCGGCTACGGGCTTGGTGGCCGGGGTGAGGCGGCGTTGCTGGCTATGCTGCAATCGTGCTCGCTTGGTCTCGTGGTGGTCAATATCGACAATGGGGTGGGCGCGGGAGCAGCAGCGGCCCGGATCGCCAACGCACGACATGACGCCAGAGCGGCGGACGCCAGGTTGAAACCTGGCGCTCAACCTACGAAGTCCCTCCGGGACTGAGCCGAACGGCGCGGCGCCCGACGGTCTTGATAGGCGCTCTAAGTTCAGCTATCGCAGCAAGTGCTTCGCTGCGGCGATTGCGCTCATCCGGCGATTTGCCACGTCTTCGACGATCTGAGTGTCTTGGTCGCGGCCGTGGGACGAGAGTAGCCGCTCAAGATCTGCTCGGACCAATAGCTCGATCTCCGCTCGGGCCACGTTTCGCCGGTGCTCCTCGCGGCGTAGACCATGGTCGAGGTACCCAGTTCGCTTGTCGATCGCCTCCATGAGTTTGGGAATGCCACTTCCTGTTTCGGCGGAAACCGGAACGACCTCGGGGTGCCAGTCGCCTCCCTGGAGCGGGACGAGGGTAAGCATTGCCCGCAGATCGCGCACGAGGGCATTTGCCCCGGGAAGGTCGGCCTTGTTGACGGCGATCACGTCTCCGACCTCCATAATTCCAGCCTTGAGCGTCTGGACGGCATCGCCAAGCCCCGGAACCTGGACCATGATTGACGTGTCGACCACCCTGGTTACGTCGATGTCGTCCTGACCTACTCCAAGGGTCTCGATGAGGATCGTCTCGAACCCGGCGGCATCAAACACGTGCGCGACGTCAATAGTTGCGGCCGAGAGGCCGCCGCGTTGGCCGCGGGATGCCATGCTCCGCACGAACACGCCTGGGTCGTCATAGTGCGACAGCAATCGGATTCGATCGCCAAGAGTTGCGCCGCCGCTAGAACGACTTGAAGGGTCGACGGCGACGACGGCGACTCGTTCTTTTCGCTCCCGAAACGCCCTGATCAGATGACTGATCAGGCTGCTCTTGCCGGCGCCGGGAGGTCCGGTGATGCCGAGACGGAGGGCACGACCGGTGCGCGGATAGAGGCGATCGATCGCATCACGGCCTGTCTCGCCCCTGTTTTCCACGGTGGTGAGCAGCCTGGACAGGGCGCGAGCATTGCCGGCGAGCGCATCGTCGATCAGGCCCAATTGGCTGTTAGAGGTCGTCCCGGCGCACCGGGGCATTGGCACGGATGAATTCGGAGATGGTGCGCAGCGACGTTCCGGGGCCAAACACTTCGGCAATTCCGAGAGCTAAGATCTCCTCGATGTCTTCCTCGGGGATGGTCCCTCCGGCGATAACCAGTACGTCGTCGAGTCCCTTTGCTTTCAACTCCGCCATGATTCTTGGGAAGAGCGCCATATGAGCCCCAGATAGGATGCTGAGGCCAATGACGTCGACGTCCTCCTGCTGGGCCGCGGCGGCGATCATTTCGGGCGTCTGAAAGAGACCTGTATAGATCACCTCGAAGCCAGCGTCTCGCATGGCTCTGGCCAATACGCGGGCACCCCGGTCATGCCCGTCTAGGCCGGGCTTTGCGATCAACATTCGGATCGGTCGTGCCGGGAGGGGCGGTGTTTGCGCGGCCGGGTCGGAGGAAATGTCCATGTCCGCTCAGTCTCCCGAGTAAGAGTAGAAGCCTTCGCCGGTCTTTCGGCCGAGCTTTCCGGCGGCAACCAGCCGGCGAAGCAACGGCGCAGGGCGGTACTTGGGGTCCCCGAGGTCGCGTTGCAGGATCTGGAGGATGTTGAGGCAGACGTCGAGACCGATCAGGTCGGCTAGCGCAAGAGGTCCCATCGGGTGGGCCATTCCCAGGCGCATGACCTCGTCGATCGCTTCTTTCGTGGCAACACCCTCGGCTAAGCAGCAGATGGCCTCGTTGATCATCGGCATTAGGACTCGATTCGAGACGAAACCGGGATAGTCGTTGACCTCGACCGGGATCTTGCCAAGGGCCCGGGTAAGAGAGACAACCGCGGTGACGGTTTCGTCAGACGTCCGTTCCCCCTTAATGACCTCGATCAGCTTCATAACCGGAACTGGATTGAAGAAGTGCATGCCGATGAACCGGTCCGCGATGCCGGTGGTCGCGGCAAGGCTCGTGATCGAAATGGATGAGGTATTGCTCGCCACGATGGTGCTTGGAGAAAGATGTTCGGCCGCGGCGCGATAGACCTCGATTTTTGCGTCGAGGTTCTCGAAGACGGCTTCAATGATGAGATCGCTCGATCCGACGGACGACATCGTGGCCTGTGAACGAAGCAACCCCCGGGCTCGCTCGATGTCCTCGGCCGACGTCCGGCCTTTTTCGATCGACCGCGCCCACTGGCGCTCGATTGTCTCAACACCGCGGGCGACCGCGTCTTCAGTAACATCGACGAGCGTTACCGGAAATCCAGCTTCCACGGCGACCTGAGCGATCCCGCTGCCCATGGTTCCGGCGCCGATGACGGCGATGCGGTTGATATCGTTTGGCTGGCTGGAGGGTTTGGGGGAGACCATCTCAATCCAGTCGTGTGGTTCGTCGGCACGCCGGTGGATCGAGTACGGATTATACGGGCCGATCCATTTTCACCGGTACTTCATCTGCCGATTTGCGGTTGGCTTGGTTCATCGCCGCCACTATTCCGTCTGACCTCCAGATTTCCAGCGCATCCGCAGCACGCTTGATCAGGTCTGGTAGTTCGCGTTCCTGGTCCGGCGTGAAGCGCGAGAGGACGTGGGCAGACGCCGTTGATGGGCCGCGGTCGATACCGATCTTTAGCCTCGGGATCTCGTTCGACCCGAGTTGCTGGATGATAGACGCAAGACCGTTATGACCGCCGGCCGACCCCTTCTCTCGTAGACGGAGGTTGCCGAATGGCGTGTCCAGATCATCCATGACGATGATCACCTTATCCCGATCGACGTGGTACCAGTTGATCGCCTCACGAACAGACATGCCGCTCAGGTTCATATATGTCTGAGGTTTGACCAGAACGATCTTCAGGCCGCCGACGAAAACCTCGCCGATTTCCGACCGGAAGCGCTTCTTCCAGGTAGCTGGGCCGTGTCTGCGCGCGATCTCATCCACGACCATGAAGCCGATATTGTGGCGGGTCCCGGCGTACTCCCGGCCGGGGTTGCCAAGGCCGACGATGATGCGCATCCGGTACGAGTCCTCGTTTCCATTGGGGATGGACGCCTCCGCATCCGCGGTGGGCGATTCACCCGGTGCTATACTTTGCGGACGAATCAACCTGGTGCGAATGCGACTGATCATTCGCAGGGTATCTCCACGACATCGAGGCCATCAATGAGCGTATTTGGAATGGGCGCGTGGGAGATGATGATCATCCTCGTTGCCGCCCTTGTCATCTTTGGTCCCGGCAAGCTGCCAGAAGTTGCTGGACAGGCTGGTCGGGCCGTTCGTGATTTTCGCCGCATGACGTCGGAGCTCTCCGGAGAGTTCGAGAAGACGATCGCGGAAGTCACTGATACCAAGGGTACTATCGGCAACGACCTCAAGGGAATGGCCAATCAGGTCAACAGCGTAACCAAGAGTGTGCAGAAGGACTTGAACAAGGCAACCGGCGCGACGGCTTCGAAGACAGCGGCAAAGTCTACCGCGGCGAAGTCGACCACCTCGACATCTACCTCACCTAAGTCGACGACCACGACCGCCGCCTCCCGCACGACAGCTTCCGCATCATCAACCTCCAAGGCCGCAAGCACCGCGACGAAGGTCGCGTCCGCACCGCCGGCACCGAAGGTTGCGACGAAGGCCGACCCGCTGGCCGATCTCTTCTTTACCGAAGAGGACACGTTGCCCGCAAGCGCTCCCGCACGCCCGGCGGCGACGGCTACCCCGAAACCAAAAACCGTTTCAACCACGGTCGCTGCTGCCCCCGGCGGGGATCAGGCAGTGGACGCGGTAGCCCGGGCCCGCCAGCGGCGCCTCTCGGCAGGATACAGCAGCCACCGGACGCCATAGCGGTTGGACGTGACGCAGTCAGTTGAACGGTCGGCGGTTTCCTTTGAGGTTCTGAACGTATCTTCCGGGACCTGGGCTCGCCGTGGGCAGTTGATGACTCCCCACGGCGTGGTCCAGACGCCGGCGTTCATGCCGGTGGGCACTCAGGCGACGGTGAAAACGCTGTTGCCGGACGAGGTGCGGTCTACTGGAGCAGAGGTCATTCTGGCAAACACCTATCACCTGATGCTTCGTCCCGGTCCGGAGGTGCTCCGGCGCGCCGGGGGCCTCCATCGATTCATGGGGTGGTCCGGGCCAATCTTAACGGATAGCGGCGGCTTTCAGGTGTTTAGCCTGGCGCATCAAGCCAAGGTCACCGAGCGTGGAGTGTCGTTCAGATCTCACATTGATGGCGACCGCTATTTCCTGACGCCTGAGCGCGCAATTGCTCTGCAGCTAGCATTCGGGTCCGACATTGTGATGGCGTTGGATCACTTTGTCGGATTGCCTGCTCCTCGAGACGCCGTAAAGGCGTCGACCGATCGGACACATCGTTGGCTGGACCGGTGCATCGCGGTGCACCGGGAGCTCAATGGCGACGGTAGGGGCTCCTCCCTGTTCGGCATCTGCCAGGGAGGGATGGAAGACGATTTGCGCCGCGAGAGTGCATGCATGCTCGCTGAAACGGACGTCGCGGGATGCGCGATCGGCGGATTGAGCGTCGGGGAGCCCAAGCCGGTGATGGCGGCGATGCTCGAAGCCAGTGTTCCCCACCTGCCGGCATGGAAGCCCCGTTACCTGATGGGAGTCGGTTCTCCAGAGGATCTCTGGGAGTGCGTGTCTCGTGGGGTGGATCTGTTCGACTGCGTCCTCCCAACGCGGCTGGCGCGCAACGGTGCGATGTTCACCTCGTTCGGTCGGATCGACATCCGCCGGGCAAAATTTCGGGATTGGCACGAACCCATCGACGTGACGTGCGACTGCGATGCCTGCACGCGCTTTACGGCGGCTTACCTCCATCATCTCTTCAAGGCAAAGGAAGTCCTTGGGTTGCGACTGGCGTCTACGCACAACCTCCGCTTCTTGGCGCGTGAGATGGAGACCATCCGGGCGGCAATCGACATGGGGACATTCGTCCAGGAGCACGCGCGATTCGTCGGTCGATATCGTGCAGTTGGCAGCCAACCGTTGTAGCGTGGGAGGATGGGGCGCCTCGCCGACAAACGACATATCCCAGTTAGTTTTAGGAGGTGTTTGTGGGTGGTCCCGACGGGAGCGAGGGGCGCGAACTAAGTTCGGAAGCCGGTCAGGACGGTTGGTATGCTCCAACCTTTGACCCCGAACGTTCAGGTGCGATCACGGTTGGCGTGGATGTTATCGAGATTGACCGGATCGCCAAAATGATCGATCAACACGGCGACCGTTTCTTGCGGCGTATCTACACGCCCCGGGAGCGGGAGCGCTACGAAGGTCGAGTACCCGAACTGGCGGCCAGATTCGCCGCCAAGGAGGCAACCTCTAAGGCCCTGGGGACGGGGATCCGCGGCCTGACCTGGCGCGAGATGGAAGTCCTCGCCAATCGACGTGGAAAACCGATCCTGGTGCTGCATGGGGATGCCGCGAAGCGAGCCGCGCTTCTTGGGCTGACGCATTTTGACATCTCATTGACGCATTCCCGCACCGATGCCATGGCATTCGTCGTTGCTCTCCGCGGCGAACCGGTGCGGTCTTCAGTTGATCAACATTCCGAACTTTTCGAGGAGCGAGATCGTGGCGAATAACCAAGTCGGGGTCCAGCCTACGCCGGCGCGGGGGGACATCATCGTCGATGAGCAGTTTGCGAGCACGCTGGTCCCCAGGCGGCATTTTGGCGCGCATAAGTGGGGAGTAGGGGGCGTCGTGATCGTCGGAGGCGCACCAGGTTACCTGGGGGCGCCGATGCTGTCCGCGATGGCCGCCCAGCGCGCGGGGGCCGGCATCGTCAGCCTTGCTGTTCCACGAGGTCTGGTGGGGAGCATCGCCACGGCGGTGCCCGAGGCCTCGTTCATTCCTCTGGCGGAAACGGAATCGTCGCACGGTGCTCGCCGAGCGGCGGAAGAGATTGGGACCAAACTCGAACAGGCAACGGCCATCGTTATTGGGCCGGGATTGGGCCAGGATGAATCGAGCGATGGTCTGATGGCGGCCCTGTTTGGCGCGCCGTCCGCAATGAGCTTGATCGGATTCGGCAGTGTGGCAGCTGCGTCGGCCAACGAACATTCCGTCGGCCTTCTGGCGGCCTCCGAGAAACCGATCGTGATCGACGCAGACGGTTTGAACTGGCTTGCCAAGCAAGACGATTGGTCCAGCCGATTGCCTAAGGGCAAGTGCGTCCTGACCCCGCATGTCGGCGAGTTTTCCCGATTGACTGGAAAAGCCGCCGACGAGATCACCGAGGATCCGTTGTCCCTTGCCCGCAGTTATGCGGCCGAATGGGGGCAGACTGTGGTCCTCAAGTACGGCTACACGGTGGCGAGTGACGGAGCTAAGTCGGTGATCGCGGCGGATGCTCCGCTGTCTCTGGCCACCGGAGGCTCGGGCGATGTCCTGGCCGGAACCATCGGTGCGTTCCTGGCGCAAGGGCTTGCGCCTCTGGATGCCGCCGCCCTGGCGATTTATGTGGGTTGCGCCGCTGCCCGTAACGTCGAAGAGCGGACCGGCGTGCTTGGCCTGGTGGCGAGCGATCTGCCGCTTGCGATTGCGGCCGAATTGGCCGAACTCGAGCGCATCGGAAAGGTTCAGTCCTGATGGCCGATCATGAGAACACCGGCACGAGCGGCACGCCTGTCCGGAGCGAGCCCACTGTCGCGGACGTGATGCAGACAGGCGTACCAACGCTCGCCAAGGGTGATTCTGTGGGAAAGGTCGCGCGGCTGATGGTCGAAGCTGGCGTACCTGGTTTGGTTGTCCTGGATAATGGCGTGATAGCGGGGATCATTACCGAGAGTGATCTTGTCACCCGCCAGTCCGACTTCACGCCGCCCGAAATGACATCAGTGTTGGACGCCGTATTCACCACCGACGCCGGTTGGGATTACGACGAAGAGGTGCGCCGGGCGCTGGCGATGACGGCGGGCGAATTGATGTCCCACCCGGTGTATAGCATTCGCTCCCGCGCAACTCTCGGCGAGATCGCGACGTTGATGCACCAGTATGGCGTCAATCCGGTTCCAGTTGTCGACGATTCCAATCGTCTGGTGGGCCTCGTCTCCCGGGCCGACATCGTCAAAGTGATCGCCATTCTCGAGAACGACGGAAGCGCTTCTTGACCGTGACCACGCCGATCGACCCGGCGGTGGACCGAGACGCTCTGCACTGGCAGGTGGCCGGGCGGCCGTCACGGATCATCGTAGATCTCAACCAAATCTCGTCCAATATTGCGTACTTCCGGCGGCTGGTCACGCCGGGTACCGATGTCATGGCTGTGGTCAAGGCGGATGGCTACGGGCACGGCGCGGTGATGGTGTCAAACGCAGCCGTGGAAGGCGGCGCGACGCAGCTCGCAGTGGCCACGGTGGACGAAGGCGTGGTGCTCCGCAAGGCAAAGATCTCGACGCCGATTCTGGTACTTGGCCCGATCGAGCCATCGGAGCTTTCAGTGGCGATTTCCCACCGCCTCACACTGACGATCTCCGATCCGGATTTCGTTGGCGCGGTCGCGAAAGCCGCCCGTGATCATGCACCGGGTGAACCTGTGCGGGTCCAGGTCAAGATGGATACGGGCATGCGCAGGTTTGGTGCATTGCCTGAGATGGTTGTCCCGATCTTCGAGCGCATCTCCAGTTGCCCTAAGTTGCAGGTGGTGGGTACGTATTCCCACTTCGCCGATGCCGATGGCGCGACGGACCGATTCTGCCATGACCAAGCAACGCGCTTTGACGCGGCACTCCGCGACGTGAAGACAAGAGGCTTCTCCGTCGGGGTGGTTCATCTCAGCAACAGCGCCGCCACGCTCCGTTGGCGGTCGTTCGATCGCGACATGGTTCGGATCGGGATCGGGCTGTACGGGCTCTCGCCGTCGCCGGACATGGTTTTGCCCGAAGGGCTGGCGCCAGCGCTGCGCCTGCGATCACGGCTTGCCAGAGTGACGACCCTCGCCCCAGGCGAGAGCGTCAGTTACGGCCGCACGTACGTCGCCCAGCGTGAGGAAATCATTGGTTTGGTCCCAATCGGCTATGCCGACGGCTACCGAAGAGGTCTGTCTAGCCGCGGGGTCATGACCCTCAATGGCGTCGAGGCACTGGTCCGCGGGCGGATCTGCATGGACCAGACGGTTATCAACTTGCCGGAGGCCACGCATCCCCATGTGGGCGACGTTATCGATGTGATATCGAACGTCCCTGGTGATCCGAACTCTGTCGCCGCGATTGCCCGGCAATTGGGGACGATCGATTATGAGGTCGTGACCGGCCTATCGCGCCGCCTCCCTCGCATATACATAAAGGGCCAACAGGTGGTGGCCCTTCAAGACCTCCAAGCCGTCAGCCCTTTGGATCAATCGTAAACCTGGATCTGCGTCGTTTGAATAGTTAGCTGGCCGCCCGACCGAGTTCGGCGGCGACTTGCTTCAACATATCGATGTCGCGGCGTACGACAAACGTGCGTCCACTCATGTCATCGCGGACGTAGTTGAGCGTACGGTCATCCATCCAGCGGTAAATGGTCGGCCGAGTAACCCCAAGCTGTTGCGCCGCGTTGCCAATGCTGACGAGTTCGGCCGGCTCGAACGCCCGATATTTTGCCAGGGCGAGCATGCGTCCGAGATCGGTATCCCAGAAAGACCGAGGGACCGTGTAATCGTCGGCGGCAGCCGGCCAAAACAGCAACTGTAGAACCGACTCGATGGCTTCCAGAACGCTATCTTTCGACTCTCTGGACAGCCCGCGCGCCAGTCGACCGAGCCGCCAAAGGTCCTGCCCAAGTGGACCGCTTCGAAGCTGATCGAGCGTCAGAGGCTGTATTGCTTCGGGGTACAGCTGCGAAGTCAGCCGATGCTGATGGCTGTAGACCAGCTGCAAGGAGTGATCGATGACATGCTGGTAGTCATTGTGCAAGTCCTGCCGTTCGGCGACCATGGTTGACTCCCTTCTCACCCTGATTGCCTACGGCTAAACACCGCGCGCTGAATACCGGCGAAGTTTACGACTGTACGGGCAAAGTGTACGCTCAGACCGAACGACTGTCAATAATCAGCGGAACCGTAGCAATCTGGTAGAGCCAAGAGGCTAGATTGTGTTCGTACCCTGTGGAACCCTAGCCCAATTGGCGTTGTCGGATAACGACGCGATTGTCCGCGATGTTCAGAACGCAGGCATCGTGCCAGCATGTACAAACACCTCAGTTGCCGGTAGACATTCCGCGGATGGCCAAACCAACGATAAAGAGGGCAAGAAGACTGTAAATCATCAGCGCCTGCCGTTGGTTACGATCTCGTAAATAACTCCAGGCAAATGGCAACACCAGGATCGCGGTGACACCGTACAAAATATGGATCGAATTCGCCGGCCGATGACCGCCGATATAGAGGGCAGCACCCGCCAATACCTGTAACGCTACAAGTCCTTGACCTATCAGAAAGGTGCCAGCAATGTTGCCGCTCAACGTCCCACCACGGACGTACGACAACACGCCCCAGATGCCAAGCACGGCCATGAAGAGCATCATCGTCGTCGCGAGCCGGTCGTGCATCGTCAACAGGGCGTCCAGCTCCAGACCCTTTCACAAACTCTGGCAATCAATGCCTGAACCCTATGGCTATCAAAGTAAGCGCCGCGGACGCCAACCAGGGAAACATTGTACGAGGGGAGACGTGCCGCGGCCGTTTATGGACCGGGCATCTATGCCATTTGGTACGCGTCATTGGGGTCGACTCCTAGAAGCCGGGCATTTGCATCTGGATCGATGCCGAGTGTCCTGGAGTTGGATTCAGGGTTGACCAGATAGGTCCGACGGTTTGCCGGGGTAGGGCAAGGACCGTCGTCGCCACACCGGCGCTGGCGAGGGATTGCCGCACCGTCGCCACCGCCAACTGAGGCCTGTTGTTTGTCTGCGAGAGATGCGCTAACCAGACCTCACCGGGCGCCGGTACACGCTGAAGGCTGGCAGCAAGGAGTGAACCGCAGTCACTATTGGAAAGGTGACCTGAGGACGAGAGGACTCTCCGTTTCAGGTAGTGCGGGTAGGGACCGTTCCGCAGCATCTGCAGATCGTGGTTCGCCTCGAGAACGATGAGGTCAGCATCCGACAACGGATCGATCAAGGCATCGTCTCGGCAACCGATATCGGTGATGACCACGACCTTGCCACCGCCATCGCTGGCGATGTGGTAGCCGCATGGCTCCTTAGCGTCGTGTGAGACTGACAGGGCAGTGACCGTCATGTGGCCCACCCGGAGTGCCGCCCCAAGCCGGATCTCTTCCCAGGACGCCGCGGGCAGCGTCGCGGCAGTCGCGGTTCCTTCCGAGGCAACGAGACGGCTGTCCGTCCGGGCAAGGGCCTTCAGGCCACGAACATGATCGATGTGCTCGTGCGTGATGAGAACCGCTTCAATGTCGTTCGGCGTCCTGTTTGCCGCGGCCAGTGCCTTGGCAAGTTGCCGGGGACCGATCCCGCAATCGACCAGGACACACGACTTCCCATCGTCGAGGAGGAGGGCGTTGCCCGAACTGCCGCTGCCGAGACTCTGGACGGTAAGTGGCATAGAGAGACCTTTGTGATGAACCGTTCGGATGGCGTCCGGTGCGGGGCAGCAATGCACGAACGCGGGGCGTGCTCAGCCAGCGGTGACGACAGGCTCAGGACACTACAAGTGCTAGGATGCTCAGGTTGACGAGAAACTGAGTTCGCCTGACGCCGGTCGACTTGCTTCAAAAATGCTAGCACCACTCTTGCCATTCCGTCATATGTGGGCTCCGTTCACGTGGAGTACTTGATGTTCAATTTCCCCAACCGGCGGAAATCGAGTCCGGGCGCCAGCACGACGAGTTCGGCGGCTGGTACCGCTCGCGGCCGCCGGCAGGCTTCCCGCCCCATGATCTCCCCATCGACTCGGCGGAGCCTGATCGCAGCGGGGGTCATCGCGGCGATTGCGATCATCACCGTGGGCACGTCAGCGTTCTGGGTTAATTGGTGGTGGTTCGGAAGCGTCGGCTATCGCTCGGTTCTTGTCACTCGGTATATCGCGCAGTTCGGGATGTTTTTCGCGTTTGGCATTTTTGCCGCGGCGTTTTTCCTGGCTAACACGATCGCGGCGCTGCGCCGATCGCGGACGGCGCTCGCCGATCAGACCGGTCGTCCGTCCGCGGGCACAATCGATCGGATTCTTGGGCCGCTCCTGCTCGCGGTGGCGGCCGCGATCTTCGTGATCGGAGGAATATCCGGCTGGCGCCACTGGAACGAGGTCTTGCTCTTCATCTTTGGGCGTGACGTCGGCGTCAACGATCCGGTCTATGGACGCGACGCCGGCTTCTACATGTTCGCGTTGCCGGTGTTCCAGCTCCTGCGATCGTCGCTCACGGTGCTCCTGTTCGCCACGGCGATTGCCGTGGCGGCGGTGTACACGATTAGGCTGGGGGTCAACCCGCGGAACCTTCGGAGCGCTCCGCGACTCATGCGGACGCACGTCCTGGCGCTTGTCGGCGGGTTGATTCTCTTGTTCGGTACAAGTTTTTGGCTGGCCAACTATGAGCTGGTCTACTCCACGCGTGGTGTCGTGTTCGGGGCGGGCTTTACCGACGTCAACGTGCAACGCTGGTCGAACTGGATACTCGTGATCCTGTCGTTTGTGATCGCCGGACTTCTCGTGATGAATGGGTTCGTGCGACAGATCCGCCTCCTGATCGCCGCGGTCGTGGCCTGGGCGATTCTGGCGGTGGTCCTCGGGGTCGTGGTGCCGGCGATCGTGCAACAAGCGGTCGTCAATCCAAGCGAATTTCAGCGAGAAGAGGCGTACATCGCGAACAACATCGAGATGACCCGGGCGGCGTATGAGCTCGACGATGTGACGACTCGCGAGCTTTCCGGCACGTCCGCTCCAACACAGGCCGATATCGACGCAAACCCGGAAACGATCGAAAACATCCGCCTGTGGGACTACCGCGTCATCCAGGAAACCTTCCAGCGCAATAACGCCTTGGCGCCGTACTACCTTTTCTATGATGTGGATGTCGATCGCTACCAGGCTGGCCAGGGGGTGCAGCAGGTACTGCTTTCCGCACGGGAGCTTGATATCGAAGGCCTGCCGGAGAATGCGCAGACCTGGACCAACACCCACCTGACGTACACCCACGGGTACGGCGTCGTCGTCAGCCCGGTCAACGGCGTATCGCAGGGGGGGCAGCCTGAGTACATCGTGAGCAGTATCCCGCCGGATGGGACCGGGCCGTTCACCATCGACCGACCGGAGATCTATTTCGGCGAATCGACCGACGGTTGGGTGATCCTCAACACGGACGAGGCGGAGTTCAGTGGACTGATCGGCGGCCAATCCGCTGAGGCTGAGGTAGAGCAGTACTCCGGTGAGGCAGCTGGCTCGATCAGCATGGGGAACTCGGTTTCGCGCCTCATCTCGGCGGTATACCTGCGAGACCGGTATGTGTTCCTGAACGGGTCGATTAACGAGGATTCACGGTTGGTCCTTCACCGGGACATCGTTGAGCGGGTCGAGATGATCGCGCCGTTCTTCTCGTATGACCCGGATCCGTACCTCGTCATCGCCGACGGCCGTCTGGTCTGGATTCTCGATGGGTATACGTCGAGTGATCTGTTTCCCAACGCTACCCGGGTCCAGGGGGTCAACTACCTCCGCAATTCGGTCAAGGTGACGATTGACGCGTACGACGGGACGGTGACGTTTTATCGAACCAACACCAGTGACCCTATCGCTGATGCCTACGACGATATCTATGGAGACCTCTTTACTCCGGTAGCCGAAGCGCCCGCGTCCGTCGCGGTGCACTTCCGCTATCCGGAGCGCCTCTTTATCGTCCAGGCCGAGGCCATGGCGGCGTACCACGTGACCGATCCTAAGCTCTTCTACGACGGTGAGGAGCGGTGGGCGATCGCGCAGGAGGAGGTCGGCGGTGAAGTCGGCCAGATGGAACCCTACTACGTCACCCTGACGCTGCCGGAAGAGCAGGCCGCGGATTTTTCCCTGATGTTGCCGTTCACCCCTGGAGGTAGCGCAACTGGGCAGAACAATCAGAACATGACGGCCTGGATGGCCGCCCGGACGGACGGAGAAGGCGGACCGCGGATGGTCGTCTATCGTTTCCCGCGCGATGTCACGATCGATGGGCCGCGGCAGGTGGAGGCCCGGATCGATCAGGATCCGGAGATTGCAGCCCAGATCACGCTCTGGAATCAAGCTGGATCAGAAGTGATCCGGGGGAATCTGCTCGTCATTCCCCTCGAAAGCGGCAATCTCTACGTGCAGCCGCTGTATCTGCGGGCTGCACAATCAGAGGCTGGCTTTCCAGAGTTGCAGCGGGTGATCGTTGCCACGATCGATCGGGTCGAGATGCGTCCCACGTTCGACGAGGCATTGGCGGCCGTCGTGAATCCCACCGTCGCCGGCACCGAAGTCAACGGCGCCGGGCCGGAGCCGCCAGAAGATTCCGACGATTCTGTACCCGCAGTGGCAACACCGGAGCCCGGAACGGGATCTAGCGAAGTCACCGGTGACCTGGCCGATCAAGCCCTTGCCGCGTTCGAGCGCGCCGAGGCGGCGCAGCAGCGCGGCGACTGGGCGGCCTACGGCGAGGAACTGGCAACGTTGCAGGTGATCCTGGAGCAAATGGCCGACGAGGCAGTTCAATCCAGCCAAGCAACGCCTGCGCCTGAAGGGAGCTGATCGAGCGAATCGCTGACCTAAGTGAAGAGGGCGCGTCCGATCCGGACGTGTGTCGCGCCTTCTTCCACGGCGATTTCGAAGTCGTTCGACATCCCCATTGAGAGCACGCGCAGGTCCAAATCCGGAAACTGTTCGCGGAGTTCCTCGCGAAGCTGGCGCAATCCCTGAAAAACCGGACGGACGATTTCGGGGTCATCGACGAGGGGTGCGATCGTCATCAGTCCCTTGAGCTCCAAATACGGTGCGGCAAGGATCGACTCAACGAGCGACGCGGCCTCAGCACGAGAGCATCCCGCCTTTTGCGCCTCACCGGCGATGTTGACCTGGAGCAAGATGGGGATGGTTTGCTCACGCGCTCGTGACGACGAGGCCAACGCAGCAACGAGCGATGGCCGGTCGACCGATTCAATGAGGCTGAAGTGTTGGACAGCTAGTTTGACCTTGTTTGACTGAAGTTGACCGATCAGGTGCATTGATGCATCGGCTGGTAAGGCTGGTTGCACCTTGGCAACAGCGTCCTGAACGCGATTCTCGCCGAAGATGCGTAGGCCGGCGTCGTACGCGGCGTCGATCGTCGCTCGGTCGACCGTCTTGGAGACCGCAACGATGGTGATATCGTCTGGACTGCGGCTCGCCCTTGCGGCGGCGTCGGAGATTCGATCCCGAATGCGGTCGAGATTTTCACTGATTTGGTGGGAAACGGCCGAGGTAGCAACGACAGCGTCCACGACACCTCCGGGCAACGTCTTGTCATGTTCCAGAGATAGCCACGATGGCGCCAAACCGGCCCGTCTCCGGTCCCTGGCCACGATGGGAAAACCAATCGTCGTGCTGGCACCTTGTGCAGATCCGCGATGTGTCGATCCGTGACTCGACGAGTCCGGCCAACAAGAGTTGAACGCGATTTGCCTGCTTCAGGTCGAAGCGGTATCGCGTGCCGGCGCGCTCGAGCGCGAGGTCGGCTTCATCTCCCGCAACCGACTGCCAGGCGGATGCGACCTCGTCGCCGACTTCGTAACACTGCTGGCAGATCGACGGGCCAAGGAATGCCAGAATTCGATTCGGGTCGCTGCCAAACTCAGCGGTCATGGCGGCGACGGCAGTCCCCGCGACGCCTGCGACCGTGCCGCGCCATCCGGCATGGACGCTGGCAACGGCAGGCAAGTCAGGATCGACCAGGATGATTGGAAGGCAGTCCGCATGGAGGGTCAACAGGACCGGGCCGACACTCCTGGTCAGTAGCGCGTCGCACAGCGCGACCCGCCCTGATCCCGGCCGGGCGCCCGTTCCCCGTTGCTCCAGATCGACGACATGGGCAATGGAGCCGTGGACTTGTCCGGCCGTGACGATTGATTCGGGATCGAGGCCCAACCCGGCGCACCAGGCGGTGCGCATCGACCAGGCGTCTTCCTGGTCCCGAGGAGGGCTGTAGGCGACGTTGCCGTCGGCACGTCCCATGCCGGCTATGCGAGACGTGATCCCGTGTACGACACCGGCGACCTGAGCCAACAGATCACTCTGAAGCACGGTCGCCGGGGCAGTCTGCGCTGAATGGTCCAGAAGCATCAATCTTCGCCTTCACGGGCAACGTCGAGGATGATCTGGTCGACGACGAGTTCCACCGGGGCGTGATCGTCTGTGAAAACGCGGGCATCCGGATCCACCTCACGGATGTTGCCGGTGGCAATGCTCCGTTCGGCTACGGTGCGCAGGAGCGAGGTCTCGGGCAGATTTGCGGTGTTGGCCACGAAGTTGTTGCCACCGTCGGGGACGTGCGAGCCGATCAGCATGGTGTTGTTATACCCCTGGACGTCGATAGCGTACACATAGGGGAAAACCGTATTCATCGTCGCCGCGATCACGTCGACGAGCCGGTAGTCGGTTTTTGTTCGGCCAACGTTAATTACGGCGACTCCGCCGGGGTTCAAGTGATCGGAGACCTCCTGAAAGAACTCCTTCGTGCACAGCTGAAACGGGATGTAGGGCTGGTGATACGCATCGATGCCAATGAGGTCGTAGCTGTCGCTGGTCGTGCGGAGCATGTAGCGGCCGTCTTCGATGATGACGTTGAGGTTTGGAAGCTCATCGCGGCCCATGGCGAAGTATTCGCGACCCACCCGAGCGATTTCGGCGTCAATCTCGACGCCGTCAATCGGGATTGGACCGAAGGCCCCGGTAAGCTGATGGGCAACGGTTCCACCGGCGAGGCCGATAATCAGGGCGCTCTCGGTTGTGGTGTCAGATTCATTGGGTACGACAAGTGGAGCGGTCATGAAATAGTCCCATGGGCCGCCGGTCAGGACGCTACTCGGATCGTAGATCGAGTGGATCGCGTGACCCTCATTGAGGGCAAGCATGTATCGGCCGTCGTCCTGGACCACCTGGATGTAGTTGTATTCCGATTCATACTCGTAAATGAGCTCACCTCGCTCGGCGGGTCGAATCTGCCCTTCTGCAACGGCAACGTTTGCGGCCAGCATCAGCCCGACAAGTATGATCGAGACGACGGCGTACTGAATTCGCCCAATGGCGATCAATGCAAAAGCCGAGGGTAAGAACAACGCGAGGGCCAGGACGATGAAGGTGTTGGTCGTTCCAATCCAGGGAATCAGGAGGATGACCGGGAGAAAGCTTCCGGCAATCGAGCCGAGGGTTGAAAGGCCGTACAGGTTTCCCGAAGTTATGCCCGCCCGAGAGAGATCGCTGACCAGAAGCCGAATGGCAAACGGAGAAACGAACCCAAGAAGCGTCACGGGGATCGAGATCAGGACGATCACGCCGACCAAGGAACCATAAAAGGCCCCGACCGAGAAGTCGTCGAATGCTTCGAGCGATTCGGTCAGGATCGGCTGCGAGACTATCGGAATCAGTCCAGAAGCGCAGGCGGCTACGGCCGTGATCGAGAAGAGAAGGGCTGGGTATGGGTAGCGATCGGCAATTCGGCCGCCCAGGAAGTACCCAAGCGATAGAAACGTGAGCGTCAGGCCGATCAGGTTCGCCCAAATAAACGTCGAACTGCCAAAATATGGGGCGATGAGCCGGGACGCGGTCAGTTCGATCCCGATGCTGGACATGCCACCGACGAAGACGATGACCTGAATGAGCCGAGGGACAAGGTGCGATGTTGGGGCCGCTATACCTGTCAATCGGACGGCCTGTGAGGATTCCACCAATACCCGTATCCCGCCACGTCAATCGACCGCGACACACCTGGTCTCACGATGGTCAACCGCTGGAAACCAGTATAGTCGCGGTCCCGACGGGTGGCTGGAGGACCGTGAACCCAAACCCGACCTATGCGTTTTGGAGTTAGGCAGCAGGTCGGTCGACGGACGTTTCCGGCACCGACGATCCCGACTGCTGTTGCCGGAAGGGAATTGTGGTCGTCCGCGGTGTCACATTGGCACCGCGCTTCACGCGGTCATGAAGGAACGGCGCTGCGACGGCCGGCAGCATTGCGAGAAGCCAGAGCGTGACAATGGCGTAAATGACGATGGAACCCATGGCAAACCTCCGGTTGCGACGGCCAAACGCTGGCGTTCACAAAACGTAGCGTAGGTCGACGTCGTCGCGGGGGTATTGCGGGGATGTTGCAAACACATTGCAGAGGTCATGCCAACATTGACTCTGAGTCATGAGTTGGCCTTCGCAGCGGCGACGGGGTGCCGTACTGTTCTGTAGCCGGAACCATCGATACGTATTGCGCAATCAGGACAAGCAGCAATAATTGGGCCGCAGAGCATCGGGTTTCAAGGTTAGCCGGTGGGGCATCGGTATTGGCTTCGGATCGAGGAGAGACGAGACCGATGGTCAAAGAGTTTCGCGATTTCATCCTACGCGGAAACGTGGTCGACCTGGCGATCGCGGTCGTCATCGGGGCGGCGTTTGGTGCTGTCGTGACGGCCATGGTCGAGGACTTCATCACCCCGCTCATTGCCGCGATTTTTGGGGAGCCCGACTTCTCGGCACTTACGTTTACAATCAACGACAGCGTCTTCAAATATGGCCATTTCTTGAACGCCTTGATTACGTTCCTGACCGTGGCAGTTGTGGTCTTCTTCTTTGTCGTCAAGCCGATGAACGTGTTGATGGCTCGAATGCAGCGCCCGGGCGCCCCAGTACCGGATAACACCAAGAAGTGCCCCGAGTGCCTAAGTGAGATCCCGCTTGAGGCACGGCGCTGTGCCTTCTGTACTTCTGAGGTTTCCACTGTCAGTTGAGCAACTCAACATAATCGTCGTATAAACCCGAGTGAGGGCGGGCAGGAATGGACTGCCCGCCCTCACCAGGTTTGCTGTACTCGTGCGTGATCATTAAAATCAGAGGTGACGGGTTGCTTGGTGATGTGCGGGGTTGCAAGGAATCCAGCCGTACTTGCGCCCGACCTCAAGTTTAATCGGAATTGTACTGGCGCCATGGTGTGCGCGGCTCGCGGGACCAAACCTCGGTCCGATCTGTTTGGGCTCGGCTTGAGTTGCGGTAGTCGTCTTGTGTTATGGCCACGGTTGATCGGCGCTTCCATTGCTTGGCGGCGCCGTGCGCTGCTGGCTGTGACACCTTACGGCAACATCGCCCACAACGGGTAAGTTCGGACAATCACGGTTATCCGCAAACAAATCTGATCTCGGGATGATCAGCCGAGAACTGTGACAATTGGTCCCGGCAGGCGATTCGGCCCGCCTTCGGTGCCAAGACGGGCACCTTCGAGATGTGGCTGGGTCCTAAGCAGTTCGCTTCCGTCAACTGGGCGACCTCCGGCGCGTTGGACGCGATCCAATACGATGGCCAGGTCACCGCAGAGAACTGCCAGGTCGTCGCCGGCGCGAACGATTGTGCCAACCGCGATGTCGACACCGGAAAGATCGATGACCGAGCATCGATGGATCTGAAACGGTTCGCTGTCGAGCGTCGTCCAGGCTCGGGGCCAGGGCCACATGGCCCGGGTCTGGCGTTCGATCTGAGCGGCGGGAGTTGACCAGTCGATCCAACCGTCGGCCTTCACCAGCGGTCTGGTCATGCTTGCTCCCTGGCTCGGTTGGTCAACCGGAGTCAGTGCTCCCTCGACGTAGTCCGCAAGGTGGGATGCTGTGAGCCCTGCTCCGACGTCAGCGAGCTTCACTGTGAGCGATGCTGTTGTGTCATGTGTTTCAATCGGCAGGGACGCCTGGGCGAAGACCGACCCTGTGTCCAGGCCCGTGTCCATTATCATCAGGGAGACGCCGGTCACGGTCTCGCCGCAGGCGATTGCGGCACTTATTGGGCTCGCGCCCCGGTAGGCTGGCAGGAGAGATGCATGGATGTTGACGCATCCCGCGCGGGGCAGCGCGAGCATCTTGGGACCGAAGATGACCCCGAAAGCCGCCACGACGAAAACATCTGCCCCGATTTCGGCGATCGGTGCCCGCAGCTCCGGCGTCCGGAGAGAATTGGCCTGGTAGACCGGCAGGCCCACCTCCTCGGCAATGAGCTTGACCGGCGGACTCGTCAGACGCCGGCCTCGGCCAGAGGGCTTGTCGGGCTGGGTCACGACCAGACGCACGTCAAAGCGCGCATCGCTGGCAAGGCGGCGCAGCGCCGGGACCGCGAATTCGGGCGTGCCGAAGAAGACGACCGATATGGTCCGCCTCTGGGTGTTGCTGATATCTCGGGAACCGTGGTTCAACGCCAGTCCTCGACCCTTATCGAACGAAGTCATTAGAATGACCGGACCATGATCGCACTTCCGGCGCAACGCCCTCCAATCAGGTTTGATGCGATAGCCTGCGCCCTCATTGGGGTGTTGCTGCTCGCGGTGGCGGTCAGGCTCTACGGCTGGAACTGGGACGACGGCAACTACCTTCACCCAGACGAACGACACATCGTCGCCGATGTCATGATCGGTCGCGTCCACTGGCCGTCTTCCCTCAGCGAGGTGACTGATCCGGCGATAAGTGGACTCAACCCCCGTTCGGCCGACCCGGAGACTGGTAAGTATCGCGAGTTCGCCTATGGCGCAATGCCGGTTCTCTTGACCAATCTCGTGTCAGAGATCCTTGGCTGGTTCACCGAGACCAACTGGCATGGGTACGATAATGCCTACAAGGTGGGCAGGCCGCTGTCGATTTTCTTCGATACGTTGACCGTGTTGCTGGTCTTCTTGATTGGTCGCCGGATCGGTGGACCCAGGGTGGGCATTCTGGCTGCCTATGTCGCCGCTCTCACTCCACTGACCGTCCAGTTGGCCCACTTCTTCACGACAGACTCGTGGTTGACATTCTTCGTCACGCTCTCGATCTACTGCTCGATCCGGGCGGCCGAAAGCGGGGCGGCGAGATGGTTCCTGCTTGCCGGGGCTTCGTTCGGCTGGGCAATGGCGTGCAAAGGAAGCGTGTTCACCCTTGCCTCGGTTGTGGCATTGGGGATCCTGTACTCGCTCTGGCGACTCGCGGCAAGCGGCGAGCGTCGAGTTGGACTCGCCATTGCAATGGCAGAGCGGATCGCCTTGGTTGGCGGGTCAGCATTTCTGGCCTTTGCCATGTTCGAACCGTACGCCCTGGTGCGTCCCGAGGTGTACCGCGCATCACTCGAGACCCAGGCCCGAATCGTGCGGGGGATCTTCGACGTTCCGTTCACCCGTCAGTACATTGGCACGACACCCATCGTCTACCAGGTTGAGCAGCTCTTTCGGTGGGAGGTCGGCCCGGTGTCGGCGGCACTTGCGGCCGTTGGGGCCGTTGTCCTGCTCCTGCGGCAGCGGCGGGGCCTCCAGGCCGGTGCGTTGATCCTTCTTGGTTGGCTAGCGATTTATGGAGTGGTGATCTCGATTCCGGAGGCTAAGTTCATCCGATATCTCGCGCCGATCGTTCCCGTCCTGGCGATCCTCGCCGGCCTGTCACTCGATTCCATCTGGGGATGGATCAGTCGCAGATTCGACAGGCGACTCGGGCTGGGATTCGCGGCGCTCGCAATTGCGGGAATCGGATTCTGGGGAGCGTCTTTCAGCTCGATCTATGCAAAAGAAAATACTCGACTCGAAGCGTCCGCCTGGATCTATGCCAATGTGCCAACCGGAAGCGTCCTCAGTGACGAATACTGGGACGACCAGCTTCCGCGAGATCTCGGCCCCGGACTAAACAGCATCGACCGGCAGTACTCATCCGTCCGCTTCGACCTGTATGCCGATCGGGTCTCATACCGCGACCTGATGGACGTGGCGGACGCGTTGACAATGTTGCCTCTGCTCGAAGACGCTGGAGAAGCGCTGCGAAACGGTGATGTCGCTGCCTCGGCTGAAAGCATCAGGCAAGCGGGAGAGATGGCAATCTCGTTGCCAGCGGACCAGCGCGATGCCTTGAGCGGCGGGTTCGACCAGATCGCCGGTCAATTACGCGGTCCGGCGGGCGCGCTCGGCGGGTCCTTTCGGAACGCCGCCCGCGCTGTCCGAGAGGACCCCGAGGCGATTGAGGCCGAGTTCGGAGACATCGCCAACGAGCTGATCGCGGCCAGTGACAACGAAGCCGCGAACTACATCTACCGGAACCTGGAGCAGATCGACTATTACGTCGTCTCCTCTAACCGGGTAATGGCGGCGATGCCCCAGTCGCCGTGGCGGTATCCGGTCCAGACGCAGTTCTACGACGCGCTCGAAAGTGGTGAACTGGGTTTCACCTTGGTCGCCGACTTTCACCGCTACCCTGGGATTGGTCCGATCCGGTTCGATGACGACGGGGCCGACGAGTCCTGGCTCAACTACGACCATCCCCATGTCTGGGTCTACCAGAAGACCGGGCTTGTCGATCGCGCAACCTACGACCGATTGATGCTCGACGCGCGGATGCAAGAGGTCACGGCGGAACGCTATCCGAACGACGACCTGATGCTGGATGAGCCCGTCGGCAGCCTCGACGTGGTTGACGACGCCCGGTGGAGCGCGGCCTGGACCAGCAACTCGGTCGTGGCGCTCCTTGTGTGGATTGTATTGCTCTTTGTCCTCCAGGTAGCCGCCTGGCCATGGGCCCGGCTGGCGTTCGCTCGCTTCGCCGATGGTGGCTGGAGTTTTTCGAGACTGCTGACACTCCTTCTGGCCGGGTATATCGTCTGGCTGGGGGCAAGTACTGAGCTGATCTCGTTCCGCGCGATCTGGTGCTGGGTGGCGGTTGCAACCGTCGCTGCCACAGGCTGGATGTTGCGCTTCAGGTGGGCCAGTTTTCGCCCAGGATGGCGGCAATCGGACGATCAGCGGCGATCAGCCGCAGTTGCCGAGGCGGTCTTCTGGGGCGTCTTCGCGCTCTTCCTGCTGTTTCGCTATCTGAATCCCGACTCCTACCACCCAATCTGGGGCGGGGAGAAGCCGATGGAGTTCGCGCATCTCAATGCGACCCTCCGCAGCGCGCACTTCCCGCCCTACGATCCGTGGTTCGCCGATGGATTCATTAACTACTACTACTACGGCCTGTATTTGGTTGCGTTTTGTCTCAAACTGACAGGCATCCCGAGCGAGATCGGATTCAACCTCGCCCAGCCGACCATTATTGCCCTCATCGCTCTGGCCGGGTACGGCGTGACCGCTACCCTCGGTCGTGACCTCATTCGTCGCGGGATGGCGATCCCAGCCGGACTGGCAGGCGCCCTGCTCCTCGTCGGGATCGGGAATTTGGACGAGTTCTTTCGGTGGCTCGAGAACCCCGACATCAGGCAATTTCTCTACAACACATGGGATCCCACACGGGTCATTGATCCTGCGAATACGATCACAGAGTTTCCCTACTTCACAGGTCTCTATGCCGATTTGCACGCCCATGTCATCGCGTTGCCGATGACTATCTTGGCGGTTGCGCTGGCCTATTCCCTTGCTCGTGACCCGCGGCGAACGGCACTCGCTCTCTCCCGGCCAACGGCCGAGAAATCAGCGTCAACTGCCGCACTCGTCAGGTGTATAGGACTCGCCCTAACGGTTGGAACGTTGTTCGCCACGAATGCCTGGGATGTGGTGACGTACTTCGCCCTCGGCGCCGTTGCAATATTCATGGCGACCGGGGCGGTTAGATCGATGCCGGTCAGGCTGGGGACGACGGTGGCCGGGACAGCGGCCCTGGGTGCCCTCGCCTACGGGCTGTTCCTTCCCTTTCATACACATTATGTCGCCTTATTCAGTTCGATCGGCGAAGTGCGGGAACAGTCCAACTTCTGGGAGTTTTCCCGGCACGCGGGCGGTCTGTTTGCGATTGTGTGCGTGGGGTTGATCGCGTGGTCCATTCGTAAGGTCGATCGGTCAACGATGGGTTGGTCTGCCAGCGTTGCCGCCGCCCTGATTGTTGGGGCGATTGGACTTCACGCCCTCTTGCCATCCGACCGCGCCAACCTACGGGACGCGGTTACGAGTGTGCTGGTTGTTGTGGCAATCGTCACGTTGCTCGGGACGGCCTGGATTTCGGCCGGCGCGCAGCCGAGTCGGCGTTGGACTCAGATCGCCTGACCGCATTGCGGACGGTGATCGTGCTCGTCGGCGCGGTTGCACTCGTGGCGGTCACGAACGATTGGACCGTGTTTGCCCTGATGGCTTCGGTGGTGACCCTCGCGGGCGTGATCTGGATAACCGACTCTGAGCAATCGGCCCGATTTGTCGCCGTGCTGTGTGCGGGGGCCGCTGCAATTGTCGCCGGAACGGAAGTCATTTTCTTGGTCGACAACCTCGAAGGCGGCCCTGCATACCGGATGAATACGGTCTTCAAGTTCTACAACCAGGTTTGGGTGCTGCTCGCCCTGGCCGGAGGCACGTTGTTGACGTGGCTCGTCGCGACCTGGGTTGTGAATCCAGACCGCGATCCAGGTGACGCGAAGCTCGGCATTGTCGATGGAAGCGGTCAGATCCCGGAGCCGAAGGTTCCGAGTCAAACGGCCGATAGTAGCGACTCGCGAGACTCGGCATTCATGGGCTGGATCCAGACAGGAACAATCGTCTGCGCGGTCGTCGTGGCGCTGTCGCTCTTCTATCCGGTGCTCGCCACCGGGCCGCGACTGGATCAGCGCTTTGCCGACCATCTCGGATCCGGAACGCTCAACGCCTACGACTGGATGGATTATGGAACGATTCAGCTCGCTCCAGACGGAACGCTCCTCTCGTTTGCGGACGATCGGGCCGCGATCGATTGGTTCAATGAAGAGGTTCCCGGGACGTCGGTGATCGCCGAAGCGAGCATCGGCGCCTACCGTTGCAACGGATCGCGAATCTCGATCGGAACGGGTCTCCCGACGATCATCGGTTGGCTGAATCACGAAACCCAGCAGCGATATACCGAGGGGCTAAGCGATCGCCAGGACGATGTTGCCGAGCTGTACAGGACGAGTGATGTTGGCGTGAAGCAAGAGCTCCTCTCCAGGTACGGCGTTGAGTATGTCGTGGTCGGACAACTGGAGCGCCTTGGCGTGTCCTCGGGATCCCAGGGCTGCATGTCGCGGCCGAGTCCTCAGGGAATCGCGGCATTTGAACAGATGGTGGGCACAACCCTTGAGGTCGCGTTTCAGCACGGCGATACGACCGTCTACAGGGTGATCTCGTCGTCTGCGGATACCGGCGCGTGAGTAATGCCGACGCGATTTTTCGGTGGTACGGGCTCCTTCTGGCGGTCAGTGTGGCCTTCGCCCCCTGGGTCCGGCTGCTCTGTGCCCGCCTGCCGGATCGAGGAGCGACGATCGTCCGGCCGATTGCACTGCTCGGTGCGATATTCCCGCTCTGGTTCCTTGGAGGTCTCGACCTCCTCCCCTACTCCACTGCCGGGCTATGGGTAACCGTCGCGGCCGCCGGCATCAGCGGGTGGATCGTGATCTACCGCCTCCGATTAATCGATGGAGGCTGGCTCCGGGCGCTCGGCGTAAGCGAGATTCTGGCTATTTCGGCCTTCATTGTTTATGTCTGGTTGAGAGGATTTACCCCCAACATCGACAATACCGAGAAGCCGATGGATATGGCGCTGCTATCAGCCAGTGCCCGGGCGGAGTCGATACCGCCGGACGATCCGTGGTTCTCGGGCGAGCCGATCAACTACTACTACCTGGGCTATCTGGCACACGGCTCGGTCTCTCGGATGGCGGGGGTTCCAACCGATTACGGTTTCAATCTTGCCCTGGCCACCACGGGCAGCATGGCAATCGTGGCGGCCGCCGGGCTGGGATTCAATTTGGCTCGCAGATGGGGTACACGCCGGGTAGCGGTTGGGGCTGCCGCGGGAGCGGCGTTTATGGTTGTGGTGGCCGGGAACATGTATGCCCCGGTCCAGTTCATGGATTCGCCGGGAACGACCATCGATGCCGATTGGTGGGACCAACAGAATGGAATCGGCTGGCGGTCATCGCGCATCATTTGTGACGGCGACCTGGTCAACAATCAATGCGACACCGGGAGCGGCGCTGTCGAGACGATCAACGAATTCCCAGCCTTCAGTTTCCTCCTTGGCGATCTCCACCCCCATGTCATGGCACTTCCATTCACCCTTATGGCGCTTGGGCTGGCGTTCAATCTCTTTCTAATTGGGGACAGATCGGAGGCTTTCGACCGGAGAAAACTCCTTCCGGTCTTCGGCATCAGCGGAGCGCTCATCGGTTCGCTCTACGCGATGAATAGCTGGGATTATCCGACGTTTCTGTTGGTCGGACTGCTCGGCGCGGCCTTTGCCGTTCGAGATTGGGAGCGTCGCAATCAGGTATTGGCGGTCTGCCTCTATCTGGCGGCCTCGGTCCTCGCGTGGCTGCCGTTCTACGCGACGTTTACGGCGCCCGTGGGCCAGTTGGATGATCGCCTGCCCGCAATCATTCGAGATATCCCGCTGCTGTCGACAGCGTTGGGCACACTTGCGTCGGTGCGGGGCGAGCGAACCTCGGCCGGGGAATTCCTGACCGTGTTCGGACTGACATACGTCGCCGCGCTCGTCCTGACGGGGACGGGGTTTTTCCCGCGAGAACAGGCGTCCGAGGAGTCGCCAGGTGGCGAGTCTCACGGCGTGTTGAGGCTGGCGTGGCCGGGGCTGGTGGCGGTGATCATCGTCGGGGTGATCCTGCCGGCTCCGGTGCTGATTCTGGCGGGCGTGCCGCTCGTCCTGCTGGCGATGCAGATAGCGACGACGCAGGAACGAGGACTTCGCCAGATCATCTCCGCGCTATTCGCCCTCGGGTTCGTCCTGGTTATCGGGGCAGAGATTTTCTTCATTCAGGATACGTTTGCCGACCGAATGAACACCGTGTTCAAGGTCTACTATCAGGTCTGGACCCTGTTTGCGATCGCGGCGGTGGGAACTCTGGCCGTGATCTGGCGAGAGTTTGCTCGCGCATCATGGCTCAAGCCCGCGCTTCTCATTGTCACTTCGGTTGCTCTGTTGGCCGGACTAGCGTATCCGCTCATCGCATACAGGCAGTGGGCCAACGGCTATGCGGATTGGCAGACCCTCGATGGCCTCGCCTACCTCGCCGATACGCACCCGGATGAGCTCGCGGCGATCGAATGGGTTGTGGACAACGTTGGCGAAGACGATGTGGTCCTCGAGGCCGCCGGCTGCTCCTACGGGAACTCGTACCGGCCGGACGTACGCAACAATCGCGTGTCTGCCTTTTCCGGTGTGCCCACGGTGATTGGGTGGGGAGGGCACGAGCATCAGTGGCGGAATGGTCAGCCGGAAGATGAAGAGATCACGGTCCGCCAGGAGGACGTTCGCGCGATGTTCGAGGACCCGCACAACCAGCTTTTCGACCGGTACGGTGTGACGTACCTCTACGTCGGCACGCTAGAACGCGATGGCGACCCCGAATGCCGGGTGCTTGAGCAACCATACGGAGCCATCACGGAGCCTGGATATCCGGGTGACGGTTGGGAGATCGCGTTCCAATCGGAAGAGGTCACCATCTATCGCCGCTTTGCTCCAATGGCTGCCGCTGCGAACGTTTCTGACAATGAGGTGCTGAGCGCCGTTCGTTGAAGAGAGCGAAGTCGCCCGATGATTCTAGAATTACCGGGCGGATAGGATGACTAGGCGGTTGCCAGCGCAATCTTGAAGTCACTTCGGGCCGTCCCGTCAGGGCGAGCTTGAGGACGACAGCGGAGCCGGCACCCGCTCCCCGCAACAACACCTCTGATTCGGACGCCGGCGGGTCCCAGCGGCGCGAAACGGACTTGCGCAGAAGCGCATCGCCTGCGTTGGCCCGAACCTCGCGGATCAGAGGGTAAGGGAGGGTTGACCCGGAGCGTCGGCATCCGTCCTGCGAATACCGAATCAGGGATCGTGGCGCAATGCGGCGCCGACGCAGGACGTGATATGCCAGGCCTTAGTCGGATCAGAACAATTGCCGGCCGACGTCAGGGCCTTCTCGGAATGGTGATTGTTGCGATCTTTGCCGCTGTTTTCGTCGCTCGTGGCCAGGCAACACTTCACCAGATAAGCGGCGCTTTGCGCTCGGCGAACCCATGGTGGATGGTGGGTGCGGTCACGGTGGAGCTCGTTACGTTCTGGCTGGTTGCGACGAAATACCGAATTATTTTCGACCGCCTGGGATATCGTCTGTCCGGAATCTTTCTCGTCCGTCTTCATCTCGAACGGAAAGCGGTCGGTGCGATATCTCCGATCGGCAGCGCGCCAGCGTACTACGTGTACGTGCGTGGTCTTCAGCGGCGGGGCGTGCCGATCGACGATGCCTTGCTCGCGGCGTCGCTGAGCGGCGTCGCCGGGGTCGTCCCCCTGGTCGTGGGGGTCCTCTTCGCCGCAATCCACTATTCACCACCGATGATCGTCGTCGGCTTGGTCGCCAGCATTGGCTTGCTGGGGACACTTTTATGTTTCGGTGTGACTGCCTTTAAGCACTCCAAGCTACCGGAGCGTTGCATTCGCCGGGTGCCAACGCGCGCCCGCGTTTTCGTCGAGCGGGCCCGGGGCCACGAACTCCATCTCCGTGATCTGACATTGCCGGCCGCGCTCTCGCTGCTGGGCCGACTGGCGGGGATCGTCTCGCTCTACCTCTGCATCCGGGCAGTCGGACAGGAGCCTCCGCTCCTGACGCCGATTGTCGTCGCGGCCGTCGGTAGTCTGGCCGGCCGCCTTGCCCCGATCTTTCGCGGGCTCGGCGTGGTTGAGGCCGCGATGGCCGGTGCCCTTGCGCAAGTCGGGATTCCCGCCGCGCCGGCCATCGGCGCGACCCTTCTCTACCGCTTCACCAGTGTGTGGCTGCCACTCATCCTTGGACTCCTCATCCAAGCGAGCGCTGCGGGAGCGGTTTGGGGGCCGCGGTCAATAGCGCGGCGGGCCACCGCGACCTCCGCCAGGTCCGCCTGGCGAGTCACCGAACGGCGATATGTATGAATGAGTGGCGCCGCTCGCCTGGGCATTCGACATCGTATGTGCGAGCGCTAAATTCGGACATGATTGTCTCCTATCCCCTCCGTTCGTTGACAGGGATTCTGGCGGCTGCCTATACTCACGAGCGATGCAAATACGGGGTGTGGCGCAGCCTGGTAGCGCGCGGCGTTTGGGACGCTGAGGTCGGAGGTTCGAGTCCTCTCACCCCGACCTGTTTGTTCAACAATCTCCCACTTCCAGAATGACTTGCCTGTGAGAGGCATTCGCTCGATAGGAGCGGATGCGTGGTAAGCTTTGGTGGCGCGAGTGCCGGATAAGTATGGCGTTTGCGGGGGTAACTCAGTTGGTAGAGTATCTGCCTTCCAAGCAGACTGTCGCGGGTTCGAGTCCCGTCCCCCGCTCCGATTAGTGTGATTTCCTGCTCTGTGTCGTGGCGACCCGCGATGAACAAGATTTGATTGTTGCGGCAGATTGGTTGCATTAGAATCGGATTCCGGGTTCCTCGGGCCTGTAGCTCAGCGGCAGAGCACGGGGCTCATAACCCCAGGGTCGCAGGTTCGAATCCTGCCGGGCCCACCCAGAGTCATTTCACACCTGCGCGATGAACCACAATGTTTCACCTTCAACCAACGCTTTCAAGGAGGCATCTCATAGCAACCGAGCACTCAACCGTTCCAGAGCAACCGGAAATCGCGGTCTCTGGCGAGCCACTCTATTCCTCGAGCCGGGATCTGGCCATTCGGATCGCCGAGGTCATCGCCGACACCCCGGCGCAGAACACGGTCGTGATCGACATCCATCACACGTCGACCGTCGCCGACTGCTTTGTCATTTGCTCCGGTGAAAACGAACGTCAGCTCCGGGCCATTCACCGCGACGTGATGGAGCAACTCGAGGACGAGGGGAGCTTCCCTCGGAGGATCGAGGGGACGCCGGCCTCCGGGTGGATTCTGATCGACTACGGCGACGTCGTCGTCCACATCTTCGATGTCGACCAACGGACGTTCTATCGCCTGGAAGACGTGTGGAAGGACGCACCGACACTGCTGGCTATCCAGTAGCGAATGTAACGCGGCCGCCGGCATTCTGGCCGTGGCAGGATTCCGGATCACAGTCGTTTGGCCGTATACTGTGCACGTCCCGCCGATGACAATTCTTCCTGGGCCGGAGTCCAAGCACCGGTCGGTTTTGGGCATGGCACCGTTTACCTGCCACACTGGCAAGTAAACGCGGCTCGTATGCCAGCAGGACATCTGGAGCGCATGTCGGTCGCAGGAGAGGCAAAGTGGCCACCGTTGAGACCATCGAGTCATACGCGCAGTCGCGTCGGAAGGGGGGCCCAGTTTTCCCCTTCCTGATGGGGGTTGCGGTCGGAGCGTCTGTTGGAGCTGTCGCCGGCACGCTGATGTCGCGCTACGGCGTTCACCTCATCGCGGCCATGATCGGCGCCCTCGATCGGCGCGGAAGCCGGGACGACCAAGACAAACTGCGCTTCGAGCTCTTGTTGCAATAGCCGCGCGCCGAGATTTTGGACTTTTGCAAGGCCAACCTCAGGACAGGGCAGGGGTGCCTGTGTCACCGAGGTTGGTCTGCGTTTTTGCGAGGTTACGCTCCTGGAGGGTCAGGAGCGTGACGATCCCCAGAACGAGCAAGCCAACGGCGATCAGGGCGATGAGCTTGGATTCGCTATTCGGAAGCAGAAGGCCGGCAGCACCGAAGGCAGCCGAGACCGCCGCGACGAAGAGCGTAACCCTGGTATGGCTCCAGCCCCGATCGAGCAGCCGGTAGTGCAGGTGGACCCTGTCGGCGATTGCCGGAGACCCACGACGGACCAGCCGAGTAACGATCACGCTGGCCACGTCAAGTATGGGTAGGCCCAGTACGAGCAAGGCGGTTGCGATCTTGGCGCCACCGACGATCGCGATTCCACCCAGGGTGAAGCCGAGGAAGTAAGCGCCAGCGTCACCCATGATCACCTTTGATGGATACCAATTGAACACGAGGAACCCGGCTACGGTTGCGCCGAGAACCACGGCCAGAAGTGAGATCGTGAATTGGGGCTCCAGGTAATAGGTGTGGACAAACAGTATGACGCAAGCGACCAGTGTCACAGAGCCAGCCAGGCCATCCAGGCCATCGACAAAATTGATCGTGTTCATCATTCCGACGAACCAGAAGAGCGTGAACAGGACCGCCGGAAAGAGTGCAAGTTCGATCTGGCCGCCGAACGGGGAGTTGAACGACTCGATCAGGATGCCGTGGCCTTCCCCTTGGAATCTGGGAAAGATCACAAGCGCAGCTGCAGCCGATCTGGAAGCCAAACTTTGGCAGGGGCGCCATGCCGACGATGTCATCGTAGATGGTGACGCCGGTGATGAAGCCTGCACCCGCCAGCAGGAGTAGCAGTCGTTCCGTCTCCTGGGAGAAGCGGACGACATCAAGCGAGTAGGACAATGCAAGGCCGAAGGCGAAGGCGAGGAAGAGGGCGCCGCCTCCGCCTCTGGGCTTGAGCGCCATGCCAGCCCGCCGGGGGGCGGGCTGGTCGACGATTCCCAACCGTTTCGACAATTCGACCGATTTCCAGACGAACAGCAGCGAAGCCAGGCCGGTCGCCAGGAATAGGATCATGACGACCGTGGCGTGTGTCACGAGAGACCTACCCGAATGAAGGACTAGAGCGAGGCCGGAACGCCGGGAACCGGGAAGCGATCCGTAAGGTGGCGCACCTCGTCGCGGATCCGGCTCAAGTTCGCCTCGTCGTCCGGTGCCGAAAGGGTTTCAACGACGAGCCGCGCTACCGTCCGGCAATCGTCCTCCTTGAATCCGCGAGTCGTAATTGCCGGTGTGCCGAGGCGAATGCCGCTGGCCTGGGTCGGTGGCCGGGTCTCGCCCGGGATGGTGTTTCGGTTCGCCGAGATGCCAACGTCGTCGAGCACCCGCTCGGCCTTGCGCCCGCTCAATCCGATTGCGTTGACATTGACCAGCATCAGGTGGTTGTCTGTCCCGCCGGAGATGACGGGCAGCCCACGAGCGATCAATTCGTCCGCCATCGCTTTGGCATTCGCCAGGATCTGCCGACCATAGTCCTTGAACGAAGGGGCCAGCGCCTCACCAAATGCGACTGCTTTGCCGGCAATGACGTGCATGAGCGGTCCGCCCTGCTGACCAGGGAAGACGCTCTTGTCGATCTGCTTGCTGAATTCCTCGCCGCTGAGGATTAGGCCGCCACGGGGTCCACGAAGCGTCTTGTGGGTCGTCGTCATCGTGATGTGCGCGTAGCCGATGGATGTAGGGTGGAGTCCGACGGCGACCAGACCGGCGATGTGGGCGATGTCCGCGAAGAGATACGCGCCGACTTCATCGGCAACTTCGCGGAAGCGGGCGAAGTCGATCTGGCGGCTGTAGGCGCTGGCCCCGGCAATGATGGCCTGGGGTCGCACCTTACGGGCGATTGCGGCGAATGCGTCGTAGTCGATCAGCCCGGTCGCTTCGTCGACGCCATAAAAATGTGGCTCGAAGAGCTGACCAGAAAAATTGACGTTTTTGCCGTGGGTGAGGTGGCCCCCCTGTTCAAGGCTGAGTCCCAGGATCTTGTCGCCTGGCTTGATCAGGGCGAGGTAGGCGGCCTGATTCGCGGAGGCGCCAGAGTGCGGTTGGACATTTGCGTGGGCCACGCCGAACAAAGACTTTGCCCGGTCGATCGCCAGGGTTTCGACCTCGTCGACGAACTCGCAGCCGCCGTAATAGCGCTTGCCCGGGTAGCCCTCGGCGTACTTGTTGGTCAGGACGCTTCCGACCGCCTTGAGGACAGCTTCAGAAACATAATTTTCGGAGGCGATGAGTTCGATGTTGTGGCACTGCCGACCTTGTTCGCGACCAATGGCGGCAAAGACCTCTCCGGTCATGGCGTCGACGTTGGTCGTCTCGATCGATGGGACGGTGGGTGATGCGACCATAGCTGGCTCCTGTCGCGATGCAAGATCGGGCCCCGCTGAAGGAGGCTCGCCGATTCGAATTGGCTATTAGCGCGCAGCGCCGATGTCATCCGATCGCCGCAAGAGCGACCTGATTGTGACTGGAATGGTACCTCTAAGGGGGCGACGCGGTAGTGTACCATGGCCCTCTTTGCGGCCATCCTGCCCACAGTATGGGCGGTTCCTTGGTTGCGATTCATCACGAAGGAAAGAGTGTCGCATGCGGGTTCTCGTCACCGGCGGAGCCGGCTATATCGGCAGCATTGCGGTTGAGCGTCTTTTGGACGAAGGCCACGAGGTGCACGTCCTCGATAGCATGTGGCGCGGGCACCGGGGGGCCATTCCGGAGCACGTACCGGTTCACATCGCGAACCTCACCGACGCCGGGGAGGTTGTGGCCGCGGTGGATGCAAGCGCGCCCGACGCGGTCATGCATTTTGCCGCGGCGGCCCTGGTCGGGGAGTCGGTCGCAGACCCCGCACGCTACTTCTCCGTCAACGTCGTTGGCAGTCACAATCTGCTCGTCGCCATGCGGGACGCTGGCGTCACGCGATTCGTCTTTTCTTCGACGGCGGCGGTCTATGGCACTCCCGGTGCCTCACCCATCACCGAGGACACGCCGAAGGAACCGATCAATCCCTACGGGCGCTCCAAGCTCATGGTCGAAGAGATGCTCGAATGGCACGCGGCAGCGTACGGGCTGAACTATGCCGTTCTGCGATTCTTCAACGTGGCCGGAGCATCCACAGAGCGCGGGGAAGACCACAAGCCCGAGACGCACGTCATCCCTGTGGCGTTGGAGACGATTCTGGGCAAGCGGCCGGTCTTCAAGATCTTTGGCACGGATTACCCGACACCAGACGGAACCGCCATCCGGGACTACGTCCACGTCATCGATCTGGCCGATGCCCACCTGCTGGCATTGGCGAAGCTCGACAGGCCGCTTGGCGCCTTCAATCTCGGCACAACATCCGGGTTTTCCGTTGCGGAGATCGTGGCCGCGGTTGAACGGGTCACCGGCCGGCAGCTGCCGGTCGAGCGGTCAGGCCGGCGTGAAGGCGACCCGCCCGAACTGGTTGCGGATTCGACTCGGGCGCGGGAGGTCCTGGGCTGGAACCCGCACCGATCTACGCTCGAGCAAATGATCGGCAGTGCCTGGGCATGGATGCAGGCACACCCTCATGGATACGAGACGAGCGGGTAGCGGCCTAGAGTGCTCGTCGGAACGGTTGGCCGCGTGTCCCCTGCCTCCCGGGGGCTCACGGCCCAAGGTTGGCCCAGGGCTGGCCCGGGCTGAACACAACAGCCTCTCCGAGGCTAGTGCGCCCCGTGCTGCAGCCGGTTTCAACCGGCTTCCGTCACGCAGCCCGGGACGTAAAGTTCTCTAACAGCGGGCGACATTAGCGGCTGGTTAACCTTGATAGTGAGCGCATTAAAGCCGCATACGAGGTCAACCGGTCAGCCTCAAAAACCTCCGCGGGCGTGATGCTATCTTCCAGATGGCGAAGGTGTGGCTGATTGCCCCAGGCGGTTCTCGGTGCCTTTGATCAAGCGATCGATATTCGCCCGATGCTTGTAGATGATGATCACCGACATGCCGGTGATAGCGATCCAGAACGCCCAGCTCGTGTCGCCCAGGATTGCGATCACCAGGACCAGAGCGGACGCCAGAATGCAAATCACGATGGAGCCCAAGGACACGTATTTGGTCAGCCAGACGACGAGCGCCATGATCGGGACGAGAACCAGCAGCCAGGGAAAGAGGCCGATGGCTGCTCCCGACCCAGTGGCGACGCCCTTGCCGCCCTTAAACCGAATATAGGGCGACCAACAGTGGCCGGCGACCGTGGCGACGCCGATGAGCGCAACCATCCAGTCGGACAGGCCAAATGATCGAGCAAGGACGACGGGAATCAGCCCCTTGAGGAAATCGAGCACGAAGACGGCAAGGGAAAGCTTCCAGCCCAGAACGCGCAGGGCGTTCGTGGTGCCAATCGACTTGCTCCCATAACCTCGAAGGTCGATCCCGGAAAAACCTTGCCCAGGACGACGCCCCAGGGGACGGCGGCGACGGCGTACGCCGCCACCAGGAGTGCCAACCCGCCGATCCACTCCATTTCCCAACTCCAGCGGCTCCGCAAATGCCTGGCGTGGCCGTTGTCCCTACAGGTCCGAGGCGCGGCTGCGGAAACTCATTCGGATCGGAGATCCAACGAACCCGTACTCGCCGCGCAGTTCATTCTCGAGGTAGCGGCGATAGGAAAAGTGGATGTGCTCCGGATCGTTGCAGAAGAACACGAACGTCGGCGGCGACGCATCAGCCTGGGTTGCGTAGAAGAATTTGAGCCATTTGCCCGGGCGACTCGCAGGGGGATGCTTCGCTACCGCGTCTTTGAGCAGCTTGTTAAGCGAACCAGTCGAAACCCGCTTTTCCCGCTCGCCGACGACGAGCAGGGCCGTCTCCAGCACTTGCTGCACGCGCTGGCCGAACTTTGCCGAGATGAAGACGAGGGGCACGTACGGCATGAAATCGAGCGCTTCTCTTGCTTTGGCCCGATAGTCGTCCATGGTGTTCGTGTCTTTTTCGACGAGGTCCCATTTGTTGACGACGAGGACCATTCCCTTCTTCTGCTCTTCGACGTAGCCAGCGATGTGCAGATCCTGCGCGGTGAAGCCTTCGGTGGCGTCGATCACCAGCAAGACGACATCTGAGCGGTCGATCGACCGCATGGATCGGAGCACGCTGAAGCGCTCGATGCCCTGCTCCACCCGGCCGCGTCGACGAATGCCGGCGGTGTCGATCAGGGTGAGCGGTTGCCCGGCCCACTCGATGACCGTGTCAAGGCTGTCGCGGGTCGTGCCCGGCACATCACTGACGATCGCCCGCTCCTGGCCCAGAAGGGCATTGAGTAGGCGGCTCTTGCCGACGTTCGGGCGGCCGGCAATGGCAATCCGTGGACCTTCGCTCTCCTCTTCCTCTTCGGCCTCCGGCAACGCTTCGACGACGCGGTCCAGCAAATCCCCGGTGCCACCGCCGTGGTACGCGGAAATCGGAATCGGGTCGCCCAGGCCAATGTTGTAGAAGTCCACCGCGGCGTCCCGCCGGTCGAGGCTATCGGCTTTGTTGGCGGCAAGGACGGTTGGCTTGTCCGCCCGGCGAAGGATGTCGGCCACCTCGTGGTCGCCTGACGTCAGGCCGGCCTTGGCGTCGACGACGAAGACAATCACGTCGGCTTCGGCGATCGCGCTGGTGGCCTGGTCCTGGGTATGACGGGCAATCTCGGTGAGGGAGGCGTTGCTGATCTCGCGATCGTCGAGGAGACCGCCGGTGTCGACAATCGTGAACTCGATGCCACCCCAGTCCGTCGTCCCATAGACCCGGTCCCGTGTCGTTCCTGGTTCGTCCTGGACGATAGCACGGCGCTCGCCGACGAGGCGGTTGAACAGCGTCGACTTGCCGACGTTGGGCCGACCGACGATCGCCACAATGGGTTTAGCCACGCGTACCTCAACTATCCTGTTAATCGCGAGCCGGTCTACGCCGTATCTCGATCCAAATCGATTCGACTCCGCTCGCCCGCCCGGACGAGCGGGCCGGCAGCCAACGCAAAACTGACTCTGCGTGCTGCACGCGAGCGAATCCGGAGTATAGCAGCCTTCTTGGGAGCCTAAGCCGCCAAAGTCTTGACGATCGCGTCGATCGTGGACCGGCTCGAGGTCTCCGTTGTGCACACGAGGAGATGATGATCCAAGGCGGGATCGACTATCGACAGGTCGAGACCACCGATGATCCCATTCTCAAGCAACTTCGCGTTGATCTCGGAAGCCGGTTGCGGCATCCTGACGACGAACTCATGGAAATACGGCGCCTGGAGCGCCACCTCCCACCCCGGCAATTCAGACAACTGCTGCGCCAGATAATGGGCGTTGTGATAAGACCGTCGGGCGGCCTCACGGAACCCCTCCGGTCCCAGGCTCGCCATGTACACGGTCGCGGCGGTGGCCATCAGGCCCTGGTTGGTGCAGATGTTGCTGGTCGCTTTCTCGCGACGGATGTGCTGCTCGCGCGTTTGAAGGGTCAGGACAAAGCCGCGCTTCCCCTCGGAATCGGTGGTCTGGCCCGCCAGCCGGCCGGGCATCTGCCGGACGAAACCCATCTTGCTGCCTAGCAGACCAACGTATGGTCCACCGTAGCTCTGTGGGACGCCAAGAGACTGACCCTCAGCGGCGACGATATCGGCGCCGAGTTCGCCCGGAGACTTGAGCAAGCCAAGCGGTTGCGGATAGGTGGCGACGATGAGGTTGGCGCCGGCCGCATGTACCGCGTCAGCCATGGCGGCGACGTCTTCGATCGCCCCGAAGAAGTTCGGATACTGGACTATCACCCCCGCCAGTGCGTCGTCCAGGTAAGGAGCGAAGTCCTCGGCCTGAGTTACGAATCCGGTCGTGGGAACCGGCAGCTCAATCAGTTCAACCTGGCCACTGGACAGGTAGGTGCGGAGGACATCTCTGTATCCAGGATGGACGGAACCGGACACAACCAGGCGATGCTTTTTCTTGGATGCGGAGACTGCCATCAGCGCGCCCTCGGCAAGGGCGGTGGCGCCGTCGTACATCGACGCGTTGGCGATGTCCGTCCCAAGGAGGGCCGCAACCATCGACTGAAACTCGTAGATGACCTGGAGGGTACCCTGGGCGACCTCCGGCTGGTACGGGGTGTAGGCGGTGTAGAACTCCCCCCGAGATAGGATCTGATTGACTGTGGCTGGGATGAAGTGCTGGTAGGACCCGGCGCCGAGCAGTGTGTGCCCAGGCTTTGGCGCGAGGTTCCGATCGGCCAGTTCGGCGAGCCGGGCGGCCGCTTCCATTTCGGTCAGGAGGCGGGGTAACCGCATATTCGGGAAGCGGACATGGGCGGGGATGGCCTCGACCAGCTGCGAAAAGTCGGAGATCCCGACGGTTTCCATCATCTCGCGGCGGTCTTCGACCGTGTGTGGGTTGAAGGTCATGATTCCTTGTGGCCTTTTCTGGTTCCCGTGAAGATTTCGACAGCGATGCCAGCGCGACCGACGGGGCTACGCCGATTCTTCGGCGAACTCGTCGTAGGCATCGGCAGCCATCAGGCTGTCTAGCTGCGATGTATCGGCCAGCTTGATCTTGATGAACCAGGCGTCGTCGTACGGCGACGAATTGACAAGGTCCGGCGCGGTAAGCAGTAATTCATTGCGCTCGACAACCTCGCCGTCGAGGGGAGCGTAGATGTCGGATGCCGCCTTGACGGACTCCACAATGCCGAACGGTTGATTCTGCGCCACCGCGTCGCCCGATTCCGGCAGCTCGACGTAGGTGATGTCGCCAAGCTCCTTTTGGGCGTGGTCGGTGATACCGATTGTCGCGACATCGCCGTCGAGACGGACCCACTCGTGGGTCTTGGTGAAGCGGAGATCGACTGGTGAGGACATGGTCGTTCCTTTGCTGGTGAATGACGAGTTGCCAGATGACTTAAGTGGTTGGTCGATCCCGCTTGTAAAACGGAGTTTTGACCTGGATAGCCGGGACGTTCTTTCCGCGGATCTCGATTTCGAGTGGCTTCCCGATTCCGGCACAATCACGCTCAACCAGGGCGAGGCCGATGTTTTCACCCAGCGTCGGCGACATTGCCCCGCTGGTGACCCACCCAACTTCCCTGCCGCCCACGTGTATCGGGTAATGAGACCGGGGTGCACCGGAGCGGCCCGTCAGCTTGAACCCAACTGTCCGCCGGGGGGCGCCCTGTTCCTTCATGGCGTTGATGGCATCACGGCCGATGAAATCGCCTTTGTCGAGCTTGACCGCCCAGCCGAGGCCCGCTTCGAGCGGGGTGATGGTGTCGTCCATTTCGTTGCCGTAGAGGGGCATCCGCGCTTCAAGCCGCAGGGTGTCCCGGGCGCCAAGTCCAATGAGGGCAATCTGCGCGGCCTGGCCGGCGTCCACCAGTGCGTCCCACAGCCGAATCACGGCGGAGATCTCTGGGAAGAACTCGAAGCCATCTTCACCGGTATAGCCTGTGCGGGCGATCATTAGCGGTATCCCGGCCACGTGGGCTGAACGCCAGGCGAAGGCAGGCAAGGTGCTTAGGTCGATATCGGTGATCGACTGAACGATGTCGGTGGCGTTCGGCCCTTGGATGGCGATCATTCCGGTCCGGTCGGACACGTCGGTCAAGGTGACGTTCAGGTCCGGCCGCTTCGAGCGTTGTGCCTGAAGCCAGACGACGTCCTTTTCGCGGGTAGAGGCATTGACGACGACGAAGTAGCCGTCGCCGTCAGGCTGGCGGTAGATGATGATGTCGTCTATGACCCCACCCTGCTCATTTGGCAAGAGTGAATACTGCGCCTGACCGGGACCGAGGACGGATACGTCATTCGTCGTGACGGCCTGGAGAAAGCTGAGGGCGTCGGCTCCAGAGACGTTGACCTGCCCCATGTGCCCCAGGTCAAAGAGCCCGGCATTGTTGCGAACCGCGTGATGCTCCTGCAGGATCCCGGCATACTGAACCGGCATTTCCCAACCCGCGAATGGGATAAGCCGTGCGCCTGCCGCCTGGTGACGATCGTAGAGGGGGGTGCGGCGCAGGTCGTTCTCGGATGTTTTCGATGCAGTATCAGTCACCCGCATGTCCTTCCAGCCCACGCTGGAAGCGGGCCAATTGCGATTCTAGAAGTCGATTGGAGTACCCGTCAATCCGACCCAGAATGGGCAGATTTTTTCAGACTCTTTCGAGCAGCAGCTTGTCCATGCCGAGTTGGACGGGGACGGGATAGTTGCCGGTCAAGCAGCCCTTGCAGAAGCCGTTCTGGGGCGTATCAATCGCGTCGATCAATCCTTCCAAAGAGAGATAGGCGATGCTATCGGCACCGATGAATCTGCCGATGTCCGGCACCGTCATGCGGGCGGCTATCAGTTCTTCTCGCTTGGCGAGATCGACGCCGAGGTAGCACGGCCACATCATCGGGGGCGCGTGGACCCGCATGTGCACCTCTTTGGCGCCGGCGTTGCGCAGTAACTGGATGATCGGACGGCTGGTAGTTCCGCGGACGATCGTATCGTCGATGAGGACGACCCGCTTTCCCTCCAAGACTTCCGGCAGCGCATTGAATTTCAGCGACACACCGGTTTCGCGCAGGCGCTGATCCGGCTGAATAAATGTCCGACCGATATAGCGGTTCTTGATCAGGGCTTCCTGATAAGGAATTCCAGATTCGCGGGCGTAGCCGATCGCGGCTGGGGTTGCCGAGTCAGGGAGGCCGACGACGATGTCCGCATCGACGGGCGCTTCCTTCGCGAGCTGGGCGCCCATCCGCTGGCGCACAAGGTGGAGCCGCTGGCCATGGATCACACTGTCTGGACGGGCAAAGTAGATCAGCTCGAACAGGCAGGTGGCGTGCGGCGCTTGTCGGGCGACCCCGTGGGACTTCATCCCGTCGGCGGTAATCTCGACGATTTCGCCTGGTTCAACCTCGCGTTCCATTGTCGCGCCGATCGTCATTAAGGCGCAGCTCTCGGAGGCAATCACCCAATTACCGTGGAGCCGGCCCAAACAGAGTGGACGCACACCCATTGGGTCGCGCACGGCGACCAACCGATCGCGCGTCATGACGGCCAGGCTATACGCCCCAACCATCTTCGGCATAGCGTTGTGGATTTTGGAAACGAGGTCCTTGCCAGGTGCGAGGGCGATCAGTCGGGCGAGGACTTCGCTGTCGGTCGAGGTTTCGAACCGCTCCCCACCCTCTTCCAATTCTTTTCGCCTGGCAAACGCGTTGGTGAGATTGCCATTGTGGGAAACGGCGATGTCGCCAAGTTCGCTCTTCGCCAGGATCGGTCCGGCGTTGCAGGCGGCCGACGATCCCGCCGTTGAGTAGCGGGCGTGACCGACCGCGATATGGCCGGGAAGGTCCTTCAGGTCATTCTCCGCGAATGCCTGAGAGACAAGTCCGAGGCGGGTTCTGATCCAGATGCGATTGCCGTCGGATGTGGCAATGCCTGCACTCTCTTGGCCCCGGTGCTGGAGGGCGTACAAACCAAAAAACGTAAGCCGGGCGACATCTTCACCTGGGGCGAAGATTCCGAACACTCCGCACTCCTCGTGCGGCTTGTCGTCCCACATCGCCGAGATTTCGCCTCCTTCGCCCACGCCAGGGCGACCGCGACAATAAGACCGTAACTCACGCTAACTTTACCATATGAGAGTGTCCGTTCACTTTGCTCATTCTAGTGCCGACTCAAATCGCTCTGTCGCTTCATCGAGCGAAACCTCGCCGATGCCCGGGAATCGGAGCAGCGATCCTCCGGCCGTTCCCAGCCGAGCGGCGGGGATTCCAGCGGTTCGACAACGCTCGATGACCGAACCGGACTGGTCTTTTCCGACTGCCACGATGATTCGGGTCGCCGACTCCCCGAACCAGTACTCGTCCAGGCGTACGCCGTGCGACTGAGTGAACTCGGAAACCAGTTCGAAGCCGACACGGCTCTGGATCGCCATCTTCGCCACTGCCACGGCAATTCCGCCCAAGCTGACATCGTGGGCGCACCGGGTGATGCCGTCCGCGATCAGCCGTTGGACGAGATGCTGGACTGTCTCCTCGGCCTGAAGGTTGAGTTCTGGTGGTGCACCGATGACCTTACCGTGGACCCACGAGAGATATTCGGACCCACCGAGGGATGGAACGCCTTCACCGACAAGAAGGATTTCGTCGCCCGCACTCCACGATCATGGAGGCGTTCCGGGAGACATCGTCCAGGACGCCCACGATACCTACGGTTGGGGTGGGCATGATTGGGGACGCGGCGGTTTCGTTGTAGAGGCTCACGTTGCCACTGATTACCGGGATGCCAAGCAACCGGCAGGCCGTCCCGAGGCCAGCGACGGCCTCGCGCAGTTGATAGGCTCCCCCCGGTTTCTCAGGGTTGCCGAAGTTGAGGCAATTCGTTGCCGCGCGTGGTCGCCCGCCGGCGCACGAGACGTTTCTGGCGGCTTCGGCGACAGCATGGCGGGTGCCCAGGTTTGGGTCGAGCCAGCAGTAGCGCGAATTGCAGTCGATTGCCAGGGCAATGCCGCGCCCGGTGCCTTTGAGGCGGATAACGGCCGCGTCTCCGGCTCCCGGCTCGACAACGGTGTTCGTCATGATGGTGTGATCGTACTGCTCATAGACCGCGCGTCGACTCCCGATGTTTGGTGAGCCGAGGAGGTTGAGCAGGGTAGGGATGAACTGGTCGGAGGCAATGTCGGCAACAGTCCTGGGGTCCGATTCTCTTGCACGAACGACCTGTTCTAATTCGACGGCTACCCGGTCGTACCGTGGGCAGGCGTCGGTGAACAGTTCCGCCGGGACGTCAACGGCGACCTCGGAGCCGTCGCGGACGCGTACGTGCCCATCATCCGTAACGGTGCCAATCTCGCTGGCATGCAAAGACCAGCGTTCCACAATCTCGCGGACGCGGGCGACCCCTTGAGGCTGAACGACCAGGAGCATCCGCTCCTGGCTTTCGCTGAGCATGACCTCGTAGGCGCTCATCCCCTGGTCGCGTCGCGGAACGTTGGCTACGTCAATCTCGGCACCGACCCCACCCCTACTGGCGCACTCGACAACCGATGACGTCAGGCCGGCAGCCCCTAAGTCCTGCATAGCGACAACGTCGTCCCCTTGGAGTAGTTCGAGACAGGCTTCGAGCAGCAGCTTTTCCAGGAACGGGTTGCCGACTTGAATGACGCCACGGTGCGATGCCTCGGGGTCGTCAACTGAGGCGAATGTGGCCCCGTGAAGGCCGTCCCGTCCGGTGTCCGCTCCGATGAGCATCAGGATGTTGCCCGGACCGCTCGCCCGGGCGCGCATGAGATTGCCGTGCGTGGTGACGCCGGCGCACATGGCATTGACGATCGGATTTCCGTCGTAAGAGGCGTCGAAGAAGATCTCTCCGCCGACGGTCGGAATGCCGAGGGAATTGCCGTATCCGCCGATGCCGGCGACGACGTTGCTCAGACAGATATCGGTTTCGCTGACGGTCAAGCGGGCCGAACCGAAGTGCATCCAGAACGGCTACAGGCCGCGCACCCATCGTGAAGATGTCCCGCACAATGCCGCCGACTCCGGTCGCGGCGCCTTGATACGGTTCAACCGCACTTGGATGGTTATGGGACTCGACTTTGAAGACGACCGCCAGACCGTCGCCGACATCAATTGCGCCCGCGTTCTCGCCGGGCCCCTGGAGGACCCACGGAGCTTCCGTCGGCAGGGTGCGGAGGTGATTTGCGGAGTGCTTGTAGCCGCAGTGCTCGCTCCACATCGCCCCGAACATGCCGAGTTCCACCGGTCGAGGTTCGCGACCAAGGAGATCGACGATCCGTTCGTACTCTTCATCACTCAGCGCGACTTCACGCCACGCCCCGGGTGCGATCGACACTGCGGACACTTCCTCCGACATTGCGTTTGGCGGTTAGGACGTCTAGAGCAAGACAGCGCGCCGCCGTTACGCGGGAACGGACAAGGCATGCAGGACCGACTGCAGCAACCGAAGGCCATCGTCGCCGCCCGTTAGGGTTTCCGTAGCTCGCTCAGGGTGTGGCATCAAGCCGACAACGTTTCCTTGGTCGTTGGCAATCGCGGCGATTGAGTGGACCGAACCGTTGGCATTGGCTTCGTCGGTGCGCTCGCCCAATGGACTGACGTAGCGAGCGACGACCCGCCCCGTCTGCTCGAGGCGCTCCAGAGTCTCAGCGTCGGCGAAGTAACTACCCGTCGCCGTGCGCGACCGGCAACCGCAGCGTTTCCCCGGCTGTCAGGTTAGACGTCCAAACCGTATTAGTCTGCTCGATCTTGATGTGCGTCCAGTGGCAATGAAACTTGAGGGTTGCGTTGCGAAGAAGTGCCCCGGGCAGCAGATGCGCTTCGGTAAGGACCTGGAACCCGTTGCAGATGCCAAGGACCGGCCCCCCGCGATCCGCGAACCTGCGCACGGCAGCCATGGCTGGCGCGAATCGGGCGATGGCCCCGCTTCGCAGGTAGTCGCCGTACGAGAACCCGCCGGGTAGGACGAGCGCGGCATAGCTGTCTAGGTCGGTAATGCGGTAGTCGACGAGTTCGGCCCGCACGCCCAGGCTCGTGTTGAAATGCGTGGACAGCATCCCTATCACCGTTGCTTCCCGGAAAGCTGATGACAGCGACGACCGGATGGTTGCTCATGCGCATGCTCAACCTCCCCTCCAGGGCCATGTATCCGGGCGGACGGTGACGGTGAAGGTCTCGATCACCGGGTTAGCCAGAAGGCGCTCGCACATCTCATTCGCCTCGGTAGTGGCGGACGTCTCGTCAGTCGAGGTCAGTTCGAGGCGAAAGTACCTGCCGGAGCGGACGCCAGCCACGGAGGTGAATCCAAGCGAGCGGATTCCGCCGAGGATAGCTTCACCCTGAGGATCATTGACGCCTGTTTTAGGGACGACAATGACTTCGGCGATCCAAGAACCCCGACTCGAACCTGACGACGCTTCTGTCACCCATCCCTCCGGTTGGTCTCGATGTACTGCTCGACCGATTGCCCCGTGATCATCTCGAACGCTGCTCGATAGCGATCCTGAGTCCCAGCGATGACCGCTTCGGGAAGCATTGGTCCGGGTGGCTCGTGGTCCCATCCCGAATCTGTCAACCAGTTGCGCACGAATTGCTTGTCGAAACTGTCTTGATCGCGGCCGGGCTCGTAGGTGCTGGCGTCCCAGTAGCGCGAACTGTCCGGCGTAAGTGCTTCGTCGATCAGGGCAAGTTCGCCGTCGATGAACCCAAACTCGAACTTCGTGTCAGCCAGGATGAGTCCACGCTTGGCGACCTCGGCGGCGGCGAATCGATAGAGGGCGAGGCTGACCGATTGCAGACGTTGGGAAAGTTCGGCTCCGATTCTGGCATCTAGATGTTGAGTCGAAACGTTCTCGTCGTGACCTTCGTCATTCTTGAGCGCAGGAGTGAAAACCGGCTCGGGAAGTCGTTCGCACTGCCGCAGTCCAGCAGGTAGCGGCTGCTCGGCAAGTGACTGCCGTTCCAGGTATTCCCGCCAACCCGACCCGGCGAGATAGCCCCGAACGACACACTCGATGTCGATCCTGTCTGCTTTGCGCACCACCATAGCGCGATGCTCGACGGCCGAACGTCCTTCGGGTGGGACGATCCCGGTCAGGTCGGTGGACACGAAGTGGTTGGGAACGATGTGCCGGGTGGTTCGGAGCCAGTAATGCGAGAGCTGGGTAAGCAGGACTCCCTTTCCAGGGATGCTGCTCGGGAGGACGACATCGAAGGCGGACAAGCGATCCGAGGCGACCATCAGCAGGTTGTCGCCCAGGTCGTAGGTGTCGCGGACTTTGCCCCGGCGAAAGATCGGCAACATTCTCGAGCGGCGGAGGAGTTGATGTTCACGGCCGCCCAACTCCAACAGTCCTGTCGTTCGTCCCTGCCCCTACTGGTTCAAGGAGGCCCAGCCGCTGAAATATCTCATCGACGTGGACGAGTTGATCCCAAGGATCGAACAGGGCATTAAAGTCGTTGCCGGGAAGGAGTTCCGCTACTTGGGGATCTTGGGCCAGTGCCTCGCGGAACGGCGTTCCACCATCCCAGGCAGCGAGAGCGTGGCGCTGAACGAGTTTGTATGCCGTCTGCCGATCCATCCCGGCGTCAACGAGTGCGAGCAGGACTCGCTGCGAGAAGATAAGGCCACCTGTGAGATCGAGGTTGGCGCGCATGCGTTCAGGATAGACGACCAGGTCCCCGATAACTTCAGCAACGAGGTCCAGCAGGTAGTCGAGAACGATGCATGCGTCAGGAAAGATGATCCGCTCGGCGGAGCTATGGCTGATATCCCGTTCGTGCCAGAGGGCGACATTTTCGGCGGCCACCGCCTCATAGCCTCGGAGCAACCGCGCCAGGCCAGACACCCGTTCCGACTCGTGAGGGTTCCGCTTGTGCGGCATTGCCGAAGAGCCCTGGTTGCCGGGCGCGAACGGTTCCTCGACTTCTCTGACCTCGGTCCGCTGCAAGTGCCGGATTTCAACCGCTATCTTTTCGAGGGTGGCTCCAATACCAGACAAAACCGCGAGGAAGAAGGCGTGTCGGTCACGCTGCAGTACCTGGGTGGATGCGGGAGCGGCCCGAAGACCAAGCGCCGCGCAGACGTCGGTTTCGACGTCGGGCGGAACGTGCGCGTGCGTGCCAACCGCACCTGAGATCTTGCCGACGGCCATGTCCTCGCGCGCCAGGCCGAGCCGGCGCTGATGGCGACGAAGTTCGTCATACCACACAGCGACTTTGAGACCAAACGTCGTCGGTTCGGCATGGACCCCGTGTGTCCGGCCGATCATGACGGTGTTTTTATGCTCGACCGCTTTCCGGCCAATGACTTGAATCAGATTCGTGAGTCCAAGATCAATGAGGGCTCCGGCTTCAGTCGCCTGAATGGCCAGACCGGAGTCGACCACATCCGAGCTCGTGAGGCCGAGATGGATGAACCGCGCCGCCTCGCCGACGGTTTCGCCCGTTGCGCGAAGGAAGGCGATCACATCGTGGTCGGTCTCCCGTTCGATCTCGCGCATCCGCTCAATGTCGCAGTGGGCCCGGCGTATAGCATCCATCGCCGAAGGGGGAATCCTGCCCCGCACGTGCCAGGCCTCGCAGACCGCGAGTTCAACGCGAAGCCACGCGGCAATCTTTGCCTCGTCGCTCCAGATGTGTCCCATTTCCGGTCGGGTGTATCGGCCGATCAACGCCCGGTTCCTCCAGCGTCGTGTCTAGCGTTGGTTCGCGGGTTTCGAACTCGCGGGGTGACGGCCTCGTCGCGCGAAGTATAACGCCCATGATGGATCGTTCATCGGAAGGACCCGGGTGCCCCACACGGATTTGCGGAGGGGGTATCGTAGGGGCCGGCAGTTGCCCGCGCGTGGAAAGGCCCCGCCATGACCGAGTCCTCCGACCGTTGGCCGGCGCTCCTCGCCGAGGCGGAGCGGGAGCTGCGCCGGTGGCGGCGCGCGCACCCCGCCGCGACCCTGACCGCGATCGAAGCCGCGCTGGATGGGCGCTTGCGGACGCTGCGGGCGGGGCTGCTGGGCGACCTGGCCGCGGAGGCGCCGCCGCATCCCGGCCGCTGCCCGGACTGCGGCGAGGTCCTGGTCGGTCGCGGCGACCGGCCCCGCACCCTGCGCACGCAGGGGGAGCGGGCGCTGACCCTCGCCCGCCCCTACGCCACGTGCCCGGCCTGCGGGGCCGGGCTTTCCCCCCCTCGATGAGCGCCTGGGGCTGCTGCCCGGCAGCACCCTCACCCCCTGGCTGGTCGAGAGCGTCGCGCGCCTGGGGGCCTGCCTGCCGTTCGAGCAGGTGCCGGCGCTCGTGGCGCGCTTCACCGGGGTCACCGTCAGTGTGGAGACGGCGCGGCGGCTGACCGAAGCGGCGGGGGCCGTCCAGGGGGCGCGGGAGACGGCGGCCGCCGCCCGCCTCAGCCGCACATCGGCCGCGCCGCCGGGCGGGCCGCCGGGCGGGCCGCCGGTGCAGCTGGTGAGCGTCGACGGGGCGATGGTCCCCCTGGTTGGCGGGGAGTGGGCCGAGGCCCGCACGCTGGCCATCGGCACGGTGACGGGGGAGGCGGGCGGGCCGCCCGCCACCGGCGCCCTGTCGTACTGCTCGCGCCTGACCGACGCCGCCGCCTTCGCCGACCTGGCGATCGTCGAGGCGCGCCGCCGGGGCACGGCCACGGCCGGCACGGTGGTGGCGGTCGCCGACGGGGCGACGCGGCGCCAAAGCTTCGTCGACCTGCACCGGCCCGACGCGGTGCGCGTCCTCGACTTCCCGCACGCGGTCGAGCACCTGGGGACGGCGGCCCAGGCCGCCTGCGGCGCGGGCAGCGCGGCGGCCAGCGAGTGGCTCGGCCTCCAGGCCCACGCCCTGCGCCACGGCGCCCAGGAGGCGGTGCTGGCCGAACTCGCCCGCTTGACGGGGGCGACCACGGGCACCCCGGAGGCGCGGGCGACCTGCGCCCAGGTGCTGGCGTACCTGACGGCCCGCCGCGAGCAGATCCGCTCCCAGGCCTTCGCCGCGGCGGGCTACCCCATCGGCAGCGGCTGCGTCGAGAGCGCCAACAAGCTCCTGGTCGAGGCGCGGCTCAAGGGCGGCGGCATGCACTGGGCGCGGGCCAACGTCAACCCGATGCTGGCGCTGCGCACGCTGGTGGCCAACGGCCGCTGGGCCGAGGCATGGCCGGCCATCTGGACCGGGCTGCGCGCCGCCGCCCGCGACCGGGCCGCCCAGCGCCGACGGGCCCGCGCCCCCGTGGCCGCCAGGCTGCCCGGCCCGTCCGCGCCGGCCAGGCCGCGCCCGCCCCGGGCCAAGACCATCGTCAACGGCAAGCCCACCGCCGCCCACCCCTGGCGCCGCTCCTCCCCCTTCCCCTTCCGCGCAAAACCTTAGGGGGCACCCGAAGGACCCCAGTACCTTGTGGCACTTGAACGTGCTGGCTAGAATGAGTACGCTGGACTGGTAATCGGCACGTTGGTTGAGACTGCGTTGTCGTTTTTCTCCTCAAGCGCCTGGACTCGCGCGGAGGTCGCGAGTTGACGAGGTGAGAGCCGATCGAACCCTTCGGCGGATGGCTCTCCGGCTTGCACGGTCGAAATGCTCGATAACAAACCGATCGAGTGATCGATCGACAATCGATCGAGCGATGTGCGCTTCCCCTACCCCACCCAGTTTCCCCAATGTGCTTCTAGGATCAGCTGCGGATCGTGACCTTATTCCCCGCGGGTAAGCCAAGGGGAGTTTGACTCTGTCCGCCGAACCGGCGTGGGCAATTTGCGCCCGCGCTTCGAGGCATGCTGAGGAGAAACGCGGGTATGTGCGGCATTTTTGGGTATGTCGGAGAGACAGGGGACATCGGTCCGAAGGTCCTTGCGGCGCTGAAGACGCTCGAGTATCGAGGCTACGATTCCTGGGGAGTCGCGGTTGGGGCCGGTGACCAGATCGGTGTGCAGAAGTGCACCGGTAAAATTGGGACCGCAGCTCCGGAGTTCCCGCCAACCGACATCGCATTTGGGCACACGCGGTGGGCAACGCATGGCGGCGTGACCGACGCCAATGCCCACCCCCATCTCGATTGCAGTGGCCGGCTTGCGGTCATCCACAACGGCATCATCGAGAATTTTCGCGAACTTCAGGACGATCTCCGTTCGCGCGGGCATGTGTTCCGGTCCGAGACTGACTCAGAAGTCGTGGCGCACCTACTCGAAGACGAAGTGGCGCAGGGATCCGATCTCGTTGCTGCACTAGGAAGAGTATTTCCCAGGCTTCAGGGCCTAAACGCAGTCATCGTCATGGACACCACGAGGAAGGAACTCGTCGCGGCGAAGTCGGTCTCGCCGCTCGTTGTTGGCGCTAACGGTACGGCCTCCACGATTGCCTCCGATGCACTGGCGCTCCGAGATCATGCAGATCGCCTCCTCTATCTCGAAGATCATCATCTCGTTCGCCTGCGAAAGGCAGAGGTCGAGCTGTTTGACCGGCGGACGATGGCGCCCATCGCCCCCGAGTATGTTCCACTGGACCTGGAGAGCGCTGCCCCGGATCTCGGTGATTTTCCGCATTTCATGGCGAAGGAGATGGCTGAGCAGCCCGAGGTCCTCGAGCGCTTGGTTCGGACGAGCCAAGAGCAGATCGAGTCCTTTGCGGAGGCGATCAAGTCCTCCCGTGGGACCTTCCTCGTGGGCTGCGGGACGGCGTCGTACGCAGCGCTGACCGGGGCGTACCTCTTTAGCCGCATCGCGGGCGTGCATATCAACTTCGTCCTGGGTTCCGAGTTTAAGTACCAGGAGCATTTCCTGACGCCGGAATCGTTGGTTGTTGCGCTCTCCCAAAGCGGTGAGACGGCCGACATCATTGAAGGGATGCTGGCTGCTCAGCGCCGTGGTGCCCGACTTGGCGCCTTAGTGAATGCACGGCGGTCAACGTTGGATCGAATGGTCGACTTGCGGGTTCACCTGCAAGCGGGCCCAGAGCAATGCGTCCTGTCGACGAAAGCGTATTCGGCAAAAGTCGCCGCCCTGATCCTGGCTGCTCATGCTGTGGCAGGGACTTACGAACAGGGTGAACGAGCGGTGTTGGCTGCGGCGGCTGGGATGCGGCAGATGCTGACAACGTCGTGGGTGGACCAGGTTCGCTCGATCGCCCGGCGAATCTCGGCCAGCGAGCATCTGTTTGTGGTCGGCCGAGGTCTCTCCTACCCGACAGCGCTAGAGGCGGCTCTAAAGATCAAGGAAGTCAGCTACATCCATGCCGAGGGGTTTGCGGGCGGAGAGCTCAAGCATGGCGTGATTGCGCTGGTGACTCGAGGAACGCCATGCGTCGTGTACGCACCCAATGACGAAACCCGGGCAGATATCCTGTCCGGAGCGATGGAACTGCGGAGCAGGGGCGGCTACATCATCGGGATCGGGCCGTACACGGATCCGGCGTTCGATGTCCATCTCCCGATCCCCGATGTCGGCGATGCTGCACCCCTCGTGCAAGCACTGCCTGCCCAGATGCTAGGCTACGAAGTCGCATTGCTAAGAGGCAATGATCCGGACAAGCCGCGCAACCTGGCAAAGAGCGTGACGGTGAAGTGACCAAGCTCAACAGCGAGAACACGGTCGGGGCCGCACAAGCTGGAGTCGACGTACCGTTTGTCGATACCCATATCCACCTCGACGAGGATGCGTTCTCGGGCGATGTCGATGCCGTCATTGGGCGAGCACAGCGACTTGGCGTCGAGCAGTTTGTGAATATCGCCTACCGTCCAAGCCGGTGGGCGAGTTCGGCGATCCTTCAAAAGACATATCCCATGATCTCGGTTACAGCGGGTCTTCACCCCGCTCACGCCAACGAGTTCACCCACTCCACGATCGCGGACCTCGACTCGGCCATCACTCAGCTCGGCGCCGTAGCCGTCGGAGAAATCGGTTTCGATTTCTTTCGGCCGGGGTATGATGCCGCCCTCCAGGAGCGCTCATTTCGGGCTCAAATCGAGTTGGCGAGAACGCGGCGCCTGCCGATCATCATCCACCAGCGTTCGGCTGAAGACGCTTGCGTGCGGGTCCTCAGCGAGGCGTGGTCGGACCTCCCTGTCGTGCTCCACTCGTTCGATGGGAGTTGGACACTCGGGCGTGTTGGGATCGATCGCGGGTATTATTTTGGCGTTGGAGGCCTGATGACCCGCGGCGCGGCGCATCTGGTCCGAGAGGTACTGGCCGAGGTCCCCGCTGACCGAATCTTGCTGGAGACCGATGCCCCCTACCTCACGCCAAACGGAATCAAGATCAAGCGGAACGAGCCAGCGAATATCCCGTTCATCGCGCAACGTTTGGCCGAGCTTCGCTATGTGTCGTTGACAGAGATCGCCCGCGCAACGACCGAGAATGCGCGGCGCGTATTCAACCTGCCGGCCCGGCCACCATTGGTGGCCGAACACGGCGCAACCTGATCGAGAGGCATCATCGATGGCGGGATCGCCGTTGCTCCTGGCCACGTCGAATCCGGGCAAGCGTATCGAACTGTTGGCATTTCTCCCGACCGATGTTGAGGTCCTGACGCTCACGGATCTCAATATTGAGCTCCCACCGGAAGAGGGCGCCTCCTTTGGCGAGATTGCCAAGGTAAAGGCAACCGTGGCGGCCAAATCATCCGGTCTTCTTGCGATTGCTGACGACTCCGGCCTCGAGGTCGATGCCCTCGGCGGGGAACCGGGAATCCGATCGGCCCGGTACGCCGGCGAACCCGTCGACGATGCGCGAAACCGGTCCAAGTTGCTCTCCGCGATGCGGGATGTCCCTCCTGACAGGCGAAGGGCGCGGTTCCGCTGCGCGGTCGCGATAGCCCGCCCCGACGGAGATGTCGAATACCGCGATGGCACATGCGAGGGATCGATCGGCTTTGAAGAAATCGGAACGAACGGATTCGGCTACGACTCATTGTTCCGGCTTCACACCGGATTGACGATGGCCCAACTTCCGCTGGCAGAGAAGAACCAGATCAGTCATCGCGCGGACGCATACCGCCAGATTGCCCCTATTTTGACCGAGTGGATCAACCTGGGACGTGGGACGCGCTCATGAGCGCGTCAACATTGGTGCGACCAAACTTGACATCGACGGAGATCCCGGAGTCTTTTCGTGCATGGCGGCAGCGTGTGGTCCGCCAGGGAGCGCTTCCTGTCATAGGGGTGGCGGGTTCGCGCGGAAAAAGCACGGTCATCCGGTTGCTCGACGCAATCTTCTCGGCGGCCGGGCTGCGCGTCGCGACCTGGACCGACGCGGGCGTGGAGATTCGAGGCAGGCGGCAGACGAGTGAGTTAGCCGCCTGGGAGAGTTGTCTTCGGAGGCTGGCCGGCAACACGCTGGACGTCGTCATCCAGGAACTGGACTGGCCCACGGTCAACGCGGTCGGCCTGCCAGCGTCTGCGTATCCTGTCGTGGCGGTCACGAATATCTGTGTCAACAACGACCGCTGCATGATCCAGCCCGAGACCCGCTTGGCCATCAAAGCGTACGAGCGGGTCCGTTCGGCGAGCCGGGTCGACGGCGCCCTTGTCCTCAACGGCGACGATTTTGCTGTGGCCGGGACGGAAGTTGAATATGACGCCCCCGCTACCCTCTTTGCTCTGAGTCATGATGCTCCCCTGGTTCGGGTGCACCTCGCCGAAGGTGGCCGCGCCGGCTGGGTCGAGAACAAACAGCTCATCGTCGGCACAGCGACGGCGAGCACCGTAATTAGCGATCAGGAAGAACTGCAATTCGCCCTGGGCGGACTGGCGGGCTTCCAGGTTCAGAATGCGTTGGCGGCGGTGCTGATCGCCGAAATCTGTGGGGTACCGCCTCACGTGAGCGGCCCTGTCATCCAGGGTTTCGTTATCCCGATCTCCCTTCCGGGATCGTTCAATCAGGTCGTCTATGACCATGGCATCGCCATCGTCGACCGGCCAACGCCCTCGTGGTATCTCCGCCCCATCCTCCGGGCAATGCGGCAGCGACCTCAGGGAGGCACGATCGTGGTCTGTGGTCAACTCCAGGAGGTTCCAAACGACGACCTCGCCGAGGTCGGTCGGATGGTTGCCCGGGGAGCCGACGCGATCGTTCTCCACTCCGAAGCTATTTCGCCGGATCGGATCAAACTCCTTCGGGCCGGGATCGACCTAGCAGAACGGGCAATGGTCGTTGTCCATACAAAATCTGAACGGACGGCGATCTCCCGCGGCCTAGCCATGATGAGGCCCGGAGACGGTCTCCTGGTCCTGTCTGACAACCCGACGACCGGCCTCAGACAACTCACTCGTGCCACTGGCCCATCAATCGATTTCGAGGACGCCTAGGGATCCTTCTCTTCGTGGGTAGCGTTCCAAAAGGAAACAGCTCTCATGGGATATGTCGTGTGGAGGGGATTGCGGCTATGACGCAAGTTTCCGCTCCTCAAACCGGACGTGCTCGGAGCCGAGTTGCCGCCTGAGTTCCGCGGCAAGGACGTCATTCCAGTCCACACGGTATGAGCGAGATCGGAGAACCACCCAACTCCCTCCGACCGGAAGATGAAGCTGGACCTCGTCGTCGCCCTCATGCCGCTTGAGAATCGCAACGACTTCTTGCATGGTGCGAATGTCCTCCCAGTGGTTCTCGGTTGTCCTCAAGCGGACGTGCACGGTGCGGGTGGACGTAGGCTTCGCCGCGGCCATTGTCAGCCGGTCTGTCGCCGACTCGCACACGAGTTGGAGTTGCTCGTTGCGCAGCTCGAGCTTCGCGGTGACTTCCAGGATTGCACCGTCTTCGAGGACCTCGATGTGCTGGTCGTAGCAGTCGGGGAACATCACCAATTCGATGTTACCGGTCAAATCTTCCAGGTCGACGATCGCCATCGTGCGGTTCGTTCGAGTCGTGATTCTGCGGATCCCCGCGAGCATCCCGACGATCTTGACCTTCGATCCTGGCGTTCGGTCCGGCAACTCAACGATCAGCGTATTGCCTGTGATGCGTCCGGATCCGATGATCTCGGAGAGTGGATGGTCGCTCAAATACAGCCCAAGCAGCTCCCTTTCCCAGGTGAGTAACTGGCTATTTGGGATCTCGGGCACGTCGACCGAATGCGAGGCCGGTGCCAACACGACGGCCGGACCTCCGACCATGGCGTCGAACATCCCGATCTGTCCCTTGGCACTGGCCTTCTGACGCGCCTGCGCAGCCGAGATTGCCGATTCCAGCCGCGCGAGGATGGTCGAGCGTGGACCGAGGCAATCCAAGGCTCCGCACTTCGCCAACGATTCGACCGCGCGCCGGTTGACGACCTTCCAGTCGATCGCGTCACAGAATTCGTCAAGATTGCCGAATTCCTTGGCCGGTAGCGCTCGCCGCGCCGTCACGATCGATCGGACGGCACCCTCGCCGGCGTTTTTCACGGCGCCAAGTCCAAACCGAACAGCAAACGTCTCGGGCGTCGTCTCCTCAACCTCGAACTCCCAATCACTCTTGTTGATGTTGGGAGGCAGAACTTCAATTGACGACTTCTTGCATTCCACCGCGTTGAAGACGATCTTGTCGGAATTGCCGGTGTCGGTCGACATCAGTGCCGCCATAAACTCGACTCGATGATTGGCCTTCATGTAGGCGGTCTGGGCAGCGATCACGGCGTAGGCGGCACTGTGGGCCTTGTTGAAACCGTAGCCTGCGAACCGTTCCATCATGTCGTAGATATCACCGGCGAGGCCCTTGGCAAGCCCGTTCTCGACCGCTCCATTCACGAACCGCTCGCGATACTTCGCCATCTCCGCCGGGAGCTTCTTGCCCATCGCCTTGCGCAGGGCATCACCTTCAGCCATTGAGAATCCGGCGATCACGTTGGCGATGCGCGTGACCTGCTCCTGATAGAGAGCGATGCCGTAGGTCTCCTGCAGCACCTGCTCCATCTCGGGATGCATATATTCGATCGGCGTGCGGCCATGCTTCCGCGCTATGTAGTCCGGTGCCATCTCCATCGGCCCGGGCCGGATAAGTGCCATCAAGGCGATGAGATCCTCGAAGCAGCGCGGCTGGACGTCGACGGTCATCCTGGTCGTCATCCCGCCTTCCAACTGGAAGATGCCGACCGTTTCGCCCCGGCAGAGCAAATCGTAGGAGTTGGGGTCATCGAGCGGAATGGCCTCCAGGGATATGTCGTGCCCACGCCGGTTGGCGAGGTCGACCGCCTTCTGGAGATGCGTCAGCGTCTTCAGGCCCAGAAAGTCCATCTTAAGGAGCCCAATGTCCTCAAGCTGGCCCATCGGATACTGAGTCGTGATGTCGCCTTCGCTCTTGCCGCCGGCACGCTGGAGCGGAACATGCTCGACCAGCGGATCGCGCGAGATCACTACGCCCGCGGCGTGGGTCGACGCGTGGCGAGCCACGCCTTCGACCTTGCGGGCGGTGTCGATCACTTCTCGAGCGGCCGGATCGCTCTCGTAGAGCTTGCGCAGCTCCGGCACCTTCTCCATCGCGCTTTCGATCGTGATCCCCGGCCCGACCGGGATCAGCTTGGCGATGCGATCAGTGTCGGCGAAGCTCCAGCCCATCGCTCGGCCCACGTCGCGGACCGATGCCTTCGCCGCCAGCGTTCCAAACGTGACGATCTGAGCAACCCGGTCGTTACCGTATTTCTGGACGACGTAGTCGATCACCTCCGCCCGGCGGTCGTCGGCGAAGTCGATATCGATATCGGGCATCGAGATCCGGGACGGATTAAGGAAGCGCTCAAAAATGAGGTCGTACTTTAGGGGATCCAGCGCGGTAATATCGAGCGAATAGGTCACGATACTGCCGGCCGCGGAGCCACGCCCGGGTCCGACCAGGATTCCGTTCTCCTTGGCGAATCTGACGAAATCCCAAACGACCAGAAAGTAGTTGGTGAAGCCCATCTGGGTGATAACGCTTAATTCGTACGCGAGGCGCTCCCCGATCTCGCCGCCGTCATGGCCATATTTGCGCTGGACCCCTTCACGGCAGAGCTTCTCCAGGTACTGCTCGGCGGTAAAGCCGTCCGGCACGTCGAACGACGGCAGGTGGTACCCCTTGAATCCAAGATCGAGATTGCAGCGCTCGGCGATTCTGACGGTGTTCGAAAGCGCGTCGGGAATCTCACCGAAGACCCGGTACATCTCTTCCGGCGACTTCAGATAAAGCTGGTTGCTTTCCGACTTCAGCCGCTTTGTATCATTGATCGTGGTGTTGGTCTGGACACAAACCAGGATGTCTTGGGCGGGTGCGTCCTCTTCAAAGCAGTAATGGACGTCGTTGGTCGCGACGAGCGAGAGGCCCATCTCCTTCGCCAGTGGTATTAACTCCCGATTGGTCTCGATCTGCTCCCTAATGCCATGGTCCTGAATCTCAATGTAGAACCGGTCCTTGCCAAAGATCTCGGCCAGTTTCTCGGCGTAATCGCGGGCCAGATCCGGGCGACCGTGGAGGAAGTTGTTGGCAACCGGCCCGCCCAGGCAGGCCGAAGTGGCGATGATCCCGTCCGAAAGTTCTGACAGCAACTCAAGGTCGACGCGAGGCCGGTAGTAATACCCCTCCAGGCTCGCCTTACTCGCAAGCCGTAGGAGGTTCCGGTAGCCAACTTCGTTCTCTGCTAACAGCAAGAGGTGGTAGCTCTTTCGTTCACGGTTCTTCATGCTGCCTTCGGCCAGGTACGCCTCCATCCCAACGATTGGGTGGAGACCGGCCTTGGTCGCCGCTTTATGCCACTCCAGCGCCCCGTACATTACACCGTGGTCCGTGAGCGCAAGGTGGTGTAGTCCGGTTTCCTGGGCGCGAGCGACGTACTCCCCGATCCGGCCCATGCCGTCGAGGAGCGAATACTCCGTGTGAAGATGAAGGTGAGCGAACTCCGCCACGCGGCCCCTCCCGCTAGATGTACGTACAGTGCAGCGCAGTATGCCCTGCTTCCCAGATTTTTTCTCGGCCCATCGAAGAGACGGAAACGGCCCGCCGGTGCTGACGCGGGCACACCGGAGGGCCGATCTCGGCTGATTGATGTTCGCGGACCTGAAGCGGGATCGACAGATGCGGGATCGGAATCTGTACCGGCGAGTTCGACGACCGTGCGGGCGGTCGTCGACGGAGCTGAACGTGAAGTGATTTAGGCAGCCACGGACCCGTAGCTCACCACCGAATCCTTGGCAACCGTCATCCGCCCCTGCTCCGCCAGGAGCCGCAGGACGGCGCGGACATTGGCCCGGAACGCTTCCGGCACGGCGTCATCGCGCAGGAGCCCGAGTACCTCAGTGACCTCCGGCTCACCCGTAAGGAGGCTGCTCACCTCGCGCGGCATGAACCCTGCCGCAGCGAGCAGTTCATCTTGACCGGTGGCGTCGGAACCGAGCGCCTCGGCAAGCTGGATCACTGCCTCGCGCGTGGGGGTCCGAGCGCCGCTCTCCAGCCGGCTGACGTAGCTGTGATCGAACCCGGCGCGTTCCGCCAATTTGCTCTGCGACACCCGGCCAACTTCCCGGAATCGCTTCAGTGTCGCGCCAAACGAGCTTCCCCGTAGCCGATCCATCCCAATTGCCGCGTCCATCACGTCCCCCGTCTCGATCCGATGCTGGCCCCGCTGCGCCAGCCTGTCACCACCCGCTGGTGACTTTCTGTCATGATTGTAATCCCTGGTTGCATGCAAGTCAACACGTAATCCTCCTTTTCCACAGCACTTGCGGAAAGACGCCGGATAACGACACCGAAGGGAACTTGTCCACGACTGGCCCGCTACACTGTCGTTATACTGACACTGCCATTGCCATCGGTGTCGTTTATCGTGGTCGGTAGGTCCGGTAACCCTAGCCTCCCAGTATGCCGGCGAGGTTTTCAGGCCCGCGGAGGCGTGACATCGCAAGAGCCATCCTGCTCCGCGACTGCCAGAAACGACACCGGTGCGCTGGCGACGCCGGCCATTGGCCCGGAAACCGCGTTTCTGCGGTCCACTAAGGAAGAAATCGACGTATCGCTAAAAGGCTGGGTGCCTTCTGTGGGGTACTCTTGAGTGCCGTTGGAAGAGCGCGGTCGCCGGTTACGAAACGAGCCGACCCCCGTACTCTGTCTGGATTGGAGAAATCGTCCGTTAGGCATAGTCAGGGCAACTGGCGAGAGGGAGCTTCACCAGGGAATGGCGGCCGAGATACTTCGGGGATCCGCGCTCGCGGAACGTCTCCGAGCAAACATCAATGCGTGGATGTCCGAGCTCCAGGACCAGGAATCTCACCCACTGTTGCTTGCGACCGTGCTCGTCGGAGACGATGGATCGGCGCGGGCCTACAGGTCGTCGATCGTCCGCACCTTTGCCCGGGTGGGCATCGATCACCGGCCGGTCGATCTTCCGTTGTCGATCGATGCGACAACATTCACCGAGGTGATCAGGGAGCTTAATCGCGACCCGAGTGTGACCGGCGTCCTTGTCCTCATGCCGCTCCCGGAGCCACTCACGTCCGACCTCGTCTTCGAGAATCTTTCTCCGATGAAGGATGTCGACGGCATTACCCCAACCAACGCGGGCAGACTGCACATGGGCCTCCCGTCGCTGCGGCCGAGCACTCCTCAGGGTGGAATCGAACTCCTCGACCACTACGGGATCGAGTTGCCCGGGAAGCGGGTGACCGTTATCGGCCGGTCGAACGTCGTTGGCAGACCGTTTGCCGCCCTTCTGACCCAACGGCATGCAACCGTCACCATCTGCCACCGTCAGACGGTCAACCTCCCGGGGATATGTCGAGAGGCCGAGATCGTCGCGGTGGCCGCCGGGCACGCCGGCCTCCTCACCGCCGATATGGTCCGCCCGGGCGCGACGGTGATCGACTTCGGCGTCAACGTCGTCGGCGACCGGATCGTCGGCGACGCCGACTTCGACGCGCTGCTTCCGGTCGCCGGCGCGATCACACCTGTTCCAGGCGGCACCGGCCCGGTCACTGCCCTGGTCCTCGCCCGAAACACGGTCGCCGCGGCATTCGCCACGATGAAAGGCAACCTGGACGATGTTGTCCTAGTTCAGCCACTCCCTCCGGGTTAGCCAATTCTTGCAGCGCACGTTTGACTGGCCACCAGCGACTGGCCGCTAACACCGGCACTGTTCCCCGACGCTCATCGCTGCCTTCAGCGTGGAATCCGAAGAACGAAGGCAACACTAGGCCAACCACCTACTCCGGGCAGGCAATTCGTTGGACGGCCCCCCGATGGAGTGGTAAACTCGGCTTAATTGGGGTGTCGTCTAACGGTAGGACGCCTGTCTCTGGAACAGGTAGTTGGGGTTCGAATCCCTGCACCCCAGCCAGATAAAGGGCCCAGGATGACGGGCAAAACGAGAGGGCGGCCGAGTAAGACGGCCGCCCTCTCGTTTGTTGGTCAGTGGAATAGCCAACTGACCCAGTTTCCGGTAGGCGATTGCCTTAGCCATGGCGAGCCTCGATGATTGCTGCGTCGTAGCTCGGTTCCGAACGGATCGGAGAGTTCGAACGCGTTCCCGGGGCACCGGCCCGAGGGTGCGATCGGGGCCACGATCAACCGCGACGTCGGCTCCTTCACTATTCTCAGGAGAGGTGTACATGGACGGCACGCTTTCCGTCATCTGCACCTCGACGTCCGTACCCCGCTGGTGGATGTCGACATCATTCCACCGGCCCCTTACCGGGATCGCCGCCCTAATGACCTCGCTTGCTGAAAGAGCACCCTCAACGAAAACAAGATCAACGCGCGGTACCGACCAGAACGAGCGCGGCGCCTAGCCCCGCTTGGTCGCACGAGGCGGAGCAGACGCGGGGAGGGAAAGGGTGTCGAGTACAGCCGCTCGGGACAACGCCTCTGACGGCGACAGTTGGCGACCCGCCGCCCACGCCTCTTCGAACCCGCGGTTCCCCAGGGTTATTCGCGCGTCGGCGAGGGCGCGGCGCTCGAGTTCGTGATGCGTGATTCTGGTCAGGTCGATCGTATCCCGCAGCGCGTCGGCCGCGCCAAGCAGAAGAGCGGCGAGCGACGCATCGGCACTCACGCCCGCCAGGCGCGCGTACCCGACCAGCAACTCGACGATCCCCTCCGGGTAATCGAGTAACGCCGCCTTCTCCGCCGCGTCTCGGAGCCAATCGCGTGTCTCGGCGAGGCGATCCTGCTCAATCGACACCTGGGCGGCCCCGACCAAGAGTTGGATCATTCCGGCGGCGTCGCCGCTTTCCCTGCCCTTCGTCAGCGCTTCCGCCGCCAGCCGCTCCGCCCGATCGAGATCGCCGAGGCGGCAGGCGACATCGGCCATGCCCTCCAGCGCCTCAGCTAGGTGCATAACATCACCCTGCGAGGCGAAAAGCGTCGCGGCCCGCTCGTAGAGCGCACTGGCACGATCGTCGTCGCCGCGGTCCTCGGCCACCGCGCCCAATTGGAGGAGGTTTCCGGCGATTTTGTCGGTACCGCCGAGTCGCCGGTGGAGCGCGATGCCCTCTTCTAGCCACCGCTCGGCCACCTTGCGGTCGCCCTGGCGTAGGGCGACCGTGCCGCGATAGAGGATCGCCTCCGCCCGTAAGGTCAGGGCCGCGTCGGCGGCACACGGAACGCGCAGGACACGATCGAGCCAATCACGCTCTTCGGAGAAGTAGCACCGCGTCACCCAGAACAGGTGGAGCAGCGTCGCCAAGCGCAAGGCCGTTTCCGCCTGGCCCTGCTCGATGGCCCAACCCATCGCCTCCCGCAGGTCGGGATAGGCGACGTCCAGGCGGCCCAGCCACGCGGACTGGACCGACGCTGTTCCGTCGAGGTGCGGCCGTGCGCGCTCCGCCAGGGAAATGAAGAACGCGGCGTGCGCCGCCCGGACGACGCCTTCTTCCCCGGATGCGACGAGTTGCTCTAGACCGAACTCGCGGATTGTCGCCAGCATCGAGAATCGAGGGTCATCCCCGACCGGCGTCTCCAATCGGAGCAGGTTCTTGTCCACCAACGAGATGACAAGTTCGAGTGTTGAGGGAGTCAGTTCGACGGGGAAGGCGTCTACGCTCCTTCGATCCCCGGCCCTCGACCACCGATCGACCGTGTCCGCGGCCTCCAGCGTGAATCCGCCGGCGAAGATCGCGAGGCGGCGAAAGATGCCTTGTACCTCAGGGGCCAGCAGATCGTAGCTCCAGGCGATCGTGTCGCGCATCGTCCGCAGCCGTGCCGGGAGATCACGCGGCCCGCTCGCCAGCAAAGGCAGCCGCCGCTCCAACCGGGTAAGCATGGCCTTGGGGGAGAGAACCGGCGCCCAGGCGGCGGCCAACTCGACGGCCAGGGCAGTCCGTCCAGCCGGCGAACAAGCTCGGCCACCGACGGGGCAGTGTCCGGCGTCAAAGCGAAGTCGGGGTTGGCTTCCTCCGCCCGCTCCACGAATAGACGGACGGCGGCGACCCCGGCCAGCCCTTCCAGGGGCGGGGTACGACGTGGATCAGGCGCCGCTGGCAAGGCCAAGGGGGCGACCGGCATCACGCGCTCGCCGCGCACTCGGAGCCGCTCTCGGCTGGTGGCCAGAACGACAAGTCCCGGGCAGGCAGCCAAGAGCGCAGCCACAAGCGGCGCGGCCGAGAGGAGGTGCTCAAAGTTGTCCAGGACCAACAAAAGTCGCCGCTGCCGCAGCAGATCGGTGACCGTCGCCTCCAGGGATTGCCCACCGCCCTCCCTGGCCCCCAGGACGGCGGCCACGGTCGAGGCGACGAGGACCGGATCGCCAAGCGGTGCCAGCTCGACCAGGGCCACCCCGTCGGGGTAACGCTCGTTGCCGCTCAGTTCCTCCGCCACCGCCAGCGCCAGCCGCGTCTTGCCGACGCCACCGGGGCCGGTCAGCGTGACGAGGCGGACCTCCGTGCGGCGCAGCAGGGCGCAGAGGCGGGCGACGTCGACTTCCCGGCCGACCAGCCGCGTCGGCGGCAAAGGCAGCGCCGCGAGGCGCATCGGCGGCGGCAGTGCGGCGGCCGGGGCGACGCCCTCAGCCAGCTCGGGGCGGGCCGCCGTGACGAGGGCCGCGCGGTCGGCATCGCTCAGCCCAAGGGCATCGGCCAGCCTGCGAACCGTCTCGGGCCGCGGGGCGGCGTGCAGACCTCGCTCCAGGTCGCTGACCCCACGGGTGGAGAGGCCGGCACGCTCGGCCAACACCTCCTGACTCAGCCCGGCGGCCAGCCGGTAGCGACGCAGCAATTGGCCGAAGCTCGGCGCTGGAATCGGCGCCATGGCGGATGACCTTCGAATTCGCCAAGTGCGCAAACGTCCACGATCCGTCACCTGATGGTAGCACGAAGCCCGGTGGTCGCCCGGTTACGCGTCGCCCCAAAGCGATGTGTGGACGATATGTGGGCGTTGTATGTGGATTTGTTGCGTGCCGCAGCACAGTATGGAGGCACGGACAGGTACCTGGACGCGGTACGACCCAGCTAGGAGAAGGCGACCATGGTGCCCGGTTTCACCGAGCGAGAATTCCGCGCGACCGGCCTGCGCGGGCACGAGCTGCTGGCCGAGGTCACGCGAGCGCACGTGGTCGGCGCGCACGTCGCCGGCGTCCGTTCTCCCTGCCCATCGCTGCGCCACATTCGCCCCGATCTGCGACGGGTGCGGGCTTTCCTCGCCCGGTTCGTCGGGCAGCAGGTGCTGCTGCCCGACGAGTTCCTGGCTCCGCCGTCTTCGCTGTAGTGACGGAACCACGCGGCTCCACCCACGGAGACGATCATGGACGGACAGCGCTTCGACAACCTAACCAGATCGCTGGTCACCCCGGCCTCGCGGCGCGAGGTGTTGCGCTTGGTGGCTGGCGGTGCCGCTGGCGGCCTGCTCGCCGTCCTGGGTGCCGGCCGAACGAGGGCAATGTGCAAGAACGACGACCCGAACTGTATGGACGACAAGTGCAAAGACGCCGGCCACGTCTGTAACGCCGACGACAGGTGTTGCGGCGGCCTCGTTTGTGAGGGAGGCGCCTGCGTGCCGGGCTGCCGGATCGACGGCGGCTACTACACGCCGGAGACGCCCGCGCTCGACGCCCCATGCCTTTTGTGCCGCCCGGCGGCGAGCACGACGAGCTGGACGGCCAACGCTGACGCCGCGTGCGACGACGGCGACGTTTGCAGCGTGAACGACGCCTGCCAGGCCGATGGCTCATGCGCCGGTGTGCCGGTCGACTGCACGAGCTTTGACGGCGACTGCGTCGTCGGCGCCTGCGATCCGGTGACCGGCGCGTGCTACGCCACCAACCGACCGGACCAAACCCCCTGCATCGGCGGCGATGCCTGTTATAGCACCTACGCATGCCAGACGGGCGTCTGCGTGGGCAGCGATCCGGTCGTTTGCCAGCCGTCCGACGCCTGCCACGCGGCAGGCGCCTGCGACCCGGCCACGGGCGCCTGCTCCAACCCGCCGGCGGCGGCCGGCGTCGGCTGCGGCGAGGCCGCCTGGTGCCGCGACGGCGTCGCGCGCGCGGCCGACCTGTGCGACGGCAGCGGCGCCTGCGTCCTCGGTACCGAGACGGCCTGCTTCCCATACCTTTGCTCCGGCGACGCCTGCGGCACCTCCTGCGCCGCCGACGCCGACTGCGCGCCGGCCGCCCACTGCGACGATAACAGCCAGTGCCGGTCCGACCACCCCCTGGGCGGCGCGTGCGACGGCCCTGGCGACTGCGAGTCGGGCTACTGCGTCCGCGGCGTCTGCTGCAACGTCCCGTGCGAAGGCGAATGCCAGGCCTGCACCGCCGAAACCGGCGGCGTCTGCTCCCCGACCTCGGGTCAGGCGTGCACGACCGGCGACGCTTGCACGCCCGGGGTCTGCCAGGTTGGCGTCTGCACGCCCGAAGATTCAGTCGTTTGCCCCGACTGCCAGGTCTGCGACCCGGGATCCGGCAGTTGCGTAGCCGACCCCGCCCAGGCCGGTTCCCTCTGCAACCAACCATTCGGGGGCGCCTCGATGTGCGGGCGCTGCCAGGCCGACGGCACCTGCTCCGGCGGGATCATCGTTTGCGCCTCACTCGACGGATGTAAGAGCGGCGGGTGCGACCGAACCACCGGGCGGTGTGCGACAGTCAATGCTCCGAACGGCACGCCGTGCACTGGCCCCCTGGACAGTTGCGGAACCGGGCCATCCACCTGCCAGGCGGGTACGTGCGTCTCGGCCGAGTACGTCGAGTGCTCCGGCTACACGGACGATTGCGGGATGCGCGTCTGCGACGGCCAGGGTGGCTGCGAGGTCGTGCCGGGTGTGGCGCCGGACGGGACCCCCTGCTCGAGCAATGACCCGTGCGTGGGGCCCGACGAGTTTTGCCTCAGTGGCCACTGCGTCGGCAACCCGTCCGTCTTCTGCCCGTATAACCCATGTTGGACCGTCGAGATGTGTGAGAACGGGATGGGTTGCTACCCGATCGCCTATCAGCCCTACGGCACCGAGGTCGAGCCCGACAGCCCGTGCGTCGAGACCTCAATCTGCAACGGTGCAGGCGGTCGGATCAACACCCTCAAACCCGAGGACACTCCAATCCCCGGACATGAGTGCAGGTTCTGTGACGAAAACGGCGGCATTAAGTTGATGCCTGGCGGACCCTGCGACGACGGCGATGTCTGCACTACTGACGACTATTGCACCGCCGAAGGCACCTGCGACGGGGGATTTCGGATCATGCGCGGTTTGTTTGAAGTCTGCAATACCTCCTTTGGTACGGTGGAGCACCCCGGATGCTGTGCCGCCGGACTCGAGTGTCGTCTCATACCCGGCGACCCCGGCCATGTGTGGTACTGCCTCAACTCGTAAATCCCTGCTTGGCGGGACGAACGGAACGCGGTCCATCCCGGTGCCGCGCTCCGGTCACGGGATCATCCGGCTGCGTACCGTGGTGCGGGCCTGCGCAACGCGCCACGCCGCCCGGCTCGGGCCCCCAGCCGTCGCCCAGGCCCCGGGGCACCCCGCGCTCCCGGCGACGTCCGCCGGACGCAGCCGACCCAGGAACCCGCTCCCCGATCCGCCTCCACGGGGGCAGGATGGGGAAGTAGCGATACGCGGACCACTAGCCCATCGACTGCCTTGACACCGAAACCGTTGGGGAACCTTCCCGTCCCCAGACCTGGGCCGACTTCTTCCAGTTAAGCCAAGAGTGCCTGTCCCGAATTCGCTCCGCCATCAGCTACCGACTGAATCGCATCCAACAATCGTCCCCGATATAACCTGCGCCTCAGGGAGCGCATCCAGCGCGATATGGCTCAGCAGGGTCTTATCTGTGGCGGTGACCAGCAATTGACCTTCCAGGTCGGCGAGCGCGGTGACCAACTGACTGCGATGACCACTATCTAGCTCGGAGAGGACGTCGTCGAGCAGGAGCACGGGCGGCTCGCCGGCATCCTCGGTCATCAGATCAACTTCGGCCAGCTTCAGGGCGACGACGGCAAGGCGCTGCTCGCCCCGAGAACCGAAGGCCGAAAGATCGACCCCTTCAATCGTGAACCCAAGGTCGTCCCGGTGCGGCCCCACCAGCGTTGCGCCCCGACGAACCTCATCCCTTCTCGACGACTGCAAGGACCCGATATATTCCCGGGCGAGGACGCCGGCAAGTTCGTCGGCTGGCCGACTCTGCACGTGCTGCACCGCGCCGGTGATGTCCAGACTCGGACGGTACTCCAACTCAACCGACCGGTCGTTTGCCAGCGTCCTGAATCGCGTACTCAACAAGCCCGACAAGGTCGAAACGGTCAGCATCCGGCACGCACATACGTACGAGCCGAACCGGACAAGCTCCTCGTCCCAGAACTCCAGCTGAGCGCCCACGGATGCGTCGGCGTGGTGAACGCGGTCGCGCGCAAACGACTTGAGCAGACTGTTGCGCTGGGCCAGTACCCGGTTGAGTCCGGCCAGCGAGCGCATGTATCGACTGTTGAGTTGGGAGATCGTAAGGTCCAGGTACCGGCGACGGCCCTGAGGGGCACCAGAGACGAGCGCAACGTCCTCGACCGAGAACAAGACCGCCCTTAGTCGTCCAACGGCTTCCACCGAACGCACCACGCGCCCATCGAGCCGAATGTCTTTCCGGAGCATGCCACCGCGGTCTGGATCGGCCTCAACCGCCAGAGAGATCGTGAAGGAGCCTTCATTGGCCTCGACGCTCGCGCGGCAGCGGGCATACGGCGCCACACCAAAGTCCTCGCCACTGTTCCAGGCGATGACCTCGCGCTCGGTGGATGTCCGCGGAGACCTGGTTGTGGCCAGCATTGCGACGGCTTCGAGCAGGCTGGTCTTGCCGCTCGCGTTCGACCCGAAGAGTCGCAGTCCCGCCGGCTCGATGTCGAGGTGGAGGTTGCGGTAGGAGCGAAACTCTTCGAGATCGAGCGAGGTGAGTCTCATTGAAGCCCGGGGCGAAGCCCGCCAGGGATCGAGGCGGGGCGATCGAGTGAATCCTTCAGCCGGCTAGCTGGCGCCGATCACCATCGGCATGATCACGTGAGTGTACGCGTCGTCGCCCGCGAAGCGGACAACCCCCGCCTGGTTGGCCCCGTTCAGACCAAACATGACCTGACCGCCACGCAGCACGCCCAGGACATCGGAGAGGTAACGGGCGTTGAATGCGATTTGCATCTCCTGCCCGGAAACGGCCGCGTCGACGAAGCTCTGGCTGTTGCCCCGTTCCGCCGCCGTCGCGGAGATCTCAACGTTACCAGGCATGAACTCCTCTTCGCCCGGGTGGACGACGAAGCGGACGACATCGTTGTTGTCGCGCGCAAAGTATCCCGCCCGGCGAACAGCGTTGAGGAGCGCATCGCGGCCGATCTCCACCCGCGTATTGAACTCCTTAGGCACGATCTGACGGAAGTCCGGAAACGTCCCATCGATCAGGCGAGAGACGAACTCGGTCTCTCCCAGCCGGACCAGGAGCTGGCTGCGGTTCGGCGTGATTGCCAGTCGCACGGGATCGGTCTGGTCGCCGATCAGGCGGGCCAATTCACGCAGCGCCCGGCCCGGAATGATGATATCGAGCCGCTCCGGGACCGGTGCCGCAAGCGACCCCTCCCGCACAGCCAGGCGGAACCCATCGGCCGCCGCCAGGATCAAGGTGTCGTTCTCGAACCGGGCAAGCACCCCAGCAAGCACCGGACGCCCTTCATCGGTCGCCGCGGCGAACTCGACCTGGGCGATCATTTCGCGGAAGGCCTGCGGATCAACTTCGGCGACGAAGGCGTCGCCATCGAGCCTAGGAATGACGGGAAAATCGTCAGGGTCGATCCCGTTGATGCTCGCGGTATCGCGGCCGCTCTGCACGGCCAGGTTGAACCGCGGCGGCTCGACCGTCATCTGAACGGGAGCATTGGGCAGCGTATTGACGAACTCGGCCAGGAGCCGGGCATCGACGGTGATCTTGCCCTCGCGTTCGATGGCCGCCCCAACCCAGGTCGTTATCCCGATATCGAGGTTGGTCGCGGCCACACGCAGGCGCCCCTCGTCGGTCGCGAGCAAGACGTTGCTCAAGACGGGCATGGCAGTCTTCGTCGCGACCGCGCGCTGGACCTGATTGAGCGCCCGCTGCAGGTTCTCCTGAAGGCACGAGACCTTCACCGTCATCCCTCCACCTTAGAGTGTCCGTACACTATGTGACCTCGGAGTATAGCATAGTGCTATGTCCCGCAGTGTTGCCGCTTCGCTACTCGCGTAACGCCGGATTTCGGCATACCAAAGCCAATGTGGCTGGATTCGACGGCGGGCGCCTTGGGGCCGTGACCGCTTGACACGGCCCCAATGAACGGGTATCATTCGGTTTAGAACATTTGTTCCGATCACCTGGAGGATGGTGACCAATGACCGAATCGACCGCTTTCGATCCCAGCAAGTACCTCACCAAGGTCGGCAACTCGGACTACCTCGAAGTCAAGTGGCGACTCGTCTGGTTGCGCCAGCGCTACCCGGACGCCGCCATCGATACGACGCTCGTTGAGCACACCGGTGATTCGGCCGTGTTCCGGGCCGTTGTCACCCTTCCCGACGGCGGCTCTGCCTCTGGGTGGGGCAGCGAGAGCATGTCCGATTTCCGCGACTACATCGAGAAGGCCGAAACCAAGGCCATCGGCCGCGCCCTTGCTGCCCTGGGCTTTGGCACCCAGTTCTGCCCGGACTTCGACTTCGAATCCGGATCGGCGTCGCGCCTGAAGGTCGTCGATTCCCCAATCGATTTCGCCTCGACCCGGGGCCGTCGCCTCGCCAACCAGGGCAACGATGATCGCCGTCCGGCCGCGACCGCCGCTGCTGGAAGCCAGACCGTCACGGCGCGCCAGCTGAAGTTCATTCAAGCGATTGCCCGCGAAGCCGGTCTGGATGAGGCGGCTGTCCGTGCCGATGTCCAGGAATCCTTCGGCTGCGCCGTCGAGGACCTCGGCCGCCGGGAGGCATCCGAGTACATCGAGCGACTGCAGTCGCTGCGCAACAATCAGCAGATTGCCTCCTAGCCGCCGCGCTTCTTGGCCTTTCGGCTTCTTGCACATGGACGGTACAAACATGAAATCTTCCAGGCTTCACGCCGTGAACCAACTTCCGGCCGTCGACAGGGCACCATACGACCAGGAGACGCTCGAGCGCCGGCTCGATGACGGCTACCGCCGCATCGAGGAGGCCAAAGTCCAGGGCCGCGACGTCCAGGCCTGGGAGGAGTTCTGGATCCAATTGCTGCGCGAGTACGAAGAAATCTGCGATGGGCTCCGGCTCGCCGCGGCATAGCACCCAACCTGCGCGCGGAAGCACGACGGGGGCCGGCCAATTGGCCGGCCCCCGTCGTTTGCGTGCAAGGCGTGTCTCTGATTGCCAGCGTCTCTAGGACTCGGTCACCGTGACCGATTCGAGAGTCACCGGCTCGGTCGGCGTCGAGTTCTCGCCGCTGGAGCCTCTCCGGGTTGGCGTAGCGGCGATCTGATCGACGACATCCAGCCCGGACGTCACCTGGCCGAAAATCGAGTAGTTCTTCGGCAGTTTGCCACTGAGATCGCTGAGGCAGACGAAGAACTGGCTGCCGTTCGTGTTCGGCCCGGCGTTCGCCATCGCCAGGACACCTCGCTTGTAGTCGAGGTCGGTCGGCAGTTCATCGCCGAAGCGGTAACCCGGGCCACCGGATCCGGACCCGGTCGGATCACCGCCCTGAATCACGAACCCCGAGACGATCCGGTGAAACGGCGTGTTGTCGTAAAAACCTTCGCGAGCCAGATTGACGAAGTTGTTGACGGTCTGAGGAGCCTTGTCGACAAAGAGTTCCACGTCGAACGAACCCTTATTCGTGGTCAAGGTCGCCCCATACTTCGTCGATCCGCTGACGGAAAAGTCAAACGGCTTCGACCACTGCTTTGCTGCCACGATGTCACTCCTCCTACATGTTGCCCACGACTGGCCGAAAAAAGACCTGCTCAGCCAGGCGGCCGATCAACCTGTCGACGTTAGCCCTCCGAAACCGTCACCGAGGTGATCGTGACCGGTTCGACCGGCGAAGATACCTCACCGGACGGACCTGGTTGGACCTCGACGGCGCCAATCGCGTCGACGGTCTCCATCCCTTCGGTGACCCGGCCAAAGATAGAGTAGTTCTTCGGCAACTGCTGAGACAGGTCATCCAGGCAGACGAAGAACTGGCTGCCGTTCGTGTTCGGGCCGGCGTTTGCCATTGCCAACGTCCCCCGCTCGTAGTTGAGCGTGGTCGGAAGTTCATCCGCAAATCTGTAGCCAGGGCCGCCACCGCCGGTGCCGGTCGGGTCGCCCGCCTGGATGACGAATCCCGCCAAGACCCGGTGAAAGACGATCCCTTCGAAGAATCCCTCCCGGGCCAAGCAGACGAAGCTGTTGACCGTCTGAGGGGCATCTTTGGCGAGAAGTTCGACCGTGAAACCGCCCATCGACGTTTCAAATCTGGCGGTGTACGCCTGTTCGGGATCGATCGACATCGCCGGCGCACTTGACCACTGTGGCTTACCGTTCACGTCCGCCACGCGCTGATCGTCCGTCCAGCAACTGTCGCCACCGGCATTGGCAGAGGTGTTCGCCGCCTCCTCGTCATCGTCGTCATCGCCGCAGGCGGCCGGGCCCACCGCGAGCAGCACAACCACAAGCATCTTGATCGTCCAGGCCACCATGGCGCTCTGGCGCACTCGTCAACTCCTAGGTGTTGTCTCTCTAAATGCGTCGGAACGACCTATGCATCGTTTTGGACGCCAGCAAGGCCGAGCGCTTCAGCGTTCGCGGTCATGGCGTCGATCACGAACTGGACGTGCTCCTCGAAATCGACCCCCAGGGCCTCCGCCGTGTGGAGCATCTCTTCCCGGCTTACTGCCCGCGCAAATGCCTTGTCCTTCATCTTCTTGCGCACGGCCGAAGGTGTCACGTCGGCCACCGCTTTCGATGGCCGCACCAGCGCCACCGCCGAGATGAACCCTGTCAACTCATCGACCGCGCTGAGGGTCTTCTCCAGGTTGCTCTCGCGACTCACGCCGAGGTGATCGGCGTGGCTCCGTACCGCCCGGATGACCCAATCCGGATAGCCACGCTCGATCAACACCGGAATCCCTGCTTCGGGATGGAAATCGAGCGTGGGATGGACTTCAAAGTCGTAGTCATGGACAAGGCCGACGATGCCCCACTCGGCCTCAGACTCGCCAAACTTGCGAGCGTATGCCCGCATGGCCGTCTCTACCGCGAGGCAGTGGCGCCGAAGGCTTTCCGAGGTGATGTACTCGGTGACGAGTTCCCAGGTTGCTTCGCGGGAAGGGAGTGACTGTTCCAATTGATCCTCCGCTGTCTGCTTTTCAACGCCTTGACTCTTAAACCGGAGCTCAGATGATGAGCATCGCATCTCCGAATGAAAAGAATCGGTACTGCTGGGCGATCGCCTCATCGTAGGCCGCCTTGAGCCGATCCCAACCCACGAGCGCACTTACCAGGGCAAGCAATGACGAACGTGGCAAATGAAAGTTGGTGATGAGGCCATCGACAACCTGCCACCGGTAACCCGGGGTGATGAACAGCCCAGTCGGTCCGGACCACCCGTGCAGCCGGTTGCCTTGAAAGACGTTGCCGACCGTTTCCAGTGTTCGCGCACTCGTCGTGCCGAGGGCGATCACGCGGCCACCCCCATCACGGCACGCGTTGATGAGACGCACAGTCTCGTCGCTGACCGAACACCATTCCTGATGAATGTGGTGATCCTGCACCAACTCGGTCGAGATCGGCTTGAAGGTGTCCAGGCCAACGTGGAGGGTGACCTCCGCCCAACCAATGCCGGCTGCGCGAAGGCGCGCAAGCAGGGTGTCCGTGATGTGCAAGCCCGCGGTGGGCGCCGCGGCCGACCCCGGCTTCTGGGCATAGATTGTCTGGTAACGCTCCGCGTCCTCCAGTTGCTCATGGATGTACGGAGGTAGCGGCATCTGGCCATAGTCATCCAAATTGGACTCCAGCCCTGGCGACAGCCGCACCCGCACCGTGCCATCGCCCTCGACAGCCGTCACCAGCACACCCTCCGCGGCCTGGTGAAGACCGTCCCGTGGCTGCACGAGTAACTCGGTTCCGGCCCGCAGCCGGCGGGCCGGGCGGGCAAGCGCGGTCCAACAGCCGTTGTCCTGACGCTCCAGTAGGAGGATCTCGACCTTTCCACCGGTGTTCTTCTTGAACGTTCGAAGGCGTGCGGGAAGTACCCGGGAGTTGTTGGCAACAACCAGGTCGCCAGCGCTGAGCAACTCCGGAAGATCGCGGACATGGCGGTGCGCAACCGGTCCACCTCGCCGGTCGATCACCATCAGCCTGGAATCGTGACGAACGGCGATCGGGGTTTGAGCAATAAGCTCAGGCGGAAGGTCAAACGCCAGCGATTCCGTCATGAGCGGTTCATTCCGGCGGTCGACGGTCATTCGTCCTCGACCAAGAACGACCGCTGCTCGCTTACAAGCGACGCGGGTGGGCGAACGCCGACGTGCATATAGCCGAGCCGGGTCGCGACTCGGCCCCGCGGTGTCCGCTGCAGGAATCCGAGCTGGATCAGGTACGGCTCGTAGACGTCCATGATCGTATCGGTCTCCTCGCTGGTCGCCGCGGCGATGGTGTCGATGCCGACAGGACCACCGCCGAACTTCTCGATGATCGCCAACAAGATTCGCCGGTCGATCTCGTCGAGCCCTAGCTCATCAATGTCCAGCATTGCCAACGCGGCTTTTGCGACTGTTTCGGTGACGATACGCTCCTCGTGAACTTCGGCGAAATCGCGCACACGTTTGAGCAACCGGTTTGCCACGCGCGGCGTGCCGCGAGAGCGCCTGGCGATCTCCACCGCACCGCCATCGTCGATCGTCACTCCAAGGATCTGCGCAGACCGGGTAATGATCTCGGTCGTCGCATCAAGGTCGTAGAAATCAAGGCGGAGCACAGACCCAAATCTGTCCCGCAGCGGTCCTGTTAGCAACGCCAGCCGAGTGGTTGCACCGACCAGGGTGAATGGCGGTAGGGTAATCCGCATGGTGCGGGCAGCCGGACCCTTGCCGATGATGATGTCGACCGCATGGTCCTCCATCGCCGGGTAAAGCACCTCCTCGACCGCGCGGTTCAGCCGGTGGATCTCGTCGATGAACATGACATCGCCCGGCTTCAGATTCGTCAGGATCGAGACGAGATCACCCTGGCGCTCGATGGCTGGACCAGAGGTGATCCGAAGACTGACCCCCATCTCCGCCGCGATGATCGACGCAAGGGTCGTCTTGCCCAACCCCGGCGGACCGTAGAACAGGACGTGGTCCAACGGCTCACCCCGTCCCCGGGCCGCCTGCATGAAGATTTCCAGGCTCGTCTTCACGCGGTCCTGACCGATGTACTCGGCAAGGCGGCGTGGCCGCAGGCTCCGCTCGATGCCGGCATCTTCCGTCCGGAGTGACGGGGTTACAACCCGTTTTTCGTCCTGTCCTTCACTCATCCGTTCGTCCAGTACACCCCGATTACTTGGCTGAAACGGTTCACTTGGTCGTTTGCTCGTCTACCAACATGTCGGGGATGCCGTCGCTGATCAGGTAGGTTCGGCCACACTCGACACACACCAGGGAAAGATCAGCCAGCCGGAGATCGTGTTTATCGACCGGGCAGACAAGTATGTCGAACAGGTCCTCACTCATGCCGGTCGAGGCAACGGCGTTGGTGCGTTCAATCGTATCCGGGAACTGGATCGCCATGCTCTTCCGCTCCTAATTTGTTGGTGCTGGAGTCCCAACCGCCGCCGGCGTAGCACCAGGTGTCGCAACCGGGGTTGCAACGCCCATTGCCGCGAGCGATTCGGAGGCACGCTGGGCGATCACGGAGCCTGGTGCGATGGTAAGGACCTGGTGAAAGGCGCCAATCGCCTCATCGGTTCGCGGCGGGTTCCAACCCCGATAGAGCTCCCCGAGGTAGTACCAGGCCTCCGCCTGATTCGGATCGCTCTCGAGAATCCGCTTGTATTGGACCTCGGCGTCTGCCCGCTTGCCAGCTTCCGCCAGCGAGAGCGCGAAACTGAGCCGCACCTGGGCGTTGCTTGGATCGGCGGCAAGCGATTGCTCGTACCAGTCGATTGCCTCATCGATGCGTCCGTCCTGGGCAAGCACGTTGGCCAGCAGGCTCATCGCCGCCGCGTCGGCCGGATTGGCTTCGACTGTCGCCCGCAGATCGTTGATGAAGTCGTCTCGGGTGGACGCGTTGAACTCTTCCGGGTCGACATCACCATCGTTCGAACTGATCGCATCGACGATGACCGTGCCGACGCTACCGCCGACGACCGCGCACACGACAAGCAGCGTCACGACCACGAAGATCGCCTGGGCCCTGGACAGGCGCCGCAGATTTTGCCGGAAGGTGGGAGTCGACTGCCGCCGGGACGGTCGGTTCATGAAGGATTGGCCATCCGTACGATCGCGAAGAATCTGATTAATCCGAGTTCAACCATGGTGCGCCGGCTCATCGGCGACGCTGAAACGGCCAGCGATCGCGGCGGGCATGTCTTTGCCTGATAGCCCCGACGCCGAAACATAGCACAACACCTGCAGGGCAGTGTTGGGCCGGTTGGACGAGAACCAGCTTGCTCTCTCCGGCACAATATGGGTGCGCCCCATCGTTTGGCGTGGGGCCACGGGCGCTCGCCGTACCTGCGCCGTCCGTCGTAGGGGAGGGTCCCGCGCCCTCCCGATGCCCGACGGAGGAGGGCATACCCGTGCAGGCCGTGACGGTTATCGTCCTGCGGACGATGGGAGGGCACGGGACCCTCCCTCACGACGGACGGCGCACAACCGTGGGATACACCCGCACAATGTCGTTGCATTGCCCGAGGGAAATCGGCGGTGATATACTAGGAGCCGCATTTGACTGCGGGCTTCGTAACGGCACCTGCCGGCCTAGCTCAGTTGGTAGAGCAGCTGTTTCGTAAACAGCAGGTCGCCGGTTCGAGTCCGGCGGTCGGCTCCGGCCAGAGGCAATCGCCAGGTCGAATGCACGCCGAAGTGGCGGAACCGGCAGACGCGCTACGTTCAGGGCGTAGTGCCCGTAAGGGCGTGGGAGTTCAAATCTCCCCTTCGGCACCAGGTTCCCGATCCGGTTTACCGGATCTGTACGTTTACAAACGAGGACGCAGAGGGAAGGATGGTCGCTGGCGGAATCGCCAGAGGAAAGTCCGAGCTGCACAGAGCGTGGGTGCCCGGTGAAAGCCGGGGAGGCGCCTGCGGGCGTCGACAGTCCAGATTGGCGTGCGGTTCGCCGCGCGAGAGCAACAGAGACCATGTCGATCCGTACCACCGTGTCGGGTCGAAGTGAAAAGGGCAATCCTCCCCGCAGCAATCTCCGATCCGGCCGCTATCAGGTTGCTCGCCGAGGCCGAAAGTCGAGAGCAGCCACCAAGGCGACGAGGTGGCCGGTCCTTCCGGACCGAGATAGATGACCATCACGAACAGAACTCGGCTTACTCTCCCTTCCGCGCTCCTCCATCTTCACGGTGCCTTTAGCTCAGCCGGCAGAGCGCTTGTCTGTGGAACAAGAGGTCACGGGTTCGAGCCCCGTAAGGCACCCCCAGAAAAGCCCAAGTTCAACGGGCCGCCGATTAATCGGCGGCCCGTTCTGTGTTGCTAGACCCGTTCGACAGCCGCCCGAGGAACGGCGCCACGCGCCCGCATGAACCGCACGACCAGCAACGCGCCAGCCCACGCCGCCATCACCATCAACAGCGGCACAATCGCCGTCGTGGGCGGTGGATCGGTCCGAACCGATGCCTCACCGTCCGTGATTGCACGGAAGGCGGCACGCGCGATGGCAACAGTGAGATGGACCGGCAACCAGATCGCCGGCAGCAACACGCTCCAGGCGACCGCGCGAGGCATGCTGACAGAGGCGATCGCCGAGCCACCCAGTCCAAACGCGACGATCGCGATGAGCCCATCCGACGGGCGGACAACCACCGCGAAGCACAGGGCCAGGGCGAGCACCAATGCGCCGCGCTGCCACCATCGTGGATCGGAGCGCAGCGACTTGGCCATCACGACTGCACAGGCGACCCAGAGAATGCCACCAACGCCGTTCAGCGCTCGCGCCGCGGCTCCGTCCCAGACGATCGCAATACCGACGAGGAGCGCGGCCGCCGCCAGCGTTATAGGCGATTTCAGCAGCTCAGTAATGTGCGTGCGTGCAGGCATGACGTGATCCCGTAGATGAGTCGCCGATCACAACGAATGCATTCAGCCCAACCTACCGAATTTATAGTGCCGGTGGCAATCGATCGCGCCGGATTTCAGGCCGCAACCCAGCATCACTGCTATACTTTCCAGGTTACGATTCGTGAAGGCGAACACGCCCTCGTAGCTCAACGGACAGAGCACTTGGCTTCGGACCAAGGGGTTGGGGGTTCGAGTCCCTCCGAGGGTACCCACCAAGACTTCAGCAGACCGATCGCTTCCTAACGCGGGTTTCGATCCCGAGGTGAACGCATGCGTGCCTATGTCCTGTCGATCGGCACCGAACTGGTTCATGGTCGCCTGACCGATACAAACGCGACGTATCTCGCCCAGGAACTTCTCCGGGCTGGGATCGAGCTCCTCCACGTCGTCCAGACAGGAGATGATCTGCCCCGTCTCACCAACGTCCTGCGCAACGCCGCCGCCGACGCCGACTTGATCATCTGCACCGGCGGGGTCGGCCCCACGGCCGACGACCTCACCCGCGAAGCAATTGCCGATCTCGTCGGCGAGACACCCGAGATCGACCCCGAGATCCTCGCTGGCATCGAAGCCTTCTTCGCCGCGCGCGGCATGAAAATGCCTGTCCAGAATGGCAAGCAGGCCTGGATCATCCCATCGGCCGTCCCGCTCGACAATCCGGTCGGCACCGCTCCGGGCTGGTTCGTCCGCCACGGCACGGTCACGATCGTGGCGATGCCAGGCGTCCCCCGCGAGATGTTCCGTATGTGGCAGGAACAGGCCTTCCCTCGGATCTTGGCTGACCTTCCGCCCAGAGCGGTCAGCGCGGTCACGTTCAAGACGCTCGGCATCGGCGAGTCCGCCGCCGAGCAAGAAGTTGCCGATCTCGTCGCTGTTCCCAATCCAACCGTGTCGACCTATGCCAAGGACGACGGCGTTCAGGTTCGCGTCTCCGCCGTCGCCCCCACGATGGATGAGGCCGATCGGCTGCGGTTGGCGACGGCCGCCGAGGTCGAACGGCGCCTCGCCAGGTACATTTACGGCACCGACGATGACACGCTGCCGGGGTCGCTTCTCCGCAGGCTCAGGGAATCGGACCTGACGCTGGCGGTGTCAGAATACGGCAGCGGCGGGCGCTTCGCTTCGCTCCTCCAATCGGTTCCCGAACCAACGTCCGAACTCCTTGGCGCCCAATCCAGTCCGGCCAGGGACGGTGGCGCAGTTCCCGATCCGTCCGAGATGGCAGAAGAGATCCGGCGCCAAGTTGATGCGTCACTCGGACTCGGAATTTCGGTCGATGTCTCGCCGGACGAGCGTTCGGTCTACAAGGGAACCGTGACCGTTGCGATCGATGGCGCCCGCCAGGCGCGGCAAGAGTTCGCCCTCCGCGGCGGATTCGAGGACGTTCAACGCCGGTCCGCGCTCTCTGCTGCCGATCTCCTGTTTCGCACGCTGAACGGCTAACTCGTTTCTCCAGCGGTCGCAAAACCAGCAAGCAACTCCGCCTGCCGGGCAAGCATCCGCTCCCGGTCGAGTGGACTATGGTCGTCCCATCCGCTGAGGTGGAGCAGACCGTGCACGAACAGGAATTGAACTTCCTGGTCGGTCGTGAAGCCATGCTCCGGTCCCTGTTCGGCGGCACGTTCAACCGAAATGACAATATCCCCGCCTTCATGCCCGGGTTCGCCTGAGGGAAAGGTCATCACGTCGGTAATGGAATCGTCGTCCATGAACCGAGCGTGCAATTGCCGGAGGGCGTCGTCACTCACCAGGGCCACGGCCACGATCCACGAACCACCCTGCCCTTGCTCGAGAAGGACATACCGGCAGAGCGATTCGAATTCGGCATGATCCGCGGCGATCGGCGACTCATCGGCATTGACTTCGAAGTCGAGATCGAGCACGACGGTCACTGGTCGGCACAGGCCGTCCGTACGACCACCAACTTGTCCACACCGGACATAGCGCCCCAGACCTCATCCGGGCGGCCATGGATCTGGCGGACGTTTGCACCGGCGTCTGGAAGCGGCACCGTCGTGAAGGCATCCGACTCAGGATCGAACCGGACGAATGTGTTCGTGCCAAAGTCGCTCAGCCAGATGTCGTCACGCTCGTCCACGTAGACCGCGTACGCCTGCGCTCCAGGGCCCGGCAATCGCCACTCGGTCCAGTCTTCCGATTCGGGGTCGAAGCGACCGAGTTGGCCCACATTCCATTCGCTGATCCAGAGGATCCCCCGAGAATCCGACCAAACCCGGCGCACGCCCGCGCCCGCCGTCGGAGGATCGTGCTCGGTCACCCGCAGCACATCACCATCGACGTCAATCTTTCCCAGATAGCTCCCGGCCAACGAGGCGAAATACACGACACCCTCGGGGGTCGCGGTGATGCCGTACGGACCGGTGCCGCGGGGCGCTTCGGCCAGGAGCATTGCCCCGGACTCGGGGTCCAGACGACCGACAATCCCACCTTGTCCAGTGAAATAGACCGCTTCGTCCGGTGCGACAACGGCAGTGTTGAGATTGCTTGCTTCTCGGGCGACCGGAAAGGTGTCGACACTTAAATCTGAAGGGTCAACCCGCACCATTGCGTTCAGCCCGCTATCAGTCACCCACGCGACACCCTCAGTGTCAGTGACGACCCCATGCGGCGATGACCCACCACCAAGATCCACCCGCTCGATCTCACCTGTCTCCGGATCGAGCAGTCCGAGGGCCGCCGCCCCCTGCGCCGTGTACCAAATCCGGCCGTCCACCGCGGGCGCCACGTCGTGCGGCCTATCGCCCGCCGCCACCGGAAACGACTCCAGCTCCAAACACTCTTCGGGCGTGGTCGTCGGAACCGCAACCTCCTCCTGAGCGACCACGATCCTCGGAAGGAGCGCCGCCCCTGCCAACGACACGAACGAGCGCCGAGTCCATTGTGACCGCGAACTGGACGGGCGGAGTGCCATGGTCACCTCCGGTATTGGCTGCAAAGCTGGGAAGGCACGGGTTTGGGCTGTCCCGTGGATCACGACCCGGCAAGCACCGTCTTGACGGCCGCGCTGAGGCGCCTTCCGTCGGCCCGGCCCGCGGCACGTTGCATCAGGACCGGCATGACCCGGCTCATGTCCTTCATGGAACTCGCGCCGGTTTCAGCAATGACTTCGCGGGTCAGCCCCAACACCTCGTCGTCGGAGAGTTCGGCGGGCAGATACCGTTTTAGAATCGCAAGCTGCGCCTCCTCACGCTCAGCGAGGTCGGCACGCTGACCGGATCGGAACTGCTCGATGGCCTCCTGCCGCTGTTTTGCCTGCTTCTGGAGGACCGCGATCGATTCAGCCGATGACAACTCACCGCGGTGATCGATCTCGGCGTTCTTGATCGCGGAGAGGATGTAGCGGATCGTGTCGCGGGCGTTATCATCCCGCTCCCGCATCGCACTCTTCAGGTCTGCCTGGAGGCGATCACGAATAGACATGCTCGTCAGTCATGGTCGCAATCCTTACGATTCTCTACCCAAAGCTCGGCGAGTTTAGGCGAGCGGCGCAGTCATCGGCTTGCCGCCAAGGACGTGGAAATGGAGGTGGTCGACGGTCTGGCCGGCATCTGGCCCATCATTGGTAAGCACCCGATACCCACGCTCGACAATCCCCTCTTGCTCCGCCACGGTCCGCGCGAGGGCGAGCAGATCGGCTGCCAGCACCGCGTCATCAGCTCCGAGGTCGCGCAGGCCGGAGACATGTTGCCTGGGGATGACCAGAACGTGCGTCGGCGCCCGGGGAGCAAGGTCGCGAAATGCGACCGAAAGAGTCGTCTCCGCCACCACGTCGGCCGGAATCTCGCCCGAGGCAATCCGGCAGAAAATGCAGTTGGGGTCCTGTTTGCTCGTCATCGCTGCTCCGTGGCGGGTTGAATCCGACCCAGGTCATCTGGTGACGTACACTCGGAACCCGATGCTCGAAGGCCCCCGGGCCCCACCAAAGTGCCAGTATGCCAGAACTCCCCGAAGTCGAAACCGTCCGGATCGGCCTGAGGGCCATGGTCATGAATCGTCGGATCACTGGACTGAGGATCGGCGCATTTGAAGGCGTCCTCGGCGATCTTGGATTCGAGTCAACCCACGCACGCATCGTCGGCCGCACGATCGTGGACGTTTCCCGCCGCGCCAAGTACCTGTTCCTGGTGCTGGACGACGAAACGCTCATATCGGTGCACCTGCGGATGACCGGCGTGCTGCAGGTTGTTCCCCGCTCCACCGCTCCACTCCGCTTCGAGCATCTCGCCCTCGAGCTCGATGATGACAACGACTTGCGCTTCTCGGACCAGCGCAAGTTCGGTCGGGTTCTGCATATTGAACCGTCCGGTTACGACGATCACGACCGTTTCCTGGGTCCGGAACCGCTTGATCCGATGTTCACTCCCGAAGTCCTCTCGGAGCGCCTCCAAGGGCGTACAGCGCCCATCAAAGCGTCTCTCCTCGACCAGCGCCGGGTCGCCGGATTGGGAAACATCTATGTCGACGAAGCCCTTTTCCGTGCAGGTATCCATCCCCTCCGCCCAGCCGGCAGCCTGACAGCATCCGAGTCACAGCGGCTGCACACAGCAATCCAAACTGTCCTCTCGGAAGCGATTGCCCGCCAGGGGACAACGTTCTCGTCATTCTCCAACCCATACGGGGAATCTGGAAACAACCGGCCGAACCTGCGCGTTTATGGCCGAGGCCGCATGGGCGAGCCGTGCTTGGTCTGCGGCACGGGACTGCGGTTGCTCACCGTCGGCGGGCGCAGCACCCACTTCTGCGCCGTATGCCAACCGCTTGAAAGACCGACTCAATACCCGGACGCGCAGTTGGACGGTGACCCCGGCCCAGGGTAAGTCGGCGAGCGTGCGGGGGGCACGACTGTGTACGCGGTCGGCGAGTTCGTCGCAGAGCGGGCAGCTCGCCTCGGTGGCCTCGGAGACGGCGCGGATCGTCGGACCATCCCCCCCGACCAGGAGCGCGTCGACGTGGAGCGATGGCGGGACCAACCGGGAGCCCGGGCTAACCATGTGACACCTCCGCCGGCCGGGCGGCCGGACTGCGGCGAAAATCGCCGCGTGACGCCACCACCGGGGACCGCTTCACCCCAAGTGCGAGAGACCACGCATGTGATGGCGAGGAGTGGGTGGCAGGTACGGCTGTCGTCCTGCTGCCGATGCCCTGGCCGGCGATGCTCTCGCACCATGAACGACCGGCCCGACGCGCCGAGCAGCGCCAGGCACAAACGCCCTAGACATCCTGGCAAATCGGTGGTATTCCAGATTCGTCGGGCGCCGAGCGCAACGTGGACGCACAGCGGGAGGAGACACCGAGATGGCACTCGTACAGGCGCGTGGACGGTTGATGGTCATGTTGGCACTCGTCGCGGTCGGCGTGACGATGCTCTCGCTCGCCGCGGGGATCGGTCGGGTCCGCGCCCAGGACGCGGTTGCGATCGACATCGTCGACTTCGCGTTTAATCCGGCCTCCGTCGAGATCACGGAAGGGACGACGGTGACCTGGACCAACCAGGACAGCGCTCCCCACACCGCGACCGGCGACAACGGCGAGTTCGACACCGGCCAACTGGCTCAAGGCGCCAGCGCCAGCGTGACCTTCGACACGGCCGGCACCTTCGCCTATCACTGCACGATCCACCCCAACATGGTCGCCAGCATCGTCGTCACCGCCGGTGAACCCGCCGGTGAACCGGCCCCAACACCCGCCCCGACACCCGCCACACCGTCTGAACTTCCAAACACGGGTTCCGGCACCACGTTCGGCGGCTCGGACAGCAGCCTCCTGTTGACCGGGCTCGGCGCCCTCGCCTTCTTCCTCGCCGCCGGCGCAGTATGGCGGCTCCGCGACGTGCGGAGGTAGAAAACGGCTCTCAACCCTACGTCAGGTGATGGGACGTTCATCGCAGGGGGTACCGCCTTCGCCACGGCAAAGATGGCCGTCGCCGAGTTCCTGCGCCACTGGCTGGAGACGGTCGCCAAGCCCAGAGTCCGCGCGACGACGTTCGAGGATTACCAGGCCACGGTCGAGAATCACCTCGTCCCCGGCTTCGGCGCAATCCCCGTACAGCGCCTTTCCGTGAGGTAAGACGTGGACGACCATCGAAGCACGCGCAATTCTCGAACATGCCAATCTCGATGACGATAACCCGCTCTGGCTTCTCGCGCTCACCAAAGGGGCCAGGCTGGGCGAACTGTTCGGGCTGAGTCGGGCCGCCGAGGCCGTCGGCGCCCCCTGTTCGGCCCCAACACACCCGCTGAACTCCACGAAGAAACGGCCGCTCTGCAGCACCCGGGACCAAATGGTGAGCAAACGGAAAATGTCGAGCGCCCGCTGGGAAACCAGCGGGCGATATCTTCCCGAAATACCGGGCTTTTGCCTGGAGCGGGCGATGGGATTCGAACCCACGACATCCTGCTTGGGAAGCAGACACTCTGCCAACTGAGTTACGCCCGCGTCAATCGCGCTTCTTGCCGAGGTTGTACCACGGTGACCGCTCACCTGCAACCTCAACCTTCAGCTCGTAGGCCGCGTCGTTGACGCTAGCCAGAGCCCCACTCTATACTCACTCGGCTCGCGAGGGGGCATAGCTCAGTTGGGAGAGCGCTACAATCGCACTGTAGAGGTCGGGGGTTCGAGTCCCCCTGCCTCCACCTCCGAGGACGGTCCGGCACTGCCGGGCCGTTTTTTGTTTCCCTTTGGAATGACAACGGGTGCCCGGACGATCCTGTCCGGGCACCCGTTGTCCTTGTTCATTTTCTAGCTGGTTCTAGCCGGCGGGTGCGGGCCGCAGCGATCCAAAGCCGCCCGCCGACTGATCACGCTCCGGGCGCTCGTTCGCGCGCTGCTGGTTGCCATTCTCGGTAAATCGTGTAGCTGGCCTGCCGGTCGGCGGTCCAACCAGATCCGGTTTTGGCCGTGGCGAGTCGAAGATCGCTTCGAGCTGATCGCCCTCGATCGTCTCCTCCCGCATGAGGAGTTGAGCGATCGATTCGAGCGCGTCGACGTGCTGCTCGATGATCTCCTTGGCGCGGACGTGGGCCGCTTCGACCAATTCGCGGATCTCCTGGTCGATCTGGAAGGCGATCTCGTCGCTGTAATTGCGCTGCTCGCTGATCTCGCGGCCCAGGAAGACCAATTCGTCCTTCTTGCCGAACGCCAGCGGCCCCAGCGTGCGGCTCATGCCGAACTCGGTCACCATCCGCCGGGCAATCGCGGTCGCCCGCTCGATGTCGTTCGCGGCCCCCGTCGACTGCTCTTCGAAGATGAGCATCTCGGCGACCTTGCCGGCCATGAAGACCGCAAGGCTGTCCTCAAACTGGGCCTTGGTCATGAACAGGCGATCTTCGTCCGGAACGACCCGCGTGTAGCCGCCCATCATGCCGCGGGCGACGATCGAGACCTTGCGGACCGGATCGGTGTGCGGCAGCATCCGCGCGACCAGGGCATGCCCCGCCTCGTGGTACGCCGTCATCTGCCGCTCGCGCTCGGAGATCACCCGGCTCTTGCGCTGCGGACCGGCAATCACCCGGTCGATAGCCTCTGTCAGCTCTTCCCGGCCGACAGTCTTCTTATTGCGCCGAGCGGCCAAGATCGCCGCTTCGTTGACCAGATTCTCCAGATCGGCGCCGGAAAATCCGGATGTCTGCCGTGCCAAATTCTCGATCGAGACATCGTCCTCGAGCGGTTTGCCCCGAGCGTGCACCTCAAGAATGGCGACTCGTCCGGCGATATCCGGCCGATCGAGAATCACCTGCCGGTCGAACCGGCCGGGCCGCAGCAATGCCGGATCAAGAACATCCGGACGGTTGGTCGCGGCGATCACGATCACGTTCGTGCTGCTGTCGAACCCGTCCATTTCCACCAGTATCTGGTTCAGGGTCTGCTCGCGCTCGTCGTGGCTTCCACCAAGGCCGGCGCCGCGCTGGCGGCCAACCGCGTCAATCTCATCGACAAAGACAATGCACGGCGCATTCCGCTTGGCCTGATCGAACAGATCTCGGACGCGGCTGGCGCCGACGCCGACGAACATCTCGACGAACTCCGAACCGGAGATGCTGAAGAACGGCACGCCCGCCTCACCGGCGACCGCCCGGGACAGAAGCGTCTTGCCGGTCCCGGGAGGGCCGACGAGCAGGACACCACGCGGAATGCGCGCGCCAAGGGAGGCGAACTTGTCCGGATACTTGAGGAATTCGACGACCTCGGCGAGCTCTTCCTTCGCTTCTTCGACCCCGGCGACATCGGCGAACGTCACCGTTGGCTTGTTGCCGGTGAAGAGCCGCGCCCGGCTTTTTCCGAAGGAGATCGCCTGGTTGTTGCTGCCCTGCGCCTGCCGCATCATGAAGACAAAAATGCCGATTAGGATCAGCGTCGGCAGCAGGAAGGTCAGGGCGCTGAGCCAGCCCCCCCACCGGCTGGCGGCCTTCGACTCGATCGCCAGGTCGCTGTAGCGCGGATCGGCCAGGCTGATGCCGTAGCCTTCAAGCGTTTCGAGGAGCGTCGATCCGGACGGCAAGCGGGACTCGACGTCACTCTTGCCAGCGGTTTCGATGTAGTCGACCCGAACGGTTTGACTGCCTTCGGTCTGACTGAGCTTGGCGATTTCGCCGGTCTGGATCGCCGCCGCGACGACGTCGAAATCGACTTCTTCGCGATCACCATTTCCGTTGACGAACGTAAACCAAAGCGCGATGACTGCGACGATCAGGATGATGTACACGAAGCTGCTGCGCAGCCATTTCGAATCGCCCATGAAGCTCCTCCGCGGCGTCCCTCCCTGCCCGATTGTGAATGCCGCGAGCCGGGGTTGTAGAACGACCAGAGTATAGCATTCAGGGGTCAATTACCCCTGCCAGTACGGCTAATTGAGGGCATCGTCCGGCAGTCGCCCGCGGACAGTCATGACTTGATCGCGGCGGGATCGAGTACCGCGACATAGGGTAGGTTGCGGTACTCGCCCGCGTAGTCGAGTCCATAGCCGATCACGAACTCATCCGGGATGGTGAAGCCAATCAGATCGACCTTCACGTCGATGGCATCAGGCTTCTCTTTTTTGAGCAGTGCTACCACCCGGAGAGAGGCGGGATTCCGGCGCTGGAGGACATCGAGCAGGTACTGCAATGTCAGGCCGGAGTCGACAATGTCCTCAACCACCACGACATGCCGACCTTCGATCTCATCGTTGAGATCCTTCAAAATCCTGACCACGCCGGAGCTCTTCGTGGCCGCGCCATAGCTCGATACCGCCATGAAGTCGACCACCATGGGGATCGATAGCGCACGCATCAAGTCGGTCATGAACGACACCGCGCCGGTCAAGACGCCGACGAGTAGCGGTGTCTCTTCCGGAAACCACGAATCGACTTCCGCCGCCAGCTCTTTGATCCTGTTCTGGATTGTCTCCTCGGAGAGGAGGATCCGCGCGACCCCGTGCTCGCGCCGCCCCCGCGGCTCCCTGACTTCTCCCTCGATCACGAATACCCCCAAAATGTTCCACAAACCAGCCGGATAGTAACCGCCCAGCGATGGCCGGTCGCTCACAAAGTCCCAACAAGCGGCCAAAGTGTACCGACTTTCGAACCAGCCCTTGCTTTTTCGTTGGCTACTCCAATTCCCGCTCGGTTCTCAGGTGGCCGCCGGTGCGCACGACTTGCCAGCCCGCACCGATCTGGATCCTGCTGCCTCCCTGCCCCGTCAGCCCCAGCGCACGCACCGCCTCGACGCGCTCCTGAGCGATATCCAATCCGGCAGGAAACACGGATTGAAGCCACAGCCGGATCGCTCGGCGCTGCAGTACAACGTCAATGCCAGAAATATCCCGGACCTCTAGCCGGCCGTGATCGTCTACATGTGCCGCTACCAGCGCAGCGGCAACCGAATCAAGGTATGAATCCTCCGCTGCCGCAAGTTGGGAGTAGCGCACGAGACCCGCGGTAGCCCCAGGCGAAATCTCCTCGATGAGTGGCAGCAGTTCGTGTCGAATCCGGTTTCGTTTGTACTCAAATGACGTGTTAGATGGATCGAAGATCGGCACCATGCTGAGAGCTTCGACGTACAACTCGAGCTCAGCTCTCAGTTCAGACAGGAACGGTCTCCAGATCGAGAACGACTCCACCGTCTCATCAGCGTGCGCTTCATCCCACCACGGAATGGGACGCACGCTCCACTCGGCCATGCCGCTCATGCCGTGCAACCCCGTACCTCGTATGAGGTGCAGGAGCACCGTCTCCGCCTGGTCTAGCGCGTGGTGTCCCAGGGCAATCGCGTCAGCCTGTCGCAAACGCGCGACCCGGGCCAGGGCCGCAAATCGCTCACGGCGGGCCGCCTCTTCCAATCCGACCCCGGGGTGGCGCGCGCGAACACCCGGCGTCAGCCGTTCGGCCAGGAACTCGATGCCCAGGGCACGAACTTGCCCCGCTACGTGATCCTGCTCAGCTACGGAAGCCGGGCGCAGGCGATGGTCGACGTGGACTGCGACCACGCGTACAGCCTTCTGGCGATCCAGCTCCGCCAGGACGCCCGCCAGGGCAAGGGAGTCGATGCCACCAGAGACGCCAACAACGATGACCGGCACGCCGGCGATCGGCAGTGCCGCCAGCCGCGCCCGGACACGCTGAACCAGCCCTGATTCACCGTTGCGCCGGTGACCGGTCTGGGAACGTGTCATGAGGTCTTCTCTGATGAGGGGAGGAGTTTGAATAGTGGATGGTGGCGACGGGTGGATTTGAACCACCGGCCAAGGGCTTATGAGTCCCCTGCTCTGCCACTGAGCTACGTCGCCATCGCGGTGTGTGAGGGTAACAAAATACGCCTTACAACGTCAATCTGATGGGACTGCCCTCGCGGGTTTGGACCTCCATTCCGATGCTAGACTCCTCCCTGTACTGACAGTTCACTCCCCGCGAAGAGAAGGCGGAACCTCCATTCATGATCGATCAAGCGGCTGCCCTGCTCCAGGGCCTCAATCCTTCCCAGCAGGAGGCAGTCACGTCCATCACCGGACCGGTCCTCGTCGTCGCAGGACCCGGTTCGGGCAAGACGCGCGTCCTAACCCACCGCATCGCCTATTGCATCTACGAAGGGAATGTCCGCCCCGACCGCATCATGGCCGTGACGTTCACCAACAAGGCCGCCCGAGAGATGCGAGAACGCGTCGACCACTTAGTCGGCGCGGACGCCGCCGCCGGACTAGTGATGGGAACGTTCCACTCCTTCGGCGTCCGTTTGCTCCGGCAGAACCCGGGGATCGTTGCCGACCGCCTGGGGCTGCAACCGAACTTCCTCATCTACGACGACGGTGACCAGCAGGCCCTGGCCAAACAGGCGATCCTCGCGGTCGGGCTCGATCCCAAATTGGTCGCACCGCGCCGGATGACGAGCCGCATCTCGGCCGCCAAGAGCCTGCTCATCAGCCCGGACGATGTCGCATCCGAGGCAGCGACCTACGACGATGAACTGGTCGCCAGGGTCTATAAGGAGTACGACCGCTCCCTGCGCAAGGCGGGAGCGGTCGATTTCGACGATCTGCTCATCCTGCCAATCCGCCTCTTCGATGAAGCGCCGGCGTTGCTGGAGCGCTACCAGGAACGCTACGTCCATATCCTGGTGGACGAGTACCAGGACACCAACCGGGTCCAGTACGTCATGGTTTCGGCGCTGGCGGCGAAGCACCGCAACCTCTTCGTTGTCGGTGATCCGGACCAGTCGATCTACGGTTGGCGCCAGGCCGACATCCGCAACATCCTCGAGTTCGAGCAGGATTTCCCCGACGCCAAGCGGATCGACCTCGAGATCAACTACCGCTCGACCCGCCGGATCGTCGCCGCCGCCGACGGTGTTATCCGGGTTAACACCCAGCGGATCGACCGCCGCCTCCGCACCGAAAATCCGGAGGGATCGCACGTTGTCGTCAGGGAGTTGACCGACCAAGGACACGAAGCCCAATTCGTGGTCAGCGAAATCCGGCGGTTGATTCAATCAGGCGGGAAGACCGGCGACCAGATCGCGGTGATGTACCGGACGACCGCACAGAGCCGCGCGATTGAGGAATCGTTCAGGATCAGCGACATCCCTTACCGGATCGTCGGCGGGTTGCGCTTCTACGAGCGCAAAGAGATCAAAGACATCATGGCCGTCCTCCGCCTGATCTATAACCCGGCGGACGGTGTCAGCCTCAACCGGGTCATCGACAACTTCCCGATGGGACGTGGCTTCGGCCCGAAAGCAATGGAATCCATTGTCGCCTGGGCCGCGGGCCAGGGCGTCCCTGTCCTCGAAGGGTTCCTCCGCCTGGCGCCTTCGGCCCTTCAGCAGGAGTCGCAGCCGTCGCTGAGCGGCGCCGCCAGGACCGCAGGCGAACGAATCGGCGCCATCTTCGCCCAGTTGCGGGAGCAGGCCGACCGCCTTGCCCTTCCCGAGCTGTTCGACCTCATCATGGAGAAGACGGGCTACGAATCCACCTTCGACCACAACTCGGACGCGGAGCAAGAACGCCTGGGCAACCTCGGTGAGCTTCGCAACGACCTGGAAAAGTTCGACGTCCTCTCGCCGTCGGAAGCCCTGCCAACCTACCTCGAGCAGGTGGCCCTCGTATCCGATGTCGACACGATGGAGGACGATCCGCGGGGCCGTGTGACCTTGATCACCCTCCACTCCGCGAAAGGCCTGGAGTTTCCGGTCGTCTTCATCGTCGGCGTCGAAGACGGCCTGCTCCCGATCAACCGAGCCAGTTGAGGCCGAGTTCACCGATCCAATGCCTATGGAGGAGGAACGGCGACTCTTCTACGTCGGCATCACCCGAGCTATGGATTTGCTCTTTATCACCTATGCCGCCTCGCGGATGAGCTACGGGCGCTACCAGTCGGCGGCTCCTTCCCGCTTTCTGGCGTCGCTCCCGGAATCGAGTGTCCGCACCCTGTCCCGCTCCGGCCGCCGCACGGAAACCTCCCTGAGTGAGCGCGCCCGAGATCGCAACCGGATGAGCACATGGAGCCAGGAACTAGCCCCGACTCCGAGCCAGCCACCGGCGCCGGTTGTCATTCCGGACTTCAAGGTCGGGCAGCGGGTGTTCCACTCGAAGTTCGGTGAAGGCACGATCTCCAAAGTCCAAGCGAGACGGGACGACCAGGAACTTGGGGTCGAATTCACCCGCCACGGCCACAAGTTGCTCATGGCGTCCCTCGCCAACTTGGACCTTATCGAATAGGGGCTGTCCCCGGCTAGATCGATAACACTCACTCCCCGCAGACTGTGTCCGGACACGTTGTACAATAGTTCTAGTTGCCCGGAATGTTTAGCGCAGCATGCTCCGTACTGTTCCCCGCGATCTCAGGGCCGGTAACTCCATTGAACACGCGCGAACGCATCGAGCGAGTCGAACGGGAAACGCTGTCAACGGCGGCGGCGATGAGCGAGCGTGCCCTGCGCATGCGGCCGGAAGAGCCATCCGGTGCGAACCGCGTTCCAGCGCGACCGCGACCGGGTGATCCACTCGAAGAGCTTCCGCCGGCTGATGCACAAGACCCAGGTCTTCATCGGGCCAACCGGCGACCACTACCGCACCCGCCTCACCCATACCCTGGAGGTTGCCCAAGTTGCCCGCACGATCGGCCGGGCACTTCGCCTCAACGAGGACCTGATCGAGGCGATCGGGATGGCCCATGATCTCGGCCACACCCCTTTTGGTCACGCGGGCGAAAATGCCCTGGCCGAGGTCTTCCCTGGGTTTCGCCACAACGAGCAGAGCCTGCGCGTCGTCGACCTGCTGGAGAAAGACGGCCGCGGTCTCAACCTGACCGAACCGGTTCGCGATGGCATCCTGCGTCACTCGAAGCCCCGCTCAGGCCTCGCCGGTGAGGTGTCAGGGGTTCCGACATCGCTCGAAGGCCAGGTGCTCAAGCTCGCCGACGTCATTGCCTATATCAATCACGATCTGGACGATGCCATTCGCTCCGGCATGATCGCGATCAGCGACGTACCCAGAGACGTGCTCGAGAGCCTGGGCACAGGGCATGCCCAGCGGATCAACACGCTCGTCTGCGACGTGATCGATTCCTCCAACACCGGGTCGACTCCCGGAACCATCACGATGTCCGAACCGATCCGCGCCGCCGCCGACCGGCTGCGTGACTTCTTGTTCGAACGGGTCTACGAGCCGCTCAACCGCCGGCCCGACACCGACCGGGCCCAGCACCTTGTGCGGACGATGTTCGCGTATTTCGAGGCCGATCCCGATCGCATCCCCGCCAGCGAGTCAGCGGTCATCCGGAGCGATGCTCCGGCCCGGCAGGCCGCGGACCTTATCTCCTCGATGACGGACCGCTACGCAGTGAAAATGTTCGAATCGCTCTACGTCCCCCGCTTCTGGCAAACCTAGCTTCGATCGATCAGGGGGTCACACCATGGCACGCGATGCCGTCCTTGAAGTCCGCGAACGCACCGACATGGTCGAGTTGGTCGGCACCTACGTGCAACTCAAGCGCACCGGCCGCTCGTACAAGGGGCTTTGCCCGTTCCATCAGGAGAAGACGCCCTCGTTCATCGTCTTCCCAGATTCGCAGAACTTCCAATGCTTCGGCTGCGGCAAGGGCGGCGACCTCTTCACCTTTTACATGGAGATCGAGCACGTCGATTTCCGTGAAGCCCTGACTGAATTGGCTCGCCGGGCCGGAATCGAGCTGTCTGAAGTCCCTACTGTCGCGCCAGAGGTCGACGCCCATCGCAACCGGCTCATCGAACTCAACGAACTCGCCGCGACCTTCTACGCCAACATCCTCGTCAACTCATCCGGCGGCGATGTCGGACGTACGCTTGCGGACGAGCGCGGGCTAAACGCCGAAATGATTGAGCGGTTCCGGCTCGGGTTCGCGCTCGATAGTTGGGATGCGCTCCTCAGGTTTCTCCAGTCACGAAACGTCGATCCAGCGTTGGCAGTGGAGGCCGGCCTGCTTCAGACGCGGGACAGCGGCGGTTTCTACGACCGATTTCGCAACCGGTTCATGTTCCCGATTCGCAACCGCGACGGCCGGATCGTCGGCTTCGGCGGCCGCGCCATCGGCGACGCCCAGCCCAAATACCTCAACTCGCCCCAATCGGCGATCTTCGACAAGTCGTCGCTGCTGTACGGGTTCGACCTCGCCAAGGACGCTGTGCGCAAGCAGGACCAGATCGTCATCGTCGAAGGCTACATGGATGCCATCGCCGCCCATCAGTTCGGCCACGCGAATGTCGTAGCCCAGATGGGCACCGCCCTCACCGCTCCCCAGGTAGACCTGGCTAAGCGACTGACGCGCAACATCGTCCTCGCCCTTGACTCCGATGTCGCCGGTCAGATGGCGACCGAGCGAGGCCTAGACGCGCTCCGTGAGGGGCTAACCGACGACGATGTGCCCGTCCTGACGTCCTCCCGCGTCATCCAGTTTGAGCGCAAGCTCAACGCCGAGATCAAGATCGTCCAGTTGCCGATGGGCAAGGATCCGGATGAGCTCATTCGGAACTCGCCGGAACTCTGGCCATCGGTGGTGGCCGAAGCAAAACCGTTCCTCGATGTCTTGCTGGATGTTGTTACCGCGTCGGTGGGCAAGGAAGACGGACGAGGCAAGTCGGAGGCAGTCGCCAAGCTCGCCCCAGTCGTGCGATCGCTGCCTGACCGCGTTGTACAGGCCCACTACGTCTCCCGGCTCGCATCCCGTCTGGGCATCGACGAACGCGTGGTGCAGTCGGAGATAAACCGCCGAAATCTCACCCGCGGCCCGATTTCCTCCCCGGCCCAGCCGAACCGGGAGACGCCGCTGCGCCCGGTCTCGATGGTCAACGTCGCCGCCGAGACCGAGAATCATCTCATTGCCCTGCTGCTCGCCCACCGTTCTCTCTGCCGCGACGTAATCGAAGAGATCCGGCCAGACGACATTCTCGATGTCCGCAACAGGCTGATCCTCAACGTGCTTAAGGATCCGCTCCTGCCCGATCTCAACGGAGAAGCGATCGTGATCGGGCTCGACGAGGCGATTGCCGATTACGGCGAGCACCTCCTCGAGGGGCTCGCCTCCCGGCCGGGCCGGACGGTGGGCAACGTCCGCAACGAAGCGACCCTGGCCCTCCGCGCCCTACAGCGGGAGCACTACACCCGTCTGCTTAAGCAACTCGATCAGGGACTGCGGGCCGCCCAGCAGACCGGTGATACGGAGTCAATCACCGAGATCACCCGGCAGATGGGTCTCCTGCTCGCCCGCCACCAGACGGTCAACCCTCCCCCGAGCCCGTATTTCCGAGACACTCGCGATGGCCGCCAGGTCAGGTAGCATCAAGAAACCGACGAAGTTACCTGGAAACGCCGGTCAATCTCGTTACGAGAATGCGGTGCGAATCGCGTCGACCAGGGCGTCGTCGTCTTCCGGCAATACGGTTCGCACATCGACGACAAGGTGACCATCTGCCACCCTCGGGATGACCGCCTGACGGCCAGTGCGAAGCGTTCTTGCGCAGAGATCGACGCCGATCTCTGCCGCTTTATCAATCGAGATACCCACGCTTGGCAGTGTCTGTCCCGGGAGTGCCCCGCCTCCGACCGTTGCCGTGGTCGCCACCTGAGACGCGGCTACACCCTGCGAATTTAGCCGGGACACCAGCACTTCGGTCCGGACCTCCAGCGTCCCGATTGGGGTCGAGATCATCCGCCAGACCGGAATCTCTCGCTCAGCTTCGTTACGGGCGTAATGTCTCAATGTGGCGGCAGTACCAGCTAGGCAGACCTTGTCCGCCCGTACTGCCCTGGCGAGCGGATGTGCCGCGACACGGTCGATCCACTCCTTCGCCCCGGCGATGATCCCGGCTTGGGGACCGCCAAGCAGTTTGTCGCCGCTGGCCGTCACCACCGCCGCGCCAGAGCGGATGCTGTCCCCAATCGTGGGTTCAGCGGCCAGGCCATACCGCCCCGAATCGATCAGGGCACCACTCCCCAAATCCTCGATTACCGGGATGGAGCGCTCTCCGCCGAGGTCGGCAAGTTCCGACACGCTGGTCGAATATGTAAATCCGGCAATTGCAAAGTTGCTGGGATGGACTTTGAGGAGACAGGCTGTTTGGTTCGTGATGGCGCCGGAATAGTCGCGGACATACGTCCGGTTGGTCGTTCCTACTTCGACGAGCGTCGCTCCCGACTGGCGAAGGACGTCCGGGATGCGGAAACCACCCCCTATCTCGACCGCTTCACCCCGGGAGACAATCACTTCGCGGCCGAATGCCACGCACGACAACACCAGCAGGATTGCTGCGGCGTTGTTGTTGACAATGAGTGTGCTTTCCGCTCCAGTCAGCAATCGCATCAGGGTTGAGATCTCGGACATGCGCCCACCCCGGTGCCCAGTGGCGACGTCGATTTCGACCGCGACGTTGTGACTCGCCGCGGCCGACATTGCCTCGGCCGTGGACCGGCTGACCGGTGCCCGCCCCAGGTTGGTGTGGATGATGACGCCGGTGCCATTGATGACCGGCACCAGGCGCTGCCGTTCGAGCTCCGTCAGCGCAGCCAGAACCCGATCCTTGACCTCAGCCGGAGTCAGACGCGTGCCGTCCTTGATCTGGAGCCGAAGATCGGCAACAACCCGGCGAACGACCGCACCACGATGCTCGTCGGCAAGGGTCGATGCCGCCCTGATGTCGGGATCTGCCAGCACCTGATCGACTGACGGCAGCACACGATATGGATTCTCTTCAACGTCCGGTTTGTGTTCGGTCCAGTCCGTCTGGTTGGGCATGGTGAGGGCTATCCTGGCTGAAGGCGGGACAGCGAAAACGGCGAAGGGAGCGGCTTGCGCCGCTCCCTTCGATGGTCGGGGAGAGAGGATTCGAACCTCCGACCTCAGCGTCCCGAACGCTGCGCGCTAACCGGGCTGCGCTACTCCCCGAACCCGAGCAATCTATCACATTCCGTACCGGCCGGGCAACGTTTTTCACCGCCGTACTGCCCGTTGTGCGGCGGTGCGTGCCTGTGAATGCAGGAGCTTGATGAGGCGCATTGCGGACAACAACATCAGGTAGCGGCTTACCGCAATTCCCGATGCTCGACAACATGCGAAGCTCGGCTTCATCATCTTGACGTCTGTTCTGGGTCCGAAGGTGGGGTGTAGAAAGTCTTGATCTCCGTGATACCCTTTCCTGGATGATGCCTTGGCATCCGCGCCCGCGTAGCTCAGGGGATAGAGCGCCTCCGTCCTAAGGAGGGCGTCGGGGGTTCGAATCCCTCCGCGGGCACCATTCGCGCAATTCCTTCTACTGCGTTTAACCCGCGCGACTCCGCCTACCGGAGTCGCACGTTTCGCCGTTCACCGAGCGCTGGAGCTACAGATGGACGTTCATATCCGCAGCGTCGACGTTCAGATGACCGACGACCTACGCGACTACGCCGAACGCCGGGCCGAGAAACTCGATCGGCTGATCGAACGTAGCACCGAAGCACACGTGGAACTTCGCCGCCGGCCGCAGCGTACCGGCGCGGCCGTCACCGCTGTTCAGGTCACGGTCCGCTCCGGCCGGCTCCTGCTCCGCTCCGAAGAGACCGACTACGATCCCAGGAAGGCGATCGATCAGGCCATCGACAAGATGGCGCGCCAGATGCGCAAGTTCCATGACCGCCGCTCTGATCGCCAGGCCCGCAAGCCGGAATCGCTCGACGGCGTCGAACTCAACGGTCCTGCGCCCACAGATGTCTTCGAGGACGACGCCACCGCCGACGACGACGAACCGTATCGCGTCGTCCGCACCAAACGGTTCTCGATGAAGCCGATGGCCATCGACGAAGCGATCGAGCAAATGGAACTGCTTGGCCATTCGTTCTTTCTCTTCCGGAACGTCGATGACGATCAGTTCAACGTCGTCTACGTCCGCCATGACGGCACCTACGGCCTGATTGCCCCGGACGTCGGCTAGCTAGCGCGCATACTCAAAGCGCTGACGCGAGGGCTCGCGATTCCCGCTCAGCGGCGCCCGCATCGCTACGGCAATGCATTTGCTATCATCGGTGAAGTAACTATCGTCAACACAGTGTGCCGAACTAAACCTTTACCGAAAGGTCCTCCCGCGCGTGACCTACACCTATGACGGTCCGTCGGTCTTCGGCTACGAGACTGACCGACCCCTTCGTCGAGCCGCCTCCATCTGTGTCCATACGTCGCCCATCGCGAGCATCGGCCAGCGTGATGCGGGCGGCATGAACGTGTACGTGAGAGAACTGGCATGTGAACTCGCCAGGCAATCGCTTCCAGTCGATATCTTTACCCGGCGCTCCGAACTTGATTCCCCTGAGTGCATAGAAGTCTGTCCCGGCGTCAACGTCATCACGATCACCGCCGGCCCGCCGGAGCCCCTGTCCAAGAACGAACTGTTTCCCTATTTGGCTGACTTCGCCGCTCATGCGGCCCTATACTCACTTCGCGAAGGCGTTCGCTACGACATCATCCACGCCCACTACTGGCTATCGGGCTGGACAGCGCATCTGCTCAAACGATACTGGGATGCACCGCACCTCTTGATGTTTCACACGACCGCCCACATGAAAAACGCGGTTGCGGCAACCGCCGACCGCGAAACTCCCTTGAGACTCGACATCGAACGCCGCCTGATCGATCTGGCCGACGGCTTGATCGCCGCCAACCCCGACGAGCGAGCCGATCTCGTCTGGCGCCAGCATCTGCCGACCGATAAGGTTTGCGCGGTGCCGCCGGGTGTCGATCTCAATCGTCTTCTCCCCAGGCGACAAGGCGGAGTCCCGTCAGGCTCTCCATTTGCCGGCCGACGCCAATGTCGTCCTCTTCGTCGGGCGGATCGACCCTATCAAAGGCATCGATACCCTGCTCAACGCGTTTGCCAAGCTTCTCGAGAACGGCACAGACGCTTTTGCTGTTGTCGTCGGCGGTGATCTGGATGACGATGGCAAACCCGTCGGTGCACTTGGCCGGGTCGCGGAGGACGCTCAAGCCGCTGGCATTCGTGACCGGATCAGATTCGAGGGATCGGTCCCACATCACGAGCTACCGGTCTATTACCGGGCGGCCGACATCGTCACCGTCCCGTCGCGCTACGAATCGTTCGGCCTAACCGCGGTGGAAGCAATGGGCTGCGGAACGCCGGTAGTGGCTTCCCGGGCTGGCGGACTCCGCTTCACGATCGATGAGGACGAGTCCGGGTTGCTTGTACCCCACTCCGACCCCGATGCGCTGGCACAGGCCCTCCGGCGTGTCCTCGCGGACAAAGACCTCCAGGCGCGGATGGGAGCCGGAGCGTTGGAGGCGGCAAGCCGATTTGCGTGGCCAGCTGTCGCGTCGTCCATCCTCCACATCTACGAACGGCTCGCCGAAGGTTACCGGGCAAACCTGTGCTGCGACGAGGAAATCTTCGCCTAGCGCGGGTCTTCCTCTTCGATCTCCACACGCACCAACGAATAGCCCCGTCCGGATCAACCGGACGAGGCTGTCGGGTTCAAGTGGGAATAGGAGTTGGATGTTCGTGGGCTCACCCAAAAACCTTGGCCGCCGTCTTCGGTAGCCTCGGAGAGGCTGTGACGTTGAGCCCGGGCCAACCCTGGGCCAACCTTGGGCCGTGCGCCCCGGGCGGCCGGGGACACGCGGTCTACCGTTTCGACGAGCGCACTAGGCCTTTTTTTCTTTCGCCTTTTGGTCCTTGTAGTACTTCTTCAGCTTCGGCGCGGGCCTGCGCTCTTCCGCCTCGCGCTCGGCGCGGACCGCGGCGGCGGCAGTCTGAAGCTGCTCCTCGAGCCCAACCAGGTCGTTGTAAACCCGAGTATTTGAACTGGCCACGGGTTGTCTAGCGAGCATCCGGACCAACTGAACCAAAGAAGGCGCACTTGCGTCCCTGGCGGCCGGCAAGGCAGCACGACGGGATATGTCGTCTACGAGCCGCAACGTCGCCGGGTCGGCTCCATTCGACTCCAACCGTCCCCGAATCGTCGTCAATCCTTCCAGTACGTTCACCGGCGAATCCTCCTTATTGGCCAGGCGAATCGCCGAGGCTTCTGTCTCCAATGCACCAGGAAGTATACCATCGGACCGCCCGACCACCGCGAAAGCTCGCGTTCCCGTGGTACCATTTCCCCAGTGGTTGCCAGGGGTGCGCGTGGCGCTGAGAGCGCGGTCGATCGACCGCCAACCCTCTGAACCTGATCCGGGTCGTGCCGGCGAAGGAAGAGCAACGGATGACCGTGGGTAATTCCCGCACCCCGTTTCCGACGCCGACGGCGATTGCCGTTGGCGTTTTTTGCGTTTCCACGCTTCTGACGCCAATCGTCCCGCCGTCAGAGTTCCCGGCATACCTCACCGACCGCAATCGCGTCGAACTTGACTGGAGCATGAGTGATTTCGACAACGAGTGACATCTCATCCATCGCCAAGGCAATGACCGTGGCCGGCTCCGACTCCGGCGGTGGCGCGGGCATCCAGGCCGATTTGAAGACCTTCGCCGCGTTTGGCGTCTATGGCACGTCCGTCCTTGCCGCGGTGACCGCCCAGAACACTCGAGGGGTCTTCGCCATCGCCGAAGTCCCCGAAGAGGTCGTGATCGCCCAGCTCGATGTCGTCCTCGAAGATATCGGCACCGACGCCGCCAAAACCGGTATGCTCTCCAACCCGATCATCGTCGAGAACGTCGCCGATCGCCTCGAAGCCTGGGGAGTTTCCAGGCTGGTGGTCGACCCGGTGATGGTGGCGAAGGGAGGAGCCAGGTTGCTTCAACCGGAGGCGATCTCCGCCCTGACAAAGTTCCTTCTGCCCATCGCATTGGTGGTGACGCCAAACATTCCGGAGGCCGAAGTCCTCGCAGGGCGGTCAATCCTCACTGATCAGGACGCCCGAGAAGCCGCCCGCGCGATCTCCGCGGCCGGACCCAGGTTCGTCATCGTCAAGGGCGGTCATCGAGACGGGCCACCCACCGACCTGATCTTCGATGGCCGGGACTTCATTGAACTCGAAGGCGAGCGGGTCGACACCCGCAATACCCACGGTACGGGCTGCACCTTTTCCGCCGCCATCACAGCGCTACTCTCACTCGGGTTGGCGCCGCTCGACGCAATTGCCGAGGCCAAGGAGTTTGTCACCGACGCCCTGCGGGCCAGCTATTCCGTCGGTGACGGTCACTCGCCGGTCAATCACTTCGTTGACCTCGATACGCGCAGGCCAACCCGGCCGTCGTCCGCACAGAACACCGATTGTCTGAAAGGAGAAGTCAATGCCGTCTCGTGATGGCGGGCCGCTGGTTATTGCCGGCCGCACCTTCAACAGCAGACTGATCGTCGGATCAGGCAAGTACCGCAATAGCGAAGAGATGAACGCGGCCTTCGCGGCGTCCGGCGCTGACATGATCACGGTCGCCCTGCGCCGGATCGATTTCGACGACCCGAAAAGCCGGTCAGTTCTCGATGATGTCGACTGGACCAGATACGCGATCCTGCCCAACACCGCTGGTTGCGCCACCGCCGAAGAGGCCGTCCGCATCGCCCGGATGGCGCGGGCGATGGGACTCTCGGATTGGATAAAGGTCGAGGTCATTCCTGATCCCAAATACCTCCTGCCCGATCCGATCCAAACCTACGAGGCCTGCCGGATTCTGATCGACGAAGGCTTCGTCGTCCTGCCGTACATCGGTGCGGACCCGGTCCTGGCCCAGGCGCTAGAGCGTCTCGGCACCGCCACCGTTATGCCGCTCGGTTCTCCGATTGGATCCGGCCAGGGCCTCATCAACGCCGAAGCGATCAAGATCATCGTCGAGCAGGCGTCCGTTCCCGTCGTCGTGGATGCCGGAATCGGCGTTCCCTCCGATGCGGCCCAGGCGATGGAACTCGGCGCGGACGCCTGTCTGGTGAACACCGCGATCGCCCTCGCCGACGACCCGGCCCTGATGGCTGAGGCGATCGCCGGAGGCGTGGCGGCCGGGCGCGCCGGCTTCCTGGCCGGCCGCGCCCCAATGAAGGCGTACGCGTCAGCCAGCAGTCCCCTTGCGGGCGTCGTGGGTGCCACGGCATAAGTGGTCATGGACGGACACACACTCGCCGAGCAGCTATCGCTCTACCTCGTCGCCGATCCCGGCCAGACGACCGGCGACTTCCTTGCGTCGGTAGATGCTGCCCTGGCGAACGGCGTCACCGCGGTCCAGTTGCGAGCGAAACTCGTCACCGACCGGCAACTGCTCGAGTTGGCCCGCGAGGTATCGAGCCGCTGTCGTGCCTCCGGTGCGCTCTTTCTGGTCAATGATCGGATCGATATTTCCCTTGCCGCCGGAGCTGATGGCGTCCATCTCGGGGTCGACGACCTACCAGTTGAAGTCGCACGGCGCCTGCTGGGTCCGGCCGCGGTGATCGGGTTCTCTCCGGAGACCGACCAGCAGGCACAGGAAGCAGGCAAGAGTGGCGCATCCTACCTTGGCGTCGGTCCGGTAGTGGCCACGTCGTCCAAAAACGACGCCGGCCAACCAATCGGGCTCGAAGGACTGAAGCGTCGTGTCAATCTTGCCGGAGTCCCGGTCATCGGCATCGGCGGCATTACGCCGGGCACCTATCCTGATGTGCTGGAAACCGGCGCGGTCGGTGCCGCGGTGATCGGAGCGATCCTCCGCGCTTCTGACCCGGGCCGCGCGGCCCGCGCGTTTCTCGATGCGCGCGTACGGGCGCTCGCCTGAATGTCCAGTACGCCGATTCAGCGACCGACATTGATGCTGGTCACCGACCGGCACCGAGCAGGTAAGGCATTCCTCCAAAGCGTCGACAGCGCCGTGGACGGGGGCGTCGACGTGGTCCAGATTCGCGAGAAGGACCTGGACCACTCTTCGCTTCTCGCCCTCGCGCGGGACATCGTTACGGTTGTGGAGAATCGCGCGAAGGTCGTCGTCAACACGGACGCCAGCGTGGCAATTGAACTGGAAATTGGCCTTCATCTGCCCGAAACGAGCCCGGCCCTCAGTCATGATCTGGAAAATCAGCTGGGCGATGATGTCCTCGTTGGCCGGTCGATACACTCCGCGGACAAGACCGATGAGGAGCGAATCGACTACCTTCTGTTTGGGCACGTCTTTGCGACCACCAGCAAGCCGGACCTACAACCGCGGGGACTAGTCAAGCTTGCAGAGATCGCGCTGCGCTCGACGAAGCCGGTTTGGGCCATTGGAGGAATTACCGCGGCCAACGCGGGCAGCGTGATCGAGCATGGCGCCCATGGAGTTGCCGTAATCGGCGCGATCCTGGGAGAGACCGACCCTCACGCTGCGACCATCGCGCTGCGAAGGGAGATCGACCAGGCGACCAAACGTCTCATTGCACACACAAGGACCACAAAATGACCGACACAACGACGACGACGACCATCACGCTCAACGGCAAGGAGACCGTACTCCCTACCGAGACCACGATTTCGGGGTTCCTGGAAAGCAGATCGTTGGTCGGGAAGCTGGTGGTCGTCGAGATTAACGGCACGATCGTCCCGCGGGCCGACTTCGACGATCGGGTCTTCCGGTCAGGGGATCTCGTCGAGGTCGTCCATTTCGTCGGCGGCGGTTGAACCATCGCAAACGTCGCGTACTGTGGCCAGAATTGCTGGATCGATCTCCTCCGCGGGGTTCCAGACGCACGCTGGTAGGTCGACAACATACTCCGATGAGAACGGCACCCCTTCCTCGAGAAGCATCGCCCGCATCACATCCGGGTGGCCGAACGCCCAGCCGCCGCTCAAGTAGCCGGCATGATTAACCACTCGCTGGCACGGCAACCCGTGTTCGCGGACCACGCCGCTGAGGACCCATCCCACGCGCCGCGCATTCCGGGGCATTCCGAGCGCCAGCGCGATTCGCCCGTACGTCGTGACCCGGCCTTCGGGGATCATGGCGACAACGGCATAAACCCGTTCGGCGAAGTCGCCTGTCTTCACGTTCGTACCAATCTGGCGCGAAAATCCGCTTTGCACTGCCGTGTCGAACATCGAACGGTTGGCAAAGGCCACGCCGATCGAGGGGTATACTGGCGACTGGAAAGAATTGTGCTCACCGTCGCGCGCCGCGCGGCGCAGCGCGTTTGGGAGTCAACCACGCCATGCGTTCCGTCCTCACCAAGATCCTGGGCGATCCGAACGACAAAGCCCTGAAGTCCATTCGACCCATTGTCGAAGACATCAACGCCCTCGAACCATCGATGCAAGAGCTCTCCGACGACGAACTACGCGGATTGAGCGACGAACTCCGACAGCGCGTCGAGAACGGCGAGACCCTGGACGACCTCCTGCCGGAGGCATTTGCAGCCACACGTGAGGCTGCGGTCCGCACCATCGGTCAGCGCCATTTCGACGTCCAGATGATGGGCGGCATCGTCCTCCATCAAGGCAAGATCGCGGAAATGCTTACCGGTGAGGGGAAGACGCTCACCGCGACATCTGCCATCGTGCTCAACGCTCTTTCCGGCCTGGGTGCGCATCTCGTCTCCGTCAACGACTATCTCGTCCGGCGCGACACCCAGCGGATGGGTCAAATCTACAACGCCCTTGGACTGACGACAGGCTGCATCCAACACGAGAACGCCTTCCTCTTTGATCCAACTTGGGAATCACCCGAGGATGAGCGCCTCCAGTACCTCCGCCCAGTTTCGAAGCGGGAAGCCTACGCCGCTGACATCACCTATGGCACCAACAACGAATTCGGCTTCGATTACCTTCGCGACAACATGGTGGTCTCGGCCGAGCAGCGGGTCCAGCGCCCGCTCAACTATGCGATCGTCGACGAGGTGGACAACATCCTGATCGACGAGGCACGCACGCCACTTATCATCTCCGGTCAGGCGGGCCAGGTTACCGATCGATACGATCAGTTCGCGACGATCGTCAAACAACTCCGTGAAGGCCGCCACTACGAGATCGACCTCAAGCACAAGAACGTCACCCTCACCGAAGAGGGGATCGATCGTGTTGAAGAGTTGGCCGGCATCCCGGCCGGTGAAGGCATTTATGACGAGCGTCACATCGAGCTAACCCACTATCTGGAGCAGGCGCTCAAGGCCAACTACGTCTTCCATCGCGATAAGGACTACGTCGTCAACCAGGACGGCGAGATCATCATCGTCGACGAGTTCACCGGCCGGATGATGCCGGGAAGGCGTTGGAGCGATGGCCTCCATCAGGCTGTTGAGGCCAAGGAAGGCGTCCACGTTCGCCGCCAGAACGTAACGATGGCAACCATTACCTTCCAGAACTACTTCCGCATGTACGAAAAACTGGCCGGAATGACCGGTACGGCCAAGACCGAAGCGGAGGAATTTCTCCGCATTTACGGGCTGGATGTCGTCTCAATCCCGACCCACCGTCCCATGATCCGCGAGGACTCGGGCGATCTGGTCTACAAGACCGAAGCCGGCAAGTACGGCGCGGTGGTCCGAGAAATCGAGGAGATGCGGAACATCGGCCGCCCGGTGCTGGTCGGAACCGCGTCGATCGAAGCATCGGAGCGCCTGAGCGAAATGCTCAAGCGGCGCGGCATCGAGCACGACGTCCTCAACGCCAAACAGCACGAGCGCGAAGCCGCAATCATTGCCCAGGCGGGCCAACCGGGCGCAGTCACGATCGCCACCAACATGGCGGGCCGCGGCACCGATATCGTCCTTGGCCCGGGCGTCAAAGAGAAGGGCGGCCTTCACATTATCGGCACAGAGCGTCACGAGGCCCGCCGCATCGACAACCAGCTTCGTGGTCGTGCGGGTCGACAAGGCGATCCAGGATCGTCGCGATTTTTCGTGTCCCTTGAGGACGAGTTGATGCGAAGGTTCGGGTCAGATCGGATCTCCGGCCTCATGGGCCGCCTGGGCATGGACGACGACACGCCAATCGAGCACGGCTTGATCAGCAAGTCGATCGAAAGCGCCCAGGTTAAGGTCGAAGGGAACAACTTCGACACCCGCAAACACGTCGTCCAGTACGACGACGTGATGAACCGCCATCGCGAGGTTATCTACGCCGACCGGGGCGACATCGTCTCCGGCGAGGACGTCGAAGATAAGGTGATGGGTTTCGTCGGCGCTGAGATCGAGAAGATCGTCACAGCGCAATTCCCGGAGAAAGGTGCTGGCGAACTCGACCTCGATGCACTGCTCGGCGCATACCTTGCCCTTGTGCCCAATTCGAAGGTCGATGAGTCAGACCTTGAAGGCCTAACCAGCCAGGAGCTCATCGAGTTCCTCGAAGATGACGCCGGCACATGCTATGCCGAAGTAGAAGCCAGGTTTGGCCCGGAGGTGATGCGGACGGTGGAGCGCCGCGTCATGCTCTCGGTGATCGACAAGCTCTGGGTTGAGCACCTTACCGCGATGGACCAGCTTCGCGAAGGTGTCGGACTGCAGCAGTATGGCCAGAAGGATCCCCTCGTGGTCTACAAGACCGAGGGTTACCGGATGTTTCAAAGCCTGCTCGACCACATCCAGCACGACGTGGTCTACAACATCTTTCGGGTCCAGCCAATCATCACTCAGCAGCCGGTTCGCACCGAGATGACCAAAGAGACCACGACCAACCGCTCGGACGGTCCCGTCACCACCCAACGACGCAATCGCACACCCGGACGGAATGAGCCCTGTTGGTGCGGCAGCGGCAAGAAGTACAAGCTCTGCCATGGCGCACCCGTTAGCAAGGCCGCCGTGTAGCAGTCCATTCATTGAGTCCAGGACACAGATACGGGGCGGCGAATGCCGCCCCGTTCTTCTTGGATCAACTCCAGCACTCGTCCAAAACGCTCGGCGTGCTCAGGCGCGCTGGTTCTGAGTGGGAACTACAGCCTACGTCGGAAGCGTTGTCCGCCCGCCCCGTCTAGCCTCGGAGAGGCTGTTCTGTTTAGCCCGGGCCGTGAGCCCCGGGCGACGCGGAGACGCGGCCGACCTTTTCGCACGGCGCTCTAAAACTCCGAATCGTACCCGCGCACGTCCCGGATGATCTCGCGGGTACCGCCGATCATCCCGTTGATCGATTTGAGCGTCTGCTCGCGCCGATCCTTGTCCAACAGGCCATAGTAGATGATGCCTGCCGCCGCCGCGCCCCAGAGCAGGGCGGCGCCTGCGTCCCGGCTGGTACTGACGGTCGCATCAGCGGCGTGCTTTGTCGCGTCCTTGGCATGGACCGTCCCATCCGAAACCTTTTCCGCAATGAGGTGGGTTGCGCCCTTCGCCTTCCCGGAGCCGGCCGCGAGGCCGTACTTGGCCACCGGGCGGACCTCGTGCTGGGCCTCCTGGGCTGCTTCAAGAGCGCGTTCCCGGGCGGCCTCCCACAACTCCACCGCTGCCGATGCCGCGTTCAACGCTACGTCTCGCAGGGTTGGCAAGACATCTTCGTTGACCCGTGCCGAGACATCGCGGGCTTTGGTTCCGCCAATGGCGGCCAGATCATGCACCTGGGATGAGAGTACTTGCACTTTCGGCGCGGCCTGCTCGGTCACGCGCTGCTGGATCTGGGGGAGTTGCTCCTTTGCGGCGTCGAGCAACGACGTCCCCAGGTCTTTCACCCGTTCGGCGCCGACCGCCGACTTGTCGGCTGCCTGGTCTTTTGCAACAAGTACCGATGCCGCTGCCTGATCGACAATCTTCTGTACCGCCGCCGGAGTTTGCTTCGCCATTGTTTCATCCTCCATTTTAGACGCTAGGTCGGAACTCTTCCTCATCAACTGCAAGACTCGGACCGTCAGTTATGGCGCGAAGACGCTCGATTTCAGGCAGAGTCCCGCGACAATCCGGTCGGCTGCCAGGCAACGTTTGCGCGGCTCGCATTGTTGACTAAAAATCCGATACGTATACTCGGTTCACCATGTCACACCATTCTATTCCCCCATCCGATCACTTCGATGTCATCGTCATTGGCGCGGGACATGCCGGTTGCGAAGCGGCTCTGGCGGCCGCCCGGGCCGGTTGCCGAACGGCCATCATATCGCCTGTACTCGATCGCATTGGCTACATGCCCTGCAACCCTTCGATCGGCGGCCCAGGGAAGGGCCACATTGTTGCAGAAATCGACGCCCTTGGCGGCGAGATGGGCCGGTCCGCGGATCGAACCCTCGTCCAGGCCCGAATGCTCAACACCTCCAAGGGCCCGGCCGTGCAAACGATCCGAGTCCAATCGGACAAGTCGCTCTACGCGACTGCAATGAAAGAGGCGGTTGAGGCTCAAACCAATCTCGCGGTACTCCAGGACGAAGCCGTTGGGGTCGACCTTCAACCCGGCCCGGACGGGCGGCCAAAGGTTCGCACCGTCCATACGCGCTTTCGTGGCGCGTTGGTCGCGGAAGCGGTCGTGATCACCGCCGGCACCTTTTTCGCGGACGCCTGATCTCGGGTGAAAACATTCAGGCAGGCGGCCGGTCCGGAGAACGCGCGGATACGGCGCTGGCCGAGTCACTTGACGACGTTGGCTTTCGCCTGCGACGCCTCAAAACGGGCACCCCTCCCCGGATCGACGCGCGCACGGTTGATTTCGGCGCTGGGGAGCTTCAGTACGGCAGTGAGTCGCCGCTCGCCTTCAGCCGTGATGGTTGCCAGGGAAACCTCGACCTTCTCGAACTCCCGCCTCATCCGGTGCTGTCGAAGGCGCTGCGCCAGGAGACCGACTGGCGGCTGCAACTCACCTGCCTCCGGCTTGGCACCAATCCCATCACGCACGACCTGATCCGGGGAAACCTCGACCGGTCGCCGATGTTCAACGGGTCGATCGACGGGATCGGTCCGCGCTACTGCCCGTCGATCGAGGACAAAGTCGCCCGGTTTACGGAGAAACCGACCCATCCCGTCTTTCTGGAGCCGGAAGGTTGGCGGTCGCTTGAGCTTTATGTCCAAGGAATGAGCACCAGCCTGCCTCCCGAGATCCAGGACCAGGCAATCCGGACCATCGACGGCCTCCAGCGCGCGGTGATCACCAGGTTTGGCTACGCCGTCGAGTATGACGCCGTCGACCCCGGGGAGCTGACGCTTTCACTGGAATCTCGCCGGGTCGCAGGGCTCTTCCTCGCCGGCCAAATCAACGGCACTTCAGGCTACGAAGAGGCCGCCGGCCAAGGACTCGTTGCGGGCGTCAACGCCGCCAACCACGTGCTCGGCCGGCCGCCTATGATTCTTCGGCGCGACGAGTCGTACATCGGCGTCATGATTGATGACCTGGTCACGAAGCCGTTCGACGAGCCATATCGGATGCTCACATCCCGGGCAGAGCATCGCCTGATCCTGCGAACCGACACCGCCGAGCGCCGCCTCTCTGGGATTGCCTACGCGAACGACCTCATCTCCCGGGACCGTTATGACGCGGTCGCAAGGGATGAGCAAGCCATCGCGTCCGCGATGGCGCACCTCTCGTCCCGCTGGCTTTCCAGCAATGACCGGGACAACGCGGCTTTACTGTCAGCCGGCCTCCAACCGGTCTCGCGCCCGATGACCGCCGCCGACCTCCTCCGCCGCCCGGATGCGACGATCACGGAGGTCTCAGCTGCCTTGTGTGAACTCGGTGACGACACCTTGTCTGCCTTGAGTCCCCGGCTGACCGTCACGCTTGAGACCGACGTGAAGTACCAGGGGTTCATCGCCAGGGCCGAGCGCGAAGTGCGGCGCACGAGCCGATTTGAATCGCTCGAGCTTCCGGTCGATCTTGCATACGCGGATGTACCTGGGTTGCGGATTGAGGCCAGGATCAAGCTCGCGGCCCACCGTCCCGGCTCGATTGCCGAGGCCCGACGGCTGGCGGGGGTGACCCCCAGCGATGTCGCGGCGCTCCTCGTTTATTCACGCCGGCAGCTGGCCACTGCACCGTGAAAATACTGATTCTGTCGGACGTCCATGGAAATAGAGTCGCACTCGAAGCTGTCCTGGCCGACGCAGGCCCGGTGGACGAGATCTGGTCACTGGGTGATGTCGTTGGCTATGGACCAGAACCTGGCTGGTGCGTAGAGCGCATCGCCGAACTGGGCGTATCCCCCTCCCTCAGCGGGAACCACGACTTGGCGGCAATTGGTGGGATCGATATCTCCGCGTTCAATGTCGTCGCCCAAGTCGCGACCGCCTGGACATCGGCCCAGTTGACTCAAGATCAGCACCGGTATCTCGAGTCCTTGCCGTCCCTAACAGTGGTCCAGGGGATCACGCTTGTCCACGGCAGCCCTCGCGCGCCGGTCTGGGAATACATTGGCGACGCCCACACGGCTAGCCTGACCTTCAATCTCCTCGCGACTGACATCTGCTTTGCCGGCCATACTCACGTGGCCTCCATATCCGAACGACGAGACGGCCACCCGCAGGCAACCCATGTGCGATGGGAGCCGGACCTTCGGGTCTCACTGGCGGATCGTCGCCTCATCCTGAATCCGGGAAGCGTCGGGCAGCCGCGGGACGGCGATCCCCGTGCGTCATATGCTATGTACGATCCCGATGAAGGCCACGTGACTCTGCGTCGAACGCCGTACGACATCGAGGCAGTTCAGCATCACATGAGGGAAGTCGGGCTGCCATCCTTCCTTGGCGACCGGCTGGCCGAAGGCCGCTGAACCTGCCATGCTTACGCGCACGCTTGATAGGACATTGCGAATGGCGCATTGGGGGTCCATACTTCATCGCCCGAATTTGCCGGGCGAGTCGCCGACCGTCTGAACGACCGGTCGACTCTGTCGAGCGTCACGGCCAGGAAACCCGATTCGATGGGATTAGCGGGATCGATCCGGCGCCTATTGGTTCCGGTGAAAGGAACACCCGGCGATGACCGGGTGTTGGAGTTCGCCGCACAGTTCGCAGGGAAGTTGCCGGTCTCGGTCACGCTCATCTACGTCGTCGAGGTGTCGCAATCGATGCCCCTCGACGCCGAGCTTCCCGCGGATATCGCGCACGGCGAGCAGGTGCTCCATTCTTGTGAGCAACAGGCGAAGCAATATCAATCACAAGGCGCCAAGTTCGAGCGTATTTCGACGGAGCTTCTCCAGGCCCGATCAGCCGGAGCGGCCATCGTCGACGAGGCGATCGAACGCGGCAGCGACGCCATCTTGATGGCCGCGCGGATCCGCCGCCGTCATGGCCAGACGACGGCGGGTGACACGGTCAGTTATGTTCTAAAGAACGCGCCCTGCGAAGTCGTCATCGTGCGGCTCGCACCAACCGATCAGAACCTCGGAGGACCTTGGCCGGTATGAAAGTCGTCGTCATGGGATGTGGACGCGTCGGCGCTCGCATCTCCTCCATCCTCGATCACAATGGCCATGACGTCACCGTCATCGATACGGACGCCCGTTCTTTTCGGCGGCTGCCCGTTGATTTCGGTGGTGACACCGTCATCGGCACGGCGATCGACGAAGATGTCTTGCGCATTGCCGGGATCGAGCGCGCAACCGCGTTCGTCGCCGTTACCAACGGCGACAACCGCAACATCATGGCCGCCCAGGTGGCCAGGCTTATGTTTAACGTTCCAGAGGTCGTGTGCCGGATTTATGACCCGGTGCGGGAAGACACGTACCGTCGCCTTGGCCTTACCACCGTGTGCCCGACGACGACGATATCAGCCCAAATCCTCGACCACGTTATTGGCGCCGAAGAGGCCCACATTGGGCGCGGCGCCGGGGAGTCGTAGGGATGTACATCATCGTTGTTGGCGGCGGGAAGGTCGGCTATTACCTGACCAAGAGCCTCCTCGCTGAAGGCCACGAAGTGCTGCTTATCGAGCGGGTAGGCAACAAGGTCGATGCCTTCGTCGAGCGGTTCGGCAAGGTCGTTGTTCAGGGGGACGGCGCCGAAGCGGCAGTGCTCGCGGCAGCGGGAGCAGCCCGTGCTGACGTCGTCATCGCCGTCACCGGCGAGGACGAAGACAACCTCGTCGTCTGTCAAATGGCACGCCAGAAGTTCCACGTCGGCCGCACGATCGCCCGGGTCAACAATCCGAAGAACGAGGCGTTGTTCAAGCGACTCGGCATCGATGTCACCGTCAGCCAGACGAACTTCATACTCACCTTGATCGAGCAGTCGATTCCGGAGAAGTCGTTCGTCCACCTCCTCAGCCTGAAGTTCGCCGACCTTGCAATGGTCGAAGCCCGGGTAAGTGATCAGTCCCCCGTAATCGGCATGTCGCTGTCGCAGATCAACCTGCCCGACAAGACGGTTGTGGCCGCAATCGCCCGGGACGGTCGGCTCTTCGTGCCATCTGCAGCGACAGAACTTCGCTCTGGCGACGACCTGATTGCCATCACCCAACCCGAGCAAGAGGACTCGCTGCGGCGCATTCTCGGATGCGACACCGCCGCATAGTCCAGATCTACCGCGGGAGCCACCGGACTGTACCTGGACCGCAGCAGGGCCTTTGCCCAGGCCAGCGTCCTCCACACCGTCATTAAGGACGCTGCCCATTTCGTCCCGATGGCAGGCAAGGTTCTGGCGACCCGGGATCAGCCGATGAGGCCCTCACCAGCGTCAGCGCGTGCGCTGAACCAGCCTTCGCCTTCGAGTTTGAGCGAAGCTGTCGGTGGTCGGCACCGAAGGCATTGGGGACTTTGGCACCGCTAGGTGGTAGTCGGATAGTCCAGGTCGAGCCCCCTTCGATGCTGACGGCAGAACGCTCTTCCAGGAGTCCAGATGAAGATCATCCGCGTCGTCGCTGAGTTCGAGTCGCGGCTCCGGACTGAGGTGGCTACCGACGCCATCCAGACGCTAGACACGCATGGCAATTGCCGGGTCACGATCGAGACGGATGAAGGGATTAGCGGGCAGGGGAACATCGGGTTTGGCCGCCTGCTGGCGGCGCCGGCCATCCTGGCACACCTCGTGAACGAGGAGCTGGCCCCGGCGATCATCGGCGACGATCCGTTCTTGATCCGCGGCATCCGAGACAACCTGTGGCGGCTGACCGACTATCACGGCACGGTCGGTCTCGCCCTGATGGGTATCGCTGGGATCGACATCGCCCTCTGGGATATCGTTGGACGCGCGTCGGGCCAGCCCGTCTGGCGCCTGCTTGGCGCGCACCGCGACCGCGTGCCTGCCTACGCGATGGTCGGCTGGCTCAACTACGACAACGACCGCCTCAAGGACATCTGCACCGAAGCAGCCGAGCAGGGATTTCCTGGGGTCAAGATCAAAGTTGGCTCACCGACGCTGGAGGAGGATGTCGCTCGTATCGAGGCCGTCCGCTCCGTGCTCGATCCCCGCCACCTGATCATGGTCGATGCCAACCAGGTCTTCTCGGTGGCCGAAGCCCTGCGGCGCGGCCAGGTCTACCAGGAGCTCGGCTGCTACTGGTTCGAGGAGCCGATTCGCGCCGACGACACCGATGGCCACGCCACCCTTGTCCAGGCGCTGACGATCCCGATCGCCACCGGCGAGAACCGATTCGGCCAAGCTCAATTCCGCGAGCTCTTCGAGCGGGGAGCTGTCGGCATCGTCCAACCCGATCTCCGCCGTGCCGGCGGCCTGACCGAATGCCTCGAGATCGGCCTCATGGCCGAGGGCTACAATATCCCTACGCCTCGCACGGCGGCGGCGCCCATCTCCACGTCCTGGCCGCGCTCCCCAACGCGATCTTTATCGAGAGCGGTCTCTTGCCCGCCGACGGCTCCCTCAAGCTCGTCGACGGCTGCTACCCGTTGCCTGACGCCCCGGGCCTCGGCACCGCCCGTCATTAGGATGCTCGACGCTAGAGTTTGCCCCGACTCCCCTGCCGCCCGGGGCTCACGGCCCGGGCTCACAGTGACAGCCTCTCCGAGGCTAGGAAGCCCGGTTCCGTTAGCTTCGGAGAGGCTGTCCGGTTCAGCCCGGGCCAACCTTGGGCCGTGAGCCCCGGACGGCAGGGAGACGCGGCAGGCCTCCTCGACAGGTGTTGCTGTTACGGGTAGATACCGCGCAGCCGGGTGAATTCCGCCACGCGGTCAATCGCCATGACTAGCGCGGCCGTACGCATATGGACGTTGTACTTCCTCGAGGTCTCCAGGACCGCGGCGAACGATCGGGCCATGATCTCCTGCAACCGATCATTCACCTGCTGCTCGGACCAGGGGAACGCCTGCAGGGCCTGTACCCACTCGAAGTAGGAGACGGTCACTCCGCCCGCGTTGGCGAAGATATCCGGCAACAGGAAGACGCCCCTGTCGAGCAGGATGTCGTCCGCCTCGGGGGAAGTCGGCCCGTTTGCGGCCTCCGCGATCAGGCGCGCCTTGATCCTCGGCGCGTTGTGGTAGTCAATCTGCCGCTCCATCGCGGCCGGAATCAGGATGTCGCAGTTGAGCTCCAACAACTCGGTGTTGGTGATCGTATCCGCCTCCGAGAATCCGACGACGCTGCCCGTTCGCTCTTTGTGGAGACGTACCGCAGCGAGGTCGAGCCCTCCTGGGGCGTAGATGCCGCCCTGGGAATCACTGACACCGACCACCTTAGATCCGCTCTCGGCCATGAGCCGGGCAGCAACACCGCCCGCGTTACCGAACCCTTGGACGACGGTGCGGGACTTTGAGATATCCAGCCCGATCGTAGGTGCCGCTTCTTGGATGGCGAAGACACAGCCGCGGCCGGTCGCTTCGCTCCGTCCCTGGGAGCCGCCCAGCACCAGAGGCTTGCCGGTGACGACGCCTGGTACGGAGTACCCGACATTCATCGAGTACGTGTCCATCAGCCAGGCCATGACTTGCGGGTTGGTATTCACGTCGGGCGCGGGGATGTCCTTCGTCGGCCCGATCATGCCTCCGATTTCGGCGGTGTAGCGCCGGGTGAGATTCTGCAACTCATTCCGCGAGAGCAGTTTCGGGTTGACCCGCACTCCGCCCTTGGCGCCGCCGAAAGGAAGCCCGACAACCGCGCACTTCCAGGTCATCCACATGGCCAGGGCCTTGACCTCTGACACCGTGACAGACTCGTGGTAGCGAATTCCGCCCTTCGTCGGTCCGGGTCCGCTGTTGTGCCGGACGCGATGCCCGGTGAAGACCTGGACCGAGCCGTCGTCCATCTCGACCGGGAAATTGACCGTGAGCTCGGTTTGGCAGTGGCTCAGGATGCGCCGCATCGCGTCGTCGAGCCCGACGACATCCGCGGCGATCTGAAACTGCTCGACCGCGACGGAAAAAGGTCGATCTCCTCAAGGGAGTGATCGACCGGGATAGCGCCGTTTTGGGTGTGGACCGGGACGCGTCGTTGCGTCGAGGTGTCTGCGCTGACAGCCATGGTGCCGATATCACCTCCGTACTACAGTCGATTTCCGTCCTCGCCTTTCGAGCGACGGTTCGCAACGCTCCTGCTGCTAAAGACGGTACTAGCCGTCCAACGTCTGGGTCAGCCGCGCTCGGACATCGTCCGGGCGGGCGCGTCCACCAGTTCGCTTGATTGCTTCGCCGATCAACCTGCCAATGGCGTTCTTCTTGCCGCCCTTATAGTCGGCCACGACCTCCGGGAAGGCCGCCAACGTCTCGTCCACCGCGGTCTGAACGGCATCGGCATCGTCCAGCGAGATCAGGTTGAGCCGGGTCGCCGCCGCGGTCGGCATCTCGCCCGGTTGCAACTGAGGCAGCAATTCTTTTGCCGCGCGGGCGGTGAGGACGTTCTTCGCCAGGGCATCAAGCAGGTCGGAGATCTGGGCCGGCGTGAATGGCAGTTGATCGGGCGGCAGGGACATCTGGCGCTGGAGCCCCAAGATGTCGTTGACCATCCAGTTCGCCGCGGTCCTCGCCCCGTCAGCATCTCTGCCAGAAACGACTAGTTCGAAGTCCTCGGAGATCGGCCGTTCCGCGGTGAGCAGCGCGGCGTCCGCCGGACGCAGCGCGTACTGCTCGACGAAGCGCCTCTTCCTCGCCGCCGGCAACTCGGGCAGTATCTCCAGCAACTCACTGACCTGGGACTCTTCGATGCGAAGGGGCGGCAGGTCTGGTTCCGGGAAGTAGCGGTAATCGTGGGCCTGCTCCTTGGTCCGTTGCGATACCGTGATCCCCCGGTCTTCGATCCAGCCGCGCGTCTCCTGCGGAATGATCCGGCCGCGGTCGAGGTTTCCCTGCTGACGGGTAACCTCAAAACGAAGGGCACGCTCGACAGCGGAGAACGAGTTCATGTTCTTGACTTCGACCTTGGACCCAAGGACTGAGCTACTGGCGGGGCGCACGGAGACATTGGCGTCGCACCGGAACGCGCCGTCCTCCATGCTGCCGGTTGAGGCATCGATGTAGCGCAGGATCTGACGGAGAGCGATCAAATAGTCGCGTGCCTCCTCCGGGGAGCGCAGGTCTGGCTCGCCGACGATCTCGAGGAGAGGCACGCCCGATCGGTTGAGATCCACCAGGCTAACGTTGCCGCCGTTCTCATCTTGAACGTGGACCAGTCGCCCGGTGTCCTCTTCGATGTGGACGCGGGTGATCCCCGCCCGCCGGGTCTTGCCGCCGGACTCGAATTCGAGCCAGCCGTTGACGCAAAGCGGCAGATCGTACTGGGAAATTTGGTAGCCCTTGGGAAGGTCAGGATAGACGTACTGCTTGCGATCGAGCTTATTGAAGATAGGGATCTGACAATTAAGGGCGAGTCCAACCAGGATCGCCTTTTCGACCGCGGTGCGGTTGAGGACCGGCAGGGCCCCAGGAAGACCGGCACAGACAGGGCAAAGATGGGTGTTAGGCTCGGCGTTGGCGTACTCAGCCGCACACGAGCAATACATCTTCGTCCGTGTCAGGAGTTGAGCATGGACCTCCAGGCCAATGACGGTCTCGTAGGTCGTCGTTGATTCGATGTCAGTTACCACGTCGTCGCCTCCGCGACCGGCGCGCGTCCGGACCGACTTTCCGGGCGGAGCGCACAAACTAGGCGGAGTATAGCATGGTACATGCGCACAAGTAGTCCGCCTGTCACCGGCCAGAAGGGCCCCTATGCTAAACTCCCGCTGCGAGATTGTGCCCAGTTTCACGGGCAGATCGAACCCTTTGCTGAGGCAACTCCGCCCGGGTTCGGCCGCACCAAGCGTACAGGCAGTTGAAGCCGATTACTCGGCCCACTCGCACCGAAACCTGGTATCGATTGTGGCCAAATGACACGGAAAGTGGAGGCACTGACGCTCCCATGGTGACAACTGCCCGGACCGAGCAGAAGATGGTCACCGGCTCGATCAACGGCATCTCGGTGACCGTTCCGGCGGGCACCTTCATCCTCGAGGCGGCCCGACAAAACGGGATTGAGATCCCCAATCTCTGCTACCAGCCGCTCTTACGGCCCTGGGGCTCTTGCCGCATCTGCACGGTCCAGATTCTGGGCAAGCGCGGCGGCTTGATCGAATCATGCACGACTCCCCTTGCCGAAGGCATGGAGGTCCTGACGCATTCGCCCGAGGTGATCCAGGCTCGGCAGTACATCCTTCAGATGTATTTGATTGATCACGCCCTCGACTGCCCCACCTGCGACAAGTCTGGCGAATGCTATCTGCAGGACAACACCTACCTGCACAACATCAATGCCAATCCGTACCGACGGCCGAAGCTCGCGCAGCCGTACCAACATTTCAGTGACACGATCGACTACAAGTGGGACCGGTGCATCATGTGCAACCGGTGCACCCGCGTCTGTGACGAGATGGTCGGCGTGATCGCGATCGAATCGGCCGGTCGCTCGCTTGAAGCGACGATCACTCCCGCGTTCGGCATGGATCTGAGCGAGACAACCTGCACGAACTGCGGCATGTGCATCGCGGTTTGCCCGGTCGGCGCCCTAACGGACCGGCACTTTGGCCACCACCCCTGGGAGCTGGATACCACCGAGACGATCTGCGGCCACTGCGACGGCGGCTGTACGCTCAACATCGAAACTAACCGCAGCCTCGTCCGCCGCGTGACCCACCTCTGGGAACGTGGCGTCAATCACGGCTACACCTGCGAGAAGGGCAAGTGGGGCTGGGAGCAAGTGCAACACCCCGACCGCCTGCTCTACCCACGGGTCCGCGACAGGAATGGCGTCTACGAGACCGGTTGGACCGAGGCCATCGATATCGTCGCCGAACAGCTTGCTCATTACCAGGGCGACGCCTTCGCGGCGTTGGCCTCTCCCGACACGACCAACGAAGAGGCGTACCAGCTCCAACTCTTCACCCGGGCGGTGATGGGCAGCAATAACATCGACCGGCTCGTCTCGCCGGCACAGCGCGCGGTGAGCGATGCGGTACGGGCATCGCTCGGCCAGGACGTCGCCAACACCAACAACATGCAGGAGATGTTCACGGACGTCTCCGCGGCATTGGTCGTCGGTCCGGATCTCGGCAAGACTGCGCCGGTTCCCTCGTACTGGTTCTATCACTCGAAGATCTACCGCGAATCGAAAATCGTGGTGATCTCCCAGGACGACTATCCGCTCTGCCATCGGGCAGAGCTCTGGCTGCGCCCGAATCCTGGAACCACGGCAACCCTCCTCAACGGCATCGCCGCCGAGATCGTGCAGCGCGGCCTCTCCGCACCCGACCTCGACGGTGGGGCAGACTACACAACCTGGAAGACATCGCTTAGCGAGTTCGGTCTGGAGACCGTGTCGTCTCTGACCGGCGTTCAGGCCGAGGAAATCCGCACCGCGGCAATCATCTTCGCGACGGGCGGCTCGAAGGCCGAAATGGCCCGGCCGGAGAGCGGTTTCCCTCCGTCGCTGATCTACCAGACTGCCGCCCATTACGCCGGCGCCAGCGGCCCGATCGAAGCGGCCGACGTCTCCACCGCCTGCAACAACCTGTCGATCCTGACGGGCAACATCGGCCGGCCGGGCGGGGGAGTTGCCTCGTTCCGCGGTTTCGCCAACTACCAGGGCGTGACCGACATGGGCGCGGTACCGGGAGTCTTCTCGGGCGTCGCCGACTCGGCGGGCATTGGCCTCCGCGACTCCGTCACCGCCTCCTGGCTTGCCCGTTGGGGTGAGAGCGCCCGGACAAAGAACGGCTTCGTCCCGGTCCGCGAGCTGCCTACCAGTGCCGGCATCGGGATCGCCGATCTGCCCGGGGCGATCGAGCGCGGCGAGATCCAGGCGATGTACATCGAAGGAACGATCGCCGGTCGCCATCTTCCGGTCGACCAGCGCCTCTACGCCGCCCTGTCGAAGTTGAAGTACCTGGTGGTCGCCGACACGTACGACTCGCCGCTCGCGGAACTTGCGAACGTCGTCCTCCCGGTGTCGATGTACCTGGAGAAGGACGGGACGTTCACCAGTTTCGATCGGACGGTCCAGCGGGTCCGGGCGGCCGTTCCCCCGATGGGCGAGGCGAAATCGCATCTCGAGGCGGTCGCCACGCTGGCTCAACGGCTCGGCTACAACCTAGAGCACCGCCAGCCCGTTCAGGTCATGGCGGAGATCGCGCGATTGGTGCCCGACTACGCGGGCGTCACCTACGCCCGGCTGGAGCGCTCTGGCGTCAGCGCGCCGGTCTCCTCCTTCACCGACGCGGGCACGCCGATCCTGACGACCGCTTCGGGACTTCAGCCCAGGCTGCTCCCGGCCGGTGCGTCGAAGAGCCACTTGAACTAATGGTCGCTGCGACGAAGGAAGGCATCTAGCAATGTTCGACGAGGTCAAGGGCTTTGCGGTGACGGCGAAGCGCCTGTTTCGTCCGACAACGACCGTGCAGTACCCCGAAGAGAAGCGACCGATGTCCGATCGCTACCGGGGCCTCCCGTCACTCCGAGCGGACCCGGAGACAGGAGAGCCACTCTGCGTCGCCTGCGGTCTCTGTGCCCGCATCTGCCCGACATCCTGCCTGGAAATGCACGTTGTTCCTTCTGAAGAGGGCGACCGCGAGCTAGGCGAATTTATCCTCCGGGCGGGGCGCTGCCTCTTCTGCGGGCTCTGTTCCCAGGTCTGCCCGGTCGATGCCATCGCCATGAGCAAGGAGTATGAGCTTTCTGTGCTCGACCGCGACGGCCTGATCTACACCAAGACGGAACTCGCCACGATCGGCGGCCAGGTGACCACCTGGTGGGACGCCGGCAGCGATCCCGAGGCCGATACGCGCCGCCCGGAAGGTGGCAAGTACGACCGCTTCCGCGACAAGGCGCTCATTCCGTAGGGCACGTTCCGTACTCCATCCAAGGGCGGCGAGGGGTTGCCCTCGTCGCCTTTTTCATATGATCTTGGCGTCGCTTTCGCTGGAGGTAGACCATGGGCACCCGCATTCCGATGTATCTCGCCGGCGAATGGGCCGAATCCGACACGGAGCTGGACGTCACAAATCCATACGACGGCTCCGTGGTTGGCACAACATTCCTTGCGTCTAAAGGCCAACTCGAGAAGGCCATTGTGGCCGCCGAGGAGGCGTTTCGCACGTCGCGCAAGACGCCTACCTTCGACCGTGTCGACCTCCTCAAGGCGTTCGCCGCAAAACTCCGGCAGCACAGAGACGAGGTCGCGCGCCTGATTACGCTCGAAGCGGGTAAGCCGATCCGGGAAGCGGAAGTCGAAACCGACCGCGGCGTCTTCACGATCGAAACCGCCGCCGAAGAGGCAAAGCGAATCGCGGGTGACGTGATTCCGCTCGATCTTCTGCCCTCTTCAAAAGGGCGGTTCGGTATCGTCCGCCGGTTCGCGATTGGGCCGATCGCCGGCATCTCGCCGTTCAACTTCCCGCTCAATCTGGCCCTGCACAAGCTTGCGCCGGCGTTGGCGTCGGGCAACCCCATCGTCCTCAAGCCGCCGTCTCGCGACCCTCTGACGATGCTCAAGATCGCGGAGTTCCTGCACGACATCGGCGTCCCCAAAGGCATGGTGAGCGTGTTGCCGATGGATCGTGAGGTTGGAGACGCGCTCGTCGCCGACGAACGCTTCAAGTTGCTGTCGTTCACCGGCTCGCCCGAGATCGGGTGGGACATGAAACGGCGGGCGGGAATGAAGAAGGTCGTCCTCGAACTCGGCGGTAACGCCGGCGTTGTGATCGACGACGATGCCGATCTCGATTTCGCCGCCTCCCGGGTTCGTACCGGTGCCTTCGCCTATGCCGGTCAGGTATGCATTTCGGTCCAGCGCGTCTTCATTCACGAGAAGGTGTATGACGGGTTCCGAGAGAAACTACTCGAACAGACGGCGGCAATTAAGATCGGCGATCCCCTCGACCGCACGACCGACCTCGGGCCGATGATCGACGACGAAGCGGCGGCCCGCAGCCAGCAATGGGTCGAGCAGGCGGTCGCCGAAGGGGCGACGATCGTGACGGGTGGCAATGCTGAGGGACGCTATTTCCAGCCGACGATCATCGAGCATGCGAAATCGACCTCGTTTGTCTGTTCCCGTGAAGCGTTCGCGCCGATGGTGACCCTGTTCAAAGTGCCATCTTTCGGCAAGGCGATCGCCGGACTGAACGACTCCGTCTATGGGCTGCAGGCGGGCGTGTTCACGAACTCGCTGGAGCGGGCCCTGGTCGCATTCGAGGAAATCGAGGCGGGCGGCGTCATCATCAACGACGTCCCGACCTATCGCATCGATCACATGCCGTACGGCGGAGTCAAAGCGTCCGGCCTATCCCGCGAAGGTCTCCGCTACGCGATCGAAGACATGACCGAACAGCGGCTGATGGTCATCAACCGCCTGGAAAGCGCCGCCGTCACGCTGGACTAGCCTCCTAAAGACGAAAGATCGGAACCGGGGCGGCCATAAATCGCCGCCCCGGTTCGATTTTTGCGCCGGGTGGCTCAGATTAGGCAACCGCGGCAGGCGCAGCTACCAAACTTCTCAATGTCGCTAGGTTTCGCCGGTCGTCTTCGCCGTCGTTGCCTTTCTCGGTCTCCAGGATGCCGGGGAGCCCGGCAAGGCGGGGATCGTTGACAACGAGACGGAACGCGTCAAGCCCGAGTTCGCCTTCTCCGATATGGGCATGTCGGTCTTTGCGCTCGCCGAGTCCAAACTTGGAGTCGTTGAGGTGGAGGGCCTTGAGGCGGTCGATGCCGATGACAAGGTCGAAGTGTGCCATCGTCGCCTCGTAGGAAGCGGCGTCCCGGATGTCATACCCGGCGGCAAAGATGTGGCAGGTGTCCAGGCAGACACCGACTCGTGATGTGTCTTCGATCAGGTCGATGATCCCTTGGATCTCTTCGAACGTCCGGCCAAGAGAGTTGCCCTGGCCGGCGGTCGTCTCGATGAGGGTGATCGTGGTCCCATCGGGCCGCTCGTCGTGGATGCGATTGATGGCTTCCGCCACCCGCTTGATTCCCGCCTCGACTCCCGAGCCCATGTGGCTGCCGGGGTGGGTGACGAGCCCGGGGACGCCGAGTTGATCGCACCGGTTCAATTCGTCCAGGAACGCCAGACGTGATTTCTCCCAGAGGGCATCGTCGGGGGTCGCCATGTTGATCAGATAGGAGTCGTGGGCGACCAACTTGTCGATACCGGTCTCCTGCCGGTTGACTTGGAATCGCTCGATGACTCCGGGATCGATTGGCTTGGCAATCCACTGCCGCTCGTTCTTGGTGAAGATTTGACAGGCATCCATCCCTATCTCGGCAGCGCGGAGCAGTGCGAGATCGCAACCGCCGGAGATGGACATATGGGATCCGAACACGACCATCACTGCCTCCATCGTCGGGTGAGAGACTCTGTTAGGACTGCTCGATTAACGCCTGAATACCGCCGGCGTTGAATCCGACCACCGTCGCACCGTTCCCGATCACCAACGGCCGGCGAAGGAGGGTTGGCTCCTTGACTATAAGCTCGATGATCTCCTCGTCGGTCAGGCTTTTCTCCGCGAGCTTGAGTTCCGAGAATGCCTTGCTTCGGGTCGAGAGCGCCTCGGTAGCGCTCAGTCCGGCGCGCTCCAGAATCGCCCGGAGTTCCGGGACAGTGAACCGCTCCTTGAAGTAGTCGCGGCGCCGATACGGCTTGCCGCTGGCCCGGAGCACCTGCTCGGCCTTCCGGCACGAGGTGCAACTACTGTAAAGATAAATCTCCATCGAGACTCCGGCGCTGGACGATTAGCAACTGTGGGCCAAACCTCTTGAGCCGAATATACCACTGTACGTACACCAGCGGGGCGTCACCAGGGCCGTGGTAGACTCCGGCGGTTAGAATCGGCCGGCGGATTGGCGGACGCGAGGCACGTCTTGGATTCACGTTCCGAAGAGACGGTCACTTCGCCTCCACGGCTGTCGCTTGTCATCCCCGCCTACAACGAAGCTCACCGCATCGAGGGAACCCTCCGGGAAGCCGTCGAATTTATGGCGGCTGACTTTCCGCAGTCGGAAATAATCCTGGTCGACGACGGCAGCGCCGACGATACCCTCCGCATTGCTCGTGCGGTTGCTGCCGCCCATCCAACCGTGCATGTAATCGCGAATCCCCATGGAGGCAAGGCCATGGCGGTGCGGGCAGGTATGGTTGAAGCCAGAGGCGAATTAATAGGCTTCAGTGACGCTGACCTGGCCACTCCCCTCCGTCACCTCCACGATCTCGTCGCTGCGATTGAAGCCGGCTGTGCGATCGCCATCGGCAGCCGCGAAGGCGCAGGCGCGGTTAGAATCGGCGAACCTACGTATCGGCACATTATGGGTCGGGCGTTCAACTGGCTGGTGCGTGCCGTTGCCCTGCCCGGATTTGCCGACACCCAGTGTGGGTTCAAGCTGTTCCGCAGAGACGCGGTCGAGCGAATCCTCCCCCGCACCCGGCTCTACTCCGGTGGATCCGAGACGATCACCGGTCCGCGTGTCACCGCCTTCGATGTTGAGTTCCTCGTCATCGCCAAACGACAGAACCTCCGGGTTTGCCCGGTTGCAGTCACCTGGCGTTACGGCGAGCAAACGAAGGTCGACCCCGTGCGAGACACCTGGCACAACTTGATCGACGTGCTGCAGATACTGGTCAACAATCTTCGCGGTAAGTACCGCTGAGAGAACGAGGTCTTTACACAGCCTCGGCCTCACGATACCGGCAACGCCGCTACGGACCGGGCCCGTAGCAACCGCTAACCACCATATGAGCCTGCCGTGGAAGGTTCACCAGGGCTGATGGCAGCACGTCACCCCGGACTTTAGTACTATGATTGACAGTTTATTGGGGTGTAACTGCGCGGTCCGTCGCGTACAATCAGTCGAGGGGGGCCAGGCAGGACCGCTTACGGCTCTTGACTGCGGAAAGAGTTTCCGCTGGTCCTGGACTCGAGTGCATGGTGAGCGCGTATGTCCGCCCACCGTCCGAGCGTTCCTTGGCATGTGCACGTCGTCACGTTGTGGCAATTGCACGGGGACGGATGCGACGGGGCCGGACAATCGGGTGCTCATGGATGAATCAATCGCGGCAGATTGGCACTCTGCCAACATGCACGACAAGCCTTTGCGCTCGTACATGACGTGCGCTGCAAGGTTCCTGGCCAGTAGGGGGGAACGGTGAATCAGACACAAATCTTGATCGTCGACGATCACCCATTGTTTCGGCGCGGAGTTCGGGGAAGCCTTGAACCTGAGACCGATCTCGTCGTGGTGGGCGAGGCGGCAGACGGCGCGTCCGCTGTCCAAGCGGTCAACGAACTGTCGCCCGACATCGTTCTCCTGGATTTCAATCTGCCCCAACTAAGCGGATTGGAAGTCACCAAAATGATCAAGCGGCGCCATCCGGGTATCGCCGTGATCATCCTGACGACGCACGAGGACGATGAACAGCTCTTCCACGCTATCCGGGTTGGAGCAGCCGCCTACGCCACCAAGGACATCGAGGCGGACGACTTAGTTCGGCTCATCCGCCGAGTTGCCCAGGGCGAGTACATCATCAATGAGAATGTCCTGTCGCGGCCGTTCGTCGCTTCCCGAGTCCTCGACCAATTCCGCGAGCTCTCCTCGATCGATAGAGTCGCCGATAACGTGTTCTCACCGCTGACGCCGCGGGAGATTCAAATCCTCGATCACGTCGCCCAGGGCAACAGCAATAAGGAGATCGCCCGTATCCTCTCGATCTCCGATCAAACGGTGAAAAACCACATCACGTCGATTCTGCGCAAGTTGGCCGTCAACGACCGCACGCAGGCTGTCATCTACGCGCTTAAGCACGGTTGGATCCGGCTCGAAGGCGATGACGTTGGTCTAACTGGGGACTAGGGCGTGTTTGCAACGCGCGTTTCGGCGGCGGAAACCCGGGGTTGAATCCCCGGGCTCAGCATGACAAAGCTCTCCAGGGCTGAGCACCCACCGTTCCCACTGGCGAAATCGCCTTGGCCGCCGGCGCGTCTAGCCTCGGAGAGGCTGTAACTGTGAGCCCGGGCCAACCTTGGGCCAACCCTGGGCCGTGAGCCCCGGGCGGCAGCGAACACGCGGCCAACCGTTCCGACGAGCGCTCTAGCATCATCAGGTGTGGGAATCCGCGACCCTAGCGGCGGGCGAACTGTCGCTCAAGTTCATGCTGAGTCACTCTGACCATGGTCGGGCGCCCGTGGCCGCATGCCCGCGGCTGTGACGAGCGCTCGAGTTCGGCCACGAGTTCGCGCATCTCCGGGAGAGACAGGGGCTGCCCGGCCCGGATCGAGGTGTGGCAGGCGGCGCTAATCGCGACCGAATCAAGCCACGAGTCGCCGGCGCCACCATCGGCCAGTTCCTGCAAGACGAGGCGGAATCGCTCCGCGATATCGACGTTCGTGGCCAGGGCAGGCACAGCCCTAATTGCAACCAACCCATCCCCGAAGGACTCGACATCAAAGCCGATCTCCCGCAACTCGGCTTGCGACCGCTCGAACGCGGCCATCTCCACCGGAGAGAGGTCAACGATGAGCGGGTCGAGCATCGGCTGGCGGTCGACCATCTTTTGCGCCAGTTGACCGAGGATCTTCTCGTACATGACCCGCTCGTGGGCGGCATGTTGGTCGATCATGTACATCCCGTCCGGCCCTTCGGCAACGATGAACGCCCCGCCGATTTGACCGAGAACGCGCAGGATTGGCACGCCGGATGGATGAGCGTTCGCCGTCGTCTGCGGACCGTTTTGGTCAGTCTTTTCGACGGGGCTCAACCTGTCGGCGAACGCGTCCTGATTTGGCGCCAGGAACTGCTGGACGGGTCGCGCGGGAAGCGTCTCCCCGAACTGGACGTCCGGAAGGTCATGATGCGACTGGATGCTCAACGCAGCGTGGGTCGCTCGTTGGACCGCCCTACAGACGGCTCGCTCATCAAGGAAGCGAACTTCGGCCTTCGTCGGATGCACGTTGACGTCCACAGCCGCGGGGTCAACGTCGATCAGCACCGTCGCCATCGGATGCCGACCGACCATGATCAGGCTGTGATACGCCTCCTCCAGGGCAAATTGGAGCGCCCGGTTCTGAATCCAGCGTCCGTTGACAAAGAAGACCAGCCCCTGACGGTGGGACTTCGTCAGGGATGGCGCAGACACCCATCCCGACACGGCCACACCCGGAACAGCCGCGGCGGCATCGAGCGACTCTAGCTGGAGAATTGCTGACCCGACCTCCGCCCCCAGCACTCCCACGGCGGCAGCAACCAGATCTCCCTGCCCATCGGTGTGAACAACTCGCCGCCCGTCAATTGTCAGTGACAATGAAATTGCAGGGAACGCCTGAGCGTAGGCGCCGACGGCTCGCGTGATGTAGGCAGCCTCGGTAGACACCTGACGCAAGAACTTCTTGCGGGCCGGCACGTTAGCGAACAGGTCACGGACCGAAACCGTCGTGCCTACCGGTGTGGAGACCGCCGCAACCGGTGCGATCGTGCCGAAAGTGACATCGAGTCTGGCACCGGCAGCGTCGGTCGCCGTGCGTGACCGGATCGCCAGTTCCGACACCGCGCCGATGCTCGGAAGGGCTTCTCCCCGGAAGCCTCGGGAACGGATCCGGTCGAGGTCCTCGAATGACGCGAGTTTCGAGGTCGCGTGTCGCTGGATGGCGATGGGCAGATCGGCGGCGCTCATCCCGCAGCCGTCGTCCGAAACGACGATCAGACCGCTGCCGCCCCGCTCGACCTCAACCGAGATCCGGGTCGCCCCTGCGTCGATCGAGTTCTCGATCAGCTCCTTCACGACCGATGCCGGCCGCTCGACTACCTCGCCGGCGGCGATCTTGCCGATGGTTTCAGGGGTCAAAAGCGAGATCGGCATTCGTCCGATGCAGTCCTTGGCGTGCGCGGGGAATGGCGGCGAGATTCCAACTCAGGGAATGATATCGCTCTCCGTGTCCACTGGGGTCCCCCGCCGGTGCGCCGAGACAAACGGGTTGCCAGACTCTAAGAACCGCCAGGGCAGTTCGGTCGCCTTGCTAATGCCAATCCGAGTGCTCGCTAATACGGACCTACGTGATTCGGCTTTCCCAGGAGACAGGCGCAGCAGATCGGACCTTGTGAGATCGATACCATGATCGTCGAGCGAGATCCCGAGGGCGATGCATAACTTGCCTGGACCGGAGCATAGATCTCGATCGAGAAGACCGCCACGACGGCGGCTCATGACCTCCAGTCCGTCCAGTGGTTGCAGTGCCCGGATCAGGACCGCGCCCGTCTCGTTCCCCCCGTGAGCGACCACGTTCAGCATCGCGTGAATACCGTATGACCGGTATATGTAGGCGATGCCGACTTGGTCGCGCATGACGAGAACCCGCCCTGAGCGCAGTCTGGCGGAATGTGAGGCGAGGTCGTCGGCTCCGCGGTAAGCTTCAGCCTCGATGATCCTCCCGCTCGTTCGTTCCCCTCCCAGGTTCGAAATCAGATGACAGCCGATCAGGTCTCGGGCAACATCGACAGTCTCGCGTTCGAAGAACGCGTATGGCAGCCCTGGAGGGGCCCACTCTCTGACTCATCCTAGCTCGGCAAGCCGCCGCTGGAGGACGTCGATCTGGGCATTCGCAGCGGCCAATCGCTGACGCTGGACCTCGACCACCTTCTCCGGCGCTCTTGCCACGAACGACTCATTTCCAAGCATGGACTGGGCACGTCCCGCTTCTGCCCCGGCCGCCTCGATCTCCTTGCGCAGTCGGTCACGCTCTGCGTCCAGATCGATCATGCCCGCCAGCGGCAGGTATGCGACGACATCCCGGGCGACCACGGTCAATGCCTGCTCGTTCCCGTCCTGCGCGGACGAGATCGAGAGCTGATCGTCCGCGATCCGGGCCAGCAGAGATAGCTCCGCCCGTGTCTCTTCGATGAGCGAGGCGTGTGCCCCCGCATCAAACCGGGCGGCGATCCAACGGGCGGGCTCGACCCCCGACTCCGACCGGGCGTTGCGAATCCCGGAAACCAGCTCAATGAGCAGGCCGAACCGATCCTCAGCCTCCGGGTCCCGTGCCTCCGCTACCGGCCAGCGCGCGATCATCAGGCTGTCGCCGGTGTGCGGAAGTTCGTTCCACAGCGCTTCGGTGATGAACGGCATGAATGGATGCAGCAGGCGCAGACTCCGCTCCAGGACGTAGGCCATCGTCTGCGCGACCGCCTCGCGTTCGGCCTCGGCTCCGCGGAGCCGGACTTTGGCGGCCTCGATGTACCAGTCGCACAGCTCCGACCAGATGAATTCGCGGATCTGGCGGCCCGCCTCGCCAAAGAGATAACTCTCGAACAGGCGATTCGCCTCTTCCGTCACCGCGTCGAGCCGGCTGAGGATCCAGCGATCCGCCAGAGCCAGGTCGCCGCGAGGACGCACCGGCCCGTTTTCGTCGACGCGGACTGCCGATTCGGCAATCGGGCGCAGAGCGAATCGAGTGGCGTTCCATAGTTTGTTGGCGAAGTTACGGCTGTCTTCGATCCGATCCCGGCTCAACCGAGAGTCGTTTCCGGGCGTCGCCTGGGTGATCAGGGTGAACCGGAGGGCATCCGCCCCGTACTCCTTCACCAGTTCGGTTGGATCGAGCACGTTTCCCTTGGTCTTGCTCATCTTTTGGCCTTCGGTGTCGCGCACCAGGCCGTGGAGGTAGACGGTGTGGAAAGGCACCTCGCCGATGATCTCAAGGCCAAAGAAGACCATCCGGCTCACCCAAAAGAAGATGATATCGTAGCCCGTCTCCATCACCGAACCCGGGTAGAACCGGGCAAGATCGTCGGTCTGCTTTGGCCAGCCCAACGTAGAGAACGGCCACAGCCCGGAGGAGAACCAGGTATCGAGGACGTCTGGATCCTGCTCGACCGGCCCGCCACAAGATGGGCACGACTCAACCGTCTCGTCGACCGAGACGGTCGTTTCCCCGCAGCCCTTGCAGTACCAGACTGGAATACGGTGTCCCCACCAGAGTTGTCGGGAAATGCACCAGTCGTGGATGTTTTCCAGCCAGTTGAGGTAGACGCCGGTGAATCGATCCGGCACGAAGGTCAAGCGGCCGTCCTTCGCCGCCTCGATCGCCGGGGCAGCCAGTGGCGCCATGCTGACGAACCACTGGTCGCTGACCAGCGGCTCGATTGTCGTGTCGCAGCGGAAGCAATGGCCGACCGAGTGGCGATGCGGCTCGGTCTTAACCAGCGCGCCGGTCTCGGCCAGCCGCTCCGCCACCGCGGTCCGAGCCTGCTCTCGGGTCAGCCCGGCGAACTCGCCGGCCTCTTCGCTCATGGTGGCATCGAGGTTCATCACGGTCACGAAGGGCAGGTTGTGCCGCGTGCCAATCTCGAAGTCGTTCGGGTCATGAGCCGGAGTCACCTTGACCGCGCCGGTACCGAACGTCGGATCGACCGAATCGTCGGCAACGATCGGAATCGGGCGGCCGACGATAGGCAGGCGCACGCGCTGGCCGATCAAGTGACGGTAACGCTGGTCGTCCGGATGAACGGCCACGCCCGTGTCGCCGAGCATAGTTTCCGGCCGAGTCGTCGCGACCACGATCGTTTCGCCCGTGGCTGATCCATCGACCGGGTAGGCAAGATGCCAGAGCGCCCCCTCTTCGTCCCGGTGAACCACTTCCAGATCCGAGAGTGCCGTCATGCACCGCGGACACCAGGAGATGATCCGGCGGCCCCGGTAGATCAACCCCTTGTCGTACAGATGCTTGAAGACCGTCCGGACCGCTAGAGACGGCCCCGGGTCCATCGTGAACTGGAACCGGCTCCAGTCGCAGGAGGCGCCCAGGATGCGCATTTGCTCACGGACGCGGCCGCGGAGCTGGTTCATGAACGCCCAGGTCCGCTCTATGAACTTTTCCCGTCCCAGGTCGTGGCGCGTGAACCCCTCAGCGTTGATGACCTTTTCGACCGCCCACTGGCCGGCGATACCGGCGTGATCGGCGCCGGGGAGCCAGAGCGTCGAATCGCCTTTCATTCGATGCCAGCGCGTCATCACGTCTTCGACGGTGACGAACATTGCGTGTCCGACGTGCAACTCGCCGGTGAGGTTCGGCGGCGGCATTAAGATCACGAACGGGTTCGCGCCGGCGTCGTCGCTGGGGGCAAAGTAGCCGGCCGAATCCCAGCGATCGTAGAGACCGGCCTCGATCGTGCTTGGGTCATAGGCTTTTGCTAGACCAGTGGATTCGGTTGGGGATGAAGTCAAAGTCGTCGCCATCGCTACCCTCACGCACACCATCGGAAGAAAAACTGAAAACCCGTCCGCGCCGGTCGGGCGCGAGGACGGGCTAGCCGTGGTACCACCTCGCTTCGGTCGCCGTCGCCAGCGACCCTCGTTCTCCGCGCTATCGGGCGGACCCGGACCCGCTTACGCAGTCACAGATCGTGACGTCTCAGCGGATCGCCTCCCGGGTGACTTCAGCGACGTGACACCGTCAGGAGCTCTCAGCCGGTGGCCCCTGGTTGCTGTCGGCGCAAGCTTCGCCTACTGGTCCCATTCATCGGCAACGTCCGTGATTGTGCTGTCCTATCACCGTTCTGTCAAGCCGCCCACTCCGGCGGAGTGTGCCCCATCGTTTTGCGTGGTGACGAGGTCGATCGCCTGCCCGTCGTCGTCGGGGAGGGTCCCGTGCCCTCCCATCGTCCGCAGGACGATACCGGGGCCGCGCGTCAACGGGTATGCCCTCCCGCGCCGGGCATCGGGAGGGCACGGGACCCTCCCCGATACGACCGGCCACGACGGGGCGCGAAACCGTGGGGCGCACCCACCCAGGCGATCGCGGCGTTTATGGCAGACCAAAGCCGGCATTGACATCAAAGTACGTTGTGGTGGCGCGTCCGACTTTGGCTAACGCGCCGGTGTTTCATCTCACGCTCAAAGCTGATCGGCGTTTCGTCAGGTGTGGGCCCAGAGATTGCGTTAAATGGGTGTACGATCACCCTGTGATCGTGGTAAACTTACGATCGTTTGTTCTTATGCAGCTGCTTTAGCGGACGCGTCCATCGTGATGGATCGCCCCTGCGTTTGACCGGCCGCTGTTACCCACCCATGAGGGCCGTCCATGCCCCAGAATGACCGAATCGTCGTCCGCGGCGCTCGAGAACACAACCTCAAGAATATCGACCTCGAGATACCTCGTGACAAGCTGGTGGTCTTCACCGGCCTTTCGGGTTCTGGGAAGTCCTCGCTCGCGTTCGACACGATCTTCGCTGAGGGTCAGCGCCGCTACGTTGAGTCACTTTCGGCATACGCGCGCCAGTTCCTTGGCCAGATGGAAAACCCGACATCGATCACATCGAAGGCCTATCGCCCGCGATCTCGATTGACCAAAAAGGCACGAGCCGCAACCCACGTTCGACCGTCGGGACGGTCACCGAAATCTACGACTATCTCCGCCTGCTCTACGCCCGGGTTGGCCATCCCCACTGTCCCAACTGCGGGCGGCCGATTACGCAGCAGTCGGTTCAGCAAATGGTCGATCAGGTTCTGGCATTGCCAGACGGCACCCGCCTGATGATCCTGGCGCCCGTAATCCGGGACCGCAAGGGCGAACATCAGGGCGTGGTCGATGAGATTCGCCGCCAGGGATTCGTCCGCGTCCGGGTGGACGGAAACGTTCAGGATGTTGACGAAAAACTGACCCTGGCGAAGTATAAGAAGCACACGATCGAAGTCGTCGTCGATCGACTCGTCATCCGTCACGAGGATGGCGTCACGGTCGATACCCATCCGGATCGCGGCCGGCTGAATGACTCGATGGAGACCGCCCTTCGGATCGGTTCAGGCTCTGCGGTCGCCCAGATCATCGACGGGCCGGAGATGATGTTCTCCGAGCAGTTCGCCTGCGCCGTCTGCGGGATCAGCATCGGCGAGATCGAGCCCCGGAACTTTTCCTTCAACTCCCCCCACGGCGCCTGCCCGGAATGCACCGGACTTGGCACGACGATGGAGTTCGACGCCGACCTGGTCGTGCCAAACCGGTCTCTATCGATCGCCCAGGGCGCGATTGTGCCGTGGGTGCGGACCGGCAAAGACACGGCAGCCTGGTTCGAGGCCCTGCTGAAGGCGATCAGCGAGAAGTTCGACTTCTCGCTCGATGTCCCGTTCGGCGACCTCCATCCAGACATCGCGAAGCTCGTCCTCCACGGCAGCGGTGGCGAGAAGGTCACGGTCCGGTATCAGTCCTCGAAGGGGCGCACGCGCTCCTACGACGTCGCCTATGAGGGGGTCATTCCGAACCTCAAGCGGCGGTACGCCGGCACGTCGTCCGACTACATCCGCGAAGAGATCGAGCGCTACATGGCCGCCCGGCCCTGCCCGGTCTGCAAAGGCTCCAGGCTGAAGCCGGAGAGCCTCGCCGTGCTGGTCGCTGAGCGATCGATTATCGACGTCACCCGCGCGCCAATTCGGGGCCTGCAGGACTGGTTCGCCATCCTCGCCCTAGACCCCGCTCAATCGCCCGCCGCCCTCTTCTCTGAGCGGGAGCACCTGATTGCCCGCCAGATCTTAAAAGAGATCCGCGAGCGGTTGGGATTCCTGATCGATGTCGGTCTCGACTACTTGACCCTCGACCGCTCGGCGAACACCCTCTCCGGCGGTGAAGCCCAGCGTATCCGTCTGGCGACCCAGATCGGGTCGAGCCTGATGGGCGTCCTTTACATCCTGGACGAGCCCAGCATCGGCCTTCACCAACGGGACAACGCTCGCCTGATCCGGACACTCCAACGTCTGCGGGACATCGGCAACACCCTGATCGTCGTCGAGCACGACGAAGACACGATGCGCGCCGCCGATTGGATCGTCGACATCGGTCCGGGCGCGGGCGAACATGGCGGTTGGATTGTCGCTGAAGGGCGGATGCACGACATCGCCCAGGCACCCGAATCGATCACCGGCCAGTTCCTCAGCGGCCGCCGTTCGATCGAAACGCCTCACAAGCGGCGAGAGGGCAATGGCAAGGCCCTGGTCCTCCGCGGGGCTCGCGAAAACAACCTCAAAAATTTGACCGTTCGCTTTCCCCTGGGCACGTTCATCTGCGTCACGGGCGTGTCCGGGTCCGGCAAGAGCTCGCTCGTCACCGACACGCTGTACCGTAGGCTTGCCCAAGAGCTATACAACGCCAAGGACAAGCCGGGCATGCATGATGCCCTGGAAGGGATCCATCTCCTCGACAAGGTGATCGATATCGACCAGAGCCCGATCGGACGCACGCCGCGGTCCAACCCCGCCACCTACACCGGGCTGTTCACGCCGATCCGTGAGCTGTATGCCTCGATGCCCGAGGCGAAGGCCCGCGGCTACATGCCGGGGCGATTCTCGTTCAACGTCAAGGGCGGTCGTTGTGAAGCCTGCAAGGGCGAAGGCATCATCCAGATCGAGATGAACTTCCTGCCCAACGTCTACGTGCCCTGCGAGATCTGCCGAGGGCGGCGGTACAACCGCGAAGCCCTGGAGATCACCTACAAGGGAAAGTCGATCGCGGACGTCCTCGAGATGACCGTGACTGAAGCGCTCGAGTTCTTCCAGAACATCCCGGCGGTCAAGAACAAGCTGCAGACGCTCGAGGACGTTGGCCTGGGCTACGTCCGCCTGGGGCAACCGGCGACGCAACTCTCCGGCGGCGAAGCCCAGCGGGTGAAGCTGGCCGGCGAGCTCTCCCGCCGCGCCACGGGCCGCACGATGTACATCCTGGACGAACCGACGACCGGCCTCCACTTCGCCGATATCGAGCGGCTCCTGGGAGTCCTCCAACGGCTGGCGGATGGCGGCAACACGATCGTCGTGATCGAGCACAACCTCGACGTCATCAAGTCAGCCGACTGGGTGATCGATGTCGGTCCAGAAGGCGGCATCGGCGGCGGCGAGATCGTGTACGAGGGCACGCCCGAAGACCTGGCCAACGCCGAGCACTCCTACACCGGGCAGTACCTGGCCCCGATTCTCGGACTCCAATCGCTGGCGGCGGACTGATGTGAATCGCGGTCAGGAAAGTATCCATACTGGCGAAGATTGCGGTCACTCCAATAGATTTTTGGGGTTGTGCCGCAATAGACCAACTGCTACTATTTTCACAGACTCGACTGGATGGCATTTGGTTGCATCCGGAGCCTAGTGCGAAGGTCCCCCGCGGCAACCCTGAAACCGGTAGGAATCGGCAGGGTGAACAAAGCCGTCTTAGTCCTTAACCAAAATTACGAACCACTGAACGTCTGCAACCTGCGGCGAGCGCTGGTCTTAGTGATCGACGGCAAGGCGGAAGTCCTTGAGGTTCATTCGTCATGGGTCTGCTCGCCGCAGCGAGTCTTTCCCTCCCCCTCCGTCATCCGTATGGTCTATCTCATCCGCAGACCGCGGCCTCGGGTGAAGCTCACGCGGCGGGAGGTCTTCATCCGCGACAATTTCACCTGCCAATACTGCGGCCGTCAGGGCTCCGACTTGACGATCGACCACGTCATCCCACGCTCGCGCGGCGGCGCTCACACCTGGGAGAACCTGGTGTCGGCCTGCAAAACCTGCAACCACCGCAAGGGTGGAAAGTCGCTGGCGCAAGCACGGATGGCGTTGCGCACCGATCCGCGAGAGCCCAGAGCCGGCGTCTATTACACCATCGAGCGACGCCTCGACACCGAGGTGATCGAGGCATGGCATAAATTCTTGCCCGGGTTCCAGCCGATCGGGCCCTCGTACGCGACCTACAGTTCTGGTTCGGCCTGAGCGCCGGACCGGATCATGTGTTTGGAGCAACAACTCCAAGACGGCTTCCGACCGACGCCCCGCTTTCTCAGCGGGGCGTTGTTGTGCCAGTCAGTTGCTGGCGACACCAAGGAGAACCCGTGCTCGACCTGAGATTGATCCGCGACCAACCCGACGTTGTCCGCGAAGGGATCGCCAAACTCTATGCCGAGGCCCCGATCGATGAGATCCTCGCCATCGATGCCCAGCGCCGTACGATCTTGGCCGAGGTCGAAGCGCTCAAGGCAGAACGAAATGAAGGCTCGAAGAAGGTCAACAAGACCAAGGACCCCGAAGAGCGCGCCGAGCTGGTCGCCGCCATGCGCGCGCTCGGCGACCGCATCGACGAGCTCGACGCCGAGTCCCGGGTCGTTGACGGCGAACTTCACCAGCTACTGCTCCAGGTCCCCAACCTGCCGGCGGAGAATGTGCCGGTCGGTCCCAACGAATCGGCCAACGTTGTCATGCGCGAGGGCGGTGACAAGCGGGCGTTCGACTTCAAGCCGCGGCCACACTGGGAAATCGCCGAGATGCTCGGCATTATCGACTTCGAGCGTGGCGTCAAGGTTGCCGGGTCGCGTAACTACATCCTGCGCGGTGACGGCGCCCGTCTGCAGCGGGCCTTGATTACCTGGATGCTCGATGTCCATACTCAGAAGCACGGCTATCAGGAGGTCTATCCTCCGTATCTGGTCCTGGGCGACATGCTGGTGGGGACCGGCAACCTGCCCAAATTCGCCGACACGCTCTTCCGTGATGCCTACGAAGACAAGTGGCTGATCCCCACGGCCGAGGTCCCGGTTACCAACCTTTACCGTGACGAGATCCTGTCGGAAGAGCAGTTGCCGATCTACCACGTCGCCTACTCCGCCTGCTTCCGCCGCGAGCAGATCTCGGGCGGCAAGGACGTGCGTGGTATCAAGCGCGGCTACCAGTTCGATAAGGTCGAGATGGTCAAGTTCGTCCATCCCGAGAAGTCGGACGAAGAGCACGCCCGCCTGACCGGCGAGGCCGAAGAGATTCTCAAGGCCCTTGGCCTGCCCTATCGCCTCCTCCAGATCTGCACAGGGGACCTGTCGTTTACTGCGGCCAACAAGATCGATTGGGAGACATGGGCGCCGGGCTGCGAGGAATGGCTGGAAGTCTCGTCCTGTTCGACGTTCCGCGATTTCCAGTCCCGGCGGGCCAACATCCGTTTCCGCCCGGCCGAAGGCGGGCGTCCGCAGTTCGTCCACACCCTGAACGGGTCCGGTCTGGCCCTGCCCCGAACGATGATCTCCATCATCGAGAACTACCAGAACGAGGACGGGACCTTCGACGTACCAGAAGTCCTGCGTCCCTATCTGGGCGGACAGGCCCGAATCGGCGAGCAGCCGCCGATCGGCCACGCCGCTTCCGCGTAGGGGCGCCGAATCCGCGGCGTCATTGCGACCACCGCGGCGGCGGCGGTATACTCTCGCCGCCGCAAAACGCCGTGCTGGCGCGACCGGTTTGCAAACGAGCCGGGAGAGGTGGCCGAGCGGTTTAAGGCAGCTGTCTTGAAAACAGCCGAGCGAAAGCTCCGGGGGTTCGAATCCCTCCCTCTCCGCCGACTTGACCTGCCCCGCGTGCCGGCTAGGAATCGCGGGTCCCATCGGATTACAATCGAAGAACGACACCTGGGGAGGTGCCAGAGAGGTCGAATGGGGCCGCCTGCTAAGCGGTTGTGGGGTTTATAGCTCCACCGAGGGTTCGAATCCCTCCCTTCCCGCCGTCGATATTGCCGCGAAACGCGTGCATCTCAGGAAGTCGTGAACTACAATTGTTCCTCGTCCGCGGCAGCGGATGACAACCTATGTGCCCGTAGCTCAGGGGATAGAGCGCTTGGTTGCGGACCAAGAGGTCGGGGGTTCAAATCCCTCCGGGCATACCACGTATAAAGCCCAAGACGACGGGCAAAACAATGCCCTGGCCGAGTTATCGGCCAGGGCATAATGCATTGTTACCCCGGTTGCCACTTCAATTCGGGCTTTCTGAACCCCGACACCACCCAACCGACGCTGTCGGCCGAGAGCCCGTTCCCTCCCGGCTGACGCCTCCGCGAACGCTTGGGGTAAGGGCGCCCGTACGTATCTGACGTTGTGCACAGCAATGTGTGGCCGAGCACTTCCTAAACGGTCCTCAACGGTACGCCCTCTGCGATCAGGGCGTTTGCGGCGGCGTGCCGCGTCGTGTGGAAAGCTCTACGCTCGAGTCCGGATTGGGCGAGCAATCGGTGCCTTCACTGGAACAGGTTGCGTGGGTCGATCGGCGTGCCCGCATTCTTGCCATTCACATCCGGCGGACTTGGCGGCAAGGTTGCCGCACCGTGGGCGGCAACACGCACGCGTTGACAGCCGCCCGCTCGCGGCATAGGATCGGGCCAAACCCATTGCTGGACGTTCCCACAACTCAAGACGAAAGCGAGGCGGAACATGCGCTCAGTGCCCTTCTCCTCCGCTCATGTCACGGCTGGCCACCCAGCGACGTCGCGGGGCGCACTCGTTGCCCTGGTCGCGCTCTCGCTCGTGCTCCTCGGGCCAGCCGGGGCCGCCGTCGGGGCCCAAGGGACGCCGTCCCCGGCTGCTTCGCCGGCGGCAAGTGCCGGGGCCCATTTCATCATCCAGTTCGACGCGGCGGCGGGCGAACTCCCCGAAGGGGTCACCGTTGACGCGGACGGCGCCGTGTACGCGAGCCTGGCACCAATCGGCCAACTGGTGCGCATCGGCGGCGATGGCGCGTACGAGGTCGTCGGGGCGGTCGAGGGCTTGCAGGAGGGGGATATCGGCATGCTGGGCGTCACCGCCCACACGGACGGAGGCGTCTACGCTGGCGTCTTCTCCGCCAACCCGGACGCCCACGGGGCTTGGCGCTTCGACGTCGAAGCCGGTACGGCCGCGCGGGTTCCCGGCACCGAGCAGATCGGGCTGCCGAACGCCGTCGCCTTCGACGCGGACGGCGTCATGTACGTGACCGACACCATGGCGGGGGCCGTCTGGCGCGTACCGCCGGGTGGTGCGGCCGAGCGGTGGGTGCAGCACGCGCTGCTGGAAGGTGACGGGAGCATCGGCTTCCCGTTCCCGGTGGGCGCGAACGGCATCGACGTCGACGAGGCCGGCCGCGTCATCTACGTCGCGGTGCTGGAGAAGGGCACGGTGGTCGCGATCCCGATCGGAGACGACGGCGCGGCCGGCGAGCCGACGGTCCACGCCGAGTTCACCGACGCGCAGGGCCCCATCGTGGTCGACGGGCTCATCCTCGACGCGGCGGGCAATCTCTACGTGGCGCAGCCGGCGGCCAACACTGTCGCGCGGGTGACGCCGGAAGGCGCGATCGAGACGGTGGCAACTGAAGCCGATGGGCTGGACGGTCCGGCGAGCGTGGCCATCGCCACTGACGCGGACGGTGCCGCGCACCTGTATGTCTCGAACTTCTCGGTCGCGCTGGCGCCGCTGGTCCCGCCGGGCGGCGCGGGCCCGGGCATCGTGGAGATCCCGCTAGGAGACTGACCGATCCGGCGCCGGCAACGGCGTCCACGAGCAGGGTCCTCCTTCCCCGGCGCGGCCGGCCGGCAGCGCCTGTGTCCCCTCCGTCGTCGTGCGGCCCGGATCCCGACGATCCACAGTGCGGCAAGCGACGTTGCGATTGCGTGCGCCCGGCTTGGGAAAATGGAGGTAGCCCCTGTCTCCGCTCATGTGGCCATGAATTGCTCCAACGGATGCATCGTAACGGGATGCAGACTGCCCCGCCCCAATGCACCCCAATCACTACCACAACGCCACTTCCTCACCGTGGGTGACAAGCGGTTCCAGGTTGGTCCGGGGATGCTCACTTTGTTAGAATGACGGGTGGTACGCTGGAGAGGTGTCCGAGTGGTTGAAGGTGCCGCTCTCGAAAAGCGGTGAGGTGCTGAGCCTCCGTGGGTTCGAATCCCACCCTCTCCGCCGCCCGCCACAGCGGCGGAGCGCCCAACCTGGAAGGGTCGCATAGTTGGCCTAGTGCGCGCGACTGGAAATCGCGTAGGCGGTTACACCGTCTCGAGGGTTCGAATCCCTCCCCTTCCGCCAATAGATCATTTGGAGGGCCGCGGCACTGTCCGCGGCCCTACTCGTTTTCTCCGCCATCAGCATTCACCGAGTCAAGCACGATCCTGATCTCGGCTTCGGTCGGAATCGACGGTTGCGCACCGGCAACGGTCACCGCCAATGAACCGGCCGTAACGCCGTACCGCGCCGCCGTCACCGGGTCATCCCCGCAGACCAGCCGTGCCGCGAAAGCCCCACAGAACGCATCTCCTGCACCGGTCGTGTCAATCACCTCGACGTGGGGCGCGGGAATCGCCTCGACTTTTCCGTCATGCCAGACGAGGGCGCCTTGCTCCCCCAAGGTGGCCACTACCGTAGCTGGTCCAAGCTCGTGGAGCTTCTGGACCACCTCCGACCACTCCTGATCCCCCTGGGCGATACCGAGGATCTGGCAGGCCTCCGTCTCGTTGATGATCAGCACGTCAACCTGGGCGGCCAGAGAGGTCGCGTCAGCCGGCTCCGGGGTAGCGTTGAGGACAACCGGAATCGAGCGGTGCTTCGCCATCTCGATCAACCGCCCGACGGTGTCCAGTGGGGGCTCAAGGGTCAGCATAACCAGGTCTGGCTCGACCGCGTCTACGGCCCGCTCGGCGTCCGCCACCGTGATGGTTAGGGTTGGTCCCGGAACATACAGGATGCGGTTTTCGCCGCTGTCGTCGACCAGGATGAGGGCGACTCCCGAACTCATCTCCTGGCGATTAGCCACATTATCTGTCGCAATTCCCTCTGCCTGGAGGTCGCTCAACCTTGCCCGACCAAAGTCATCGTCGCCGACCGCGCCGAGCATCACCGTGCGCACCCCGGAGCGGGCCACCGCGAAGGCCTGATTCGCGCCCTTACCGCCCCCGAAGATCGCGAACGAACTGCCGGTGACCGTCTCACCGGCCTCCGGTGAGCGCACCGCCCTGCCAACGAGATCCGTGTTGATCGCGCCCGCCACCAGGACCGTCGGGCCGGACGCCTGCGCACCGACATCGCTAGCGCTCACTGCGATTGCTCCTGTCAGATGACGATGATCGATGAAAGAGAGATCGCAGGAAGGATCTTCGCACGTGGCGCAGCGCCCGCTCACCCGACCGGTGTTGCTCCCGGCTGAGGGGCTGACCGCCATACCGTTCCGCGGCGTATAACCTCGCCACGTGCTGGGCGGGGGCCTTGGCCGCAGGCACGACCCTGCCCAGTTCGGCCGCGAATTCTTCGGGAGTCAAGGTGGGATCGCCGCGGACTCCCAACCACCTCCCAAATCGTGCCGTCTGGAAAATGAGCACGCCCGCCGGACTCAGCCCGCGATACGGTTTGTTCCAGGCAAACCAAGCCAGACCAGAAAGCCCGAGAAGGACACCAACGATCGCCCAGGGTGTCCAATCCCTCCAGCCCCCACCGCCCGAACCAGTCCGGGCCGCCTCGTTGATCGCCGGGGCGGGAGGTGTCGACGTTGGGTTGCTCTCCTGGGTCACCTCTTCGGTCGGGACCGGCGTCACTTCCGGCTGCGGTGTAGGCGTGGAGGTTGGCAGAGCCAGGGCTTCGTCCGCATCGCTGTCGCCGGGACCGTACTCACGCATTGGCTCTGACGGCGTCGGTTCGAAGGGAATCCAGCCGTACCCTGGGAAGAAGGCCTCGACCCAGGCATGTGCATCGCTCTCGCGATAGGTGAACGCCTCGGTGGTCGGATCGAACTCGACCTGGTGATACCCCACGGCCACCCGCGACGGAATTCCGGCCGCGCGCAGCAGCACTGCCATCGCTGAGGCGTGGTACTCGCAATACCCGACCCGGCTGTCGAAGAGCACGTAATCCACAACATCCTGGCCGGACGGCGGCGAGTCGATATCCAGGCTGTACGCTATCCGTTTGCGGACCTCGCCCTCGATCACGTGAGCCACGTCGAAGTTGTTCGAGTGTTCGCCCGCCAGTGACACAGCAAGGGCTTTCGTGCGCTGGGTCACGCCGTCCGGCAAGGTGAGATAGCGATCCTCAACGTAGGTCGGGTAGTCGTTGCCCGCCCGACGCAGCTCGTCGGGCGTCGCTCGACTTTCAAGACCGGTTACCTCGTATTGAGCTCCCCCTGCGACCGGATTTCGGGCGAAGACCGCTTCGATGTCGTCGTAAACCGGGACCTGACCGGTAACGAAAAGGGTGATCGCTGCCCGATGTCGTCGATCTCCCAAGAGGTCTCTAGAAAGCGCAGGCGCAGGTTCTGCCGTTCGCTGACGATTCGCGTCGCGGTTTGCTCATCGTCCGGCAGCGGCACGCCGTCCTGATCGGTGTTCCCATCGTCGAAATCTCTAGTGGACAGGAGGAGCGACGCGAGCGGGCGGAGGTCCGCCGGAACATCCTCAGATTTCAAGTCAAACGGTTGGTTCTCGAGCTGGAGCCAGGAGAGTTGCACGCTGGTAGGAAGATCGCTGCGAAGATACGCGTCGAGCGTGAACAGCAACTCGCCCCGTGGTCTGAGCAGCGTCACTAAGCCAGTAACGGGTTCGGTTTGTCCAGACACCGCACCGGAGAGTGCCACGTCCTGCTGGGGCCGGAACGTCAATTGAGGAGAATAAACGGTCCCGTCCGGTCCGTTGGGATTGAACGTGTCGGCGACATCCGACTCCCATCCGCGACCGGTATAGACGTCATATCTCAGGCCGACCAGATACTGCGGTTCCTGTACCCCACGGAGTGTGACCGCCTGTTCGTCGCCCAGGCTGACGCCGCCACCGAGCTCAAAGGAATCCTCAAACGACGCATACGTGTCTGCCGCCGAACGATCGTCGGTCGCCAGACTGGGCATGGTGTCGGACCACCAGTTACTGATCGACTCAGCCGGTCCCTGAGCGCGATCGCGGAAGTCGTCGAACGTGTCGTTGGCGGATCCCTCCGGAAGCGACCAGGCCAGGACCAATACAACCACGACGAGGACGGTGCCCACTCCGGAGACCCGGCGTGAGATACCTTGCGGCGAGGGAATCCGAAACCGGCGCCATACCTGATTTCGGCGGAACGCGAAGTAGAGCGCGCTCAGCATGCCCGAGAGCAGGAGCGCCACAATCAGGTGCGGGCTGCCCAGTTCGGGTGAATAGCCGAGCGTGACCAGCACGAGGAATCCGGGGAGGAGGATGGAGACAAGCACCCATCGGCGGCGGAATAGTGTCCACACCGCCAGGTACGACACCAGCCACAGCGTAAACGCCAGCGCGAAGGCAAACAGGACCGTGTCGTCCTGCTGGTTGCCAGCGGTCGTCCCTCGATACCAGACCCGTGCGCGATCGATCAATTCGGCGAACCGGTCTCTCCTCGACGCGCCAAGCTCCGGGTAGACCGTCAAGACCTGGAACCCAATTGCCCACATGCCCACGATCGCGGCGGTCAAGTGGGCGATCACATCGGGGCACGAGGTTTTCGCCAAAAGGTAGCCGAGCATCCCACCGCAAACGGCAACAGCCGCCAGCGACGCTGGCACCTCAACCCAATCGCTCCTGCCGACAACCAGGGCAGCATTGATCAGGAGCGCGGCCTGCAGCAGCACGATCGCCCAACCCTCATCGGGACGGATCCACCGGAAATTGATCGATTGCCGGTTCAACCGAAAGACGTGCACTGTCTATCCCGCCAACACCTGCTCGACCGGGCGATTGCCCGGTCGAGCGTCACCTAGCTGCGTCGACATGGCGAACGAGATGTCGTCTCCAAAGGAGATTCGCTGCACCGGGATGGAATTCGCCACTAACCGGCCAATGACCGTTTGAGCACTTTGGCTCGTTCCGAACGTGGTCGCGTCGAGGATCACCGCGCTCACCGGGACGCGCCTCCCTGCGATCGCGGCCAAACTGGTCGTCCAGCCCTCATCTGGTGATGGCGATACGACGATCAAAGCGCTTTGGCGCCGGAACCGATAACTCTCGGAGAGTAGCACCTCTTGCAACGGGCGGACCCCGTCCGCGTGTTCGAGGGCGAGCTGTTCGAGAACACGCCGGAGTTGCCGCTCCGTCCGATCGGGATTGATTACTGTTGTCCGGCCGGACGACACCACCATGCCGACGGCACGTCCGTCGTCCAACGCCATCTTGGCCAGAGACGCCGCGATCGAGACAACGTATTCCTCGGTAGAGTCGAGCCAGTCGGGTGTCCGCCGCCCAGCGTGACCGGGATGATCGGCGCTGGCCCGCCGATGGTGTCGCCGCTCCAGATCGGCAACGATCCAGACATCCGACGTTGGATCCAGATCGAACTCCTTCACCATCAGCCGCCCCAACCGGGCCGATGTCGTCCACGAGATCCGATTGAGCGCGTCTCCCTGGATGTACTCTCGGACCCCTGCCACGCTGGGGTTGACGAATGGATTGCGCCGCGATTGCCGCCCCTGTCCGATGAGCTGACCTCCAGGTAGCACGTAGCCGGTGACGTCGAACGTCGCGGGATAGACGAGAAGCTCCTGCGTCAGTGGCATCCGGCCGCTCACCGGAAAAAGTCCAAACGGATCGCCAGAGTGCAGCATGACCGGGCCCGTTCGATAGACACCGCGCCGCGTGCAAACAGTCGCCTGGGTCCACGACGATGTGCTGCGGCCGCGCACGTGGACCACGCGGCTGGCGGCATGTCCGGGCAGCGAGGAATAGTCCAGTACCTCGAGCCACAATGCCGCGAACCGCCTGGAATTGGATACGGTCAATCGGTCTCGAACGGTTTGCCCGACCTGGAGTCGATCCGTCTCCAACGAGCGCGCCAGGCCGATTCCGCGCAGGCTGAGCCGGCTCCAGACAAAGCTGACGATCAGCAATCCGATCAATGCAAACGTCACCGGCTGCAGGAATGGCCAATCGACGAACCGTTGCGCCAAGATCGCGGCCAGGATGAGCAGGACAAGCTTGATCGCATTCACCGAGATCAGCCCTCCCGCCGGCTTCTCCATCCGGTGCTGCCGGCCGGCTCGGGCTGGGCTCCCGGCACCGGCACGCTTCGCAACAGCGTGGCGATCGCCTGCCGGCTGTCGATCCCGTTCATTCGCGCCGACGGGGCAACGATTGCCCTGTGCGCCAGCGTGGGCTCCGCCAGTGTCTTGATGTCGTCGGGAATCACATACTCGCGTCCCTGTAGCGCCGCCCACGCCCGGGACGCGTTATAGAGCGCCAGGGAGCCACGCGGACTGGCGCCCAGGTATATATCTTCGTGGTGCCGGGTCGCTTCGACCAAACTAACGATGTACTCCTTGGCGTCCGGACCGATGCGAATGTTCTGGACCGCGGTTTGGGCATCGAGCAATTGCTGGACCGGCACGACCTGGCGCAGGCCGTCGAGTGGATGCCCGTGCTGCTGTCGGTCCAGCATCGCCAGTTCGTTGCTGCGTCCTGGATACCCAAGGGAGATCCGGATGAGAAATCGGTCTAGCTGGGCCTCGGGGAGCGGATAGGTCCCTTCGTACTCGATCGGGTTCTGAGTCGCGAGGACGATGAACGGCGCAGGCAGAGGGTGGGTAACGCCGTCGACCGTAACCTGCGCCTCTTCCATCGCCTCCAGTAACGCGGCCTGGGTCTTTGGCGTCGCCCGGTTGATTTCATCGGCCAGAACCATCTGCCCGAAAATCGGACCGGGCCGGAACTCGAATCCCGACGAGCGCGGGTTGAAGACGCTCACCCCACTGACGTCACTGGGCAGGAGATCGGGCGTAAACTGGATCCGCTTGAAGCTGCTGCCGACGCTTCGCGCAATCGCCTTGGCCAGGACGGTCTTGCCAACCCCTGGCACATCCTCGATCAGAACATGGCCCCGGCACAGCAGCGCAACCAGGACGAGGCTTACCTCCCGGCGTTTGCCCACGACGACTCGCTCTACATTGTCAGAGACAAGGCGGGCGAGTTCGCGGATCGCCACCACTGGGCTCGAAGCAATGGGGCTACCACCAGGGATGGCTTGGCCGATTGGGGCTACAGGGTTCGATGGCGCGGCAGGCGACGTCGACGTACCGGGATCGGCCTGCCGGCCGTTGAAGGGAGCCTGGTCCACATGCACTCCAGGCCATACCTCTTTGGCGTAGATCTCACCGCCGGGCGGCCAAATCGTCCTATTGAGGTCTGGTGTTGTTCGCGGCGCGGAATGAATGCGCGCATTCGCTGCTTCAAAGAGGCCGGAAAAATCATCCGGCCGGGGAGCATACCCCGAGTATAGCAACCTCAACAGTCCGGGCAGGTCGAAGACGCGTACCGCTAAATGAGGCCGGTCTATACTGTACGGACGACCCGCGCGAGGAGCGAGCGAGCAAGTGGCAACCCAAGTTTCCCTCGACATCAAGACGACGCCGGCACCGTCGGCATCCGAAACCCCGGCCAATCCCCCCGCCGACTCAATGGCGCGACCAACGCTGATGCTGGTCGATGGCTTTGGCCTGATATTCAGGGCGTTCTATGCCCTAGACAAGTCTGTCTCGACCATGTCGACTTCCAGCGGCGAACCGACCGGTGCGGTCTTCGGAGTGGCAACGATGCTGCTCGACACGATGCGCACCCAACGGCCCGATTACGTCATTGTTGCGCTGGAGGGCGGCCGCACGTTCAGGCACGAGGCCTATTCCGACTACAAAGCTACCCGCCGGTCGATGCCTGAAGAACTCATTCCTCAGATCAGCCGGGTGCGTGAATTGATCGACGCCCTGGGCATCCCGGTGATCGAACGGCCTGGTTACGAGGCCGACGACGTCATCGGTTCGTTGGCCACCCAGTGCAGTGCCCGCGACGGGGTCGAGGTGATCGTCGTCACCGGAGACTCCGACCTGCTTCAACTTGTCGACGACAATGTGAAAGTCATCCTACCCGGCACCCGCCGGTTCGGAGAACTGCGCCGGTTCGACCGCGAAGCCGTGATCAATCGATATTCATTCGGCCCAGAGCATGTTCCCGACTACAAGGCCCTCGTCGGAGACACCTCGGACAATATTCCCGGCGTTCCCGGAATCGGCGAAAAGACCGCCAAAGCCCTAATCGCACAGTACGGAACGGTCGAAGAGATCATCGCCCACGTCGACGAGATCACACCGAACCGCGCCAAGAACGCAATCGAAGCCAATACCGCCCAGGCGCTGGAAGGGAAACACCTCACCACGATCGTCCGCGACCTCGACATACCGTTCGACCGGGAGCAGGCGACAGTCGGGAACTACGACCGGGAACGGGTGGTCACGCTCTTCCGGGAACTGGAGTTCAAGTCGCTCCTTCCGAAGCTTCCGGCAGCCCACGAGGCAGCCCAAAAGACCGCCAAAATCGAGCGCCCGCCTGCGAACAGGACACTGGTCAACACCTCCGAGAGTCTGAGGGCGCTGGTTAACAAGGTCCGGGAAGCAAAGAGCTACGCGATCGACGTCGAGACAACCAGTACCGATCCTATGAGGGCCGAACTCGTCGGTATTGCGGTCGCAGTCTCCCCGACCGAAAGCTTCTACATCCCGGTCGGCCACGACAACGGCGTTCAGCTCCAACTCGATGAGGTCCGCGACCTCCTTGGGCCGGTGCTCTCCGATCCAGAGATCGGCGCAATTGCCCATCACGGCAAGTACGATGAGCTCGTCCTGCTCCAACATGGCTTTCCATTGAATCGGATTGCCGACGATACGATGGTCGCGGCCTTCATCCTTAACGAAAACGCGATCGGCCTGAAGAACCTGGCATTCAGCCACCTGGGCTGGGAGATGACCGAGATCTCTGAGCTGATTGGCACTGGTCGCGTCCAGGAGACGATGGACCACGTCGACGTCAACGCCGTCGTGGACTACGCCTGCGCCGATGTCGAAGCGACATTCAGCCTGAACGACGTCTTCACCCCTTCGTTGAAGGAGCGCGAGCAAGAATCCCTTTACCGCGACATCGAAGTGCCGCTCATTCCCGTCCTGGTGGACATGGAGCGAGCAGGCATCGCGATCGATCCGGCCTTTCTCAGCGAGCTCTCGGTGGAGATTACCGAGCGGATCAAGACGCTCGAAGGTGAAATCCACACCCATGCCGGTCGGACATTCAATATCGGCTCGACCAAGCAGGTCGCGACCCTGCTCTTCGAGGAACTGTCACTTCAGTCCGGCCGGAGGACGAAGACCGGCTACTCGGTCGACTCCGACGTGCTCGAGGCGATCCGAGACCGCCATCCGGTTGTGGATCTGATTCTGGAATGGCGGACGCTGGGGAAGCTGAAATCGACCTACGTCGATGCCCTTGCTACCCAGCTCAACCCTAAGACTGGCCGGGTCCACACGTCGTTCAACCAAACGGTGGCCGCCACCGGTCGGCTCTCGTCGACCAATCCCAATCTTCAGAACATTCCGATCAGGACTGAGATCGGCCGACGGGTGCGCCACGCCTTTATCGCCGACCATCGCCCCGAGTTTCGGATGTACCCCGACTCGGTGCTCCTCACTGCCGACTATTCCCAAATCGAACTCCGCCTCCTCGCCGAAATGAGCGGCGAGCCTTTTCTGGTCGAAGCGTTCCGCTCCGGTGAGGATATCCACGCCGCCACGGCCTCCGTGGTCTACGAGGTCGAGCCCGACGCGGTCACCCCCGACATGCGCCGGGTGGCCAAGACGGTAAATTTCGGCGTGATGTATGGCATGCAGGCCTACGGTCTCTCGCGCGACTCTGGCCTGAGCCGGGCGGACGCAAACAAGTTCATCAGTGATTACTGGGCGCGTCTCCCCAAGGTCAGGGCGATGTTCGATGAAACCTTGGCCTTTGGCGCAGCCAACGGTTATGTGAAGTCTCCCAGCGGCCGGCGGCGCTACCTGCCCGACCTGACCTCTTCGAACGGCGCTCGGCGACTGTCGGCCGAGCGGGCCGCGATCAACATGCCCGTCCAGGGTACCGCGGCCGACATCATCAAGGTCGCGATGGTGCGACTCTACGACGCCCTGAACGAAGCCGAGCTCCCGGCCCGGATGCTCCTCCAGGTTCACGACGAGCTCGTCCTGGAGGTGGATCGCAGCTGTGTCCTCGAAGCTGCCCGCCTGATGGTCGACGTCATGGAGCATGCGGCGGACCTGACGGTGCCGCTCGTCGCTGAGGTCCAGACGGGCCCAAGGTGGGACGAGTTGGAGCATCTCAAGCTGGACCGCTAGCGTCATCTAAGCAAGGTTCATAAAATGGCGAAACAGTGCGAAAAACGTGGCGATCCGGTATACTTCAACGTTGGTTCGCGCCGGGGTTACAACCACCCGATCCCCGATTCCGGCCGAATCTCGGCGCGCTACTTGTACTGATTAGGAGTTCCCGACGTAATGCCTACGTATCATTACCGCTGCGCCGCGTGCGACAACCGGTTTGACGCGTTTCAGAAGTTTGCAGACGATCCACTTACCATCTGCCCCGAGTGCGATGGACGGGTGAAGCGGGTCATCCAGCCGGTCGGCGTTGTATTTAAAGGCTCCGGCTGGTACATCAACGACAGCCGCAAGGCCCCGGCGGAATCTTCGACCGACACGTCTGCCAAGAAATCAGAGTCAACGTCCTCGGACAAATCGAAGAGCAAGGGTTCCACCGAAACCAAGCCGGCCGCGATAACGACCGAGACAAAACCGGCCGCCGCTGCCGCCGACTAGCAGCGGAGCACCGGGCGCGGGATTCACCCAAGGGAACACGATGGTCGGCCGATACGGCGAAGCCACCAAACCAGTTACGGCACGGTCACTCGGCATCTCCCGCCGGGAAGGGGACTGTCCATGTCCGGCCGCGGTCGTCACCCACACGCAACGCAGCCGAACAGGCCATCGAGTCCGCGCCGTGTAGACTGATCGGGAACGGCGCGGCGCGCTATCCTTTTTGTCTCAAGGGGACGCCAGCCAGATGCCCGATACACCTGCCACCCCGGCCATCCAGATCTACAACACCATGTCCCGCGGCAAGGAACCGTTCGAGACGCTCGAGCCCGGGCGAGTTCGCATGTATGTCTGCGGTGTCACTCCGTACGACAGTGCCCACATCGGCCACGGCATGTCGGCAATCACCTTCGATGTCGTCCGCCGATGGTTGGAGTATCGCGGGTACGTCGTCCGTCATGCCCAGAACTTCACCGACGTCGACGACAAGATCATCGCCCGCGCCAACCGCGAGGGCGTCGACCCACTCGATCTCGTTGATCGCCTCATCGCCGAGTGGATCGAAGAGAACGACGCACTCGGTCTGCAACGTGCAACCGTCTATCCACGCGTCACCCAGGAGATCGGTCCGATCATCCAGACTGTCCAGGGGTTGATCGATCGCGGCTTCGCGTATGAAGTCGAGGGCGATGTCTACTACCGCGTCCGGGCTTTCCCGGGTTACGGCAAACTCTCCCGTCGATCGCTCGACGACCTCCTCGCCGGAGCCAGGATCGATGTCGACGAGCGCAAGGCCGATCCGCTCGATTTCGCCCTCTGGAAGGCATCGAAACCCGGCGAGCCGAGCTGGGAAAGTCCGTGGGGACCGGGCCGCCCCGGTTGGCATATCGAGTGCTCTGCGATGGCCGCCACGTATCTCGACGGAGAACTCGATATCCATGGCGGCGGGGCGGACCTCATCTTCCCCCACCACGAGAACGAAATCGCCCAATCCGAGGCGTACCTTGGCCACGAGCCGTTCGCTCGCTACTGGGTCCACAACGGTCTCCTGCAGTTCGGCGGCGATAAGATGTCGAAGTCGATCGGCAACATGGTCCGGATCAAGGAGATCCTGGAGCGCGGCCTGGGGATGGCGTTCCGCCTGATGGTCTTGCAGTCGCACTACCGAGCTCCCCTCACCTACACCGATGAGGGGCTCATCGCGGCTGACCGTGGGCTGGACCGCTTGCGGGCTGCGGCATCGGCGGTGTCCGTTCCTCCAGCAAATGGGTCAGGGATTCCACAGGAAGACCTTCCGGGAATCGTATCCACCACCAGGATTCGCTTCGAAGCGGCAATGGACGACGACTTCGATTCACCCGGCGCGGTCGCTGCCCTGTTCGACCTCGGCCGGGCGATCAACCGGGCGGCGTCGGGCGGCGTCGACCAGACGGTGGTCAGCGCCGCATCGGCCGAGCTCATTGCCCTGGCAGGCATCCTTGGGCTCAAGCTCGAGGATAAACCGCGTGAATCCGCTGGCGCGGCGGAGCCGTTCATTGCGCTGCTCGTTCAGATTCGCGAAGAGCTCCGCACCGCTAGGCAATGGCGATTGGCCGATGCAATCCGCGACGGACTGAAGGAGCGAGGCATTGCCATCGAGGACGGACCGACCGGGGCAACCTGGAAGGCCATCTCATCGAACTGACCGGGACAATTCGGCGAACCGGTCCGAGCGTAACCCGCCGAAGTCGCGATCGGAACGGGACCACCGGTCCGAACGAAACCGACCCGGACGCTCCCTGAGCGGCGAACGATCTAGGCCGGCCGGGTCAGGGTCCGGACCCCGCCACCAAGCTCGACAACGGGATCAGATCCCGTCGCTATCATTTCGTGGAGAGCTCATCTACGGCCGGAACGCCGTGGCGGAGGCGCTCCGGGGCCGTCGGCCAGCCTATCGGCTGCTGGTCGCCACCGGTATCCAGGTCGACACGCGCATTCGCGACATTCTCGACACCGCGCAGCGGCTCGCCATTTCCGTTGACGAGGTGCCCAGAGAGCTGCTCGACGATTCCAGCCGTGGCGCCAACCACCAGGGTGTTGGCTTGGATGCCGGAGCCTATGAGTACGCCGCGCTGGAAGACTTTTCCGGCCGCGACGGGACGGTGCTGGTCCTCGACCACATCCAGGATCCGCAGAACTTCGGCACGCTTCTTCGGGCGGCGGAAGCGGTGGCTGTGGCCGGTGTCGTCATCCCCCAGGACCGCGCCGTCGCCGTCACTCCCGCGGTGGTGAACGCCTCATCGGGGGCCGTCGAGCATCTCCAGGTCGCCCGGGTTCCAAACATCTCACGAGCCCTTGATACGCTCAGAGAGGCAGGCCGCTGGGTCATCGGTCTTGACGAGTCGGCCATGTCGAAGCCGCTCTACGCGACGGATCTGCCGACCCCGACGGCACTCGTGGTCGGTGCCGAGGCCAAAGGCATCAGTGCCAATGTGACAAAGAAATGCGACCTTCTGGTCTCCCTTCCGATGCGCGGAAAAGTCGCCTCGCTCAATGCCGCAACCGCTGGTTCGATCGTACTCTTTGATCTGCAGCGGCGCTCCGACAGCGAGTGATGCAAGTTCGTTCGATCTCAATCGAAAGCGATCGAGAGCGCCGCTGCGCTCAAGAGGCGACGGCGGCCAAAGTTTTCGGTGAGCGCATAAGCAGCTAAAGGTGTAAATGAACCTCTCATTCGCGCGGCACTTAACGTGCTGGGTAGAGTGACGGAACTCCCAACGAGACCGGACACGTCGACGGGTGCCAAGAGCGCGGCCGTTTCAGCATCGGTTGACGGCACGGTCACAACGTAGTAGTTTCTTCCCCAGTCAAGGTGTACGTACACTCTTTCCGTTCGCTCGGACGGAAAAGATGGTGACGGTGCTCGCGGCCATTTCCGGAACGGCCGGCTCACGGGCGCCCGATTCATCTGGGGGAGAGACTCGATGCGCGATTCCCGGCCTCTTGCACGCGCCCTCGCGGGTGCCAGGACCACACGCCTCGATCGACGGGTCGTCCTCAAGGCGGGCGCATCGCTGGCTGCCATGTCGGTCCTGGCCGCCCACAAGCGCCCGGTGATCGCCCAGGAAGCGCCTGAGACCCTCGCCGGCGAATACTACCCTGGCCCTAATACGGGAGGATTTTCGGCCGCGTCGACCGATCCGGTGGTCTTTCAGGCCGATTTCCCGTTCTCGGCCATCGCTCCCCACTGGAGCGAAGCCGCCGGTTACGGTCCTCAGATCCAGGCCAGATTCAGCCCTGATGGCTCCTCCTGGTCGGACGCGGTGAACCTGACCGCCTCGGACCACGACGCCGGCCGCCCGGACAAGGCTGGCCGCATCTTCGGCAACCTCGTCTTTCCGGGCCAGGCCCAGTTCGTCCAGTACCAGACCTTCGATGCCGCCGGTGAGGGCGCCGAGGTGCCGGATCTCGGTTTCACGTACATCGACGCCACGCCCGGACCCACCATCGACGATGTCTACGCCGCCGCAACGACTCCGTCACTCGACCCGCCCCCCATCATCTCCCGGGAGGCCTGGGGCGCAAACGAGTCCTACCGGTATGACAACGAGGGGTTGCTCTGGCCCCTCGAATATCGGACGGTCGAGCACGTCATCATCCACCATACGGAGACGCCGAACTTCCAGGATCCGCTCGTTGCGATCCGCTCCGTCTACTACTACCACGCGGTTACAAGGGGCTGGGGAGACATCGGATACAACTACCTCGTTGATTTCATGGGAAATGTCTACGAGGGACGCTCCGGCGGCGAAAACGTCGTCGGAGGTCATGCCTACGAGTACGCCTATGGCTCGTCCGGCATCGGCACGATGGGCCGCTTTTCGGACGAGAACGCCACTCCAGAAATGCAGGCAGGCTTGGTCTGGATCACAGCCTGGGTGGGGCGCAACCTCAATCCACATGGCCGTTCCGACTTCCACGAGACCGACAACCTTGCGACGATCTGTGCCCACCGCGACGTAAACGACTCGACATGCCCGGGCGACATGCTCTACGACGACCTACCTGCCATCCGGGACTACGTCTCCGCGGTGCTCTACGAGGGCCAGACGCCCGGACCGGGCGAGGGCACTTTCGCTCCGGGCGATGTGGTCGAGGTAACCGTGGCGGACGCCAACCTCCGCAACGGCCCGGGTGTCGACGCAGGAATCGTCACGACCCTCCCACTGGGTGTGCTCATGACCGTCCAGGACGGCCCGACGACGGTCGACGGGCACGTCTGGTACGAGATTTCCGGCGATTCCGGCTGGGGCTGGGCTGCCTCATTCCTTCTCGGCGCGGTCTCGTCCGGTACCGGTGCGCTGGCGCCAGGGGATGTCGTCAGAGTAGCGACCGATGCCGTCAATCTCCGCCGCACCGCTGGTCTATCGGCCGGACTCGTGGCAGTCCTCCCAGCCAACACCACTGGAGTAATCACCGAAGGTCCGGCCTCCGTGGACGGCTACCGGTGGTACCGAATGGATACAGCCCTCGGATCCGGCTGGGCAGCCGGAGACTTCTTCACGACCGTCCTCGACGGCCCGCTGCCTGAGTACGACGAATTCGAGATGGGTGATCGGGTTGCCGTAGATACGGATGCCTTGAACCTCCGACGACGACCGCGCCTGGACAGCCGCGTCGTTGCTGTCATGCCGACCGGTGCCGAACTGGTGATCACCGACGGCGTCACCCGCGCGGATGGATACGATTGGTACGGTGTTTCGAGCTCACGGCACGGCAATGGCTGGTGCGTCGCCGAGTTCCTAACCCGGTCGTCCAGCGCCAGCGGCATCTCAGTCGGTGACGATGTCCGCGTGATCGACGGCGAACTCAACCTGCGCTCCGGTCCGGGCACGTCAGAAGACGTGCAGGTCGTCCTGCCGGATGGCGCGGCCCTCTCTGTTGTCGGCGGCCCGGAGACGGCCAACGGTTACACCTGGTGGGAGGTCACGAGCTCCCGCTACGGAAGCGGATGGGTGGCAGGGCGGTTCATCGAGGTTCGGTGATCGGGCAACGCCGGACGAGCCGAGTTTTCTCGCAGAACTCGCCCCTGGTACCGTGGAAGGTTTGCACCAGACTCGCCTCCAACGTATAGTTACCGTGGCGAAATCTGCTGTACGTACACACCCTCGGCCCCGTGTTTCCGGTGTACCGGCACCGAGGGTCCGCACGATGGAAGGCACTGAGTTCAATGGCAGTTAAGGTTGTGCTCCGCAGCGATGTGGAAAAACTCGGCGAGAAGGGCACCGTTCAGAACGTTTCTGGTGGCTACGCCCGCAATTATCTGATTCCTCAGGGATTGGCTGTCCTGGCGACCCCAGGCGAACTACGCATGGTCGAAGAGAATCGGATCGTGCAGGAGCGCAAGCTCGCCAAGCTCGAACTATCTCAGCGCGCGGTTTCTGAGCGCATTGACGGCATGCGACTGACGTTCCAAGCTCGGGCCGGCACGCAGGGCCGACTCTATGGCTCTGTGACCGCCGGTGACATCGCCGCTCGGTTGTCCGCCGCTGTCGAGTCCGAAGTTGACCGTCGCAAGATCGTGCTGGAAGAGCCGATTCGTTCTCTCGGCGAGCATCCCGTCACGATCCACCTGGTAGGTCGCCTGCGCCCAAGCATAGTCGTCGTCGTCGAGAGCGACGGTGTCGTTGAAGACGAGGAGCCTGCCGCCGAGGCCGCCGAGGGCGAGACCCAGGTCCCTGAGGCCGGCGACCTCGAGGCCGTGGCGGCCGCGGACGAGGCCTAAGCGCTGGTCCGGGTTTGCCACTGTTCAGGGCCCGTTTGATTGGCGGGATGGGCGTGCACCGAGCGCGCTTGTCCCGCCGATGCAATCTCGGCGATGGTCGGAGTCCGCACTCCTGGTGACCGCTGACGACGCGTGGTCGAGATCCAGTAGTTGAACCGCCGCCCCCGCCGGCCGGTCCGTGAGCGATTGGAGCGTTCCGGATGGTAGCGGCTATCGAGCGGCTTCCCCCCCAAAATATGGACGCCGAGCAGTCGGTGCTCGGCAGCCTCCTGATCGACCGAGACGCGATCATCCGCATCGCTTCGCTGATTCGCCCCGACGATTTCGCCAGCGCGGCGAATTCGACGATCTACCGCGCCATCCTCGACCTTTACAACCGGCGCGAACCGACCGACTTCGTCACTCTCGCGGACGAACTGATCCGGCGCAACCGGCTCGAAGACATCGGTGGCCACGCGTACCTCTCCGCCCTGGCCAGCGCCGTCCCGACTGCGGTTCACGTCGAGTACTACGCTCGCATCGTCGAGCGCACCGCAACACTGCGCCGGCTGATCGACGCCGGCACCGAGATTGTCAAAATCGCGTACGACGAGGGTGTTGAAACCGAAGACGCCCTCGACGCGGCCGAGCAGGCGATCTTTGCGGTCACGGAGCGGCGTCAGACAAAAGACTTCGTCTCAATCGCCGACGTGCTCGACAAGTTCTTCGATCAGATCAACTACATGGACCAGCACCGGGGCGAGATGGTGGGGGTCCCTACCGGCTTTTCCGATTTGGATCAACTCACCGGCGGCTTCCAACGGTCCGACCTCATCATCCTGGCCGCTCGCCCTTCAGTCGGAAAGTCCGCCTTCGCGCTTGGGATTGCCTACGGCGCCGCGGTCACGCATGGGAAGACGGTCGGCATCTTCACCCTGGAGATGTCGGCCGAGCAGATGGTAACCCGCCTCCTCTCCACCGAGACAGGCGTTGACACCCACCGTTTGCGCATGGGTCAGATCAACGACACCGAGTGGGATCGGATGTCGCGCGCATTCGGTCGCCTGGCGGAAGCGAACATCTTTATCGACGATACCGCCGGCGCCAGCATCATGGATGTCCGTTCGAAAGCCCGCCGCCTCCAGGCCGAACACGGCCTCGACCTGCTCGTCATCGACTACCTGCAGCTAATGTCTGGCCGGCGCTCCGACAATCGCGTGCAGGAGATCTCTGAGATCTCTCGCGGCCTCAAGGGCCTCGCCCGCGAACTCAACGTGCCGGTGATCGCGCTCTCCCAGCTCTCCCGCGCCGTGGAGACCAGGGCCGATCACCGTCCGATGCTCTCCGACCTCCGCGAATCCGGATCGATCGAGCAAGACGCCGACATCGTGATGTTCATCTTCCGTGAGGAGCTCTACGAGCAGGACTCAGAGAAAAAGGGAATCGTCGAAATTATCGTCGCGAAGCACCGAAATGGCCCGGTCGGCTCGGTGCATCTGCGGTTCTTCAACCAGACGGCCCGGTTTGCCGACCTTGAGCTCTACCGCGACTCCAATGTCTAGCCCCAACATTCACCGGCCTGGAGATCCCTCGCTTTGACTCGCAAATTCGATGGCTTCCTGGTCGCGACGGAACCCGGTATCACCATCCCTGCCGCCTTCTTTACCGACGTCCTGCCGGGTCTGGTTGACCTCAGCGAGATCCAGGTCACGCTGGCCGCCTTCCGTCTCGCCAGCGACGAAGGCGGCATCGAGTCCCCGATTGCCGAGCGGGCGCTCCTCCGCGATCGCCATCTCCGTACCTCGCTTCGCGTCGCCGGCAGCCCCCGAGAACCCGATCGGCGGATCGCCGCAGGCCTTGACCTCGCGACCGGCCGAGGCACACTTCTCCGCTTTCAGGCCGACTTTGGCGAAACGCAGGAGACGTGGTATTACGTCAATACACCGGCTAATCAGGCGCTCGTCGCCGCGATGGGCCGGGGAGCCATCGCCCCGCCGGTGGCCATCTGGAAGGAACGTGATGTCCCGGCGATCCAACCGGAACGCCCGAACGTCTTCCGACTTTACGAGCAGAACATCGGGCTCCTGAGCCCGCTTCTGGCAGACCAGTTGATTGATGCTCTGGAGACCTATCCGGCCGAATGGATCGAAGAAGCGATCGCCGAGTCGGTCAGCTATAACCGTCGCTCCTGGCGGTACATCCAGCGTATCCTCGAAAAGTGGGCGACCGAAGGGCGCGAACCTGCGGCGCCGGGTAGGAGTCGGCCGTGAAGCGGATCGGCGACGTCATGAAGCACATCTCTATCCCAATGGGGCCGGATCTCACTACGCCGGCGCGGCCCGAACCGGTCGCCAACTGCCCGCTCTGCCAGGACGCCGGGTTCGTCCGCCTCAACGTCCCACCGGAGCATCCCCGGTTTGGCTCGATCGTGCCCTGCACGTGCCGGGTACGTGAGGAAGAAGCCATCGGCCGCCAAAAACTTCGGGAACTTTCGAACCTTGGCGCCTTTACGCAGTACGAGTTCGATGAGTTCGATCCAGCCGTCCCCGGAACAAGCGAGGCTTACGACGTCTCGATCAATTTTGCCCGGGATCCTCGAGGCTGGCTTTTCCTGCACGGACCGTGCGGGGTCGGGAAGACTCACCTCGCTGTCGCTATCGCCCGTCATGCGCTAGAGCATCAGCAGGTCAGCGTCCTCTTCCAGGTCGTCCCGGACCTCCTGGACCAATTACGGGCGACCTTCGACCCAGCGCACGGCGTGGCCTACGACGAGCGCTTCGAGCAGATCCGCGATGCCGGCCTGCTCATCCTCGACGACCTGGGAACCGAAAACACGACTCCATGGGCGCGTGAGAAGCTCTATCAGATCTTCAATCACCGCTACAACGAGGGCTCGCCGACGGTCATCACCTCCAACCAGGAACTACGGATGATCGACGAGCGGGTGGCATCCCGAATCCTCGATACCCGCCTAACGACCGTGATTGAAGTCGACGCCGAGGACTTCCGTCGACGTGGTCGCCCGGATTACGTCCGAGGCCGGCGGCGGTAGTCAGAACTCCCCTGTCCAGGCCCCAAGTCAACGGGTTCGCTCGCCTAAGAATGGTAGACTGCATGTCAGTCTCCCGCGTCTACGCTTCGTCCTGAGCCGGAAGTCGCATGCCCGATTTCGGTACATTTCTGCATCGCCTGGCAGATCCCCGGGCGATACTCGATATCCTGGTTGTCACCGTCATCATCTACTGGATGCTGTGGGTGGCCCAGGGCACGCGGGCGACGCAGCTCATCCGCGGCATTATCATCCTGCTCGCAATCTTCTTCTTCCTCGCAAACTCCCTCGACCTGCAGACCCTCAACTGGCTGCTGGAGCGCACCTGGCCGATCCTCATTGTGGCCGTGCCTATCATCTTCCAACCGGAACTGCGCCGCGCCCTGGAGCAACTGGGCCACACCGAAACCTGGCTGCGTACCCCCTTCCCCAGCGGTAACGAAGAGGACATGGAACGGACCGTCGACGAGGTCGTCCGAGCGGCGGCGCAGCTGGCCCGGCAGCGGTTCGGCGCCCTGATGATCATCGAGCGTGAAACCGGCCTGCAGGACTTTGCCGTGCGCGGCGTCCCACTGGATGCCGCCCTCACTCGCCAATTGCTCATCAATATTTTCTTTCCGAACTCCCCCCTACATGACGCCGCGGTCGTCATCCGAGGCGACCGGATTGTGGCCGCCAGTGTGGTGCTACCTCTGACCGACAACATCTCCGCTACTGGCCAGCTCGGCACACGCCACCGCGCCGCGATCGGAATCACCGAGGAATCGGACGCCCTTGCCGTGGTCGTGTCGGAGGAAACCGGGCAGATCGCGGTCGCCCACAACGGCCGCCTGATCCGCAACCTCGACCAGGACCGATTGCGCCGCGTCCTGCGCTCACTCCTCCGCCTAGATCGGCAAGAAGGCCGACCGAACCAACCAGGATCAGGCTGGAAGCAGGTCGGTTCCAAACTGGCCTCGTTCGCCGGACTCAACGGCACGGCGGATCGCAGAACGAGCAGCGGCGGCACGCCGGCTAAGGTCGTGGCCCGCTCCGATCACGACAAGGTGGCGACCCTGTGATCCTGTTCCCGAACTGTAACCGTCACGAATTCCTTTGCCGTTCCCATGTTTGAGAGCGCATGGGCCTATCTGCAGGCGCGCTTTACCCGTGCAGATGCTGCGCGCCTCGTGTCGTCCCTGATCCTTGCGACGATGCTCTGGGGCTACGTTTCCCTCGTCACCGATCCCGAGGAGACCCAGACCTTCTCGGGGCTCACGATCGCCCCACTCGATGATCTGGACGACGACCTCATCCTGACCACTGAGCTTCCCGAGGTCTCCGTCCGGCTCACCGGTCCTGAATCGGTCCTGGACGACATCACGCCAACCGACATCGAGCTCACCGTCGACACGGACGAGATAGACGGCCCGACTGAAAGTCAGGACCTTCGCATCCACATCGACGCTCCGGATGGAATCCGCCGGAGTGTCGCCCAACCGAGCTTTGTCACGGTATCCGTGGCTGAACGTGGTATGCCGCGGGAGTTCACGCTCGAACCACAACTCGTTGCTCAACCCGATTCAGCCAACCTCCAGGTCGGAGAGCCCCAGCCGAGCGTTTCTATGGTCACCGTTTCCGGACCAGCTCCTGCCGTCGATCGTGTCGCGAGGGTCGTTCTGCCGGTCGACATCGGCAATCACAGCCAGACGTTTGAGGAAACGTTCACGCCGGTCGCAGTAGACGCGAACGGCACTCAGATTCCAGAAGTTGACATCCAACCGCAAAGCGTCCTCACGACAGTTCCTATCACGGCGCGCGGTCGGACGGTGGCGGTGTTGGTCGATATCGTCGGACAGGCTGCTCCTGGATATCAGGTCATTGACCGGCGAACCATCCCTCTCAGCATTGTCGTCGACGGTCCAGACGAACTCCTCGACTCGATCGTCTACGTCTATACCGAGTCGGTGGACATCACGAACGCGACACAAGATGTCTCAACATCGGTTCCGATCGACCGATCGCGGCTTCCTGAAGGCGTCACCGTTCTGAGTCCCGCGAATGGACAGGTGCAGGTGATCGTCCAGATCTCGATGCTGGGAACACCGCAAACGCTGCCGGCACAGTCCGTCCAGGTGATGGGCCTTCAGTCCGGCTATACCGCCTCGCTCGAACCATCGGAGGTTGGCGTGATTGTTGAGGCGTCCACAGACCAGATCGAAATGCTTCAGCCCGATGACATCACGGTCTCCGTCAGTGTTACCGGACTGGAACCTGGGACCCACCAACTTCGCCCATCTGTCTCCGTTCCACCCGAAATGAGCTGGATCCGAACCGATCCGGAGTTCATCTCGGTGACCATTTCCGAGTCAGACGCATTCAACGGCAACAATGTGCCCGGTCTTGGTGAGGGAGGCAATACGCCCGTGTCTCCGCAGGCGTCCCCGTCACCTATGGCAACCCCTGGCGCATAAATAGCCCCCGTGACGCGACCAGATGCAACGCCCTAGGACGCTAGCGCGCGGAGCGGACCCTTGGCGCGGACGCCGCGTTGTCCGGGGCACACGTCGGCGTCCAACGGCACGCCGCATGGTCGTCGCCCGGGGCCGATGCGGGGCGCTGTCCTGGCTTCGCCCGGGGCTAACCACCCCGGGCTGACCCGGATATCGCCCCTAAAGGGGGCTGGAGCGTCGGGGCCGAGGTCGGATCTCCGATTGTCGAGTCGGGTGGCAGTCGGCTTCAGCCGGGTTACTGGTTATTTCGTTCAGCCCGCGGTGGTTAGCCCCGGGCGAGGCCAGAACGGCGCCAAGCATGCCGCCTAGAGCACTCGTGGGAACGGTTGGCCGCGTGTCCCCTGCCGCCCGGAGCGCACGGCCCAAGGTTGGCCCAGGGTTGACCCAGGGTTGGCCCGGGCTGAACCGGACAGCCGCTCCGACGCGAGCGGAGACGGCGGCCACGGTGTTCGAAAAGCATGAGGCGGCGCCAACTATTCGGGAAACGCACGATTCCTAGGGCGTTGAACACCTGCTTTATCTGGGTTGAAGTGGGGCTCAGCTCCCGGTGGCTACATTCCCGCCGTTGTTTCCACCCGTGGCCGAGTTGGCGACGTCCATGTCATGGGTCAGCAGGATGGCCTCGGCCACTTCCTTCATCGATTTGCGCGCGTCCATGCTGGTCTTACGGATGCGGTGGAAGGCTTCCGATTCGCTGAGGCCGTGGACTTCCATCAGGACGCCCTTTGCCCGCTCGATCAGCTTGCGTGCTTCGAGCGCCTCTTCAAGCTTGCCAACTTCGGACTCGAGGGAGCGGAACTCGGCAAACCGGGCCATGCACAGCTCGATCACCGGCATCAACTCGGTCTCGCGGAACGGCTTGACCACGTAGCCGACGACACCGGCGTCCTTGGCTCGTTCGACGAGGCCCTGATCGGAATAGGCGGTCAGCAGCACCACCGGGGCAATGCGCTCCCGGGTCAGTTCCTCGGCTGCCATGATGCCGTCGACTTCCGGCATCTTGATGTCCATGATGACGAGGTCTGGCTGCAACTTCTTTGCGAGATCGAGCGCCGTGCGCCCGTCTCCTGCCTCAGCGATCACGTCGTACCCCAGGTGCCCCAGCATTTCGCGGAGGTCCAGGCGGATAAGTGATTCGTCGTCGGCGATGATGATGCGCCAGGGCGCAGAAGGGGTTGTGGTGTTTCTCATTGAGCGTCCACACACGAAGCCGGGCGCACGCGACACCCGGCTATCTACGGGCCGAACGCAACGCGCCGGATGACGAGCGGAATCGTCGGCTCTTCGTGGCGACGTCGGCGATTGATTGGTCGGGGCGAGAGGATTCGAACCTCCGACCACCGGTACCCCATACCGGTGCGCTACCAAGCTGCGCCACGCCCCGTTTGGCGGTGATTATACCACGCACGATTTCCGCCGCAGAATCGCCGTACGATGAGGAAAAACGGCGAAGGCGCCGAATCCCCGATGGGGATTCGGCGCCTTCGCCACGACGCGGAATGAAGGGTCGCAATGGGCCCTTCGCCGTGTCTGATCGCTACTTGACCTCGGCCTTCGCGCCCGCTTCTTCGAGCTTCGCCTTGGCGGCCTCGGCCTCTTCCTTGGCGACGCCCTCCTTCACGGCCTTCGGAGCACCATCGACGACGTCCTTGGCCTCCTTGAGGCCCAGGCTGGTCAGCTCGCGGACGGCCTTAATGACCTGGATCTTGTTTGCGCCGACTTCGGTGAGGATAACGTCGAACTCGGTCTTCTCTTCCTCAGCGACAGCAGCACCACCGCCGCCGGCGGCAGGAGCAGCGGCGCCCATGGCAACCGGAGCCGCCGCGCTGACACCCCAGCGCTCCTCAAGCTCCTTCACCAGCGAGTTAAGCTCGAGGACGGTCATCTGCTCGAGCTGGGAGATCAACTGTTCACGATCGGCCATTGTTTCCTCCATTTAGCTATTTGAACTCGGCGGCGTCCGCACGGTGCGGAGCCAACCATCCACCACAAAGCGCTAGTCGGCAGCGACGGCCTCGGAACTACCACCCTGCTGCTCGGCCCGTGCGTTGAGCAGATAGGCAAGCGAGCGGCTCGGTCCGGAAAGGACGCCAACGGTGCGGGACATCGGCGAGACCAGGAGGCCCAAGAACTTGCCCTGGAGTTCCTGCTTCGACGGCAACGACGCGATCGACTCGACGGCATCCGGGTCCAGCAGCTGATTCTGGAGCACACCGCCGCGCACCTTGAGGACGCGAGACGTGCGCACAAAGTCGTTGACCGCCTTCGAGACGCTGACGATGTCTTCGTACGCGAACACGAGTGCCGTCGGCTCCTCGAGAACTGGCTGCATCACATCGATGCCAACCTGCTCCGCGGCGATTCGGGTCAACGTGTTCTTGGCCACCCGGAACTCGGCGTTCAGGGGCCGAAGGGTGCTTCGCAGGTTCTGCAGATCGGTCACCGTCAGTCCGCGATAGTCGGTGACGATGGTCAGCTGCGACCGCTGAAGCTGGTCGGCGAGTTCACCAATCTGAACCGCCTTTTGAAGTGTGGGCATGTGACACTCCTCCTACGCGGGGAACCGGGCTGCCCACCCTCGCCTCCCCATCCGTGCATCGCGATGTCGAAAACGAACGACGCCCCGGGCTGCGTGGCAACCCGGGGCGCGATACACATCAACCTCACTGGGGAGGTGTGCGGATCAGCCGGGGCCTCAGTCGGAAATTAAGCGGTTGCCCGCACCGACAGTCTTCAGCCGCGCTGAGCGTCTTCGTCTGGTGATGACCCGCCGACTAGGCCTGGGCGCTCGCCGTCGTGGACGCGACGTCGAGGGCAATGCCAGGAGCCATCGTGCTGGTCAGCGTGAGTGTACGGCAGTAGACGCCCTTTTGCCCACTTGGCTTCGCCCGCAGAATGGCGTCGACAAAGGCAAACAGGTTGTCCTGAATCTGCTGATCGGTAAAGCTCTTGCGGCCGATGCCGAGGTGGATCAGGCCGGTGCGGTCGTTGCGGAACTCGACACGGCCGCCCTTCAGCTCCCGAACGACCCCGGCGATGTCCTCAGCATTGCGGACGACGGTGCCGGAGCGTGGGTTCGGCATCAAGCCGCGGCGGCCGAGGATCCGGCCCAGGCCACCGACCTTGCCCATCTGATCGGCCATGGCGATGGCGGCGTCGAACTCGAGCCACCCGCCCTGGATCTGCTGGACGTACTCATCCACACCGACGTAGTCGGCGCCGGCCTCGCGCGCCGCACGCTCGGCCTCGCCGGCGGCGAAGACGAGAACCCGGACGATCTTTCCAGTGCCGTGGGGAAGGACGACCGACGAGCGGACGGACTGGTCGGCCTGGCGGGGATCGATCCCGAGCCGGGCGTGGACTTCGATGGTTTCATCAAAGTTAGCGAATGCGATCTCTTTGAGCAGCGACACGGCCTCATCAGGCTGGTAGAGGCGATCCTCTACGCGGGCCAGCGCCGCACGGTACTTCTTGCCACTCCTGGCCATTCCGAGACTCTCCTGTGGTCAGACGGGATGCCAGGCATCCCTCCCACCCGTGAACGAAAAGCCGGCAGCAAGGCGCTGGCGGCTATCCCTCTAACCTGTCTAACCTGCGACTTCGATGCCCATGCTGCGGGCGGTGCCTTCGATCTGCTTCACCGCGCCCGCGAGGTCGACCGCGTTGAGATCTTTCATCTTCAGCTCGGCGATCTCCCGAACCTGATCGCCGGTAACCTTGCCGGCCTTTTCCGCCGGAGCCCGCCCCGAGCCCTTTTCTATGCCCGCGGCGCGACGCAGAAGGTCTGCCGCCGGCGGAGTCTTCGTCACGAAGGTAAACGAGCGGTCTTCATAGACGGTGATGACGACCGGGATGACCTGGCCGGTCATGCTCGCCGTCCGCTCGTTGTATTCCTTCACGAAGTTCATGATCGCCACACCGTGCTGACCGAGGGCCGGTCCGATCGGCGGTGCGGGGGTTGCCTTGCCAGCGGCAATCTGCAGCTTGACGTAGGCACGAACACGTTTGGCCATCCTCTTCCTCGCTCTCCAGATCCTCGAAAGTCAGCTCAAACCACTCTGAATACTTGGCAGCGTGATCTGACCCCTCAAACACTAATCCTCTAGCAGATCCATCCGGTCGCTAGGTTTCTCGCTCCGCCTGGAGGAAGTCCAACTCCACCGGCGTTTCGCGCCCGAAGAACGAAACCAGAACTTTGATCTTACCCTTCTCGTTGTTGACTTCGTCGATCACACCCCGGAAGTCGGCGAACGGTCCGTCGATGATCCGAACGGCATCCCCGGCGGCGAACGAAAGCTTGACCGGCGGCGCGACCGTGGTCATGCCCTTGATGATGGTCTGAACCTCGGTTTCACCCAGGGGGACCGGCTTGTTGTTGACGTTGACGAACCCCGTCACGCCCGGCGTATTGCGCAGGGCGTACCAGGTATCGTCGTCCATCAACATCCGGACGAGAACGTAGCCGGGGAACGTCTTGCGCTGCACGCTGTGCCGCTGACCGTTCCGGATTTCGATCTCTTCCTGGGTAGGAACGACGATCTCGTACACGCGTTCGCCCAGGTCGAGGGCATCGACCCGGGTTTCGATGGTCTTCTTGACTTTGTTCTCGTAGCCTGAGTAGGTGTGCAGAACGTACCAGTTGCCTTCTGGGGTTTGAACTGTCTCGCCCGCCTCAGACGCGCGCCGCGCCGCCAGGCGCTCACGCAATGACACGCGACCCATAGTAATTGCCTCTCTCGTACCTCCGGTGGCGTGAAACGCTCACGCCACCGATGACCCGATCGGGTCTAGGGCAGCGCCTCAAAAATCTGGAACAGCACGTAGTCGATTCCACCGAGGACGATCCCGAGGACGACCGAAATGCCGATCACGACGATCGTCAGGTTTCGGGTCGTCTCCCTGTCAGGCCAGGTGATCTTCTTCAGCTCAGCGCGCGTATCGTCGAAGGTCTTGCGAATCCGTTTGGTGCGTTCGGCGAAGGCGCTTGGCTTTGCCTCGTCCTCCTTCGTCCTGGCCGGCGCCGGCTTTGGCGCCTTCGCGGGAGCTGATGCCTTCGCGTTGGACGCCGAAACGGGCGAAGCCGGCGCGGCGGCGACCGCCGCGCCGCCGGACTCGACCGCATCGACCTTTGGTGCGGCCTGAGCGCGCGCCTTCGTTGCCGTCTGACCCGATGAGCCAGACTGCCGTCCGCCCGCGGCTCGCCGCGAGTTCGAACCTGACGTGTCCCGTTTGTTGGGCGGCCGGCGCTGCGCGCTCATGACATCGGTCCTTCCGTGTCGATGTTTCGTTCGGATGCGACGAACTCGTCACCTGACGGCGCGAGCCAATCACGACCGAGTTATCGTCTGCCGGGCGGATCCAAGTCCGCCCCTGTGATGTACGCAAAGATGGGGCGTCGCCGAATTGGGCACGCCCCACCGCCACTCCGAATGGGCTGATCGGCTTGCCCCACAACGTGGGGCCGTCCAGGCAGGGCCGGCAGGAATCGAACCCGCAACCTGCGGTTTTGGAGACCGCTGCTCTACCAATTGAGCTACGACCCTAAGTGTCCAGCAGCGCTGGCAAACGAGTCTGCTCCGCCGGACTATCCGTACAACCGCAGATCTACCGTGTTTCGCGGTGCAGCTGGTGGCTGCGGCAACGAACGCAGAATTTCTTGAGTTCGAGACGGCTCGGATCGTTCCGCCGATTCTTCTCGGTGGTGTAATTGCGCTCGCGGCACGTCGTGCACTCAAGCGTAATGACGAGCCGATCCGCCTTTCCCTTCTTCGCCATTGTACATCATCCCCGAACAGTGTCTACGGAATCGGCCCGGCTCGTGAGACGTTCCGGCGCACGCACGGCGCAATCGTGAATTGTAGCACGCGTCGGGGTTTGCGGCCCGTTTTCGCGCTAGTTACGGCGGACCGGGCGCTCATCTGAGCGCCCGGTCCTCAAGGATCGAAATTGGTCCTTACTCGAGGATCTTGGTGACGACGCCGGCCCCGACGGTGCGGCCGCCCTCGCGGATGGCGAAGCGCAGCCCCTCCTCGCAGGCCACCGGCGTGATCAGCTCCACCCCCATCTCGACGTTGTCCCCCGGCATCACCATCTCCGCCCCCTCCGGCAGCTCGATGGCGCCCGTCACGTCGGTGGTGCGGATGTAGAACTGGGGCCGGTACCCCGGGAAGAAGGGCGTGTGCCGCCCCCCCTCCTCCTTGGAGAGCACATACACCTCGGCCCGGAACTTCGTGTGCGGGTTGATGGAGCCCGGCTTGCTCAGCACCTGGCCCCGCTCGACGTCCTCGCGCTCCACCCCGCGCAGCAGGCACCCGACGTTGTCCCCGGCCTCGCCGGCGTCGAGGGTCTTCTGGAACATCTCCACCCCGGTGACCACCGTCTGGCGGCGCACCCCCATCCCCACGATCTCGATCGTCTCGCCGGGCTTGACCACCCCGCGCTCGACCCGCCCGGTGACCACCGTCCCCCGCCCCTTGATCCCGAAGACGTCCTCGATCGGCATCAGGAAGGGCTGGTCGATCGCCCGCACCGGGTCGGGGATGTAGTCGTCGACCGCCTGCATCAGCTCCAGGATCGGGGCGTAGGCCGGGTCGGCCGGGTCGGTGCTCGCCGTCTCCATCGCCGCCAGGGCCGAGCCGCGCACGATCGGGATCTCGTCGCCGGGGAAGCTGTAGGTGGAGAGCAGCTCGCGGACCTCCAGCTCGACCAGCTCCAGCAGCTCCTCGTCCTCCATCATGTCGACCTTGTTGAGGAAGACGACCATGCTGGGCACCTCGACCTGGCGGGCCAGCAGGATGTGCTCCCGGGTCTGGGGCATCGGGCCGTCGGGGGCGCTCACCACCAGGATGGCCCCGTCCATCTGGGCCGCGCCGGTGATCATGTTCTTGATGTAGTCGGCGTGCCCGGGGCAGTCGACGTGGGCGTAGTGGCGCTTCTCGGTCTCGTACTCGACGTGGGCGATCGCGATGGTGATGCCGCGCTCGCGCTCCTCGGGGGCGTTGTCGATCTGGTCGAAGGCCTTGGCCTGGGCCCGCCCCGACAGCGCCAGCGTCTTGGTGATCGCCGCCGTCAGCGTCGTCTTGCCGTGGTCGACGTGCCCGATCGTGCCCACGTTGACGTGCGGCTTCGTCCGCTCGAACTTCTGCTTCGCCACGTTGATCCTCCTGGCCCGTCAACAAGGGCCCCATCGAAGAAGCGCCCGACGCCGTCGAACCGGCTAAACACAACAGAAAGGCTCCACGTGGAGCCTCTCACGCTTCTACTCGCCTGGAGCCCACAACCGGACTTGAACCGGTGACCTCATTCTTACCAAGAATGTGCTCTACCAACTGAGCTATGTGGGCCCGTCGCGGTTGCTCTACCCGGGGACTAACCCGGTGGTGGGCAGGGACGGATTCGAACCGCCGTAGCTTTCGCACCTGGTTTACAGCCAGGCCCATTTAACCGCTCTGGCACCTGCCCGTGCTCGCCACCCGGCCAGGAGTATTCCACCCCACTTCCAAGTGCGCAGACGAGTATAGCGATTGGGCCGCGCGGCTACAAGCCTCTGACGTCGTGCGGGTATGCGTCAGTTTTGGCGGGACAGGGCGGTGGAGGAAGCGGCCCTTCGCTTCCTACCGGCCATTGCGCTCATCCATCTCGCCAAGCCCGCCAATACTGCATCGCACCGACGTCGTGCGGCGATTGCCCCCTAACCCCCCGCTCCTCCCCAGCGCGGCAGGGGGAAGGGGGGTTGTCCATTGCCTGAGCCTCGTGGGCGTCGCCCGGGATTGAAATCTCGGGCTGAGTGACGGAAGCCGGTTGAAACCGGCTGAACGGGGCGCCTGGAGGGTTTGAGCAGTCGATGGCCCAGTGTGGTGCGTTTGGGGGACGCCTTGTCGCTGCGACCCCATCCGCCCTGGGAGGGTCGGATCAGGGAGCGAGGGAGTGTCCTAGGCGGGCTCGGACCCGGGGCGTCCCGGGGAGCAGGTAGCTCGGAACCTGGATGACGGCTGGGGTCCCGAGCCGGGCGGGGTGGGGCGCTGCCCAGGCCCGCACCCTCGCCGGGTGTGCCGCTTGCTCTCAATTGCATCAGAACAAATGTTCTAGTCAAGTGTCCAGGACTTGACGACAGAAGCCCGGTCGGAATATTGCGACGGGGCTTCTGTCGTTACAATGGTTTTCGTTGGAGCCGACGAAGGGACTCGAACCCGCAACCTGCTGTTTACAAAACAGCTGCTCTGCCAATTGAGCTACGTCGGCCCGGACGGGGTTGCCGTCTCGATCAAATTATAGATGATCTGCCAAGCCCATTCGACCAGGAGCATGGAGCCACCTTGATGTCCGATCTGCCCGCGTCGTCGGAGTTTGTCGTCATCGGCGGCGGGATCATTGGGGCGTCGATTGCCTGGCACTTGGCGCGGACTGGGGCGGGATCGGTCACGTTGCTCGAACGGGGGTCGGTCGGGTCCGGGGCAAGCGGCCGGACCGGGGCGCTCCTGCGCCAGCACTACACGAATCGTCCCGAGGCCACGCTGGCCCATCACAGCCTGGTGGTCTTTCGCGGATGGCCAGAGATCGTCGGCGGCTCATGCGGATTTGACGAAGCCGGCCTGGTGGTGACGATTCCGGCAGGGATCGACGCCGAGACGAATGTCGATCGCCTTCGCCAGAACATCGCGCTCCAACAGTCCATCGGCATTGACACCTGCATGATCACCCCCGATGAACTCTCGGCTATCGACCCGATCGCCGAGACAGCGGATGTCGCCGCCGCTGCGTATGAGCCCTCGTCCGGCTGCGTCGATTCGATCGCGGCCACGCAGGAGATGGCCAGGGCGGCGGCTACGGTCGGGGCTCACATCTGTGAAGGGACGGCCGTTGAGGCAATCGGTGTGGCGGGCGACCGCGTCGCCGAGGTGCGAACCTCCGCCGGCACCATCCGATGCGGCGTCGTGGTTGTTGCCAATGGCCCCTGGTCGCCTCACCTGTTGTCGCCACTGGGCATCGAATTGCCGATCAAGAGCGCCCGGGTGCAGGTAGCGACCTTCCTCCGCCCGCTAAGCGAGTCCGGCTCACACCCGGCGTACGTCGATATCGCCGCCGGGATGTTTTGTCGCCCCCTCGGCACCGGCCGGACAATGGTCGGGGTCAGCGGCGGCGACCAGCACGACCCGGTCGACCTCGACCGATTCGATCCGGCTATGGATGCACTCTACCCAGATCTTGCCCGCGCCGCCCTTGCCCGGCGCCACCCTTCGATGCGAACCAGCACATTTCTCACCGGCCACGCGGGCCTGTATGACATGACGCCCGACGCCCACCCGATCATCGGACGGCTTCCCGTAGACGGGCTGTACATCGCCGCCGGGTTTAGCGGCGCCGGCTTCAAGAAGGGGCCGGCCGTCGGGTCAGGCGATGGCCGAATTCATCGTTCATCGGCCAGCCATCGTTCGTCGACCTCACGCCGTTCCGGCTGGAACGATTCGACGAGCCGGGATGGGACCATCCCTGGAGCGAGTCCGAGTACGTCCTGTCGGCCGACTTTGGCCACAAATTCTGATGCCCAGGACGCGAAAGCCGACTTCGCTATTCGTTGTAGGAGCGGTTCGTGAACCGCCCAGGTCTGTAAAAGCGTGGCCGGGCAGGGCAAGCCCAGCCCCTACAAGCCGTACGCGCCCCTAGGACTGAACAGCAGCGATCAGGGCGTCCGCCATCTGCGATGTGCCCGCCGCCTTGCTCGGGTCGCGGTCGGCACGCAGGTCATACGTCACGTGCTTGCCCTCAGCGATCACCGACGCGACTGCGTTCTCGACCTTCTCCGCCGCAGCCTGCTCGCCAAGGTGGCGCAGCATCAGCGCGCCCGCCAGGATCATCGCGGTCGGGTTCGCTTCGTTCTTGCCGGCGTGGCTCGGGGCGGAGCCATGGATCGGCTCGAACACGGCTACGTCCTTGCCGATGTTGCCGCTGGGAGCGACGCCCAGCCCACCGACCATGCCGGCGACCAGATCGCTGACGATGTCGCCGTACAGGTTCGGCATGACGAGGACGTCGTACTCGCTCGGCTTCTGCATAAGCTGCATGCACATGTTGTCGACGATCCGGTCGTTGAATTCGACCTCCGGATAGCTGGCCGCGACCTCCTGGGCGACGTGGAGGAAGAGGCCGTCGGTGAACTTCATGATGTTGGCCTTGTGAACCACGGTGACCTTCTTGCGGCCGTTGGCTTTGGCGTACTCGAAGGCGTACTCGACGATCCGGCGGGAGCCTTCCGGCGTGATCATCTTGATGCTGATCGCCGCCGAATCGGGCACTTGCTTTTTGCTGCGCTTGTTGATCTCGCCGATGATCTCGGCGGCATCGGCGGCGCCGGTGTCGAACTCGATGCCGGCGTAGGTGTCTTCCATGTTCTCGCGCACGATCACTAGGTCGATGTCGTCGAAGGTGCTCTGCACGCCCTTGATCGTCTTGCCGGGGCGCAGGTTGGCGTAGAGTCCCAGGGCATGGCGCAGGCCGACGTTGACGCTGCGGAACCCCTCTCCGATCGGGGTCGTGATGGGGCCCTTCAGGCCGATCTTGTTGGCGCGGATCGAGTCCAGCGTCGACTCCGGGAGGACATCGCCGTGGCGCTCTTGCGCCTCCATCCCGGCATCACGAACGTCCCAGTCGAAGCCGACTCCGGTCGCGTCCAGTACCCTGCGGGTGGCTTCCGAAACTTCCGGTCCGATGCCGTCGCCGGGGATCAACGTGACTCGATAGCTCACCGTAACCTCCTGGGTATCGCGGGATTCGTGACATCACGCATCATCAGCCGTCGATTGTCGCACGATCACACTCATGTACATAGATTCGGCCCGATAATCCCCAGGTAACGCGTCGCAGATGACGAACTCGATCTTGACGGAGGTGCCCCCGAATGGCCGTAGACGAAATCCCGGTTCAGACCGTCCCCATGCTGGCGTTGATCATCCTCGACGGCTGGGGAATCGGACGCGACGAGCCGGGAAACGCCATTCTGGCGGCGAATACTCCGACGATGGACCACCTGCTGGCCACCTACCCTCATACGATGCTTGCGTGCTCCGGCGAGGCGGTGGGTCTGCCCGAGGGCCAGATGGGCAATTCCGAAGTGGGGCACATGAACCTCGGAGCCGGCTTCATCGTCTACCAGTGGCTAACCCGCATCGATCGGGCCATCGCCGATGGCAGCTTCGCCCAAAACGATGTCCTGCGATCCGCCTTCGACTCGGTCCGGCGGACGGGCGGCACCCTCCACTTGATGGGGCTGGTCAGTGCCGGGGGCGTCCATAGCCACATCCGGCACCTCGAAGGGCTGTTGGGCCTGGCCGTAAATGCGGGCGTTACGAAGATCGCCGTCCACGCCTTCACCGATGGCCGTGATACTCCGCCGATGTCCAGTCGGGAATCGCTCGCCCAGCTCGAACGAACACTTCAAGGGCTTGGCCACGGCCGGATCGCAACGATCTCCGGCCGCTATTACGCGATGGACCGGGATCACCGCTGGGACCGCACCAAACTCGCGTTCGATGCCCTCACCCACGGCATCGGGCCGGCAGCCATCTCGGCGGACGCGGCCGTCTCCTCCGCCTACGCCAACGGAGTCACGGACGAATTCATCGTGCCGACGGTGATTCCCAGACCTGATGGAGAGCCGACCATCATTGCCCCCGGCGATCAGGTGATTGCCTTCAACTTCCGCTCCGATCGCATGCGCCAACTGACCACTGCCCTCGTCGAGCCGACCTTCGCCGGGTTCGATCGCGGCGATTGGCAACCGGCAGTTCCGGTGACGACGCTGACCCGCTACGACGCCCACCTTCCCACCCCGGTTATTTTTCCGCCCCACGATGTCGACTTCCCCCTGGCGCGTGTCCTCAGCGACGCCGGCATAACCCAGTTCCACTGCGCCGAGACCGAGAAATACGCCCACGTCACCTACTTCCTCAACGGCGGCCGCGAAGCTGCCTTCCCCGGCGAATCACGGGACATGGTGCCTTCGCCCAAGGTCGCAACCTACGATCTGCAGCCCGAGATGAGCGCGATCGGCGTGGCTGACCACGTCGTTGCCGCAATCGAAACTGACCAGTTCCGGTTTGTCATTGTGAACTTCGCCAACTGCGACATGGTCGGACACACCGGAGTCTTCGCCGCCGCCGTCCGCGCCGCCGAAACGGTCGATGCCTGCCTTGCCCGCATTGTGGATGCGGTCGCCGCCCAGGGCGGCGCTGCCATCGTGACCTCCGACCACGGCAACGCCGAAGAGATGATCGACCGGATCACCGGCGGCCCGATGACCGCCCACACCACCAACCCGGTCCCGGTCGTGCTGATCACGCCGGACGATCATCCCCTCCGGCACGCGGAGCTACACGGTGCAGGCATTCTCTCGTCGGTCGCGCCAACGGTCCTACGCTTGCTTGGCGTTGAGGTACCGGCCTCTATGACGTCGACACCGTTGATTTAGGTGTGATAGAGAAGCGGGAATCCGCTCGCCGGGGTTGTCGGACGTCGCCCAACCAAGCTAAAATAGCCTTGGCTAAACTAGATTGGCCAGGTATGTGTATCCAGGATCACGAGCCACGAATGCATCTCCGAGGGGCTATTTAATGTCGATGCGGTCAATGAATGGACGGATCACCCTCGCGGTACTCGCGGCCCTCATCGTCATCGCCGGAATCGCCGTTCCCAGATTGCTCGGAGACTCCGCGGCATCGTCCGACGATGGGCGGCTCCGCGTCACGACCACCACCGGGATGGTCGGTGATCTGGTCTCGAACATCGGCGGCGAATATGTCAACGTCACCGCCCTGATGGGGCCAGGCGTCGACCCTCACCTCTACAAGCCCAGCGCCGGCGATGTCGAACGTCTGAGTGACGCCAACGTGATTTTCTACAACGGCCTCCACCTCGAGGGCCGCATGACCGACATCTTCGAGAGCCTCGACGAGAGCGGTACGCCGACTTATCCGGTGGCGGAGCTGATCCCAGAAGACCTGCTTCGACGGCCGGTCGAGTTCGAAGGCAACTACGACCCGCACATCTGGTTCGATGTCACGCTCTGGAAGTACGCCGCTCAGGACGTCGCGGACCACCTTGTCGCGGAGGACCCCGACAACGCCGAGGCGTATATGACCAACCGGGACGCCTACCTCGCCAAGCTCGATCAGCTCGACGCCTACATCCGCGAGCAGGTAGCCACGATTCCCGAGTCGGGCCGCGTTCTGATCACGGCCCACGACGCCTTCGGCTATTTCGGCCAGCAGTACGGGCTGGAAGTCTTCGGTCTACAGGGCACCAGCACCGCCGCCGAGGCCAGCGCGAACGATGTCCAGGGTCTGGCTCAGCTGATCGTCGAGCGGCAAGTCAAGGCGATCTTTGTTGAGTCCTCCGTCCCCTTGGCGACCATTGAAGCGGTCCAGGCCGCCTGCAAGGCGTCGGGCTGGAACGTCGCCATCGGTGGCCAACTCTTCTCGGACGCCATGGGCAAGTCGGGCACTCCGGAAGGAACCTACATCGGCATGGTGCGGCATAACATCGACGCGATCGTCCGAGCACTCAAATGACGACGACAAACGGGCGCGACCCGGAGCAGCAATTCAATATGACAAGTAGCGATATCTCTTCCCGTCAGGACGCCGTGACGGTCCACGACCTCACCGTGGCATATCGTGATGCTCCGGTTCTCTGGGACGTCGATCTCACCATTCCGGAAGGAACACTTACGGCCATCATTGGTCCCAATGGCGCCGGTAAGTCGACGTTGATCAAAGCGATCCTCGGTTTGGTGCCGCTAGCGGCCGGGACGGTCGAAATCTTCGGCGGTACGTATCGCGAGCGCCGCCAGGCGGTCGGGTACGTGCCCCAGCGCGGCAGCGTCGATTGGGACTTCCCGACGAACGCCCTCGATGTCGTCCTGATGGGACGCTATGGCCGGCTGGGCTGGATCAGGCGGCCGAGCAAATCGGACCGCGAGTTTGCCTTCCACTGCCTCGAACAAGTCGGGATGGCCGATTTCGCCATTCGGCAAATCAGTCAGTTGAGCGGTGGCCAGCAGCAACGCGTCTTTTTGGCTCGTGCCCTTGCGCAGGATGCCCAGCTCTACTTCATGGACGAGCCGTTCGCGGGTGTTGACGCCGCAACCGAGCGGGCAATCGTCGCCCTCCTCCAGGAGCTTCGCTCAAGCGGAAAGACGGTGGTCTGCGTTCACCACGACCTCGAGTCCGCCCCCGAATATTTCGACTGGCTATTGCTGCTCAATGTCCGCCTGATAGCGAGCGGGCCATTCTCGGAGACGTTTACCGCCGAGAACGTGTCCAGGACGTACGGCGGCCGCCTCGGACTGATTCCCAAGGTTCGCGACGTCGTGGGCATTCCGGCGTGAACGAACTCGGCGACATCCTCCACGACATCATCTTCGACTACACCCTACGGAATGTCGCCTTGGGTTCGGCCATCCTCGGCGTCGTCAGCGGCGTCCTCGGGACGTTTGCGGTACTACGCCGGCAGGGACTGCTCGGCGACACCCTGGCACACTCGGCGCTTCCGGGCGTCTGCGTCGCGTTTCTGCTCACGGGGTCGAAGGAGCCGCTCGTCCTGCTGGCGGGCGCCGCCGTATCCGGTTTGATCGGCACCGTCATCATGCTGGTCATGGTCGGGCAAACACGGCTCAGCGAGGACACGGCACTGGGCGTTGTCCTGAGTGTCTTCTTCGGCGTCGGCATCTTGATGCTGACCTACATCTCCAAGCAAAACGACGCCAACCAGGCCGGACTGGATAAGTTCCTCTTCGGTCAGGCCGCGACCCTGGTTGCCTCGAACGTGCGCACCCTCGCGATTTTGGGGGGAGTCGCCTTGCTCGTCGTGGCGGTGCTGTTCAAGGAGTTCAAGCTCCTGACCTTCGATCCCGGCTTTGCCGCGAGCGTTGGCTACAACACGAATCTCCTGGCCGTCCTGCTGACCTCTCTGATCGTCGTCGCGGTCGTCATCGGACTGCAGACGGTCGGGGTGGTGCTGATGGCGGCGATGCTCGTCGGTCCGGCTGCGGCGGCCCGGCAATGGACGGATCGCCTGGGACCAATGATCGGGCTGTCGGCCCTCTTCGGCGCGGTATCTGGCGTCCTCGGCGCTGTCCTGAGCTTCACGCAGGACCGGCTGCCCACCGGACCAATGATCATCCTGAGCCTGACGCTGATCGTGGCAATCTCACTTGGATTTGCCCCGGCGCGAGGCATGTTCTGGCAATACCTCCGCCAGCGCCGCCACCGGAGACAGCTCCTCGCCGGACTTCCGGCTTTCACGGCGGAAGGGAGCGGGTCATGAGCCCCGCGATGGTCATCCTGATGACCGGTATCCTCTGCGCCAGCGCCTGCGCGATGCTCGGGTCGTTCCTCATCTTGCGCCGGGCGGCGATGATGTCCGACGCGATCAGCCACGCGATCCTGCCCGGCCTCGTTGGGGGCTACTTCATCGCGCAAGGCCCCAACCTCCTCGCCGGTTTTGCGGGAGCAGTGCTTGCGTCCACGTTGACGGTGCTCCTGATCGAGACGATCCGAAACACCCGGCTGGTCGATGGCGGCTCGGCGATCGGCATCGTCTTCCCGGCGATGTTTGCCCTCGGCACCGTCCTGGTTTCGCGCTACTTCGCCAATGTCCATTTGGATACGGACGCGATCCTGTACGGCAATATCGAGTTTTCTAGCTTCGATCGGTTGTTCGTGGGGAACCGGGATCTCGGTCCTCAATCGATCTGGGTCATGTCCATTCTCTGCGTGATCAACAGTGCGTTCCTGTGGTTGTTCTATAAGGAACTGAAGGTGACCACGTTTGATCCTGGCCTCGCTGCCTCGATTGGGATGTCCCCGATCCTGATGCACTACCTGCTCATGGGGGTGCTCTCGATCACGACGGTCGGAGCTTTCACCGCGGTCGGAGCGGTTTTGGTGGTCGCGCTGGTCATCGTACCCGCCGCAACCGCCTACCTCTTGACCGAAAGCCTGATCGAAATGATCGGCATCTCGGTCGCGATCGGGGCCGCTTCCGCCTATTTCGGCTACTACCTCGCGGTTGAGTTGGATGGCTCGATCGCGGGCGCGATCGTGACGATGACCGGAGTCTTCTTCGCCGGCGCGCTGCTGTTCTCGCCGTCGCACGGGTTGGTGGCAAGGGCACTGCGTCGCTCCAGCCAACGACGCCGCTTCTCGGCTGAGGTGCTGATCGTCCACCTGCTGAACCATGAGAGCAGCCCATCCAGGGCAGAGGAATCGGAAATCGCCCATCTTGAAACCGAGCTACGCTGGACGCCCGCCCAGGCATCCGCGGCGATGGCCTACGCAACCCGCAACGGCCTGGTCGAGCGGAAGGGAGACCAGCTCGCCCTGTCCCCAACAGGCCGCATCCAGGCGGCGAGAGTGCTCGCGCGGTAGCTCAAAAGTTAGCCAACGCTTCCCACGCGTGCAGGTCTCGCCACATAGGCGTTACGGCGACGGAGTACTATTGAGGACCTCTCTTCGATCCCCGCGTCAACGCGGCCCGATAGAGGCGACATCGCACTTACTCGGGGCAGCGAATGACTGACGACGTCGACACCAAGTCATCAGGCGCGAACGCCATCAACTCGGTCGATGGCGACGTGGCGGCATCGCCGAAGATTACGCACGCGATGGAGGACTACCTTAAAGTCGCCTATCGCCTCCAGCAGGAGGGCGGACCGGTTTCGACCCAGCGACTGGCCGACGAACTCGGCATCTCTGGTCCGTCTGTCACCAACATGGTTAAACGCCTGCACGATCTGCAACTGGTCAGTCACACCCGCTATCACGGCATGGAGCTCACCGCGAGCGGCCAGCGTATAGCCCTTGAAGTCCTCCGTCACCACCGGCTCCTCGAGCTGTACCTCAAGGAATCGCTCGGCTACGACTGGGATCAGGTCCACGATGAAGCAGAGCGCCTGGAGCACCATGTCTCCAAAGAGCTGGAAGCACGGATGGACTCGTTCCTGGGCTTCCCGACCGTCGATCCGCACGGCGACCCGATCCCGAGCCGCGAAGGGGTCATCGCCAGTGTGCCGGCGACCCGGCTCGTCGATCTGGATCCTGGCGACAGCGCTCGGGTCAGTCGCGTCTCCGATCGGGACCCGGATCAACTGCGTTACCTCGGCGAAATGGGGCTCTATCCCGGCGTCGAAATCAGTGTCGAGGAAAAACTGCCGTTCGACGGGCCGATCAGAATAGCGATCGGCGACGACACGCACATTATCGGCAGGACGCTTGCTTCGGCTGTGAACGTTGACTCGGTCGAGCGCAAGGGCGAGTCATAAGTTGTTAAATATGCGACACTTGGCAGCAACTTACGGTTCGTTAGCTTGTCTCATGGCCAGGTAGCAGAGGAGTTCCCCGTGGCCACGTCGGTTGTCGTTTACAGCACAGATACGTGCCCGTGGTGTGACCGCACCAAGGAATTTTTACGCTCACACAACGTGCCCTTCGTGGACAAGAACGTCTCTCAGGACAGGACGGCCGCCATCGAGATGGTTCGCCGATCTGGTCAGCAGGGCGTGCCAGTGATCGCCACCGACGACGAGGTGATCGTCGGGTTCGATCAGGTGCGCTTGGGCCGGATCGCCAAGCGTTTCGCCGCACCAAAGCGGCCGCCGTTCGGCGTGATGGCTGCCAATGTCTCCGATTACTTCACCAGCCATCCCGAGGCGGCCGCCGCCGCTCCTGGTGTGACATCTGGGGTGTACGTTGGAAAAGTCCGGCCGGGTACGGTCGCCGCGAATGCCGGGCTGCAGTCTGGAGATGTCATCGTCGGGTTCGCGGGGAAGCGTGTCCGGAACTTGGCCGGCCTCGACAAACTGGTCGAATCGGTCTCTCCGGGTGATGAGATCTCGGTGACTTTTTACCGGTCCAGCAACGAAGAACGCCGCCAGCTCCAGTTCTAAACGCTCCGCGCCGTATCGCCAGATTGCATTCAATACCGCGTCGGTATCCGGGAGAGATCGCGAGGGCTCTGCTTGAGTAAGATCGCATGCTGACCGAACAGGAAGCCATCCTTCGCATGGCGCTCGCGATTGGCCTAGGCGCCGCGCTCGGGTTCGAGCGCGAGCGCCTGGCTAAGCCCGCCGGACTCCGCACCTACGCCCTGGTCTGTCTCGGCTCGACCATGTTCATGATTGGGTCCATCCTGCTGGGCGACGAAGTCCGTGAAGCAGGCGGGGTCGGCTACGATCCCTCGCGGATTGGTTCGACGATCGTTCAAGGCATCGGCTTCCTGGCCGCCGGTGTGGTCTTCACGGCCCGGGGACGAGTCCAGGGCCTGACAACCGCCGCTGGAATCTGGGTGACCGCCGCCATTGGATTGTTGATTGGTAGCGGGTTCTACATCGTCGCGATCGCAGGCGCGGCGATGACCATCGCGACGCTCGTTGTCCTCGGATGGCTTGGGGACGCCGCAGATATTCGCAGCGGCCACGCCGAAGAACAGAGAGAGTTAGTCCACGAAAGCGAGCAGTCCTCCGACGGCTGAACTACCGCTTCAACCAGTCCTCTACCATGCGTTGCTGCACCGATTCATCAAGGCTGGATCGCGTCGTATCGACCGGCCAGCCGTCGCTGGCGCATCGCCTCGTAGAGTGAGATCGCGCAGGCAACCGAGATATTGAGGCTCTGGATCATGCCGAGCATCGGTAATGAGATCAGACCGTCCGCTCCCTTGATCGCCTTCTCGCTGACGCCACGCATCTCGTTGCCGAAGACGAGGGCGACGGGCGTGGTCAGATCGGTCTCGTAAAGATCGACGCTCTCGGGTTCGAGAGCGGTCGCCAGGATGCGTTGTCCATCGGAACGCAGGCGCTCGTAGCAGGCCTCGATCGAGTCGTGGCGCACGATCTCGATCCACTTTGCCGCGCTGCCGGACGTCGTGCGCGCGAACGCCTTCTTCGGCGGGGTTTCCTGGACGTAGACGAGGTGAACGCGAAGGACGCCGACGGCGTCGCAGGTGCGCAGCACCGCGCTCACATTGTGGGGATCGTGGATGTCCTCGAGCACCAGGCTCAGGTCAGGCTGGCGTCGCTGAATTGCCCGTTCGATGCGCTTCTGCCGCCGCGATGTTCTCGGCCACTTACTCTCTTTGAGCGGCAGGGGCACGCCGGCAGCCCGGCGACGATCAATCGCGCCGTTGTCGGACATGGGCTACCGTCCGCCCCACCAGCGCCGGCGCGGTTCAGGTCCGTTGACCGTTCGCTCGTGAACGCGCTCATCGGTCGGTTTAGACGGATCGATCACGGGGATATCGAAGACGTCCAGGACGAGGCGGTTGACGACCGCGCTGATGATCGCCGGGGCCAGCAAGATGGCCGGAACGATCGAAAAAATGCAAATTGCCGCGATGATGACCAGGAACAAGAAGACAAGTAAGGTGCGAATGGGCGCGGCGGCGGCAACGTACCCCGCCCGCTTGAGGGACATACTCAATCCGCCTGGTAGCAAAGACATCGTTGAGAACGAGAGGAACGTTACTACCACTCCAACAACCAATAGGACGACCCAAAGTGGTGCCAATATAGCAAGCCAAGAATCTGTGCCGCCAAAGGACGCCAAATTCCAGAACAGGATGAGCGGAATCGGTATGGTTACCGCTAGCAACACCCATCCCTTGCCGAGCGAGGAGCGCAGATAGGTCAGCACTTCGCGGATGTCCGGTCGGTCGATCGCCCGGCGGGGATCGGTGACCATAAACAGCGTCAGCGTGCCTGCCGGGAGCGTCACGATTAACACCGCCGTCAGCCACCATCCGACGCTGACGAGGACGAACCCAAAGAGCTGCTCGTAGGTATCTTTCAACCCGCGTCCGACGATCCGTAGGGCGCGCACGGCACCTCCAAGTCCTGGATGTTAGAGCGTTCGTCGGAACGGTTGACCGCGTGTCCCCGCCGTCCGGGGCTCACGGCCCAAGGTTGGCCCAAGGTTGGCCCAGGGTTGGCCCGGGCTAAACCGGACAGCCTCTCCGAGGCGAGTGGCGACAGCGGCCACGGTGTTCGGTGAACGCACTAATGTCGTACCAGGACTATACAGTTTCGGAGGATTGGCCGCGCACACCATAACGTGCACTTCGACCCGTAGATCGCGGTATCAGAAAAAGAGTGCCTTCTTTACGGAGATGGCGTCGACGTTGAGTTCGCGGTAGTGGCGACCGTTGGGGTCGGCGGCTCGGTGGGCGGCACGGCGGATTCGGATGGCACTTCGATTGCGGACTCATCGCTGGCACCAGAAGTCACCGGCGTCTCGGTCGGCAGCGCGGTTGGCAGCGGCGGTTCAGTGGGATGAGGGGTCGCCGTTGGAGCGGCGACCCCAGGTGGCAGCGGAATCGGGCGTGGGCTTGAGCCCTGGTACGTCGCTAGCGGCGGCGGGGTCCATGTCGACGGAAGGACAGTGAAACCACTGGCGTCCGGATTGCTCACCGCGGTCGCACAGAAGGTCGCCCACGCGTGGACATCGTAGCGGTAATCGCCCGGGCACACGCCGGACGCGTCGCAGTCGCCGCCGAAGTACGACAGGAGTGCGGCATCCCACGACCCTGTGCTCCCGGACAGCGCGGCAAGAACGCCAGCGCCCGCTAGCAGATTCGCTGCGGGATCGTTCGCGGCGGACGGCGCCACGCGTTGATTTGCCAGTCCTGCTCCAGGGACACCAGTCCAGCCAATTCGCGATCCGTTCGCAATCAGGTTGGAATCGCCGTTGGATTCCACCCGTACAACCGCGGCGAGGATTGACGCGGGGATGCCGGTTACGTCGGCAGCGGCAGTGATCTCAGGAAGAAATCGCAAGACGGGCTCGTCTAGCCGGATTGCTGCCGAACCTGGCTGTGGCGCAAGTTGAGCCGTTGCCGTCGGAGCACCTGGCGGCGACGAAAAAGGGGACGGCGAAGGCGGCCCGGATGTTTGTGACGGTGTCGGCGAGGGCTGCGGGATGGCCGGGGTTGTCGCGGTCGGCGCGGCCGCAGTGGGAGCAGAATCTCCGCCTATTGGTTCATCTGGAGCCGGTGATGGATTGGAGGCGACGGGAGTTACCTCGCTGCCATCTGGCCCGATCGCCCCGCCACCGCCGATTACCCCGCCGACGCCAACTGCACCGCCGGGCGTCTCTTGCTCGATAGCACCTGGTTGTCCAACAGTCCCGATCGGCTCGTCGACAATCGCGCCCAATACCTGTCCACTCTCGCCGTTTTAGGATGCCGAGTTCTCGGCCACCCTAAGGATCAGGCGGCTCACCACCGCAAACGGATGGGACTGGCCATGATCAGTTCCGGCAGGAAGACCGCCCGCGACCGACACGACCAGCACGAGCAATGCCAGTCCCAGCCGGATGAGCCGCAGCCAGGTGAACGGATTGGTCAAGGCACCCCCGCTGACTTCGATCGAGCCGACCCCGGCTCACCCGAGTTACCTGCAATGATCAAGCCTACGAGTCATGCCGAACCACGGCAAACGTCTGGGAACTCGAGCGGAATAGACCGCTTGGCCTATCGATCCGTAACGTCCGATCCCGACTCAGGGCCGGGAGCGGGTACTGCATGTTCCAGCTGAGCGACGAGCTTGAGGGCGTACCGCTTCCGACTTCCCCGATAGCACGGACCACAGGCCCAGGAACCGCGGACGCGCCGGGGAACCTGCGTGCCGCACCTCGAGCAGGCGTAGAGGTACCGGTAGGGGCGGGCCCGGCGAGGGATCAGACACGTGCGGATTTCCTCAAGCGTCGCGCCGGTGACGCTGGCGACCTGATGGGCAACGCGATCGTAGCCGTGCTTCGCGTGTCGCCGGTGGTCTCCGGCGATGTGATCCTGCATATGGATCAACTCTTCCGCAACAACGATCTCCACGGCCCGCGACTGAGACCGGTCGATCCGCGGCAGGTTGATCAGGATTGCGTGTTCCTTCGGTCCACGGAGATAGACGTACGCCCCGCCGATGCCCCCGCCAACTCGCCGGCCCAGCCACCGTTCAAACGTGGCGCGTTCGGTCGTGATCCTGAGTTGGTCGGTAGGCAGCGCGAGCACTTGGAGATAGTGTTCGACCCAACGCAGCGTCTCGTCATCATTGATATCAAACCGCACGCGGTGCCCTTCATGTGAATCGTCACGGTAACCGGGTCGAGAGGAGGCGTGACGGCGAGATCGCGAGAGTACAATGACCCGGCCGAGACACGTCGTCGCCGGCCCGATCCGAAGCATTTTCCCACGCCCAGTGGAGGTTCACGTGCCTGCCCGTCTATCGATCGAATCGCCGGAGGAGCGCTTCGGGTTCCAGATGGGTTCCGATCGGAAGCTGGTGCGATGGGGCCAGATGCTCGACTATTTCCGCGACCTCGCCTCCACCTCGGATCGGATCAAATCGGAAACGATCGGTCTCACCACTGAAGGCCGTCCCTTCGCCCTCCTCACCATATCGTCTCCAGAGAATTTGCGGCGGCTCCCCGAATTGATCGACATTCAGGCTCGCCTGGCAGACCCGCGCAGCAGGAGCGAGGCGGACCTACCCGATCTCCTGGCCCGCGGAAGAACCATCGTGCTCGTGACCTGCTCGATCCACGCGACCGAGGTCGGCGGCACCCAGATGACGCCCGAACTGGTTCATCACCTGATCACCGCCACCGATCCCCAGACAAGGCAGATCCTGCGCGACGTTGTCCTGCTGCTGGTCCCCTCCCTCAACCCGGACGGCATGGAGTTGGTAACGGACTGGTACGGCAAGACGCTGGGTACTCCCTACGAGGGGTCGGTCCCGCCGGCGCTCTATCACCGCTACGCCGGTCACGACAACAACCGCGATTGGTTTATGCAATCGTTGGTCGAGAACCGGCTGGTGATTCGCAAGATCCACAACGTCTGGCGACCGCAAATCGTCTTCGACGTGCACCAGATGCATTCGACTGGCGCACGTTATGTCGTTCCGCCCTTCATCGACCCCTACGAGCAGAACATCGATCCCCTCATCCAGACACAAATCAATGCCCTCGGCACAGCGATGGCCTCTGACCTGATGTCGGCCGGCAAATCCGGCGTAGCGACTTCAATCATCTTCGACGCGTATTCGCCGTCACGGGCGTACCAGCACTACCACGGCGGTGTCCGGATCCTGTCGGAAGCCGCCAGTGTCAAGATTGCGTCGCCAATCGAGATCACACCCGATACCCTGGTCGAATCACGCGGTTTTGATCCGCGGATTCGCTCGCAGAATCACCCTTCCCCCTGGGAAGGCGGCACCTGGCGGCTACGCGACATCGTCGACTACAACCTGATTGCTGTCGGAACGGTCCTCGACCATGCCGCCCGGTTCCGAGACCGCTGGCTGCTGAACTTCTCCCGTATCCAGGATCGATCAGCCACAGTGACCTCGCCGCGGGCATTCATTGTCCCCGCCGCCTGTGAACAGCGTGATCCGACTGCAACCGTCGAACTCCTGCGGCTCATGCGCGCCGCCGATGTAGAAGTCAAGGTCGCGAAGAAGCCGTTTACCGCCGATGGGGTTAACTATCCGGCGGGCGCGAGTGTGATCGAATGCGCCCAACCGTTCGGGCGGTTCGCCAAGGCCCTCTTGGAGCGCCAGGAGTATCCGGACTTGCGCCTCTATCCCGGCGGTCCTCCGCGGCCTCCCTACGACATCACGGCGCACACATTGCCGCTCCTGATGGGCGTGGACTGCGTGGCCGCCACGGACGTGAACGTCCCCGATGCCGTCGAGGTCGACGTCATCCCCCAACCTGACGGGGGTGTCATCGACCAGTCTGGCGGCAAGGGCACGTCGATAGCCATCCCGATTAGGTCTAACGCTGCCTACAAATTGATCAATCAGTTGCTCGACCGGGACATCGACGTCAGGAGGGCAATAACCTCCGATGGTGCAGAGCCCGCATCGGACCTATCCGGCGCATTCCTGGTGCAGTACGCGTGGAACGAGGTGGTATCGGCCCTCTCGATCGACCTGGGGATTGTGGTCAACCGCGTCGATGTGCCTCGGGACGACGCATCGCTCTGGTCCCGGCCCCGTCTTGGGCTCTACCACTCGTGGCGATCGCAGGCCATCGACGCGGGTTGGACCCGGCTGATCCTCGAAGAGTACGGATTCGAGTATTCACTTGTCCGGGACCGGGATGTCCGTCAGGGTCATCTCGCCGACCGCTTCGACACGATCATTCTGCCGGCCGAAGGAGCCAAACAGATCGTTGAAGGCAATAGCATCAATGACTACCCTTCCGAGTACGCTGGCGGGATCGGCGAGCTTGGGGTCGTCAATCTCCGTCGCTTCGTGCACGAAGGCGGCACCCTGATCGCCCTAGATGCCGCCTGCGACCTCGTCATTAAGCAGCTCTACCTGCCGGTAACGAACGCGCTCGAAGGGATTGGCAACGACGAGTTCTATTCTCCTGGATCGCTGTTGCGGCTGCTGGTTGATCCGCGTCACCCGATCTCCTGGGGCTATGGGCGAGAGACAGTGGCAATGTTCGTCAACTCCCCCGCCTTCGATGTCCAGGCTACCAGCGCAGATGTCCAGGTGGTCGCCACCTATCCCCACACCAATCAGTTACTCTCCGGATGGATCCGGGGAGCGGAGCACCTGGCGGGGCGGGCGGCGCTCGTCGACTGTGGCGTGGGAGCAGGGAGGGTCGTGCTGTTCGGGTTCCGGCCCCAGTTCCGATCCCAATGCCGGGCAACTTACCGTCTGTTGTTCAATGCCATCGCGCGATCGACGCTTGACCGTGTCCAATAGGGATTCCAACCACCCATTGCGGCCCCGGCTGGCAAGTGAGCGGCCCCACGTCCTGATCGTCACCAGCGATGAAGACTTGAGGGTGTTCCTGGCCGAGGGCCTGCTCATCGGCGGCTTCTGGACCAGCACGGTCGCCAGCGGCATTCAGGCCATCGAAGTCTTTCGCCTCCGCACCTTCGATGTCGTACTCCTCGACCTCGATGTCCAGGGCTTCGGCGGCGCGGAAATACTGCGCCGCTTGCGGGGCACAGCGGGCCAATCAGGCCGAAGCGCGGCCCAGCCGGCACTGATGGACGCGCCGATCGTCCTGGTCGTGGCGGATCCGGAGGCCATCGATGAGAGCCGGGCGCGACAACTCGGAGCGGATGGACTTCTCGTCCCACCGATTGAACTCGAGGATCTGATCCCCTATCTCTTCGCCGTCGTCGACGCCTGGCGGGACGCCCATCCGGGCCGGCCATACGCGGATCAGGCAAATCGGCTCAGCGCGGAATCCGAAGAGGATGCACCGACCTCCTAGTATCTCGTGCAAGCTCATCTGTCCGATTGGACCAGGGAGCGCTGCCGCCCCGCCCCCCCCCGTTATCCCGAGCTTGTCGAGGGATCTCGATGGGAACGAAGCAACGATGTCGCCCCGGCCTCCGCGAAAGCGCGTCGTGCTCGCGCAGACGGCGGACCCGTCGGACCGCCGTCCCCCTCGAGATCCCTCGACAAGCTTGGGATAACGGGGGGGTGCGGGGCAGTCGGTTCGACACCCCAAGGCAGGCAAGTGAGACTGCACGAGGTACTAATGCGCTCGCCGAACACCTTGGCCGCCGTCGCCGCTCGCCTCGGAGAGGCTGTAACGTTGAGCCCGGCCCGTGAGCTCCGGGCGGCCGGGGACACGCGGCCAACCGTTCCGACGAGCGCATTAGAGCGGTGCCGACGGGCCATTCAATGAGTTCGACAGTTCTTCCAGGCTACCGTTGACCGCGAAGATCACCCACTCGCAGATGTTGGTGACCCGGTCGGCGATGCGCTCAACGTTGTGGCCGGCCCACAGTAGGCGGGTGGCCCGGTTGATCGTGGCCGGGTCGGCCATCATGTAGGTCAGCAGCTCTCGGTAGACCTGGTCATAGAGGGCATCGACCTCGTCGTCGCGAAGCGCCACCGCCTTGGCCGCCTCGACATTGCCTTCGATGTAGGCCGACACGCTTGCCGCGAGCATCTCCCGCGCGAGGTCGGCCATCCTGGGGATATCGACCAACGGCTTGATGGCGGCCTCGTTCGCGGTCTGAATGACGATCTTCGAGATGCCGGCGGCGTGGTCCGCCATCCGTTCGAGTTCGGTGGTGATGTGGATGGCCGCCGAGATCGTCCGCAGGTCGCCTGCCATCGGGGCCTGGGTGGCGATCAAGTGGAGAGCGCGCTCTTCTGTTTGCCAGCGGTGGTTATTGATGTACCGATCGGCGTTCATCACCTCGCGCGCGAGCGAGACATCCTGGCGCTTGAGCGCATCGATCGAACGAGCGATCGCCTTGTCGGTCATGCTGGCCATCGCGACGACATCGTCGCGGAGCTCTTGCAATTCGTGGAGGAACACGACGCGTGTCATACCAGTATCCTTCGGGCGCGTCGCAGCGCCCTGGTAATCATCCACAGCGTGACGGTCAAGAATAGAATCAATGGTTCTGCTTCCTGCTATCCGAACCGGCCGGTGATGTAGTCCTCTGTGCGCTGGTCGCGCGGGGTGGTAAAGATTTCCCTGGTCGCGCCGGCTTCGACCAAAACTCCCTGCCGCTTCTCGTTGAGCGAGAAGAAGACCGTCTGGTCCGAGACTCGGGCCGCCTGCTGCATGTTGTGGGTCACGATCACAATGGTGTACTGGCGAACGAGCTCGCGCATCAGGTCTTCGATCTTCAACGTGGAGATGGGATCCAGTGCCGAGCAGGGCTCGTCCATCAGGATCACATCCGGATTGATCGCCATCGTGCGGGCGATGCAGAGGCGCTGCTGCTGCCCACCGGATAGGGCAAGGCCACTCTCCTTCAGCTTGTCGTGTACCTCGTCCCAAAGGGCGGCGCTACGGAGGCAGTGCTCCACTCGTTCATCCATGTTGCCCTTCATGCCGTTGATCCGGGCCCCCCAGGCGATGTTCTCGTAGATGCTCTTGGGGAACGGATTCGGCTTCTGAAAGACCATCCCGATCCGGCGGCGAACTTCGACCGCGTCAACCTTTGGCGAGTTAAGGTTCACGCCGTGGTAATTGATCAGGCCCGAAACCTTTGCACCCGGCACCAGATCGTTCATCCGGTTGATCGAGCGCAGCACTGTGCTCTTGCCACAGCCAGAAGGTCCGATCAGCGCGGTGATCCGGTTTTTTGGCACGGAGAAGTTCACACTGGTCACGGCGAGGAACGAACCGTAGTGAACACTGACGTCTTTGAGTTCGATGATCGCCTCACCGAGCGAGCCAGACTCGGCCCGCTCGGTCGGAGCAGCGATCGGTGCGTGAATCTCTTCGGTGGCGGTAGACATTACGCTCGTCCTTCTAGCGAAAATCGAGATTACCAACGCACGCGCCGGCTCGCGCGCTCCCTCAGATAGATGGCCACCGAGTTCAACGCGAGAAGCAGAACTAACATGACGATAATGCCCGCGGCGGCGAATTGCCGGATATCTGCCTGAGCGTTCCCAAGCAGATTGAACACCTGAACGGGGAGCGGAGAGTAGCCGTCGCTCGGCGAGTTCGGGACGTAGGTGATATAGAGGGCCGCGCCAGCGACAAGCACCGGCGCCGTCTCCCCGATCACCCGGGCAACCGCGAGAATGGTGCCGGTCAGGATGCCCGGTGCCGCGGCCGGAAGAACGTGGTGCCAGACGACTTGCCAGGGTGTCGCGCCCAGCGCGTACCCTGCTTGTCGCAGCGAGAGGGGAACGGCCCGAATCGCCTCCTGCGCCGCGATGATGATGATCGGCAAGACCAGAAGCCCGAGGGTCAACCCCCCGGCCACGAGCGAGCGGCCGAGGAAGTCCCGCCCAAAGAACTCGACGAGGAGTCCGAGACCGAGCAGGCCGTAGACAACCGATGGCACGCCCGCCAGGTTGGAGATGTTCACCTGCACCGTGCGGGTGAACCAGTTGTCGGGCGAGTACTCCTCGAGGTAGATCGCGGCGCCGATGCCGACCGGGATGGCAAGTCCTGCCGAGATGAACACGAGCCACAGTGTGCTGATAATGCCATTGAAATACCCGGCACGGCCATCGGCGATCCTGCTCTCGGTCTGGCTGATATTCTCCTGGAGCAAGCTCCAGTCAAGCGCCCCCCAACCCTGACTGAAGACCCTAAGGAGCAAGACCAGCAGGACGATTCCAGCCGATGCCGTCGCCCCGAGAAAGAGAATCTTCGCAATCTCCTCCCGGATTTGGCGCCGTCGGAGTTGCGGCCCGGCGGTAAGCGAAATCGGTACGCTTTGAGCACCCGCTTCCAGGGTAGAAGCAATCGAACTCACTGGTAGACCTCCCGGAAGCGAGCGACAAAGGCCCGGCTGATGAGGTTGAGAACGAGGGTCATCGCGAACAACGTCAACCCAACTGCGAAGAGCGAGTAATAGCGGGGATCGGATCGTGAGGTGTCTCCCTGAAGGACATTCACGATGTAGCTCGTCATCGCCTGGGCGCTGGCTAATGGATCGGTCGGCACGCTGCCGGGCCGCGCACCGCCCGCGACCACGATGATCATCGTCTCGCCGACAGCTCGGCCGAGCGCCAGGATGATCGAGGCAACGATTCCCGAGATCGCAGCAGGAAAAACGATCCTGGTCGAGGTCTCAAGCTTGGTGGAACCCAGGGCATACGACGCCTCTCTGAGCGACCCAGGCACGGCTTTGAGAGCATCCTCCGAAAGCGATGCCACCAGGGGAATGATCAAGATCCCGATCGCCAGGCCCGCCGAGAGGACGTTGTAGATACTCATCGTCGAGAACATACGCTGGAGCACTTCAGGGGTCAGGAATGTCAGGGCAAAGAACCCATACACGATCGTCGGAATGCCTGCCAGCACCTCAAGCACCGGCTTGACGACTGAGCGCACGGCGGCTGGCGCGTATTCGGCGAGGTAGATGGCGGTCATGAGGCCGATCGGCACCGCGACGATCATTGCGATCAGGGCGTAGGTCAGCGTTGCAGACACTAGAGGCAAGACGCCCCAGGCTCCGCGGTCCACATTGCGGTTTGGCCGCCACTCTGCTCCTGAAATGTAGCTCCAAAACGACACCATGCTGAAGAATTCGATGGCCTCGACGATGAGCACCGCAACGATTCCCAGAGTTGTTGCGATGGACAGTGCCGCGCAGAAAAGCAGGAGGACGCTGATGATTCGCTCCGAGAAATTTCGGCGCTTGCCACCCATCAAACCCAGCGCTCCACGGTCTGCGTTTGCCGCCATGCCTGGGAGCGCTCCTGCCTGCGTCGGCATTGTTTTCTGCACCATGGAATCTCCTGGAGCGATCAGGGTCTCTTCGCCCGTCAAATAACTGCGATGTTGCGAGTATAGAGATGGAAACTGTAAAAAGCCGGGACTTTAACAATCCTTTTAAAGATAGACGGTGGGTACGGGAGAGTGCCGACACGGGGCCGCTCGGGAGGGCGCCGGATAAATCCCCGACGCCCTCTCCGGGCATCCATAACGTCGGTAAAGATTACGAGCCGGCGGCCTGACTGTCCGGCGGGGTCGTCCCAGCGATGGCGCCTTCAAGCTTCTCAACGCTGGCGGCAATATCCTCGGCTGGCGCATCTACGAAACCGATGCTGAGGGCGATAGCGGAAGCATCGGCCACGTAGTAGCGCAGGAACTCCTGGAGGGCCGGGCTCTCTGCCAGGCTGGACGCCTTCACATAGACGTACAGCGGGCGGCTCAGCGGAGTGTACGTGCCCGTCCGAATGGTCTCTGGATCCGGCGATACGCAGTTGTTGAGGTCGCCATCAGCAGTTACCGCGACCGCATTGAGACGGTCCTGGGCCTCGGTGTAGTACGAGTATCCGAAGTGGCCAAGACCGCCCTCGGTGCCGGCGACGCCCTCAACCAGGGTGTTGTCGTCCTCGCTCGGCTCATACGAGGCGGATGGCTCGATCACTTCGCCGGCCTCGTCCTCACCAAGGATCTCTTCATTGAAGAAGTCGTAGGTGCCGGACTCGGATCCGGGGCCGAAGAGCGAGATCTCTAGATCCGGGAACTCCGGGTTGATCTCGTTGAAATTGGAGACCTCGCCGTTCCAGATCTGAGCCAGCACGTCGGTGCTGATGCAGGTCAGGAATGTGTTGCTCTCTGGAACCACGATGGTAATCCCGTCGAACGCAACTTCGAATTCGTAGTAGTCCACGCCGTTTTCGGCGCAGAGGGCGACTTCATCCTCAGAGATTGCGCGAGAGGCATTCTGAAGATCTGTCTCGTCGTTGCAGAAGCGCTCGAAACCGCCACCGGTGCCGGAGATGGTGACGTTGCTTTCAACGTTGGGTGCGAACTCATTAAAGTTCTCGGCAGCGGCAATCGTCAGTGGGCCAACGGTCGACGATCCATCGGAAATGATCTCGCCTTCCAGTTCACCCGCGTTGGCTGGCGGAGCGTACCCGCTCGCGGCCGGAGTCGAATCCTGGGCGATGGCCTGGGCCAAGGTCAGCGTCGCCAGCATGCCGACAAGCGCAAAGACCGCGCCGACCCGGGCTACCGTCTCAACAATTCGTTTCAACACCTGTTCCGTTCCTCCTCAGTTCCTCACGCATTGACTGGATGAATCTCATCCAGTCATCTCACCGCCGAACGCTCCACATCGTTCGCAGGCGGGTTGAGATCATCGGGTAGATTGGGTGCCCCGCGAGGGGCCGTTCATGCCGTGGGTTCGGCGGATTCGACCGGGGAGACGAATCGGTATCCGGCACCGTAGACGGTCCGGATGACGTCGTGGTCCATGCCGGCATCGACCAGTTTTCCGCGCAGCCAGGAGATATGGACGTCAACGGTTCGCTCGTCGACGATGATCTCCTCGCCCCAGATCGCGTCGAGCAGATCCTGACGGCTGAAGACCCGTCCGGGCTCGAGCGCCAAGGTCACCAGCAGTCCAAACTCTTTCGGCCGGAGTTGGAGCTCTCGGTCGCCGACGACAGCGCGCCGCCGGTCAGGCTCAATGCGCAATGCACCCCGGTACAGGACGGACGGTGGCCGTAGGGACGGCACCGCACGGCGGCGCACGGCGGCACGCACCCGGGAGAGCAACTCGCGCAGGGCAAATGGCTTGACGACGTAATCGTCCGCCCCGAGTTCGAGGCCGTCGACCTTGTCTTGCTCTTCTCCCCTGGCGGAGAGGATCAGGACGGGAACGTCCGACGTGGTGCGCAACTGGCGCAGCACCTGGAATCCGTTGATCCCCGGCAACATGAGGTCCAGAACGATGAGATCCAGCGCAGCTGTCCTCCCGCTGTGCGAGGGCGAGTCCACTTTCGCCATCGGCCGCGGTCAGGACGCGGTATCCCTCCCGGGTCAGGTTGTACGCGAGGGTGCTCAGTAGGGTTGGATCATCTTCGACGACCAGGACGGATGCGCGTTCGCGTTCCGATTGCGCAAAAGGGCCGGCCACCTGGGTTGATGGCGGCGAAACCGCAACCTGCTGCACGTCCTCATCCTCACTCGTGATGCCGGATTGTTCTTGGCTCGTTCTGTCCACGAGTCGAAGGATAGGGTCGCCATGTTAACGGCCGCGTAAGTGCCACGTTAAATTGTCGTAAGCGTCGAAAAATTTCTGGAGGCTTACGACAAAGTCAGGCCCCGGTCGGACGCATCCGACCGGGGCCTGGCGGCCCCCGACGAGCGCTTTGGTATTCGATTTAATCGGTCGATCTATTGACCCGTCGTGACTTGTATTGCCCGGTCAAGCTGAGGATCTTGATCTTCGGGCGTTTCCTCCGGACGCTGCACCTCGACATCGGGGACGATGCCATGCTCCGTCGATGACCGACCTTGTCCGGAGTCAGCCACAAGGGCGATCGTGATGCGCAGAGACGAATTGTCTTCAAACTCGTGCACGCGCTGTACCGATCCCTTGCCGAAGGTCGTCACGCCGACGATCTTGGGCCCGATCGTAGTCCTTGAGGGCGCCGGCCACGATCTCGGCGGCGCTGGCGGTACCGCCATTGACGAGGACCGTCAACGGGATAGTCGAAGACCTCCGGTCCGCCACCGATGATCGGCACTTCGACCAGCTCGTTGTCTTCTGCCTATCGTCGTCTTCATAGAGGGCGACGCCGCTGTCCACCGGCACGAACCGCCCGATCATCTCCTGCGCGGCAGTTACCCAGCCTCCGCCGTTGAAGCGCAGATCGAGCACGATCCCGGCTGCTTCATCCGCTATGGCCTGGTTCAACGCGGTGTCGAGCTGTTCCGTGGTCTTGTCATTGAAGATCGAGACGCTGATGACAGCGACACCCGAAACTTCGTCCAGATCGTATTGGACGACCGGTGTGTCGTATTCGGCGGCGCTCCACCCCAACCGTGAACGGCTCCGCTTGGCCCGGCCGCGCGATCGTCAATAGGACGGTCGTTCCTTCCGGCCCTTGGACGAGAGCCTGGGCTTCCTCGATCGACAACCCTGTGAGGGTTGTCCCATCAACGGCAACCAGCACATCGCCGGGGAGCAATCCGGCCTCCTCTGCCGGCGAGCCCGGCATCGGCGAGACGATCGTCAGCGCGCTGTCTACGACCTCGATGTATACCCCGATGCCTTCGTATTCACCATCAAGTTGTTGCTGAACATATTCAGCCTGCTCAGGTGGAAGGTAGGCGGTGTATTGATCGAGAACTGCCTGGACCTCAGGGCTCTGCAGGGCTCCCTGGAGCGAGGCGTAGTCGATTGCTGAGAGAAGGGCGTCTTCGGCTTCCGAGTCCTCGGGCCAATAGTAGGACTCGTCTTCCAGCAACTGCTCGATCTGCTCGATCGGCGGCCCGGACGCGTTCCGGCCACTCCCTCCCTCGATCACGAAACGCTCTGCCAATATTCCGGCGGCAAAGCTGGCGACGACGAGAAATGCGGAAAGCGCGGACACGAACGCGGTCGGGAACGGTTTGGGTTGAGGAGGAGTCTCCGCGGGAGACGCACTCGGAGACTGATTCCAGTCGTCACTCATTGGGAAGAAAGCTCCAGGGGGAGATGGTGAGTGTCATCTATGTTAGCGAAGACGGATTAATCTTCGATCAGTGATGATACGCTGCTGCTACTCGGCTAACCACCAACGGAACGCCGGATCAACGCTGAACCAGAAGGGCATCGACCGGTGAACCGACGTACCGACTGGCTCGTGGAGTAAACGAACCGACCACGCTCTGGGATCACCCATGTTGCTGGCAGTCGATGTCGGGAATACGAATACGAAGATTGCCCTCTTTGATCAACGCGGGGACCAGATTGTCGCGTCCTGGCGCATTTCGTCGCTGCGGGACAGGATGCCCGATGAATGGTTCGCCATTCTGTCGTCGCTGCTGCGGACCGAAGGCAAGCGAGCCGACGACGTCACCGGTGTCGCCATCTCCAGTGTTGTCCCTGGGATTACGACCTGGCTGACCGAGATGTGTCGCCGCCGGATCAAAGTGGAGCCCGTGATCCTCGCCTCATCTCAGGACCTGGGTCTCAAGATTGTGACCGAGAGCCCGAGCGAGACGGGCATCGACCGGGTCATCAACGGCGTGGCGGCATTCTCCCGGTTTGGCGGTCCTGTCGTGATCGTCGATTGCGGCACCGCAACGAAGTTGGATGTGGTCAACGCGGCCGGCGAGTTCATCGGAGGCGCCATCGCACCTGGGCTGGAGATCAGCCTGAACGCACTAACAGGCCGGGCGGCCAGGCTTTATGCCGTCAGTCTGGAGGTCCCCGAGCGCGCCATCGGCAATTCGACGGTAACGAGCATCCAATCGGGCGTTGTCCTCGGCTACGTTGCCCTGTGCGAGGGGATGATCAACCGGATTCTCGACGAGATTGGCGGCAGCGCCACGGTGGTTGCCACCGGTGGCGCCGCTGATCTCGTCCATCGCGCGATCCCTACGATCACCGAACACGTTCCAAGCCTGACCCTGGACGGCATACGAGCCGCATACCAGCGCCTCACCTAACCCCGCTGCGAGCCCAGGAACGAGAGGTCGGTGTCGGCCGAGAACGCCCGAGCAGCCGCTTCGAGCAGTCGCAGGGCGCCGATCGCATCCCCGATATCGAGCATCTCGACGGGCGAGTGTGAGTACCGCCGGGCGATGTTCACGGCCGCTGTCGGAATTCCGGCATTGACCAGATGGACGGCCGCCGCGTCGGAGTTTCCTCCGTAGAACAGCGATCGCTGCACGGCGATCGCTTCGCGGTCGGCCACACCGCTCAGGAAGTCGCGCAGTCCGGGCTGGACGATCATCCCGGATGCACTACCTTGGCTGACCAACGTCAGGACAGGACCCCTGCCCATCTGCGCGGCCAGGTCCCTGGTTGCGGACGTATCGGGCGTGCCACCAGCCGGCATGGTGTCGACGATGATCGCGGCGGTCGGGTTCAGCCGTTGGGTCACCATCTTTGCCCCGCGCAGCCCAACCTCTTCTTGCACCGTCACGACAAGGTGAAGCGTGCAACCGAGCGAAGCACTCGCCAGCCGTTCTGCCAGTTCGACGATCAGGACGCAACCGATTCGGTTGTCTAGGGCCTTCCCGGAGAGCCTGTTCGGATTAGCCAACCGCCGCATTGGCGCCTCGTAGGCGATCGCGTCTCCAACCTGGATCCCCAGCGCCCGGACATCGTCGACATTGTCGAATCCAAGATCGATGTACAGGTCACGCATCGGAGGGACGGACAGCCGTTCCGCGGGCGGTGTCAGGTGACCAGGGCGACATCCGACGACCCCGCGATGACCGCGGATCCTGACGGCCCGCCCGATGAGGAGACTTTCGACCACCCCACCGAGCCGCTCGAACCGGATCATCCCATCGGACTCGATCGCCTTGACCGCGGCACCGATCTCATCCGAGTGGGCGGCGATCATCAGCGACGGCGCACCCTCCGGTCCGGGTCGGGTACAGACGATGTTGCCAAACGGATCGACATCGACGCTGCCCATCGTCGAAGTAAGGTCTGCTACCAACCGCTCCACGATCGCATGTTCATGCCCCGCGACGCCATCGATAGCGGCGTAGTCGCCCAGCCGCTCGATCAGCCGCTCATGTCCGTCTTCGCCCGCCTGTGCCACCCTGACCTCCGGGTTAATATCGCCGGTCTGGTGGATTGATTCCGCCAGACTATTGTCGTGATGCAAAGGCTGCCTATAATACCGGCCACCGCCGAACCGGGTTTGCCCGAATGATCTCCTCGAGTGGGCGGCTCACCACACCCCGGCGCGGGGATTCGGCACGACGACGGCGGCGGTCCGGTCGGTGCCGCCATGCGCCCAAACAGCGCCCCGGCACATCGTCAAGACCGGTCGCATTCCCGGTGGCCCAATGGGGCAACGGATGCCTCAGCTGCGGTCACCGGTTACCGGTGAGGCATCGGAGGGCGCCGTGAAACAGTACCCCGCGGACCACATCCGGAACGTTGGCTTGTTTTCCCATGGCGGGGCCGGGAAAACGTCGTTGGCGGAGGCCCTGCTCTTCGACACCAAGGCGATCACTCGCCTGGGGCGCGTCGAAGATGGGAATACGGTCTCCGATTTTGACCCGGACGAAACTAAGCGGCACATCTCCGTCAGCGCTAGCGTGATCCCCATCGAATGGCGTGATACGAAGATCAACGTCATCGACGCTCCCGGTTATGCCGATTTCCTTGGCGACGTGAAGTCTGCCCTGCGCGTGGTGGACGCGGCCATCATCCTGATGGACGCGTCGGCCGGCGTGGAAGTCGGCACCGAGCAGGCATGGAAACTGGCCGAGGACCAGGGTATTCCTCGGATGATCTTCATCAACAAGATGGACCGTGAGAACGCCGATTTTGACACCGCATTGACTTCGGCGCGGGAGGCCTTTGGCAAAAGCGTCGCCCCGATTCAGTTCCCCATCGGCCGTGAGAAGTCGTTCAAGGGGTTTGTCGATCTCCTCGGTGAGCAGTCGCTCCTCTTCCACGATAACCACGACGGCGGCTTTGAAACCGGCCCGATCCCAGAGGAATGCGCAGGCGAGTGCGAAACCTACCGGCGGCAACTCGTCGAGGCCATCGCCGAGCACGACGAAGAGCTCATGATGCGCTACCTCGAAGATGATCCGATTTCGAACGACGAGTTGATCGCTGGCCTGGAGTCGTGTGTCGCCGACGGAACCGTCGTGCCCGTTCTCTGTGGTTCCGCCACCGGCAACCGCGGGGCCCAGCCGCTCCTGGACTCGATCGTCTCCTACCTTCCACCGGCGTCGCGCACCACCGAACGCGCCCAGAACGGCGAGGGCGAAATTGAACTCAAGGCGAACCCGGACGGCCCGCTGGCGGCTTTCGCCTTTAAGACCCTGGCCGACCCTCACGTCGGCCGCGTGACCTACTTCCGCGTCTACTCTGGCACCTTCAAGTCGAACGGCCACGCGCTGAACGCGAGCAAAGGCAAGCCTGAACGCATCGGCCAGCTCTTCTACGTCCGTGGAAAAGATCACATCAATACCGACGCGGTCGGCCCTGGCGATATCGGCGCCGTCGGCAAACTGGCGACCGTGGTCACCGGGGACACGCTCTCCGACGAGAACAAGCCGCTGAGGCTATCGGAGATTTCCTTCCCGGGCGCTGCGTTCGCCGCGTCCGTCCATCCAAAGACCAAAGCCGACCTCGACAAGATGGGCCAGGCATTGCACAAGTTGGCGGAAGAGGACCCAACCCTCGTCATCAGCCGCGATCCAGTCTCCGGCGAAATGATCATTTCGGGCCTGGGTGAGCCCCACGTCCAGATCGCGCTCGATCGGATGACGCGCCGCTTCGGCGTCAACGTCGACCTTGGTCTGCCCCGGGTTGCTTATCGCGAAACGGTTTCTGCGAAGACCCTCGCCGAGTACAAGCACAAGAAGCAGACTGGTGGCGCCGGACAGTATGGCCATGTCTTCCTGGAGGTCGAGCCATTCCATGAGGGCGATTTCGAGTTTGCCGTGCAAGTTGTCGGTGGCTCGGTCCCGCGCAACTTCTACCCAGCGGTCGAGAAGGGCGTCCGCGAGGCGCTCGAGGCTGGTCCGCTCGCCGGGTATCCGGTCGTCAATGTCAAAGCAACGTTGACGGACGGTAGCTACCACGACGTGGATTCGAACGAAATGTCGTTCAAGATCGCGGCCAAAGAAGCCTTCAAGAAGGGAGTCCTCGCGGCGAAGCCCGTCCTGCTTGAGCCGTTGATGACGCTGCGCGTAACGGTACCGGACTCCTATACCGGCGACGTGATGAGCGATCTCAATGGGAAGCGTGCCCACGTCAGCGGCATGGAACCGGGGACAAACGGCACGACGACGATCGAGGCGGTGGCACCCGCAGCCGAAATTCAGAGGTATGCCACGGACCTTCGCTCGATTACGCAGGGGCGTGGTACCTTCACCTCAGAATTTTCGCACTACCACCCGGTGCCGGTGCACCTCGCCGACCAGATCCGGGAGCAGGCCAGGCTGCAAGAAGCCGCTCACCATTAGAGCGCTCGTCGGAACGGTAGACCGCGCGTCCCCTGCCGCCCGGGGCAAAAGACCCCGGTCTGAACCCGATAACCCCCCTGAAGGGGGCTGGAACGCCGCGGCTGGGTACGGACCTCTCCGCCGGTCGAGACGGGTGGCAGCCGGCTTCAGCCGGGTTTGTGGAGGTAGCCCGGGGTCTTGAGCCCCGGGCTGAGCCTGGGCGATGCCCCGCCATAGCCCCAAAGGTCGCGTCCACGCAGAGGCAACCTATTCGCTCAGCGCTTTAGTACCCGGTGATCCCGATTAGGCGGCGCCGGTGGAACAGGACAGACAGGCCGGTGTCAGACGATCGCGAACATTTTGGTCTAGTCACGCTGACGGACCTCGTCTCGTCTCTACGAGACGAGGTCCGCGCGTTGCGGGCCGAAGTTGACACACTCAAGCGCTCGATCCATCAGTCAGCGCCCGCTCCTCTTCGATCCCAGAAGGCCCCAACCGCGGCGGCGGACTCGACGGTTAGAGCGCCCCAGAAGCGGACGCCCAATGCGCCGTCCGGGACGCTCGCCGAAAACACCTTCGAGATCGTGTTCGATGGCGGTTCGCTCGGGAATCCCGGGCGCGGTTATGGCAGCTACATCCTCTTCGGGCCGGACGACCTGATCGAAACGAAAAAACTCGACTACGCCAGTCACGGACCGGCTGTCACGAACAACCAGGCCGAATACCTGACGCTGATCAACGCCCTAGAGAGCCTGACCGCAAAACTGGGGAACGACGCCCGCACAGCTTCAGTCTCCATCTGGGGAGACAGCAATCTGGTCGTAAACCAGGTCAAAGGGAGTTGGAAAGTCAAGAACGCCGAACTGGCGCCCCTGGTCGAGCGGGCTCGTTCGTCCCTCAATCAGTTCAAGTCTTGGACAATCCGCTGGCACGACCGCTCGAACAGCGTCCGCTACCTCGGCCACTGATACACATGGAAATCAGTCAGGCGAGCCGATGAAGAGTGTCGCGGTGCCAGTAGGCACGAAGGCGCCGCCGTGGGAGTTGAAAGACTCTACGGGAACCATCCATCGCCACGACGAGATTGACGGCGACAAGGTGTTGCTCGTCTTTTTTCGCGGGTTCTGGTGCGAATCCTGCCAGGCCCAACTCGCGCTGATGACGTCCGAACACCAGGAGATCGTGGACCGGGAAGCCGTTACGGTCGCGATCTCGGCTGACTCGGCCGAGCCAGGGTTTTCACTGCCATTCCTGGTCCTGAGCGATCCCGATCTGCATGTCATTCGCCGGTACGGTGTGCTTCATCAACCTGACGACCTCGGACCGGGCATTGCGCACCCGTCCGTTTTTCTGCTCGACCGTTCGAGGACTGTCCGCTATGCCTACGTCGGGGCCGACGCCAATGACCGGCCAAAGATCGAGGCGCTGTTGCTCGCACTCGACTCGATCTAGTGAACAGCTCAGTCCTCCTCCTCGGTCACGATATCGGGTCGCCAGCGCAGCAAGAGCGTGAGCACGAGGAACCAGATCAACGCCACCAGGATGATCAGCATCATCCATGGCAATTGCATGTACCGCTTCAGAACGACCACGAGCAAGAAGACGATAATCAGGCTCAGCAGGCAACTCGGGCCGAACGACCGCTCGAGCTGGGTGGTGGCGCGCTCGAACGTGCGACGAGGCTCGATCACGTCTTCCGGCGAGATCACTATTCGTTCAATTTCTTCTGGTCTAGGCGGTCGTCTGGCCATGGCCGGAGTATATGGCGGGGCTGCTACGACAGCCGAACGGATTCCATTTCTTGATTTGCCGGCCGCAGCCCGGCGGGTGCGGTCGAACCTTCTGGCAGACCGGATTCGATCCGCTATCGGCGGGTGGCTGGCCAAGAGTGTGACGATGAGCCGGGGCGGCTCCGGGTCGGCGAGGCTGTACGTCGCGAGCTTGCCCATCGCCGAGGCGTAGGTCTCGCCGTCCCCCGTCATGCGTAAGGCATATTCATCCGTACGGCGCTCAATCCGGCGGCTCATCGCAGCAAAGAGCGGTCCGAGAGTGATACCTCCCGCCGACAGCAGAACCTGCAACAGGGGCAGGCTGGCGACATCGTTGATCGACGTCACGCCTGTCTTGCCTGCATTGGCGCTGATCCAACGTGGCGCAATCTTCGCAAGCGCCCAAGCGGACGCCGTCCCGGCGACCGACGCCGCGCCGACGAACCGCCACATGTCGCCGTGAACCTGATGTCCTAACTCATGGGCAACGACTCCCTCGATCTCATCTTCAGAGAATTTGTCGAGCAACGTGTCGGCCAGGACAATGCGCTTGGATGACCCGATTCCGGCGAAGAAGGCGTTCGGCTTTTCCGACTGGCGGCTCATGTCCATCGACATCACATCCGCGATAGCCACGTTAGCCCTTCCTGCCAGTCGGGTGATTCGGGCCGTCAATTCCTCATGTTCGAGCGGCTTGAACGTGTTGAAGATCGGCATGAGCACCGTCGGAGCGATAAAGCTCAGGCCGACCATCACCGGTACCGAAACACCGGAAAGCACCAACCACCAATCGTTTGGTCGCGAACGAATGATTTTGAACGCCCCAACGGTGGCCGGCACTTGCAATGCCATGCCGACGCCCAAAGCCTTCGCCTGCTCGGCGGCCCATTCGTTGGTCGACTGTTTGGTTAGTCCAAACGCCCGCTCAACCCGGTAGCCGCCCCAGTACGCCAGTGGAATCGACGCCGCCCAGGAGCCCAGTGTCTCTACGGCCACGTATAGCGGGCCGGCCAGTGCTGGATGAGGCGCGGCTCTTTCGGTCAGCGCCCGTAGACGCGCGGAGCCACCCGATCGAGCAAACCAGCATGTGCGCGCGATCGACAGTGCGGCGGCTCCAGTGCCGATGGCGAGCCGAATGCGGGCATAGCGCTTGGCGCGGCCAACATCGAAGCCGGGAAGGTCACGAGCAGGATCGAAATCGTCCGATTGTTCTGCTGGCAATTGACTCATGAAAAGACCCTCGAGTATTCCGCGATGTGCTTGAGTGATGCTACGGCAAGCGCCGGGCGAATCGTACCCCGTGATTGGACGCCGGGTGTGCCTCACCGTTTTGCGTGATGCAGTCGTCGCCGCGGTGGCGTCGTAGGGGAGGGTCCCGTGCCTCCAACGTCTCCCGACGCCCGACGCAGGAGGGCATATCCATTGCGGCGCGGCCACGGAGTCCACAGGACGATGGGAGGGCACGGGACCCTCCCCTACGAGACCGACGACGACGGGCGCTAATCCATGAGGCACACCCTTCGAACGCCATAGCGGTTGACGAGTTTTGGCGGACCTCGATATACTTAATGAACTTGGGCGGCTAGCTCAGTTGGTTAGAGCGCTACGTTGACATCGTAGAGGTCACTGGTTCGAGTCCAGTGTCGCCCACCACGAGACAGTTCGAGCGGGGCACCTGCCCCGCTCGTGTAGTTTTCCGGGCCGTTTCAGTTGATTGATTCTGGGACGCCGGTGTCACACGATATGAGAGATTTGTGACCCGGTTGACGGCTGTACGCCCTGATACGTACCATTTCGTCGGCACAGAATTATTGCCCGACCTGATATTCACCTACTCTGGCAAGGAGCCGGTGTTGGCTCGGCAGTCCCGTCACCGCTCGCTCAAAAGTAACCCTCTCCAGGGCCTAATGCTCCATGCGATCGTCGCGTCGCTGATCGTGCTGGCAACTCTGGGGCGGACGTGGAGTCCGGTCCAAGCAGAAGAGTTCGGCCCAGATCTCCAGATCAATTCCAAGCACTACATCGTGATCGACGCCGATACGGGCGAAGTCTTTGCTTCCCGCGGCTCGGATGAACAAGTCGCAATGGCCAGCCTGACGAAGGTGTTCACAGCCATCGAAGCGTTGGAGTTGGGCTCACTCGACCAGGTCATCGTGACGGATGAATCTGACCTGATGGATTCGACCAACTCGACCATGGGATTTTCGCCCGGCGAAGAATTGACGCTGGAGGATCTGCTCTACGGCCTGATGTTGCCGTCCGGCAACGACGCCGCCCACGCAATCGCCCGCCAATTGGGCGGTGAACCGGGGGACTCCCCCGAAGACGCCGTGGAGCACTTTGTCGAACGGCTGAATCAACGGATCAATGACGCCGGCCTCAACGACACCAACCTTGTCAATCCGAGCGGGTACGGCGTGCCCGGTCATTACACGACAGCCCAAGACCTCGCCGCCTGGATGATGTACGCCCTGCAGTACCCCATGTTCGAACAGCTCATTTCGTCCCTTGAGTACACCACCACGACAGGGCAATACCTTCGCAACAACAATCGCCTGATGACCTGGGGGTTCGAGCCGCTCGTCGGCGGCAAGACCGGATTCGACAACGACTCAGGCTATTGCTTGATTGAAGTTGCCCGGCGCGACGGCAACACAATGATCTCGGTGACGCTTGACGGACAACCGCCGGACGATTGGTACGACGACAACCGGGTTTTGCTGGAATACGCCCTCAATACGAAGGCAGAGCGCGAAGCCAGGGGCGACCCGATCGAGAATCCGACCCTGGCATTTCTCGATCCCGATGCGGCGGTGATCTCCCGTACAGCGGTTGGCGGGGCATCGGTGGGCACCCCCCTCGAGACAGTGGCTGAGACGTCTGTCCCGGTTGCCGAAAACCAATTCGCGCCCGAAGCCGAATCGGCCGGGTCGTCCGACATCACCTTCGCCAATCCGTCGACCCTGTTGCCGGGCGGCGTATCATCGGACGGCTCCGAGAACATCTGGGTTGTCCTCGGTGTCGTGGCCCTGGTCATCGCGGCGCGGGGCTTTGCATCGTACTCGACCCCGTTCCGCTCGATGCGGGGCAACCGCCGGCTGAAAGGAGGAGGCGGCGGGCTCCTCTCTTCCGCGGCCGGGAAGCTTCCAGCCCCGGACCACATCGCGACCGCCCCGGGACGAAAATAGCCCCACCCGTTGACAGGTATGCTGGAGCGCTCCTATCCTGAGAATCAACAATTGAAGAGTCCAGCGACGACCAGGACGAGTAGACGCCCGCTCATCGCCAGAGAAACCGGCAGTTTGGTGCAAGCCGGCCCGATCCGAGCGGCGACGAAAACCCCCTGAGAGCTGACGTTCGAACCCGCTCAGTGAGCGCAAGTAGAAACGTCCGAACCGGCCTCGTTAGCGGCCAAATCGAGCAGCCAGCGGCATGAACGTGCGCCGGCTGAAACGAGGGTGGAACCACGTCGGTCCGACGTCCCTTTGCGGGATGCGGGCCGTTTTGCATTTAAGCCTCACGCCAACCCGAAATCCAGCACGAGGCTAACCGGTCACTTGATCATAGGAGGACACTATGCCCGAAGCAACGCTCGCCGAAGAAGCGGCAGAGATGGATGTTCGCGGTTAAACCCGAGTCAAGCGAGGCATACGAACTGGCGCGCATGCGCCATTCCGCCGCGCACTTGATGGCCGAGGCGGTCCAGGAAATCTTCCCGGACGCCATGTTCGCGATCGGCCCCGCCATCGAAAATGGCTTCTACTACGACATCGACCTGCCCCGCTCGCTCACGCCCGAGGACCTGAGTGAGATCGAAACGCGGATGCGCGCCCATCAGGCCGCATCGGAAGCGTTCGTCCGCCAGGTCGTATCCCGCGATGAGGCGCTCCAGATCTTCGGCGCAACCCGTACAAGGTCGAGCTCATCGAGGGTTTGCCGGCCGACGAGGAGATCACGACGTACCAGCAGGGCGATTTCCTCGACCTCTGCCGGGGCCCCCACGTTGCCATCAACGGGCGACATCGGCGCCATTCAAATTGCTCTCGGTCGCCGGCGCCTATTGGCGCGGCTCTGAAAAGAACAAGATGCTGCAGCGCATCTACGGTACGGCCTGGCCGACGCAGGAGGATCTCGACGGACATCTTGAACGCCTCGAGGAAGCTCAGAAGCGCGACCATCGCCGGCTGGGCCGGGAGCTCGACCTCTTCTCGGTCAACGAGGAGATCGGCCCGGGCCTGATCCTCTGGCACCCGAAGGGCGGCCTGGTGCGCTTCCTGATCGAACAGTTCGAGCAGACAGGAGCAGCTCGCCCGGGGCTACGACCTCGTCTACACGCCCCACATCGCCTCAGAGAAGATCTACAAGACGTCTGGCCACCTCGAAACGTATCAGCGAGAACATGTACGCGCCGATGTGCATCGAGGAGGTGGACTACTACCTCAAGCCGATGAACTGCCCGGGGCACATCATGATCTACAAGAACCAGGTGCGCTCGTACCGCGACCTGCCGATCCGGCTGGCCGAGCTCGGCACTGTCTACCGCTACGAGCGCTCCGGCACGCTGCACGGCATGCTACGGGTCCGCGGCTTCACGCAGGACGACGCGCACATCTTCTGCACGCACGACCAGGTCATCGACGAGCTGACGGGTCGATCGACCTTCGCCGAGCACTTGGCCAGTGTCTTCGGCTACGAGTTCAAGGCATACCTGGCGACGCGGCCGGAAAAGGCGATCGGCGATCGACGAAATCTGGGAGCGCGGCGATCGCCGACTGAAGGCAGGCACTCGACCCGCGAAACCTCGACTACGAGATCGACGCAGGCGGGGGAGCGTTCTACGGCCCGAAGATCGACATCAAGTGGGTAGATGCGCTCGGCCGCGAGTGGACGGGTCCGACGATTCAGGTCGACTTCAATCTGCCCGAGCGCTTCGATGTGACGTACATCGGCGACGATGGCGACCGCCACCGCGCGGTGATGATCCACCGGACGCTGCTCGGGTCGATGGAGCGCTTTGTCGGCGGCCTGATCGAGCACTACGCCGGCGACTTCCCGGTCTGGCTGGCCCCGGTCCAGGCGGTCCTGATCCCGATCACGGACGATCAGATCCCCTTCGCCCACAGTGTCAAGGCGGATCTGGAGAAGCAGGGCCTACGGGTCGAAGTCGACGAGTCGAGCGGACGCATGCAGGCCAAAATCCGCAACGCCCAGATGCAGAAGGTTCCGTTCATGCTAGTGATTGGCAAGCGCGAAGTTGAAGCAGGGGCGGTGGCCGTCCGTCTGCGCTCCGGTGAAGACCTGGGCGCCATGCCGGTTGCCCAGTTCGCCGAGTTCGCCAGCAAACTTGCCGATTCAAAGTCCTTGACCCTGGCACCTGAGGTCGATATGGTCGCGGCGAACTAGGAGCGGGAGAATAAGCTCTGGCGTATTGCCATCGAGGGATCTCGCTGGTGCGCCGGGAAGCATGTGCCTTGAGCGTTGCACGAGAAGGTTGGCGTCGTCCTGGCCACGCCCGGGGCTAAAGACCCCGGGCTACATCCACATAACCCGGCTGAAGCCGGCTGCCACCCGTCTCGACAATCGGAGAGATCCGGAGAGATCCGGACACCCCCCCGGCGTTCCAGCCCACTTCAGGGGGCTTATCGGGTTCAGCCCGGGGCTAAAGACCCCGGGCGTGGCCGCAGCGCGGCGCCCCGAATCGGCCCCGGGTAACAGGGGCGCGGCGTTCCATTGGCCACCATATGCGCCCCGGGCAACGCGGCGTCTGCGCCAAGTGTTCCGCACCGCGCGCTAGGGGCGAAAGCCGACGATGCCGGCCCCGCCCGCACGTCTTCTCTAGTTCAGGATGCGAGCGGCGGCCCGGAGAATCTCTGGGCCGCTGTCTTGGCCCACACCCCGCGTTTCGCGCTCAAGTTCCCTGGCAACCGGTACCAACCGCCGCGACGCCTGCAAGCGAAGCCGCTCCGGGTCGAGGTCGGTAGATGCGGACTCGGTCCAGTCCGTCGGCGTCCTTGAGGATCAGCAATTCGATCGACATCCGTTCAATCCGATGATCCGGCACCTCGTGCCAGCCGCACAACTCCTGAACGAAGTCGAGATCGAGATCGCGCGTCCGCGGCCGGCGGCGAACGAGCTCGGTGGCTACCCAACTTGCCGACCGCGTGCCGTGTCCCGGGTCCTTACCGTCGTCGACCCGGCCGACATCGTGACAGGCCGCCGCCCAGAGCAGTTCTTCGCATCGGATCGCGCCGGGCATCACGAGATCCTCGACAATCCTGGCTGTCCAAACCAGGACCCGGGTGACGTGGCCGACGCCATGGATTCCGCCCGGGTTGTGACGGAACCAGCCGGGCTCGGGCAAGTACGGTTCTAAGTCAGCGGGTTTCATCACGCCTCCGCAAACCGCTCCATGATCCGGCAAATGTGCTTGATGCCGCGAATATAGTCGGCCACGTAGATGTTCTCGTTCGGGGCATGGGCGTTCGAGCGCGGGTGCCCGACGCCGGCTGTGCAGCCGTCGATGCCGAATTGCGTGAGGAGTTGGTACCACGGTCCCGACCCGGCCGAGGTCGGCGCGATCACCGGCTCGCCGTCGTACAGATCGCGGGAGGTCTCGACCACCACCTTTGCGATCGGAGCATCTAGGGATGTCCGGGCTGGGTGCAGCGCGCTGAGAAGTTCAATTTCGACATCCTGGAACCCGTTGGCATCGAGGTGCTTTCGCAGCAGCGAGGCAATCTCGGCCGGGTCCTGATCGGCAACCAGGCGCATATCGACCTTGGCCATCGCCGTCGCGGGCAAGACGGTCTTGGTGCCGGTACCGGTGTAGCCGCTCTGGATGCCGGCGATCGTGCAGGTCGGCTGGAAGTAGTCGCGCAACTTCAGCTCGATCCCGGTGAGGCCCAGCAAGAACTCGGAGATCCCGAGCTTTTCCAGCCGCTGCGCTTCGACGCTGGGCATCCGCTCGAGCGCGGCTCGCTCGGCGTCGGTCGGCGGCTTGACCCGGTCGTAGAAGCCTGGAATCAGGACCTGCTCGTCCGGCCCCTTGAGCGTGGACAGAGCCCAGACCAATCGCCATGCGGCGTTTGGCGTCGATGTCGCGACCGAAGAATGCTGGTCGCCACTCGCGCCCTGCACCCGCAGCTCGACGTAGCACATCCCCTTCAGGCCGAGGTGGATGAGCGGCTTGCCCTCTTCGTTGACCCCGCCGAATTCCCAGATGCAGGCGTCCGCCTGGCAAAGGTCGGGGTGGTCGGCGGTGAAGTTGGCGAGATGCGGCGAGCCGATCTCCTCTTCGCCTTCGGCGATGAACTTGAGGTTGAGCGGAAGCTCGCCCCGGACGTTGCGCCAGGCGTCGACCGCGGCGATCCGCGCCGCAAGATTGCCCTTGTTGTCGCTGACCCCACGGCCCCAGAGGCGGCCGTCCTTCTCGGCGCAGGCCCATGGATCGTGCTCCCAGAGGTCGAGCGGATCAGCGGGCTGCACGTCGTAGTGGTTGTAGAAGCTGAGGGTCTTGCTGGCCCTGCCCGGCAGCTCCGCGAAGACGACCGGAAATCCGCCCCTGGTGTCGTACTGCCGCGGTTCCGCGCCGACACCGCGAAGCATCTCTTCGACCAACGCCGCCGTCTCGGCCATACCGTCGTTCTGAGCGGCGATGCTGCGCTGCTGCACCAGCCTTTGCAGGCTCGCGATGTAGCCAGCAGCATGCTCGTCAATGTAGCGATCGATGTCGTGCACGAGTTCTCTCCTCGTCGATCCGTATCCGAATTACGCTCCGATCAGGGCCAGCGCTGCCAGAGCATAGGCCTTCGTCGCGTCCATGACTTCGTCAACTCCCACCCATTCGTCGGGGACGTGAGCCAGCCCGGGGTCACCCGGCCCGTAGATGATTGTCGGGCAACCAGCATCGGCGAAGAAGCGGCCATCGGATGCCATGCTGAACCCAGCCAGCTCCGTCGAGAAGCCCAGGTATTCGTTCGCACCCACCATCGCCTTCACCAGCGGTGACTCCGGATCCGTCATCGTGGCTTTGCGCAGAACGAATCCGGGCGCGCACTCGACGCGGAGTCCAGGAATGCCGGAGATCACCCGCTCCGCGATCTCGACCACTTCATTGAACGACTCCTGCGGATCCTCGCCCGGGATCACCCGACGGTCGATCGAGATTTCGCAGCGATCGGCGACGACGTTGCTCTTCACTCCGCCAGAGATCAGGTTGATCGAGGCCGAAGAGGGATGGAAATACGGATGCTTGCGCTCCGCCAGCTTCGGCCAAAGCTCCTCCTGGAGCGCCACGATCACCTTCGCCATGCCCTCGATGGCGTTGGCGCCCTCCCAGGGCAGGGCGCCGTGCGCTGCCCGGCCGAACACGGTGACCGTGACACCGGCACCGCCCTTCTCACCCACTAAGACCCTGCCTCGGGTCTGCTCTCCGACGATCACAAAGTCTGGCTTGAGAATGCCGTCGCGAACGATGAAGGCGGCACCCTTCTGGCCCCCGACTTCTTCGTCCGCGACCTCGTTGACGATCAGCTTGCCTTTGAGCGGAACTCCAGATCGGGCGAGCGCGATCGCCGCCATCACCTGTGCCGTGACGCTGGCCTTGTCGTCGCCGGCGCCACGTCCATAGACCCGCCCGTCAGCCAGGTCGGCGTCGAAGGGACCGTGCGACCAGGCCGCCAGCTCGCCGGTCGGCACGACATCCAGATGAGCATTGAAGCAGAGCGTGGGCCCATCTTCTGGTCCGAATTCCGCGATCAGGTTTGGCATAATCTCATCGATCGCCACCGTCCGGCAGGCAAATCCGTCGTTCTCCAGTTTTTTGGAGCAGCAGGCAATTGCATCGCGGACGTCACCGGGAGGATTGACGGAGGGAAACGGATCAAATCTCGGAGGAACGCGATCGTCTCGTTCTCGTCGATCTCGGCAAGCACCCGTTTGGCGATTGCGTCGGAATACGGCGGCGAACTCATCCCGTCCTCCTCGATGTGTGACGTGGCGCCCCGCCCGTAAGGCGGCACGCGGCCCAAGTGCGCTACCCTATCGACGATTTGGCCCGAACGGGCGACATCGACGCAGGAGTATAGAAGGCATGCAAGCAGAGCAGAAGCGGGTGGCGATGGTCATCGCGCAGAACTTCGAGGATGTCGAAGCGATCGATCCGAAGTCTCATCTGGAGTCGCTGGGAGCGGACGTCACCCTGATTGGCCTGGAGCCGGGTACGGTGACTGGCAAGAAGGGCGCGACCTTGACGGTCGACAAGACCTTCGCCGACGTCACTACCGACCAGTTCGACATGCTGGTGATCCCCGGAGGCGGCGCGCCGGAGAATCTCCGCATTCACGACGAGGCCGTCAACTTCTCAAAGGAGTTCGTCGAGTCCGGGAAGCCGGTCGGGGCGATCTGCCATGGAGCTCAGTTGCTGATCTCGGCCAGGGTGCTGAAGGGCCGGCAGCTGACGTGCGTCAACAAGATCCGCGACGACGTGATCAACGCTGGCGGCATCTACATCGACGTCCCCCTGGTCGAGGACGGCAACCTGATTACCTCCCGTGTTCCAGGTGACTTGCCGGTCTTCAACGAAGCTCTCGGCCGGGCGCTGGCTCCGGCTGCCGTCTCCTAGGGAGATTCCATGACGACAGCCGAGGCAACACCGCGGGAAGAGGCGTCCAAGGGGATGGACGCTCGAGCGCGCCTGCGCGCGGCCAGGGCGTTCATCTTCGACATGGACGGAGTTCTCTACCGGGGGTCCTATCCCCTTCCCGGGGTCAATGATCTGTTCAACGCGCTGGAGCTGCGCGAGCGCCACTACATTCTTGCCACCAACAATTCGATGGCGTCACCGCGGCAATACGTCGAGAAGCTCGCCGCGATGGGCGTGACCGTCCCGGTCGAGTCGATCAGCACCGCGGGCACCGCCACGCGGGACTACCTCCTGGAGACGCTTGCACCGGACGCGAAGATCTTCTTGATCGGGATGCCGGCGCTCGAGGAACAGATCTTCGAGGGAACGACATTCTCTCGCGTCAAGACGGCAGAAGAGGCCCCGGACGCGGTCGTGGCAGGGCTAGACCTCCACTTTACCTACGACAAGCTGAAAACGGCGGCCGTTTCGATCCGGAACGGCGCCACCTTCGTGGCCACAAACGCAGATGCGACCCTCCCGACCGAGACCGGATTGGTGCCAGGAGCGGGCAGCATCATCGCCGCGATCACGACCGCGTCGGGCGCGCAACCCGTGGTGATCGGCAAGCCGTCTCCACGTGTTCTCGAACTCTCGGTGGAACACCTTGGGCTGACTCCCGCCCAGGGCGTCATGATCGGCGACCGGCTGGATACTGATATCCTCGCCGGACATCGGGCCGGCCTGCTCACCGTCCTGGTTCTGACGGGTGTGAGCACGCGGGAAGACTTGGCGGGCGCCGAAGTGATGCCGGATCTGATTTTCACCGATCTCCCGGCCATGCTGGAAGAGATCGTCGGCAACGACCGGTAGTCGCCTGAAACCTGCGAAAACAAGAGGGAGTTCGACGATGCTCGTGGCGATTCCCGAGGCGGCGAAGGCTACGTTGGAGCGGCTGTACCGGGAGGATGCCGCCCAACGTGCGGCCGGGCTGCCGGTATCGCAGCGCACCCGCAACATCGACCGCCAGAGCGGCCGGTTCATCTCGATGCTCGCACGGACGATGAACGCGCAAGCGATCCTGGAAATGGGATCGTCGAACGGGGTGTCGACGATCTGGTTCGCCCTGGCCGCTATGCAGACAGGCAGGCCGGGTTACAGGGACGGAACTCATCCCCGAGCGCGCCGCTGAGGCAAATCGAAACCTTGCCGAGGCAGGGCTAGATTCCGTCTCGGAGGTCATCCCCGGCGACGCACGGAAGACCGTCGCATCCCTATCCGGCCCGTTCGATATCGTCTTCATCGATGCCGAGAAAGACGACTACACGGACCACTTCCTGGCAGCTCTACCTCTGGTGCGGTCGGGCGGCGTCATCCTGAGCGACAACGTCGTCTCACACGATGTGTCTGCCTATCAGGCGATGCTGCGCGAACGCAATGACGTCGACACGGTGACGCTCCCGATCGAGCGTGGCATCGAGTTCACCGTCAAACGGTAGTTTTTGCCGAATCGTGTTTTGTTACATTTGCGGCCAAATGCGCTGCACAGTATGATCAGGCGCTTGCTCTCGAAGTCCACGTTCGTCTGACGAACCGCGCGTAGACCATCGCTTGGCAATATCTTGCCCGGTCGGTTTGCGGGCGGAGCGGGTTAGCGAACGCTTCGTGGGTAATCGCCGGGTCAACGAGTGCCCCGGATTGGGTGTGAATCGATCTGATCGAGATCGTCGGAATCCTGCGCACGTTTGCGCATATAGGAGGTAAGTGACCGCCAGGCAGTCGAAACGTCATCGCTCACGGATGCGGATCAATGGGGTCCGCGGTTGGCCATTGTCGGACACGGAGAGTGAGATGAATCGTACGATGAGATGGGTAGCCCTGTTTGCCCTGGTCGCAGTCGGCTTCGTCGGGGTCGGCGCACGGGCACTCGGACAGGACTCAGACACCGATCGCAGCAGCCTGCGGTTTGTGGTGGTCAGCCACGGGCAGGCGTCTGACCCGTTCTGGTCGGTTGTCCAAAACGGTGTCAATCAAGCCGCCGAGGACATGGGCGTCGAAGTCGAATACCAGGCGCCTGATACCTTCGACATGGTAGCGATGTCCCAGTTGATCGATGCCGCGGTTGCATCTAGCCCGGATGGCATCGTCGTCTCGATTCCAGATCCGGATGCCCTCGGAGAGTCGATTCGCGCCGCCGTAGACGCCGGAATTCCGGTGATCTCGATGAACTCCGGCAGCGACGTCGCCGCCGAGTTCGGTCTCCTCAACCATGTGGGCCAGACCGAGTACGATGCCGGTGTCGGCGCCGGGCAGCGTATGGGCGAAGCCGGCGTGACCAATGCCCTCTGCGTCAACCAGGAAGTCGGCAACGCCGCCCTCGATGAGCGCTGCCGCGGCTTCACCGACGGCCTTGGCGAGACGGGCGGTACCGTCGAAGTCCTCGAGGTCGATCTCAACAACCCGGGCGAAGCACAGTCCCGCATCGATGCAGCCGTCAGCGCGGACGAGTCGATCAACGGTGTCCTCGCCCTTGGCCCGACCGGAGCAGATCCGGCCCTCGAGGCGCTGCGTGCGGCGGATAAGCTGGAGACCGTCAGCCTCGCGACCTTCGACCTCTCGCCCGATGTCCTTGAGGCGATCGATGCAGGTGAGATGCTGTTCGCTATCGACCAGCAGCAGTACATTCAGGGCTACTTGCCGATCGTTCTTCTGACGCTCAACGTCACCAACCTGAACACCGTCGCCAACCCGGTCATCATGACTGGACCTGGCTTCGTGACCCAGGAGAACGCGGAGCGGGTCATCGATCTCTCGGCCGCTGGTACGCGCTAAACAGCAATCAGGGGCCACGGGATCTTGCGATCCCGTGGCCCTATCCGCTATTGGCTCCGCCGTCAGATTGAGGGACGCCGATGTCACAGTCGCACGGTGCTGCCATGCGCCCTGCCACGGGCCAGGACGAGCGCATCGCCAAGACAGGCTTTTTGCGACGCCTACTGACCAGACCGGAGCTCGGGGCGGTCGCAGGCACCGTGGGGGTCTGGGTCTTCTACGCAATCATTGCCGGCGACCGCGGATTCCTGTCTCTACGCGGCACTGCCAACTACCTGGAAGTAGCGGCTCAACTGGGGATTCTGGCCGTCGCGGTGGCGCTGCTCATGATCGGCGGCGAGTTCGATCTGTCGATTGGCTCGACTATTGGCGCCTGCGGCATGATCTTGGCCCTGCTTTCGGTCGAATACGGGTGGAATATCTGGCTGGCCGCCGTCACCTCGTTAGTCTTTGCCCTGCTTGTAGGCGATCTTTAATGGCTTTCCTCGTCCTGCGAACGGGTTTGCCCTCCTTTATCATCACCCTCGGGTCCCTGCTCATCATCCGCGGTGTTACGATCGGAATTACCCGCAATATCACGGGCCGGACGGTCGTCGGCGGACTCGATGATGTCCCCGGGTTCGAGGGGATACACGCGGTGTTCGCCCGAAGCTTCACGATCTCCGGGGCGAGTTTTTCGGTAGCGATCCTGTGGTGGCTGGGAGTGGCGACGGTCGCCACGTGGGTTCTGATGCGTACATCCTTTGGGAACTGGATCTTCGGCGTCGGTGGAAACGTTCAGGCGGCCCGAAACGTGGGCGTGCCGGTCTCGCTGGTGAAACTCGCGCTCTTCATGGCGACCGCGACATCCGCCTGGCTGGTGGCATGCATCCAGGTGCTCGACGCCCGCAGCGCGGACGTCGTTCGCGGTCAAGGATCCGAGTTTACGGCGATTATTGCGGCGGTCATCGGCGGGACGCTGCTTACTGGAGGTTACGGCTCGGCCATCGGCGCCGTATTCGGGGCGTTGATCTACGGGATGGTCCGCCAGGGGAACGTCTTTGCCGGCATCGATCCCGGGTGGGAGGACGCCGTGCTGGGCGCGATGCTCGTGATTGCGGTCTTGTTCAACCGGTTCATTCGCAACCGCGCAATGGAGGCCCGCTGATGTCCTCCACCAATGAGACGCCCCTGATCGAAGTCCAGAATGTCTCCAAGTACTTTGGCCATGTCATTGCCCTGAAGGACATTTCCGTCTCCGTCCACGCAGGTGAGGTCATGTGCTTGCTCGGCGACAACGGGGCCGGGAAATCGACGCTGATCAAAATCTTTTCCGGGGTCCATCCCGCGGACGAAGGGCGTTTTCTGGTCAATGGCAAGGAGGTCCGGTTCTCCTCGCCGCGCGACGCCCTCAGCGCCGGCATTGCCACGGTCTACCAGGACCTGGCGATGATCCCGCTGATGAGCATCTCACGGAACTTTTTCCTTGGCTCTGAGCCCACGACCGGCTGGGGGCCGTTCCGCCGATTCGACCTCGAAACGGCCGACCGGGTCACACGCGAAGAGCTCGCCAAGATGGGGATCCAGGTCCGCGATACCGAGCAATCGGTCGGGACGCTCTCCGGTGGCGAACGGCAGTCCGTTGCCATCGCCCGCGCCGTCTATTTCGGGGCGAAGGTGCTCATCCTCGACGAGCCGACCGCCGCATTGGGCGTGAAGGAGGCCGGCGTCGTTTTACGCTATATCGCTCAAGCGCGCGCCCGCGGCCTGGGAGTCATCTTCATCACCCACAACATCCACCACGCATACCCGATCGGCGATCGCTTCACCCTGCTCAACCGCGGCCGGTCCTACGGAACGTTCGCCAAGAGCGACGTTACTCGTGAAGAGGTCGTAGCGATGATGGCCGGCGGCGAGGAACTGGAAGAACTGGGACACGAACTTGAAGAGTTTGCCCGGACGGACAGGATTGCCGGAGCCAAACTCGCGGAGACGGCGGAGGAACTCCTGACCGAATCCGAACAGATCTCATAGCGGCACCCCGGGTGCCGCCTTACCTGGAGAGCGCGTGGATCCGTCCCTATCCGAACCTGCCACAGAGCCATCGACGAGCTTGAAGGTCGGAACGGCTACGGTCAACTGGAATAATGACGATCTGCCCGGTTGGCGACCGTCCGTGCCATTTCCGGCAATTCTCAACGAGATGGCCGCAGCCGGATATTCCGGGACCGAATACAACCCGATGTTCGGTTCAGATGCCGAGCAGCTCAATGCCGAACTTTCTGCCCGTAACCTACGCCTAGCCGGATCGTACCAGTGGCTGCAATTGAGGGATCACGAAACACTTGACCAGGAGATGGTCGGGCTTCAGACGACGATCGGGATGCTGGTTGCCTGCGGCAGCTCTGATCTCATCGTGGCCGACGCGATGTCACCACACCGGATTGCCCTGGCCGGACACGTTCCCCCTGACGGCAGTGCCGGTCTCTCCGACGACGACTGGTCACTCCTGGCAGCGGGCCTGCGCCTCGTCTGTGAGCAGACGGCCGCTAGCGGTGTCCGCGTCCACTATCACAACCATGTCGGCACCTACGTAGAAACTCCCGCCGAAGTCGACCGCTTCCTAGCGGAGACCGCCGGCGACGACCTTGACCTATGTTTCGACACAGGCCATTACGCCTACGGGGGCGGCGATCCGACAGCTTTTGCGCTGAAGCACGGCGCCCAAATCGGCTACCTGCATCTGAAGGACGTCTCTGGCTCTGTGCTGGCCGAGGCACGTTCCCGGGGATGGAGTTTCCTCGACGCCCTGCGGCACATCATTTTCTGTGAGTTTGGTGAAGGCATCGTCGACATTCCTAGAGTGATCGAAGTCCTGAAGGCGAACGAGTATGCGGGCTGGGTTATCGTTGAGCAGGACACAAGCGCCCGGGACAGCACCGAGAGCGCAAAGGCGAGTCGGGCGTATCTTCGCCGCACGAGCGGCATCTAGAACGAGCGGCGTTTTTTTGGCCAACATTCGGAGAACTGTCGTGGAACACGCAGCACTCGCCACGGACCAGCCCCCTGCGTCGCTTGGCGACCTCAGGGCGCTGGGAGCACGGGCGCGCGAACTCATCCTGCGATCCGTGCACAAGGCCGGGGCGGGGCACGTCGGGGGACCGCTCTCGGCCGCCGACCTCCTGATCTCTCTCTACTTTTCGGAGCTGCGGATCGACCCAAAACGGCCGGACTGGCCGGATCGGGACCGGTTCATCTTAAGCAAGGGGCATTCCTCGATCGGCCTGTACTCAGTCATGGCGATGAGAGGATTCTTTCCCGTCGAAGAGCTAGACACGTTCGACCAGATTGATTCCCGCCTCCAGGGCCACCCGGACATGACCAGGTTGCCGGGGCTCGACATGTCGACCGGTTCCCTAGGTCAGGGTCTCTCGCCCGGGATCGGGATGGCGCTCGGCGCCCGGCTGTCCGGCAAGAGCTTTCGGACCTGGGTGATGCTGGGGGACGGCGAGATTCAGGAGGGGCAGATCTGGGAGGCAGCGTTCACGGCGTCGCGGTTCGGTCTCGATAACCTCGTTGCCATCGTCGACTACAACCGCCTGCCGCAATTCGGTTGGCCGCAAGGGGGAGAGCCGGGAAACCTTTCCCGCTCCAACCCCATCGATGACCCGGCGGCCAAGTTCCGCGCCTTTGGCTGGCGGACTGTCGAGTGCAACGGGCACGACTACGCGGAGATCCGGGACGCCTTCGCGGTGGCCAAGGAGTTCGGACACGGTCCCTGTTGCATCGTCGCTCACACGATCAAGGGCAAGGGTGTGAGCTTCATGGAAGGCGACCATCTCTGGCATGCCAAGGCTCCGGAGCAATCCCACCTGGACGACGCCATGCGGGAGCTTTACCCGGACCGCGTCGCCGAGCCGGGGGCTAACCAATGACCGCCACGACAGCACTCACACACACGTTGCCCCTCGAGGGTGCGCGCCAGGTCCCCATGCGCGATGTCTGGGGACAGACGATGGCCGATCTCGCCAACGAGTACCCCGAACTCGTGGTGCTCGATGGCGATCTGGCCAATTCCACCCGGGCCGATATCTTCGCCGATGCCCATCCCGACCGCTTCTTCGAGATGGGGATTGCGGAGCAGAACATGATCGGCGTGGCCGCCGGGCTGGCGACCGTCGGCTACGTCCCGTGGATCTCGACCTTCGCCGCCTTCGTGGCCAAACGGGCTCTTGACCAGATCCGGGTCGTTGTTGCCCAACCGCACCTCAACGTCAAGCTGTGCGGCTCCTACAGCGGCATCCTGACAAGCAAGACCGGCAAGACCCACCAGTCGGTCGAGGATATCGCCATCTTCCGGGCCATGCCGGGCGTGACGACCATCGTCCCGGCCGATGTCGTCGAGCTCGGCTCCGCAATGCGGGCGATGATGGAGAATCCGGGGCCGGTTTACCTACGGGTAACTCGAGACGCGAGTCCGGTGATCTTCGCGGATGACTACCGGTTCCAGATCGGCAAGGGCCACCTCCTGCGGGACGGCAGTGATGTCGGCATCGTAAGCACCGGTGTGCAGACCGTCCGCGTCCTGGCGGCGGCGGACGCTCTGGCGGCGGATGGCATCTCTGCCTCCGTGCTCCACCTTCCGACGATCAAGCCGCTCGACCGGACGGCGATCGTCGCGCTGGCCGAACGGACAGATGCAATGGTGACCGCCGAGGACCACTCGATTTATGGAGGTCTGGGCAGCGCCGTGGCCGAAGTTCTGGGCGAAGAGCGACCGACCAGAATGCGTCGCATTGGCTGGCAGGACACCTACGGCGAGTCGGGGCCGAACGATGCCCTCCTGGAGAAGTACGGACTCTCCAGCCGGCACGTCGCCGATGCGGCCAAGTCCATGGTGAATTCCAAGCGTTAGTCGCGGCTCGGTGACAGAGTCGCACGATAGCCACGAAGTCCTGAAGGAACGAATAGAGATGACAACGCGAGTCCGGGTCGCCGTCTTTGGGGTCGGCCGATTGGGCCGTCGCCATGCCGAGGTGATCGCCCGTCGAGTCCCCAAGGCAGAGTTGGTCGCCATCGTCGACGCGAACCCCGCGGCCGCTGAGACGGCGGCCTCGGCATTGGGCGTCAATCGCTGGTCAAGCAATCCAGATGAGATCATGGCCGATCCGGAGATCGACGCGGTCGTCATTGCGTCCTCAACGGCCACCCATGCTCCGCTGATCATCTCGGCGGCGCGGGCCGGGAAGGACATCTTCTGCGAGAAGCCGATCGCCCTCGATCTCGACGCGACGGACGAGGCAACGGACGCGGTAGCCACCGCAGGCGTCCGTCTTCAGATCGGCTTCCAGCGCCGCTTCGATCCGTCGTACATCAAAGCCAAAACGATGATCGATGAGGGCGTCCTCGGCCGCATCGAGTACATCCGGGACGCGATGCGCGACCCCGTACCGGCCTCCCGGGAGTACCTCGCCTCCTGCGGCGGGATGTTCCGCGATCTGACGATCCACAACTTCGACAACGTTCGCTGGCTGATGGGTGACGCGGTCGAAGAGGTCTTCACCATGGGCTCGGCGCTGGTTGATCCAATGTTTGTCGAGCTAAACGATGTCGACACAAGCGTCGTCTCCGTGCGCTTCGCAAACGGGAGCCTGGCCAGCATTGAGAGTGGACGGCGCTCCGGATTCGGCTACGATGTCCGCACCGAGATTTTCGGATCCGAGGGTGCCCTGATGGTCGGGTATACCCGCGAGACCGCCGTCCTCCACTACTCGCAGGCGGGAGTCCAGAGCGATCACGTCCAGTGGTTCCTCGACCGTTTCGCCGATGCCTACACTGCCGAACTCGAAGCCTTCATCGATGCGATCGTCAATGACACGCCCGTGGCGGTGTCCAGCGAGGATGGGCGTGCGGCCCTGGCTATGGCCTATGCGGCGGAACGATCCCTGCATGAGCATCGAGCCGTCCGGCTCCAGGAATTCGACCGAGGGAGCACATGGTAAACCCAGAAATCAATCTCCTCATTCGCTCGGCCGAGATGGCGGACGGAGCAGGCGACCTCATTCGCGTCACTCCGGAGGCTGCCCAGTGGGAGTACACCGGCCTCTATGTGATGCGTCTTGACACCGGCGAGACCTGGCACGATTCGACCGAGCAGGATGAGGTGGCGATCGTCATGCTCGGCGGGCGCTGCCGAATCACCTCGGGAGCAACACATGGGAGATCGGCGAGCGCGCCACCATCTTCGACGGCCAGCCCTGGGCGCTGTACCTGCCCATCGGGTCAGACTTTACGGTCGAGGCGCTGACGGCGGCAGAGGTTGCCGCCTGCTCGGCCCGGGCCGAAGTTCGTCACGAGCCGGTCCTGATCCGGCCGGAAGACGTCGCGATCGAGATCCGAGGAGCCGGTAACGCGGCTCGGCAGATCAACCACATCATTCCGCCCGATTTTCCCGCCCACCGCCTGCTCGTGGTGGAAGTCTTTACCCCGAACGGCAACTGGTCGTCCTACCCGCCTCACAAGCACGACGTCAGCAATCTGCCGGCCGAAGCCGATCTTGAGGAGATCTACTACTACCGGATCGATCCAGACGACGGCTTTGCCTTCCAGCGCCTCCACACCGCCGACAACCGCATGGATCACGCATGGGTTATCCGGGACGGTGACCTTCTCCTCGTCCCAGAGGGCTATCACACGTTCGCTGTCGCCCACGGATACACCGGTTACTACCTCAACATCCTGGCTGGAAACGAGCGGATCCGGACGATGCAACCGTCAGACGATCCGACACTCGCCTGGGTCCGATCAACCTGGACCGAGGAGCAGAACGAGGGCGCCAGGAGTTGGCGCGATATCGATGCCCGGATCAATCGCGGTGCTGGGCACCGCACACGGCTAGCATTCGCCGATCGGAGGAAGCAATGGCTGCGTCGATGGAGCGAATGACCACAGCCCAAGCGATCGTCCGCTATCTGAGCCAGCAATGGATCGAGCGCGACGGGGTCGAACAGCGCCTGTTCAAGGGAATGTTCGGCATTTTCGGCCATGGCAACGTCACCGGCATTGGCCAGGCTTTGGAGGAGGTCGGCGCCGACCTGCCCTATTACCGCCCGCAGAACGAACAGGCGATGGTCCACACCGCGGTGGCATACGCGAAGGCGAAGAACCGGCTTCAGATGTTCGCCTGCACCTCATCGATCGGGCCTGGGGCGACAAACATGGTGACCGGAGCGGCGGTCGCGACCGTCAATCGCCTCCCGGTGTTGCTCCTGCCAGGCGACATCTTCGCCAGCCGCCGCCCCGATCCCGTGCTGCAACAGCTCGAGCACTCGCTGTCGCCCGACATCAGCGTGAACGACTGCTTCCGGCCGGTCTCCCGCTTCTGGGACCGCATCTACCGGCCCGAGCAGATCCTGGACAGCCTGCCGGAGGCGATTCGGGTCCTCACCGATCCGGCGGAGACCGGGGCCGTCACACTGGCTTTGCCCCAGGATGTCCAGACGGAAGCCCTCGATGTCCCGGCGTCCTTCTTGGAGAAACGCGTCATCCGGCTCCATCGCGCGACACCTGTACAGGCGGCGATCGCTGAAGCCGTTGATCTCCTTCGATCAGCCAAACTGCCGTTGATCATCGCCGGAGGCGGCGCGATCTACTCGGAGGCCTCAGACGACCTCGGTGCGCTGGCCGAACGCTTCGGCATCCCGGTCGCGGAAACGCAGGCGGGCAAAGGCGTCCTGCCGTGGGATCACCCCTGGAACGTCGGTCCTATCGGCTCGGCCGGCGGCACCGCGGCGAACAAGCTTGCCCGCGACGCCGACCTCGTCATCGCGATCGGGACCCGCCTCGCCGATTTCACGACCGCCTCCCACACCGCGTTCGCCAACCCGGATGTCCGATTCGTCTCGGTCAACGTGTCCAGCGCCGACGCCCACAAGCTTGGGTCGCTGCCCATCATTGGCGATGCCAGGGAGACCATCCGGGCCCTAAGCGAGGCGCTTTCCATCGCAGGGGTTCGTCCAAGGGGCGGGTACGCCGAGTCGGTCGGCTCGCTCAAATCCGAGTGGGACGCGATCGTCGACGGTCACCGGACCGTCTCCGCACCCAAGGCACTCACGCAGGCCAACGTGATCGGCATCGTCAATGAGGAGTCGCGGCCTCAGGACACTGTCGTCTGCGCGGCCGGAGGGATGCCGGGCGACTTACTCAAGCTCTGGCGACCACTTGACCCAAAGGGCTATCACGTCGAGTACGGCTACTCCTGCATGGGGTACGAAATCGCGGGGGGCCTTGGGGTGAAGTTGGCCTCGCCGGATGGGAACGTCTTCGTCATGGTCGGCGACGGCAGCTACTTGATGATGCACACCGAGATTGTCACGTCGCTCCAGGAAGACCAGAAATTGATCATCGTCGTCGTGGATAACGGTGGATTCCAGTGCATTCGCGGTCTGCAAATGCAGTCCGGATCACCGGCATTCGGCAACGAGCTTCGCGTCCGCAATGCCGAGACGAACCGTCTGGACGGCCCCTATCTACCGGTTGACTTCGCCCAGAACGCCGCCAGCCTTGGGGCGAATGCCATTCTGGCGACAGACGAGGAGTCACTGCGGGCGGCGTTGCGAGCAGCGGAGGAAGCGGACCGGACGACGGTGATTCACATCCGGACCAGCCCGGACGATCGTTTACCCGGCTACGAGAGCTGGTGGGACGTGCCGATCGCGGAGGAGTCCGGCGAGGACGGTGTCCGCGCAGCCCGCGTGTCCTACCTGGAGGCTAAAGAGCGGCAGCGTCTACTCGTCTAGAGCGCCGTGCGGATTCCTTGATGCCCTGGTCCCTGCCGCCCGGGGCAGGCGGCCCGGGCTAAACCTTACAGCCTCTCCGAGGCTAGCCGATGCGTCCCCGTTAGCCGCGGAGAGGCTGTGACGGTGAGCCCGGGCCAACCCTGGGCCGTGAGCCCCCCGGCGACCCGGAGACGCGGTCAACCTTGAAGTCGAGCGCTCTAGCGAGAAGCACCGCCGCCTGCCTGATCAGTCTTCGTCGGACTCGGCCTCTTCGAAGGTGCCACAACCGTCGACGCCGTTGTAATAGCCACGGAGCATCATCGCAACACGTTGCGATCCCATGCCGTGGGAGCGGTCGTCGCTGGCCGTGACACCGGGGGGGTCGCCGATGAAGTTGGCAAGATCGAGCAGGATAAAGAAATCGTTCTCGCTCAACTCGCCTTCATCGACGTAGGACCGCAGGAAGGCTCCAGCCATGCAGTCGGCTTCGAGTTCGCGCTCGACCGAGCGGGCGCCGCTCCAGGTGATACCGAGCTGCATCTGCACATCGTGGCCGGCCTCGTGAGCCAAGGCGTAGTAAATGGCGGGGGTTCCAAAGCCTTCGGCAACTTCCTGGATCAGGACGAGGTCAAGGTAGATCGTCTGGTTCAGGCTGCAGTAGAACGGCCCCTTGATGCCCGCGTGCGAGGGCTCGTCGGAGCATGGATGCTCGGCCTCGTCATCGAAGACCTCGTAGAACGGCGGGACGTACCAAATCCCCTTCTCGTCGAAGACGTCCGCCCAGAACTCGTTGAGGTGCTCTGAGACATCGTCCGAGATCTCCGTGATCTCGGTGAAGCTCAGTTGCTCAGGATCATCGTTGTCGTCGTCGCGGGAATCACCGGAGTTATCCTCCGGCTCATTGTCCGGCTCGTCGCCCGGCAAGACCACGGCGGAGAACAATTCCTGCGCGGCCGGCGAGGCGTCGTTGTAGGCCTCGCGGGCCGTTAGCTGCGATATCTCCAGGACGTGGGTGTCGCTCAAGCTGCGGCACTCGTTGTACTCAACCAGCTCGACTTCAACGTCATCTTCCACGGTATAGGTGAACGTGAAAACCGAATATGCATAGTCATCGCTGCCGGCGGCAATCTCGCTGCCACGGGAGTCGAGACCCACCTCAATTTTCTCGGCGTCCATGCCGGCGAGTTCGTCCGGCTCGGCCGCGATGCAATCGAGGGCTCTGCCGTCAAAACCTTCATAGGTCTCGAAGTAGACGGTGTTGAGCGAGTCCTCGAGTTCGAGAAGGTCACCCTCCTCGATTGATTGCTCGTCGCTGACCGTCCATTCATCAGGGTCCCAGGAGACGGACCAGCCAAAGGTCGGATTCGTGTAGGTGTTATCTTCGACCTGAGCCGAAACGCCGGTCGAGAATCGGAGGCTGGTCTGGGCTAGACCAAGCACGATGAGCGTCACGAAGAGTAGCTGCCGGCTCCGGCGATACATGTTCGTCCCCCAGGGATTCCACCCGGGGATGGACGCCTCGCGTTGGCGGCGTCCCTGCCCGGATCGGAACTTCGTTCGTCGCTTAGGTTATAGCCGGGGAATCTTCCCAGGGTCTTCCCTATCGGATGCCGACGCGTAAGATTTTCTGGGTGTTTTCCGGCGACCGGATCGGCCGGTCAGGCGCTAGAACGTGCCGCAGGACCCGATGCCGTTGTAATACCCGCGAAGAACCATGGCGACGCGCTGTGAGCCCATCCCGTGGGCATTCGGGTGGGAAGCGGAGGTGCCTTCCGGATCTCCCAGGTTGTTGACCAGATCAAGAAGCACGAAGAAATCGTCCTCGGTGATGTTGCCCTCTTCGATCTCCCAGGCCAGAAAGGCGCCCGCCATGCAGTCGGCTTCCAGTTCCTTCTCCACCGAGAGGGTGTCGCTCATGATGATTCCGAGTTGCATCTGGACATCATGTCCCGCCTCGTGGCCGAGGGTGTAGTACGGAGACGCGATACCACCGGTCTCGGCGTCGCGGACTTCAAGCTCCAGATCGAAATAGATCGTCTGGTTGAGACCGCAGTAGAAGGAGCCAACGCCGGGGTGGATGGCGCCTTCGGAACAGGGAGCTTGCGCCTCGCCCTCGATCACTTCCGTGAACGGCGCCACGTAGAAGAGGTCCTCGTCCTCAAACGCCTCCGCGTAGAAGACACGACAACGTCCTCGGCCGACGCCTCAGCAGCGGCCTTGACCTCACTCGGCGACAGGGCTTCCGGCTCATCCTCTTCTTCGTCACCGTCGTCGCCGGTAGTGCTCTCCGGCTCGACAGGCTCTTCGCCGGGCAGGGTTACACCCAGGAGAAGATCTTGAACGACCGGCGCGGCGTCGTTGTAGGCATCGCGAACGGTGATCTGGGAAATCTCGAGGACCGCCGCATCTTCAACAAGGGTCCAGCACTCGCTGTATTCAACCAGATCGGTCTGGATGCCGTCGCTGTCGGTGAACGACATGGTGTAGACGGCAAATGCGTTTGTCTCATCGCCACCAGTCAAGGGATCCCCCCCGACATCGGTGCCGATCTTGATGTCAGAGATTCCGTCTTGATCCGCCAGATCGCTCTCTTCGTCGGCCACGCACTCCCGAGCGTTGCCGCCGAACTCCTCATACGCTTCAAAGTAGACGTAGCTCAACTGGTCGGTAAGTTCGAGGTAGTCGAAGCCGCCTTGCGACTGCGAGTCGACAACCTCCCACTCGTCACCCCAGGAGATCGACCAGTCGTACGTGGGGCTGGAGTAGGTGGATCCCTCAACGCCGTCCTGGGCGACCACCAGCTCGGCCTGGGCGAACAGGGGAGTCAGCACCGTGATCGCCACTATTGCCCAGACAAAATGCTTCCTCACGCCGTTACTCCTTCTCGCATCGTGATTTTTGACGCTTTATTTGCCTACGGCACTACAGATTTTTGAGCGATTCGCCTTCAGCTCCAGGACTGCTCGCCGTGGCGCCAAGGACCCTGGTCGCGATCTCATCGGTCTTCACCGCCATGATGAAGTCGTTCCGGTGTAGCCAGCGGATCGCATGCGTCCACCATGTCACCGTTACGCGCCGGGCCTCGGTCAAGATCACCGGGTGGTGCCCTTCCAACTCGGCAAGCTCACCAACTCGCTGGGTAATCTCAAGCGCCTGAGGATAGGTTTTCGTCTTGAACGTCCGCTCCAGACGTGGCACCCGATCGACCTCGACCGTGCGCCAGTCTGGTATCAGATTTCCTAGCGCCTCTGCCTCCTGCTCGGTAACCCGAGGGGAGTCGCGGCGACACGCAACACAGCGTTCGTTGAGCAAACTGTCCCGTTCGGTCATTGGCCTCACCATCTAGATTCCACTTAGAGCGCCTATCACAACCCGCCGTTGCCGCCGGGTTCGTTCTCAGTCCCGGAGGGACTTCGTCGGTTTAGCCCGGGACTTCAGTCCCGGGTCGGCCCGCAGGCCGAACGGTTTCGTTAGGCGCTCTTAGGTCAAAGATTTCACGGCCCCGACAATATCGCCGAGAAGCCGGCGCTTAGGCACAGCCCGGACGATATTCGCTATTTTGCGCTGCTTCTCTTTCTTCGAAGACCCATCGACGGTCAGGTATTCGCGGGCGATCGAGGACGCCAGTTCCGGGTAGTCGCGAAACAGGTGCGGACGTTCGTGGGCGAATGGCGTGACATTACGGATTTTGTACAGATCTTCCATGATCACGCTGTCGTCGACCAACTCCCGGTACCGCGAGAGCGACGCAGCCGAAAAGTCCGCCCGGGCGGCCGCTTCGACGATCGCCTGCGCGGCCAGCTTTCCGGAGAGCATCGCCAGGTTAACGCCTTCGCGATTGAGCGGATTCACAAAGCCGGCGGAATCACCCACCACCACGACGCCATCGGCATAGATTTGGGGCAAGCGATTGAAACCGCCTTCGGGGATAAGGTGGGCCGCGTATTCGATCGTCTCGCCGCCCTGGAGCAGCGGCACAATCGCCGGGTGACGTTTGAACCTGTCCAGCATGTCGTTGACGTTGCGGCCGGTGGCGATCAGGTCCGTCAACAACGCGCCTGTTCCGACCGAAAGGGAATCCTTGTTGGTATAGATAAAACCGTAGCCGAGGAGGCCCCAGGTCGATTCGCCGAAGATCTCGAGAGCGGTGCCCATGCCCTGCGGCAGGTTGAACCGGTCCTCGATCACCGATGACGGCAGCTGAATGAGTTCCTTGGCGACCAACGCCTGATCAATGGGATCCCACTCTTGATGCAAGCCAACCTTCTGAGCGAGGAGGGAGTTCGCGCCGTCGGCAAGGACGACGACGTTTGCCCACAGTTCGCCGTCGGGCTCACCGGTCGTCACGCCAACCACACGCCCGTCTTCCCACAAGAGATCCGTGACCGTGAACTCGGAGTAGATCTCGGCCCCGGCTGCTTCGGCGGACTCGGCATGCCACCGGTCAAACGGCGATCGCAGCACCGAGTAGGCGTTATACGGGGGCTGGGCAAACCGCATCGACCGGTAGGTCGCTCCGAGCAGAGCATCCTCTGTCAGCATCAGGTAGCGCTGTTCGATGATCGGCCGTTCGAGCGGGGCCGATTCCTCGAAGCCGGGGATCAGCTCCTCGGTAGGATGCCGGTAGAGAATTCCGCCCCAGACGTTCTTCGAACCCGGGAATGCTCCGCGTTCGAGGACAACCGGCGCTAGGCCAGCGTTGGCCAGCTCGCGGGCTACCGTCACGCCGGCCGGCCCGGCCCCGACCACAATCGCGTCCAGTCGGTCGTCGGACACCGCTACTACGCTCCATCCGCGCAATCAGGCAATCGCTGGAAGCCGGCCATCCGGCATGCCCGCCGGTGCTAACCTGGCGGAGCTGCATCGACATGTGTCGTATCGCGTGCGAAGCATAATCGCCGCTACGATGGGATACCAGACCCTAGGGCGTCGTTATGTCTTGCCGGTGAATCGGTGCCACACAACGAGGGCGGCAAATTGGGGCAGGACCAACTGCCGCCGCCACCGCCACGGCTCGATGGCCAAACGGAACAACCATTCCAGGCCGATCCGCTGGACAAACATTGGGGCCCGTGGGGTCAAGCCAGAAATCATATCCAGTGAACCGCCGATGCCAATCGCCAGCCGGATGCCTGCCTGCGCGAGTTGCTCCCGATTCCGCTCGATGAACGCCACCTGCCCGGTGGCGCCATAGGCGACGAACAAGGTCCTGGCACCCGTCGCGGCTATTCGCTCGAGTGCTTCGGCATCATCGACGGGATCCGGTCGTCCTCCGGACCAAGAGCCCGCGATCATGGCATCCGGCCACCGCCTGCGGAGGACATCAACCGCCGCATCCGCCACACCTGGTCCGGCGCCGAGAAAGAAGACGGGCGCGTGATCGGTGGCGCTCGTGCGGGTGAGGGACTCGACGAGATGGACGCCACGCAACCGTTGGGCCGGCCCTTCAATCGCGCGATTCAGCTTCGCGGCCAGGAGGACGCCGATTCCGTCGACCGTGTTGAGATCGGCAACGCGAAGCGCCGCGGCGAACGCCGGATCGGAGCGCGCGGCCATGATGTATTCAGGATTGACCGTCGCTACATGGCGGCATCTGCCGTCCCATGGGTCTTCGAGGAATTCGCGGATTTCGGCTTCGGCGACCCCGGCAGGGCCGACCCGAACAGGGATTCCGAGCACATAGGTGTCGGCCGGGGGGCCGGGAGGATGGCTATCCGAATCCGCGCGATCCACCACCCGACGATCCTCCCGATCCGCCGCCGCCGGAGAATCCACCAAAGCCGCCACCGCCGCCTCGACCGCGACCGCCGCCGGCGGCCATCGCGCCGAAGACCGCACCAGCGACGTTGAGGAGGCTCATCAAGCTGCCGCTCGAACTCTGGAGGCCCTTACCCGCTCTGTCACTGACATCTTGGAGATCGGGCATATCGACATCCGGCATGTCGAATCCACCGCCGCCGGAATCTCCTCGATCCCAGGAACTCCCTCCGAACCCACCACCAATCGTGCCGCCACCCCACACGGTGCGACCGCGCCGACGCCCAAGTTGCCCGCCGCGCGGCCCCATGTCGAAGATCTCGCCGCCGAAACTACCGCCGGGAATGCCTTCGAACCAATCAGGCGTTGGGGCGCTGACTCGCTCGAATTTTCCAACCCAGGACTCTGCTTGCCCAAATGCGACGGCGTAGGGAAGGTGTCGCTCGAAGATCGCTTTCGACTCGTCGAGCTGCTCATACTTTTCGATATCGTCCAGGTACCGCCGGAACGCCTGCCACTTCGCCGCCGCTTCTGCTCCCTCCGGCGTCTTGCGCGGCATCGCCCGGCTCAGGCGTATCATCACGATCGACAGGACGATCAGCGCGGCGATCGGTAGGAGCACCAGAGGGGCATCGCCGGCAAACCCGATTAGCAGCGCCACGCCGGCGATGATCGATGCGATGAGCAGGCGCTTGCCGATCTTGCCCCAACGCTCGCGCGTGCTCTTCGGGGATCCGGTGAAATAGCCCCGCGATACGAGTTCCCCGTACAAGTCATCGGCCAGCGTGTCCCGGTAGGCATCGAACCGCGGGCGGACTTCACTGAGGGTCTTCGTCGCGCCGTTTTGAGGATCCTCACCAAAAAAGACCTTGAGCAGATCTCGGTCAAGCTCGCGCGTGACTTTGCTCTGATCGTTGAGCGTCAGCCGGAAGTCGGTCTGACTGCCGATCCCGAGGACCCCGGGCGAATCGATCTCCTGGATCGAGACGGCGCCGTTGTGGCCCAAGTCGAGCAGCGTCGCGACGATGTCGCGCTCGTTGACCTCTTCATCGAGCAATGCTCCCGCCGCTCCGGGGGCAAGGTCATCTGGCGGGCTTGGCAGAAACTCCGCCACCAGTCCCGTGTGCGGATCGCGGCCTTTTGCGTACCAGAGCCCGTAGACCCCAATCCCACCGGCAACGGCGAGCAGAAGCCCGACGCCGAGGAACATCAAGTTGAAGAGTGCCGACCGCTCCTCGTTCTCCTCTTCCTTCTGCCGCTGGGCATCATCACGCTCTTGCCAGGTTGGCGCGGTCGCGTTCGCCACCGGCGGGAATTGCATGCCGACGACGAGATCATCGCCATCTTCGATGTCGGAGGCGGTGAAGGCGAAGGTCTGCCCGTCGCTCGAGAATTCAGTCGCGTCGCCCTCGAAGTCGCCGCCGATGACCACCTGGGCCAGATCGACCGCCGTCGGCAGGTTGACGGTGACGGTTGACTCCCGTACCGGCGCGACCTCCGTCACACTGCTGTCGATCGCGGTCCAGCGGATCTGCTGGTTCGGGGGATCTTCGTTCGGGTAAACCCGCAGTGCGCCCGCAACGTCGTATTCGATGACAATGAGGCGCTCTGCGTTGGTCACCGGTGGGAACGCGTAGTCGATCCGGACATCGGTGCTGGTAATCTCGTAGGTATACGTGCCGGGCTCGGCCTCGTAGTCGTCTTCATCTACCAGCGTGAGCGGGGTGAGCCCGCCGTCTTCCTCCACGCTAATGTGGACGCCGCCGATGCTATCGATCCTGGTGAGCGGGATGACCGCGAAGCCGGTCCGGAACGGCCCGCCACGGAAGTCGACCGTCTGCTCCTCCGTGACGTGGAAGGCGCCGTTAGGGCGCACGTCGATCGTCACGTCAAACCGCGCCCACTCGACCGACTTCGACGATTGTGCGACGGCGCCACCGGCTGCAAGCAAGCCACCGAGCAGCGCTGCGATCAGGACCAGCGCCGCCGCGGCAACCAACTTCTTGAGCCCGGGTCGTGGATGCGATCCCGTGATCTCGCTAGATCGAGCGTTCCGAACCTTCATAGGTAGTGCTGCCTCAGGTCCCATTCATGGTTTCGCCGCGCCAGCCGGTAGCGCTCTGTCGACGGCCCATTGTCGCACGCGAACCGGGAAACAGGCCCCGCCGTGCGACTCCGAAACCGGTGAGTTGATGTGATACCCTTCGTCACGTGAATAATCATTCAGGTTTCGGCCAGCAGGAGAATCCGACAGCGGCGCAAGTCATCGAAGCGATGTCCCGCCATGGCTATCGCTCGACATCCCCGCGGCTGACGGTGATCGGGTCGGTTCTCCAGCACGACCGGCCGTTTACCGCCGAGCAGCTGGTCGCGGATGTCCGTGCGGCCGATTCGTCGTTGGGGCGTGCGACGGTCTATCGAACGCTCGAGATCCTGGCCTCGATCGATGTCCTCACCCGGATCCTTCAGCCCGGCGGACACCCAGCCTACGTCGTCGGCTCACCGGGGCATCGTCACCACCTGGTGTGCTCCGGTTGCGGCTCGACCGTTGCCTTCACCGCTTGCCCCGTCGATCAGCTGGTAAATGACCTCCGGCGGGACACCGACTTCGCCATCAGTGGACATTTACTCGAAGTGTTCGGCGTCTGCCCTTCATGCCAGCGCCCGGATTTGCCCGGACATCAATCGGCGTAGTCGATTTACGCGGCGTATAGACGGCCAGTCGCGTGCGATCGTCATCCCCTTTTATTGACACAACGTCTCAATATTGCTAGTCTCCGCAAGCCGGTGCACACCACCATCTGGCTGCGGCACTCCCTGCTTCTCGGTTACCTACTCGAAAGGTTCCAGGCCCACGGCCATGAACTCGTCATCGACGTCCACCGGCGAGCCAGCGCTCCTGGAACTGATCGACCTCTCCGTCCACTTCGGGCAGCGTTCCGCAATTGAGGACATTTGCGCGACCATTCGCCCGGCGGAGATCGTTAGTCTGGTTGGGCCGAACGGCGCGGGCAAGAGCACCATCCTGCGTGTGATCGCCGGAATCCTGCCGCCATCGCACGGCATCGCCAAGCTGCGCGGGAGTAAGATTGGCTCCCCCGATCCGTCTGTTGTCTACGTACCTCAGCGGGCCGGAGTGGACTGGACGTTTCCGGTCAGCGTGCTCGATGTTGCCATGATGGGCCGGTTCCGGAAACAACCACGCTGGCGGCCACGGCCTGCTGTCGACCGGCAGGCAGCCCTTCACGCCCTTGACCACGTCGGTATCGCCGATTTGGCGCCTGTCCAGATCGGCACACTTTCCGGAGGCCAGCAACAGCGCGCCTTTCTGGCTCGAGCGATTCTCCAGGGCGGCGATCTCATGCTGCTGGACGAGCCGTTCGGCGGCGTTGATGCCCCGACTCAAGAGTTGTTGCTCGGCCTGTTCCGAGACTTCCGCGCCCGGGGCATGACAATCCTGTTCGCGACTCATGACCTTGCCCAGGCCGCTCAGGTCTCCGATCAGATCCTGCTGGTCAACCGGCGGGCGATCGCGATGGGTCCGCCATCGGAGGTGTTGACCGAGGCCAACCTCCGGGCAACGTTCGGCGGCCAGGCGGTGCTTATGCCCGCCCATTCCGCGGCGGAGTTGCCGGTTGCCGCGGCCTCCAGAGCCGTCGACTTTCAGGATGCCCGATGAGTCCGGAATCGGTGATTGAATGGTTGACGGATCCCTGGAGCCGTCAATTTATGCTACACGCCTTCATCGCGATCACGATGGTCGGCATCATCTGCGGGGTGACCGGCACCTTCGTGATTCTGCGCGGGCTGGCCTTTATGGGCGACGCACTCGCCCACGCGATCTTTCCGGGCGTGGTTATCGCCTTTATTTTCGGCGGGAACTTTCTCCTGGGTGCACTGGTCGCTGCGGTGATCGTTTCCACGATCATCGGGGCGATCTCGCAGGGGGGGAGGATCACCAACGACACGGCCATAGGCGTGCTCTTCGCCGGCGCGTTTGCCCTGGGCATCGTCTTGATTTCGACCCAGGATGCTTACGCGCGCGACCTCAACGCCTTCTTGCTCGGCACAATCCTGGGAGTTACCCGCGACGACCTGCTCTTGACTGGACTCGTCGGGGTGGCCGTCCTCGCCACGATGTACTTCTTCCGGCGAGAGCTCGTCACCGTCGCCTTTGATCGCACCTTTGCCCAGGCCAGCGGCCTCCGGCTGTGGCACTACGATCAGCTTTTCCTGCTGTTGCTATCGATGGCGATCGTGGTCTCACTTCAGACCGTCGGGAATGTGCTCGTTCTCGCGATGCTGGTGACGCCTGCTGCCACAGCTCGCCTGTTGACCGATCAACTGGCGGTCATGACCGCGTTAGCTGCCACTTTAGGAGCGGCATCCGGAATCGTGGGACTGTACCTGTCCTACTACTGGGGATATGCCTCCGGCGCGAGCGTCGTGCTGGTGGCAACGGGCGCATTCTTACTGGTTTACCTCTTTGCCCCTCGTGCCGGGATCATCACGGTGCGGCTGCGACGGCGCCTCCACTTCGCCCACCCCGAGCGCGATGAGTTCGCCCCGGTAACCAATTCCCAAACGGGCTAAGTCGGCGGCGGGCGCCAGGTTGCAACCTGGCGCTGAACCGACGACGTCCCTCCGGGACCGGGCCGAACGGCGCGGCGCCCGACGGTTGTGATAGGCGCTCTTAGTTGGATTCGTGGGGACTGATGGCCGCGTCTCATCGTCGCCCGCCGCGATTGGACTCAAGCTCCCGGGCTGAGACACGGGCGTGCCCGTGGAGGCGGGGTAGCGCCGCTCGGTGCGGTAGACAAGGCTTGCGATGACTCTAATGGCCTTTCAACCGTGATCCGCAGGTGCACCGCTTTGGTAGGGGCAGGGCAAGCCCTGCCCGCTCGCCGGTCGCGGCGGATCGTGGTGGGCAGCCGGGCAGGGCAAGCCCTGCCCCTACAGGATCGCAAATCAGACGTGACGGAGCAGTTTAGGTTTCTCCCTTCTGTAGCGTAGGTATTCTCAAAGCTCATTTACCTTTCCGGCAATATCGGAACCCAATCGATCGTGGAACGACCCTTGCGTACAAAGTTGGAGGACCGAGTCTGGTTCGACGCTGGAACAAGCAGCGACGCAAAGGAGATGAGCGATGTCCACAAGTGAAGCTCAAACGACTTCGGACACCCCGATGGATGCCGGAGGAAAGGCGATTGCCGATTGGCTCGGCGACATGGTTTCCCTCGAGAGCCACATCGAAGAATCGCTTGACCGGCAGTTGTCGCTCGCGAGCGACAGTCCGACAGCTAAGCCGGCGGTCCAGCGGTTCCACGATATGGTGAGGGACAACCGTGAAGCGCTGAAGGCGCGTCAGGCCGAGATCGGATCCACGGCCGGCAACCCGGTGGTGAAGGTCGGGTCCACGATTCTGGGCAAGGCCGCCGGCCTCATCGACAAGGTCCGCGCCGAGAGCCTATCGAAGGCGCTGCGCGACGACTACACCGCCTTCAACCTCGCGGCAATCGGTCACACGATGCTGCACACCACATCCACGGCCCTCGGCGACTCAGCCACGGCCAAGCTGGCGGAGAAGTGCCTGACGGGCCACGCGGCTGCCGTTCAGGAGATCAACCACATCATCCAGGATGTGGTCCTCGAGGAACTCCGCAAGGACAACCTGCCGATCGTCGACGCGAACGCGCCAAGCCAGACTCGCGCTATCGTCGACAAAGTATGGAAGGCTACCCAAACGAAATAGCCGGCTATTCACGCTGGAACGCAAAGAGGGGGCGGCGCAATTGCGCCGCCCCCTCTTTGACTATCCGGTCGTGCGCGCTTACCAGTGGACTTCGACGCGGGTGCCGAGCCGGGCGAAGTCAAAGACCGCACTAGATGCTCCGGGCCCAAGTGCGACACATCCACCGGTGGGAGCCGACCCGTTCTCCATGATGTTGCCGTTCTCATCCTTGGAGTACGAGTGGAAACCGTTGTGACGGTACGGGTCGAATCCGACCCAATCGGTGATATACACCTGGCCCCAATCGGTCCAGGTCAAACTTTGTTCTTTTGAGTAGACGTAGTAGGTGCCGTTCGCGGTCGCATAGAAGCCGTCGTCGCTCTGATCGCGGCCCTGGGCAGACCAGTAGGACGCTATCGCGAGGTCGCCTTCGTACAGCGTTACCATCGAAGAGCTCCGGTCGATATCGATCCAACGTTCAGCCTCGGCCGGTCCGTCGTAGGCGATGCTGGACGCGAGGACCCAGGCGTTGCCACTCCAGTGGCTGATGGGGACGTAGCCGTTTTTCTCGTCTCCGATGACGGTGATTGCGTCACCCGACCCGACTTGATCGATCGCGTCGGAGCTTTGCGACGGTGCGGACCGAACATTGAGCGCGTCAGCCCTAACCCAGGCTGCGATGCTGAGGCCGGCGTCGCCACTCATCGGGGCTTCAACGGCAAAGCCGCCGACGCCGCCGATGCTCAGGTAGTCGCCGAAGATCCAACCTTTGAAGTCACCCCAATAGCTGACGTAGTACCAATTACCTTCGGTCGGTCCCTCCAGAATCCAAACCGATTCCCCCCAAACGACCTGATTGAGAATCTCGGCGCCGAGCCACGGCTCAGCACGGACGTTCAACACATCGGTCGCAACGATCGCCTCACCGGACGCCGCAGCTGCTCGTGGGGCCAGCCACCCCACGCCGAGCAGTGCCAGCACCACCGCGACGACCAACCCACGCCGAACAACGGCAAAGCCGCCGCGCCGGACGTGGAGTCCCTCCACTCCTGCCGAACGTGCCATCGGCCCAGCCCCCTGGATCTCGCGGGGTTATGACTTGTACGGGGATCTCGAGGGCGGAGCTGCCAACCTGATCAACTCACGCCGTAGAGTGAGAACACTGTACTCAGTGGAGGTGCAATCGGGCAACAACATGATTCCGAAAATGCATTCGGGCAAAATGCCTATGAAACCATGACTATCAGTCACATTTTCGGACGTGATCGCTCATCCCGTATCCAGCGGATTATCCGCAGGTAGCCCAGCCTCGAACGACGGAATGGGAGGATCTGGAGATTACCCTTTTCGCGGCTCCGGCCCCTCCGCCCTGGCATGAGCGGCAAACTTTGCGGGCCGGGCACAAATCCACCCGAACGGTCCCAGGAATGTCACGCCATGATTGTAGCGAAAGATACAGAAATTGCGGGTCCCTATGACCATTGGCGCCCCGCGCTAGTACCGACTCGGTTGCCCTAACTAGGCGTTTCGCCTCATGAGGAATCCTCGTGACGAAGCATCCGGTACCATGCGACAGCGTTGAGCCGAGTTCAGTTGCGTCCAGTTGTTGAGATGCACGCGGGATCGGAGTGTGTGGTGCAGACCGACGCAAAGATGGACCCGATTTCGTCTCCTCCCGAGAGGTCTGGACTCATCTCGCGATTTCCGCTCGACAAGGTGGTCGCATTTGTTGCCGATGTCCTGTCGAAACTCGGGCTGCCCCGCCAGTCGGCCACGACCGCGGCGACCATTTTGCTGATTGCCGACACGCGCGGCGTCGAATCCCATGGAATCGCCCGCCTTCCCTATTACGCCAGCCGGTTCCGGCGCGGCTTGGTCAATACAGACGCAACCCTGGAGATCATTCGCGAGTCGGCCTCCACGCTGGCGCTCGACGCTCACAACGGCTTTGCCCTTGCCCTGGCACCCGAGGCGATGGAACGGTGTATCGCCAAGGCTGAGATGTCCGGGCTTTGCCTCGCGACGGTTCGCGCCAGCAATCACTTCGGCATCGCCGGCGCCTACGCCAAAATGGCGGCCCTTCGTGGCCTGGGCGGGATGGCCATGACCAATGCCTCTCCACTCGTTGTGCCGACCAATGGCCGGGTGGCGATGCTCGGCACAAATCCCATCGCCTTTGCGGTTCCCCGTGGACCAGACCTCGGCACGCCACCGCTCGTCATCGATCTGGCCACCAGTACCGTCGCCTGGGGCAAGATCGAGGTTGCTCGCCGGGCGAATGCCGCGATCCCGGAAGGCTGGGCGCTGGACGAAGATACGCTACCGACCACGGACCCGCACGCCGCGCGCTATCTGACACCGCTCGGTGGGAAGCGGCTTTCTGGCGGTCACAAGGGATATGCCCTTGCAACGATGGTCGATGTCCCCTGTGGTCCCTTGTCGGGTGCGTCCTGGAGTGTCAAGATCTCAGGCTCCCGTGGCGACGATATTGCGGCCGGAATTGGACACGTCTTTATGGCGTGGCGCATCGACGCATTCCGCGATCCCGAGGAGTTCTACGCCGCGCTCGATGACATGGCAGTCCAATTGCGCCTCACCCCTCCTGTCCAGCGCGGCGACGGTCCAGAGCAGGCGGTGCTCCTTCCCGGTGATCCGGAACTGGCGGCGGAGGAAACGTCCGCCAGGCTGGGTATCCCAATTCAACCTGAAGTGCTTGCCGAATTGCGTGAGCTGGCGGGAACCCTACGGGTGGAATGGGGCTTGGGGCCCGCCGATTAGGGGCCACGATCCGGGTTTCGGACTCGCAAGGAAAAGCCGTGTTCAACCGGCGACGAAAACCAGATGAGGGCTCCCTCCCTCCGCCGACACTCGAGGGCGGCACGGTCACCGACATGAAGTCCCAGGTTCGTGATCCCGAGCGGGTCAGCGTCTTCATCGACGGGAAATTCTCATTCGGGATCTCACTGGAAGTTGCCCTGTCAGAGGGCGTGCGAATCGGCGAGGAAATTGACACCAGCCAGGTCGAAGCCTTGGTCGCCAAGGACGAGGTCGGGCGAGCGACCGGGGCGGCGTTGAACCTGCTCGCCCGCCGGCCGCGGTCGAGCCAGGAGGTTCGCACCCGGCTGAAGCAAAAGGGATTCGCCGAGCCGGCGGTGGACGAGGCGCTGACCCGGCTCGAAGGCTGGCGCTACCTCGACGACGCCGACTTCGCCCGCTACTGGGTAGAGAACCGCGAAGCGAACCGTCCCAGGGGTCGAAGACTGCTCGAACAGGAACTTCGACACAAGGGAGTCGACCGCGAAATCGCCCGGTCGGCGATCGACGCCGCGGAGCCGGACGAGTTCGCCGCGGCACTCGACCTTGCAAGCGGCAAAATGCGCTCCTACTCGAGTCTCGATCCTCAGGTGGCCCGCCGACGGCTGGCCGGATTCCTTGGCAGACGCGGGTACGGCTTCGACGTGATCGGGCCGGTGCTGCAACGAGTCTTTGGCGAGGCCGAGTTCGACGATGACAACGCTGAAGAAGGTGATCCCGGCTGAAATCGTTGGTGGCCGTACACGCGCACACGTGTTCGCATTATGACTTGGACGACTCGATTTCCCGTGGTACACTGAGAGAGGCCGTAAGGATCGTTCGCGGTCATTCGTTTTTCCCGGCGCCTGCTAGTCCCCACACTAACGATCGTCTTTTCGTAGCTCTGGAAGCTCGCCCCCGCGACCCGCGCTCACATCAACTGCGAGCCGGTTTGAGGGGAACTGCGACCTAGCGCGATTTCTTGCGTGCGTCGAGGCTCGATCGTTGCCTCGACGCTGTTCTTTGGTGGGCAAGGGTAGGCAATGGCTGAGTTTCGTTGGCTAGGACACAATTGCTTTCGAATCCGCGCCCGAGAGGCGACGGTCCTCACCGACCCGGTCGACCGCTCGACCGGCTACGCGGCGGCCAAGCAGACCGCCGATGTTGTCACCATCTCCCATGAGCACAAAGGTCACGCCAATCTTGGCCTGATCAAGTCCGAGTACCAATCCGTGCGTGGCCCCGGCGAATACGAGATGCACGACATCTTCATCACCGGGATCCGCACCTACCACGACGATGAACGGGGCAAGCTCCGTGGGTACAACACGGTCTACATCATCGAGGTCGAGGGGATGCGGATTTGCCACCTTGGCGATCTCGGCCACACCCTGACCGAGGAGCAGGCCGAAGCCCTGAGCAATGTCGATATCCTCCTGGTCCCGGCCGGAGGGGGCGACGTGATCAGCCCGGTGGTCGCGGCTGAGGTCGCCACCGCGCTGGAGCCCAAGCTCGTCATCCCGATGCAGTACCAGACCGATATCGGCGACAAGTCGCTGGGCACGGTCGAGGACTTTTGCAAGCACCTGGGCGTGCCGATGCCTGAAGCAGAAGACAAACTCACGCTCCGCGCGTCAGAACTGACAGAGGTCATGCGTCTGGTCGTTCTGCGGCCGGAGGCAGACGCCGCCCGCAGATAGCACGATGGACAAGGACGCAATCGACACGATTCTGACGGTAGACGGCGGCTCGACTGACGGCGCAAATCCCGGGGAGACGGACATGCCGAAGTACATCTTCGTGACGGGCGGGGTTGCCTCATCGGTTGGTAAGGGCATCACGACGGCGTCGATTGGCCGCCTGATCAAGAGCCGCGGCGCCAGCGTCTCGATCATGAAGCTCGACCCGTACCTCAATGTCGATCCGGGCACGATGTCGCCGTACCAGCACGGCGAGGTCTTCGTCACCGACGATGGCGCCGAGACCGACCTCGACCTCGGCCATTACGAACGTTTCACCGACGAAAATCTCTCCCGGGCGTCGAACGTGACCACCGGCCAGGTCTACTCGGCGGTGATCGCCAAGGAACGCCGGGGCGACTACCTCGGCGGTACGATCCAGGTCATCCCTCACATCACCAACGAGATCAAGACCCGGATTAAGCTGGCATCTCGGCAACACGAGTCGGACGTGGTCATCGTCGAGGTTGGCGGCACCGTCGGGGACATCGAAGGCCAGGCCTTCATCGAGGCGATCCGGCAGATGCGGCGCGACGTTGGCCGCCAGAATGCGCTCTACATCCACGTCACGTTGCTTCCCGAGATCGGCAGCACCGGCGAGATGAAAACCAAGCCGACCCAGCAGAGCGTGCGCGAGCTGCGATCGATGGGCATCCAACCGGACGTGATCGTCTGCCGGGCGGACCGCGAGATCCCCGATGAGGTCAAGGAAAAAATCGCCCTCTTCTGCGACGTCGAGCCGGAGGCTGTCATTCCCATGCCGACGGCAGAGACGATCTACGAAGTGCCGCTGATGCTGGAAGAGTCCGGACTCGGCGGCTATATCGCCCACTACTTCGGCTTGTCCCAGCGCGAGCCCGACCTGTCCGAATGGCGATCCCTGGTCGAGCGGATCAAGCGCCCGCGCGGTTCGGTGAAGATCGCACTCGTCGGCAAATACGTCGACTTGCACGATTCCTACATGAGCATTGCCGAGTCGCTCGCCCATGCCGGACTGGCCGAAGACGTCAATGTCGATATCGAGTGGATCAACTCCGAAACGACTTCGACGGAAGACCTTGAGCGGGCCCTGCGCCGGGTGTCAGGTGTCCTCGTCGGGCCCGGTTTCGGACCCCGGGGCACCGAAGGCAAGATCGCCGCAGCTCGGTTCGCCCGGGAGCACGGAATCCCCTTCTTCGGCATCTGCTACGGTCTGCACATGGCCGTCATTGAAGTCGCCCGAGATCTCTGCGGCCTCGATGGGGCCAACTCATCAGAGATCGACCCTGACACCCCGCACCCCGTCATCGACTTGATGCCCGGACAGCACGGTGTGGAAATGGGCGGGACTATGCGCCTCGGCCTGTGGCCGTGCCGGTTGGAACCGACCACAATCGCGGCCAGGGCCTACGGTGATCCAAGCGTCTTCGAGCGCCACCGCCACCGATTCGAGGTTAGTAACACGTATCGACCGCAGCTCGAGGCCGCCGGCCTGATCGTCAGCGGCGTCTCGCCTGACGGGCATCTGGCCGAGATCATGGAACTGAAGGACCACCCATTCTTCGTCGGCGTCCAGTTCCATCCGGAGTTCCGCAGTCGCCCGACCCGGCCGCATCCGCTCTTCCGCGACTTCGTCGGGGCAGCGAAGGCCTCGCTCCCAGAAGGAGCTCAGCGGGCGCTACCGCTCAACGGCGCGGTGATCACGACGCGGTATCCGGTCGGAGAGCTCATCTCCGCGGCAGTCGACTAGTCTCAGCTCAACCCTTATTGAATCGTTCTTGCACGGTCCGGTCTTTTGCCCGGACCGTGTCTGCGAGTTTCGCCTGAAAGTCCGTCATCTGTTCACGCAGGTCCAAATCCCAGGTTCCCAGGATCCTGGCCGCCAGCAGGCCGGCGTTGCGGGCCCCGCCAATTGCGACGGTGGCGACCGGTATTCCCCCAGGCATCTGCACGATCGAGAGCAGGGCATCCAGTCCGTTGAGCTGAGTAATCGGCACCGGCACCCCGATCACCGGCAACGGCGTGACCGACGCCAGCATCCCGGGGAGATGGGCAGCCCCTCCGGCTCCGGCAATGATCACTTTGAGTCCGCGCTCCGCAGCGGCGCGGGCGTAGGCGATCATCGCGTCCGGCGTGCGGTGGGCAGAGAGGATCCGGACTTCGTAGGGAATCGCAAACTCAGCCAATGCGTCGATCGCGGCCTGCATGACGGGCAGATCAGAATCGCTTCCCATCGCCACGCCGACCAACGGCATGCTCGATCGCTCTGTCACCCCGGCCTACTCCTCGTTTGTCACCAGCAAGCTCGCCGCACGCCGGGCCCGCGCCATGGTTTCGTCCGGGTCGGTTCCGATCGCGGTAACGTGCCCCAGTTTTCGCCCCGGCCGGTACCCCTTACCGTACAGATGTGGTGTGCACCCGGGAACTCCAAGTGTGGCCGCCAATCTGGCACGCGGATCTACCGGTTCAGGTCCGCCAAGCACGTTCACCGTTGCTACCGCCGGGGCGGTGAGACCAGTATCGCCCAGTGGGAGGTCGAGGACCGCCCGGACGTGCTGCGCAAATTGGGACGTTCGACTTCCCTCGATGGTGAAGTGGCCCGAGTTGTGCGGCCGCGCCGCAAGCTCATTCACGATCAAGCTGCCGCGAGAGACGAATAGTTCGACTGCCATGAGCCCTTCGAGTCGGATCGACTCGGCGATCGCGCAAGCGATCGCTTGGGCGGCCTGGACGATCTCGATACTCTCGCCGGCTGGTGCCCGCAATTCGTGGCAAATACCGTCTACTTGGACAGTCTCAACAAGCGGAAAGACAGCCATTTCACCGTTCGGCCGTCGCGCGACGATCGAGGCGACTTCCCGATCGATCGGGATCCACTCCTCGACCAGCAGCGGTGTGCTCGCACCCACAGTGTCCAGGAGCGTCCGGGCCTCCTCGCCGTCGCGCAGAATCCAGACGCCGCGTCCGTCGTAACCACCCCGGACCGCCTTTGCCACGACCGGCCAACCATGGACCGCCGTGAACGCCTCGATTGAGGCGGCGTCGCTGATGACGTCAAAGGCAGGGATCGGCAGTTCGAGCGAGCGCATCAACTCGCGCTGGGCTTGCTTATCCTGGACGAGCGCGACGACGTCCGCCGACGGCCGGATGACATGACCCTGATCTTGCAGTGTTCTCAGAGCATCGGCATTGACCAGCTCATGATCGAACGTCACGACGTCGCAGCCCGCCGCAAACCGGCACAGATCGTCAAGGGACTGTGGCGAGCCGAGATCGACGTGCTTGCCGATCATGGCGGCGCTGTCGTCATCGCGCTCGGCAAGTAGCATGATGTCGATGCCTAAGGACTCAGCGACAGGCAACGTCATCCGCGCGAGTTGGCCCGCGCCGACGATCCCAACGGTCATGCCACGGAACGGCGGTGGCTCATTGTTCATGGTTGGGAGCATACCGGGTGCTGGCATGCGTCACCAGCGAGCTCGCCAATTATGAGGGGGCGCCCGCTACCGCGGCGTCCTGCGCAGCCTTGGTGACCGCCGATCTGGCCGACGTCTCCGCAGCCGTCAAAGCGCCGGGATCGTTCACCCGCGCCCGGAAGCGGTTGATCAATGCCTGCTCGGTTTGGGCCTTCGCTTCGGTGCCGGCCAGTTTTGCCTCGGCGACCCGCGCCCGGAACTTTCCTGTCAGCTCACTGCCGCTCTGGGGAGCGAAGAGATAGGCTGCAGCGCCTCCGATCGCGGCGCCAACCGCTCCACCGAGACCAAACTTCACCAGCCCCGAGAATGCGCTCATACAACCTCACTCTTCGCAGCCGGTTAGGCCAGCCAGTTCGTGTGACGGACTCAGGATGCCTTTCGTCCGCTACGAGTGACTGTCCGCACGACCACCGCCACAAATGCCAACGCAAGCGCGCCGAGGGCGGCCCCGGCCGCCGTTCCGCTCGCGATCGAAGACGGGGATGAGTCAACCGTTCGGCCGATGTGCAACAAGACCCTGGCACCGGGTTCGAGTTTCGTCGCATCGGAGCGCAGTAAGATCACTCGGCTCTTGGAAACCCGGGCTTCCTTCGCGGTCACGATAGCAGCGGAACCGGCGTGGACGACGACATTGTCCGCCGACAGGCGCATGACACCGCTGCGGTCGAGCTGCGCTGACTTGGCTTCTATCGACCGTGCACCCGAGCGGTCCATCGTGACCCGCTCAGCATGGATAGCGTCGGCGCCGGAGCGTTCCATACGAACCGATGTCGCATTGACATCGCCTGCATCGGACCGCAACAGCTCTTCGGTATCGGCGGTCGCTGTCGACGCCTCTTTTCGATCGATGACTGTTGGCATATCGTCTTCCGCTCATCCGAACCCCGTTCAGGGAGCCGCTTAAAGCGCTAATCTCGAATGAGTGTACCAAACGAGAACCTGGGCTCATTGCTTTCCCGGGGAATTCGATCGAGGACACGAATGGCACATGATCCCGGAAACGATTCGCTCGAGGCCATCTATCTCGAAGAGGATGGCCAATCCGCGGCAGAGACCGCCGGGCAACTCGCTGGAATTGTCGAGACAGCCGAGCGAAGCATCGACATTGCGATCTACGACTGCCGGCTGACCGATGGGCCGGCGACGATCCTCCGCGATGCGCTGGCTGTGCGCGCGAGGGCCGGGGTCCAGATCCGCGCCGTGTATGACGCCGGCGACAAGCCGTATACCGCCAAAGACGTCGAAGGTAGCGGCCTCGAGCCCGTGCCGATTACGACTCATGAGCGCATACAGGAGCTAGGCCTGCCTGACGCGTCGATTCGGGCCATCTCCGGGCTGCGCGCGCTGATGCACCACAAGTACGTGATCGTTGATGGCAGGCGGGTGTGGACCGGGTCGCTCAATATGAGTGATGACTCCATGCACCGCATGGAGAACATGGTCGTGATCCTCACCTCGCCGGGTATAGCGCGCGACTATAAGCGCGACTTCGATCAACTGTGGTCGAGCGGCCGGGTTGAAGCCGGCGGCAAGTTTGCCACCGCACCCCACGACCTCGTCTACGACGGTGCACCGGCGCCAACCGATGTCGATTTTTCGCCGGGACAAGGGCAGGCGATCAACGAGTTGATCGCGCAACGCGTCGCGAGAGCGCGGTCACGGATCGTCATATGTTCGATGCTGTTCACGTCCAGCCGCCTGCTCAGAGCCCTCTCGCACCACGTTGCCCGGGGCACGATCGAGATCACCGGCGTCTTCGACGGCACACAGATGGCCGGCGTGCTCAATCAGTGGCGAGCGCGCGATGATCTTGGCTGGAAGATCCAGGCGGTCCAAGCGGTCATCTCGTACGGAAATCTGGTCGGCAAGCCCAGCACGCCCTACCGACCTGGGCAGTCCAACAACTTTCTCCACGTCAAATCCCTCGTCATCGACGACACGGTGTTGACTGGATCACACAATTTTTCGCACGCTGCCCAGGCGAACGCAGAGAACGTTTTGACAATTGGATCTCCGGCGTTGGCTAAGAGGACAGCGGATTACGCACAACGGCTCGCCGACCGGTACCGCACGGTCTCCACGCATGAGACCGCAAAAAGAGTATGATACCCGCGAACGTACGCACCCTATTGCTGCTAGGGAGAGCAAACCCGAGGCGTTCACAACCGCCGGAATCGGTAGCCACGATTGTTTAGCGTGCGGTATGATCCCGGCATTCGACATACGCAGTGTGCCCCACCTCGCCGGCACGCCCAGCGCGGGCACTGCCGTGGGCTTTGGTGTCGACGTCGCACGTATGGACCAATTCTCGAATCTCGAACCGGGGGCAACTGACAATGAGTCGCTTCGAACTCTACGCGCCCAGGTATCCGCTCTTGCCGCTGAAGAACGTCGTGATCTTCCCCAGGAACATCGTCACGCTTCTTGTCGGGCGGTCTCGCTCGATCCAGGCAGTTGAGGAAGCGCTCACCCGGGATCACCAGCTCGTGGTCACCGCGCACCGGGACGGGCAACTCGAGGACCCGAAGCCGGAAGATCTGTTCGAGATTGGCACACTTGCGCGCATCAACGAGATCGAGCGCCCGGAGAGCGGCCAGATCCAGGTGGTGCTCGAAGGCATCAGCCGGGTCAAGATCGCCCAATTCGACACATCGCGCCCGTTTTTCACCGTGTCGGTCGACGAGCGCGTCGACGGCGAATACGACAACTTGGAAGCGTCCGCCTTTGTCAGACACGTCCAGGAACTGGCCGCCAAGTATTCGGAAACCTCCGGCCGCCTAACCTCGGATGTTCTGGAGATGGCCAACAAAGCCAGCGAACCCGGCCATCTAGCGGACCTCTTGGCAACGCAACTTCTGAGCGAAGCAACTGCCCTTGGCCGCCGCCAGCGACTGCTCGAGGAACAAGCTCCAATCAAGCGATTGGAGGAGATTGCGGTCCATCTTTCCAACGAGACCGAGAATGCCCTTCTCGAGCAGAAGATCAAGACGCGTGTTCGCGAGCAGATAGACAAGAACCAGCGCGAATACTTCCTCCGGGAACAACTTCGCGCCATCCATGACGAACTTGGCGGCGAGCACGGCAACGAAATCGAGACCCTTCGCACCCGCGTCAACGAACGCGGCTTCCCGGACGACGTTCGGGAAAAGGTGCTCAAGGAACTGGCGCGCCTGGAACGGATGCCCGCCGTCTCGGCGGAGGCCACCGTTGTTCGCACGTACATGGAAACGCTGATGGCGCTTCCCTGGCACGAGCGGACAGAGGACTGCCTTGACCTGGGCACCGCCGAAGAAATCCTCGACAACGACCATTTCGGACTCGAGAACGTCAAAGAACGAATCCTCGATTACCTCGCGGTACGCAAACTGACCGTCTCGGCAGGCCAGGCGGACGCCGTACAAATTCTCTGCCTCGCCGGACCTCCCGGTGTTGGTAAGACCAGCCTGGGGCGCTCGATTGCGACCGCGATGGGGCGCAACTTCGTGCGCGTCAGCCTCGGCGGTGTCAGGGACGAAGCCGATATTCGCGGCCATCGTCGGACCTACATCGGCGCAATGCCCGGCCGGATCGTTGGCGCTATGAAGACCGCCGGCACGATAAACCCGCTCATTCTGCTCGACGAAATCGACAAGCTCGCCGCCGACTATCGTGGTGACCCGGCGGCGGCGATGCTGGAAGTTCTCGACCCCGAACAAAACAACACGTTCACCGATCACTTTCTCGATGTGCCCTACGATCTCTCGACGGTGCTGTTCATCACGACGGCCAACAACGTTTATCAGATCCCCAAGCCGCTTCGCGACCGGATGGAAATCATCGAAATATCCGGCTACACCGAAACGGAAAAGACCGAGATCGGCAAACGCTACCTGCTGCCGAAACAACTCAAGGCGCACGGTCTGGCCCCCGACGATCTGGTGGTGCCGGAAGGCATCTGGCCCCGGATCGTCCGCGAGTACACCCGAGAGGCCGGCGTCCGCGGGCTCGACCGGGAAATCGCCACCCTGTGCCGGAAACTCGCACGCGACACGGTCGCGGGCCGAGTGGAAGCCGACGGCACAACCGACGATGGCAAGCCGATCTTGACCGAAACCCGTCTCGAGCGATACCTTGGGCCGCGCAAGTGGGGCGTAGAGCACGAGGTCGGCGAGAACCTGATCGGGGTTGCGATGGGACTCGGTACGACCGACGCGGGAGGCGAGCTGATCCCGGTGGAGGTGGCGAACCTCCCGGGCCGTGGCCACCTGACGATCACCGGGCGCGCCGGCGACGTGATGCAGGAATCGGCCCGGGCGGCGTTGTCCTATGCCCGCTCGCGGGCCGAGCAGCTTCGGATCTCGCCGGACTTCCAGGAAAAGCTGGACCTCCACATCCACTTGCCGGAGGGAGCCACGCCAAAGGATGGTCCGAGCGCGGGGATTACGATGGCCACCGCGCTCATATCGGCGCTTGTGCGGCAACCAGTTCGCAGCGACACAGCGATGACCGGGGAGATAACGCTTCGGGGCCGCGTGCTCGCCATCGGCGGGCTTAAGGACAAGGCGCTGGCGGCTCACCGCCACGGCATCCGCCGGGTGATAGCCCCGGCCGAGAATCGCCGGGACCTGCACAAGATCCCCGCGCCGGTCGTGGCGGAGATGGAGTTCATCTTCGTTGCCACGATGGATGAAGTGCTTGCCGCCGCCTTCCTGGTTGACCCGACTGCTCCAGCAGACGCGGCAACCGATTTAATCCTGCCTGCGGCTGACGGCGTGGATGTGACGGTCTAGCGCGCACCGCAATTGCCGGCTCAAGCTGTCGCACCACAGCGTTCGTCGGAACGGTTGGCTGCGTCTCCCTGCCGCCCGGGGCTCACGGCCCAAGGTTGGCCCGGGCTCAACGTTACAGCCTCTCCGAGGCTAGGGGCGGCGGCGGTCAGGGTTTTCGGTGAACGCATTAGGCACTGTCACTCAACGAGACGCCCGCCGCCTATCCCGCTCGTGTTGGCCGAAAGTCTCGGGCCTCGACGTGGAGGCGGACTTTGCCGTTCCAGTGGTCGGCATCGATGGTCGCGGCAACGTCGATTCGCGGCTGGAACAGCAATTCCCGGGAGCGGTGCGCCGCCCCCCACATCACGATCTTGACCAGGCCATCGCCGGTGTCAACCGTGATGCGTAGGTGGCTGCGATCATTCCCCATCGTGGCGTAGTCGCGCACCGCCACGTCCCGAATCAAAAAGAGCGGTTGAGGGTTCCCCTCGCCGAAGGGTTCCAGTTCGTTCAAGACGTTGACGGCGTCGAGATTCAGACGGCGTTTGGGTAGCTCGGCGTCGAGCCTGATGCTCGGGACGATCGGTACCTTTATCCCTTTCGTTCCGATCCACGCGCCGAGGTGCTCCGTCAAGGTGGAGATATTTGCCGTCGCGATGGAAAGGCCAGCCGCCTGGCTATGACCGCCGTATCGCTCGACGATCGGACCCGCGACGCTCAGAGCGTCTGTTATGTCAATCCCCTGCACCGACCGGGCGGAACCGCTGCTGACCCCGTCGTGATCGGTCAGCACGATGGCAGGGCGACCGTAACGCTCGGCTAGCCTGGACGCGACGACTCCGAGCAGCCCCGCCGGCCATCCAGCTCCGGAGCAGACGAGCAAGGCTGAGTCGGCGAGCTCGGGCCGCGCCGCGATCTGGGCCTCTGCCAGCTCCTCGATCCGGCGGCTTTCGACCTTCCGGCGTTCATTGAACTGCTCGATCTTGGAGACAAGCTGGTCCGCTTCGATCTTGTTGGTCGCCAGGAGGAGGTCGAGCGCCGGACTCGGATCGGAGATGCGCCCGGCGGCATTCAGGCGCGGGGCGACCTTGAAGGCAATCGACCGGGCAGATGCCTGCCCGAGTTCCACGCCGATCCGGCTCAGAAGTCGCTCCACCCCGACACGAGGTCGCTCGTTGATCCGCTGGAGGCCCGCCCGGACAAGCGACCGGTTGATTCCAGCCAGAGAGGCTACGTCGGCGATGGCGCCGATGGCGACCAAATCGAGGTAACTCGACTCGCTTTCGCCGCTCGCCGCGACATCGTGCCCGTGGCGGGCCAACCCGACAACCAGCAGGTAGGCGAGGCCGGCGCCGGTCAGATCGCTGTAGTCGGATTCAACGTCTCCATTAATCCTGGTAGACGCGACGATCGCACCTTCGGGGCCGGTGTCCCGCATCTTGTGGTGATCGATGACGACCACATCGAGGCCACGGGCCCGGGCATAGGCGACCGCGTCGTGGTCGGAGCTGCCGCAGTCGACGGAAATGAGCAGTTCGGCTCCGCTGTCCACGATCTCGTCGATAACGTCCGTTCGTAGCCCGTATCCCTCGTCGCGACGCGGCAACCGAGCCGATATCAGAGCGGTGTCCGAGACGGCAGATTTCAATGCGAGGGTCAAGATCGCTGTTGCCGTGATCCCGTCAGCGTCATAGTCGCCAAAAATCGCAATCCGCTCACCGGCCTCGATCGCGGCGCAGACCCGTTCGATCGCGGCTGCCATACCGGGTACCTTCTCTGGAACGAGTCCCGGCGACGATTTCCCCCGCAGGAATTTGGCGGCACTGGCGGCATCGGTGAACCCGCGCCGGAACAGCAGCTCCGCCATGAGCGGGTCGCGATGCAATGCCACCAGTTCCTGGTCGATCGGTTCTGGCTCGATCCAGATTGGGGCGTTGGCGAAGAGCGACGATGCCGAACTGGACACAACCCCTCCAACAACAGCCGCCACCGAATGGAAGTGACGAACGGGATATCACGTGTCCGCTGAGAACGGAATAGGGCCCGCGCTTTTTCGGCGGCACTCGGGGTATTATCGCTTACATGACAACCGATGTGAACGTACATGTTGTTGGTGCTCGCCCGCACGTGCCGGTTCAGGAGATGCGTGAATGAGCTTGCGTCTTTCGGCTGCCCTATTCCGCGTGGGTGCGGCACTCTTCTTGACGGCAGCACTCGTGTTCTTGACCGCCCCCAGCCGCGGCGCCGGTGCCCAGGAGTGGTCCGCCCCGACTACGGTCTACGTCGAAGAGGCCGGCCACACCGTCGACGGGCTTTTCCTCGACTTTTGGCGGACCCATCAAGTCCTCTTGGGCGACCCGATCACAGAGGAATTCACGCAACCCGAACTGGAGCCGTCCCTGCCGGACGATCGAGCCACGCAGGCGGACGAGGACAGCGAAGAGGAGATCATCGTCCAGTTCTTTGAATCCGGCGCGATCGCCTACCTTCCGGACAATCCGGCGGGCGAGCAGGTTGAGATGGTGCCCATCGGCGAGACCGCCGCCGCCGACCTTGACCACGAGTACCGGCAAGCGTTTCGGGCGGTAGATGATTGCGGCGATTCGTCGTCCGACTGTCTTTACGTTGAAGAGACAGACCAGACGGTCCGCAATGGTTTTCTCGACTTCTGGCACACGGGTGACGCGCAGATCCTGCTCGGGAATCCGATCTCCGAAGAATTCGTCGGCGAGAAGGAGGTCACCTATCAGTACTTCGAAAGCGGCATCCTGTCCTGGACAAAAACCGAAGACGTCCAGATCCACCCGGCCGGGAAGGACGTCGCCAGGCTACTCGAGCTCGACACCGACAAGATTGATCCGCCCGACGGACTTCCTTCCTACGATGAATCCCTCTTCATCGCGCCGGAGCCGGAGATCATCGTGCCCGCCGTCGGCGCGGAAAGTGGAGAGGGACCGGGACCGCAACAGGGGTCGTGGAAAGAGATCGTGATCTCGCTTGGCGCGCAAACGCTCTGGGCGTACGAGGATGACCAGTTGGTGATCTCGACGCTGGTCAGCACGGGCACCGCAGAGTCCGTCGCCGTCGAAACGCCTTTGGGCTACTACCAGGTGCTCACGAAGTACGACGTGCAGACCATGGAAGGGACGATCTCCGACGAGTACTACAGGGTCGAAGACGTTCCGGACGTGATGTACTTCGACAATCTGGGCAACGCCATACACGGCGCCTACTGGCACAGCAACTTCGGCACCCCGATGAGCCACGGCTGCGTCAACGCTCCGCTCGATATCGCCGCCTACTTGTATGACTGGGCGCCGATTGGCACCGCCGTATCGGTGATCCCATAAGTGGCTCAGCCACTCACAGGCCAGGTCGTGCATCTTGCCGGCGTTCGTGTCTGGACCGCCGAAGGCGCCCACCTCCTCCGTGATATCAACTGGACCATCAACCGGGGCGAACACTGGGCACTCCTCGGGCCAAACGGAGCCGGGAAAAGCACGCTCCTCGCGGTCGTATCCGGCATCAGGTTTCCAAGCTCGGGAACAGTTGACCTGTTCGGTGGGCGACTGGGCGAGATCGATGTCCGGGCGGCCCGTCGGCGAATTGGCATCGTGAATCCCGGCTTGCGGCTGCACGACTGGATGACCGTCCGCGAGGTCATCCTCACTGGCGTCTCCGGTGCACTGCGGTTATTACCAGGGAGTTTCGACGGCGCAGATGTATGCCGGTCGGAAGACCTTGAAGCGTTATTCGGCCTGACGGCACTCTCCGACCACCCGGTCGGCACCTGTTCTCAGGGAGAACGCCAGCGGGTCCGGCTGGCCCGGGCGCTCATGGCCCAGCCGGAAATCCTCCTCCTCGACGAACCTGCCAGCGGTCTCGACCTTCCGGCCCGCGAGGCACTTCTCGCGTCCCTGAGTGCCCTTCGAGCCGCCCAACCCGGTTTGACGTCGGTTCTCGTTTCGCACCATTTGGAAGAACTGCCTACGACGACCAGCAACGCCTTGCTGATCAACAGAGGAGCCGTGGTCGCCTCCGGCACCGCCGACCAGATCTTGATGGCATCCCCGATCTCCAGATGCTTCGGCGTTCCCATCGAGATCGACCGCAGTAACGGTCGCTGGTTCGCCCGCGCGCAGGCGGCCTGGGTCCCGGGAATCGCGTAGCCCGGATAATTCATGGGCGCCGTGGGAACGGCGGCGCCGTCCTGCCGTCGCCCGGGGCTGATGCGAGGCGCCGTCTAGGCTCCGCCCGGGGCTAAAGACCCCGGGCTGAACCGGATAACCCCCCTGAAGGGGGCTGAATCAGCGGGGCCGTGTCCGGGTCTTTCCGCCACTGGCGCGCATGTTCCAGCCGGTCTTTAGCCGGCTAATCTCACGCAGCCCGGGGTCTTTTAGCCCCGGGCGACGCCGGGACGGCGCCGCCGTTCTGACGCGGTACCCGTGAATAATCCAGGCGAGCGGAGTGCCACAGAGACGTACCGCCGACGTAGCTTGCCATTCCTCGCCCAAGTGCCGACCGCACGGAACCGGGAAGGACCGCAGTCTCGGGAGCGTGGCAACGCCTGCATCGCCCGCGGAGGACGGAAACAAACGGTCCAATGACATGTTGAAGAGCGGGCCGTCAGAGTCGCGGGTCCGCCTGGATGCACCGGAAATGCAAGATGCGCTTAGCTCGACCGTTCGTCGTAGCCGGTGAGTTCGACATACCCCAGACCGGTGACGGAAGAGCCCGCGTGCGTCCCATCTATCTCGACTTCGCCTTCCCAATAGATGACGCCCGTCGTTGCGGTCGTGTCCAATTCCTGATCGGGCATGGTTGGGGTCACGGTAAGGTCGAGGTCTTGTCCAGGCAGGTCAATTGACCAGCCAGAGGGATACTCGATGCCGGTTGCTGGGCTGGTCCAGGTTCCTGTGGGTGTCATGGTGACGTCGTCCGCGTCCAGGGTCGTGAGTTCGCCGTCCGGCCCGACGATGGACCCGACGAGCCTCGGGGGCGAATCCCCGGTTCCGGGGAACAGGTAGAGCATCACGTCCGTGCCATCGGAGAGCTGGACAGGCGAACCAGTCCCACCCTGACCCATCAAACGTCGTGAAGTAGCCCCACTGGTGATCCATCCAGGCTTCCCCGGTCACGGGGAGCGATTCGCCTTCGACCTGGAGCGTACCGGTGATGCCAAGGCGAGTTCGGGAGTAATAGTAGGTGTATTCACCGTCACCGAAGTCAATGTAGCCGTCGCCATCGTGGAGTGTGGCCCGCTTCTCCGGTGCGAGCGTGAGCGCGATGGCGTAGTCCGGGAGACTGGCCACGAGGCGATCATTGCCGTTACGTCCCCACATTCGCCAGTCGCCTACCCGCAGGTCAAACCCAGGCTCGGCGGGAGGCGGAGTTGTTTCCCCGCCCGTGAGGACAAGGTGCTGGTCGTACTGGAATGTGCCGCGCACGTTGTCGGTAATCGCGAAGTGGGAGGCATAGCCGGCGGTTGCGCCGTTCTGTTCGCCCTTGAAGACGACGAACTCAAACCCAAAGCGTTCATCCTGTTCGGTGAACAGGTGGCCGGTGTAGTACCACCACTCGATGAGTTCGGCATGTGGACCATCGTCGGCGGGAAAGGTAATTGGAGATGGCGCGATGGATTCCGCTACCGGCGTACTCGAGGCCGGCGTGCCAGGTACAGGTTGCTTGATTTCCGCGTTGGCGCCCGTAATCGATGTAAGGACTCCTGTCCCAATGAGGGCACCGAGCGTGAATACCGCGACCGACCAGTGACGACGTCTGATACACCGCAAGGGATTATTCCTCCACCAGGCTATGGTGCGGAATGAGCCGTTCTAGCCATCGCGGCAACCACCAGTTCCAACGACCGAGCAGGCGCATCGTGGCAGGGACGAGTAACGCCCGCACCACCGTCGCGTCGAGCAGCACCGCCAGGGCGATCCCAAGGCCAAGTGCTTTCACGAGGATCACGTCTGCGGTGACAAATGAGGCGGTGACGACCACGACGATGAGGGCGGCACTCGTGATGATCCGGCCGCTCCGCTGAAGGCCGACCGCCACGCTGAGGGTGTTGTCGTGCGTCCGGTCCCACTCTTCTCGAATGCGGGAGAGCAGGAAGATCTCGTAGTCCATGCTGAGGCCAAACAGGATACAGAACATGATGACGGGCAGCGACGCTTCGACGAACCCCAGGGGCGTGAACCGCAGCACGTCGCTCAGATGGCCATTCTGAAAGATCCACACGAGCGCCCCAAACGATGCCAGGATCGAAAGCGTGTTCATCAGGATGGCTTTGACCGGGAGGAGGACCGACCGCAGGAGTACGAGCAACACGAGGTACGTGGCGCTGACGATCAGCAACACCGCCCGGGGCACATCGCCATACATGCGATCGACGACATCGACGATCTCGGCCGTGCCCCCCGTCACCAGCAATTCTGACCCGCCCTGCGGCACGAAATCGCGGATATCCCGGAGGAGATCCTTATTGGCATCGTCGTTGGCTAGAGCCCGTGGGTAGGCGAGGATCACGCCAGCCCGGTCGGAGGCGAGGCTGTCGACCCGGGTATCCACTCCGAAGGCCTCGGCCCCGCGCCTGATCCCCGCCAGGGCGATTGCCTGTTCACGAGACACAGGCAGGTCGTAGGCCATGAGGCTCTCAACGCGGGCGATCCGGGAATCTTCTTGCAGCCGGACAGTCAGGTCGTACAAATCCCCGAGTCCGGCCGGCTCGAAAATCAGGGTCCGGACTACGGACCGCTATCACGAACGGCGAGACCTCACCCGCCCCGAAATTGTCGACAAGGAGGTCGAAGCCCTGCCGCGACGTCGTCGATTTCGGCAGGATGGTGCCGTCCGGCGAGGAAATTATGATCCCGGCAAACGGCGCCCCAAGGACGATCAAGAAGACCAGTGTCGGAATCAAGACCAAGAATGGGCGTGCCATCACCCGCCGCGACAGGCCCGCCCAGAACCCTGACGCACGGTGGCCGATTTCGTTGCCTCGGCCCAGGCTGCCGGGCAGGACACGACCGCGATCGATCCGGGTTCCGATGATGCTCAGGACGGCAGGAAGCAAGGTCAAGGCAGACAGCGTGGCAAAAAAGACGACCACGACCCCGGCAATGCCGACCGAGCGCAGGAACATGAACGAGAACAGCATCAATCCTGAAAGCCCGATCAAGACGGTGAATCCGGAGAAAAAGACGGCCCTCCCGGCGAGGGCCATGGTGCGTTCGATGGCGGCGGACACGTCGCCGCCACTCTTGACGAGTTCTTCCCGGAATCGGCTGGTGACGAAGAGCGAGTAATCGACCGCCAGGCCCAGGCCGAGCATCGTGGCCAGATTGAGCACGAAGATCGACAGGTCCATCAGGTTGCCAAGGATGTAGAGCGTTAGCAGAACGGCGGCAACACCAATGCCGCCAACGACGAGCGGAACGAATGCCGCTACCACCGATCCGAATACGATCAGGAGCGCCGCCAGCGCAAACGGGAAGGCAATAAACTCCGCCCGGCGGAGATCCTGCTGGCTGACGGTCTCGATATCGGCATAGAACGCCGGTCCACCTGCAACCAGGAACGTGACATCTGGCTGGGGAGCCAGGCTGTCGGTCAGTTCGCTGACGTTGCGCTGGGCTACTTCTGGCGGCTCGTCGAGCCCGACCGCGACGTAGGCAATGTCGCCAGAGGGGGCGATGAACGCCGGATTCTCCGACGGCAAAAGGATGTCGGTGACGGATGGCTCGGCCCGGAGCGGCTCAACCGTCGCCTCGACTTGGTCCAGAAACCGGTCGTCTCCAGCCTGCAACGTGTCCGATTCGAAGATGATGACGAGCGTGGACGGCGCCAGCCCGAGTTCGTCTTCGAGCACGACCCTGGCCCGTGAGGACTCCGTGTCGGGAGAGGTGAACCCTCCGACCTTGAGCGGATCATCCAGCTTCGGCACGAGTGGGAGCGTCACGAGCAGCAAGACACCCCAAAGCAGTACGACCTGCCAGCGCCAGCGATAGGTCAACTGCCCGATACTGGTGAAACAATCATGCTCCGATGTCGTGAATCCTTGCGATCCGCGCGGCGGCCATCGCACGAAGACTTGAGTATCTGTAACCCAAACTGACGCACGCTGGCGTCATCAGCAAGCGTGCCAGAGATTGGCGCTCTGGGCATGTACGGATGGCTACCTGCGGTAGAGATTAGGTGTATTCGATCCCAATGAATGTGCCATCATCATCTCGCCGAACGGGGTGGACCGCGATGACCGCGTCGACGTTGAGCGGTCCGTAGACGTGGGGATACCGTCCGGAGTCATCATCGAACTGGACCCTCGCGGTGATTCGTTCCTTGTCAAGCTCCAAGACGGAATACGTGCGGACATCCTGCTTGTAGAAGAGATTTGCAACCTCCATCAGGTTCACTTCGCCGATGGTGAGGTGGATGAACCCGTCGGTTTCGTAGGCCTCCGGCATGTAAGTCGGGCCGGACTTCTGCGATTCCCAGATTTCGGTCGGTACGAGATGCAGGTAGCGCGCATCGTCTGGCATTCCGGTCGGCACTCCTTTCAAGCGTTCAAAGGCACCAATATGCGCGATGCGGTTCGTTGACGGTAGGGAGAATGCAATTCTATGATCGGTCTCGTGGGTCCGGCTCGCCGACTGGACCCGTTACGTGTAAGGATGCCGTGGTGCAATCTCGGGACGAGATCCGCCTGACTACGCTGGCCCGCGGAGCCGGCTGAGCGTCGAAGATGGGCCCTGGGGCCCTGGCGCAGGTGCTGCGTCAATCGGCGCTTTCCTCCTACACCCATCCTCAGCTGCTCGTCGGGTTGCAGACCAGCGACGACGCGGCTGTCTTCCGCATGTCCGAAATCTCAGGCGCTCGTCCAGACCGTCGACTTCTTCGCTCCCGTCGTCGATGACCCGTTCACATACGGCGCGATCGCCGCCGCGAATAGCGTCAGCGATATCTACGCGATGGGCGGGGACGTGCTCTTCGCCCTCAATATCGCCGCATTCCCGGACGATCTGCCCGGATCTATTTTGGCGGAGATTTTCCGGGGTGGAGCAGCCACGATGGCCAGGGCCGGCGGCGTCATTGCCGGCGGCCACACCGTCACCGATCCCGAGCCGAAGTATGGCCTCTGCGTCACCGGCACCGTCCATCCGGACCGTATCCTGACGAAGGCGGGAGCAAGAGTTGGAGACATGCTCTTCCTGACCAAGCCGCTTGGCACCGGCGCGATCACGACCGCAATGAAAAGTGAGGCAGCCAGTGCCGAGGTGGCCCAGGAAGCGATCGACAGCATGCTCCGGCTGAACCGACAGGCATCCGAGTTGGCGCGGGTCGCCAAGGTAAACGCATGCACCGACATTACGGGGTTTGGCTTGATGGGCCATGGGCTGGAGGTGGCCGTCAAGAGCGGCGTCCGCCTGGAGATCGATGGCAGCCGCGTACCCCTCCTGGCAGGTGCCTGGGAATGTGCCGAAGCCGGGTTCTTGCCCGGCGGGATGCACCGCAATCGTGAGCACTTCACCACGGCTGACGGCGCGCGAGCGACGGTCGCCGACGGGGTCAGCTCTCTGCTCGATGCGCTGATGTTCGATCCAGAGACCTCCGGCCCGCTGCTCCTCTCAGTGGCGCCGGCGAACGTCGCGGCGATCGAGGCCGCGTTTGCCGGTGCCGACGCGCCCCTTTGGGAGATCGGCCGGGTAACGTCTGGCACAGGAATCGAACTGCTGCCATGAGCGACGTCGATCCCGCGGACTTCGAGTTAGCGACAGCGGCCGATGCACCGGCGCCCGGGATCCCGTCGTCGCGACGGGACTGGACGGCGCTGATGGCCAGGTTAGGCATCCGGCCAAACAAAGGGCTGGGCCAGAACTTTCTGTTCGAGCGAGGCATCGTGCAGCGGATGGTTCGGTCGGCCCGAATTGGCGCCGATGACACGGTGGTTGAGGTCGGTCCCGGACTCGGCATCCTGACCGACGAACTGCTCCTGCGCTGCGGGCGAGTCATCGCGATCGAACTGGACCGGACGCTAGCGGCACACTTGACCTCCCAGTTCGGTGACAACCCAAAATTCAGTCTCCACTCCGGCGATGCCCTGCGCGTCGATCTGGACCACGTGCTGGCTGGGGTAGCCGCGTACAAGCTGGCGGCCAACCTGCCGTATGGCGTCGCCGCCGCGGTTGTCAGGCGGTTCCTGGAGGCGGACAAGGCGCCAACGCAACTCACAGTGATGATGCAGCTCGAAGTCGCGGAACGACTGGTGGCAACGCCGCCGAACATGACGATTCTCTCGGTTGCGACGCAGTTCTACTCCGTACCTCGCGTCGCCTTTCACGTTCCTCCGACCGTCTTCATCCCTCCTCCCAACGTCGAGTCGGCGGTAGCGATTTTGGATGTCCGGCCGGAGCCGCCCCTGCTAGGGACCGATCGCGACCTCTTCTTCAAGATCGTCAACGCCGGATTTCGGCAGAAGCGCAAGCAAGTCGCTAATTCGATGGCGGCCGAACTCGATCTACCGAAGGCCCAGGTTTTGGCCTGGTTAGCTGAAGCCGGTATCGATCCGATGCGCCGCGCTCAAACGCTCACGGTCGATGAATGGATCGGCATTACCCTGGCTGCACCCGCCGAGCTTCAGACCGCGGCATGACCGCCCTGAGCCTGCAGGCGCCGGCCAAACTCAATCTCGGGCTGGCAATCACCGGGCGCCGTCAGGATGGATTTCACGACCTTGTGACCATCTTCCAGACGATCGATATACGCGACACCTTGGACTTGCGTGTCCCGGAGCACGCGCCCGAATCATCCTGGACGCACTTCTCCTGTACCGATCCGACGCTTTCAGTGAAGGACAATTTGGTCGTCCGGGCGGTGGCGGCCGTTCGCGCCGCAACCGGCTGCTCTCTCCCTATCGAAATTCGGCTGCGGAAGATGATTCCGATTGCGGCCGGACTTGGAGGAGCAAGTAGCGATGCGGGCGCAACCCTTCGTGGCCTGAATCAGCTCTGGGGTCTCGGCCTATCAATCGACGCTCTGATGAGGCTCGCCTCCGATCTCGGAAGCGACGTCCCCTTTTTCTTGCGCGGCGGCTGTGCCCTCGGACAAGGGCGGGGCGAAGTCCTGCGCCCGCTTCCCGCTCCGGATACCTGGTTTGTCGTGGTCTACCCGACGAACGAGTTGCCGTTCACCCACAAGACGGCGGAGATGTTTAGCGCACTCGAGCCAGGCGACTTTAACCATGGAGGCCCGGTAATTGCGCAGGCAAGTCGACTAGACGCGGGAATGCCTCTCGACCCGGCACTCCTGAGAAACTCGTTCGAGCGGCCACTCTACGCCCAAGTGCCAGCTCTGCGAGAAGTACATATCGCGCTTCGAAATGCGGGCGCCGGCCACGTGGCGATCACCGGTGCGGGACCCACCCACTACACAGCCGTCGCGACGGAACGAGAAGCCAATCGGATCGCGCGGGCGTTCGTACCACTGTATGAGGGCAACGCCGCGGTATTTGTCAGTCACTCCTATTCGGATTGATGTCGCGCAGATCAATCAGTCTTGAGGGGTTGTCCAAAGTTTGACGCATAATCGTGCTCGCTCCTAGAATCAGGCAGCAGGAGGCCCGCACCGACGTGGAGCACCGCACGGTCAACCGACGTTATCGAATTGATCGGCGCATCGGCGACGGGGCCAGGGCCGTTGTGTACCTCGGCCACGACCTACTTGCGGATCGTCCCGTCGCCGTCAAGGCGCTGCGCCCGCAGTTCACATCCGATCAGGCCACGCGAGAGCAGTTCGGTCGCGATGCGTCGCTTGCCGCGGGGCTCACCCACCCGAACATCGTCCAAATCCTGGATTTCGGTGAAGACGCAGGCACGCCATACGTCGTGATGGAATACCTGGAGAGCGAACCGCTTCAGGATGTAGTCAAAAACGAGGGCCCATTTGGCCCGGACGATGTCGCCGGGTTGCTGGAGCAGGCGGCCGCTGGCCTCGACTGCGCCCACGAACGCGGCATCGTGCACCGCAACATCACACCATGGAACATCCTGGTCGCCCAGACCGGCGTGGTCAAACTGATCAACGTCGGCCGCGGGAAGGTGCAAGCGACGCCGGACGCACATCGCGCGGTAACCGGCCCCATTCCAGAGCACTTCGTCTCGCCGGAGCAGGCGAATGGACTTCCGCCGACTCCATCCTCGGACATCTATAGCCTGGGCGTTATCGCCTACGAGATGCTGACCGGCACACTGCCGTTCCACGGACCCTCGCCGGCCGACATTGCAGCGGCGCACGTGCACATGCCTCCGCAGCCTCCCTCGCTGCGCTTGCCCGGCATTCCGATGAACGTTGACGCGATGATCTTTCGGGCACTCGAAAAGGATCCGTCGCGGCGATTCCCGACTGCGGGGGCATTCGCTACCGCGATGGCCGGCTGGAACGCCCTCCCCGCCCCGCCACAGCCGTCGGCCTATGGCCAGGACGTTGACGACGAGATCGACTCCACGGACACTCCCCGCTTGCGCGGCCTGCGGGCCAGGATGTCCAGACTCGTCGGACTGGGATTCACGCTGTAGCACTCGTCTAAACTGGGAACGCATTAGACCCCGCGCCACCGTTGACGTTGCACCGTTGACGTTGCATTTCCAGTGATCGATCGGATTCAGCTACGCAGGATGATCGGATGCCGAGGTCAGTCTCCGTCCGGACGTTGCTGTGGTTTGGCTTGCCGGCACTTCTGCTGGCGGCATCGTTCGGTGCCGCGGCCGGCGCGGTCAGGCTCATCCAGGCTGATGGCGATCGAATCAAGATCCTCGGGAGTGGCGACGGCGTTGCGATTCTGATCACAACGGGACAAACCGACCTGCTTATCGCGACCGGCACGGACCGGACCGCCTTCGGCAACGCCTACGACCGCGTCTCCATTGGTCCGGGTTCGCGGCCGGACATCGTGCTCGTCGCGGGATCAGGTCATTCCCTTAATGTTCCCATTTCAGCGATCGAGCTATTCCCAGACGCGGACGCGTTCGCACTTCACCCGATGGAGACAGGCGCGGCCGGAGATACCAACCTGGCAGCGGTGCCCCAAATTCCTCGAAATCCGATTCGGTTCACGCTCGATGGCCAGCTTGTCGTGATAGTCGAGTCACTTCCCACCGGTGACGACGGCACGTTTGCCTGGCGAGCAATCATCACACGCGACACATCACGGATCGGGGTCATTTCCTCACTTGAGCATGCCGATGCTTTCACCTGGTCCGATTCGGTCTCTGCCCTCGTCGTCGCAGGTGATGCCGCGGGTGCCGATGGCGGCCCGATCAACACGACCGCGATTATCGGCCCAGCAGATAGCCTCGAACCACCGGTCAAAGCAACCAGCCTAGGCAGCACCGGCCATGACGTAGGGAACGTTGTGCCCGTCCGCCCGGGCAGCGTTGCGACAGCGACATTTGTTGATTCGGGCATCGAGCTTACGAGCGACGATCTCATGTACGACAGCGGTCGTGCCGGCTGAGTGCAGCCATCGGCGATTGCGTTCGCACGTGGCGACGACGTTGCTGGCCGCGGCCCCGGGAGGGGCTGTCCGGGGCCGCCCGTTGGGTAGGGGCGTGAGGTCAAATCGGGCCGAGGACGTGGTCAACCGTTTCGACAGGCGACCTAATCTGCCGTCGCCGCCAAAGGCGCACCTCGCCCTGCCCGGGTAACCTCGAAGGATCGCCGGATCTCGGCTCGCAGTTCGGGATCGGTCAAGACATCGATTCCGGCCAGCGCCAGCCCTTTCGCCACCGTAATGGTGTTGTCGTACCCAAGCGCCGAATCGGACGCGTCCACGACCTCCTGAGAGTGCCAGGTGCACACCCGGTCGATGATGGGGTAGCCAGTTTCGACCGACGGGATCTCGTAACTCACGTTGCCCCAGTCGGTCGATCCCCGACCTTCCTCCGCTCGGGCTTCAGGCATCCGCATCCCGAGGTCATCGAGGTGAATCTTGAGTCGTCTAGCCAGGGGATAGTTCGTGATCATGTCGAAGCTCGGCTTCTCCGAGAAGATGAACGACAGATCGGAACCGGTGATCAGCGCGGCGCCTTCGGAGATCTTTCGCACCTTCTCGACGAGCTCGAACATGTAAGCCATGGTCTGGGCGCGGATCAGAAAATCGCCGGCGGCGAAGTCGGGTACGACGTTCGGTGCGGTTCCACCATGGGTGATGATCCCGTGGATCCGGGCATCACTGCGGACGTGCTGGCGCAAGGCGTTGATCCCGTTGAATACCTCCACGAGCGCGTTGAGGGCATTGATGCCGTTGTACGGGTCGGCTGCGGCGTGCGCCGCCTGTCCACGAAACTCGATCCGGATCCCCTGGCAGGCGAGAGCCTGTCCGCTGCCTTCGACCGTGGGGACGACCGCCTCGATCGTTCCTGGGTGAGCGCCCATCGCGGCGTCGAACCCGCTGAACAATCCGGCTTCGGCCATGATGGCCTTCCCGCCCACCGCTTCTTCGGCCGGTGTGCCGAACACCGTCACCGACCCATCGAGGATGTCCAAGGCCGCCTTCAGGCCGATGCCCGCGCCGATCCCGGCGATCGCGATGAGGTTGTGGCCACAGCCGTGCCCAAGGCCCGGAAGGGCATCGTACTCGGACAGGAAGGCAACTCTTGGACCAGGCCGGTCGCCCGCGACCGCTCGGAACGCCGTTTCCAACCCCGCGACCGGTTTCTCGACCGAGAAGCCCTGGCTCTGGAGATAGGCCGCACAGGCCGCGCTCGCGCGGACCTCTTCCATCGCGATCTCAGGGTCTGCGTGGATCTCCTTCGACAGCGAGATCAGGGTATCCCGCTCTCGATCGATCGTGGCGATAACGGCATCGCGCGCCTGTGCAACCTGGTCGTTCGCCCCAACCATTGCGTGAGTTCCTTTCGGCGGTCCGGTCAAAGATGACTCGGGAAGTTAGAACGATCGCCGCGTACCAGCGACCGCACCCTCTTCGGCGGATGATCGCAGGCCGTCTCCGATTCTGTCAGGGAGAGACTGATGACGCGTCGTGGCCACCGAGACGCCATCGGGCCGCCGAATTGTTCAACCGCGGGTTATTCGCTGCTCATGGGATGGGCCCGGATCGCCTAGCCCTCGTCCTCGTGAGAATCTCGGGAATTAGCCGGCGGTGAAATCTCGTACCACCATTGCGGCGACATGCGGCGGGCACGCGAATCGTCGTTTTGGCGGTGCCCCTGGCCCGGTGCATAGGCCCTAACTCGATGATTTTCGGGCCGCCGCTTAGCCGCACCATCGCGGCCGAGGGACACCGTGTTCGCAAGACGGATCGAGGTGCCCGCGCCCATCGGCTCCACCTTACCGGCGTCCGCCGCTATCGGGAACCCAATTGCGCGGTGGCGGGAGTCAGCACGTGGGCGCGGCGTCCACCGGGCATCATGATCCGCCTCTGACCCGAGGCGCACCCAGAGCAAAAAGACGGTCCAGATGCCGCTGAGGAAAAGCACGGCGGTCGACAGCGCGAGCAGCGTTGCCTCGGTATGGCTGACAAGCGGCCCGAACGGCAAGCCGTCAGTGAGTCGTCCGCCGGCCCCTGGGAGCGAGGACGCGCGCTCCAATTCGACCAGCAGATAGGTGCAGATCCACATCGCGTTAGCAAGACCGCAGATTGCGCCCACCAGCCTGCCGCGGGCGGACGCAGCATGCCGCTCCACGATCCGTCCGGCTCCCACACCGAGTGACAATCCAACGGCAAGGCAAACCAGTGCGACGAGCAACCGCCCAGACGATACGCGTTCTTGAAGTGAGTCGCTCAGCCATTCGACCGGCGGAAAGATGATCAGGGCACCGGTGAAGACCAGCCCCCCTCCCAGAACACCCTCGCGAACCCCGCCGCGCCGCGCTCCCACCAGGACGTAAGCGAAGACAATGGCGAGAAGCAGTAACTGAACGAGATGGACTGTGGACATCGCACAACCAGGTTGCTGGGGCGAAGCGACAGACGAGCGATGCGCGCAGATCGGGTTGACGCCTGCGCTCGTTCGAATGTATCACATGGCCGCAGCCCGGCATTTGCGGAAAATGGCTGGTGGTGACAGTCGGCCGCGTAATCATGCTACGATTCGGCCAATAGTGATTGTGGAAGCAAACTATCTGACGGTCGCGTCCCTGTTAAAGGCAAGTAGAGGATTTCCTCATTGAGAGGAGCATGATGGTCAATCAATCGCGAAGGCGCCGTGTCTCGAACCGCTCGCAAGAGCTCGTCCCGAGCGTTGACTCAGTCCGAGATCACGCCGATTCCAGCAGCAGCGAATCCGCGCATCGCTGGTACACCATGGACCTCCACGTCCATACCCCAGCCTCGACCGACTACCAGCAGCCGCAGGTGCGCTTTCTCGATATCCTGCGCCAGGCCGACCAGCGTGAGATCGACATCTTGGCCTTCACCGATCACAACTCTGTGCGGGGCTATGCTGATCTGTGGCGCGAGATCGAAGATCTCGAACTGCTCGAGTACCTCGACCGCCTGCAGCCGGACGAGTCGGAGCGGCTGGCCGAGTATCGGTCGCTGCTCGATCGCATTCTGCTCCTGCCAGGGTTCGAATTCACCGCTACGTTCGGGTTCCATATCCTGGCGATCTTCCCTGAGCAGACCACCATTCGGATGATGGAGCACTTGCTGCTGCTGCTGGGCATCAGCGAAAGTCGGTTCGGCAGCGGCGAGGTCGGGGCAACGACCGATGTCCTGCGGACCTACGATATCCTCAACTCCCACGGCGCCCTCGTCATCGGCGCGCACGTCAACTCCGCCAACGGTATTGCGATGCAGGGTCTCCGGTTCGGTGGCCAGACCAAGATCGCGTATACCCAGGATCCGAACCTCCACGCGCTCGAAGTGACCGACCTCGTCGTGCACGGTGGCCGGCGCTCGACGGCGGCATTCTTCGACGGATCGAAACCGGAATATTCAAGGCGGATGCACATTATTCAGGGCTCGGATGCCCACCGCCTCGAGCGCGACGTGGACCGGCCCAGCAACCTGGGGGTCGGAGACCGAGCGACCGATGTCCGCCTGCCGGAAATCTCATTCGCCGCGCTAAAAACGCTGTTCACGAGCACCGATTTCGATCGGTCCAGGCCGCATATCAATCGCGACGATCCCTTCGAGATGGTGCGGGCTGCACGTATCGATGGGAACACGGACCAGCAGTCATTCCACGAAACCCTCACGCAGAAACGAACCGGTGCAGGGAACGTCCTCCGAGACATCGTTGCCTTCGCCAACACAGGCGGTGGCAGGGTCTTCGTCGGCGCGAGTGCGAACGAACGCAGGCCGGTCGCCGGACTTCCGGATCCAAGGAGCACAACCGCGGAACTTCAACGTGAAGTTGAGCGCAACATCACCCCACCACTGACCATCGAGGTGCAGACGCTACCGGTCGGCAGCAAGCACGTCCTCGCGGTAACCGTCCCGCCTGGGCCCGACAAGCCCTACGCGCAACAAAACGGTGGCATCTTCGTCCGGCGCGGAGGAGAGTCCGAACCAGCCACCCGCGACGAGATCGTCGCAATGGTCCGTGGTACAGCGCTGCCGGCACCGACCAAGCCGGTCACTCCTGAGGTACTTGCCGCTCCCGTCACGTCTGCGCCAGCGCCGGCCGTCCCAGAATCGACGCAGGCGACACCTGAGCCGGAACCAGATTCCGCCCCGGCTCCGTCCGATCGGAACAAGCGCCGGAGATCAGGACGGCAACAGGCAACTCGAGCGGCGAAGCCTGCCGAAACGCACGACGACGTAACGACACCACCCGCCATACCGCCAATCACGTCCACCGGGGAACGGCCGCTGACATCGGGCCAACCCGAACTCGATCCGATTGCGCCACGCATCGGGGTCGAGGTCGTCGACAAGCAGGAGGTCGAGGGCGAGACGGTCTTTACCATGCGTGATCTCCGCAGCGGTGCCCTGACCCACAACGTTCCCATGAACACGAAGGGGCGTCTCTGGCGGTACGCAATCCAGGAGCAGGAACACCGCCCGGTGGACCCAGGCAAGGTGTCCTGGCACGGGAACTATGGTTATGTCAAAGCCTATCGGCCCCGGAACGAAAAGGTCCGGCACAACCTAGCGTATCGGGACAACAGCACCATGCGGGTGTTTTATGGGGTCACCGAGGACGGCATGTCCGACACCTGGAAGGCCACACTCCCGGCAAGGTCCTCCTGACCCAGCTTGAATTCCGCAGACAAAAAGAGGCGCCGGCCAATACTGGCCGGCGCCTCTCTGACTACGCAACATTGTTACTCGCGGCCGACAACCACGACATCCTGGTCGAAGAGCACCGGGAGGCGGCCCGTCCAGGCACCCTGCCTGGTCCCTTGCAACCACGGCTTTTGGACGTACATCTGCGTCCATGTACCCAGCGGTACGTAGACAGCATGCTGAAGGAGCAATTCCTCCGCCTGGCGGTAAAGGTCGTCGCGCTTGTCCTCGTCCTGTTCCACGTCGGCGTCGCCGATGAGCGAGGCGAAGTCCTCGGCCGCCGCACCCGGATCGTAGTCGCCGGACTCTTCCAGATCTGAATTCCAGTTGAACCACCCCGCCATATATGCGGAGTCCGGGCGGCAGGCAAACGACAGCAACTGGGCCGTTTCGGTGACGGTCTGCCAGGTGATGATGTCGAACTGGCGACCGCCGTTATCGCCCTGAAGGTCAGAGATCTGCTCCGCCGTCCTCGTGGTGTCGTGCGTGATCGAGATTCCAAGGTTCTCGTTGATCATCGCCAGCAGGGCCGCAGCCGCTTCGATCTCTTCGGGGGTATCGTCAGCGCTCTGGAAGTAGATGATCTCGGGGAGCCCTTCGCCTCCGGCAAAATCGGCGTCCTCGAGTTCCTGGCGGGCGGCATCCAGGTCGAAGCCGAGGCCTTCCGGCGGCTCATATCCGCTTGTCTCTGTCACAACCGGAGGCGTGAAGGATGTCGTTGGTGAGTAGGTGCCGCGATAGATGTCGTTCGCCCAGGCATCGCGGTCGATGCCCTGGGCAATCGCCCGGCGCACCCGGACATCGTTGAACGGCGGCTGATTGAAGTCCATCGCGATCGAACGAACGGTCCCGGACGGCTCGATCGTTTGCAGTTCGTTCGAAAGCGTCTCGTCGTTCTGAACCTGCTCGAGAAGGGCCAGCGGAACGTCGGCCGAGGCCGCATCTTCATCGGTGTACAACGTCAGGGCGGAACTGGCTGCTGTCGGGCCGGAGACGATCGGCCACACGATCCGAGCAATTGAGGGGGAATTACCCCGATAGTGGTTGGTGTTCGGCTCCATGACGAATTGCGAGGTCGGATCGAGCTCGGTGAAGCGCCACGGTCCGGTGCCGGCATCGGCAAGAACGAATCCGGTCTCCCCCTGAGCTTCGATGACGGACGGATCGACGACGCTCCAGACAAAGGCTGCCAGGTACGAGGGGAAGTAGTTGACTGGCTGGCTCAACGTGATCTCGACGGTCGCGTCGTCGACAGCCGCGAAGCCGATCTCCTCGCTCTCGCCGGAGATGTACTCCGTGTATCCCTCGACGTGCTGCATGAACGCGGCCATCGGGGACGTGATGCTGGGATCGAGCGCGCGTTTCCAGGAAGTGACGAAGTGATCGGCGATCACCTGGTTGCCGTTGGCGTAGGTGGCATCGGAGCGGATCTGGAATGTGTAGACCGTGCCGTCGTCGCTGACAGTGAACGTCTCGGCAAGGTCGGTTTCCACCTGCCCGGTCTCGGTATAGCGCAGCAGTCCACCCCAGACGTTGGGAAACATGACCCAGAACGCCCCGGAGTTGGTCGTCCGGTGCGGGTCGAGGGTCACGTCCTGGCCGAATGGGTCGAACGGAACCAAGATCTCGACGTCGGTCTGTACCTCATCGTCCTGGTACCGGCGGGGCGCGGCCGTTCCGCGCGGAGTGCCGGAGGCGCCAGCGCCGATGACTCCGAAACTCGCCGTCGCCAGCGCGCCCGACGCAATCGCGGACCAACGCATCATGTCCCGGCGCGTAGGCGAGACACTTCCGCTTCGCAGGGTTGACATCAAGTGTTCGTAGGCCTGCCGATCAAACCTGGTCAACCGATTCTTACCCTCGGAAACCGCCATTCAGGTCCTCCTCATCGTCGTTGGGGTCCTCACCGACCCTGGAGTTGCGCTCGAGTTGACGTTGATCCTTCGTCATTGGCGCAATGAGACAACCCAAGCAAACCCCACGACTGCGATGGGAGCAACAGCGCCAACACGTAGTATCCGAACGCTACCACGGCCTGCCACGTCGGGCAAAGAACCGCGGCCCGCCGGGCACGCTCGCTGGGGATGAGCTCGGGAGCGTTACCCGCCTACACGCGTTAACGCCCAGACCCGTGGTCCGTTCCGCTGCGGATCAACTACGGCTGTTCGTAGGCGTAGTCGCGTGAACCCGCCGCCTCCAGATACTTGGCCAGCAGCGTGACGCAATTCTCCAGATCCCCCTGATTCACCATCTCGTTGACGGAGTGGACATAGCGCATGGGAATGGAGAGCGTCACGGCGGGAGTGCCTTCGCGGACCTGTTGCATGGCACCGGCGTCGGTACCTCCTCGAGGCAACAGCTCCAGTTGGTAGGCGATGCCGTTCTCCTCGGCGACATCACGAAAGTGGCGGATCAGCTTCCGGTTGGAGATGTGCGAGGAGTCAAAGACCTTGATCGCGGGTCCTTCACCCAGCGTGGTCACCGCGAACTCTTTCGGGCTCCCTGGGAAATCCGCGGCGATCGTGCCATCCAGGGCCACGCTGATGGCCGGATCGACATGGTAGGCGGCCGTCCGGGCGCCACGGAGGCCGACCTCTTCCTGCGTCGTCGCCACGGCCACTATCTCGGCGTTCGTCCCGGAAATCTGCCGCAGTGCTTCGATCATGATGTAGACGCAGACGCGGTCGTCAAGGGACTTTGACATGACGCAGTCGCCGACAATCTCCGTTGTTCTGTCCATCGTGACCATCGAGCCCAACTCGACAACCTCGCGGACGCGGTCCCCGCTCAGCCCGATGTCGACGAAAAGTTCCTCGACCTTGACCTGCTTGATCTCCGACGGATCGAGCAGATGGATCGGCTTGGCCGCTGGCTGCAGCGCTCCCCGGTACTGATTGCCATCAGTGCCGTGCACGATAACCCGCTGCGCCTCGAGCACTCGGGCGTCGAACCCACCGATCGGCTGCAGGCGCAGGAATCCGTTTTCGTCGACGTGCTTAACCAGGAAACCGATCTCGTCCATGTGTGCGGCCAGCATCACCCGTGGGCCACCATTGCCGCGCTTGATTCCAATCACGTTGCCCAAGGCATCAACGGACATTTCATCAACAAGGGGCCGCATCTCTTCGATGACGATGGCGCGAACCGCATCCTCGTAACCGGCCACGCCAGGGGCTTCACATAGGCGCTTGAGAAGATCGAAGTTCACCAAGATGTCCTTTCCTAACGAATGCCCGTCGCTCATCGCCGTTGCCAGAGCGACTAGCAACGGCTGGGATGCTATCAACGAGGGTCTACAGGTGCAAACAAGGACCGGCGTCTGCCGGCCCTTGCTCAATGCTCATGGTCGCTTCGGGTTATTCGGCGATGTACAAGATGGTGCTGGTTCCGGTGACGCCATCCACCTCGTACGCGACGGTCGCCAGCGCCTTGATCGCTGAAAAGCCGTCCGGGGCCGCCCCAGCGGCCGGTGTGGCGTCCGCCCCGAAGAAGTCATCGCAGGCCTCTCCGTCGAAGTCCTGATCCAAGTCAATCAATCCGCCAGGGTCTTCATCGTATGCGGCCTGCGCGGCCTCTTGAGACTCGTAGGAATCGCACGCGGGATCGGCATCGGAAATCCCGGATCCGCCCGTCGAGCCGAACATGGTTTCTACGAGGCTGACGATCTGACTGAGGTCCACATACAAGACCGCGCCATGGTCCGAGGGCAGGAGCGCCATCGTCTCTTGGTACTGCGGGTTGTCGGCCAGGCGTTCGCCGGGACCATCAACGTAGGTTTGGAGCATGTTGCCGTAGCCGACCAGCAGTACCCCGTCAACAACGCCGTACTCAACGAGGATCGGCAATGTGCCGGAATCGTCTTTGACGACGTTGACCGTGGCGCCGTTGACCTCGCGGGTGCTGTACTCGGTCTCGCCACCGACAGCGGCCGCGACGAGCAGCGCGATCTTCGAGACGGTATCGGAAAGGATGTCGGGGTCATCGACGCCGGAGACGAAGATGGCGCCGATGCCATCTGGCCCAAGCAGATTGGCGATCGAGACCGCCAGGCCAAACTCGCCGGAAAGCTGGTCGATAAGCTCGGTCTGGGGATTGAATCCAACCAGATCACTCGCGTCGTCCATGACGGCTTCTGAATCGATTGCATCCGGCGTGGCGGACAGTTCGCCAGAGGTATTGACCATTCCAGTAGCGCCCATGGCGAAGAGGAGGGCCAACCCATCGAGCAGACCGCTCTCACCGAGGTTCTGACCATTGGCGAACAGAACAGTGTCCGCGGGCACGCGCTCATCGAAGGTTCCGTCGAACGTACCCATCAACGGTAGACCGGCCGACCCGGGCGTGGGAACCGAGATGGTATCAAGACGGAAGCCCGGATCATCGGCCCAGACAACGAGGCCGGTGTAGGCATCGAGCGCATTGAGCACCGCGGTCCCCAGGAGCGTTTCGGTCTGTGGATCGGCGGCGCTCACCAGCGCCTCCTTGAACGCCGGACCGTTGACGTAGGCGAACATCAGGTGCTCGGGGTTCAGCCGGCTTTGCAGATCGGCGAGATTATCGCTCCCCGCCAGCGTCGGAACGCGGCCAGCGTGCGCATCGATCAGGGGCTCAAGGTCCGCAGCGGTTTCCGCGAACAGGATGTAGTCATCGACCCGGGCCAGGGCCATCGAGCCGCCGGCCTGTTCGCCGGTAGACGTGTCGTCTGTGGCGGCCGCTGGGACGGTCACGGATTCGATCTGGACACCTTCGTAGTCGGTCGTAACGACCTCAACGCCGGAGTTCGTGGCATTCGCCGCCAGGTCTTCCTGCATCGCCGCAAAGGCGACGTCCGGATCTGCGGGGCGGACGACCGCGCCGATGCCCGGCGCAGCCGTCGACGCTACCGCCTCGACACCGCCTGAGACGACGGAGCCGAGATCGAGAGCTTCCGCGCCCGAAACGTCGTTCACGACGAATCCGACCTCGCCGCCGAGCAAGGTATCGAGGTATTGGTCCATGCCGGAGTCCGAAACGACGCCACTGACGGTCTGCTCGATCAGTCCGGTCAGACCCGCCCTGTCGAGTAAGGCGGTCGCCTGGACGTATTGATCGCTCGACTGATCGAGGTTGACGGCGGCGTAGAGCAGCGCCGTCTGTGGCGCGAACGAGGCGGTCTCAGGGCCAGTAGTTTGCGCCTCGGTTGCGCCGGTGCGGCTGCCGATTGCCGTGAAGACCGTCATGAGCACGATCGTGCAAGCAAGCAGCCCTGAGAGTAGCAATCGACCACGGTTCTTTGGACCGCTTCGCGGTCGAACGGCGCCGAATGTGATCACGTGTTGCTCCTTTGTGTTCCAGACCAAGCAACGGAACCCACGATTGCAGGGCATGGCGGCGACAGAGGCACCCGCCGTGAGGAATGCCTCTTGAGATTCCGACCGAAAAGTTAGTTCTGCAGCCGGTCGTCAATTCCGGTCGCGATTCCGAACACGATCATGAAGAGGGCCGCGATGCCAGCGATGACGCCGAGAATAAAGAGGATCATCAAGCCAGCCTTGAGTACGCCCTCGATCAGATCCATCGTGCCATCCCACCTTGGTCATCGGTCCGCAACCACCGAACCACCACACGCTGATTTCAGGCGAGTATACGCGCTGAGTTGTAACGGAATCGTCACGGCGATGTGCGTAAACTAAGGAGATGAAACCCACGCAGCCGCGCAACACCAAGGATCATACGCCAGACCCGTATGCCGCTCTACCCGACCTCTATGATCTGGAACACGCTGAGTACGGTGATGATATCCCCCTCTATCTTAACTTCGCTGAGGTGGTCGGTGACCCGATCCTCGATCTGGGCTGTGGCACAGGCAGGATTACCGTGCCATTGGCGAAGGCCGGCTGGCGGGTAACCGGCCTGGATCGGTCGGCTGCGATGCTGGACGTGGCCAGAGCGCGCGTCGCAACCGCAGCCCCGACCGCCGAAGTGGATTTCATTGAGGCGGACTTTGGCCAACCGGATCTTGGCAGGACGAACCACTATGGCCTGGTGATCATCGGCCTCAATGGGTTGATGCACCTGCCGACGCCTGAAGCGCAACGACGCTGCCTCCAGGCAGCCCATCGCGCGCTCGATCCCCGGGGTCAGCTCATCATCGACGTGATCAATCCCGCCCCGGATACGTTGCAGTCGTTGGAGCGGGGCATGGTCCACGAAGGTGGGTGGACGATGCCCGATGGGCGCCACGTCGATAAATTCGGTGCGCGCAAGCTCTCCCCAATGGCCCAAACGATCGACACCCAGCTCTGGTATGACATCATCGAGCCCAACGGGGTCGTCCGCCGGACAATGTCCTCGTTCACACTCAGGTATCTGCACCGGGCGGAACTCGAACTCATGCTTGAGCTGGCCGGATTTGTCGAGTGCCAGTTCTACGGCAGCTATGAGCTGGACCCATTCGACGACTCGTCGGAGCGGTTGATCGTCACCGCCGAGCTCTCCCCATCCCCCGAAACGGACGACATCGTCATCGGCTAGATCCGGGCGGCCCGGTTCAGAAGAAAGAGGTCAGCGAGGACGATCGCCAGCATCGCCTCGGCCACGGGAACAGCCCGAGGCGCGACGGACGGGTCATGCCGACCCTCAACGAGGATCGTGCGCGGATTCAGGTTCGTGTCGACGGTTTGCTGCTGGCGCGCCACCGACGACGTCGGCTTGACCACGATGCGGACGACGATCTCCTCACCGGAAGAGATACCACCCAGCGTGCCACCGGCCGTGTTGGTCATGGTCCGTACCCGGCCATCTTCGACGTAAAAGCTGTCGTTGTTCTGCCACCCGGTCGAGTTAATGACGTCGAACCCATCGCCGAGCTCGACACCCTTGACGGCGGGGATGCTGAGCATCGCCTGAGCGATGAGTGCATCGAGCTTGTCCATCGTCGGTTCACCCAGGCCGACCGGTACATTGGCGGCCCGAACCTCGATGATGCCACCGAGACTATCGTTGTTGGCCTTGGCCTCGGCGATCGCGGCGATCATTTTCTCTGCCGCATCCAGGTCGGCGGCGCGGACGATGTTCTTCTCAATCACATCGCGGTCAACCGTCTCGATGGTGACATTCCCGATCTGGCGGGTGAACCCGTAGATCTCAACACCGGCGGTCGCCAGGATCTTCCGTGCGATCGCCCCGGCCGCAACCCGACCCCAGGTCTCGCGGGCGGACGATCGACCCCCACCACGATGATCGCGGTGGCCGTATTTCGCCCAATAGGTGTAGTCGGCATGCCCGGGGCGAAAGACATCGCGCAGATTGTCGTACTTCGAGGAATCGGCGTCCTTGTTGTAGGTGATCAACGAGATCGGCGTGCCGGTGGTGATCCCCTCGAACACGCCCGATAGCAACTCGGCCCGGTCGGTTTCACCCCGAGTGGTCGTCACCGCCGATTGCCCTACGCGGCGCCGGTCGAGCTCGTACTGGATGTCAGAAACGTCGAGCGGGATTCCGGCCGGGCAGCCTTCGACGACGACGCCTAGGGCGGGACCGTGGGATTCTCCCCAGGTGGTGAGCTTGAAGATGCGGCCAAACGTGCTTGCCATGATGCGGGTGCAACTCCTGCTGAAAAGGAGACCGGTCGGGCCTAAGAGCCCGCGCCACTAGGTGAGCGGTCGGGTCGCATGGGCAGCGGGCGCGGCGGGCGCAATCATACGGGACGGCCGTCGGGCTGTCCGTGGGCGGGAGCGACCCCGGGCCCGCCGCGCCCGCATCCCGCGTCGGGCCCAGCTGGGCCCGGTTCGCCGCCCGCCTGCCGCCCGGCCCGGCGGCCCGCCCGCGCGGCGGTGCTCGTCGTGGTCGGCCGGCGCGGCCGCCAGGGGTGGACCCGCTCCCGGTGGGAGACCCGACCCAGCCGGAGACCCTGACGCGCACCCTATTGGCGCAAGCACTGTGAACGGGCTGTTTCCACGGGTAAGTCGAGCTTTGCAAACAGAACCTAACGGGGTTGTGGCGATGAGGCCTCGTCCATAGTGTGCCAGACCTTGAGGCTCTGGAGGTCACGCTCGGCATGGAATCTGATGTACCCCGCGAGGGCGCCTTCGAGTTCGTTCTTCAGGCTCTGATTGAGCGGGAGCCGCACGGCGGCCGCCAGTCCCGACCGGTCGAGCGTCCGCAGGTATTTCTGGGCGTTGATGGTCAACGGGAACGCGCCGGCATCCGCGGTGACGCAGCGCGGGCACAGCAGTCCGCCCATCCGGTTGCTAAGGGCGTTGCGCTCGGCTGTCAGCTCAGTGTCGCAGTTGAGACAGCGGTACAGCTCGGGCCTATACCCAAGCAGCGCCAGTAACACGAGTTCGAAGTGACGCGTTACCGCGAATGGGTCGATGCCATCGTCCAGGAGCTGCAGCGAACTGCTCAGGAGGTCGTAGATCGCCCTGTTCTCCTGGCGCTCCTCGGTCATGCGGAGAAGCATTTCGACAAAGTGGCAGGCATGACTGTAGGCATCGAGGTCGGTATGAAGGCGCTGATGCGATTGGGCAAGCTCTGCCCCGGAGACCACATCGAGGTCGCGGCCCTTCGCCAGCATCAGTTTCGTACGGGAAAGCAACTCGACGTGGGGACCCATCCGGCTCGATGGCCGGCGGCTACCCTTGGCGATCACGTTGAACTTGCCCCGGTGCGGGGTGTAGATGGTCAGGATGCGATCCGCCTCATTGAGGTTGATCCGCCGGAGGATGATTGCGTCGGTTTGGTAAAGGCGTTCACGGAGTGGTGCCGACATTCGGTCATCCTTGCGCAAGCCGCATTTATGTCTACTATTGTAGCCGATTCTCCTGATTTTATCGACGTTCGGCACCCGTGCCGGGACGGCGTCCAGGAAATTGACACCACCGAGAGGCCGGTGCTAGGTTTCGATCATGGGTGACGTGTCATTCGTGGCGGCGTTTGTCGCCGGGCTGCTCTCGTTTTCGTCCCCGTGCGTACTCCCGCTCGTGCCGATTTTCCTCGCCCATCTGGCTGGACTGACGGTCGAGGATTCCGGTTCGCCCGGTCGCGCTCGGCTGATGGCGCATGCCCTGGCCTATGTCCTCGGATTCTCCCTCGTCTTCGTAGCTGTCGGGCTGGCCTTCGGCGCGGCCGGATCGCTCGTCGAGACCGCATCGCTGGTCGCCGACAACCGCATCTGGCTGGTGCGGATCGGTGGCGCTCTGTTGATGCTTTTGGGCCTGCAGCACCTGGGGCTGATCGATCTGCCGTTGCTCCAGCGCGAGCGCAGGTTCGACACGGACGCCCTGCCGACGGGGCGGCTGGCATCGTCCTTTTTGATCGGGGTGACGTTTGGCGCGGGCTGGTCTCCTTGTGCGGGCCCGATCCTCGGCGGCATCCTGACCCTGGCAGCCAGTCAAGGAGATCCGGAACGGGCCGGAGCGTTGCTGGCCGTCTACGCCGCCGGAATGGGGATTCCGTTTATCCTCGCCGCCAGCGCCTTCGGTTCCGCGCCGGGCATTCTGCGCCGGGTGAACCGCCGCATCGGCGCGGTCACGAGCGTCAGCGGCGCCGTGATGGTCGGGATGGGTGCGATCATGGTCCTTGGCATCTACCAGCAGTTCTTCACCCGGCTCGTCGCCGCTGCCCCCTGGCTACCCTGGGAGCCGACCGTCTAGCGTCTCTCCGTTCAGAAGTCTCCCCGTACCAATCGCGCAATCGTCACCGGAGCATCCACAGTGGCCGAACTCACAACTCAGAAGGTCGGCCAGCGTTCGCTCTTCGAGACCGCGATCGATCGAGTCTGGCGGTTCTTTTGCTCGGTCCGCGTCGCCATCTATGAGATCGCGTTCCTGGCACTCCTGGTCCTGATCGGCACACTCCGCGGCAGTTCCGTCCCGCGGAACATCGCAGACCTTTTCCCGTTCACCGAGGGCCTGGTGGACGCGTGGTACGACTGGGACGTCTTCAAATCTCTCCCGTTCGTGGTGATCTGCACCCTGCTTGCCGTTTCGATCGCCATCGGCGGGATGATCAACCGGGCGCCGGGGCTCTGGCGCGCGATCGCCCATCCAACGGTCCGCACCAGCCGGAGCTTTCTCCAAAGTGCCTCACCCATCGGCCACGTGGAAAACCCCCGGGTCCGCGGAGTCGCTACTCGGTGACCTGACGGAGTTGTTCAAATCCCGCCGTTACCGGGTCTTGACCGAAACCCACGGCAACGACATTCACGTCTATGCCGACAAGAATCGTTTCGGTAAGCTGGGCACCTTCCCCTTCCACCTTGCGCTTATTCTGATCATGGTCGGCGGCATTATTGGCGCTACGTTTGGATTCCGTGATACCGAGTTCGTCATCTCAGAGGGCGAGACCCGGCCGATCGGCCACGGAACGGGATACAGCCTCACCCTCAATCGATTCTTCGATGAATACAACCTCGATGGATCCGCCAAGGAATATACCAGCGACCTAGTCCTCCTCAACAATGGCGATCCGGTCAAGTCGGAAAGCATCACCGTCAACGATCCGCTAACCTATCGCTCGGTAAGTGTCTACCAATCGAGCTTCGGGCAGACGGTGATGCTCCGGATCACCGATCAGTCCGGGAATCCGCTCTACGAAGGGCAGATCCCGATGGGGATTTACCATTCGACGACAAATCCCGATGCCCCGGCCGGGTGGATTGACCTCCCCCAGGCGGGCGTCCGCCTCACGGTTATCAGTCCAGACGAAAAGGTCTGGAACCAACCCGAACTCGATCAGCTGAACCTCCAAACCGGCGAGATCTACCTGCAGACCGTACCCATAGGAACCGGAACGCAAAAGGAGCCCCAGCAGGCCATCGTGTTCACCGGGGCCACGCAGCAGGTGGGGAACCTCAACGTTGAGTTTGTCCGCAATGGGCGCTACGTCGTACTGCAGGTCGGACGCAACCCGGGCATACCGATCTTTATCATCGCGTCGATCATGCTCATCGCCGGTCTGGCGATCACGTTCTATTTCCCCCACCGGCGCATCCGCGGAATCATCACCTCCGGGGCAGGTGCAGGCGCCACGGCGAAGTTCGCCCCCATGGCGCGGCGCGAATGGAGCGGCCAACGAGACTTCACCCGGTTCTTTGAGGACGCGCGTCAGCGCCTCGGAATGGATATGGTGATCGCTACCACCACCCCGTCGGCACCTGGTCCCGACAACTCCCGGCAGGCGGACGAGCACGGATAGCTTTTGCTTCGGCCAGGGCAGCGCATCAGCGCATCAGTCGGAGGTTTGGCTGCTAACCAATGACCGGCGCGCTCCGTATACTGTTTATGGACGCGTTCAAGCGAAGCCCGCCAGGACTTCGGCAGGGAGCCGCAGCTGATGGAAGCCCTCGTCAAACTCTCGTTCTACGCCTTCACCGCGGCCACAATCGCCCTGGTCGCCGCATCGGTGTGCTACATCGTGCAGGCCGTCGGGCACGTCCGCGTCCGCCGGGCGGCGCTGGCAACCAGCACTGGCCAGACGGTGACGACGCACTCGGCCGAGTTCGGACCGGGTTCGGAGTCGCTCGGGCGCTACGGTACGATGCTCGCCTGGTTCGCGGTCGTCTTCCAGGGCATCTCCATCTTGCTCCGCTCCTGGGCCGCCGAAGCCGGTCCGGCGAACATGTACGAGTTCTCACTTGTCTTCATCTTTGCGGTCACCCTGATCTACCTGCTGTTCGAGCGCGCCTACGGCGTCCGTCATCTCGGCGCCATTGTCATGCCGATTGCCGTGGGCATGGCCGCGTACGTCTACAGCCTGCCGGTGAGCGAGCGTGAGGTCGACCCGCTTATCCCAGCCCTGCAGAACAAGCCCCTGCTCACCATCCACGTCGGTGTCGCGATCTTCGCCTACGCCAGCTTCTCGGTGGCCTTCGCCGCCGCGGTGCTCTACCTGTTCAATCACCGACGCCGGATCTCCTGGCTGCCCAGCCCCGAATTGCTGGACGACATGGGCTACCGGGCGATCACCATCGGGTTCCCCCTGATGGCCCTCGTACTCATCCTCGGGTCGGTCTGGGCCCACGAAGCCTGGGGCTCCTATTGGAGCTGGGATCCGAAAGAGACTTCGGCCCTCTTCCTGTGGCTGATCTACGGCGTCTACCTGCATACCCGGACGCTGCGCGGTTGGCGCGGAACCCGCAGCGCCTGGATCTTGATATTCGGCTTCGGCGCAACGTTGTTCACTTATTACGGCAACTACTTCTTCGGCGGGCTGCACGCATACGGCGGGGTGTAGACGTATCCGTGGCAGGACGTACTCTGGCCAAATCGGCCACGACATCCAAGGTCCAAAGCGCCCCCAAAAGGGGAAAGAAACCGGCAACGAGCCAGGCTCTCGTTGGGCTGGCGCTCGCGCTGGCGATCGTGGCGGCAGCCTGGTTCATCGGCGGCAGGGCCGGCTTCAGCGAGATCGGCGAGGGCGGCATCAACCGGCAGTTCTTGCCCGAGGTTGGCGAGCCCGCGCCGGACTTCGTCGCCCTGGATAGCACCGCCTCGGGAGTCTGGCTGCACGACTTCAAGGGCAAGCCGGTCTGGCTGACCTTCTGGGGCTCCTGGTGCCCGCCCTGCCGGTCGGAGATGCCGGAGATCGAAGCGGCATACAAGCAACTCGCGCCCGAGGGCCTCGTCCTGATGGCGGTCAGCGTCGACGAACCGTTCGACGTGTCGCTGGCGTTCGCCCAAGGACTGGGCGCGACCTTCCCAATCCTCAACGTGCCTGACCGCGACCTGATCGCCGATCGCTACGACGTCTACAACTACCCGACCCACATCTTTATTGACGAGAATGGCATCGTCCAGAAGATCATCCCCGGCCAACTGGACGAAGAGACAGCCCTGGCTGAGGGCCGGGCGTTGCTGAGGAGCACAGCGGCATCCACCTCCTAGAGCGTTCTTCCAAGAGGTTGGCAGCGTGTCTGCGCCCCGGGGCTCACTGCCCAGGGTTGGCCCGGGCGGCGGGGACACGCGGTCAATCGTTCATACGAGCGCTCTAGTCGGTGGTCCCTCTACCTGCCTGATTTCCGACTGCCAAACTCCACAATGACCCATTGCTGGCGGGCACGATTCCTGCTCTCCACGGTGAGCGGTACGACTTGACCACTCTGGGGAGCGGGCTCACCGCGGACCTGGGACTGGTCAGGCACCGATCACTGAGGGAGCAGGCATTCTCGGTCAAGGATCCCTCCGAATGATCCGCGCCCGCGGAATCCCAACTGCAGACTCAGGGTTATGCGGGACGGTTGCATCGAGGCGGAGACACAGATGGCGACGGAGCAGAGCCGTCCGGACGGCTCGGGCATTGGCGAGGCTGCGGCCATCGCACATGGGGCGCCGGCCGGGATCGGCGCATTCCTCTTTGACCTCGACGGGGTGCTAACGCAGACAGCAAAGGTCCATGCAGCCGCATGGAAAGAGATGTTTGACGACTTTCTGCGGAGGCGGGCAGAGCAGTCGGGTGAGACGTTTGTCCCGTTCGAGATCGAAACCGACTACGGACCGTACGTCGACGGGAAGCTCCGGGAAGATGGAGTCCGCGGCTTCCTAAAGTCGCGGGCGATCGAGTTGCCTGAGGGCAAACCGGAGGATCCACCGGAAGCAGAGACCGTGCACGGGTTGGCGACACGGAAGAATGAAAAGGTTCTTGCCCTGATTGAGGAGCGTGGCGTCGAGATCTATGAGGGTTCTGTCCGGTTTGTGGAAGTGGCGCGAGATGCCGGCATCAGGCGAGCCGTTGTCTCGGCAAGTAAGAACTGCAGGGCAGTGCTGGCCGCTGCCGGGATGGAGGCTCTCTTCGAGGTGACGGTGGACGGCGTTACTGCTGCCCGGGAGAACCTGCGCGGGAAGCCGGAGCCGGATACATTCCTGGCGGCGGCGCGGCGGCTCGGGTTGGAGCCGGCTGGTTGCGCGGTCTTCGAGGACGCGCTTGCCGGCGTGGAAGCAGGCCGAGCGGGCAACTTCGGTTGGGTCGTCGGAGTAGATCGGGTCGGCGGCGATCAGGCGAATGCCCTCCGAATTCACGGTGCCGACATTGTGGTGGGCGACCTGAGTGAGCTTCTGGAGGACACATGATCGCACCGGGCGTCTTCTCAATCGATCCGTGGTCCATCACTGAGCAAACGCTGCACCTGGACCTCCTCGGGCAGACGGAGGCGCTTTTCGCGCTGTCGAACGGCCACATCGGGCTGCGTGGCAACCTGGACGAGGGAGAGCCACACGTGGTGCCTGGCACCTACTTGAACGGCTTCTTTGAACTCCTCCCGATGCCGTATGCCGAAGCAGGCTACGGCTATCCCGAGCAGGGACAATCGCTGATCAATGTCACAGACGGCAAGTTGCTGCGACTACTCGTCGACGACGAACCATTCGACGTACGCTACGGAACGCTGCAACGACACAAGCGGACGCTGGACCTGCGAGCGGGGACGTTGCATCGCGAGGTGGAGTGGGTTTCGCCTGCGGGTCAGGGGGTCCGGGTTACCTCAACTCGGATGGTATCGCTCGTCCAGCGGGCGATTGCGGCGGTGCACTACGAGGTCGAGCCGATCGGCAACCCAGCACGGATCGTCGTGCAATCGTCGCTTGTCGCGAACGAAGAAGTTCCAGAAGAACGAGACGATCCGCGGGCGGCAGCGGCGTTGCGGGCGCCGATCGTGTCGGAGTACCACCGGCACAACGACCTTGACGTTTCTCTGGGCCACCGAACGCGTACCAGCGGGCTGCGGATGGCGGCAGGGCTCGATCACGACTTCGCCTGTCCCGTAGCAACGGCGACGGAGGCGTTGAGCGAACCGAACCTGGGGAGAGTGGGATTCAGCACGGAGCTCGCGCCGGGCCAGTCCCTCACTGTGGTCAAGTACCTGGCCTATGGTTGGTCGAGTGTGCGGTCGATGCCCGCCCTTCGCGACCAGGTCGACGCGGCCCTCTCGGCGGCGAGGCGGACAGGATGGGACGGCTTACTGGCCGAACAGCGAGCGTTCCTCGAGGATGTCTGGGACTGCGTAGATGTCGAGATCGATGGGGACCCGGCGCTCCAGCAGGCGGTACGCTTTGCCATTTTCCAGGTGGTGCAGGCCAGCGCACGGGCGGAAAATCGGGCGCTTCCCGCGAAGGGGCTGACCGGTCGAGGCTATGACGGGCACACGTTCTGGGACCAAGAGATGTATGTGCTGCCCGTGCTGTGCTATGCGCTGCCGGAGGCGGCCCGCGACGTCCTAGAGTGGCGCCACGCGACGCTACCCCTGGCTCGCGCCCGCGCGCGGGAACTGCGGTTGGATGGCGCGGCGTTCCCCTGGCGAACGATCCGAGGTGAAGAGTGCTCCGGCTACTGGCCGGCTGGAACGGCGGCATTCCACGTCAACGCCGGCATCGCCGAAGCGGTGCGGCGATACGTCGCGGCGACCGACGACACCGAGTTCGAAGCGGGTCCCGGATTGGAGTTGCTCGTCGAGACGGCCCGCCTCTGGCAGTCACTTGGCCACCACGACGCGGAGGGGTGCTTCCGGATCGATGGCGTAACTGGCCCGGACGAGTACACGGCCCTCGTCAGTAATAATGTCTACACAAACCTGATGGCGGCGCGGAATCTCCGCATCGCGGCCGACGCAACGGTGCGGTATCCCGAGCGGGCGGCGGAACTGTGCGTAGACGGAGCGGAGGTCGCCGCCTGGCGTGCGGCCGCCGACGCGGTCGTCGTCCCGTTCGATGGCGAGCTCGGCGTCACGGCGCAATCGGAGGGCTTCACACGATACCGCCATTGGGACTTCGAGAAGACGAAAGACGACGAGTACCCGTTGCTCCTAACCTACCCGTACTACCGGCTCTATTCCAGCCAAGTGGTCAAGCAGGCGGACCTCGTCTTCGCGCTATACGTCTGCGGCGACTGTTTCGACATCGACCGAAAGAGACAGGACTTCGAGTACTACGAGCGAATCACCGTGCGAGATTCGTCACTGTCGGCCGCTATCCAGGCAATCGTCGCGGCGGAGGTCGGGCACATGCGCCTGGCCTACGACTACTTCCGGGAATCGGCGTTCGTAGATCTCTGGGATCTCGACGGCAACACGGTCGATGGACTTCATCTGGCTGCCCTCGCGGGAACGCTCCAGGTAGCCTTCGCGGGATTCGGCGGGGCGCGCCACTTCGGGGAGGTCCTCGCCTTCGCACCACGCCTACCCGAGCCGCTCACGCGGATCGCCTTCCGCGCGCTTTACCGCGGCCGGAGGCTGTGCGTTGAGATCGGTCCAACGACGACGACGTATCGTCTCATTTCCGGGGAGCCGATTGTGATTTCCCATCAAGGTGAGCTACTCACGATAGGGATGGACACCCCTCAAGAACGCCCGAATCCTCCCGTTCCTAACGTCGGCGAGGTTTCGCCTCCGGCGGGCCGGGAGCCACGTGCAAGGGTGTGAATGCGGCCTAAGCAGCGATCCTGGAGCTGAATCGTTTGTCGGACTAGATACCCGCAAGTACACTGAAAACAGGGCCCAATGGATCAGGCATCTCCCTTGACTGGGCCCCGGTTCGTCCGACCACGGCGCTCGAGCATGCTCGACCCGGCAACCGAAGGGTCGTGCTCTTACGATGACACAGCCAGCGTCGAACGGACCGCCCGGTGTCGACCTTCGTGTCGTCCTGATCACGATCCACGACGGCTGCCTGCTGGTGGCGCTTACACCTGGTGAAGTCGGCCTTCGACTGCCCCGAGGTCTGCCCGCGGTGGCGGAGACACTTGACGGGGCGGCCAGGCAGATCGTGCGCACGGCGACCGGGGTCCAAGAACGCTACCTTGAGCAGCTCTACACCCTCAGCGTGCGCAACCCACCTCCCTGGACGGTGGTAGTCAGCTACGTAGCCCTGGTGTCGACCGACGCGGGGACCAGCCCGAGTGGTGCAATCGATCTCTGGCACCCCATCGAAGACCTGCCCAGCTTGTCCGAAACCGACCGAATGGTCGTTGACTATGCCCTCTTCCGTCTGCGCGCGAAACTGGGATACACAAATGTTGCCTTCCACCTGATGCCGCCGACCTTTACACTCACCGAACTGCAGAGCGTCTATGAGACAATCCTGGCACGGCGTCTCGACAAGCGCAATTTTCGACGGCGAATGATCGCCTCCGGCATCCTGGCGCAGACGCCGGAAAAGCGGCGAGAAGGAAGCCACCGCCCGGCCACGCTCTACCGTTTCCGGCCAGAATCCGACGGCGAGACCTATCTCACTCCGCCGTGGGCGGACGGAGCGTAACGCCCGCGCACTCCTCGGCAAAGTCGAGAACGGCGTACTCAGGGCTTTACGTCACCATTGGACCGAGCACCTGAACAGGAAGGGCAATGACGCGGATAGGACTGGTTGCGGCCCGTGGTAAGGCCGAGGCCGAGGATCTGGTGGCCGACGTCGTCGCATGGCTCCGAGAGCAACACTGCGAGGTCATACCGGAGGAGCAACTCGATCTCGACCTGGGCGCCAGCGCTGACGCGATCGTCGTGCTTGGCGGCGACGGCCTGATGATGCGGGTTGCAAACCACTACCCTGACCGGCCACTGCTTGGCATCAACTTCGGGAAGGTCGGGTTCCTGGCGCTGGTCGAACGGCGAGACTGGAAGTCGGCCATTTCAGCCCTGGTTGAGGGCCACTTCAAGGTGCAGGAGGGCGCCACCCTCAAGGCCACGCTGGTGCGCGACCAGATGCACTACGGCCAGGGCTGGTCGATCAACGATGTCGTCATTCGTGGTGGGATTCGGATGGTCGACGTCGAAGTCTACGTCGACGGACATTATGTCAATACTTACCCGGGCGACGGCATGATCGTCGCTACTCCTCACGGCAGCACGGCGTACGGCATGGCCGCCGGCGGCCCAATATTGATGGCCGGGGTTCGCGGTTTCGCCCTGGTGCCGATCTCCTGCCACTCACCAATCCGCACGCCATTCATTGTGGACGAGGAAGCCAAGATCGAGATGGTGATCGCCGACGACGACGAAGCCACATTGATTCTCGATGGCCGGCCCACTGAGTCATTGGGCAATGGCGATCTGATCGTGGTCGAGCGGGGTGACCATCGCTTCCGGCTCGTCAGCCTCGAATCCACGAGTTTCTTTGAGGCTGTACGGACGAAGTTCAACTTCCAGATCCGCCCAGACGCAGTTCCAACTCGTCGCCCGACTCGCGCGGTCGAGTAACAAAGCGCGTCTATCAGAATTCTGGCGCGGGTTGCTCCTCCCGGGGTTGAAGCCCCCTACCCAGCGGGCTAAACCTGCGAAGTCCCTCCGGGACTGAGAACGCGGGTTGGCAACGCGGTTGCAGGTCGTCAGTCGGCTTGAGCCGACTTCCATCGCTGAGCCCGGGACTTCGAGTCCCGGGCGGAGCCGCTGGCCGCGCAGTTTAGATAGCGCTCTTAAGAAGGTTCATTCTCGTCTGATTTCTTCTCGGAGGACGATGCTGGCGCGGCCTTTTCAGGAGGCTCGGGCAAATCGACGACCGGCGCGGCAGTGCCATTGTCGCTGGCGCGCGCGGCGCGGCCGTTGGCATCAGCTCCGGCGGGTTTCGCGGAGTCCGATTCTTTCCCGTTCTGGTCCGAGCGGCCATTGGCCGAACGGACCTGGGGCCGGAACCGGCCGGTTGCGGGTCGAGGTGGCGTCCCGGCCACGATCGTGAACGGCAACGGTGACTCGGCGACGGTCCGCTGGGCAGGAGGCAGGGCCGGGCGCTCGCCCGGGGTGATCATCCGGCGTGGCGTTGGGCCGATCGCGGTCGCGCTGGGGCGTATGCCGGTTGGCAACTCGGAGGCGGTCGGGGGCTTCTTTGGGGCGAGGTATCGAGGCTCGGGCTCCGAGACCTTCGTGATCGAGGCGGCTACCGCCTCCTTACCCTGGTCGGCCGCGCAGTACGGGCAGACGGTCCAGGTCAGATCGACGAGGCGGCCGCACGAGTGGCAGTTATCACGTAGCTTGGCATGGCAATGCGGGCACAGCACGAAATCGTCGTGGACGTACCGCTCGCAGGAGGGGCACAGTGGGAGTTCTTCCAGATCCTGGAGCAGGTACTCCTCTTCCAGCGATCGCTGGAACGTACTGTCCAGTGTCTCCTTGGGCCGGAGAATCATGTAGAGCAGGACGCCGGGGATCCAGAAAAGGACAACTAGCAAGGTCGAGAAGATCTGGGTGATGACGTTCTTGGAACGTGATTCGATATCGCGGTAGGTCCAGACAACGAGGACAAACCACAGGGCGATCAAGTAGGCGCCGCCCAATGCCAACAGCAGTTGGGCTCCCCGGGCGAGGACTCCCTCAATTCCCATCGATGCGGTGTCCCCTCTCCAACGCCCGACCGGGAACGTACCGGCGTTCTTTCAAGCTAGCCGATGCGTTCGTACCGCTCGACACGAAGGACGAAAACCGTCGCACCGCCGATCTCGACTTCGACCGGGTTCGCCACGAAGAACTCGCCGGGCTCGATGATCGGCATGAGCGGGTTGACGAAGCGGGTCCGCGAGTAGGAGTTGTCCCGAACGATCCGCAGTACTTCAGGTGCATACGCCTCTTGAACGCCTATGAGCAGCGTTACGTTGCTTTCGCGCAAAAACCCACCGGTGCTATCGATCCGAGTTGCCCGGAATCCACGGGCGGTCAGTGCCTGGACGAGCCGGTCGGCATCCTTGCCCTGCACAACCGCCACGATCAGCTTCATGATGTCAACCAATACCTTCTGCCGTGGGCTACCGGGCCGACCGGCATCAGCGCCGGAGGAGCCGAGGCATCACCGCAGAGAGAACCGCGGTTGTCACCTGATCGGGGGTGGCACTCGCGTCGATGACGACCCAGCCGTCTGGGTCCTCAGCCGCAAGTCCGAGAAACGCTTCACGCACCCGGTGATGAAAGCCGAGTTCCGCGACGTCCAGCCGGTTCACCTCCACGGCGTCCGCTAAGCGCCGTTGCAGACCGACCTCCACCGGCAGGTCAAGCAAAACGCGGAGGTCTGGTGCCAGGCCACTCGTCGCATACTGCTGTATTGATTTCAACGTCGACATGTCGAGCTGCCGCCCCCCGCCCTGATAGGCGAAGGTGGAATCGACATACCGATCGCAGATGACCACCGCGCCCGACTCCAGCGCCGGTCGCAACACCTCTCCGACATGCTGGGCGCGGGCCGCAGCGTAGAGAAGCACCTCAGTCTCCGGGAGCATAGCACAGTTGCTTTGGTCCAAAACGACGGCACGGATCTGTTCCCCGATTGCGGTCCCGCCCGGCTCCCGCGTCAATACGACGGGGAAACCGGCGCGGGAGATCTCCGATCGGAGAGCTGTCGCCTGGGTCGACTTGCCCGCGCCTTCGGGGCCCTCCAATGCGATGAAGAACCCCGAGGCGGCGCGCGGTTCGTCGCTGATTTCGGTTGTATCGGTCTCGATCACCGGAAGACTTCGACGTGACGATGTGGCTCACGTCCGCGGCTGCGGGATGCGACGTTGAACCGATCGGCCATCTGATGCTGCAACCTGCGCACGAAGGCAACCTGGGGGTTGAGCGAGACGGCGGGCGAGCCGTCCATCACCGCCCCGATCGCCTCCTCCGCCTCTTCGAGCGCTCGGTGCACCAGCTCATCATGCGGCCGTGCCATCGGCGTCGGTTCGGCGGAGGCGTCGATGGATGCGGTTCCGGGCCGGCGGGCGGCCATCGGGAAGATCCCGCTCAGCACCTGCTCCATCTGCAGTCCGGTGTTCGAGCGCAGTACGTAGACGGGCGTTCCGCGAGACTCGGCGTCACGCAGCGGCTGCGGCTTTTGCCGGAAGTAGTTTTTCAAGGTGATGACCATGTCGGCCTCGTGCAGCTCGCGCACGATGACGGCGGGCACACCGAGTGCGTTGATCGCCTGCTCCAATCGATTGCGGCTTACCCCGAACGGGTAAAGGCGAAGCGGCTTCGCCAGCGTCCCCCTCCCTCGCGGCAGGGACGGCGCGGGCTCCGGCTCCGTGGTTTGAGCGGGAGCGGGAGCAGAGGTAGGAAGGGACATCTGTGGCTCGGCAGTCACCAGGTCCGCCGAAAGAAACAAGTCGGCATCCCGGACCTGCGGCTGGCGTGTCGAGATATCGACGATGCCGCGGCGGGTTCCGCGACTCCCGTTGGATCCAGAGCCGTGGGCCGTCGGATCGCGGCGCTGGTCGTCGGACGATTTGATGCTGACCGTGCCGTCGTCGGTTCGCTTGCGGTTCTCGGCCCGCGGTGCGTTACCGCGTAGGATCGCATCGACCGTGGCGGCAACGTCTCGGTGAACGGCCACTTCGTCCCGGCTGACAATCTCGACCATTACGCCGAACGTCGGCGGCGCCTTTCTCTCGAGGATCGACTTCTGGGTTCCCCGCCGGCGCGCCTCCTCGTCGGAGAGGGTCACCGACTGGATACCGCCGATCAGATCCGACAGAGTCGGGTTGAGCATCAGATTCTCGAGCGTGTTGCCGTGGGCGGTGCCGATGAGCTGAACACCCCGCTCGGCGATCGTGCGGGCCGCCATGGCTTCGAGCTCGGTGCCGATCTCGTCGATGACGACGATCTCCGGCATGTGGTTTTCGACTGCCTCGATCATGACGGCGTGCTGCAAGGTCGGAGTCGGCACCTGCATCCGCCGGGCACGGCCGATCGCGGGGTGCGGAATATCTCCGTCCCCGGCAATCTCGTTGGAGGTATCGACCACCACGACCCGCTTGCGCAGATCGTCGGCCAGAACGCGCGCCGTTTCGCGGAGCATCGTTGTCTTGCCCACACCCGGCCGGCCAAGCAGCAGGATGCTCTCTCCCGACTCGATCAGATCCCGGACGATCGCGATCGTGCCGAAGACGGCCCGTCCGATACGGCAGGTGAGCCCGACGATCTCGCCCTTGCGGTTCCGGATCGCGGAGATCCGGTGCAGAGTCCGCTCGATGCCGGCGCGGTTGTCGTCGCCGAAATGACCGATCCGGCTCGAAACGAACGCCAGCTCATCGCGGGTGACGTCTCGGTCGGAAAGATAAAGTTCCTGCTCCTGAAACCGCGCCTCCGGCCGGCGGCCGAGGTCGAGCACCACCTCGATCAGTGCGCCCCGGTCGTGATCATCTTCGGACTGGAGATCGTAGAGTGGACCGGCGATCGACGGGGGGAACACGGCGAGCAAGTCTTCGAGGTTGTCCGTTATCTCTTGTTCGTACTCCGGTCGCTCGAATTCTGAGGTCATATCGGCGTACGAATGCGGCATACTGCTCAATCAGATCTCCTGAGCCACTCATCGCCGCACGGGAGCGGCGATTGCGACGCGGGCAAAGCGCGCGAAACCTGTGTAATCGGCCTCATGTCGCCGATTCGTCCGGTGTGGTGCCGTGCAAGAAGGTAGGGACGCGCTGCGGCATTTTCTCCCGGACTTCCAGGTGGACAGGTACCGAATCTGCATTCGGCACACGCACGTTGGCGGTTGTGTATTTCAGAAAGAGGTCTTGGTCCAGGTCCGGCCGGAAGCCCCGTGAGATCAAGGCGTCTTCGGCCTCGGTTTGATACGAGCGAAGGGCGCAATAGACGCGCTTCGGCTGGTGCTGGACCACGTGGGTCAGGGCACCGTCTACGAGGTCCCCGATGACTTCTCGTCGATCAGGGTGGTAGACCAACTCGATAACATGAGTTCCCTCCCGTGAAGCGACTCGGACATACCCGATAACGTGGTGCCCCTCTTCGATGAGCCAGCCAGTCATCTTGCCATTTTTCGGCATGCGGCCGGGCCGCCTGGCTACGTCCCAGCGGTGGCTGGTGTATGCCTCCGCGTACTGGACCTGACGGGGGACCGCGACGTTATACAGCTGGTGGATTGCCCATGTGTCAGTTTGCTCCTGTGCCCGCAATGAAGGGGCGTTCGTTGGGGCCGTCAGACCCTGGGCCAGAAAGACCGTCTCTGAGGCATAGGCGCCAAAACCAACCGCCCGCAAGGCATCCGCCACTTGGCTGCGCCCATCGACGCGACCAAAGACCCGCTTTACGCCATTGCTGCCGGCGGCGACTACGGTATGGGCGAAGAGCGCCTCCGCGGTCCTCGTTTCGATTGGCTCAGATTCGGCCCCGCCGATCTCGGTAATCACCCAGCGCTGGTCGGGCCAGACCGGTTCGACATGCACGAATCCGCTGATGCGCGTGCCGTGGTGGGCGATAAACAGCCGGGACCGGCTGCGCGGCAGCGGCAGGGAACTCGACAGCGATGCGCGTATCGGATGGAACCGATCCAGCTTTGCCTCCGGCTGATTCAACCGGACGACACTGCGGACACGCATCAGCCCGAGCGCATCGATCGCGCGAGCGCTACGAACGGTGAGGAGTGGAGCTGGACCCGGATGTGGATGCTCGGAAGCGTCCGAATGAAGCGGCCCGGCAGGCGCGTTGCCATCAGGCAGGCCTGGGTGGCCGTGTTGAACGTCCTGCTCGTCAGAAGACTCCAACGTGGATTCGATTCCACTCAAGAGGTGGGCCGTACGCCTCTCCGTTCAACGTGAGCCCCGTGCTGCGCGTCTTTGGGGTCCGGACCGGACAATCTCTACCCGAACGTATGATGACACGAGAACACCATCGGATTCCAGCCTCCAGGCTAGCAGTACTAGATCGCACGGCGACCGGCAAGTGCGCGGCCGAGGGTGACCTCGTCTGCATATTCCAGATCACCTCCAGCGGGGAGCCCACTGGCGGGTCTGGTGACGGTCACTCCAAGCGGCACCAACAATCGGTGCAGGTACGTCGCGGTCGCATCGCCCTGAATATCGGGGTTCGTGGCGATGATGACCTCGTCCGGACCTTCCGCCTTGACTCGCTCGATTAACTCGGCAATCCGCAACTTGTCAGGTCCGACGCCTTCTACCGGCGAGATCGCTCCGTGGAGCACGTGATAGCGGCCCTTGAATTGCCCGGTACGTTCCAAAGCGACGACATCGAGCGGCTCTTCTACAACGCAGATCGCGCCCGCCCGGCTCTGGTCCTGACACAGCCCGCACGGGTCGGACTCGGTGATGTTGAAGCAAATATGGCAGAGGCGGATTCGTTCCTTGACGTCGAGGATCGCCTCGGCCAGGGCGGTGGCGTCTTCGCGGGAACCGCGCAGCAGGAAGAACGCCAGCCGAGAGGCCGTCTTCGGCCCGATTCCCGGCAGCTTGCCGAGTTCATCGATCAGTTTGACCACGGGCTGCGCCGTGATGGATGGAGCCCGGGTGCTCACGCTGCTGCACTCCCTTCGGGTCGATTAGTGTTGGGATAGCACCCAACGGCCCCTGTGTCACTAGACCAATTATACGGCAAGCTGGTCCAATTTTCCGCCAAATGGCGGGCTTTTACTCGATCTTTGGTCCATGGCTGTGACGCGGAACTCACCCAGAATTCGTGACGCCACAAAATGGTTCTCCGGTTTTGGATCTGCCGTAGGTTTGTCAGGATTTGCGTGTATTGCGTTCGCGGCAACGCTTTGATAACGTGGCGAGTACGTCCTTTCCGGAGACGCGTGGTCGTGTGCTGGCCGGCCGCGGGGACTTCTAACGAACCCTCGCGCGACGGCCGCCGGAACGATTGGGGGGAGTTGTCTGCCGTGGAGCACGTGGATCGCACGCTGACCTGCCGTGATTGCGGCTCAGAATTTATCTGGACAGCCGGGGAACAGCAGTTCTTTCAGCAAAAGGGCCTCGTCAATATTCCCGTCCGCTGCCCTGCCTGCAGGTCGGCCCGGAAAGCGAAGCAGGGGCTGCCGGAACGTGCGCAGACGGAGGTGACCTGCGCGGAGTGCGGCTCGGTGACGACGGTTCCGTTCGTGCCACGAAACGGCCGCCCTGTCTACTGCTCGCGCTGCTTTGACGCCGTTCGAACGCAGCCGGAGCTCGTGGCCACTATCTAGTGCGACGCAGTCGCCATTGGGCCGTTAGCTAGTCATCACCAAGCAGAACCGGTCGGCCTCTGAGGCCGTCGGCTGGTCCGATCACGCCGTCCATCTCCATCTGCTCGATCAGGCGGGCGGCGCGGTTGTAGCCGACCCGTAGTCGCCGTTGCAACATCGACGCGGAGGCGGTGCCGCTCTTCCGCACCACCTCCAGGGCCTCCTCCATCAGGGGATCGTCTTCGCTGCCCGCGTCGTCGGCGAGGCCGCTGCTCGGCAGTTCTAGCCATTCCTTGGCGTACTCAGGCAACGGCGCGACGTCGTGCCAGTGCGAGACGATGTACTGCACGTCCTTATCGTCGATATAGGCGCACTGGATCCGCTGGGGCTTGGCGGCTTCCGGCGGCAGATACAGCATGTCGCCGCGTCCGAGCAATTGCTCGGCCCCGGGGAGGTCGAGAACCACCCGGCTGTCAATCCCGGACGCAACGGCGAAGGCGATCCGAGACGGGACATTTGCTTTGATCAATCCCGTGATCACGTCGGCTGTGGGTCGTTGGGTTGCGATGATCAGGTGGATGCCGGTGGCGCGGGCAAGCTGGGCCAGACGGACGAGTAGCCCCTCGACCTCATCGGCCGCGGTCATCATCAGGTCGGCCAGCTCGTCGATGATGACAACCAGATAGGGCAGGTGCTCGTAGGTGCCGGGCTCGTCCGCGGTCTTGAGCCGGTATCCCTCCAGGTTGCGCACGCCCAGTTTGGAGAAGATGTCGTAGCGACGGAGCATTTCCCGCACGGTGAGCTTGAGTGCGCCGACGACCTTGTCCATCTCGGTCACGACTGGGCACTGCAGGTGGGGCACGCCGTTGTAGCCCACCATCTCCACCATCTTTGGGTCGATCATCAGCAGCTTGAGGTCGTCCGGCGAACGGGTGAGCAGGAACGTCGAAATGATGACGTTCAGGCAGACACTTTTGCCCGCGCCCGTCTGACCGGCGATGAGCAGGTGCGGCATCTTGGTCAGGTCGCCGACCACGTACCGGCCGTTTACGTCGCGCCCAAGCGGAATCGGCAGCCTCGTTTTGCCCTTGACGAAGACCGACGACTCCAGCACTTCGCGCAGGCCGACGATCATCAACTCCTTGTTCGGAATCTCGATCCCGACCCGGGCCATGCCGGGGACTGGCGCCTCGATGCGGATACTCGGCGCCGCCAGAGCAAGTGCCAGATCCTTGTCCAGCGAGGTGATCCGGCGGACCGGCACTCCAACGCCCGGCTCGAGGGCAAACTGGGTGACCGTCGGCCCGGGGTTGATCTCCCGCACCCGTGCTTCGACCCGAAAGCTATTCAGGGTCGCCTCGATGACGTCGGATTTCCGGCGCAGATCGGTCTTGTCTGGCTCCGCGCCATCGTAGACCATCAGCCGGGACAGGTCGGGCAACGGCAAGGGGCCGCCCGGTTTCGCCTTCGTTGCTTTCGCGTCGGTAGCGGTCGCTGGTGGCTCGCGCTTGGGAACGTTTACCACTGGCTCGGCCGGCTGTAGGGGCGGATGAACACCTTTTGCCGGGCGAGCAGCAGGCTCGGATGCCGGCACGATTTGCTCACCGTGATCGGGCGACGAAGATCGCCGCTTCGGCCAGAGGGCTTTGATCTCCGCTTCAAGTGTGCGAACGTCCAGGTGAGCCAGCAGGAAAACGCTGGTCAGGCCGATCGCGGTGAGCAGAAAGCCGGAGGCGAATTGTCCGAGGGCGCCGTCCACGAGCCCGCCGATGCTTCGACCCAGCGTGCCGCCCGGGTGCTCCCGTGATCCCATCTCGCCCAGGTGAATCATGCCTGTCGCGGCAATGAGATACCCGGCTGCGCCGAGGTAGTGACGCAGGAGGATAACCGGACCTTCCTGGTCGCGCAGCGCGCGGATCGCCGTCAGCGCGACTAGGACCGGCACCAGTCCGGCAGCATAGCCAAATAGCCTACGCAGGGCCGATCCCCACCATTCCGCGATCGGGCCGTCCGTGGCGCCGCGCCCCAGCGCCCAGGCCGAAAACAGCGCAAGGAGGATCAGGGCCACGCCACCGGCTTCCCGCCGAAAGCGATCGGTCATGACGAGCGATGGCAATTTCAGCCGGAAACCGCCCACGATCTCGGCAAGATTGCGCAGACCGATCCGCGGCAACCAGGACCGCGCGGTCTGGCGCTTGCGTGCGGTCCCATGCTTCCTGGACGACGACGTGGGAACCCTTGTCGAAGCGGCCATTCCGTCGTACCCCGTTCCCGTCGCAGCCTGGCAGCATCACCAATGCTGGACGCCACTCATGGCATGAGCGTGCGTCCGGCCAGCATGTACGTACTACTATACACCGGACGTGCGGGTTAGCGGAAAACGATTCTCAGAGTTCGACCGGAGAATCGGCATCCAGCACCGTGATCTGCAGCACCGGTTTCCGCCGGGTTTCGCGGTGGACCGTACTGCCGATTGACCGCCGGATCGCTCGCTTCACCGCCTGCGCCACGGAGGCGTCCTCGCCGATGAAGGCGTCCAGTTCGGTCAGGGCGGAGTCGATCGCCCGGTTTTGCAGCTTGGCGAGCAACCCGGTCGAGCCGTTGGGGTCGACAAAGCCCCTTGGCTCCACCACCGGTCCAGCGATCAACGTGCGATTGGCGGACGATATCGCGAGCGTCGTGACAATCACCCCATCCTGTCCGAGCAAACGCCGATCGTTAATGACCGCACTTGTCACCGTAGAGACCCTGCCCGCGTCGAGCAAGACCTCTTCCAGATCGACGTGGCCCACGACCCCGATTGAGTCCTGGGTGAACTCGATCACGTCGCCGAGGTCGCTGAACGTGATCGCGTCGGGCTCATACCCCTCGGACGCGGCCAGGTCGGCGTATAGGGCAAGATGGCGCTGCTCACCATGGGTTGGGATGATGTGGGCGGGGTTGGTCAGGCGGATCATGTCACGCAGATCCTCCTGGCTGGCGTGCCCAGAGACATGGACCCGTGCCCTGCCGCCATAAAGGACGTTGGCGCCTGCGCGAAAGAGCTGATTGATGATCCGGAAGACCGCCGTTTCATTCCCGGGGATCGGGCTGGCGGAGACGACGACCGTGTCGCCCGGACCGATGACGACCTCGCGATGATCGCCGTTGGCGATCCGGGCCAGCACCGCCATCGGTTCGCCCTGACTGCCTGTGACCACGTAGACAATTTTGTCGTCCGGTAGCTCGGCAGCATACTGGCGATCGATGATGACGCCCTCGGGATCACGCAGGTAGCCAAGTTCTCGCGCCACCTGCGTGTTGCGAACCAGGCTCCGGCCGAGGAGAACAACCGAGCGGCGGTATCGACCAGCCGTGTCGATGATCTGCTGGATCCGCGACACGAGTGAGGCGAACGTGGCAATCACGATCCTGCCATCCGCCTCAGCAAAGACGGACTCGAACGTATCGCCCACGACCGTTTCCGACGGCGTTCGCCCGGGGTACTCAACATGTACGCAGTCGGAGATGAGCAATCTGACCCCGCGCCTTCCGAACTCTTCCAGGCGCTCATAGTCCGTCAGCTTGCCATCCGCCGGGGACGGATCGAACTTGAAGTCCCCTGTGACGATCACGAGACCACCGGGCGTGGCAACCGCGAATCCAACCGCATCGGGGATGCTGTGGCAGACCCGGAACGGTTCGAGGGTGAAGCGCCCGGCCCTCAGGCTGGGATGGGTGTCCGGATCAAACCCATTGAGCTCGACCTGCTTGGACAGGCCGAACTCGGACAACTTGACCTCGATCAGGCCGCACGTCAGGGGGGACGCGTGAATCGGAGCGCGCAACTCTGGCCACAGGTAGGGCAACCCGCCGATGTGATCCTCGTGGCCATGGGTGATGAAAATGCCGCGGATGTTCGCCGCACGCTCGCGTAGGTATGAGATATCCGGCAGGATCAACTCGACGCCGGGCTGGTGCTCGTCGGGGAACCCAATCCCGCAATCGATGACGATGATGTCGTCATCGTGTTCCAGCACGAGCAAGTTCTTCCCGACCTCGGCGACGCCGCCAAGGAAGATCAGGCGCACGCGGCTTCCAGTGTCGATCGGTCTACCTCGCTTGGAGTCGGGGTCGAATCACAGCTAATAGGATGACAGTTCCGATGGCTAGAGCGCCGTGCGAAAAGGCCGGCCGCGTTTCCGCGTCGCCCGGGGCTCACGGCCCGGGCTCACAGTGACAGCCTCACCGAGGCTAGCGGCGGCGGCCACGGTGTTCGGTGCGCGCATTAGAAAAGGTTCATCTGCTCAGCCGGTGGTTCGTCCCGGGACGACTCGGCCTCACGCTGGTCTTCGGCTTCGGCCAGGATCTTGGGCAGTTTGGCGAAGTCGTCCTCGATGGCGCCACGCAGCGAGGCCTGGTGCAGGGCGGCGGCGGGGTGGTACATCGGCACAATCAACCGGCGGCCGTCTTTCTTGGGTTGACCATGGATCCGTGAAATCCGCTCGCCCGGGAACCACTTGGACATCGAGAACCGACCAAGGGTCACGATGACGTCCGGATCGATCTGGGCGATCTGCCGGTCCAGGTATGGGGCGCATGCTGCGATCTCGTCGGGGAGGGGATCACGGTTGCCCGGTGGGCGGCACTTGACGACGTTGGTGATGAAGACGTCTTTGCGCTCCAGCCCGGCCTTGCCAAGCAATTCGTTGAGGAATTTGCCGGCGTTGCCGACGAACGGCAGACCCTGCTGATCTTCATGCCATCCCGGTCCTTCGCCGACCAACATGACCCGGGCATTGGGGTTACCCGTGCCGGGAACGGCGTTGGTCCGAGTTCGGGCAAGTTCGCACTTTGGGCAGGTTCGAACCTCTTCGGCGATGAGTTCGAGACTGTCTCCTGAGGTCTTCTCTTCCAAGCTTCGCCAACTCCGGATCGAGGCACATCAGGTCAGAAGCGGGAGTATAGCAGGGGCAAATCAGCCGCCCCGGTTTGGTGGATTCCGAAGCACATTCGGTTTGCACGCTATACGCCGACTACGCGGCGTCAGTGTCGCCGTTGAATACTTCGCTCGGACCCTCCTCTGTGTCCGTAGCGGCGACCACCATCTCCCTGGTCACGTCGTCGTCAGGTATTGCCAGCGCCACACGGGCGAGATCAGCCCAGTCAGGGGAACTCGACCCGAAATCCAGGGGCAGGATTGCCGGATGGCCGTCGTTTCTAGACAGCCAACGAAGGAGGATGTTTGTCTCGTCGATGACATCGTGGCTGATCGGCGGAAGGCCGCCGGCCGGAATCCGTCCGTGAGAGACCTCAAGGCGATCTGCAAGCATTCCGGGATTGGATCGATCGGCACGAATCTGCGCCCACAGACGGCCGCCAACGACAAACATGATCTCCCGGCAACCGGGAGCGACGGACGGCTGCACAAGCAGCAGGTTTGAGTGATCAGCGGCTTCGCGAAGCTGGCGCTGGGCATCGACGACCGCGGTCACCTGGCGGAGGTCGTTTCGCAATTTGCTTGCCCGCTCGAAGTCCATCTTGGCCGATGCTTCTTCCAACCCCTGCCAGATCCGCTCCCTCAACGCCTCTTCATCACCGTCGAGAAACCGGACGACATCGCGGACCATGCCGGCGTAGACGTCGCGGTCGGCGCGGCCGACGCACGGTCCGGCGCATCGGCCCAGGTCCAGCTGCAGGCAGGGCGAGCCATACGACCGGGCATTCTTGAACGAGCGCGGGCAGGTGCGCAGTGGCACGACCTGCCCGATCACGTCGACCGTTTTGCGGGCGGCGTTGCTGCTCCGAAACGGCCCGAAGTAGCGGGCGCCGTCGTTCTTCCGCGCCTTCGTCAATGTGATTCGTGGCCAGGGATTGGAGATGTCCACCCGGATGTAGGGGTATTGCTCATAGGAGCGCAGTGCGGTGTTGTACCGCGGCTGGTACCGCTTGATGAGTTGCGATTCGAGCAACAGTGCCTGCAACTCCGAGCCGACCACTTCGACATCGATCCGGGCCATCGACTCCAGCAGCCCGTCCATCTTGCGGGTGTAACCGAGCGGCTGCGAGTAGTACGACGACACCCTGTCACGCAGGTTCTTGGCCTTTCCGACGTAGATGACGTTACCGAATTGATCGCGCATCAGGTAGACGCCGGGCGCCTTGGGAACGTCGGCCAGGAGTGAGCGGTCGAGGACGGCGCTGCCTCGCCCAACCCGGTCACGGGGTCGCGGCTGGCTGCCCGCCGTCAGTGCTCGGAGGTCGTCGATCGTCCCCCTGCCCATCGCCTGCGCCTGCCGGACGAGCGTCACCAGGACATTGCCAGTCAACTCTGCGTCGACGCCCGCGCGGTGGATCTTGCGCGGCGGCAGTCCAAGGTTCGTGGCGACGTTGTCGAGGGAGGGCTTGCGCAGTCCTGGAATGAGCTTGGTCGCGAGCGGCAGCGTATCCAGCCGCTCGTTGATCAGCGGCTGCCTACCGCAACGCTTCAATTCGCCGTTGAGAAATGAGACATCGAACCCAACGTTATGCCCGACGATCAGGTCGTTGCCGATGAACTCGATGACCTCCCCGGCGACATCGACAAACTTCGGCGCGTCTTCGACGTGCGTGTCCGTGATGCCGGTCAACCCGACGATGTACTTCGGGATCTTTCGCTCCGGATTGCAAAGCGATTCGTACCGATCGACGGCAATGCCTCCCCGAAAACGGATGAGTGCCACCTCGATGACCCGCTGCTGGAGCGGCCGAAGCCCGGTCGTTTCGACGTCAACGGCGACGAAATCGGGGAAATCGACGGTCTCACCCGGTTGGACGGCTCCTGGCACCGCCCAGTAGCCGTCGGTGCGCAGCACCAAGATGTCACTTGTGCTGAGTGCCTGGCGAAGCAGGGGGCGCCAGAGCGCGGGAGAGCCGCCTGTTCCGAAGACGTGGGTGATGAGCACGTCTTCCGGGGCGGCGCCGCCGCGTTCCTGAACGAAGATCTCAGCTCGTTGGCACAGGAAGGCGTAACCTCCCGGCTCACTACCGGAGGATTGCTGCGTCGTACCTGAAGCGGACGAGGAATCTGGAGCGGACATCGAAGGCAAAGACCGCTGTGATAGACTCGGGCCGGGTGAACGTACACCGGTCGCGTTGTCCGCAAGGTATACCATAGTTGAACACAGGTTCTATATCGCGGGGTGTCCACGCAACCGGAGGGGGCGGCCGACGTGATGGTTGACGCGACGCAAACCCAGCAACGGGTCGACGAGCTTCGTGCATTGATCAACCGGTACAACTACGAATACCACGTTCTCGACAATCCGTCCGTAACAGACGCCGAATTCGACGCCCTGATGCGGGAACTGCGTGCCCTTGAAGAGGCAAACCCATCCCTGGTGACCCCAGAATCGCCGACGCAGCGGGTCGGATCTGCTCCTCAGGCGGGCTTCGCCGAAATTGCCCACCCCGTACCGATGCTCTCCCTGAGCAATGTCTACAACAAGGAAGAATTGGTCGCCTGGTCACTGCGTGCGACCCGGTTCGCCGGCGATGTCCCCCTCACCTACGTCGTCGAACCGAAGGTCGACGGCCTGGCAGTGGCCCTTACCTATGTCGATGGCGTCTTCGACCACGGCGCGACCCGTGGCGACGGCTACCACGGTGAGGACATCACCGCCAATCTGCGCACCCTCCCGACCGTTCCGCTCCGCCTCCGGGAATCGCCGGACTACGACATACCGCCGGTACTCGAAGTCCGCGGCGAAATCTACATGCGCACCGCCGACTTCCTCGCCATGAACGCGCGGATCGTGGAGGAGGCCGAGCGCAGCGGCAAGACGCCGAAGACATTCATGAACCCACGCAACGGCGCCGCGGGATCACTGCGCCAGAAAGACGTCCGCATCACCGCCTCACGGCCGCTGCGACTGTTCGTCTACAACATCGGCTACATCGAGGGTGCCAGGGCCCCGGCGACCCATTGGGACTCACTCGAACTCCTCCAGGCAGCTGGCTTCGACGTCTCGCCGGATCGAATCCGCTGCGACTCGATCGATGCGGTCTGGGAGCGCTGCGAGTGGTGGGAAGCCCGACGCCTGGAGGTGCCGTACGAGATCGATGGGGTCGTGGTCAAGGTTGATAGCGTCCGCCTTCAGGAAGAGATCGGTTTTGTCGCCCGCGAGCCCCGCTGGGCAACCGCGTACAAATTCCCAGCGACCCAATCGACCACAATCATCAAAGACATCGCTATCAACGTCACCCGCACCGGGGCGCTCACGCCGACCGCGATTCTGGAGCCGGTTCAGATCCTGGGCGTCACGGTCCAGCGGGCCAGCCTCTTCAACGAGGACGAGATCGCCCGCAAGGACATTCGCCTCGGCGATACCGTCATCGTCGAGCGAGCGGGCGACGTCATCCCGTACGTCGTGCGGGTCGTCGAAGAGAAGCGCGATCCGGCTTCGAAACCGTATGAGATGCCGACCGAGTGCCCGGTCTGCGGCACAGCGGTCGTCCGCCTCGACGGCGAGGCGATGCGCTATTGCCCGAACGCGGAATGCCCAGCGCAACTGAAAGAGCTTGTCCATCACTTTGTCGCGCGTGGCGCGATGGACATCGCCGGCATGGGTGACAAGCTCGCGGACCGCTTCGTCGATTTGGGCTGGATCGTCGACGTGGCCGACATCTACACGCTCGATTGGGAGAAGGTCGCTCAGTTGGAGCGGTTTGGCGAGAAGAGCGCGGCGAATCTTCAGGCCGCGGTCGAGACCAGCAAGAGACGACCCCTGGCTAGGCTGATCTTCGCCTTGGGGATTCGCCATATTGGCGAACGGGCGGCGCGGCTCCTGGCCGATCGGTACGGCTCGATCGACAGGATCGCGGCGGCAAGCGTCGAGGAGATCAATAGCATCGGCGGGATCGGCAAGATCCTGGCCGAAAGTGTGGCCGCCTGGTTCGCGGACCCGCACAACCAACACGTCATCGACAAGCTGAAAGAGGCCGGAGTTCAGGTCGAGGATGAGCGCTCGGAATCCCAGAACGGCAGCCAGCAACTTAAGGGCAAGACGTTCGTCCTGACAGGACGGCTCGACACCATGACGCGCCCCCAGGCCGAAGAGCGACTTCGGCAGGCCGGTGCGACCGTCAGCGGCTCCGTCTCGAAAAAGACCTCGTTCGTGGTCGCCGGGGAAGAGGCGGGCAGTAAGGCCGAAAAGGCCGTCGAGCTAAAGGTTCCTGTCATCACCGAAACGGAACTGATCGCCTTGCTCGAAGGGAGCGGGGCCGAGGAGACCGCTCAGCTCGAAGATGGTGTTTCTGACGAAGGTGCAGAATCCTCCCAGAATTGATGGTGCGACAGGAAGTCACATGCTACGCTAGCGGCGTTCCGTCGCGCGGGAGTAAGCAGTCCCCGTCGTCGCTTGTGATGGTCAGGAGATTAACGATGGCTGGCGGCTACGCGGTGCCGTCTCGCGAAGACGATCCTGTCCACACGGTGCGCACGATCGCTCGGATCGCCCAGATAATCATCGAGCTTCGCGACGAATACGTGAAGCGGCCACGCCCCGATCTGTTGCATCAGATCGAGCAGCGATTGGACGACTTGATCGCACAACGCGAAGAGTTGCGCGCCCGCGCCGCGAACGCCTCCAAACCCGAATAGGCCGGATCCAACTCGTGGCCTACGGGCCCGGCACCTGAGTGGTGCCGGGCTTGATCAGCGGTGTGCCCGCGGCACAGAGCGGGCAGTCGGCCGGCAACCAGGTTTCGATGTTCAGCGTCGCCAGCGGGACGAGCGGGACGCCAAAATCGACCTTGCCACCGCTTCGGTCGACCAGCACACCGATCCCGATGACCTCTACCGGATGAGCGTCGAGCGCCGCCAGAGTTTCGCGCACGGAACCCCCGGTCGTCAGGATGTCATCGACCACCAATACCCGCGAGCCAGGCTTAAAGGTCGTATCCCGCCGGATCTCCCGGCCGGCATCGCCGTCCGACCGGCGCTCGGCGTAGGCGGCCAGTACTCCGAGCTGCCGGGCGACCTCGAAGGCAAGCAGGATCCCTCCGGTCGTTGGGCCGACCACCACATCGACGTTGCTGCCGGAAAACCGCTCAACAAAGCCCCGGCAGGCCTGTTCGGTCGCGCGCGGACGGCGGAGGAGATCGAACTTTTCAACGTACTGGCCAGAATGACGTCCCGACGAGAGGAGAAAGTGGCCCTCCTTCAAAGCGCCGGCATCGCGAAGTACGTCGAGAACGTCGCTGCTCACGTCTACCACTCCCCCAGTGAACCGTTTCAAAACCGCATATCTCCGGGCCGGGCCTCACGGCACGAAGAAGAACGCGATCCCCAGAATGATGTAGAGCGCCAGCAATTCGGCGCCCTCAAGCCAGTTGGATTCACCGTCGTTCGCGATGAAGACCGCGATGACTGCGGAGCCGACCAGGGCCGCCAGCTCGAACGAGTTGAACACCAACGTCATCGGCTCGTCGAGGATGATCCCCGCCAGCACCAGGACCGGCGTCACGAACAGGGCGATCTGCAGACCTGATCCGAGCGAGATCCCCAGGCTGAGGTCCATTTTGTTGCGCATCGCCACCTGGACCGCGACGAAGTGCTCGGCGACATTCCCGACCAGCGGCACCAACATCACTCCAACAAAGAGATCGGTCAGGCCCCAATCCTCCGCTGTTGGCTCTAGCGCTCCAACGAGAAGCTCGCTCATGAAGACGATCGTCAGCGTCGACGCCGCCATGAGCCCGATGGCGACCGGCAGCCGCATCGACGGCTGCTCGGCCTCACCGGCTTGCAGCTGCTCGCCGGGAGACGTTTGGCGCAGGGAGAACAGCAGGTAGAGGCCATAGAGCACGATTAGGACGACGGCGACACCGTCGCTCAAGCGCTCGATATCGTTCGTTGACGGTCGGTGTTCGACTTCACCCAGGGCAAAGATCGCCGGGATGACGAGGGCGATCACGGCCAGAAGCATCATGGTGGCGCTCGTGCTGGCCGCGCGGGCGTCAAACGTCTGCGTGCCATTCTTGAGACCACCGGCCAGCATCGACGCGCCGAGAACGATCAGGATGTTGCCGACGATCGACCCGGCGATGCTGGCCTTGACGACGTTGACCAGCCCCTCCCGCAGGGCGACGATCGTGATGATCAGCTCCGGCGCATTGCCGAGCGTGGCGTTGAGGAGTGAACCAACCTTTGGGCCGGTGTAGATCGCGGCCTCTTCGGTCGCGCGCCCGAGAATGGCGGCCAGCGGCACCATTGCCAGGGCCGAGGCCGTGAACACTGCCGCGTGGCCACCGATGTCGGCAAGCTCGAGTACGACGGCAATCGGGGCAAGAATCAGCAGCGCGTACAGGACTTTGGACGTCATCCGGCCGCCACCGCCAATTCCGTCTCGATGTCGAGCTCGACCGGCGGTCGTCCATGCCAATGGGCGGGTTGCGCGGCGCCCCGGATCTCGTCTAGCGACGTGACCCCCTCGCGGTCCATCCAGGCGTCCAGGTCATCGATCAGGCGGGTGAGCATCCGTGGTTGGGCAAAGATCGCCGTCCCAACTTGCACCGCGCTTGCACCCGCGAAGATGAATTCGAGGGCATCGTCCAGCCCCATGATCCCGCCCATGCCGATGATCGGGATGCGGACCGCGGCGGCGACCTGATAGACCATCCGGACGGCAACGGGCTTGATGGCGGGACCCGAAAGCCCGCCGGTCATATTGGCCAGGATCGGCCGGCGTCGCTTGACGTCGATCGCCATCCCGACGAGGGTGTTGATCAGGGAGATCGCGTCCGCGCCAGCCTCTTCGACTGACCGAGCCACGCCCGCGACATCCACCGCACCCGGGCTGAGCTTGACGATCACCGGCAGCGTCGTGGATGCGCGGACGGCCCGAGTGACATCGGCGGACATACCAGCGTCCCAGCCGAAGCAGTAGCCGCCGGCCGCGATATTTGGACAGGAGATATTGACTTCGATCGCGGCAATCCCCGGCTGCTCGTCCAGGGCCCGGGCCATCATGGCATAGTCTTCGACCGACTCCGCCGAGATGTTGACGATCGCCGGGACGGACCACTGCTCCCAGATCTTGGGGTACTTCTTGATCAAGCCACGGATACCCGGGTTCTGGAGGCCGATGGCGTTCAGCATCCCGGCCGGTGTTTCGGCGATGCGAGGCATCGGTTACCCGATCGCGCGTGCGGCGTGATGCCTTTGCTGACGAAGGCGCCCAGGCGCTGGATGTCGATGGCGCCGGCGTACTCCTGGCCATACCCGAAGCAGCCGGAGGCCGCGATCACCGGGTTTCGGAGGCGTAGCTCCCGCGGGTTACTTGGCGCCAGATCAACGCTCAGGTCGGCCATCGGCTTATATCCCCATCCCGGTTGCTGCTCGCTACCAGATGACGTCGTCCATATCGTAGATCGGACCCTGCACGCAGGAGGTCTGCATGCCGCGCCTCGTCTCCACCACGCACCCCAGACATGCACCGAGCCCGCAGGCCATCGTCCGTTCGACGGAGACCTGCACGGTCGGCTTTCTCTGGATACGGTGTGGATTGGCAACATCGCGGAGCGAGCGAAACATCGGCTCTGGACCACAGGAGAAGATCTGATCTGCCCATTGCATGTAGTTTGGCACCAGGTCGGTAACAAACCCGTGGTGACCGCCGCTGCCGTCGTCCGTGGCGGTCAGATATTCGACAGCATTGGGCAGGAATGCCGGGGCAAGCAGGCCATCCGCCGAGGCCGACCCCATCAGGAAGGTCACGTTGAGGTTGCGGGAGAGGGCGAGATCCGTCAGGAAGACCAGCGGGGCCACGCCGACGCCGCCCGCGACCATGAGCAGATTCCGGCTGCGTGGCTTGATCTCGTACGTGTTGCCCAGAGGCCCGAGAACGTCGAGCACTTCGCCAGTCTTGCGTTCGGACAACCAGGTACTGCCCCGGCCAAACGGGCGGACCATCAGAGTCAGGGTGTTCGCGCGGGCATCGGTTCGAAAGATCGAGTAGGGCCGGCGCAACAGCGGATCGAACGAGCCTGGGACCCGGCAGAGGACATCGACGAAGTGGCCCGGGCGAACGGAGGTCGCCAACCCCTGGGGGAGCGAGAGCGTCAACAGGGTGGAGTCGCCCATCACCTCATCGACCGCGACGATTTCGCTCTCGAACTCTCGTCCGCTGGGCACCCGCGTCCCTCCCTGGCCATCTAGATCGGGCGCGGAGTCGACGCCGGTATCGAGGTCTACCATCGCGTACGTTTCTCGCAAGAGACCGCCCATCGGCGCACGACTAGAAGCGTTCCCTGCGCCGGGAATTCGGGCTTCCTAATATCCAAATCCGCGGCGGCGATACTCCGGCACCGGTTGAATAGTATAGACGGCACTGGTTCCGCCCATGGCTTCGACCATCGCCCGGGCGGTGTCGATCGACGTGATGCAGGGGATGCCCCGCTCGACCGCCGCCCGCCTGATTCGCAGCCCGTCGAGGACTTCGCGGTCGGAGAGACCCGGGGTGTTGAACACGCCGCGGACCGTGCCCTGCATGATCACATCGAGCACATCGGGCTTGCCGCGGCCGATCCGCTTGGTAACGGTCTGTACCGGCATGCCGTTGCGCTCGATCATCGCGGCGGTGCCTTCGGTCGCATACAGACGGTGGCCCCGCTGAACTAACTTCTCGATCATTTCGGTCGCGTCGTTCTTGTCCTCATCGGCAAGCGTGACCAGCACACCACACTTCTCGGGAAGCGCGAGGCCAGAGGCAACCAGGGCCTTGGAGAACGCTTTTTCGAAGGTCAGGTCGATGCCCATCACCTCGCCGGTCGATTTCATCTCCGGACCAAGATGGACATCGACGCCGCGGAGCTTCGCCATTGAGAAGACGGGCGCCTTGACCGCCACCAGGGGCTGACGCGGCCACAGCCCGCCTTCATACCCTTGCTCCTTGAGGGAGTGGCCGAGCATGACGTTCGTGGCCAGTTTGACCATCGGCACGCCGGTCGCCTTGGAGAGGAACGGCACGGTCCGGGAAGACCGGGGGTTGACCTCGAGCACGTAGAGCCGCCCGTGGTGGATCACGTACTGGATATTGATCAGCCCCTCTGCCCCGAGCGCCAGTCCGATCCGGGTCGTGTAATCGACGATCGTGTCGATCTCGGCGGGGTAAAGGTTGATCCCCGGGTAGACCGCGAACGAATCGCCGGAATGGACGCCGGCCCGCTCGATGTGTTCCATGATCCCCGGGATGAGGACCGTCTCGCTGTCGCAGATGGCGTCGACTTCGACCTCCTTTCCGAGGAGGTACTTGTCGATCAGCGTCGGCCGCTCGGGCGTGGGACTGGCGACCGTGCGGATGTACCGCGCCAGCTGATCAGCGCCGTAGACGACCTCCATCGCCCGGCCGCCAAGGACGTAGCTTGGGCGGACAAGGACCGGGTAGCCGATGCGATCGGCGATTGCCTCCGCGTCGGCCAAGGTGGTCACAGCCGCGCCCGGAGGCTGGGGAATGCCCAGACTCTTCAGGAACGCCTCGAACCGCTTGCGGTCCTCCGCCAGGTCGATGGCATCCAACCGGCTACCCATGATCGGCACGCCGAGGTCCGTCAAGGGGCCGGCCAGGTTGATGGCGGTCTGGCCGCCAAACTGCACGATCGCCGGCGGAATGGCATCGCCTCGTCCGTTGCCATTACCGTCGGCTGTGCCGTTCGTCTCCGGGTGCTCGTGGCGAATGATCTCGGAGACGCTCTCGGCATCGAGCGGCTCGAAGTAGAGCCGGTCGGATGCGTCGAAGTCGGTCGAGACGGTCTCCGGGTTGGAGTTGATCATGATCGAGGCGACGCCCGCGTCGTGGAGTGCCCGGGCAGCCTGCACGGAGCAGTAGTCGAACTCGATCCCTTGGCCGATCCGGATCGGACCGGAGCCGATGACCACCGCCCGCTCACCTTCGATGGGCGGAGCTTCGTCCTCGAACTCGTACGTCGAGTAGAAGTAGGGCGTGGCGGCGGCAAACTCACCGGCGCAGGTATCGACCATCTTGAAAACCGGGGTCATGCCCAGGTCGTGGCGCAGGGTCGTGACACGCCGTCTCACCTTTGCCGGTGAGCTTGCCGATCTGAGCGTCGGAGAACCCTGCCCGCTTCGCCGCCCAGAGTAGTTCGGCTTCGAGCGGCTCGGACGCCAACCGCCGCTCCAGCGCGACGATCTCCTCGAGCTTCCACAGAAACCAGAGGTCGATGCTGCTGCGCTCGTGGAGGGTGGCGGCGGAAATCCCACGCCGGATACTCGCCGCCAGCGCCCAGAGCCGCAGATCATTCGGGCGTGTGACCAGATCCGCCAGGTCGGCGTCGGTCCAATGAGGTTCTTCCCAACCGAGGTCCTTGGCGGTGGTCTCGAGCGATCGGACAGCCTTCTGTAGGGCGCCTTCGAAGGAACGGTCGATCGCCATGACCTCGCCGGTGGCCTTCATCTGGGTGGTGATCGTCCGGTCCGCGTGGGCGAACTTATCGAACGGCCAGCGCGGAATCTTGACGACGCAGTAGTCGAGCGCCGGCTCGAACGCAGCCGTCGTCTTTCCGGTTACGACGTTGGTCAGCTCGTCCAGCCGCCGGCCGATCGCGATCTTGGCGGCGATCCGGGCGATCGGGTAACCGGTCGCCTTCGACGCCAGCGCCGAGGACCGGCTGACACGCGGGTTCACCTCGATCACGCTGTAGTTCATCGTGTCCGGGTCGAGGGCGTACTGGACATTGCATCCGCCCTCGATCCCCAGCGCTCGGATGATATTCAGCGCCGAGGAGCGCAGCATCTGGTACTCGCGGTCCGAGAGTGTTTGCGACGGAGCGACGACGATGCTGTCGCCCGTGTGCACGCCCATCGGATCGATGTTTTCCATGTTGCAGACGGTGATGCAGGTGTCGTTGGCGTCCCGCATCACCTCGTACTCGATCTCTTTCCAGCCGAGGAGAGACCGCTCCACCAACACCTGGCCGATCGGGCTGGCGGAGATGCCGCTGGCGACGAACCGTTCGAGGTCCGCCGGAGTGTGAGCCACGCCGCCGCCTGAACCGCCCAGGGTAAACGCGGGCCGGATGACGAGCGGCAGCGGAACTTCCTTGCTAAATTCCCTCGCCTCTTCGATCGAGGTGACGATCGCGCTGGCGACGACCGGCTCTCCGATCTCGGTAAGGAGATTCTTGAAGAGTGCCCGGTCTTCGGCCTTCTGAATCGACTCCAGCGGTGTCCCAAGGAGCCGGACATTGTAGCGGTCGAGGATGCCGAGCTTGGCAACTTCGACGGCGAGGTTCAGGCCGGTCTGGCCACCGAGGGTCGGCAACAACCCTTCTGGCCGCTCGCGCTGGATGACCCTCCGGATGACGTCGGGAGTAAGGGGCTCGATGTAGACGGCGTCGGCCTGGTCCTCGTCCGTCATGATCGTGGCGGGGTTGGAGTTGACCAGGATGGTGCGAACGCCCTCTTCGCGGAGCGACCGGCATGCCTGCGTGCCGGCGTAGTCGAACTCCGCCGCCTGGCCGATGATGATCGGCCCGGAGCCGATGACGAGGACGCTCTGTGGCGTCGGCAGTTGTTGCTTGAACTGACCCGCGGTCACGAAGTCCTCCCCTGCGGGGCGAGACTCCGCCGCGCGTCCACCAACTCCAGGAACCGATCGAAGAGTCCGCCGTTGTCGTGCGGTCCCGGGCTGGCCTCCGGGTGGAACTGCACCGACAGCACCGGCAGGCGATCGTGCGCCAACCCTTCGACCGTACCGTCGTTCAGGTTCACCAGGGCGACGTTCCAGCCGTCATGGGTGGGTATCGTGCCGCCATCGACCCGGAAACCGTGGTTCTGGGCGGTAATCGAAACCCTGCCGGTGCGTTCGTCCCGAACCGGGTGGTTGCCGCCGCGATGGCCGAATTTCAGCTTCGATGTCTCGGCGCCAATCGCCCGGGCCAGCAACTGATGCCCGAGGCAGATCCCGAAGTACGGCCGCTCGTCGCTGAGCAGATTGCGGACGACATCGAGACCGGCATCCAGGTTGGCCGGATCCCCGGGGCCGGGTGAAACGATCACACCGTCCGGATTGAGACGTGCGATCTCATCGTATGGCGTGCCGTATGGCAGGACCGTGACGCGGGCGCCCCGAGCGACCAGTGACCGGATGATGTTCCGCTTGACGCCACAGTCCAGCACCGCGATGTGCGGCCCGGCCCCTTCTCCGTAGGTCTCGGCACCCTCGGTCATCACCTCATCGACGACATCGTGCTCACCGGGGAGCGGAGCGTGCTTGGCCTGAGCGACCAACTCTTCGTCGGATCGATCGGCCGCATTGGTGACGAGAACGGCGCGGGTATCTCCGACTGAGCGAATGTGCCGGGTGAGGGCACGGGTGTCGATGCCGCTGATGGCAGGGATGCCGTTGCGTTTCAAATAGTCGTCCAGCGTTCCGATCGAGCGCCAATTGCTCGGGGTCAGACTCTGTTCCCGCACGACCAGTCCGGCGATCCAGGGCTCGCGCGATTCGTCGTCGTCGGCGTTGACGCCGTAGTTGCCAATGAGCGGGTAGGTCATGCACACGATCTGTCCACGGAACGACGGATCGGTGCAGACCTCCTGGTAGCCGGTCATCACGGTCGTGAAAACCGCCTCGCCGGCGGCGTCGGTCGCGGCGCCAAAGGCGATACCTCGGTAAACCGACCCGTCCGCGAGCGCGAGCGCCGCGTTCGTCTTTGGCGCGAATCGGGGCTTGCTGCTATGCACGAAACCGCTCCTCACCACCAACCAGTGTCAACCGCGTCCTTCCCTGCATCTCCATCCCGAGCAGCGGGGTGTTGTGGCTCTTGGTTTTCAACGTCTCGGCGGTCACCGTCCAGCGTTCCTCTGGATCGAACACGATGACGTCTGCGATGTTACCGGGCGCGAGCGTCCCTAGCGGCTTGTCTAGCAGCCTGGCCGGCGCCATGCTCAGTTTGTCGATCATGGTCGACAGGCTCAGATGGCCGGCGCGGACCAGGGCCAGCATCGTTGGCAGGGCAAGTTCCAGGCCGCTCAAACCAAACATCGCCTGCTCGAACGGTTGCGCTACCTTCTCGCTGGCCGCATGTGGCGCGTGGTCGGTGGCGATGATGTCGAACGTACCGACTTGCAACGCGGCGAGCAGTGCCTGGGTGTCCGCGACCGGCCGGAGCGGTGGGTTGACTTTGGTATCAGGATCGCGCGGGCGTTCCGGGCGTTCCGGGTGGCTCGTTCGTGTTGTGCAGCGTCCGATCGCCGGCAACCCAGCGATCCGACATCGTCAGGTGATGAGGCATCACCTCGGCAGTGACCCGGATGCCGACCGACTTGGCGTCCTGGACGAGCTTCGCACCGTAGCCGGTGCTGACATGGAGGACGTGCAGCCAGCCGCCGGTCAGGCGGGCGAGGAGGATATCGCGGGCTATCGAGATCTCTTCGGCCTCGGCCGGGATGCCCGAAATGCCAAGTTGGCGCGAGACCTCCCCCTCATGCATCGCTCCGGTTGCCAGATAGTGGTCCTCACAGTGGACCATGATCGGCAGATCGAGTGCGATGCTCGCCTCGAGAGCCGAGCGCATCACGGCGCTGTTCCGGCACGATGATCCGTCGTCGGAGAAGCCGATTGCACCGGCATCGGCCAGCGCGGCATAGTCGACCGCCTCCTCACCGAGGCGACCGGCGGAGATCGTGGCGATCGGATGGACGCGGACGCTGGCTTCGGCATCGATCGTGGCGGCCAGTTCGCGCAGGATCGCGGGTGAGTCCAGGGGCGGCGTCGTGTTCGGCATGCAGCAGATGGTGGTGAAGCCACCGGCCGCCGCCGCGGCTGTCCCCGTCGCCATCGTCTCTTTATGCTCGCCGCCGGGCACACGGAGATGGACGTGAACGTCGATCATTCCGGGCGCGACGACCATGCCGGTTGCGTCGAAGGTTGAGACCCCGGAGGCGTCGAGTGACGTCCCGATGGCGGCAATGCGACCGTCCCGTGATCAGCACGTCGGCGATCTCGTCCCGTCCAGTCGACGGATCGATCACCCTCCCGCCTGTGATCAACCAACCCTGCGTGCTGCGGCTAACCATGTGTGCAGACCTCAACTGGGCGGCTGGTGGGCACAAAAAAACGCCCCCGGTCCCATCGGACCAAGAGGCGTCGCTGCGGCGCTGATTTGGATTCCGCGTTCAAGCCGGCTCCGTCCGCCCTCGGTGATCGTACAACCGCAAGAGTATAGGCAGCATCGGCTGTCCCCGTCAATCAATGCTTGGGTAAGGGATGTGCCCCAAGGTTTTGCGCCGGTCGTCGTGCTCGTCGGGGAGGGTCCTGCGCCCGCCCATCGTCCGAGGCACGGGGCCGATCCCCGCGCCGCCAACCGCCGGGTCTCGGTCTGCCCACCCTGCGGTCGGGCACGGCAGGGCACAGGACCCTCCCCGACGACGACACGCGACCGACGGCGGCGCCACGCAAGACGGTGGGGCGCACCCTTGGGTAAGGTAGTTTGGCAAGGCGCTCCCCAGCCATTTGCCACGTGTCTCCTTCCCAGCTTGCCCTGGCGGTAGCGGCCCGATATGCTGCGCGAACCCACGCGGGCCAGACAAAGAACGATTCGCCGCTTGCTGGCGAGGAGGTTCCCTTGATCACGCAAGTTCCCCGCCAGCTCACCCGGCGTTCCCTGCTCAAATCGGGCTCCGCTGCCGTCCCCGCCATCGCCGGGGCGGCGAGCGTCGCAGCGGCGCGGGAAACGGGTCCCTCGGCAGTGCCAGGTTCCCTCGCGCAAAACGCGCCAGCGCCGGACGAGGAATTGGTCGCCGGAAACACGGCGTTCGCGCTCGACCTGTACGCCGCGGTGCGGCCGGATTCTGCCGAGAACCTGCTGTTTTCCCCCTACAGCATCTCGCAGGCACTGGCGATGGCCTACGCGGGAGCGCGAGGCGAGACGGCAGCGCAGATGGCCGAGACGCTCGCCTTTCGCCTCGACCAGCCCGCGTTGCACAAGGAGTTCTCCGCCCTCAATTCCGACCTGGTGGCCCGTGGCAACGAAGAGGAGAATCTGGAGAACCAGTCCGACTGGGCGGCCAGTGGCAACGAAGAGGAGGATGGGGAGAACCTCGTAACGGTTCGAGCGCTGCGGATAGCAAACGGAATGTGGGGTGAGCAGACCTATCCGTTTAGCGAGGCGTACAGCGAGGAACTCCAGCGATATTACTGGGCGGGTCTCCAGATGCACGATCTCATAAATGCGCCGAAGGGCGTCCGCCACCAAGTCAACGGCTGGGTCGCCGAGCAAACCCACGACCGCATCCAGGACATCGTGCCTGAGGGTGCAATCACGTCGGACTCGCGGCTGGTGTTCGCCAACGCCATCTGGTTCTTCGGTGGCTGGGATACTCCATTCGATTCCGACAAGACGCAGGACGGCGAATTCTTCCTGATCGACGGCGCCACCGTCACCGTCCCGTTCATGGTCCAGCAAGTCGGGCTTGGTTATGCGCGCGGCGACGGCTTCCAGGTGGTCGAGTTGCCTCTACGCGGGCAGCGGGTTCGCATTCACGGTCATCCTACCGGACGAGGGCCGGTTCGAGGCGGTCGAGGCGGGGCTGGACGCCGACGCGCTCGACGCCGCGCTCAATCAACTCGCCTTTGCCGACGTGCTGGTGTACCTGCCGAAGTTCGAGTTCGAGTTCGGCACGATAGACCTCAAACGGACGCTGCAATCGATGGGGATGACGGACGCCTTCGACCCGGCGCGCGCCGATTTCTCGGGCATGGTGGAGAGGACACCGCCCGAACCGCTCCACCTCGACTACGTGCTGCACAAAGCTTTCATCAGCGTGGACGAGGACGGGACGGAAGCGGCGGCGGCAACCGTCGTCGGGGAGGTTACGGCGGGGACGGGGGCACGGACGCAGAGCCGCTCGAGGTCCGCGTCGACCGCCCGTTCCTCTTCGCCATCCGCGACACGGAGACGGGCACGCTGCTGTTTCTGGGACGGGTGATGGATCCGAGTGTGTAGATGCTGTCCACCCCATGACGTGGTTCCTGCCGCGGCGACTCAAACGTCGCCCTTGTGCGTCAAACCGTGTGTCCATGTTGCGTGAGCCAGCGGGCGACCCAGTCCTGTTTCAAAGCTTCACGGCAGGTACACTTATGCCATGGCGGGCTCGACAGTCCAGCCCACTGCGCTGGCAAACCAAATCGACCGGATTCTTTCCTTGCGTGTGGAGCAACATGGGCATCGGACCTGGCACTCGCACAATGACCCGCTCGACGAACTGATCGCGACCGTCCTCTCCCAGCACACGTCCGACATCAATACCGACCGCGCATTCTCCTCGCTCAAACACGCCTTCCCGGATTGGGAAGCGGTTCGCACAGCGCCAACCGAAGAGGTTGCGATCGCTGATTCGTTCGGGTGGGCTGGCACGCATCAAGGCACCCAGGATTCAAGCAATCCTCGATGCCATCCTGACTGAACGGGGATCGTACGGCCTCTCTCATCTCGGCGCGATGAGCCTAGCCGAGGCTCAACGATGGCTGGTCGGGCTGCCTGGAGTCGGCCCCAAGACTGCGGCCTGTGTCCTCCTCTTTAGTCTGGGTCGGCCGGCGCTGCCCGTGGATACCCATGTCTATCGGGTTTCCAAGCGACTTGGGCTCATCGGTTCGACTGTGACGGTCGAGGCGGCGCATCTGATCCTGGAGGCCGGACTTGGCGGGAACCGTGACCGGGTATACGATTTTCACATGACGATGATCGCGCACGGGCGAACCATCTGCACTGCCCGGCGCCCATTCTGCGAGCGCTGCTCGCTGACGGAGCACTGTGACTACTTCATCTCAACCTCACACACAGGCACTCGCCCTCCATCCCCATCTTCGCCACCCAGGTGACGGCGAAACCACCCTCTATCTGATCCGGCACGGTCGGACCGAGAGCAACGTCCTCCGGAAGTTTCAGGGGCAACTCGATACTCCGCTCGACGCCCACGGCGTCAAACAGGCTCACCTCCTCGCCGCGCGAGTGGCTGAGGAGATCGAGGCGGATGTCCTCCTCTCCAGCCCGCTACAACGCGCCCTAGTCACCGCCCAGATCGTGGGCGCCAGCTTGGGACTCGAGCCAATCGTCATACCCGAACTGTCCGAGATGGACTTTGGGGCGATGGAGGGCATCTCGATCGACCGGCTCGAAGCCGAGCATCCGGAGATTGCCGCCGGGATGTACGACGGCGATGACGACGATTTCGGCTGGCCGAAGGGCGAAACCCGGCGTGATTTCCACGGGCGGGTTCGGACGGTCTTTCGAGACAATTCTGGCGGACTACCCCGACAAGCGAGTCGTGGTCGTCGCTCACGGCGGCGTCATCGGCTCATTCATCGCCCAGATCGAAGGAGTCTCCCCCAACGACTGGCGACGCCACCCGATCGCGAATTGCAGTCTGACCCATCTGCATGTCACGTCCGAGCACACCGCCGTCCATCTCTTCAACGATGCGATCCACCTCGAGGTGCTGGACACCGATCAGGTGGAGTCGTAGCGATGAAGCTGACGGTGCTGGGAGGAAGCGCAGCCGGAGTCGGTGCCGGACAGGGCTGCTCCGGATATCTCGTCGAGGGCGGAGATACCCGGATCGTGCTCGATCTTGGGCCCGGAACGCTGCTGGAACTGCGCCGGCATACCGACTATCGAACCCTGGACGGCATCGTCATCTCCCACGTGCACCTGGACCACGTCCTCGATCTGCTTGCGCTCCGGTTCACCCTTGCCTACAACCCCGAACCAGCGCCGCTCCCAACTCCCGTCTGGCTACCGCCAGACGGAGCCGCCGTGTTGCGCCAGGCGGGCGCGGCATTCGCGACGTCAGAGTCCAGCGACGATTTCTTCTCGCCGATGTTCGCCATCTCGGAGTACGACCCGGAAGCATCGGTGACGATCGGCGACCTGACCGTGACCTTCGCGCGCACGGTGCACCCGGTGCCGTGCTGGGCGATGCGCGTCGCTTCCGCATTACAGCCAGGCCAGGATCTGGTCTACACCGCCGATACCGGTCCAGCAGCAAAACTGGAAAATTTCGCCCAGGGATGCGCCGTCGTACTTTCCGAAGCGACGCTGCACGAAACGAGAGACGAGCCGGACGAAAGCCGAATTCACCTGACCGGCAAGGAGGCCGGTGAGATCGCCGCGACGTCCGGCGCGAAGACGTTGGTGCTGACCCATATGTTCGAGGAGAACGATCCGGTAGAGATTCAAGTTCGCGCTGCCAAGGCCTTTTCTGGCCCCATTTTCCGGGCGGCACCGGGGCTCACGGTCGAATGGTAGGCTCCATCGATTCTACCCAGTCCAACACATGAGCCAATCGATGGCAGGACCGGCCGTCGTGAGCGTCGGGCACTGGACCGACCCTGTCGCCAGGACGGGATGCACGGTCGTTTTGTTCGATCGTCCATGCTTAGCGACGGTCGATGTTCGCGGCGGGGCCCCGGCGACGCGGGAGACCGACCTGCTGGCGGCCGGGCGACTCGTCCAGCGAGTGGACGCGATCGTCCTCACCGGCGGCAGCGCATTCGGTCTCGCGGCGGCAGACGGGGTCGTAGTCGAACTCGCAGCGCTCGGTCGCGGTTTTCCCACGAGTGTGCGGCCGGTCCCGATCGTGCCGGCCGCGGCCCTTTTCGACCTCGCGGTAGGACAACCGGTGACTCCCGACAGCGCTGCCGGACGTGCGGCGTTCCACGACGCGGTTCCGCTCAAAGATGTTGAACGTGGTGCCGTTGGCGCCGGAACGGGGGCAACCACGTCGAAGCTGCCCGCGTTCGGAGGGGAGCAGCCTGGCGGGATTGGGTTGGGAAGGGTCGAATGGAGCGGCGGCTCGATCTCGGCACTCGTCGCGGTCAATGCCGTCGGCGCGGTCCGAAGTTCGGATAGCTATCCGGCCGAGACGATCTCGAATGCCGCTCAGAGGCATCAGGATGCCCGCTGGGCGATCCTGGAGGGCCTATCGAAGGATGCTGACCCCCTGGCGGGAACCGCGACGACCCTGGGCGTTGTGATCGTCGACGGGCCGTGCCGGCATGACGACCTGATCCGGTGCGCGGTCTCTGCGCACGACGGGCTGGCGCGATCGATCGTGCCAAGTCATACGCCGTTCGACGGTGATCTGTTCTTCGTGGTGTCCCTCAGCGAGGGAGAAGCGAACGCGGCGGATGTGCTCAAGCTGAGTGTCGGCACCGAACTAGCGGTAGAAGCAGCGGTCGCCGACGCCGTCGTGTCTTCGCCGCGGTAGTCGTCCAAGTCTGTGCATGGTGACCGCGTTCCGCTCCGCTCCAATGCTAGACTTCACGTAGAAGGCAGCGCACGCAGACCCGGCAATTCTCTAGCGAGTCGACCCGGCGATCCTCTTCACCCGCAGGTGGCGCCGATGCTCTCCTCTCCAGCGAACCCACAGATCTCGCTCTCCATCCGGCCGTCGTTGCTCACGCGCATCGGCAGCCTCTTCTCGGCGGCGACGTGGAGCGGCATCTCTGAGATCGATGTTGATCTCACCGATGGCCGGCTGCACAACGCCGCCTCGCTAGCTCGCCACGCCGCCAATGCCAACGTGACGATCCGGGCCATCTGGCTGCCGGAACGAGACCCGCGCCAGCACGGAAAGCAGCACACCGAGCTCCCGAACATCGTCGCGGCCCTCGCCGACGCGGTCGCCCCGGTGGCGATCGTGCTGGATCGACCAATCGACCGTGCCGATGCCTACCAGGCGGATCTCATCAAAGGATTGCGGTCAGTCCTTCCGAAGACAACTAGCCTGGTCTACGTCATCAGACCGGCAGCCTTACTCGGCACTCGCGAGCACCTGACCGACCTGACCGCCCTGCGCCACATGGCTGAGGAGTGGAATCTCGAGTTGGCTCTGGACCTTCATGGTCCGATTGATGCCCGCTGGGAAGCCGAAGCGGCGATCACCAAGTTGGGATCCTGCTTGACGGCGGTGCGGTTTGGGCCGCTGACCTCTCGGCCACCTGGGCGCGGGCGGGAGCGCGCCACCGCGAGAGTGCTATCCACCCTGGCGGATGGCGGGTACGGCGGGGTGATCGCGATCAGCCCGCAGGTTCCACGCTACCGGCTGCCGACCAGCCGGGCGCTGGCCGATTCTTGCCTGGAGACGATGACATTCGTCCAGTCCCGCTTCTCGCTCCTCCAGAGTTCGCTCTCAACCAGGATCGAATACGAATTCTGGCGCCCGAACGAGACTCAACGAGACGGACCCGGCTGGCGGTAGCCAGAACGGGTCCGTTTCCTTTTCGTGGGTTGTCGCAGGCAAATCGCGTCTGCGGGTCGCCCGGGGCTCACGGCCAGGGCTAAGAATGACAGCCCCTCCGAGGCTAAAGCGCCGTATATTCAGTCCCGGAGGGACTTCGTAGGTTGAGCGCCAGGTTTCAACCTGGCGTCCACAGAGCTTAGCGCTTCGTGTACTGAGGCGCCTTGCGGGCCCGCTTCAGACCGACCTTCTTCCGCTCCTTGGCGCGCGGGTCGCGCGTGAGCATCTTGGCGGTCTTGAGCGTCGGGCGCAGCTCCTCGTCGAAGCGAAGGAGCGCCCGGGCGACGCCGTGCCGGATCGCACCAACCTGGCCAGAGACACCGCCGCCTACGACGCGGACGGAGACGTCGAACCGCTCCAGGGTCCCGGTCAGGCGAAGTGGCATCCGGATCTGGAGCTGGTGCTGATCGCGACCACCAAAGTAGTCACGCGCAGTCTTGCCGTTGACGGTGATTTCTCCGGTGCCCGGCAGCAGCCGAACCCGGGCGACGGCCGTCTTGCGGCGGCCGGTGCCATAGAAGTATGTCGCGGCCTGTTTGTCCGCCATCTTTTCGATGTTCCTTCTCGCCTGACGGCGGTTTACGAGTCAGCGTGGCGCAGCGCGCCGGCCTTTTCGAGCGTCTCGATCGGGAGTTCGGCCGGGTTCTGCGCCGCGTGCGGGTGCTTCGGGCCGGCGTAGACCTTGAGCTTCTTCAACTGCTGCTCGCCGAGGACGTTCTTCGGCAGCATGCCGCGGACGGCAGCCTCGATGATGCGCTCCGGGTGGCGTTGGCGCATCTGCTTGAGGGAGACCGCGGTCAGGCCGCCCGGGTATCCAGAGTGGCGGTAGTAGAACTTCTGAGTTTCCTTCTTACCGGTGGCCACAATCTTTTCGGCATTGACCACGATCACGAAGTCGCCGGTATCGAGGTGCGGCGCGTACTGGGGCTTGGTCTTACCGCGAAGCATGGCCGCCACCGTCGACGACAAACGGCCAAGGGTCTTTCCCTCGGCGTCGACGATGTACCACTTACGTTCGACCTCGTTCGGCCTTGGCGTGTATGTTCGACGTTCCATCCTACCTGCTCCTCATCGTCGGACCGATCGCCCGGCGCAGCTCAATTCGTCTGTGCCGGATCGGGTTCCGGCTCTTCTATTCCGTACCCGACCCGCCAGAGTGTCAGGCCGTGTGGAGGAGCAGTTCCTCCTCCGAGTCTGCGATCTCTTGTCTCCAGAACCCGATCGATCCATTCGACCGGCTGCTTACCCTGGCCGACCTCGACCAGCAACGCGACGATGTTTCGCACCATCCGCGGCAGAAATCCATCCGCCACGATTCGGACTTCAACGAGCGTCCCGGTCGCCGATTCACCCCACCACGGCCCGATCCGTCTGACAGAGCACATAGTGATCCGGCGAACAGTTCCCCGGGGTGTCTCCCGGCGATCGGACCACGGTACACCTTCGCCCCCGCCCGCAACCGCCGCCAGATCCCGCTCTCCGAGAAAGCTGCTGGCTCCAGCGTCAAGTGCTCCGGCATCCAGTTCGCCTCGCACTTGCCAGGTGAACCGGCGGGCGAGCGGCTGCGACGGACCGCTCCAAATCCGGTACCGGTACTCGCGCCACCGCGCATCGTACCGGGCGTGAAACTCGTCCCGTTCCCGCTGGACCGCGTCGGCGGCCACGTCCTCCGGCAGGTGCGCGTTGAGGGCCAGAAGCCACTCGCGCTCCGTCATTGTCGGACGTGGATCTCGCAGGCCGACGACCTGTCCGGCGGCGTGAACCCCCGCGTCTGTCCGGCCGGCGAAGACCGTCGATACCGGCGCCCCAGCGAGGCGTTCCAACGCGCGGTCCAGTTCGGCCTGCACCGTGCGTTGTCCGGGCTGGATCTGCGAACCCGCGAAGTCGGAGCCGTCGTAGCTCACGGTGAGCTTGAGCGCTGCTCCGGCCACGCCGGATCCGGATCCCGAGGCGCTCCGGCGTTTCCGCCGGCTACTCCTCGACGAACTCGATCAGGGCCATCGGCGCGGCATCGCCACGTCGCGGACCCAGTTTCGAGATGCGGGTATAACCGCCCGGCACGCCCTCGTACCGGGGAGCGAGGATATCGATCAGCTTGAACATTGCGGGTTCGTGATCGAGCTTGCTCATGAGCAGCCGGCGGTGGTGGAGCGTATTCTCACGCGCCATCGTCACCAGCTTCTCGACGACGGGTGCGATCTCCTTGGCCTTGGCCTCGGTCGTCATCACCCGCTCATGCAGGATGACTGATATGGCGAGCTGCCGCAGCAGCGCCTTGCGCTGGGCGGGATTGCGCCCGAACTTGCGCCCCGCCTTACCGTGCCTCACGCGTCACCTCCGTTGCCCTGGGAATCACCCCGGACCGGGGCAGAGTCATCGTTCCGCAGCGAGGCAATCGCCTCGGCGACTTCTTGGGTATCGATACCGTCTTCGTCTTCGTCGCCGCCTTCGTCGAGCCCGTCGTAGAGCCCGGCGCCGGCGAAGACGTCGATCTCGCTCTCGGGGAGGTAGCCGTACTCGGCGAGCTTCTGGCGCAGCTCAGTCAGCGAGCGCGGACCGAAGTTGCGGATAGAGAGCAACTGCTCCGGGTCCATGGTCAAGACTTGACCGACTTTGTCGATCTGGCGGCTGCGGAGGGCATTGAGCACCCGCGGCGACAGACCGAGTTCGTTGAGCGGTCGGTTCTGGACTTCGTCGCTCAGGAACGGGACCGCGCCGACGACGTCGCCATCCTTCCGATTGAAGTCGGCGAAGATCTTGGCATGGTCGACCAGGATCTGAGACGCCTGAGCGAGGGCATCGTCCGGCTCGATCGTGCCGTCCGTGAGGATCTCAAGGATGAGGCGATCGAAGTCGGTCATCGGCCCGACTCGGGTGTGCTCCACGACGAAGTTGACCCGCTCGATCGGCGTGTAGATCGCGTCGATCGGGATGTCGCCGAGCTGGCGGATCTCCTGGGACTCGGCCGGGCGATAGCCGCGGTTTCGGCTCACCCAGATGTCCATGTCCAGGACCGCGTCGGCGGATTCGAGCGTGGCGATCGGCTGATCGGGGTTGATGACCTCAACCTCGGCCGGCCAGGCCACGTCGCCGGCGGTGACGACGCGCTCGGTGCTGCCTTCGCCGCGGGCGTAGAGGTGGGCACGAACTTCGCCCTCCATCTCCATCATCCGCTTCAGGCGAATCCGTTTCAGATTGAGCACGATCTCCGTGACGTCCTCACGAACGTGCTCGATCGTCGAGAACTCATGCCAGACGGTACCGACGTGAATGCGGGAGACCGCGACACCTTCGAGCGACCGGAGGAGGATGCGGCGCAGAGCGTTGCCGATCGTGGTGCCATAGCCCGGCTCGAGCGGCTCGACTTTGTACCGGCCGTAGTTCAGGCCGGACTCTACGGTATCAATTTTGAACTGGGTCTTCTCGGACAAGCGGAAACGCCTCCTCGGTAGGCGCTCGACGGGGTGCGGTCGGCGGCGCCGGTAAACGGCTCCATCCGAACCCGGCGCCGAGCGCCGGACCGTCGCCGTAGGGGAAAGTCAGGTGCTACCGGCTGGTTACCGGCTGTAGTACTCGACGATAAGTGCATCGTTGAACGCCGGAACCTGAATCTGGTCGCGGGTCGGCAACTGCTGCACGCGGCCAGACAGATTGGTGCGATCGAGTGTGATCCAGTCCGGGGCGGCCTTGGTCGCCAGCACTTCCTGGAAATCCTTGAAGTACTCGCGCTTGCGGCTCTCGGCCCGGACACTGACGACATCACCACCGCGCACCAGGAACGATGGGATGTTGGTCTTGCGCTCGTTCACCGTAAAGTGGCCGTGGCGGACGAGCTGCCGGGCCTGTTTGCGCGAATCGGCGAAGCCCATCCGGTAGACGACGTTGTCCAGCCGGGACTCCAGGATCTGGAGGAGGTTGTCACCGGTCACGCCACCGCGGCGCTCGGCCTCGACGAAGTGGCGGTTGAACTGGCCCTCGAGCAGACCGTAAAACCGGCGCACCTTCTGCTTCTCACGAAGCTGGAGGCCGTACTCAGACGGCCGCCGGGTGCGGCGCTGACCATGCTGGCCAGGCGGAAAGTTGCGGGCAGGAGAGCGCTGTACGATCGGGCACTTGGGCCCTTCGCATCGCGCTCCCTTCAAGTAGAGCTTGAGGCCCTCACGCCGGCAAAGCCGGCAAACTGGCCCTGTGTACCTCGCCATGTCGAACAGTAGCCTCCAGTAATGGACTGAGTGAAGATCTGAGAATCGAGTGCCGAAAACCGCGGACTCCGAAATCCGATGCCGCTTACTTGCCTCTCGGATCTCGGCACTCGGACCCGTGGGCTAGACGCGCCGCCGCTTCGGCGGACGGCAACCATTGTGCGGAATGGGCGTGGTGTCCGTGATCGAGGTCACCTGGACACCCGCGGTCTGCAGCGAGCGGATCGCCATCTCACGGCCAGATCCTGGTCCCTTGACATACACGTCAACCTGGCGGAGGCCGTGTTCCATCGCGCGCCGGGCAGCCTGCTCGGCAGTCACCTGGGCGGCGTATGGCGTGCTTTTGCGCGAGCCCTTGAAGCCGTTGGCTCCAGCGCTCGACCACGACAGCACATTACCGGTCGGGTCGGTCAACGTCACGATCGTGTTGTTGAACGTTGCCTGGATGTATGCGCGCCCGCGAGGGACATTCTTACGGTCCCTGCGCCGGACTCGCGTCTTGCCCTTACCCGCGCCAGCGGCGCCACGTCGTCGTTCAGACATTCGTTTACTCCGCTTCCCTGACTACCTATCTATTTCAATCCCCACCCCACCCGCGGGCAGGGTGCGACCACCTAAAGTGCCGGTGGTGCAGCTCTAACGCATGGCGAACTACTTCTTCTTGCGGACGCCGACCGCCCGTCGAGGACCGCGCCGGGTCCGGGCATTCGTCCGCGTGCGCTGACCCCGGAGCGGCATCCCGCGCCGGTGGCGCACACCTCGGTAGCACCCGATGTCGATCAGGCGCTTGATGTTCATCGAGATCTCTCGGCGAAGGTCACCCTCGACGCGCATCTCTTTGTCGATGACATCGCGCAGCCGGTTGACCTCGTCGTCGGTCAGATCTCGAACACGGGTGTCCGCGCTGATGCCCGTCCGCTCCAGCAACCGCTGGCTGGTGTGTAATCCGATGCCAAAGATGTAGGTCAAACCGATTTCGACCCGCTTTTCACGGGGGAGATCGATTCCTGAGATTCTCGCCATCTGCTGTCCTCGACTCGCTTCGTGCCCGACGATGTCCAACAGTCCAATCGCGGCAGTCGCTCTATGTCGTTAATCCTGCAATCGAGCCGCCCTGCCCAGCGGCCCTGTCGATGTGTTACCCCTTAACCCTGGCGCTGCTTGTGCTTAGGGTTTGTGCAAATCACGCGGATAACACCCTTGCGCTTGATGACCTTGCATCGCTCACAGCGGCGCGTCACCGAAGCCGTAACCTTCACGCTCGCGCTCCTTCTCTGGCCCGTACGGGCGTTTCCAAGCACCGTTCGAGCCGCGCCGTATTCGGCCCGTGCCGAACACGGCAACAGCGCATGTCCGCAGACATGCGCCACGATCCGTTATTGTACCACCGCAACGAGCCGTTTGGTCAAGATTTCCGGCTCCCCGTCGGTCACCACGACGGTATGCTCGAAGTGCGCGGCCCACGATCGGTCCTCAGTCACCACCGTCCAGGCGTCGCCGAGCACTTCGGTCTCTGCCCGGCCCAGCGTGAGCATCGGCTCGATCGCCAGGGTCATGCCGGGCCGGAGGGTCGGACCCTTGTTGATATCGCTATGGTTCGGGATATGCGGATCCTCCCACATCTCCCGGCCGATGCCGTGGCCACCGTACCCGCGAACGATTCCATACCCACGGGGCGCGGCAAACCGTTCGACAGCCTCGCCGATTGCGTTCAACCGATTCCCGGCTCGAGCAGCGTCGATTCCCTCGTAGAGAGATTCTTCTGTGTCACGCAACAGCCGGGCGGCGTCCTCGTTGATTTTGCCGACGCCGTAGGTCCAAGCGGAATCCCCGTGCCAGCCGTTGACGATTGCCCCCACGTCGACGCTGATGATGTCACCATCGTGCAGGACTCGCTTGCCCGGAATACCGTGGACGATCTCGTCATTGACAGAGGCACAGATGTGGCCGGGGAAACCATGGTGGCCGTAGAACGAGCCGATCGCGCCGTTCTGCTTGATCACCGATTTCGCGATCTCATCCAGATACTCGGTCGTTACCCCTGGAACCAGCGATTCCTGGATGGCAACGTGGACGAGGGACACGACGTGCCCAGCCTCTCGCATGAATCCGATTTCGCGCTCGTTCTTGATTGTGACGCCGGATGAGCGGCGCTCTCGTGAGCGGGCAATGGGCTTTCGTGCTCGGATCATGCAATCACCAGTTCTTGTTCTGTCGCGGGACCAACCTCGATGCCTTTTGATTGAAGAGCGTCCACGATCGCCGCGGTCACTACGTCAACCGGTTGGTCGCCGTCGATCTCCACCAACACGCCGGCGTGCCGGAAATAGTGGATGAGCGGCTCGGTCTGGGCGAAATAATTGGTCAGCCGACGATGGATGGCTTCCGGACTGTCGTCATCGCGCTGGATGAGTTTTGCCCCGCAAACGTCGCAGACTTCGTCGAACTGAGGCGGGCTGAACTCGACGTGGAACGGGCCGTGACCATTGGGGCAAACACGCCGGCCGGAAAGCCGACGCTCCAACACTTCGCGCGGAACCGAGATCAAGATAACGGCGGCAATCGCCTCTCCGCGCGACTCTATCATCCGGTCGAGACCTTTGGCCTGACCGGCGGTGCGCGGAAATCCGTCGAAGAGGGCGCCTGTCGCCGGTTTGCCACCACTCGATTCGTGGGCGATCTCGTTGAGGCGTTCGTCGACCAGTCGAAGGGTCAAATCGTCCGGAATCAGGTCGCCTCGGTCGTAGATCGCCTTGATCTCCCGGCCGAGCTCGTCGCCGCTGGCGATAGCTGCCCGAAAGAGGTCACCGGTCGAAAGATGAACCAGATGGGCACGGGGAGCGATCCTGGCCGCCTGAGTCCCTTTGCCGGAACCCTGGGCGCCCATCAAACCGACATGTCGTAGAGCTGCTCCGCGTTCTGCCATTCGCCTCTACGCCGCTCGGCCCGAACTCCTGGCGGCTCCAGCGTGGTGCCCGGTCCGCCAAAGGGCCAGATGTGCCGGGTCCGCAAGGAGCAATTCAGTGGACTCCGGCAAGATTTGGCCAGCGGCAGGGAACCGGCGGGTGCCAACAGGAAGTCGGTTACCGAATAAACCCTTCGTAGTTGCGCATCATCAGTTGCGCTTCGAGCTGCCGCATCGTGTCGATCGCGACGCCGACGACGATCAGCAATGACGTTGAACTCAGCTGCAATGTCCGCACCCCAGTGATCTCGGCGCCGATGTACGGGAGGATCGCCACGATTCCGAGGAACAGGGCGCCGATCAGCGTAATCCTGGTTAGCACCCGCTGCAGGTACATCTCCGTGTTTCGCCCAGGCCGAACACCGGGAATGAACGCGCCCTGGCGCTGGAGGTTCTCGGGAATCTTCTGCTGCTGGAAGACGACCATCGTGTAGAAGAAGGTAAAGCCGACCACCATGAAGAAGTAGATCAGGTTGTACTGGAAGGTGTTCGGCTGAAAGATCCGCGTCAAATCGGCGGCAAGATCCCGAACCCACTCCCGGCTCGAGCTCTGGAGAAAGCTGGCGACCATGCCCGGGAAGACCATGATCGAGACCGCGAAGATCAGCGGGATCATGCCTGCGGAGTTGACCTTGAGCGGGATGTGCGTTGTCGTGCCACCGTATACCCGTCCGGCGCGGACCCGCCGGGCGTGGTGGACAGGAATCCGTCGCTGGCCCTCGTTGATGAGTACCACACCGATGATCGTCGCCAATCCGATGATCAAGAAGAACGCCGTCCCCATGAAGTTCTGGCCGACGGAGTTTCCGGTGATCAGTGTGCCGACCGATCCAGGCATCGACGCGACGATTCCGCCGAAAATAATGATCGAGATGCCGTTACCGATGCCGTTCTCGGTAATCAGTTCGCCGATCCACACCAGGAGCATCGTACCGGCCGTCATCGTGAGCAGGATGGCGACCGTCGGAAGCCATGTGTCGCTATCCCACAGACCGAAGTCCTCGATCAGGGGGACCCCAGCCGAGTTTGACTGGTTTGCGAACAGCAGCGCCTGACCGTAGCCCTGGAGCAACGCCAGCGGCACCGTCAGGTAGTGGGTGTACTGGTTGATCCGATTGCGCCCCTGCTGGCCCTCGTTGGAGAGCTCGTTCAGGCGCGGAATGATCGGCGTCATCAGTTGCATGATGATCGAGGCGGTGATGTACGGGTAAACGCCCAGCGCCACGATCGAGAAGTTGGTCAACCCGCTTCCGGAGAAGAGGTTGAGCATGCCGAGCAACTGGTTGCTATCGATATAGTCGCGCAGGCCCTCCCGGTCGACGCCAGGGATAGGGATGCTGGCGATGAAGCGGAATATCGCGAGCATCGCCAGGGTGAAGAGGATCTTGCGGCGAAGATCCGGAATCCGGAATGCGTTGAAGACGGCCTGCAACATCGCCTGGGTCCCCCGGCTCCTTAGGAGCTCTGCCCGTTGCGCCGGGCCGCAATGGCCTCGGCGCGGCTCGGGCCACCGACCTTACCGACGCGGGCAGCCTTCAGGTCACGGTCCAGAGGGAGGCGGCGGCTGCGCGGGCGAACCTGGGCCCACTGGTCGGTGCGCTCGAGGACCTCGGTCGTGCCGCCGGCAGCAGTGATCCGCTCCTTGGCCGAGCCCGAGAACGCGTGAGCCTGGACCAGAAGCGGCCCAGAGACCTCGCCGTCGCCCAGGATCTTGACTGGCTGATCCAGACCGCGGATGACACCGTGGGCCAGGAGAACCTCCGGAGTGATCGGCTCGTCGGTCGGAAGACCGGCGAGGTCTCCGAGGTTTACGACCTCCCACTGGGTCTTGAAGATATTGGTAAAGCCGCGCTTATAGGGCAGCCGCTTCTGGATCGGCAGCTGACCGCCTTCGAAGCCCCATCGGACTCCGCCGCCGGCGCGGGAGTTCTGGCCCTTAGTACCGCGGCCGGCGGTCTTGCCCCGGCCACTACCGTGGCCGCGCCCGACCCGCTTCTTGTCTTTTCTTGCGCCGGGATTCCCGCGCAAGTCGTCCAATGTCAGTGGCATGTTGCTTTCTGTCCGTTTCAATCCTCATCCCGCTATCAAGCGGGATGCGATAGCGGCCGTTCACCCAGCATCGCGTGTGGTGGCCTATGAGCCCGCGGCAGGAACCTCTTCGACTTCGACGAGATGGCGGACCTTTGTCACCATGCCGCGGATCGACGGCGTGTCGGGCCGCTCGACCGTGTGCCGAATCCGGCGAAGCCCGAGCGCCTTCACGGTCTTACCCTGGGTGCCAGGCCGACCGATGGTGCTCCGCACCAGTGTAATCCGTAGGGTTCCTCCGCTGCTCTGCTGAACTGGCTCGCTCATGACTGCTCACTCCGTCGGCGGGGCCCACGTCCGCCACTCTGGCGGCCCGGGCCAGCATTCTGGCCGCCGCTTTCGCGGCCACCACCCCGTTGCGGAGTCGGCTCGGCGACCACGGCCGCCGCCATCAGTTCCGGCGTTGGGAACGGCTTGCGCATCGGCTTGGTCCGGCCGCGTCGGGCCTGAACGGACTGGGCAGACTCAAGCTGCTCCAGCGCGGCCATCGTGGCGCGAACCACGTTGATCTTGTTGTTGCTGCCCAGGCTCTTGGTCAGGACGTCCTTGATGCCGGCCGCCTCGACGACGGCGCGGACGCCACCGCCGGCGATCACGCCTGTCCCCGGCAGGGCAGGCTTCAGCAGCACCCGCGAGGCCCCGAACGAGGTCTCAACCTGGTGCGGGATCGTTGTGCCCTCGATCGGGACCGCGATCATGCTCTTCTTGGCGGCCTCGACGCCCTTCCGGATCGAATCCGGAACCTCGCCGGCCTTGCCCATGCCCATGCCGACGCGGCCCTTACCGTCGCCAACGACGATGAGGCTGCCGAAGCTGAAGCGGCGGCCACCCTTGACCACCTTCGAGACGCGGTTGATCTGGACTACCCGCTCCTCGAATTCGCTTCCGCCGTCATCGTCCCGGCGGCGGGGACCGCGGTCATCTCGCCCGCGATTACGATCTACCATTTCAAGCTCCTAGTCGTGAGACGTGAGACGTGAGAAGAAGTCGTGAGACGTGAGGCATGAAACGTGAGTGGAGCGTTTTTCTATACTCACGTCCCACGTCCCACGTCCCACGTCTCGTTAGAAGTCGAGTCCACCTTCGCGGGCGCCTTCGGCGACGGCCTTGATGCGACCGTGGTAGAGGAAGCCGCCGCGGTCGAAGACGATGCGCGGGTAACCGGCGGCCTTGGCGCGTTCGGCGATGACTTCGCCGATGGCCTTGGCGCGAGCGACCTTCGCGGCCCCGTCGCCGGCGCGGTCCTTAACCTCCTGCTCGAGGTCGCTGGCCGCGGCGATCGTGTGGCCGGCCTCATCGTCGATCAGTTGGACGTAGATGTGGGCCGACGAGCGGAAGACGTTCAGCCGGGGTCGCTGCGGCGTGCCGACGACCTTTGCCCGCACCCGCTTGTGCCGGCGCTGCCGGGGATCAAGCTTCTTTCGGAATTTCAAACGCGGCATTCTGTGCCTCCAATGGTCCTTCGGGCCCTACCGGTGCCAGACGAACCCAGCTGTGATGTCGGGTCGCCGGCTGCTAGGTGCGGCCAGACCGAGCCGGTGTCGAGATCGCTCAACGAGCGTTACTTCTTCGCCTTACCAGTCTTACCAGCCTTGCGGCGGACGACTTCGCCGGCGTAGCGGATGCCCTTGCCCTTGTAAGGCTCCGGCGGACGGGTCCGGCGAATACGAGCGGCCTCCTCGCCAACGGCCTGCTTGTCGATCCCGGTTACGGAAATCCGGGTCGGGGTCTCCAGGGCGTAGGAGATGCCATCCGGCGGAACCATGCGCACCGGGTGGGAGTAGCCCACCGCGAGAACGAGCACCTTGCCGTCCATCGTGGCGCGGTAGCCGACGCCCTGGATCTCCAGGTCCTTCTTGAATCCTTCCGTCACGCCCGTCACCATGTTGGCGAGCAAGGTGCGGGTCAGGCCGTGGAGGGAGCGGTGCTCCCGCTGGTCGTCCGGCCGCTCGACGGTTAGCGTGCCGTTCTCGCGCTGGAGCAGGATGTCCCGGTCGAACTGCTGGTTGAGCTCGCCCTTCGGCCCCTTGACGCGAACCTGGTTCTCTTCACCAATAACGATTTCGACATTGCCCGGCACGTCAATCGGCCGGCGACCAATCCGCGACATCTGTCTACCCCCTTCGGCGACCGTCCCTGTTAGAAGACGGTGCAGAGAACCTCTCCACCAATACCGCGGCGTCGAGCCTCATACCCGGTGATTACGCCCTGGGGCGTGCTGACGATCGCGATGCCGAGGCCGCTGCGCACGCGCGGCAGGGCGTCCTTGCCGGCATAGACGCGCAGACCGGGCTTGCTCACACGCTTGATCTCGCGGATCGTGTGCCGCTTGTCGGCGCCGTAGCGCAGGGTGAGCTTCAACTGATTCTGCGGCCGCTTCTCGATGACCTCATAACCGTTGATGTATCCCTCTTCCTGGAGGATCTTGGCGATCGCCACAAGGACCTTCGTCGAGGGCATTACGAGTTCTGGCTTCCGCGCCATGCCCGCGTTACGCAGGCGCGTCAGCATGTCGCTGATCGGATCGTTCACACTCATCTGCACTGTCTCCGATGCGACCGCTGGTATGCCTGGGTTCCGTCCCCACACCCGGCGGCCGTAGCTTTTACAACGAGACTTGAGTCGTGAGTCGTGACTCGTGAGTAAATCGTTCTTTCTCACGTCTCACGCCTCACGACTCTATTACCAGCTCGACTTGGTCACACCCGGCAAGCGGCCGATGGAGGCAAGCTCGCGGAAGCAAATCCGGCAGACGCCGAACTTACGCATGTATGCCCGGCCGCGGCCGCACGTCTTGCAGCGGTTGACCTGCCGGGTCTGGAACTTGGCCGGGCGGTTCGCCCGCACGATCTGAGACGTCTTCGCCATGTGTTCTGCTCTCTCCTGCGTCGAGTACTACCCTGTCCTACCTAGCCTGGTCCGGTCGGGAGAACGGTACGCCCAGCTTGGAAAGCAGGCTGCGGCCTTCTTCGTCGTTCTGGGCGGTGGTGACGATGCTCACTTCGAGTCCGCGAACCTTGTCGATCCGGTCGTAGTCGACCTCGGGGAACGCGAGCTGCTCGCGCAGGCCAAGGGTGTAATTGCCGCGCCCATCGAAGGAGTTGGGCGACACGCCGCGGAAGTCACGGATGCGCGGCAGCGCCACCGAAACGAGCCGGTCGAGGAACTCGTACTGGCGCTGGCCACGCAGGGTGACCATCGCGCCGATCGGCATGCCTTCGCGCAGCTTGAAGGCCGCGATCGACTTCTTGGCCTTGGTCACGACCGGCTTCTGGCCGGTAATCGCCTGGAGGTCGCCGACCGCCGCGTCGATCGCCTTGGCATTCTGGATTGCCTCGCCGAGCCCGATGTTGATGACGATCTTCGTCAGCTTCGGGACCTGCATCACATTCTTGTAGGAGTGCTCTTCCATCATCGCCGGCACGACTTCCTGCCGGTAGCGATCGAGGAGTCTGGCCATCTCGTTCGTCCTCTTCCGCCGCGCTCGCGTGCGGCTCGTCGTCCCTATCGTGGCGTTCTCGCCTGGTCCGCTACTACGCGCTCAGGCCGCCGATCAGCTATGTCAGTCGTCCAACATTTGATCCGGTCACCCGGACCAGATGCCCACCAGATTGAGTGGGTTATTCGATAACCGGATTGGGAATGGTCGTCCCGGTCCGCTTGCAGTAGCGCTCGTTCTTGCCGGCGTCATTCTGGCGGATGCCGACCTTGGTCGGCAGACCGTCCGCCGGGCTGATCAGGCGCACCTTCGAGACGTGCAATGGCGCCTCGACCTCGACGATTCCCGCCTGGCGAGCACGACCACGCTTGATGTGCTTCTTGACGATATTGACGCCCTCGATCACGATCCGATCGCGCTCGATCAGGTTGATGCGCACCCGGCCTCGCTGACCTTTGTTGCGCCCGCTCATGACGAGAACCTCGTCTCCGGTTCGAATCTTTCTCATCTCTTAGTCCTACCTCACTCTGGTACCCGCCGCCGACGGGCCCTTAGAGAACCTCTGGCGCCAACGAAACGATCCGCATGTACTGTCGCTCGCGCAGCTCGCGGGCGACGGGGCCGAAGATGCGGGTGCCGCGGGGGTTGCCCTGCGGGTTGATCAGGACGGCGGCGTTGTCATCGAACTTGATGTGGCTGCCGTCCGGACGCCCGAACTCCTGCGCGGTCCGCACGATCACCGCGCGGACGACATCGCCCTTCTTGACGGCGGCATTCGGCTGGGCCTGCTTGACCGCGGCGATGATGGTGTCACCGACGCCGCCGTATTTGCGCGCAGACCCGCCCAGGACGCGGATGCACATGATCTCGCGGGCGCCGCTGTTGTCCGCGACCTTGAGACGCGTCTGAACCTGGATCACAACACACTTCCCTTCTCGGCGTTTGACATTCGGCGTTCGGCGTTCGGATGCTGAGTTCTCGGCGACGTCGCCCGACTAGCTCGAACGCCGAACGCCGAACGCCGAACGTCTAAATCTGGATGCCGCGCTCCAGGATTTCGCGCACGACCCAGCGCTTGCGGGCCGAGAGCGGTCGCGTCTCTTCGATCCGAACGGTATCGCCCGGCTTGCACTCGTTGTTCTCGTCGTGCGCCATGAACTTGCTCGTCTTGGTGATCCGCTTGTGGTACAGGCGGTGACGGCGCACATAGTCGACGGCCACAACGACCGTCTTGTCCATCTTATCGCTGACGACCTTACCGACCTTCTGCGTCCGCGGGGACTGGCCTCCAAACCGAGGGGCCTCCGGGGCGCTATCGGTGGCTTGCGTCGAAGTCGTGTCACTCATGGGCTAAACCTGCGTTTCCTCTCGTGGACGGCCAGGAGCCTCCCACCTTCTGTACGAATGCTTTCGTGCTAGCGCTTGCTCTTCGGCAGCTTGCTCTGCCGAGGCAGTTGACCCGCCGCGACCGCCGCCGCAAACTCCCGCTCGGTCCGAATGGTGTGGATCTGTGCGATCGTCTTGCGGATCTCGCGGATTCGCGCCGTTTCGGTCATCTGGCCGACCGCCTCTTTGAAGCGGAGGTCGCGCCACTCTTCGTGCAACTTGGTCAGGGTGACGGAGATGTTGTTGTCATCCATCGCCCGAATCTCAGCCGGCTTCATGCCACGGCCTCCTGGGCGCCATTTCCGACCTCGACTTCGACCGACGGCTCTTCGCCTTCATTCACGTAGTCGTCGGGGAATCCGACACCGATCTGCTGACGGGAAATGATCTTCACCGCCATCGGGAATTTCATACCGGCGCGGCGCAGCGCCTCTTCGGCGCGCTCCTGGGAAACGCCGCCGACCTCGAACATGATCCGGCCCGGCTTGACGACCGCGACCCAGAACTCCGGGCTGCCCTTGCCGGAACCCATGCGGGTTTCGGCAGGCTTCCGCGTCACCGGCTTGTCGGGGAAGATCCGGATCCAGACCTTACCGCCGCGCTTCAGGTAGTTGGTGATCGCGCGCCGGGCGGCCTCGATCTGGCGGCTGCTGACCCATGCCGGCTCGGTCGCCTGGAGCGCGTACTCCCCAAAGGAGATCGTCGAGCCGCGGATCGCCTTGCCCGGCATCCGCCCCTTCATCATCTTGCGGTACTTTGTCCGCTTCGGCATCAACATGAGATTCGCTCCACGGCGTTCGGCGTTCGGCGTTCGGCGTTCGGAACCAATCCCGAACGCCGAACGCCGAACGCCGAAAAGCTAATCGGCCGGCAACGCCGCCAGATCGGCGGTCAACGATTCGGCGGTCGCCGGCCGCCGCTCCGGGATAATGTCGCCCTTGTAGACCCAGACCTTGACGCCGATCTGGCCGTAGGTCGTGGCGGCGTGAACGACACCGAAGTCGATGTCCGCCCGCAGGGTGTGGAGCGGCACGCGGCCGTCCATCTCCGTCACGGTGCGGCTCATCTCCGCGCCACCCAGGCGGCCGCCGAGGCGGATCTTGACGCCCTTGGCGCCGCGGCGCATGGCCTGCTGAACAGCGTGCTTCATCGCCCGACGGTAGGAGACGCGGCGCCCGATCTGCTCGGCGATGCTCTCTGCGATCAGGCGAGCATCGGTCTCCGGGACCTTGATCTCCTCGATCTTGAGGTGGACCTTCTTCCCGACTTCCTTCTCGAGCATCTGGCGCAGGCGCTCGACATTGGCGCCCTGCTTGCCGATGACGATGCCCGGCTTTGAGGTGTGCAGCGTCGCGTCGACCTTATTGGCCGAGCGCTCAAGCTCGATCTTGGAGATGCCGGCCCGGGTCAGATCCCGCATGATCAGGCGGCGGATCTTGAGGTCCTCGTGCAGGAGCTCGGTGTAGTTGCGCTCCGCGAACCACTTCGATTCCCAGGTGCTGGTAATGCCGAGTCGAAACCCGACCGGATTGACTTTGCGCCCCATTTAGCGTCCTTCCCTGTTCTCGGCGATCACCGTGATGCTGCAGCTGCGCTTCAGGATGCGGCCGACCCGGCCACGAGCCTTTGGCTTGAACCGCTTCATCACCGGCGCGTCGTCGGCGTAGATCGCCTTGATCCAGAGATCTTCCGGATCGAGATCGTAGTTGTTCTCGGCGTTGGCCGCGACGGATCGCAGCAGCTTATTGACCTCAAACGCGGTCTTGTTGGGCAGGAAGCGGGTGATCGAAATCGCCTCGCTCACCGACTTATCCCGGACCGTATCGAGGACCAGCCGGGCCTTGCGCGAGGACACTCGCACTCGCTTCAGGCTCGCGGTCACTTCCATTGCGTCATCTCCTTCATCGGCGGCCTCGGGCCGGCATTCCTTCTAACAGGCCGTCGTGCCGTCCTTACCGCCGGTCAGCTCCGCCGCCAGTGATTAGCGGCGGCCGCGCCGGTCCGCGTCCTTGCCGTGTCCACGGAACGTCCGGGTCGGCGCGAACTCGCCGAGCCGGTGACCAACCATCTGCTCAGTGATGAAGATCGGCACATGAGCGCGACCATTGTGGATCGCGATCGTGTGACCGATCATGCCCGGGTAAACGGTGCAGGCCCGCGCCCAGGTGCGAATGACGCTCCGGCTGTTCGACCGGTTTAGCCCTTCGACTTTCTTCTGCAACTTGGGGTCGATGAACGGCCCCTTCTTCGACGACCTACCCACGGGCTTCTCCTCTTAGCAGCTCAGCCTCAAGCCTGCTAGCCTACCGGCGCGTTCGGGATGCGTTGCGCTTACGGACGATCATGCCGTCCGTGCGCTTGTTGTTTCGGGTCCGCTGGAAGGCGGGCTTGCCCCACTTGGTCTTGGGCTGGCCGCCGATCGGCGCCTTGCCCTCACCACCGCCGTGCGGGTGGTCGCTCGGGTTCATCACCGATCCGCGCACGGTTGGGCGCTTGCCCATGTGGCGGGAACGGCCCGCCTTGCCGATCTGGATGTTCTCGTGGTCGACGTTGCCGACCTGGCCGAGCGTCGCCATGCAATCGAGGTGAACCAGGCGAACTTCACCGGAAGGCATCCGGACCTGGGCGTGGTTCTCCGACTTCGCCATCAGCTGGGCCGAGGTGCCGGCAGAGCGGACCATCTGGCCGCCCTTGCCCGGATAGAGCTCGATGTTGTGGATCTGTGTACCGGTCGGGATGTTGCGCAAAGGGAGCGCATTCCCAACGCGGATCGGCGCGTCCGGACCGGCGACGACCATGTCGCCGACCTTGATGCCGACCGGAGCCAGCATGTACCGCTTCTCGCCGTCCAGGTAGAAGAGGAGGGCGATACGGGCGGTGCGGTTTGGGTCGTACTCGATCGCGGCCACACGAGCGGGAACGCCGTACTTCTTCCGCTTGAAGTCGATGATCCGGTACCGCCGCTTGGCGCCACCGCCCTGGTGGCGGACGGTGATCTTGCCGCGGTTGTTGCGGCCGGCGTGCTTCTGGAGAGACTCGGTGAGGCTCTTCTCCGGCCGCTTCTTGGTGATCTCTTCGAAGGTGCTGACGCTCATCGAGCGGCGCCCCGGCGAAGTTGGCTTGTACTTACGAATAGGCATGTCGCGTCCTCCTTTCCCGGGTGCGCCTAAACCTGTTCGAAGATATCGATGCGCTGGCCGGGCTGAAGGGTGACAACCGCCTTCTTCCAACCAGCTTCGTGACCGGAGATCCGGCCCCGGCCGCCGCGGGTACCGCGGACACGCGCCTTCATCTTGTAGTTCATCGTGTTGACGGCCTTCACGCGGACGTTGAAGGTCTTCTCCACGGCTTCCTTGATCTGGATCTTGTTGGCATCGGGCAGCACCTCGAAGGTGTACTGGTCCCGCTCCATCAGCCAGGTGTTCTTCTCGGTGATGAGGGGCCGCCGGATGACGTCCTCGACTCGAATCTCAGCCATCTTAGGCCTCCACCGCCGCCGCGGCCGCGGTTCCGCGCTGCTTGGCGATCAACGCCGCCAGGCGCTTCTGCCGGAAGCTACCAGGCGTTCGCTTCTCCGCCGGCAGCGCCCAGAACCCCTCGATCACCGCCAGGGCCTCTTCAGTCACAATCAGCCGTTCGTACTTCAGGACATCGCGGACGTTGAGGACGCCGGCGCGAATCGTCAGCACGTCCTGAAGGTTCGAGGACGCGCGATAGATCGGCTCAACATTCTCGGGCACCACGATCAGGTACGAGCGAGATTCCGGCAGCGATCCGAGGAAGCCCTTCATAGCCTTGGTGCGCGGCTCGATCTCGCCCAGGCCGCGGACGATCGTCACGCGGTCATCGCGGAGCTTGGCGGACAGGGCCGAGCGGATCGCCAGCCGGCGCATCTTGCGCGGCAGCGCCTGCGCGTAGGAGCGCGGATGGGGGCCGAAGACGACGCCACCGCCCTTCCACTGCGGGGAGCGGGTCGAGCCCTGGCGGGCGCGTCCTGTTCCCTTCTGACGCCACGGCTTCTTGCCACCGCCGCGGACCAGACCGCGGGTCAGGGTATTGTGGGTGCCCTTGCGGGCGTTGGCCTGCTGGCGCAGCAGGGCCTGGTGCATGACCGCGATGTGCGGCTCGATCCCCCAGACGGTCTCATCGAGCTCCGCCTGAGCGACCACCTCACCCGTGGTGCTATGAACGTCAACCTGCATCGTTCTAACTCCCTAACGACATAGCTCTGATGACTGTCTCGTATCGTCAGCTATCTCGCATCGCGGCGAGCACGATCTCCGCTACTTGCTCGCTTTGGCCTTGACCGCGCGGCGAACGACCACTTCTCCGTTGATCGGTCCGGGGACCGATCCCTTGATGAGAAGGATGTTGCGCTCGGTGTCGACCCGCACCACCTGGAGGTTCTGAACAGTCACCTGCTCGTGCCCCATGTGGCCCGCCATCTTCATACCCTTCATCACGCGTCCGGGGGTGGCGCTGGAACCGATGGAACCAGGCGCCCGGTGCCGGTCGGACTGACCGTGCGTCTTCGGGCCACCGTGGAATCCATGGCGCTTCATACCGCCCTGGAAACCGCGGCCCTTCGAGGTCGCGATCACATCGACCATTTCGCCTTCGGCGAACGCGTCGGCGTTGATCACCTGACCGATCTCGAACTCGGCGACGTCGTCGGCCTTGACCTCCCGCAGCCACCGGGACATGAAGCCGCTCGCGCGGCGATGCCCCTGCTCCGGGCGGTTGAGGCGCTTGTCCAGACCGAAGCCGAGCTGAACGGCCTCGTAGCCATCCTTGTCCGCCGTCTTGATCTGGGTGACGACGCACGGCCCCGTCTCGATCACGGTGACCGGGAGCACCACGCCCCGCTCGTCAAACACCTGGGTCATCCCCAGTTTCTTACCAATCAATCCCTGGATCATTGGCTCTTTCCTGGCCCTTTCCTGTCTCCAGGACGCGGCGACAGCTCGAAGGCCGGCCCCGCATCAAGAGCGTGATGGCGACGATCGCCTCCGCCCCACCCTCTACAGCTTGATCTCAATATCGACGCCTGCCGGCAGGTTCAGCCGCATCAGCGCCCTGATGGTGTTACCGCTCGGCTCCAACACGTCGATCAGGCGCTTGTGCGTCCGGATCTCGAACTGCTCCTGCGAATCCTTGTCGATGAACGGGGAGCGGATCACGCTGAACTTCTCGATCCGCGTCGGCAGCGGAACCGGCCCTGCGACTTTGGCGCCGGTGGATTCCGCGGTCTCGACGATCTTGCCGGCCGACTGGTCAAGAATCTTGTGGTCGTAGGCCTTGAGACGAATCCTGATCTTCTGTGTCGGCTTGCGAGCGACCATCGAACACACCCTTCCTGAGACGTGGGAGACGAATCGGTTGTCAATGTGCGAGAGCGAAACGGCTCAGGTCCATCCTGACGCCGTGAGGCGGCCGGGCCCGTTGTGGCCCGGCCGCCTCGCGTTGGCGGACCCGAAAGTCCGCCCCGATTGTTGGGTTACTCGAGGATCTTGGTGACGACGCCGGCCCCGACGGTGCGGCCGCCCTCGCGGATGGCGAAGCGCAGCCCCTCCTCGCAGGCCACCGGCGTGATCAGCTCCACCCCCATCTCGACGTTGTCCCCCGGCATCACCATCTCCGCCCCCTCCGGCAGCTCGATGGCGCCCGTCACGTCGGTGGTGCGGATGTAGAACTGGGGCCGGTACCCCGGGAAGAAGGGCGTGTGCCGCCCCCCCTCCTCCTTGGAGAGCACGTAGACCTCGGCCCGGAACTTCGTGTGCGGGTTGATGGAGCCCGGCTTGCTCAGCACCTGGCCCCGCTCGACGTCCTCGCGCTCCACCCCGCGCAGCAGGCACCCGACGTTGTCCCCGGCCTCGCCGGCGTCGAGGGTCTTCTGGAACATCTCCACCCCGGTGACCACCGTCTGGCGGCGCACCCCCATCCCCACGATCTCGATCGTCTCGCCGGGCTTGACCACCCCGCGCTCGACCCGCCCGGTGACCACCGTCCCCCGCCCCTTGATCCCGAAGACGTCCTCGATCGGCATCAGGAAGGGCTGGTCGATCGCCCGCACCGGGTCGGGGATGTAGTCGTCGACCGCCTGCATCAGCTCCAGGATCGGCGCGTAGGCCGGGTCGGCCGGGTCGGTGCTCGCCGTCTCCATCGCCGCCAGGGCCGAGCCGCGCACGATCGGGATCTCGTCGCCGGGGAAGCTGTAGGTGGAGAGCAGCTCGCGCACCTCCAGCTCGACCAGCTCCAGCAGCTCCTCGTCCTCCATCATGTCGACCTTGTTGAGGAAGACGACCATCGAGGGCACCTCGACCTGGCGGGCCAGGAGGATGTGCTCCCGGGTCTGGGGCATCGGGCCGTCGGGGGCGCTCACCACCAGGATCGCCCCGTCCATCTGGGCGGCGCCGGTGATCATGTTCTTGATGTAGTCGGCGTGCCCGGGGCAGTCGACGTGGGCGTAGTGGCGCTTCTCGGTCTCGTACTCGACGTGGGCGATCGCGATGGTGATGCCGCGCTCGCGCTCCTCGGGGGCGTTGTCGATCTGGTCGAAGGCCTTGGCCTGGGCCCGCCCCCTCAGCGCCAGCGTCTTGGTGATCGCCGCCGTCAGCGTCGTCTTGCCGTGGTCGACGTGCCCGATCGTGCCCACGTTGACGTGCGGCTTCGTCCGCTCGAACTTCTGCTTCGCCACGAAATTACTCCCTCATCCATTTCGGTCGACCGTCGGCTCCCCAACGGACCCGCATTTATGTCGACCAAACTACTTGAAGCGCGTGGCCGGCGGTCCCGGCCACGCGCCATCGCTCACATTAGGACCGCTGCGCCTTGGCAACGAACTCGTCGGCCAGGTTGCTCGGCAGCGGCGCGTAGTGATCGAACTGCATCGAGTAGACCGCGCGACCCTGGGTCGTCGACCGCAGGTCGGTGGCGTACCCGAACATTGCCGCTAGCGGCACCGTCGCTCGGATGACCTGAGCGCCCGCGCGCTCCTCCATGCCCTGGATCTGGCCACGGCGAGAATTCAAGTCCCCGATGACATCGCCCATGAAGTCGTCCGGCGTCGTGACCTCGACCTCCATGATCGGCTCAAGGATGCTCGGCCGGCCGCGCCGGATTGCGTCCTTGAGCGCCAGCGAACCGGCTATCTTGAACGCCATTTCCGAAGAGTCCACCTCGTGGTAGGAGCCATCAATGACGGTCGCCTTGATGTCCACGATCGGGAAGCCCGCCTGGCCACCCGTTAGCATCGACTCCACGATGCCGGCGTTGATCGGCGCGATGTACTCGCGCGGGATCGAGCCGCCGACGACCTTATCGACGAACTCGTAGCCCGCGCCCCGCTCCTGAGGCGTGAATTCGACGATGCAATGGCCGTACTGGCCCTTACCACCGGACTGCCGGACATGGCGACCCTCGGCCCGGACCGGAACCGTGATGGTCTCCTTGTAGGCAACCTGCGGGCGGCCAACGTTGGCTTCGACCCGGAACTCACGCATCATCCGGTCTACGATGACCTCGAGGTGCAACTCACCCATTCCGTCGATGATGGTCTGGCCGGTCTCCTCAGCGGTGCGGACCCGGAAGGTCGGATCCTCTTCCGCCAGGCGCGCGAGGGCGTTACCCATCTTGTCCTGGTCGGCGCGGGTCTTCGGCTCGATCGAGACGGAGATCACCGGCTCCGGGAAGGTGATGTTTTCCAGCACCACCGGAGCGGCGGGATCACAGAGTGTGTCGCCAGTCGTCGTGTTCTTGAGACCGATGACGGCGCAGATGTTGCCGGCGTGCACTGCGGGAATCTCTTCCCGCGTGTTCGCGTGCATCTGAAGCAACCGGCCCACACGCTCGCGCTCGCCCTTGGTCGAGTTCAGCGCGTACGAGCCGGACGCCAGCGATCCGGAGTAGACGCGGATGTACGTCAGCTTGCCGACGTGCGGATCGGCCTGGATCTTGAAGGCCAGTGCCGAGAACGGCTGACCGTCTTCGACGCTGCGGATCACCTCTTGGTCGGTCTTCGGGTCGGTGCCGCGAACGGCCTCGACATCCTCCGGAGACGGCAGGTACTCGATGATCGCGTCCAACATCGGCTGGACGCCCTTGTTCTTGAGGGCGCTGCCGCAGAGGACCGGGACGAGCAGGTTGTTCAACGTCGCGGCGCGGAGACCTGCCCGCAGCTCGTCGTTGGTCAGCTCCTCGCCTTCGAGGTATCGCATCGTGAGCTCTTCGTCGCTCTCAGCGACCGACTCGACGATGTACAGCCGGGCAGCAGTAGCCTCTTCAACCATGTCGGCCGGAACCTCGACGCGCTCGATGTTCTGGCCGAGGTCATCGTGATAGATGTAGGCGCACTCTTCGATCAGGTCGACGACGCCCTTGAAGTTGGACTCCGCGCCGATCGGTAGCTGCACCGGGACGGGCTTCGCCTTGAGGCGGTCGACGATCATGTCGAGGGTGCGCTGGAACGACGCGCCGGTGCGGTCCATCTTGTTGACGAAGCAGAACCGCGGAACCGCGTACTTGTCTGCCTGGCGCCAGACCGTTTCCGACTGCGGCTCGACACCTGCGACGGCATCGAACACGACGACGCCACCGTCCAGGACACGCAAGGACCGCTCGACCTCGACGGTGAAGTCGACGTGGCCGGGCGTGTCGATGATGTTGATCCGATGGTCCTTCCAGAAGCAGGTGGTGGCGGCGGAGGTAATGGTGATCCCCCGCTCCCGTTCCTGCTCCATCCAGTCCATGGTGGCCGCGCCCTCGTGGACTTCGCCCACGCGGTGAACCCGGCCGGTGTAGAAGAGGATCCGCTCGGTCGTCGTCGTCTTACCCGCGTCGATGTGGGCGATGATGCCGATATTGCGGGTCCGCGAAAGGGCGGTCCTGGCGTCCGTGGCTCCTGGCTTCGTCGCGGTAGCGCTACTCATTAATGTCTCCGAAAGGCGTTCGGCGTTCGGTGTTCGGCGTTCGAGATTGATTGGCGTTTACCGAACGCCGCACGCCGAACGCCGAACTCCTAGAATCGTGCGTAGTGAGAAAAGGCCCGGTTGGCTTCGGCCATGCGGTGGGTATCTTCCCGCCGCTTGATCGTCGCTCCCGTGCCGTTGAATGCATCCATCAGCTCGTTGGCGAGCTTCTCTTCCATCGACTTGCCGGGGCGATTACGGGCCGCGGTCAGCAGCCAGCGGATCGCCAGCGAGCGACGCCGGTCCCCTTCGATCTGCACGGGGACCTGGTACGTGGCGCCACCGACGCGCCGGGGCTTGACCTCGACGACCGGGGTGGCGTTGTAGACCGCCTGCTCGAAGACTTCGAGCGGGTTTCGGCCGGACCGGGTCTGGATGGTCTCGAACGCGCCATACATGATGCGCTCGGCCAGGCCCTTCTTGCCCCGCTGCATGATCTTGTTGATGAAACGGGTCACCAGCTCGCTGTTGTACTTCGAGTCTGGAATGATGATCCGCTTCTGGACTTTCGCTCGCCTTGGCATGTCTCGACTGGCCTCCGTATCACCGCAAATTCAAATCCGGCCGTGCGGGGCGCGTGCAACCGTCGCCACCGGATGATGCCGTGGCCAGATCGCTCTGGTTCCGCCATCTATTGGCTTCCTAATACGTCGGGACCGAGTGCTCCATCACACACGAAAAAGCGGTCAGCGTCTCAGAGACGCCGGGCCGCTTCTCGTGGGAGTCACTCAGTTCCGCCGGAGCGGGAAGCACCCGATTATCGATACCGGCCGCGTGCCGGTCCGTTGCTACCGCTTGGCGGCGGCAGCCTTGGGCGCCTTGGTTCCGTACTTGGACCGCCCCTGCTTCCGATTCTCAACGCCACGGGCATCCAGGGTTCCGCGAACGATGTGGTAACGGACGCCCGGGAGATCCTTCACCCGGCCACCACGCACCAGCACCACGGAGTGCTCCTGGAGGTTATGTCCCTCGCCCGGAATGTACGCCGTGACCTCAAGATGGTTGGTCAGACGCACGCGGGCAATCTTGCGAAGAGCGGAATTAGGCTTCTTCGGCGTCATCGTCTTGACTTGGGTGCAGACTCCGCGCTTCTGCGGCGAATTGGTGCCGCGACGCAACTCGCCCGCATAGCGGCCGAGCGCGTTGTTCGTGAAGCCCAGAGCCGGCGCCTTCGTCTTCTTCATGACGCGCTTGCGGCCCTTTCGAACCAACTGATTGATCGTCGGCACGAAAAGCTCCTACCCAGACGAGAGGCTACTACCGTGCTCTGCCGGTTCACCGGGGACCTTCCCCGTACACCGACAGCTGCGGCGCCAGTCGTCCGTCGAGGGATCGTTCAACGTCCTTCCAGGGAATGGACGAGACAACTTCACCCATGTGGCCGCCTAGCGGCGGCCACGAAGGGCTATTCTACGCAGAATTCACGAGAGCGTCAACCTTGACACCGGAACGACGATCCCTGGTCTACGTAGCCCCAACAGGGGTTGCCTCTGGGGTCGCCTCGGGAGTCGCGAACGGGGTTGCACCACGCGGATCGCTGATCCCCGCGACCTTCGGCAGCGTCAGGTCTTCCACCAGGCCGGATGGCACCACCGCCGACGGCAGGAAGTTCGGGCGCTCTCGCACTTGGGTCGCTTGCTCGAACGCATACGCCAGCTTGATGAGCACGCCTTCGCTGTACGCCCGGCCGAAGAAGCTGATCCCTACCGGCAATCCATAGGCATATCCGGCCGGAACCGTCACGATCGGGTAGCCGGCCATCGCGGCATCGCCCGAACTTGCCCCGAGAAAGTGATCTCCATTAACCAAGTCGATCTTCCACGGCGGGCTGCCGGTCGGAGCGACGATGGCATCGAGGTTGTAGAGGTCCATCAGCGCGTCGATACCCTCTTCCCGGGAGAGGCGGGTGTTCTTCTCCAGGGCGTCCAGGTATTCCTGATCGGTCAACGGCCCTTTCGCCTCGGCCATCTCAAAGAGTTCCTGGCCGAAATAGGGCATCTCCTCGGCGGCGTGGTCCTTATTGAACTGGATCAGGTCGGCGAGTGTCGTCACCGGTGAATCCGCACCACGGGTCGCCAGATACGCATTGAGGTCCGCCTTGAACTCATAGAGGAGGACGGTGATCTCGTCCCGGGTGCCCATCTCCTCCTGGTTGGGATAGTCGGCCGGATCGATGATCTCGGCGCCGAGCGCGCGCATCACGTCGAGGGCGGCGGTGAAGATCTCGTCTGCCTGGGTGCTGTAGCCGGTGTAAGCCGCTGTGCGCGGGACCCCGATCCGGGCGCCCCGGAGACCGTCAACATCCAGGAACTGGGTGTATTCGGTCTCGAACTTACCTTCGCTCTCCTGCGTCTGCGGGTCGCGCGGGTCGGGCCCGACGAGGACACCGAGCACCGTAGCGGCATCGGCCACCGTTCGACCATGGGGACCGATCGTGTCCTGGGTGTGAGAGATCGGAACAACTCCGGCCCGGCTGGTCAGCCCAACCGTCGGCTTGATCCCGACGACCGAACTGGCATTGGACGGGCAAACGATGGAGCCGTCGGTCTCCGTACCGATCGCCACGGTCGCCAGGTTGGCCGCAACGGCCGCCGGCGACCCGGAACTCGAGCCGCAGGGGCTTGAATCGAGGACATAAGGATTGAGAGCCTGGCCTCCGCGGCCGCTCCAGCCGCTCGATGAGTGCGTCGAACGGAAGTTTGCCCACTCACTCAGGGTGGTTTTGCCCAGGATGACGGCGCCAGCGGCCCGCAGGCGGGCGGCCGTAGTTGAGTCCTGCGACGGCGTCGTCGATGCCAATGCCAGCGAGCCGGCCGTCGTCAACATCTTGTCCGCCGTGTCGATGTTGTCCTTGAGGACGATCGGGATGCCGTGGAGGGGACCGCGCTTCGTGCCGCCGGCAAGTTCGCGGTCGAGCTCGTCGGCGATCGCGAGCGCGTCCGGATTGATCTCGATGATCGAGTTGAGCTTGGGTCCGTTCTTGTCGATCGCGTCGATCCGGGCGAGATACATCTCGACGATCTGGCGACTGGTCAGGCGCCCCGCCTCCATCGCCGCGCGCATCTCGGCGATGGTGACCTCCTCGATCTCGGGAAACGGAGCCTGCTGCGCTGAAAAAGTCGTCACGTCGTCAGAACCGCCACCACTTGCACCTGTTCCAAATGCCACCGCCCCCAAAGCAGGCACGGCGGCCGAAGCTGCGCCCCACCGCAGCAGATTTCGACGATTGACCTTGCCGGTGCCATCCGAGTTCGCGGGATCCATGGCCCACCTCCCCTTAAGACAGTCGCGCGACGGTCATCGCGTTGATTGAATTGCCCGAATCCTACGGCGGGCATCAGGGGCAACGCTACGGTAATTTGGACTAATCGTTATCGCCGGGATGGATCCCCCACTACCGGAGGCGCGAAAAGAAAAGCGAGACGGCGGGGCGAAATCGCCCCGCCGTCTCGCTCGAAGCCGTAGGTTTCGTGTCTCCGGCTACTCCTCCGAGTCGCCGTCGCCCGAGGTATCGATCTCGTCGGACCCTGCGACCAGGAGCTGCATGCTGAGCCCCTCTTCCTCGTCGGCGACGTCCTCGAAGCCGTCGGCATCGTCGTCGGACACCGCGGCCGCGGTCGATCCGCCGGCGGGGACGAGCCCCTGCTGCATCAGGTCGGCGTAGTCTTCCTCGCCGGCCTCCTCGACCTTGCCCTCGGCGGCCATCGCCGCGATCTGGGCGAGCTGCACCTCGTCCAGGTCGCTCATCGGCATCGCCGTCCGCGCGCCGAATCCCGACCCGGCCGGGATCAGCTTGCCGATGATGACGTTCTCCTTCAGGCCGCGCAGGCCGTCGACCTTGCCGTTGATGGCGGCTTCGGTCAGGACCCGGGTGGTCTCCTGGAAGGAGGCCGCCGACAGGAAGGAATCGGTCTCCAGGGAGGCCTTAGTGATCCCGAGCAGCACCGGCATCGCGGTGGCCGGCTCCCCGCCCTGGGCCAGAATGTCCTCGTTGATCTGGTTGAACTCGAACCGGTCGATCCGCTCGTCCTGCAGGTAGTCCGTATCGCCCGGGTGGACGATCTGGACCTTGCGCAGCATCTGGCGGCACATCACTTCGATGTGCTTGTCATTCGTGTTCACGCCCTGAGAGCGGTAGACCTTCTGGACCTCGTCGATGATGTAGCGCTGGCAAGCCTCACGACCCAGGGTGAGCAGGATGTCCTGCGGATCCTTGGCGCCGTCCGTCAGCTGCTGGCCCGGAGAAACCGTGTCACCGTCGTTGACCAGAATCTGGTAGACGACAGGGACGGAGTGCTCCTCGCGCTCGGTCTTCTCGTTACGAACATACATCGTGCGGTCGTCGAGGAAGAAGAACCCCTCGATCTCCGACGTGACCTTCTCGCCGTCCGGCTTGATGGCGAGGACGGTCTTGTCCTTGTCGACGTGATCGCCCTGCTGGAGCTGAACCTCCCAGCCCTTCTCCAACCGGTACGAGCGCGAATCCTGCTCGACACTGGTGATCGAGAGGATGCGGCCCTGGTCGGTCTGTTCGATCGCGACCGTGCCTTCCTTCTCCGAGATCAGCGCCTTGCCCTTGGGCGAGCGAGCCTCGAAGAGCTCCTCGACGCGCGGGAGGCCGGTCGTGATATCCGCCCGGGCCACACCACCGGTGTGGAAGGTGCGCATCGTCAGCTGGGTGCCCGGCTCGCCGATCGACTGAGCGGCGATGATGCCAACAGCCTCACCCTGTTCCACGACCTTGCCACTGGCCAGGTCACGGCCGTAGCAGGCCTTGCAGACGCCGTGCGTCGATTCGCAGGCCATCACGGTGCGCAGGTACAGCTTGTCCAGACCGGCGGCGATGACCTCGCCGACCACGTCCCGAATCGTGCCGTCACCCGGTTCGAGGCGGTCGCTCAGCTCGTGGCCCTCTTCGACGATGATCTCGCCCGTCTCCGGGTGGACGATCGGCGCGAGCGTGATCCGGCCGGTGATGCGAGCACGGTACTCGTCGTCGTTGAGTTCCTTGCCATCGGAGTCGATCCGCTCCGCCCAGAACCCCTGCTCCGTGCCGCAGTCGTCCATCGTGATCATCACGTCCTGGGCGACGTCGCAGAGGCGACGGGTCAGGTAGCCGGAGTCCGCCGTCCGCAGGGCGGTGTCGGCCAGACCCTTGCGCGCGCCGTGGGTGGAGAGGAAGTACTCCAGGACCGTCAGGCCCTCACGGAAGTTGGAGCGGATCGGGATGTCGATGATCCGGCCTTCCGGGTCAAGCACCAGTCCGCGCATACCGGACATCTGGCTGATCTGGTTCATGTTTCCCTTCGCGCCAGAGTCCGCCATCATGTAGACGGAGTTCTGGGCGCCGAGCCGCTCGCCGACGTGGCGCTGCAACTCGTCGCGGGCACCGTTCCAGATCAATTCGAGCTCGCGCAACCGCTCGTCCTCGGTCACGAGACCGCGGCGGTACTGGCGGTCGACCTGCTCCGCCTTGGTATCGGCGTCATGCAGAAGTCCTGGTTTGGACTCCGACATCACAACGTCGGCAACGGCGATGCTCATTCCGCCTTTGGTCGAGAACTCGAAGCCGGTCCGCTTGATCGCGTTCACGACCTGCGCGGTCTTGACGGCGTTCTTGAAGAGCCTATAGCAGTCGGCAACGACGCCGCGAAGCGCCTTGCGGCCCATCGTGTCGTTGTAGAACTTGCCCAGCTCCGGCGGCAGCGCCATGTTGAAGATCACTCGACCGACCGTCGTTTCGATCTTCTGGGTGGCGCCGTAGCGATCGGTGTAGACCGTGATCTGCGCCTGCAGATCGATCGCACCGCAGTCGTAGGCGATCCGGACCTCCTCCATCGACGAGAAGACCTTGCCCCAGCCGCGGGGCACGCGGCCGTTGGCCAGATCCTCTTCGTGGTCCCGAAGAGAGGTCATGTAGTAGCAGCCCAGAACGATGTCCTGGGTGGGAGAGACGATCGGCTCACCGTTCGACGGCGAGAGCAGGTTGTTGATCGACAGCATCCGCTGCCGGGCCTCGGCCTGCGCCGCCTTCGAGAGCGGGACGTGGACCGCCATCTGGTCGCCGTCGAAGTCCGCGTTGAACGCGGTGCAGACGAGCGGGTGGATCTGGATGGCGGAGCCTTCGATCAGGCGCACGCGGAACGCTTGGATACCCAGCCGGTGGAGGGTTGGGGCGCGATTGAGAAGGACCACGTAGTCCTTGATGACCTCTTCCAAGACCTCCCAGACACGGGAATCGACGCGCTCGACGAGCCGCTTCGCCGCCTTGATGTTGTGGGCGTGGCCGTGATCGACCAGGCGCCGCATCACGAAGGGCTTGAACAGTTCCAGCGCCATCCGCTTCGGGATTCCGCACTCGTCCAGATCGAGATCCGGTCCGACCACGATCACCGAGCGGCCGGAGTAGTCGACGCGCTTGCCCAGCAGGTTCTGGCGGAACCGGCCCTGCTTGCCCTTGAGCATGTCGGACAGGCTCTTGAGCTTGTGCTTGCCGGAGCCTGAGACGACGCGGCCACGGCGGCCGTTGTCGATCAGGGCGTCGACGGCCTCCTGCAGCATGCGCTTCTCGTTGCGGACGATGATGTCCGGCGCGCCGAGCTCCAACAGCCGCTTGAGGCGGTTGTTGCGGTTGATGACGCGGCGGTAGAGGTCGTTCAGGTCAGAGGTCGCGAAGCGGCCGCCGTCGAGCTGGACCATCGGCCGCAATTCCGGCGGAATCACCGGCAGCGCGGTGAAGATCATCCACTCCGGCTTGTTGCCGCTCTTGCGCAGCGCCTCGACGACGCGCAGGCGCTTGACCGCCTTCTTGCGCTTGACCTCGGAGTCGGTCTGCATCTGGTTGCGCAGGTCGACCGCGATCGCATCGAGGTCGACCTTCTTCGAGACGTAGTCGTAGACCGCCTCGGCGCCCATCGCGGCCCGGAAGACGCTGGACGGGACGAACTCTAGAAGCTCGCGGTACTGCGTCTCCGTCAGGATCTGCAGTTCCTTGAGATCGTTGATGCTCTTGAGGGTCTCGTCGCGATCCTTCTCCGCTTCCTTGATCTGCTCGGCGAGGCGCTTGGTGATCTTCTCCTTGCGCTCGTCGGCCTCGTAGGTCAGCTGATCGCGCTCGGCCCCGGCCAGCGCCTCGGTGCCGCCCGCCTCGTTCGAGGTCGAATTCTCGATCGTCTCGGTCTCCTCGCGGTAGACCTCGTTCAGGGCGGTGAAGCGGTCGTCGTTGACGGCCTCGTCCTGCTCGACGATCAGGCGGCCGCGGAAGGCGATCGTCTCGCTTGCGGCGCTCGCCCGCGGCGGCCTCCAACTTGGCAACGATCTCGTCGAACTCGCGCTGCAACTCATCGAGCTGCGCCTGACGGCGCTGATCGATATCGGCGGTCAGGGTCGCCTCACCCTCGTCCAGGTTGCCGACATCGAGCTTGAGGCGCTGGTCGATCAGGGCGAGCTCGTGATCGGACTCGGACCGTAGTTCGCCGATCGAGGCCTCATGCTCCTCGTTGATCTCGGCGATGGCCTCCTGCTTAGCCTCCTCGTCGACATGGGTGACAAGGTAGGAGGCGAAGTACAGGACGCGCTCAAGGTTGCGCGGAGAGATATCGAGCAGCAGGCCCAGGCGGCTCGGCGTACCCTTGACGTACCAGATGTGCGCAACCGGCGCCGCCAATTCGATGTGGCCCATCCGCTCCCGGCGTACCTTCGAGCGGGTGACCTCGACGCCGCACTTGTCACAGACGGTGCCGGCGTGGCGGATCCGCTTGTACTTGCCGCAGTAGCACTCCCAGTCCTTGGTGGGACCGAAGATGCGCTCGCAGAAAAGACCGCCGTGCTCCGGCTTCAGCGTCCGGTAGTTGATGGTCTCGGGCTTGGTGACTTCTCCGTAGGACCAGCCGCGGATGCCTTCCGGCGACGCGAGCATGATCTTGATGGCGTCAAAGTTGTTGACGTCCAGCACGCGGCTGCGGTCCCCGCGATCACTGCGGGAGTATCCGTTCCCACTTCCGCCGGAACCACCGCCGTTGCGGCTTCCGAACGCGGAGTCATCGGAGATTGGCGGCAGCGGACGCTCGATACTGCGGAACTCATCAATAGTGGTCGACATTCTTCCTCCGAGACTGGAGACGTGAGACGTGAGACGTGAGACGTGAGTAGACAGCTTTCGTCACTCACGTCTCACGTCTGAAATCTCGCGTCTCGTTTAGCTTTCGGTCCGCTCGAAGCCGCTGAGATTGATCCGGTCCAGGTTGGAGAGGAGGTCGCGAGAGGTGTCCTCCGTGAACTCGACGGTCTGCTCGTCCTCGTTGATCACCTCGATGGAGAGGCCGAGGGAGCGCAGCTCCTTCACCAGCACCTTGAAGCTTTCCGGGACGCCGGCCTCGACGATCTCGTCGCCCTTCACGATCGCTTCGTAGGTCTTGACGCGCCCGACGACATCGTCGGACTTGACCGTGAGCATCTCCTGCAGGATGTGCGCGGCGCCATAGGCCTCCAGCGCCCAGACCTCCATTTCGCCGAACCGCTGACCGCCGAACTGGGCCTTTCCGCCAAGAGGCTGCTGCGTCACGAGCGAGTACGGGCCGGTTGAGCGGGCGTGGATCTTGTCCTCGACCAGGTGAGCCAACTTCAACATGTAGATGATGCCGACCGTCACCGGGCGGTCGAACTTCTCGCCCGTGCGGCCGTCGTACAGGTCGACCTTGCCGTCCTCTGGCAGGCCGGCGTCGATCAGCGCCTGCCGGATCTCCTCTTCCTTGGCGCCGTCGAAGACCGGCGTCGCCACCTTGTAACCGAGCCGCTGGGCGGCCCACCCAAGGTGGGTCTCCAGCACCTGACCGAGGTTCATGCGCGACGGCACGCCGATCGGGTTCAGGATGATGTCGACCGACTGGCCGTCCGGCAGGAAGGGCATATCCTCTGCCGGCAGGATCCGGGAGATGACGCCCTTGTTGCCGTGGCGGCCGGCCATCTTGTCGCCCTCGGAGATCTTCCGCTTCTGGGCGATGCTGACCCGGACCATCTCGTTGACGCCGGCCGGCAGCTCGTGGTCCGAGCTGTCGTCGCGGCGGAACTGCTTGACGTCGATGACCTTGCCCTGAACACCGTGCGGCACCCGGAGCGAGGTGTCCTTCACCTCACGGGCCTTCTCACCGAAGATCGCGCGGAGCAGGCGCTCTTCCGCGCTCAGCTCCGTCTCACCGCGAGGCGTGACCTTACCGACGAGGATGTCGTTCGGGCGAACCTCTGCACCGATCCGGATGATGCCGTTCTCGTCGAGGTTGGCAAGGCTCTCCTCACCAACGTTCGGGATGTCGCGGGTGATCTCTTCCGGTCCCAGCTTGGTGTCGCGCGCTTCCGTCTCGTACTTCTCGATATGGATCGAGGTGAAGACGTCGTCGCGGACCAGCCGCTCGCTGATCAGGATGGCATCCTCGAAGTTGCCACCCTCCCAGGGCATGAAGGCCACCAGGACGTTCTGACCGAGCGCAAGCTCACCGTTTTCGGTCGACGCCGAATCGGCCAGCACGTCGCCGACCTTGACGGTGTCCCCTGGGCGAACATTGGGGCGCTGATTGAGACACGTGTCCTGGTTCGACCGGCGGAACTTCTGTAGGTTGTAGATTTGCGTCGCGCCGTCCTCGTCCAAGATGGAGATCCGGCGGGCGTCCGCCGAGACGACCGTCCCACTGTGCCCAGAAACGACCACCTGTCCGGAGTCGCGCGCCGCCTGGAACTCGACTCCCGTACCGATGATCGGCGATCGCGGCGTCAGAAGCGGCACGGCCTGCCGCTGCATGTTCGCGCCCATGAGCGCCCGGTTGGCGTCATCATGCTCCAGGAACGGGATGAGCGCCGTCGCCACCGAGACAACCTGCTTCGGCGAGACGTCCATGTAGTTGACTTCTTCGGCCGCGATCACCGGGAAGCGGTGGCCGCCGCTGACCCGGACAACCACGCGATCCGGGATGAATCGGTCGTGCTCGTCCAGCGGCGTGTTCGCCTGGGCGATCATGACCTTCTCTTCGCGGTCGGCGGAGAGGTAGTCGATGATCTCGGACGCGACGGGCTTGATCCGCACGGACTTGATGTCGGCCTTCTTGAAGGCGGTGACATTGGCCTCCGTGATCGTCTCGCCGGCCGCGAGCACGACCTTACCGTTGGACGGATTGACCGCGTCGTCCCGCAGGATCTGGCCCACGGGCGGGATCACTGGATCGTCGAGCAGAATCGTGGAAACCACCCGGCGGTACGGCGTCTCGATGAAGCCGTACGGATTGATCTTGCCGTAGGTCGCGAGCGATCCGATCAGACCGATGTTCGGTCCTTCCGGCGTCTCGATCGGGCAGATGCGGCCGTAGTGCGACGGGTGAACGTCACGTACGTCGAACCCGGCACGATCACGGGAGAGACCGCCGGGACCGAGGGCGGACAGACGACGCTTGTGGGTCAGTTCATCCAGCGGGTTGGTCTGCTGCATGAACTGCGAGAGCTGGCTGCCGCCGAAGAACTCGCGGACGGCCGCCATCACCGGCCGGGTCGTCGAAATGAGTCCCTGCGGTGTGACCGTCTCCGGATCCTGGATCGTCATCCGCTCGCGGATGCCGCGCTCCAGGCGCTGGAAACCGGTGCGGACATGCATCTGGATCAGCTCGCCAACGGCGCGGATGCGCCGGTTGCCGAGGTGGTCGATGTCGTCCGGCTGGCTCTGGCCGTTGTTGAGGCGGATCATCTCGCGGATGATCTCGACCATGTCATCGACGGTCAGGATCCGCGTCGTCGGCATCGGCCGTTCGCCCAGGTCGTCGCGCTTCTTGTGCAGGCGCTCGTTCAGCTTGTAGCGGCCGACGCGGGCGAGGTCGTAGCGGCGCTCGTTGAAGAACAGGTTCTCCAGCAGTGTCGTCGCGTTCTCGCGGGAGGGCGGATCGCCCGGCCGCAGGCGGCGATACAGCTCGAGGAGCGCATCGTCCTTGGTCTTGGTCGGCTCCTTCTCCAGCGTGGTGCGGATGAAGGAGCGATCCGGATTGGTATCGACGTCGGCGAAGGCGTTGATCAGGTCCTCATCGGACTCGATCCCGATCGCGCGCAGGAGGATAGTGACCGGCATCTTGCGCTTGCGGTCGACCTTCACCGAGATGATGTCACGGTTGGAGGTCTCGAATTCCAGCCAGGCACCACGGTTCGGAATCAGCTTGGCGGTCGAGACGCGCTTGCCGGTCGTCGGATCGGTCTCCTGACCGAGGTAGACGCCCGGAGAGCGGACGAGCTGAGAGACGACGACGCGCTCGGCGCCATTGATAATGAAGGTGCCATCGGAGGTCATCATCGGGAAATCGCCCAGGAAGATGCCGTCCTGGCCGGTCTCCTTGATCTCGCCGGTCTCCTTCATCACCAATCGCGCCCAGATCCGCAGCGGGGCGGCAAAGGTGATGTCGCGCTCGCGGCAATACGACTCCGCGACCCGCTGGTCGTGCATCGCTCTGTCCCGCTCCTCGCCCTTTGCCATCCGCATCCACGGCGGATCGAAGCGGTGATCGAGGAAGGTCAGCTCCATCTTCTTGTGGTGGTCCGTGATCGGGGAGATCTCCTCGAGGAGCTCCTTGAGGCCCTCGCGCACGAACCAATCGAACGATTCTTTCTGGATCTGGATGAGGTTCGGCATCTCCAGCACCGTCGGGATGCGGGAGAACGTCCGCCGAGAGATACCCTGATTAGAGAGCACCTGGCGTGCGCCGACCACTGGCGGAGCGATGGCCACGTCGGATTCACTGCCCAAGACACCAAGTCGCTCTAACGCCATGCAATGCTCCTCTGTATTTGAACTATCTGACCTCGTAGGCACGACCGAAGTGAGAGAACCGCCGGGAGTGCCGAGCACGGCTCACTGATACCCAGGCTAGGATTACGGCTGAACCGATCGATGGCTACTGGTCTGAACACGACTTTGCGGACAACGCCGAAGCGGGAGGGCAGAATTCTGTCCTCCCGGGAGCCGTTGCACGCCCTTGATGTGTTCCCGCACGCGTTTTCCAGTGTTCCGTCGGGGGCGGCGCACGGACAAATCCCCGCGCCACCGCGAACGAGTAGGATATCACGGACCTTCGCATAAATCAAGCCCCGTCGCGGGTTGATTTCGGACCTGGAACTGCGCCGAATACCCGGCGCTACGCGGCCCCAGTCGCCCCGTAATTCCGAGAGAGTTGAGCGGTACCGGCGGCGGAATGCTGCGATACACTGCCAACCGGCTGATAAGAGATCGTGAACAATTTCGGGGGGTGTGATGGCTCGGATGGCGACAGACGCGATCGATCTCCGCTCGGACACCGTCACCCGGCCGACGGCCGCCATGCGCCAGGCGATGGCCACCGCCGAGGTCGGTGACGACCAATACGGTGAAGACCCGACGGTCGCCGCGCTCGAACAGCGCGCGGCCGAACTCGTCGGCAAAGAGGCCGCGGTCTACGTTGCCAGTGGCACGATGGGGAACCTCGTCGCCGTCCTGAGCCATTGTGGGCGCGGCGACGAACTCGTCCTGGGCGACGAGTGCCACATCTTCTGGTACGAGAGCGGTGGAGCCGCCGCCCTGGGAGGGATTCCCTTCAACCTGCGGCCGACCACCCGGTTTGGCCGGCTCGACCTCGACGATGTGGCCGCCGCGATCCGCCCGATCCGGGCGGGCTATCCTCGTACCGGCGCGGTCTGCATCGAAAACACCCATAACCGCTGCGGCGGCGCGGTCCTGCCGCTGGACTATCTGGCTGACCTCAAGCAGGTCTGTGCCGAGCACGGCGCCCCGGTCCACTTGGATGGCGCCCGGATCTTCAACGCGGCCGCCACCCTCGGCGTCCCTGCCGCGCAGATAGCCGCCAATGTCGATTCCGTCCAGTTCTGTCTCTCGAAAGGCCTGGCGGCTCCTGTCGGCTCGATCGTGGCCGGCTCGGCCGAGTTCGTCGAGAAGGCCCGCCGCAACCGGAAGATCGTCGGCGGCGCGATGCGGCAATCGGGCGTCATCGCGGCGGCCGGCCTGGTGGCGCTCAACGAGATGATCGACCGTCTGCCCGACGATCACCTCCGGGCAAAAAGGTTGGCCCAGGCGCTGTCGGAATCGCCGGGCGTCGTCATCGACCTCGACACCGTTCAGAGCAACATCGTCATCTTCCAACCGCCGTCTGGAATGAGCCACGAAGCGGTCATCGCCGCCTTCAGAGAAAACGGCATCAAGGTGTCGAACTACGGCTTACGAGGGCTGCGCATGGTCACCCATTACGAGATCGACGACGAGGCAATCGACCGCACCATTGCGGCAATACCTGCCGTCTTCGCCGCGGCTGTCGCCTAGCAGGTCCGCTCACCGCGGTCGATCTCCGGATGTAGCCACGAAGGATTGAACGTGCTGTCGATGGTGCCGACAAAATGACGCTACTTCGAGAGGCCAGGGTCGTGCTGGCCGTCAGCGGCGGGATCGCCGCCTACAAAGCGGCCGACCTAGCCAGCAAATTGACCCAGGCCGGCGCTACGGTTGAGACGATTCTGTCCAGGAGCGCCCAGGAGTTCGTCAAGCCGTTGACCTTCTCCGCTCTGACGAGGAGACCGGTCCACGCCGATCCGTTCGAAGCCTGGACCGAGGCCGCCGCCGGCCATATCACCCTGGGTCATGATGCCGATGTCCTCCTGGTCGCTCCGGCGACTGCCAACACCATCGCCCGCCTTGCCCTGGGGTTGGCCGACGATCTCCTGGGGATGGTGTCGCTCGCGACCACCGCTCCGTTGACCATCGCACCGGCGATGGAGCATCAGATGTACATGCATCCGGCAACGCAGTCGCATGTCGAAACGCTCAAGTCCCGCGGAGCGACGTTTGTCGGCCCGGACAGCGGCCGCCTGGCATCGGGTGAGGTCGGGACAGGACGATTCGCGCCCACCGAAGACATCCTCGGCGCACTGCGGATTGTGCTGGGGCGCAACGGTGTTCTCGCGGGGCAGCGCGTGATCGTTACCGCCGGCGGTACCCACGAACCGCTCGATCCTGTCCGCTTCCTCGGCAATCGGTCCAGCGGGAAGATGGGATACGCATTGGCCCAGGCCGCGCTGGATCGCGGCGCCGGCGTGACCCTGATCTCCGGCCCGACAAATCTGCGCCCGCCATACGGAGCGAAGATCGTCAACGTCGAGACGGCGCGCGAAATGGAGGCGGCGGTCCACGCGGAATTAGCCAATGCCACCATGCTGGTCATGTCGGCGGCAGTGTCGGACTTCCGGCCGCGGACACAATTCGGATCGAAACTGAAGAAGGAGAAGGTTGGCGGGGACCTGACGATCGAACTCGATCGCAACCCGGATATCATCGCTGGGGTACCTGGAGAGGGTCTGTTCAAGATCGGCTTTGCGGCCGAGACCGACGATCTGCTCAAGAACGCGGCCGACAAGCTCCGGGCAAAGGGCCTCGCGATGATCGTTGCCAACGACGCGGTCGCGACGATTGGTAGCGACGACAGCACCGCGATTTTCCTCTCCAGTGACGGCAGCGAGGAACGGCTTCCCGCACTCCCGAAAGACGAGGTGGCGGGGATCATCCTTGATCGAGCCGCTCAGGCGCTGCCCAGCCGTCACGACCGGGCCTATACCCGGTGAGGGACCGGGAGCCATTCAGCTCCTGGCCGGTCCGCCCGTTTGGCGAGCGATCCCAGGTTGCTCTAGAAATTGGTCTGATCGTGTATTCGTTTGTCGCGACAATGGTCCTGTGTCGGCTCGTTCTTTTAGCGATCGGCATCGACGATCGTCTGTGGATCGGAGAATTTGTCTTCCAGTTCACAGATCCTGCTGTCCAAGTCCTCCAGTTTCTCCCCGGATCGGATCGTACGTTGATCGGAAATCTCACGCTTCCGGATGCAACACTGGCCGCGCTGGTCGCGTTGGTCTCATTTGCATCGCTGGCAAGGGCTAGACCTGCGCAAAATCTGTGATATGTATGAGAGTTAGAAACTGCCACTCGAGTCTGGGGCCTAGTGCGTTTGATCGCCGCAAGGGACGCGGGGTTCGATGCTTTCTCGTTCGGTTGGCGCGCCATCCTTAAGGGGAGGACACAATGCACAAGAGCGATCTTATCCGTCAGGTCGCCGCGGATGCCGGTGTCTCACAGGCGACTGCGGCTAAAGTCATCAACTCCGCCCTGGATTCGATCGTCAAGGAAGTGTCCGAAGGCAAGCGCGTTGTCCTTACCGGATTTGGCGCATTCGAACTTCGCCACCGCCGGGAGCGCCATGGAGTCGATCCGCGGACGGCCAAAGACATCGTCGTCCCCGAGAGCTACACGCCCGGGTTCACCGCCAGTGGCACGTTCCGATCACGCGCCCGCCCGTCCGACTAGCAGCCGGAGGTAACCGTCTGCCCAGCACCCCGGCTGGTACCACGCGACATCGCCCGGTCGGTCCCGTATCATCGCTCCGGCGACCTTGGACCAAAACCTGCAACGTCGGGATTTGGCAAAGCGCGTGACCTCGTCGGTCATCGGTGATGAAGCGGAGTAATGAAGGGACGAATCGATCGATGTTTCGCAACACGATGCGCGGGGTGCTCGCACTGCTCCTCACCTTTGCCGCCAACTGGTTGGCGGACTGGATCATGGACCGGGTCTTCGGTCCAGAAGAGCAGGCACCGGCGAAGCAGTAGCGCGGAGCTAGGCGGGGTCGCCGACACGTCCCCTCCCCCTTTTTGATGGCGCTCCTGCCAAGACACCTATGAGAAAGCCCGGGCTATGTGGCCCGGGCTTTCAGGTATCTCACGCCGGATCGGTGATCGCGTGCTAAGGCAGGTAGAAGGACAACGCCCCCTCGTCGTACGAGACGACGAACGAGACTCCGGTCGCCACGTTGATGATTGACGTGTCGTTCACGTCGGAGGTGTAGATCTCAAAGCTGACCGCCGAAAATGGACCGACTACGGTGCCCGCGGCAACAAACCCATCGTAGAGGACGACGCCGTCGCCGGTGACACTCAAGGAGATGTCCGCGGTTGGCGCGAACTGCAGTTGAGTCATGTCTCCACTCGGGGTCTCCGGCTGCTCCTCGACAACCGGTTCTTCCTCGATCACAGGCTCTTCGACGGATTCCTCAACGACCGGCTCTTGAACCTCTTCAGCCGGCGGCTCGCCGGCCTCCACCGACTCGGCTGCGGCATTGACCTCGGAAGACTCCGTCGTCGCCTCGTCTTCGGATTCAGTCGCCTCGGTCGGCGCTGCGTCGCCAGTGGCTTCGCGGCTTGGCTCGTCGTCTTCATCGGGCGTGGCCGTCGCCGTCGGCTCCTCGGTCGGCTTGGGTTCCATGGTGGGAACCATGCTCCACCCTTCGAGGCCGGTAGGATCATCTGACGGCAGTGGGGTAACGGACGGAACCGGCGGCGTCGAGGTCGGCACTGTGCCACCGGGAGCAAAGTAAGCGCTGTAGAACCAGGTGAAGACCACCGCGCTCATCACCACAAGGAATGCCAGCACGGCAAAGTTGGGCACCCACTGCCGGGGCATATCCACCGGAGGAACCGAAGGCACAATGCTGATCGGCGCAATTGCGCCACCCCTCGCCTCTTCGAACATGCCGATGAGCTTTGCGGGATCGAGATCGAGATAGGTGGCGTAGTTGCGAACGATTCCGCGCTGATAGATCAGCGGCGGCAGTGCGGAGAAATTCTCTTCTTCGAGCGCAGCAAGATGGAGGCGGTTGATCCGCGTCGCCTGCTCCGCTTCCTTCACAGTCACGCCCTTGGACGAGCGCGCCTGTTTCAGCGTCTCTCCGAACACTGACATGGGTGTTCTACTGGCCCCCTCGCCCTCGGGCAGAGCGCTGCCCGTCCCCGGCGTGCCGCAACCACGTTGACGGTAGCTGATGCGTCAAGTCTACCGCATTGGCACGCACGCCGTCTGCCTTAATCCGTGTCAATTCGACACATTTTCACTAACTCCAGCGCTTTTTGGAATGTGGCTTCTCGCGCCTAGTCGGGGTGCGCTGAGCCATGAGCTGGTCAAAAAGGGGCGCAGGCGAGTTCAGCCGCTCCAGAATTCCATCGTTCCAGTGGTCATCATTGGGAATCCACCAATTGCCAAAACTTGTCTGACACGGCACCTCCCAAGCGCCTACGAGAAGGCGATTATTGAAGGCCCACCCGTTTGAGCACCAACCGCGCTCCCCGTCTTCAGCGGGCCGGAACGCCGCGCAGGTTCGGCACATGCGCGGCACGTCAGGAGCGAGGATGTAGTCGTCAATTTCCGGATCGTAGCGGATTGGGCCGGACCCGTTGCCGCCTACAACCACATCATCGGAATCGCGGGCGTGCTCATCCCCGTGAACCGCCCATCCCGATGCGGGGGTATGGACCTGCAAATCCTCCGGTGCGTCGAATCCCGTGAACGGCTCGGTATCTGGCAGCGACTCGGTCCAGATGGAGTCATCGTTGACGGCCAAATCGGACGGATGTTCCATCACCATCTGCGGCGTATGCGCCCCATCCACGTGCACGAGCGGGATGCCCGCCTCACGATCGTCGAGCACCGGTAGCACCGCGTCGGCTGGGAGCGGCTCGTCCGTCAAGGCCGTGTCATCGGCCCAAACGGGTTCGTCCACCCACTCCGGAGCGTCCGACCATACCGGCGGCACATGCCCTTCCCGTTGAGGACGTTCGCGCAAGTCAGTCCAGCGGGTGCGGAACGTGAACGATTGCCGCTGCGTCCTTGCCCGCGGCCTTTCCCGGGGGGGACGCGACGGCGGCTGAAAAGCGGTTCTCGACCGGAGGAGGCAGCTCGAACGGTTGATCGTCTGCATTGATGTTGCTTTGTGCAACAACATCACGAGGCCCGATATCATCAGAAGGACTGTGATCGGCGTCAGGCGCAACTCCGCCATCGGACCGCTTTGAGCCGCCTCCCGGGATCAGCCAGAGAAATGGTGGGTGCCTATCCGCCGGGTAGTTCCAGTGGTCGAACGTCGGCGGGATCGACGGGACTAGCGGCTCCTCCCACTCACCCAGGCTTGGACGCGTCTCGAAGGGTAGCGGTTGCCGAGCGTCTTCATGTTCCGAATGATCGTTACCATCCGCGGCCGTGTTGTCGTCCGCAACGGTGTCAACGAGATTCTCCGAAGTGGTCTCAACCAATTCGGGGTTGTCGTCCACCGGGTCGGTTCTGTCTGCTTCCGCGCTGGTGGACAGAGGCGGAGGAACAGCGGACGAGGGGAGAGGCTCGACCGACGGTCGGATCCGATTGTTGATCCGCATGCGCGCCACCTCTTCCTTCGCGATTAGGATCTTCTCGCGGGTATTCGGACCTTCATTGGTCAAGGAACCGGGCTGCGCCTGCGCCGGGGTCGGCGGCAGGTGCTTCGTGATGAGCGATTTGGGGACATGGGTCACCGGACTAGGAGCGGCGCCCACGACCCGGTCTTCCCCAATACCCGATGAGGCGGCCGTGCGCTCCTCGTCCGAGACCTTGCCGGCTTTGATGATCGCATCGATGTCTTCGGGTGAGGCAGGCGGCACCGGCCCGAGCTGCGCCCCGTGGGGGAACCGATCGACCGCGCGGTTGTTGCGAACATTCGGCTCCCAGAAGTCCTTGTCCCAGCCTTTCCGGCACGTCAACTGCGACGCGCGGACAAGGACAAGGTCGCTTGTGGCTTCCACTCGCTCCGGGTGCCGGCACCAGCCGGACCCTGCCAGGGTTCCCTTCTCGAAGAACCGGCACGTCTCGCAACACCGCTTCATCAGTTGTCCCCCACGGTGACCCCCCCAAATGGGTCCACGCCGATTCCCCCATGCGGAAGCCAAAACAGTGCCGCCACCGGTTCCCCACTCGGGTCCGGAACTGTTTATCGACAGGCAGTGACATGCGGGAAGGTCGGATTTGTCGTGACCGAGATGATACCGCCCTCATCCGTCCCTGACAATGACGTGGAGGCACAGTTCGGGGTCTTTTTCGTGTCCATTCGTAACTGTTGCGTCCGGTAAGATGAACCGCTCGATTACTACCCCCCAAAGGTCCTATTTCCGCTGTTCCAAACTGGTACTCATCCGAACGGCTCCGCGCCGTCAACTTCGTTTTCCACGAGCGATGTATACTCATGGGTTGTTGCTCAACCTGCTCATGACGCCCATGCGCAGGGCGTCGAAAGCTCATCGTTCCGCTGAGGCAACCGGGTCGATCAGGCCGGTCAGGAGAACTGGGTGTCCTCATTCCCTATCATCTCGCTCAATCCGGCGGCATCGCCTGCGGCTGCGCCGGAAAACGGCAAGCGCTTTTTCATCTGGACGATCGGTTGTCAGATGAATGAGGCGGACAGCGCGAAGGTTGCGGCCACCCTCCAGGAGGTCGGCTACCGCCGGACCGACGAGGAGAACGAGGCCGATATCGTCGTCCTGAACTCCTGTGTCGTCCGCCAGGCCGCTGAGGACAAGGTGGCGGGCAAACTCAATTCGCTTATCCGGCTGAAGCGGGAGAAGCCGGACGTCTCGGTCGTGCTCACCGGGTGCATGGTTACTAACCAGCAAGAAAAGCTCAGGGCCCGCTTCCCGCACGTCGATCTCTTCTTCGATCCCTCCGACTTTTCGAAGCTCAGCCAGGTCGTCCCCGAGATCGACGACCTCGAGGACGATCTCGCCCAGCTCCCGCATTACTACACCCCAGAAGCCGCCCATGGCGCGGCGGGCGTTACCGCCTACGTGCCGATCATCTACGGCTGCAACTTCCTCTGCTCCTACTGCATCGTGCCGTACCGGCGAGGCAAGGAACGCAGCCGCCCGATGAACGAGATCGTGCGCGAGGTCGAGCAGATCGTTTCGACCGGCGTGCGCGAGATCACCCTGCTCGGTCAGACGGTCAACGCGTACGGTCACGACCTCCCAGACAAGCCGGGACTGGCCGATCTCCTCCAGGCGGTCGATCAGATCGAAGGTTTGGAGCGCATTCGCTTCCTGACCTCCCACCCCAAGTACATGTCCGACGAGATCATCAACACGATGGCCTCGTTACGCACCGCCTGCGAGCACATGAATCTACCGGTCCAGGCGGGAGACAATGAAGTTCTCCGCCGAATGCGTCGGACGTACACCCGCGACCTGTGGATCGACCGGATCGCTTACACCCGGTCCCAGATGCCGGACGTGACGGTCGCGACCGACATCATTGTCGGCTTCCCTGGTGAGACGGACGCGCAGTTCCAGCAGACGCACGACCTCTTGGAGGAAGTTGGCTGCGACAAGGTCCACCTCGCCATGTACTCGCCCCGGCCAGGAACCCTATCCGCCCGCTGGGAGGACGATATTCCGCACGATGAGAAGCTTCGGCGGCACCAGGCGCTCGAAGCACTCCAGGAGCGGATTGTCACTAAGCGAAACCAGGAGCGCCTGGGCAAGACCTACGAGGTGCTGGTCGAAACCCAGGCGAAGGGCCGCTGGACGGGACGAACCCGGGGTAACACGCTCATCCATTTCGCCGACGATCGCGATCTACTTGGCAGGTTGGTCGACGTCAAGGTGACAAAGACAGGGCCGTGGTTCCTGATCGGCGAGGCAACTGGCCATCCGCGTTAGTCGGGCATTCGCCCATGTTTCTTAGGACAACCGTTAGAGGGAGACGTCAACAGGCATGCAAGCTTCTCGTGAAAAACCCAAGCCCAGGCGCCAACTCGTGGCCGACGCCCGCGCCGCCGCGATCGAAGGCAAGTGGGACGAGGCGATCGATCGCAACCTGGAGCTGCTGGAGCGGTTCCCGCAGGATGCCGAGGCCCACAATCGGCTCGGCCGCGCCTACCACGAATTTGGCCGTTATGGCGAGGCGTACGATTCGTACTTGGCCGCGCTGCGCATCGACGCCGCCAACCTGATCGCCCGCCGGAACCTCCAGCGCCTGGAGCACCTGCGCGGCCGGACGGAAGGCGAGGGTGGCCGGATGAGCACCGTACCGCGCACCCACGTCTTTATCGAAGAGGTCGGCAAGACGTCAGTCGAAGAGCTGGTCAATCCCCTGTCGATTGATGAACTGGCCGAAGTCGCTCCCGGTGAGCAACTCGAACTGGAGGTCGACGGCAAGCGCCTCTACGTTCTGGACGCCAATGGCAAGCGCCTCGGCGAGATCCAGAGCAAGACCGCGGAGCGGGTCGTCGAGTTGCAGGCCGGCGGCAACCGGTACGAGGTTTACGCCCTCGGCCTGGCGTCCGGCAGTCTCCGCGTGATCCTCCGCGAGGTCTACCGTGACCCGTCCCAGGTAACCAAAGTCTCGTTCCCGGGAAAGATCAAGGCGACCAGAGCCTATATGCGCGAGCGTGAGTCGCTGCGAATGCGGGACGAGACCGACTTCCTGCTCGGTGACGAAGAGGACGAAGAGGACGAGCCACTGGTCGAGGCCGGCGAGGATATCGAGCCGCCAGATACAGAGTCGGATGGCTTCGCCGAAGAGCCGCTCACCGTCGACGAAGAGGAACCCCCGATCTAGCTGGCTAGCAGGGAGTTCGCACTCACCGCACATGACGCAACGATGGCCGGCGCAATTGCGCCGGCCATCGTTGCGTTGTCGGTATTAGTCCGATGTGAGGGTTACCGAGGCAGAACCAGGAGTAGGGCGACCATCCCCACCAGGATCGCCCCGGAGATCGTCAGCAATCGCCGCAGATCGTGCCGGATAATGGCGTACTCCTGCTCCCGCGACAGCGCCACGATCTTGTTCGCCACCTGCCCGCGGCTCTCGACCAACCGGCGGGCGCGGCGGGTCGCGGCGGTTTCGACTGGGCGGGATCCCGGCGTCGGGTCGTCGTCCTGGGCCGCCTCCTCGGCAGCGGCCGTCGCGGCTGCTCGTATCCGAAGGGCCCGCTCCTCCGAGCGATTCAGGTGGCGCGTATTGGCGCGTCCGCCGCGTTGCTGGCCGCCCTGCTGTGAGCGCTTAGACTTCGGCGCGACTGGTTTGGAACTCACCGGGACTGCTCCTGCAAGAACATGCGGACCACACGCGGCTCTAAGGAATATGACCCCAACGGCGGTTGTCGAGCGCGACGGCCACGCGCGTGTGGATTTCAGCCAGGCAGTATAGCGGATCGGTCCACGCGCCTGAGGATGTCAGGAGTTGAGTCGTCGCCGGACCCGGCCCCACTCTTCCATGGAGTTGATGTTGAGAAAGGAACTTAGTCTGGGATCAATCCGCCGAATGTCCGCTTCGTGCAGGTAGCGGACGTGGATCAGGTCAAGGAGGCGACCAAGCCGGCGCTCCCCTGACGAAAGGAGGTTTCGCACTGGGTCGAGACACGACCGCCGATAGATCGCATGCAACGGCTGTGGCCGCGGAGTCGAACCGGCTGACTCGGATGAATCTGCCGCGGAGACCATCGGGACTAACGCATCCTCGGAGAAGTCGAGTTGGGCCATCCATCGCAGCAACTCCAGGTTGAGGAACGGCAGATCACAGGCGACGGCGATGCATCGGTCATGGGCGGCCCGGCTTAGGGCCATTTCGAGTCCGCCAAGCGGCCCCTGGCCCGGTACGGCCTCAGAAACGACTGGCACGCCGAATTGGGCATACGTCCGGTTTTCGGGCGCGATGATGGTCACGTCCGTAGTGACATCCAGGAGCGACTGAACTATTGCTCCCAGCATCGGAGTTGTCCCACCAGGAAGGGGAACAAGGGCTTTGTCGGTACCGAATCTACGACTGTCTCCGCCTGCCAGCACCGCGGCACTGACTTTTAGCATGGTCATTGTGGCCATCGAACAGGTACCTCCGGCGCTAGCAATCGTCCGTGGCCGTTGGTACACTCTTCTGCCAACACCTCCTTAACGGTTGGGCGACAGAGGAGTCGACGGTGGCAATTCGGCAAGGCAGCCTCAGATGAATGGGTTGAATTGCCGGAATGGCTGCGGTGGGGCCAGCACCTGACGGATAGCCGTGAGGTGCTGTTCTGTTTTTCGGGCACTGTCGAAACCGAGCGGGCGTGTGAAGGTGTTTCGCCTGGAGGGGTTTGGACCCCGGAAAAGGAGCAGTGCACACGATGCACTCGAGCATGATCGGGAAGATTGAAAAAGCGCATCGATACGCGCAAGAACCGGAACGCATCAAGCTTTCTAACATTTCTGCGACGTTCCACGGTGGGCACGACGACTACTCCGTTCGCCTCGACAATGGCCGATGGACGTGCAGTTGCCACACCTTTGAGTCCCACATCGTCGGAAGCACCTGCAGCCACATTATGGCGATGCAGCAGTTGCTCGGCACCATGTTGACGGACGAGGCGAAGTACGGCGCCCCGGAGCCAGAACCAGTACACGCCTAGGATGAACCAGTCCCGCTAGTTCAGATCAGGCACGGACCGGCTTGAACCCTTGAGATCCAGCGGCACGGTAATCACGGTCCAGTCGATGAGCTCTCTCGGGTCAAGCCGGTCCGTCCCATTCGAGAACACGCGCTCGAAACCTATCTGAGGCCGGGTTGGCCGGCTTTGCAGATCGCCAACCAGCGCCAGGTTGAACATGATCGCCGCGAAGTACGCCCGGGCCCAGCGCGTTACTGTCATCCTAGATTTCCACCGGCGGCGCCACCGGGATCCGGACGAACGACTCCACCGACAGAACGAACGTGATCGCACCGCCGATCGTCACTTCACAAACACCACCCGCGGACCACTCGCCAGTATCCCCGCCGAAATCGTCGCTGCGCCGCTCTATGCGCGCTTTGCAGCATCGATTGATGACGTCCAGACACTCGGCCACTTCATCGTCCTGGACGCCTAAGAGAACGGTCGTGTTGCCTGTGCGGAGAAACCCGCCGGTGCTGGCGATTCTCGTCGCCCGGAAATGCGATTCGGTTACTGCATTGAGCAAGCTGTCGCAGTCATAATCCTGCACAATAGCGACGATCAGTTTCATCTTGGTCACCGTACTGGCGTCCGAGGATTCGACGCCGATCCTTACTCGCGAACTGATCTTCAGGATATCTCAGAATCGCGATTGGCGTGCGGACCGATTGACGCAGACCGATTGACAAAGACGAAAGGCCTAGTTTCCGTGTCTACTTTTCTCGCGGACCTCACCTGGCCGGAGGCCCAAGCGGCACTGCAACCGGATACCGTCGTGCTGCTCCCAATCGGTGCGATCGAGGCTCACGGTCCCCACCTACCCCTGGACACAGACGTGGTCATCGCCATAGAGATGGCCCGGCGCGGGGCAGGTCTCCTGGAGGACGCCGGGTTCGCGACGGTCATCGCGCCGGCGATCGTCTACGGCACCAGCTTTGTCGGTACCTGCTTTCCAGGTACGACCCCAGTCCAGGCAGAAACAATCACCCATTCCGTGACGAGCATCATTTCTCACATCGCCACCTGGGGGCCCCGCCGATTCTGCGTCGTCAACGCCCACCTGGAGCCGGCTCATGTGAACGCGATCGGGGACGCATTGCATCTCATTGAGGTTGCATCTCGAGCAGAGCGAAACAAAATCCTGGCCAAGGTCCGCGTGTCGTTCCCGGACAAACGGATCGAGCCGTGGGCGTCGCTGCTCTCTGAGGAGTTCAGAGCCGGCATGCGCCATGCCGGCGCATACGAGACCTCATTGATGATTGCGGCCGCTCCGGAGCGTGTCCGCAAAGCCATGCTACGTAACCTCGCGCCGGTCCAGGTAGACTTGCCCGCCCGGCTCCGGGCGGGCGCAAAGACCTTTGCCGAGGCGGGTGGAACCAACGGCTATTTTGGCGATCCAGCATCGGCGACCGCGGCCGAAGGCGAACGGCTCTTCGATATCCTGGCCAAGATGATCCTGACGGACGTTCTGAGTCTCGACGAACCCGCTTACGCTTCATGAGCGTAGAGACGAGGGCACGTGAGCCCGCATCCCCTTCACTACGGCTTACCTCAGAAGAGCGGTCCATGTTCGATGGCGAGGACGGCACGGCGGTCCAAATCGCCATGCGTATTCTCTCGCGTGTCGCTCCGCTCTATGGGGCGACGTCGCTCCTGCCGATCACGAAAGCGCACATCGACGGCTGTATCTACGAGGGTGAGGCGGGACTGGAGTTCGCGGAGCGTCTCGCTCGCTTGGGGGCGAAGGTCCGGATTCCGACGTCATTGAACGTCATCTCCCTGGACCGCCAATCGTGGCAGTCGCATGGCCTTGACGCGGAATACGCATCGAAAGCCCGACGCCTCGGCCAGGCCTACCTCGACATGGGCGCCACCCCCTCGTTCACCTGCGCTCCCTACCAAACTGAGTTTCTGCCATCGTTCGGGGAGCAAATCGCCTGGTCAGAGTCCAACGCGGTCGCGTTCGCAAACTCAGTGATCGGCGCCCGCACCAACCGCTACGGCGACTACCTCGACGCCTGCTGCGCGATTACCGGCCGAGCGCCGGCGGCAGGACTCCATCTCGACGAGCATCGTGTGGGGCAGGTGCTGGTCCGTCTCCGAAGAATTCCGAGGGAACTACAGCGGCGGGACGACTTCTACCCAGTCCTGGGCTATCTCCTCGGAAGTTTGATTTCGGACGGCGTTCCCGTCGTTGAAGGTCTTGAGGAATCACCGACGGACGATCAACTCAAGGCGCTGGCAGCCGCCGCTGCGAGTTCCGGCGCGATTGCCCTCTTCCATCTGGCCGGCATCACCCCCGAAGCCCCGACAACCGCCGTGGCGTTCGGCGGACGACCGGCAAGTCGCACGATCGATGTCACCATGGACGACCTGAGGGCCGCCCGGAACTCCCTATCCACCACATCGAGCACCGGTCCTGCAGACGTCATCGCCTTCGGCAGCCCGCATAGCAGTCTGGCTGAATGCCGTCACCTAGCGGCCCTCATGGCGGGTCAGCGAAAGGCGGACGGCGTTGACGTCTTCATCACCACGAGCCGTGCCGTGAAAGCCATCCTGGAACGTACAGGAGTCCTGGAGACGCTCACCCGCTTTGGCGCGACGGTAACGGCCGACACCTGCATCGTCGTCGCGCCGCTCGTCCGACGGGATGCTCACGTACTGATGACGAACTCGGCCAAATACGCTCACTACGGTCCGGGCATTCTTGGAGTCGAGGCGATTTTCGCGACGACTGAAGCGTGCGTGGAATCGGCGGTCGTGGGCAGGGTCGTAGTCGACAATGGACCGTGGCTGCAATGACCACCATCATTCAAGGGCATCCGCTCGTTGCGGGCTCGGCGACAGGGAGCGCACTGACAACCGCCGAGCCATTGAGCATGTGGGGTGGGCTAGATCCTGCCACCGGCAAGGTGATCGACCGCCATCACGCCCTCTATGGCCAACATCTGACCGGCCGGATTCTGGTGCTCCCATGCGGGAGAGGATCCTGTTCGGCCAGCGGTGTCCTGCTGGAATCGATCCGGAACGGGACATCGCCCGCCGGCATCGTCGTGTCCCAGATCGACCCGATCCTGGGTTTGGGCGCGATCCTCGGTGAAGAGCTTTGCCGGCGAGTGGTCCCCGTTGTCCTTGTCTCCCCAAAGGACCGCAAATCCATCCCGGCCGACCACGTAGTCTCCATCTCGGCGAACGGCCTCATCAGCTGGTAGTCGCGCCCGCGTATGACGACGCAGGCCGCCGAGTTACCCCCGACGGCCCGCGCTGATTGCAATCCATTGCGGACGACGAAACCGCCTTCCTCGCCCCGCCAAGCGCGCGGTGCGGAACCCTAGGCGCGGACTCTGAGGTGAAAGGGGCACAGGGCGGCGACCGAAGGCACGCCGCGTTTCCGTCGCACAGGTCTAATTCGGGGCTCGGCGTTGGCGACGCCCGGGGCCGAGGTGGGGCATCGCGTTTGCGTCGCCCGGGGCCGATGGGGCATCGCGTTTGCGCGCCCGGGGCCGATTCGGGCGCCGCGTTGGCGACGCCCGGGGCTAAAGACCCCGGGCTACCACTACGAAGCCGGCTGATGGACGTTGCGGAATTGATCGGGGTTGTCGTGACGTTGCCGGGAGCGGGTTACGCCGTCTCCGTGGCCGCCCGGGGCTCACGGCCCAAGGTTGGCCCGGGCTCACAGATACAGCCTCTCCGAGGCTAAGAGTGCGACGTTTTTTAGCCTCGGAGAGGCTGTCCGGTTCAGCCCGGGCCAACCTTGGGCCGTGAGCCCCGGGCGGCCACGGAGACGGCGTTCCAAAAACCACCGATCAATTCCGCAACCTCCATAAGCCGGCGGCCATCTCGCGCCAGAGGCGGACAGATCCGAACACGCTCCCGACTTTCCAGCCCCCTTTAGGGGGTTATTGGGGTCAGCCCGGGGTCTTTAGCCCCGGGCGGCGCCAACGCGGCGCCCCGCCTCGGCCCCGGGAGACGCCCAGACAGCGCCCCGCTTCGGCCCCGGGCATCGCCTAAGCCGCGGAGACTCTGTCCGGTTCAGTCTTTTGGGTCACAAGTCCCGGCCGGCTCCAAACACGGCTATCCGATGAAACAACTTCCTTAGTGAGAGGCCGCGGCCTCCGCTGCAACCGGTGTGACCCCGGCCGCATTGGCCAGGATCGCGGCCTTATCGGTTCGTTCCCAAGGCAAATCCAGATCGTCGCGGCCGAAGTGGCCGTAGGCGGCAGTCTGGCGGAAGATCGGCCGCTGCAGTCCCAGCGTCTCGATGATCGCGGCCGGGCGGAGATCGAAATGCTCCTGGATCAGGCGAAGGATCGTCTCGTCACTCACCTTGCCTGTCCCGAACGTCTCAACCATCAACGAGACCGGGTGGGCCTTACCGATGGCATAGGACACCTGCAACTCGAAGCGGTCGGCCAGGCCGGCGGCAACCACATTCTTGGCGACGTAGCGAGCGGCGTACGCGGCCGACCGGTCGACCTTGGTGGCGTCTTTCCCGGAGAATGCTCCGCCGCCGTGACGGGCCATGCCGCCATAGGTATCGACGATGATCTTGCGGCCAGTCAGGCCGGCATCGGCCATCGGACCACCGAGGACGAAGCGGCCGCTCGGGTTGATCCAGTACTTGGTCTTGTCGTCGAGCAGTTCCGCCGGAACGACCTGCCGGATAACCAGCTCCTTGACGTCGCGCTCGATCACCTCGTTGCTGACGTCGTCGGCATGCTGGGTGGAGACGACGATCGTGTCGACGCGGAAGGGCTTGCCCTCGCGGTACTCGACCGTGACCTGGCTCTTGCCATCCGGCCGCAGGTAGGAGAGGTCACCGCGCTTCCGGGCATCGGTCAGCCGGCGGCAGATCTTGTGGGCGAGCGAGATCGGCAGCGGCATCAGTTCCGGGGTCTCGTTACAGGCGAAGCCGATCATCATGCCCTGGTCACCGGCGCCGGTCGAGTCGTACGCGTCGGCGCGATGCCCATCCCGGACCTCGACCGCATCGCGCACGCCGGCGTCGATCTCGATGCTCTGCTCCTTGATCGAAACGATCACGCCGCACGTCTTGGCGTCGAAGCCGTGCTTCGAGTGGGTATAGCCGATTTCCCGGACGACATCGCGCACGATCGACGGAATGTCGACATAGGTGCTGGTCGTGATCTCGCCGAAGACGAAGATCGTGCCGGTCGTTGTCGCTGACTCACAGGCGACATGGGCGTCGGGATCGTCCTTGAGCACCGCGTCCAGCACCGCATCGGAGATCTGATCGCAGAGCTTGTCAGGGTGGCCCTCCGTCACAGACTCGGACGTGAAGAATGTCTGCTTTGCCGTTCCGAACGTTGATCCCGACGCCATGATGTTCCTCCGAGTCGTGAGACGTGAGTAATGAGCCGAGAGCGGAGAGCAGTGAGCCGAACGAGAATTGTCATTCTGAGCGTGCGAAGAGCCTGGCCTGGAAGGAATCTTGGCCGTTTACGGCCTTTATCGCCGACCGCGGCGTCGCGGGTTGGAACGAGCACGAAAGGCGCTGACGCGCCAAGATCCTTCGCTCCGCTCAGGATGACGAACCTTTGCGCACGCCTACGTCCCCGACTCCCACGAGTTCAGGTAGTGCTCTTGCTCGGGGGTAAGCGTGTCGATTTCGATGCGCATCGCCTGCAGCTTCAGGCGGGCGATCTCGCGGTCGATCTCTTCCGGGACCCTGTACACGCCCGGGCCGAGGTTGCGGCCCTCCTTGACGATGTAGCCGGCGGCCAGCGCCTGGTTGGCGAAACTCATGTCCATGACGCTCGCCGGGTGGCCTTCGGCGGCGGCCAGGTTGATCAGGCGACCCTCGCCGAGAACGATCACCGCCTTGTCGGGCGCGATCCGGAACTCTTCAACAAAGGGGCGCAAGGTACGGCGGCCCTCGCCGCTCATCTCCTCGAGCGCCTTGATGTTGATCTCAGAATTGAAGTGGCCGGAGTTAGCGACGATCGCGCCGTCCTTCATCGCCTGCAGATCTTCTTTGTCGATCACGTTGATGTTGCCGGTGGCGGTGACGAAGAGGTCGCCCAGCGCGGCGGCCCGGTCCATAGTAGTCACCGCGAATCCGTCCATCGCCGCTTCGAGGGCCCGGATTGGGTTAATCTCGGTCACGATCACGCGGGCGCCCATGCCGCGAAGGCGGCTGGCGATGCCCTTACCGCACCAACCGTACCCGGCGACCACCACGATCTTACCGGCCAGGAGAATGTTCGTGGCGCGGAGGATCCCGTCGATGGTCGACTGGCCGGTGCCATAACGGTTGTCGAAAAAATGCTTGGTGTCGGCGTCGTTGACCGCGATGATCGGGAAGCGCAGTACGCCGTCCTTATGCATGGCCTTGTCGCGGATGACGCCGGTGGTCGTCTCCTCGGTGCCGCCGATGATGTCGGCAAGCAGATCGGTGCGCTCCCGGTGAAGCATCGTGACGATGTCGGCGCCGTCGTCGATCACGACCTGCGGCCGGTGCTCCAGGGCGGAGGCCAGGTGGCGGTAGTAGGTCTCGTTGTCCTCGCCCTTGATGGCGAAGACGGGGATGCCGTCCTCGACCAGCGCCGCCGCCACGTCGTCCTGGGTGGAGAGCGGGTTGGAGGCGCACAGGACGGCGTCCGCGCCGCCGGCCTTCAAGGCGAGGGCCAGGTTGGCGGTCTCTGTGGTGATATGGGCGCAGGCGAGGATCCGGATGCCGGCCAACGGCCGCTCAGCGGCGAAGCTCTCGCGAATCTGGTGGAGCACCGGCATCTCGCGGGCGGCCCACTCGATTCGGCGGCGCCCTTCGGGGGCCAGCGACGGGTCCTTGATATCGAAGTTCCGGGATTTCGGGGCAGTCGCAGCCAAGGTTGATTCCTTTCTCAGTCCGCCCGGCGTCGCGCATCGCGTAACGTGGGCGTGATGCTCCTGATGATTGTCCTCTATTCGTCCGTTCGCTCCGAGTGGGTGGCGGCTGGCGCCCTGCGCGTCACGCCCGATGCTCTAATCCACGGCTGTCATGGCCGAGGCGCTCGCCGGTGAGCGCAACTGGTCGGGCGTCAGAGCGCCCGCGTAATCCGGGAATACGCGGTCGAAGCGCGCCGTGAATTCCTCGGCAGAATAGCTGTGCTCCTGCGGACCTTGTTGCTCGATCACGTAGGTTGCGGCGAGCGATGCCATCCGACCGACGACCGGAAGCTCGGCGCCGAGCAGCAGTCCCTTGATGAGCCCGGCCCGGTAGGCGTCGCCGCCGCCGGTCGGATCGACGAGGGCATCCACGGGCGCGGCGGGAATCGGGACGACATCCCCTTCGTAGCGCAGCTCGGAGCCCTTCTCGGCAAAGGTCACCGCGACGAACGGGACGCGCTCGGTAAGCTGATCGACCGTCATCTCCGTCTTCTTGGCGATCATCGCGAGCTCGTAGTCGTTGCCGACGAACGCCCAGGCCCGGCTGGATGCCATCGAGCAGATCCTCAGCCGAGAGCGTGACGATCTGCTGGGATGGGTCGTAGATGAGGCGCGCGCCGCTCGCCTGGATCTCCGCGGCATGCCTGCGCATCGCGACCGGATCGGTCGCTCCGACCAGACCGTACGCCGCTCCCCGCGCCAAATCGGCGACGCCGTACTCGCGGGCATGGCTCAGCGCGCCGGGATAGAAGGCAACGATCTGGTTGCCGGCGAGATCGGCGTTCATGAAGCACGAGGCCGTGAATTCGTTGTCGATGTCGAGGACCGCACGGGTGTCGACGCCGAGGTTGTCGAAGACCTCGCGATAGGGAGCAAAGTCGATGCCGGCCGCGCCAACGAGCGCCGGCCGCTCGCCGAGGAGCGCCAGATTATAGGCGATGTTTCCGCCGACCCCGCCCCGGCGGCGAACGAGCGAATCGACCAGGAAGCTGACCGACAGGACGTGCGTCTTGTCCGGGATGATGTGGTCGTTGAAAGATCCCGGGAAGGTCATGATGTAGTCGTACGCAAGTGACGCACTGACGATGACCGTTGACTCCGCTGAGTCAATCACTGGCGGATGCGCTCCCACCATCGATCGTCCTAACTCCATTGAGGCATGTACACGCACAACAAACCGCCGTTCGACGGTACACGAACGGCGTGTCGTCAGTAGTTGACGGTTGAGGATATCACGCGCGCCGGTCGGAGACGTAGGATCCTAGCCCGTATTGACCGCCGCGAGACCCGATAGAACCGCCGTTTCAGGCACGTCGGCGCGCAAATCGACTCCGCCGTTTTCGAGGGGAAGAACCCAGCGCAGCTTTCCGCCCGACTTCTTTTTGTCGCTCTGGATCAACTGCATGACAGCGCCGACATCGACGGCGGTCAGCGGTCGGAAGACCAAACCGATCGATGAGCCTGCGTATCCGCTCGACGGTGTCCTGGCTACAGGTCCCGACCGTGCGGCCGATCTCCGACGCGGCAACCATTCCCACCGAAATCGCCTCGCCGTGGAGCAGCCGGTAGCCTGCCGCTTCGATCGCATGACCCAGCGTATGCCCGAAGTTGAGGAGCGATCTGACGCCCGCCTCGCGCTCGTCCGCGGCGACGACGGCCGCCTTTAGGGCCACGTTCCGGCGGATCGCGTACGTGATCGCGGGCTCCTGGAGGCGAGCAAGACGGTCCTGGTTTCGATCCAGAAATGCCAGCAGGTCGCCGCGTTCTCCGTCCGGTGTGGAAGGCTGGATGACCGCGTGCTTGACGATCTCGCCCCAGCCGGAACGCAGCTCACGCGGCGGCAAGGTCTGCAGCAGCACCGGGTCGATCACCACGATTTGCGGCTGGTAGAACGCGCCGATCAGATTCTTGCCCGCCGGGTGATTGACGCCCGTCTTGCCGCCGACGCTGCTATCTACCATCGCGAGGAGTGTGGTCGGCACCTGGATCAGCGGTACGCCGCGGAGGCAGATCGCCGCAACAAAGCCGGCCAGATCGCCGACAACCCCACCGCCCAGCGCGACGACGATGTCGCTGCGCTCGACCCCCTCCCGCAGGAGCCAATCGAGCAACTCTCCAGTCATGGCCAGCGACTTGCTGCCCTCGCCGGCCGGGACGGTGTACCGATCAACTTGGAAGCCCGCGTCAGTCAGAACAAATTCGGCCGTCCTTCCGTGCAGTGGACCGACATGCTCGTCGGTAATGATCCAGGCACGCTCGCGCCCTGGGCCAGCGTTCCCTCGCCAGGGAACCAAGTTCCTGAATAGCCTCTGGACGAATGTGGATGTCGGAACTGCCGGACGGTGCGTCCAACCTGATGTCTGGTCGAGCCGTGCTGCCGGTCGATATCAGACCCGCAATCTCGACGGCGATCGTCTCGGGCGTGGCAGCATCGACAATGATCGTGATCGCTCCGCGGTCGTAAATCTGTTGCCGAGTGGACTTGAGATGCTCGAGCCGTCCCAGTGGATCGGCCCCCGCCAGGAGTGGGCGGACGCCTGCGGTGCCTTCCGCCTCTTGTTGCTCATGGAGCCTAGCGAGCGCAACAGCCGGCGAGACTTCGAGGGCGACCACAAGGGTTTCAGGCTCCCCCAGGAGGTCGGGCTCCCACACGCGCGGATCGACGACCGCACCACCACCCGTGGCGACGACGATTTCGGAACGGGCGAGCGCACCTTCGAGCAACTCACGCTCAACCGCTCGAAACGCGGCCTCACCGTGGTCGCGGAAGATGTCGGCGATCGGCTGGCCAAACCGACCGACGATGCCGTCGTCGGTGTCGGCAACGCTCCACCCCAGACGGGCGGCAATTGTCCGCGCGACCGTCGACTTTCCCGCGCCGCTGAGCCCAATGAGAACGATTCGTTGCGTCACCGCCGCCCGTCCTTGCTCACACTTTTCGTTCAGGAAGGTGATCTTGAGGAGTATAGAGTAGCCTCTATCGGCGAAGATATGGGATTCTTTGTGGCAACGGGCCAGATCGACAATTTCGACACGGGACCCACCCGCGCCATTTGCCCTGCGAGGACCGAGACCCATGCCACGAATCTTGATCGCCGACGACGATACCGCGATCCGCGGCATGCTGCGCGAGTTTCTCGAGGATGAAGGCTACGACGTCACCGAGGCCGACAACGGCACCGCGGTCATTCAGGCGCTCGCCGCAAACGGGACCGACAAGCCGGAACTGGTCATCATGGACGTCGTCATGCCAGACAAGGACGGCCTCCAGGTCCTCCGCGAGATCGGTGCGTCCGCGCCAACCAGGGATGCGAAACTCCTCCCCGTTCTGGTGATGACCGCCTACGGCGGCTCGACCGTCGCCATCGAAGCAATCCAACTCGGAGCCTACGACTACATCACCAAGCCATTCGACCTCGACCACGTCTTGATCGCCGTGCAACGGTTCTTCGAGCGCAAGGATCTCGATCAGCAGGTCATCGAGCTCTCAACCCGCCTGGGCACGCGCGATCCGAACGAGATGATGATCGGCAACAGCGCCGCCATGCAGGAGGTCTATAAGACCATCGGCCGGGTGGCGCGGTCGGACGCGACCGTCCTGATCACCGGGGAAACGGGCACCGGCAAGGAACTCGTCGCCAGCATCCTCCACCGCAGTTCGAGTTACTCCCGTGGCACTTTGGTCAAGGTGAACTGCGCGGCATTGCCCGAAACCCTCCTTGAGAGCGAACTCTTCGGGCACGAGAAGGGCTCGTTCACCGGCGCGCTTGCCCAGCGCAAGGGCCGGTTCGAAATGGCGAACAAAGGCACCATTTTCCTCGACGAAGTCGGGGAGATGACGCTCTCGACCCAGAAGAAGCTGCTCCGGGTACTACAGGAACGCGAGTTCGAGCGGGTTGGTGGGTCGGTCTCGGTCAAGATTGATGTCCGGGTCATCTCGGCCACGAACAAGATACTGCCGCTGGAGGTCTCCGAAGGTCGGTTCCGGGAGGACCTCTACTACCGGCTCAACGTCATCTCGATCTTCCTGCCGCCGCTCCGCGACCGCCGGGACGACATCCCGCTTCTGGTCGAGCATTTCCTCGACAAGCATCGCTACCAGCCCAACTCCGGCCCGGCCCGGATCAGCCAGGGCGCGATGTCACGTCTGATGGACTACGACTGGCCAGGCAACGTGCGCGAACTGGAGAACATGATCGAGCGCTCGACGGTGCTCAGCCAGGGCGGCGTTATCACCGAAGACCACATCATCTTCACCGGCGCGGACAACCGGCGGTTTGTCGATATCGCCCAGCAGGTACGCAAGGGCACTCGCCTCAGCGAACTCCTCGGGGATGTCGAGAAGCTGGCCCTGACCGAAGCCTTGAATCAGGCCGAAGGGGACAGGGTCGCCGCGGCGTCATTGCTCGGAATCCCGATCAACGACCTCCAGGACCGGCTAAGGCAGTACGGGCTTTAGGGAGCGGGTGGCATGGGCGGGTCTCCTTGCCGCCCGGGGCAACCCATCGCCCCGGGCGGCGCCGACACGCGACGAACAGTTGCCGCGCCGCTTCACGCAGCCGTCGAATCGTCTTTCTTATCGTGCTGATCTGGGCTGCGCTTCGGTAGCGGCAGTTTGGCGACCGCCTCCGCCGCGTCGCGGTAGAACCCTCGGACATCGATCGTGCTGGGCTGTTGCCCCACTCGGTAATAGAATTCCGCTGCGCGTCCGACCACGACCGTGCCCGAGTAAGCGATCGCGACTTTCGGTACCGTCCCGGCCGCGAACGGCAAGAACGCCGCCGCTTCCCGGGCCACCGTCCGCCAGAAGAAGCCCGCTCCGACGACAGGGGCCAACTCACGCAGGATCTTGTTATACGAACTCAAATCCTGGCGGTAGATCGCGGCGATCTTTAAGACGAGCATGACCTGATTCTTGGTCAGGACGAGGAAGTCGGCTCCTGCCGCCGCCAATCCGCCGATAACGGGAAAAACCGAAGGGATATTGGAAATGAAGGCAAATTCGGCATTCGCCCGGGCAGTTTCGTCGATTACCGCCTTGACGGCTGCATCGCGGAATGCCGGGTAGAACCGGCCAAACGCCGGGGCGCGTTCAGTCTGCCGGCGCACGATAGCCGTCCGCAATGATTCGAGCGCACCGGCGTCTGTTGGGCTGGTTCCCTTGTAGGCATAGATCTTTGACGGCCCGTCACTCCGTTCCTTGCGCCTAAATTCCTCCGCCCTCCCTGTCCCGTTCGGGTCGAAGACGACGACGGCATCGTAGCTCTCGAGCATCTCGACCCGGGCGAATAGCGATGAGACTTTCGGCTGCCGGTGAGCATCCGGTCCGACAAGTTCGTTGGCCATGTCCCGCGCGGTCACTTCGTCGGGCGCGATCACCAGGACGGTTGGCTCCCGCTCGGCTTCCTCGCGCAACTCGTTGATGCTGACCTCACGCAGCACGCTGATCGTGTTTCGCACCGTCCCGATCGCACCGAACCCGCGAGGTGCTGCACCGAAATCTGGCATGAGGTCCCTCCGTATCGGGAATCGGGCGGGGCGTAGAGCGGGGATTCCGCAGACTACGCCTCGGCTGCGAGCCGGGCCATCGCCTCGACGAGATCGCGCACCGCCCTGGCCGACTTGTTCAGGGCCGCCGACTCCTCGGCAGATCAGTGTGATCTCCAAGATCTGTTCCACGCCACTGGCGCCGAGCTTGACTGGAACGCCCACGAAGGTGTCCGTGATGCCGTATTCTCCCTGGAGGTGCACGCTCGCCGGCAAAACCCGACGCTTGTCGAGGAGAATGGCATCTACCATCTCCACAACGGACGTTCCCGGCGCGTAGTACGCCGATCCCGTCTTCAGGAGTCCCACGATCTCAGCGCCGCCATTGGCGGTTCGCTCCTCGATCGCGGCGATCCGGTCTGCCGGAAGCAATTCGGTGATCGGAATGCCGGCGACCGTCGAGTAGCGGGACAGGGGCACCATCGTGTCGCCGTGGCCGCCGAGGACGAATCCCGTCACGTCCTCTACCGAGACGTCCAGCTCCTGGGCGATGAAGGTGCGGAAACGGGCCGAGTCGAGGACTCCGGCCATCCCGATTACGCGCTCCCGCGGGAAGCCCGCCACGTCGAATGCGGCGTGACACATCGCGTCCAGCGGATTCGAGACGACGACGATGATGGCATTGGGCGACTGGGCGACGGCGTCCTGCGTGACCTTGCGGACGATGCCCATGTTGGTGCGGAGCAGGTCATCCCGGCTCATGCCCGGCTTGCGCGCGATGCCAGAGGTGATCACGATCACGTCCGATCCGGCGGTCTCGTCGTAGCCGTTCGACCCGGTCAGGCTGGAATCATGCCCGACGATCGGGCCGACCTGGAGGAGGTCTAGCGCCTTGCCCTGCGGCAAACCCTCGACGATGTCCACCAGGACGATGTTCGCGTAGTCCCGAAGCGCAAGCATCTGCGCCACGGTGCCGCCGACCATACCGGCTCCAATAACCGTCACCTTCGGCCGCGACCCCGCTCGTCCCCGCTTGCCTGCCATTCTCCGACTCCTCTATCTCCACTGATATGGTCGACCGGTGAATCGCCGCGCATACGCTTCTGGGCTGAGCAGCGCGGCATGATAGCATAGCCTTTCCGACCCCCCTGGTGGCGCACCAAGTCGTGACGAAACGCCGATATGACGCGCCAAACACCGAGAAAGACATGCAAAACAGCCTACATTTCGAGGTGCCGTTTGGCCGTGGCACCACTCGCTTTCAACTGCCGCCCGGGGTCTCCGGGGCTTTTGCGGCATCGACACCTGATGCCGGCGCTTGATGATCCTGAGGCGGCTGCCGCGGCAGCGATCGCCTCGCCGGTGGAGGGACCGTCCCTGCGGGAGCTCGCCCGGGGCGCGAAATCCGTCTGTCATCGCGGTCACGGACGCAACCAGGGCCTGCCCGGATTCCTTGCTCGTGCCGCCGATGCTCGCGGAGCTAGAGGCGGCCGGTGTCCCCAAGGACGGCATCACCCTACTGGTCGCCGTCGGAACCCACCGTCCAAGCACCCCGGACGAAAAGGTCGCCAAGCTCGGCGAAGCAATCGTCGAGCGCTACCGGGTCATCGATCACGACCCGGTCAACGCGGATGGGCTCGTGGTTGTTGCGGATGGACCAGCCGGAATTCCCTTTCGGATCAACCGCCACGCCGTGGAAGCAGACCTTCTCCTCGCGACCGGCGTGGTTGAGCCACACCAGTACGGCGGCTTCAGCGGCGGCGGCAAGACGGTCGCGATCGGCTGCGCCGACGAGGCGATCATCGCCCACACACATGGGCCGGCCTTTCTCGACCAGCCCGGAACGCGGCTAGCCAAGCTCGACGGCAACCCCTTCCAGGAGGCAGTTCGCCGCGTTGCCAAAGCGGCCGGGGTTGCCTTTGTCGTCAACGCGGTCCTGAGCGACGAGGGCCAACCGGTCGCCATCGCTGCCGGCCCGCCCGAAGCGACCCAGAATTACCTGGCCGACATTGCCCGCGGGATGTACACGACCGAGATCCCGACCCAGGTCGACATCGCCGTCGCCGGGGTCGGCTACCCGAAAGACGCAAACCTCTATCAGGCCAGCCGGGCGGCGAGCTACCTACAGTTCGCGCCCATCCCGGTCGTACGCAAGGGCGGCGTGATCGTCCTGCCGGCGGCTTGTCCGGAAGGTGCCGGCCAGGGATCTGGCGAAGAGCGCTTCCGCGACGCGATGCGCGACCCAGGAGGACCGGCCGCCATCATCGCCAAGGCGCGGCGCGAGGGGATTCGCCCCGGCGAACAACGGGCGTACGTGATGGCCCGGGTACTGGAGGATGTCATCGTCATCGTCGCCGGCGCCGCCAACACCGGCGAGATCGAGTCGATGGGATTCCAGACCGCGCCGTCGATTGAAAAGGCCCTCGCCAGAGCAAGCAGGATCGTCGGGACACCAGCCGATTGCCTGGTGGTACCGCACGCGCTTCTAACGCTCCCGATCGTAGCGGGGTAACCCGGGAACCACCCAAAAACTGCACCTTCGGGGCGAGAATTCCAGATTCGCGGTAGCATTGACGATGCGGCACGGACCGCCCTATACTGCGCGTCGCCGCAACTCGGTCGTGCCCAGGTGGCGGAATCGGCAGACGCGCTAGCTTGAGGGGCTAGTGCCCGTTTAGGGCGTGGAGGTTCAAATCCTCTCCTGGGCACCAAACTCGGTCAGCGGGCGATTAGCTCAGCTGGTAGAGCGCCACGTTTACACCGTGGATGTCAGAGGTTCGAGTCCTCTATCGCCCACCGGCTCGCTGGCAGGCCGCGTTGGGCGGCTAGGAAAGAGCCCTTGGGGTGGGTGAGGATTGAAACTTGCTCAGGTAGCTCAGTTGGTAGAGCTCACGACTGAAAATCGTGCGGTCGGCAGTTCGAGTCTGCCCCTGAGCACCAATCTTCAGTCGGTCACCGTGCAGCGCAGCCGCCGGTATTGCGCAGGCTGAGTTGGTGTGTTGGTCATCGCCGGGAGCGCGTGCGCTCCCGGCGATTGTGCATCTCAGCCACGTGTTTTCCCCTCATCCATCGGTCCTCCGCTAACATTCCCGACCAATTTAGTTGGAATTTCCGGGATCACGGCCGGTGCCACGCTGGCGGCCCCATCGACCAGGAATGCGTTCGCGCAGGAGACGCCGTCTTCAACTCCCTCTGGGACAAGCGGCGGCTGGACATTTGGACCTTTGTCGATGACCGCGCGGTCGATGAATCGACCATGCCTGGCTTCACCGTTGTCGCGCCATCGCTCTGCATCCTCGGGGTAGACGTCCCGATTAGCGCCTCGATTGAGCGATTCGGAGAACTGGCGGCGTCCCTGGGCGCGGGCACGGCGGCAGAAACCATCGCGACAGAGCGCGACGCGCCGCGGCACCCGCAAACCCCGTCTCACGGCGATAGGGCTTTCAGGCACCCTAGAGAACGACTGGATTGGTAATCCGCCGGTGGCATCTGACCTCGTCTTTTTTGCCGAGCTTGGCCGCGACCTGATAGGACCTGAGACGCCGGACGAGTACGCGACCGGACTTTTCCAGCAGATTAGCTGGGAGCAGCGAGTATCAGGCCAAACTCTCCTTGCTCGATAACCGGCCGTCGATCTCGCCGGCGGACGAGATAAAGTCAATGCCGGTCGTCCAACTCGTCCCGGCGATTCAGGCAAACCAAATAGCCGGCTGGCCGGTTGAGTACGTCACCAGCTACGACGGACTCAATCCGACGATCACTGCGCTCCCCGAAGCCGTCTCAGCCGCCGAGATCGTGACCGGGTAACGAGGGGAAGAGAGGACATCGGCGCCGCTGGCCTTTACTCCGGCCGATCAGACGTCGTAGGGAGGCGCGGGTCATCGCCCCACTCATTCCAGGAGCCGTCGTAGTTCGCCCAGTCGCCGTGCCCGGTCTGATGCAGGGCGAATAGGACGGCCGTCGCGGTGACGCCCCCGTTGCAGTAGGCGATCACCGGGGTATCGGACGACACTCCTCCCTCTTCCAGGACGGTCGCCAGCTCATCTCGCGACTTCCACGTGCCGTCGGGATTGAAGAGCGATTTTGCCGGGATGTTGACCGCTCCAGGGATGTGCCCGCCCCGGGGACCCCGCACCGTTGCCCCGGTGTACTGCCCGGGATCACGGGCGTCAATGATCAGAGCCGACGCCTCCTCCGAGGCCGCCAGGACCTCGTCGGCCTCAACTCGGAGTTCCGGGCGTGACTCCGGCGTGAAGGTCACAATGGGCACCGAATCGATCTCTGCGGTTACCGGCCGACCCTCCGCGGTCCACTTCACCATCCCGCCGTCCAGGACCGCTGCTCGGTCGTGCCCGTAGAAGCGCAGGGCCCACCACATGCGGGTCGCGAAGTGACCACCGGTGTGATCGACAATGACGACATCGGTGTCGTCCCCGATGCCCCTGGCTTCCATGGCAGCCTTGAATCGCTCCGGTGGAGCGAGCTGCGCCTTCACGGGGTTGTCGGGATCGGTGATGTCCGATGTCCAATCGACGAAGACCGCGCCGGGAAGGTGCCCGGTGTCGTACTCGTCGCGGGCACCGACGTACTCCGCCTCCTGACGGCCATGGCCCAGATCCGTCGTCTTGACGTAGCCGCGAATGTCGATCACGGCCAGATTCGGTGCGGAGAGATGTTTCTCTAGCCAGTCGGTCGATATGAGCACGTGCGGGAGGATGGTGGAGGCGCTAGACATCAAGCTGCTCCTGGGTGGATCTCCTGGATTTGTTCTCAGCATTTTCGCATGGCTACAGGGTAGCAAAGCCGCGCAAAAGTCCGCGATGGCCTTGACACTACATCGCGGCGGCACTAAACTCACGCAGCACTGGACGGGACGCCGTCGCGTTGCGGAAGTGGCTCAGTGGTAGAGCATCTCCTTGCCAAGGAGAAGGTCGCGGGTTCGAATCCCGTCTTCCGCTCCACAGCTTACGACGTTGCAGCGGGCCGCGGGGCCCGTTTTTGGTGCCCACCTTGCCAGTCGGCCAGCATCGCTTCGGCCGGCGTGCGAAATATGCGGGCGTGGCGGAACGGCAGACGCTGCGGTCTTAAACACCGCTGGGGCAACCCGTGCGGGTTCGAATCCCGCCGTCCGCACCAATAAGAATCCTTGCCGCTGCGGCAAAACTTGGGGGCGGACGCTTCCGTCCGGCTGGACTCGCCTCGCGGATACCCCAAAAGATACCCCATAGAGGTTGCGGTTGCCTTCCGTCGGCGCTGCCTTCCTTTGCGGTTCGGCCACAAGACGCATCCCAACGATGGCCTAGCCCCTGCTAGTAAGAAAGGGCTAGGGACTACTCCGCTCGGTGGCACCGGCCACGGTCAACCCGTCGAGAGGTCTAGCCTCCGGTTCGTCGCCGTCGTTTGTCTTCGAGGAGGTGCTCTGATGGATCACCAGCGCTTTGACGACGTTACGCGCGTGCTCGCAAGCGGAACCTCGAGGCGAACCCTGCTCAAGCGCGTCGTCGGTGGCGCCGCCGGGGGCATCCTTCGCGATGGTGGGCGCCGATGCCCTAGCAGCGAAATGCCGGGCTATCGGCAAACCCTGCCAGTCGGACGCCCAGTGCTGCTCCCGCTTCTGCTCACCGGACTTTAGGTGCGCGTGTCCGGCGGGGACCGACGTCTGCAACGGCGACTGCGTTACGTGCACCGGCGGCCAGGTCGTCAACCCGGCCACATGTGCCTGCGAATGTCCTGCTGGTACGACGCTCTGCGGCGGGCAGTGCGTCGACCTGAACACCGACGAGAACAACTGCGGCGCGTGCGGTGAGACCTGTCCCAACAACGGTCTCTGCGGCGGTGGCGGCTGCTTCTGCCCATTCGGGTCATTTTCCTGCACAAGTTCGAACGCCTGCTGCTTCTCCGGCCAGAACTGTTCGGCCAGCAGCCCGAGCGGCTGCTGTGCGTTCACTAGCCAGCCGTGCAACGCGGACACGCCCTGCTGCTCGACAAACCAAACGTGCAGCGCGACCACGGGCCTTTGCTGCAACCCGCCCGGGGCTGGTTGTTCGCTGAACTCCCAATGCTGCAGCGGCACGTGCGACCTCTCGACCTTCACCTGCCGCTAATGCCGCGCAATCGCGTGGTTCGGGGGGGCGCCGAGCGGCGCCCCCTCGTGGCGCCTTACAGACATCAGGACTTCCCGGTGTCGCCACTCGCGTATGACGGCCGTTCCTTGCCCGAGCGCTCCCCGTCCCCTCGTCGAAGCGCAGATCTACCGGAGTGCTCCGAACGAGTGCCCGCTATGCCCCGAGCAGGGCGTCCATCACCGCCGTCGCCCGCTCGTGCAACTCCGATACCAGATAGGAGTAGGTGTCACGAGCGTCAGCGTTATGGTCGGATGCCCAAGCAACTCACTAACGTCCTTCGGGTGCGTTCCTTGGACGAGCAGAAACGTTGCGGCCGTAATGACGCAGGTCGTGGAAGCGGAATAAGACGAAGGCCGGCCCGAGAGAGCGGGTCCTTGAACACCTGCGTCTGGTGGCGAGAGTCAAGCGGCATCCGGTCGCGTCCGCGACCATGAGCCCGTGATCTTCCCACGCCCAGTCCGGCCGCGGATTCTGCCAGTTGCCACCGGCGATGTTCCCGCAGGGCGACCACCGCGCGCTGGCTGAGCAGCACCGTCCGGCGTAAGCGCAAGGTTTTGGAATGCAGGAAGCCAGCCCGGCCTCCCGTTGGCGTTGCAGCGACCGGCCGAACAGCCAACTTGGATCCCGTGGGTCATCTCTCCCCACCGCAATCCGAGCAACTCCCCTGGCGCATTCCGGTCAGTGAGTGCCAAGACGTAGAGCGTATGCGCTGGGTGGTGGAGCGTCGCTTTCCAACAGTGTCGCAATCTCGGCTTTGGAGAGGACGCGCATCTCGCGACGATCCGGCCTCGGCGGGTCACGCCGTTGCACGGGTTACGGGCCAGCAACCCCCAGCGCATTGCCTGCCTCAACGCGCAATGCAGGACATGGTGCATGTGGCTGACACTACGGCCGGACAAGCCAGAGGTCTTCAACACCGGCTGGGACAACCCGTGCGGGTTCGAATCCCGCCGTCCGCACCGATCGGGCAAGGCAATCGCTCGATGCGATCTGGCTTACTATATCTCGCTGCGGTCCATCGCCCTGGCATTGTGATTGCGACGATCCGGCAAACTCGCTCCGTATGATCAAGATCAGGGGTAGGAGGCACCATGAGCGAACCACTCAATCGCCCGGACGAGCCACTTACGCCGGACCAGATCGCCCAGAAGCGCGGCGTGCGAGTGCTGATCGACCCCAAACGCTGCATCGCCAATGCCAAGTGCACGACGGCCGCCCCCGGGGTCTATGTCCTGGATGAGGAAACGGGTGTGGCCGTCCTGGAGAACGAGGAACGGGCAACGTTGCAACAACTCTTTGCCGGTGCCCGGGTCTGCCCAACACAGGCCATCACCATCGAGCAGTTCGGCCGCCGCGTTTTCCCTCAAATCCTCCCTCCGATGTTCGGCGATTCCACGGGCGAGGACGACGGCACTGACCCGGAGTAATCCGAAGAGGTCGGAGTAGACCGTTTTAGCTTCCCGCCGAATTTTTCTGCTCGCTGGATACGGTCCGTCAACCGCGGCGGCCCGCGCCGCGCCAAAGCGTCGCCAGATGATCGAGCGAGAGCGTTGCACGAAAAGGTTGGCGTCGCTCAGGCGACGCCCGGGGCTCAAACGCCTGGTGTGGGATCGACCGGAAGGTCCCGGTCGCCTCCGGTCGGGGTGGTCGCCCCCGCCTTTGCGACGGGAGCCCCGCCCGCGGTCGGTCCCGCGACCGTCCGGACGGCGGTGGACGTGGCCGTCGACGAGCACGGCAGGGCCCACCGCCCCGCCCCGAGCCGGCCCGCCCCGCCCCGGCCCCGAGCCCGAGCGCGGTCGTGCCCCCGGCGCTCTCCGGCCGGTGGACGCGCCGTGGCTCCGGGGCCGCCGACCACGGCCATGCCTGGCGGGAGGTGCGCCCCCTCGTCCCGACCCTGCCCGAGCCGCCCCCAGGTCAACCGGGCCGTCCGCGCCCACCACGCCGCCATCGCCGCCGTGGCCCGCGCCCTCGGGCGGGCCTGGCGCCAGCGACGGCCGCGCCTCCGAGGCGATCGGCGGCACCGGGCTGGTGACCCGCACCGCCAAGCGGCGCGGCGCGGGCTCGCTCGCCGGCCAGGCCGACATCGGCCGGTGCGCCCGGTTCAACCGCACCTGCGGCCGTGGCCTCCTCGCATGCGCCGACCTCGTCGATCGGTGAGCCCATGACCCCTCAGAACGCACGCCGGCGTTTGAGCCCCCGGGCGACCTCCACAGAACCCGGCTGACGCCGGCTGCAACACGGTGCTGGAGGCGGAGAGTTCCGGACAAAGCCCGGCGTGGCAGCGCCCTTCAGGGGGGTATCCGGCTCAGCCCGGGGTCTTGAGCCCCGGGCGACACGGGCACGGCGCCGCCGTTCCCACGCGGTACCCGTGAATCATCCGGGCTAGCGGTCATTCGGCCCTGGGATGTGTACGAACTATCAGAACCGATGTACGGTAGGATTTCGTGTGGCTGAGGAGCGCACGCGTTCGATGGTAGACGAACCGTTTCCATCGAGATTGATCGGGAAAGCGGGATTTCGATGACAGTCGACCCTTTTGATCGGCTCCAGGCCTTCTGCCTCTCCTTGCCGGAGGCCGCCGAGCAAGAGACCTGGCAGACCCCGACCTTCCGCGTACGGAGCAAGATCTTCGCGATGGCGCAACGCGGCGACGGTCGCGTCTCGGTCTGGTGCAAGGCACGGCCCGGCGTCCAGGAGATGCTCGTCAGCGCCGACGCCGGCCGCTTCTTCCGGCCGGCCTACGTTGGCCACAAGGGCTGGGTCGGCATCCGCCTCGAGGATGACACCGACTGGGATGAAGTGGACGACCTGATCGAAGAGAGCTACCACATGACCGCCCCCAAACGCCTCAGCGCCCTCCTCGACCAGGACTCGATCTCCTCTCCCCATCATCCCCGGAGTGGCTGGAGTCGGCTGCTCCACGCTACGGCTCCGGTGTGGCGATGTCACCCGTGTAGTCGAACCGCAGGATCGCGCCCGGGTTCTCGCCAACGGTATACCCGCCGTCTGGCGACTGCGTGACGCCCTGGCTGTCAGTGGCCACGAAAAACGTACGTTGGTCCGGAGCGACCGCGACATCGCGGTACCGATTGGTCGTCTTGAACTCCTCGATCGGCTCGCCGATCACCCCGTCGCCAGGCTCATTGAGCTGTACCCGGATCACCGTCCCATGCTTCAGGCTCGGAATCAGCAGCGAGTTCTCCCAGCCCGGGATCGCCCCTGGCTCGCGGCCGTAGTACGTCAATCCTGCCGGCGCGGCCGTCGGCCAGCACTGGAAGTAGAGCTGGTTCGCGGCGCAGAAGGGATCCTGGAAGTCGAACCCGGTTTCGACCGTATAGAACGTCCTCAGGGGCGGTACAAAGGTGGGATCGCCGAAGTCGCTCTCCGCCTGGACCGGTATGGTCTCGGGAACCTCGAAGTCGCTGAACGTCAGGCTCTCGCAGGGAACGGTCGCGGCCGACCAATTGGCGTAGGCGTAGGCGCGATCATCCTGGTACCCAGCGACGTGCGGCCACCCATAATTCATGCCGGGCTCGATGAGGTTGATCTCGTCATCGCTTTTCGGGCCGTGCTCGGTGGTGTAGAGCCTGTCTCCCTCGCCAAAGGTGAGGCCCTGCGCGTTGCGCATCCCATAGGCGAAGACGTGGCTCTGCACCCCATTGAGAACCGGATTGTCCTCGGGGATCGAGCCGTCCAGGTTCATCCGGAGCACTTTGCCCTGGTAGGTCGACCAGTCGCCCGCCTCGACCGCTTCGGCGGACGGCAGCACCTGCGCCTGGTTCGGCTTGCAGACGTTGGCAAATTGGTTCGCCCCCTGATCCCCGATCGTGTAGTAGAGCTTCGCGTCCGGGCCGATGCGCGATCCGGCCGGAGTTGTGGTCGTTGCTGGCGGGTAGGCCGGTGAGCAGGTCGAACGGGGCGGTGAGCTGATCCGTCGCCACGTCGTAGGTGTACCGCCGGATCTTCATCCGCTCGTCGAGCAGTGCGCCAGCTGAGCCGGCGGCATAGCTATAGGCGACAAAGAGATCGTCGTGCCCGGTGCCGGCCAGGAACTCGGGATGGAGGGCCATGCCCAGCAGGCCGTCCTGCGTGCCCTCTGTGACGAGTACCTCATCGATCTCAAGGAGCGTCGCCGTGGACCCGTCGCCGGGATCGACGCGCGAAACGCGTCCCGCCGTGCGCTCCGTCACCCAAAGGCGATCATCCGGCCCGTAGATGATTTCAAAGGGATCGCTCAGCCCGGTCGCCAGCACCCGCATCGTCGCGTGGTGTGGCATCTCGCCGTTGAATCGTGTGCTCTGCGCCATCGCGGACGACGAACCAAGCAGTACCACCGCCACCGCTAGCAGGATCTGGCGCATCTTCGGGCCGCTCCACCACTCGTCGCCGGCAGCCGGCGAGCGACTGCCGCCGGCCTCCTCCGATCGATCCACCGACCGCTCCTGGTCGGTCAATACCCTGGACTATACTCCGCGGTCCACCGCACTCGGCATGCATCACTCGCCGTGTCACGAACTCCTGCTTGCTGGAGATCTCGATGGACATCCACGACGACGACCTGAAGACGTTCGAAGCTGAGGGCGCCGCGCCCTTGCCTCCAGCCGAGGGACAGGGCGTTGTCGAGCACGACGGCGCCCGGATCTGGTACGCCACCTACGGCTCCGGCACGCCCGTGATCCTGCTCCACGGCGGCCTCGGCCACAGCGGCAACTGGGGCTATCAGGTTCCGGCGCTGGTGGAGGCCGGCTACCGCGCCGTGCTCATCGACAGTCGTGGGCACGGCCGCAGCACGCACGACGAGCGGCCGTTCTCGTACGAGCTGATGGCGTCCGACGCGCTCGCCGTGATGGATGTCCTGCGCCTGGACGATGCCGCCATCATCGGCTGGAGCGACGGTGCGTGCACCGGCCTGATCCTCGCCCGGACCGCGCCTACCCGCGTTGCGCGCGTGTTCTTCTTTGCCTGCAACATGGATCCCAGCGGCGTCAAGCCGTTCGAGCCAAGCCCGGCCCTCAACCGCTGCTTCGCCCGGCACGTCAAGGACTACGCCGCCCTCTCGGCGACACCCGATGAGTTCGACGTGTTCTCCGAAGCGGTCGGATTGATGCAACGGACCCAACCCAACTACTCGGCATCCGATCTGGCCGACATCCGCGTCCCCGTCACGATCGTGCAGAGCGAGCACGACGAATTCATCACATCCGAACACGCCGCATACCTCGCCCGGAGCATCCCCGGCGCGCACCTGCTCATCCTGCCAGGCGTCAGCCACTTCGCGCCGCTCCAACGACCGGCGCAATTCAACGATGGCGGTGCTCAATTTCCTGAGCGCGTAATGCCGCCCCGGCGTTGTGACGGACAGGAAGAGTCACGCATCACCACACCCGTCCGCTCCTGTTGTACGTACAAATAGCACATTCGTGCTACACTCCTGGAGGAACTCGTACGGAATTTGAGCGCCGATCGACACCGTCGGGCGCCGCACCGTTCGGCCCAGTCCCGGCGTTCGGCCCAGTCCTGGAGGGACTTCGTCGGTTCAGCGCCAGGTTTCAACCTGGCGTCCACCTCGCCGCCTGACACACCGGCGAGCGCGCGCCACCCCATGTCGTTGCGCCCCGCTACGGCATACCCTGGAGGGACGAGCGATGAGCCCGGATCGCAGGGAGCCGATCGAACGCATCAGGGCGTTTAGCCTCTCCTACCCGGAATCCAGCGAGAAGGAGGCCTGGGGCACGCCCACGTTCCGCGTCCGTGAAAAACTCTTCGCCCAGGTCGAGGACAACCACCACAACAGCGGCCGCCTCGCCCTATGGTGCAAGGCCAAGCCCGGCATGCTTGATCTGTTGGTGGAAGCCCGGCCGAACCGGTACTTCCGGCCACCTTACGTCGCCCACCTCGGCTGGGTCGGCATCCACCTGCGCCCCGATCCCTCTCCCGCCGATTGGGAGGAGATCGAAGACCTGATCGACGACGCCTACCGCATGACTGCTCCGAAACGGGTCCTTGCCTTGCTCGACAGGCGATGACGGCGACGTGATGAGGCGATTACTGAAGGCACCTATCAAAACCGCTCACTCGGCGGGTCCACGCGGGGTTGATGGAGGGGGACCGCTTGATCGGGCCGTGCGCGGCTGGGGCGAACCGGGGGGACCCCGGGCGTCCGGAGGGGGCCGACGCGCCCGGACGCGGCGGCCCTGACGGCGGCGCGGCGCGCGGAGCCGGCGCGGACCCGCGCCCGCGGCCCGCGGCCCGCGGCCCGATCCGCGCGCCGGGGCGGCGGCGCCGTTGCCGGGGGCGGCCGGGATCCCGGCGCGGCCGGCGGCGCGCCGCGGCGTGGGGCGGCGGCGCACGCCGGGGACGCCCGCCCGCCGGCGCGCCCGCACCGCGGCCGGCTATCGCCGCGGCGTCCACCACCGGGCGACGCCCGCACGGCGCCGCCCTTGGCCACCGCGCGTCGTCTGCGCGGCGTTCCCCAGATTCGCCGGACGGCGCCGAGGCGTCGCCGCTATTGCTCCCAAATCGTTAGGGGACGGCGCCAACCTGTTCGACGAGCGCCCTAGGACTTCGCGCCGCGCGCCGCATTGGCGATCGAGCGGCTCAGCGGCGAGGCGGGCAGGCGACTCGAAGTACCACTCCGAGTTGACCTTGGGCTTGATGTTGTGGTTGCTGCGGAAGACGTTAGTCGGATCGTACTTGGTCTTGAGCCGGACCAGCCAGTCGTAGACGACCTTACCGTAGGCGCCGGCCGCGCCCTGCTCTTCGTCCTCGCTGATGACGTTGATGTAAACACCTTCGGCCGCATCGAATTCGACCGCCTTGGCGATCTCACGCACCCAATTCCGGTGCTCCTCGGTCCGCTCCGGGTCCTTTGCCCAGAGGCCCAGGATCCAGCAGAAGTAGGGAGCGGTCCGGTTGCCGAACGCGGTCGCATCTGATGAGACCCGAGCGACGGCGCCGCCCATCCGGGCGACGTGAATCACGGTGGAGGGGTTGGTCACCCGGGAAAACCCGTCGATCAAGGTGTAGATGATCTCATCGCTCAGGCTGTTGAGGTTGGTCCCCTTGTGGTAGCCGTCCAGGCCCGGCTGGGCGAAGTCATCGGTCAGGCTCTGGCGGACCGTGTACGGAATCGGTCCCGCCAAATCGAGATCCGGGGTGATCGCGGTGCGGAGCGGCGCGATCACGTCATCGCCCTGGGCGACCGGGCCAACGAAGCAGGTGTCGACGGCAATGACCTGCTGACCATGGAGATGGGCCGGGAATGGCGCGACCGGCGGAATGGTCAGGAAGACGACGAAGGTCGTGAGTTCGTCCGGGGCGGTCTCCATGTATTCCCGGTAGAGACGCATCACCTCTGGGGCCTTGTCCATCGTGTAGACCAGCGGGCCGCCGAAGACGAGCGGGCCGACCGGATGGAGCTGGTACTCGAACGAGACGACCACGCCGAAGTTCGCGCCGGCGCCACGGACGCCCCAGAAGAGATCCGGGTTCTCGTCCGCGCTGGCCCGGCGAAGGACGCCATCGGCGGTCACGATCTCGACGGCAAGCAGGTTGTCGATCGTCAGGCCGTGCTTGCGCATCAGCCAGCCGGTTCCGCCACCGAGGGTCAGGCCGGCGATCCCCGTGTGGGAGATCGTGCCGGCCGGAACCGCCAGGCCGAACTCCTGGGTAGCGGCGTCGAGCTCGCCGAGGAGGACACCCGGTTGGGCCGTCGCGGTGCGCTCGGTCGGGTTGACCGAGATCTCCTTCATCAGGGAAAGGTCGATCACCAGCCCGTCGTCAATCGAAGAGTGGCCGGCGATGCTGTGGCCACCACCCCGGACCGCAATCGGGAGTCCCTGCTCCTGAGCGTAGGCGAGAGCGAGCTGGACATCGTGGACGTCGGCGCAGCGGGCGATCACGGCCGGGTGCTTGTCGATGCCGCCGTTGAAGAGGGCACGGGCGCTGTCGTAGGAAAGATCGCTGGGCTCGATGACTTCGCCGTGGATGGCAGTGCGAAAGGCGAGGAAGGCGGTGCTGGCGACAGGGCGGATCGTGGTAACCATCTGGATTCGTTCCTCCGGGGCCGTGCCCCTGGATCGAGTTTCATAGATCGGAACTGGCTTCGTGGTCCAGTCGGGGTCATTCGGTTGATGGCTGCATCTTGCCGGGCCGGTCTTCCCCAATTCTTCCGGGCCTCTGGAAGACCAATTCGCCTCCCCAGGCAGCCGAACGCGGGAAAGGAGTGAAGTCCGGCTCGGGCTGGCGGCCGGACTTCATGGGGAGGGAGAGGGGAGGAAGGAGGGGAGTGGTTGGGGTCACGTGTTCCGGGTTACTGCCACTCGGCGTCTTCCCAGGTGGCATCGGCAACATCGAGCAGCTCGACCGCCGCGGCACCAGTCAGGATGGTCAGATTGCACTGCGCCACCGGCGCGGAGCCACCGGTAAGGCCAAGAAGGCGGCAGGCCCGCTCGTAGTCCCGGTGTCCGGGCTCGATGACCTGGCCCTGGAGACCGGGGCGGATGATGAGGACGGGACCGGCAAGCACGTCGTTGGTCAGAATGGTCGCGGCGCTCATGGTGGAAGCTCCTTGGGGCGGGCCGTCTCGTTGTCCGGCCACAGTCATGAGTCAAGTCGTTCAATCGGGCTGGCTAGGATGTCTGTGTGTCCCGACCTGGACATAGATTGCAATCCCGGTCTTCCCCATTTCTTCCGGGGATTATTTCGGCCTGGCAAAGCCCGAAACGTGACTCGCCCATGCCAGAGGAAAATGGGGCGGGGTCGAGGCAGCGCCGCCAGCGGCGGCTACCGCGGGATGAATCGGAACAGAACGCGCCGCTTCACCCACTACCGACCGGCAAACAAGACAGCGGTATTGATCAGATCGTTCTCGCGGTGGAACAAGCCAACGTTCGCGGAGATCACGAACAAGCGGACGCGCTGCGCCGCCGGTACACGGGGAGGAACACGAACACCCCGGCGCCCGAGACCACCCCGACACGCTCCTGGGAGATCAATCAGATTGCCGGCGTAGGAACAGCTGAGAGAATCCCGACGGGACATTCGTCACCGGACGTTCGATGAGCAACAGGTCGACTTCAGGACATTGCGTTGAGGTGTAAGCCGCACACGTTCGGGCGTCCAGCAGCAAGATTCGACGCAAGGGCAATCCAGGAACTCTGTGGAAGTCCAGACACATGTGAGGATCGGGCGGAGGTGAAGTGAGAGGATCGTCCCGGGTATCTTGGGGGTGCTTAGTCGCCCAAGGTGCAGGAGATCCCCTCGTGAGCAAGCATAGCAAGCGGAACCGGCGGCGGATGGGCCAGGCTGGGATGGGCGGCGGCTTCCGGGTCGTGCGCCAGGTGCCGGTGCGGCTCCAACGCCACCTCCCCACGGCCCCGGTGCTCAGCGCCGAGGCCCACTACCGGCTGCGCTGCCTGGAGCACGCGGCCCGGACCAGCGTGCGCGAGGCCTCCCTCGCCTTCCGGGTCCCGGTCTCGACGATCTACCGCTGGCGCAGGCGGTTTCGGCCCGACGATCTCACGACCCTGGAGCCGCGTTCCCGCCGCCCGCGCCGGACCCGGCGTGCGACCTGGACGGCGGCCCAGGAGCGGGCGGTCTTGGCCCTGCGGCAGGCGCACCCCCGCATGGGCAAGGAGCCGCTCCGGGTCCTGCTGGCGCAGCAGGGGCATCACCTGAGCGCCTCGATGATCGGGCGGATGCTGGGCAGCCTCCGGCGCCGGAACCTGCTGCGCGAGCCCCATGCGGTGCGGGTCCGCCCGCGGAGATCGGTCCGTCCCTACGCCACCCGCGTCCCCAAGGACAAACGCCAGCCGACCGAACCCGGCGCCCTGATCCAGCTCGACACCATGCACCTGCGCCCCCTGCCCGGGGTCGAACGGCGCCAGTTCACCGCGATCGACGTCGTCAGCCGCTGCGCCGTGGTCGGGGTCCGGGCCTCCGCCTCTGCGGGGACGGCCGCCGTCTTCCTCGACGAGCTCATCGCTCGGATGCCGGTCCCCGTCCGAGCGATCCAGGTCGACGGCGGCAGCGAGTTCATGGCCGGGTTCGAGGCGGCATGCCGGGCCAAGGGCATCGCCCTCTATGTGTTGCCCCCGCGCAGCCCCAAGCTCAACGGCCGGGTCGAACGGCTCAACGGCACCGCCAGGCGCGAGTTCTGGGAGTGCTACGAGGGCGACCTGGACCTGCCCGCCCTCCAGGCGGCCCTGCGGGACTGGGAGGTCCACTACAATGCCGTCCGACCCCACCAAGCCCTGGGCTACGCCACCCCGTCCGCCTTCCTCTCCTCCCAGTCATTCTCAGATGTGTCGAACTAGGACAACGCTTGACAAACCTCACCATCTGCCGCTAAGGTCCCCATAGGTATGTGACGTGTGTCACAAGGCCGCGATGCTGAATGACCAGATTCGTGCCGGCCGGTCGGCCGGATGCGACTGGGAACGATCGGTTCGGAGGTAGACCGGTGATCACGATCTGCACAGTCACCGGGCGCACGATGCCTTGTACCCAGCGTACCACCGGGGAGGGCGACCCCCGCTCTCCCCGACGGCGACCGGCGCGCGGCTGAGAGCCGCCGCGTATCGGGTCGCCATCACGACAGCACGCTACGCTACGCCGTCACAATCGAGCAATCCCTCGACAATCCCGCAACGACGGGGAACAGTACGCGACCGACGCCTGAGAGCGACCCGGGGCTGGTGGAAGCCCGGGACTGGCGACTCATCGCGGAACGCGCCCCCGAGCGGCCGGCCGAAGAAAGCCGGTTCCCGTCCCGATTCGGACTCGTCCCGGGCAGAACCGAGCAAGTAGGACCGGGTGGGTGGCACCCACGCCGACAACAGCCGAGAGATGCGTGGATCCACGCCGGGACATCCCAATCCCAGGCGCCGCGCAAGAAGGGTGGTACCGCGGGAAACGACGCTTCCCGCCCCTTCGGCCCCAGACCGTTCGCAGCAGGGAGCGAACGAGTCACGGGCGCCGGGCGTCATTGCGACGTTTGGAGCAGCGCTGGCTGCCGAAGGGAGTCCACCGTGTCACTTGGTTCCGAAGCCCCGTCCACCATCGCCGAAGAGACCGTCGAGGCCACCAGCGGCCCGGCGCTCTGGAGCGTGCCCACGCCCCAAATCGACTGGAACGAGATGCCCGTCTCAGCGCGGGTCGTCTCCCTGGGCGGCATCACCACGCCGCGCGTGAGCGCTTTCAGCCTCAGTACCCGGCTGCGGGGCCGGCACGTCCTGGTCGATACGGACCTGACTCCGGATGAGATCCACGAGACGCTGGACACCGCCACCCGGCTCAAGCGGCTGCACAAGCGGGGCGAGGCCCATCCCTACCTGCCGGGCAAGACCCTGGGCCTGCTCTTCCAGCATCCCAGTACCCGAACCCGGGTCTCGCTCGAGGCGGGCATGGCCCAACTCGGCGGCCAGGCGATCTTCCTGGGCGTGAACGACCTGCAGATGAAGCGGGGCGAGACGATCGCCGACACCGCCCAGATCCTGAGCCGCTACGTCGATGCCCTGGTGGCCCGGGTCGCCGACCACAACGATCTGCTCCAGCTCGCGGGATCGGCTTCGATCCCGGTGATGAACGGCCTGTCCGACAAGTGCCACCCGCTCCAGGCTCTCAGCGATCTCCTCACCCTGCAGGAGCGGTTCGGCGAGCTGAAGGGGCTGAAGCTGGCCTACCTGGGCGACGGCAACAACATGGTCTGCTCCCTGATGCTGACCTGCGCCGCGATGGGCGTCAGTGTCAGCGTCGCCACCCCGGCGGCCTATGCGCCCAACCCGGAAGTCGTCAAGCACGCAAGCTGGATGGCGAAATCGACCGGCGCCAAGATCTCGGTCACGACCGATCCGATGGAAGCCGCTAAGGATGCGGACGCCGTCTACACGGATGTCCACGTCAGCATGGGCATGCTCGACGGCGCCGCCCGGGCGGTCGCCCTCCTGCCCTACAAGGTCACCGAAGAGGTCATGGGCGTGGCCAAACCGAAGGCGGTCTTTATGCACTGCCTGCCGATGCACCGCGAGGAAGAGGTCACCACTGCCGTGGCCGAAGGGCCGCAGTCCATCATCTTCGACCAGGCCGAGAACCGTCTGCATCTGCAGAAGGCGCTCCTGCTGCACACGATGTGCTAGCACGAGCGCCAGTGCCGAGTGACAAGTGACGAATGGCGAGATCTGAACGCCGATCGCCGATTCGCCGACTACCGAGGAACATATGGTTGATCCAATCGACGCCGGGACAAAGGTGAGGTCATGACCCGGACCGAGTTGGGGCCGGCGGCCGTCAGCGGGCACCTGCGCGGGCGGAGCGTGCTCGACGATACCGACCTCTCCCCGGCGGAGATCGATGAGGTCCTGGTCGTCGCCGACCCGGCTGAAGGGGATGCGCCGCCGGAATGAGCCGCACACCTACCTCTCCGGCAAGACCCTGGGGCTGATCTTCCAGCACCCCAGTACCCGCACCCGAACCGCCTTTCAGGTCGGCATGGAGCAACTCGGCGGGCAGGCGATCTTCCTGGGCGCGGGTGAGTTGCAGCTCAAGCGCGGCGAGACGCTGGGCGATACGGCCGAGATCATGAGCCGCTACGCCGACGCGATCGCGCTCCGTGTCGCCGACCACGCCGACCTGATCGAGTTCGCGGCCTGCGCGTCCGTGCCGGTCTACAACGCCCTCACGGCCAAGAGCCATCCGATCGAAGTCTGGGGCGATCTGATGACCCTGCGGGAGCGCTTCGGCGACCTCGCCGGGCTGAAGTTCGCTTACCTCGGCGACGGCAACAATGTCTGTCACTCCCTGATGCTGGCCTGCGCCGCGATGGGCGTCAGTGTCGCAGTCGCCTCACCGGCGCCGTACCGGCCAGATGCGACGGTCGTCGCTACGGCGATGACCCTGGGCGAAGCCAGCGGTGCGTCGGTCTTCCTGACCGAAGACGTGATGGCGGCCGTCGCTGATGCCGATGCCGTCTATACCGACGTTCATCAGAGCATGGGAGAGCAGGACGACACCTTGAAAGCGACCCGACTAGCCCCCTATCGGGTCACGCAAACCGTGATGGCGGGGGCCAAACCTACGGCAGTCTTCATGCATTGTCTTCCCATGCGGCGAGGCGAGGAGGTCGACGCCGACGTGGCCGACGGTCCCCAATCCATTGTCTTCGATCAGGCGGAAAATCGCCTCCATGTCCACAAATCGCTGCTGCTGCACACGTTGTGGGGAGGTCGCTAACCGTGGATTGACGAGGCGGCGAGGCGGCAAGGCGGCAAGTAGTGACGAAGAACATGAGGAGAGAGAGACAGTGGAATCGGTAGCGTGCCCGGAGTGCGGAGCGGATAACGAGGTCAGCAGCACCGCCGAAGTCGGCGAGATCCTGACCTGCGCCGAGTGCGGCGTCGAACTCGAAGTGCTCTCGATTGGCCCGGTCACGGTCGGCCTGGCCCCCGAAGAGGGCGAAGACTGGGGAGAGTAGCGAAGGTTTCGGGTCAGCCGATCAGCTGGTGTCCGCCCGATGGCAGTCCCCGTCTTGCGGGACGGCCAGCATTTCCACGCCATAGGCCGGGGTCGGCCAGAGTGGCAGACAGCAGGGTAGACACGGTCCGCCCCTACAAGCTGGAACACGGCGGGAAGATCGAGCATCGTTCGATGCATTCGTTGACGGCTAACAGGAGGCAACGGTGACGGCGGCGATAGGCGTGCTTTGCGCACGCAGCAGGATCGAGGAAAAGCAACTCATTGCGGCGCTTGGCGGCAGCCGGCGCGCCCGCGATGCTGCTGGACCCTACCTGCCCGTTGCCGTTCACCCCTCCGCCGGGTTCACCCGGTCGCCCCGGCGTGCCCGGCCGCCTCGTTACCCCCGACACCTCGATGACCACGGTCCTCGTGGACCGCTGCCAGAACCGGACGTTGGCCTCTGCCGTGCTCCCGGTTTGGCGGGGACTCGGCGCCACCGTGTTGAGCGCGGGCGTGGCCGCGACCGGGAGCAGGGCGGTCATCGCGGCGACGCTGGCCGCCTCAGGGCTTCCTCGCCCAGAGGCGTTCCTGGCCACCGACGATGACGCGGCGATAGCGACCCTGGTCGGGCTGGGTTTTCCGGCCACGCTCCTACCTCTGGCTACCGATGAGCCCGCCGTGACCCTGCACGACCAGGACACCGCCGAGGCTGTGTTCGAGCATCGGGAAGTCCTTGGTGGGATAAGCGAGCGGGTGGCGGTGATACAGGCGGGCGTGCCCGCCGCGGGCGATACGACCACGGTTCTCGTCGTGGGCGGCAAGGCAGTCGCCGCCACCGACGCCTCCTGGGTCGCCGTCGAGCCGGAAATCACCCCTCTCGCGGTTGCGACGGCTCGCGCCCTGAACGCCGACATCATCGGCGTGACGCTGGCGATGATCGACGGCGAGATCGTGGTCTGGGACGTGCAGCCGGTGCCGGAATTCCGGGGGATGGCCGCATTCGGATCGACCACCGCCGCCGACGCCATCGCTAGGCTGGCCGCGGCGGCCTTCGCTCCGCTCCAATCCGACGACGTGCCGGTTGAGATCGTCGCGGTCGCCTCCGATCCGAACCTCTGGCGGGAGGTGACGGGTGGTGTCGCCCTCATCGCCTGAGACGCTCGCCGGGCGTCAGGATGTCCAGGGCGACATCGATCTGCTCCAGGGACTTGTCGCGATCCCCAGCACATCCGGAAACGAAGCAGCCGTGGTCGCCGACTTCTGCCGGCAGATGGCTGCCCGTGGCTTGCAAACGGAGATCGACGCCGCCGGCAACGCCATCGGCCGCACCGGCGACGGCCCCAGGCACATCGTCCTCCTCGGGCATATCGACACGGTTCCGGGCGTCATTCCGGTCCGGATCGAGGACGGCGTCCTGCACGGACGCGGTTCGGTCGATGCTAAGGGTCCGCTCGCTTCCTTCGCCGCAGCGGCTGCATTGGCCGCGCCGGAACTGAAAGCTCGGGTCACGGTCGTCGGCGCCGTGGGTGAGGAGACGATCGGGTCACCGGGAGCGACCCAGGTCGCGACCTGGCCCGCGCCGGACCTTTGTGTCATCGGCGAACCCAGTGGTTGGGATGCCGTCTGCCTGGGCTATCGTGGATCGGTCTCCCTGGACTACTCCCTGCGCCAGGCGGGCCGGCACACGGCCGGGCCGGGTGAGTCGGTCGCGGAGCAGGCAATCGGCTTCTGGAACGCCCTGACCGCTGAGGCCGAGCGCCGCAACGTCGAGAAGCCGAGCACCTTCACGATGCTCGGCCCGGGCCTGCGCTCGTTCAACACGGAGACGGACGGGTTCTACGACACGGCCACCCTCTCGATCGGTATGCGCCTTCCTCCGGGTGTCGACACCGCCGAGTTGCTTGACACGATCCGGTCGCTGGCAGGCAACGCCGACCTCCTTATCAACGGTCTGCAAGAGGGGTATCGCTCGGATAAAAAGTCGGCCCTGGTGCCGCCGTTCCTCCGTGCGATCCGGGCGGAAGGTGGAACGCCGCGCTTTACGCTCAAGCTCGGCACCTCGGACATGACGGTCGTCGGACCGGTGTGGAAATGCCCGATCGTCGCCTACGGACCTGGGGACGCGGCACTTGACCACACGCCGGAAGAGCGTATCGTTTTGGATGAGTACCTGCGGGCCGTGCGCGTGCTCGCGGGAGTTTTAGTGTCGATGTAGGGGAGGGTCCCGTGCCCTCCCATCGTCCGCAGGACGATAACCGGCACGGCCTGCACGGGTATGCCCTCCTGGGTTGGGCATCGGGAGGGCACGGGACCCTCCCCTACGACGGACGACGGCGGGTATCGTTTGAGGACATTAAATGGTACGTCTTGGCGTCTTGCTGACCTATTTGCGGCCGGAAGAAAAGCTCATTCTGGCGGCGGCGCGCGAACCGCGGACTGGACGTGACTCCCCTGCTCGATCGCGAGCTGGTCCTCGATTTCGCGGCGCCACAACCCGCCGACAGCGGCCTCGCGGTCGATGTCGTGCTCGACCGGTGCGTGGCCCATACCCGCGGGGGATACACCCTGTACGCCCTCGAGCGCTGGGGCGTGCCGACGTTGAACTCGGCGGCGGCGGTTGCCCTCTGCGACGACAAGGCGCGAACCAGCCTCGCCCTGGAATCGGCCGGGGTGCCCACGCCGCGCACGTTCCTGACCTACTCGCTGGATGCCGCCCGCCGGGCCTGCGAAACCCTGGGGTATCCGGTGGTACTCAAGCCGGTGTCCGGCTCCTGGGGCCGCCTCCTCGCCAAGATCAACGGTCCGGAGCAACTGGCCAGCATCCTTGCTCAAAAGCAGGCCCATGGCTCGGTCCAGCACGAGATCTTTTATGTCCAGGAGTTCGTGGAGAAGCCCGGCCGCGACATCCGCGCCTACGTCGTCGGGGACAGGGTGCTGGCCGCCTCCTACCGCTCCTCTGACCACTGGATCACGAACGCCGCTCGTGGCGCCGTGTCGCTCCCATGTGCCGTAACGGCCGAGATCGAGGAACTCGCCCTCCGCGCCTGCGACGCGGTCGGCGCCAGGCTCGCCGGTGTCGACCTCTTCGAAACCCCGAACGGGCTCCAGGTGGTGGAGGTCAACTCCGGCGGCGAATTCAAAGGCCTCATGACCACCACCGACGTCGACATCGCCGGCGAGATCGTTGAAGAGTCGGTGCGACTGGCGACGACCAATCGGCCGGGGGTTTCGAGCTTGCCGGGTTAAGCGACCCCCGCGGTCGCGCGTTCGCGTTCCTCGCGTCTTCGGCATGTGCTCCTCGTACATCGCCTCGATCCGCCATCTTGGGGGCCGGACCGAGACGTAAACGGGCAGATCCTTCATCCACCTGCATGTCCAAGAGGCGGTCGACAACCACGGCGAAGACATCATCGGTATCGTCCACGTCAACAGTCGCCCGCAGGTAGGTGCCGGGCGGGTCATCGTGCTCGAAGACGGCAAACGTGGCCTCTGGGTACGCCGCGGCGATGAGGCCCTTTAGCGTCTCGATCGCGCTTTGGATCCGATCCTCATCGGAAACCGTGGTGTGCTGTGTCATCGTGAATCCTGCCGTCCTGCCCGAACCGCCGCGACGAAGTCCCGCGAACGAGAAACGGCCCGTCGCGCTTGGACCTCACCGACGTTAGCGGTACTGTAGTCACCATCGTGCCGAAGCCTCATGTTGTGCACCAGCGTCGACCGTATGCTCGCAGGATACCGCTTTCCTCGATTGATCAGCTCTCCGACGAACAGTGTCTGCACAGCGGAATGGGACCAGTCCCCGTCTTTCCCTGATGGCCCGAAGCCGGCCTGGATCAGCGCGGCTACCGCCGCCTGGAAGCAGGCGTAGTAGCTGCGGTTTGCGCAGTTGTCGAACCTTCCTTGCTGCAGTTCGCGTTCGGCCCCGGCTAGCGAGGCTTCCGCCTTGGCGAGGAAGATTGTCGCGTCATTCATGGGTGATAGCATAGCAACGAACCGCGTACCGGAAAGGATCGCTCCTACCATGGCAAGTCCTACCGAGCAAGCTGTTCGAGATATCCTGCGCGAGGCCGGGCGGCCGATGACGACGGCCGAGATTGGCGAGGAACTGAAGAAACGCGTCAAGCTGACCGCCAAAGACCCCCGCAACTCTGTCCGCGGCGTCGTCAGCTACAACCCCGTGATCACCAGCCCGGCGCGCGGCTCGTACGTATACACGCGGACCGCCGTCAACGGCGCCGCCGTGCGCGACCGGCTGCGGCTGACGTCCATCAAGGGCGGATATGTCGCCGTCGGAGCGGAGCTCATCGGGCTGCTGTGGCCGGGATTTGGCTACAGCGAGCAACCGCGCGACCCTCGTCTCATCCTCGACGACGGCCCCGAGATCATCGTGCCCCCGGCCACGAAGCGACTCAGCTTGAGCTACAGTGAAGGCCCGTACGGCATCCTCAAGCTTGCCGCCCCGTTCTGGACGTGGTGGGACGCACGTCGCGCCGCCGGGGCCGACGAGATCCTCGTCCGCTGCGAGGACGGCGAGGCCGGACGCTACCGCGTCACCGCCATCAGCCGGAGCGAACTCGACCCGGAGGCCGTCCGCGCGGCATCGGACGCAGCGCGGGCCGAGGCGGGCGAGGCGATGAAGGGGAACGATCGGGGCATCTCGATCGACATGCTCGTCCTGCGTCTCTTGGTCCGCGCCCCGTACGCCGGCGAGGTGGCCCCGGACCCGCTACCGGCCCTGATGCTCTCCCCTTACCCTCGCTTCGCCATGACCGACTTCGGGCGGATCGATTACCGCCCGGATCTGACGCCAGCCCTCGCCAGGTTATTCCAGGATCGCATCCTCGCCCCCTGGATCCGGGAAGAACAGCGGGTCCGAACAGAGTTGAAGCTCTCGCCAGAGACGATGCCGTCGAAAGATCAGATCGTGGACGGTCTCGCTCCGGACCTGGACGGCTGGATCATGCCCGCCGCTCCCGCCGCAACCGATGTCGTCCAGGCGGTCACACTGAAAGTCGAGCTGCTGAATCTCCCCGGCACCTCGCGCACCATCGATGTACGCGACGACCAGACCCTCTGGGATGTTCACAACGCGATCCAGAACGCCTTCGGCTGGGACGACGACCACCTCTGGGCCTTCTCGTTCGGTCCCCGCCACGACCCGCTGACGACCGTCGATCTCGGTGATCCCTGGACCGGCGTCGTACCGCCGGGACCGGAGGACGTCATCCTGGCCGAGCTTGAGCTCCAACTCAAGCAAACCTTCTCGTACGTCTTCGACTTCGGCGACAACTGGATGCACGAGCTGAAGGTCGAGCAGATCGTCCCCGCCGACGGTGGCAACTACCCGCGCATCGTCGCCAGCGAAGGCGATGACCCGGTGCAGTACCCGCCGCTAGACGAGGACGAGGGCGCCTACGACGTTGACGACGACATCGAGGACGACGAGAGCGAAGACGACGGTTGGTACGGCGAATTGGGGCCCCTGGGCGAAGGTCTGGCCGGCCTCGGTCCGGCCCTCAATTCACCGTTCGGCTTCTTGCCGCCGGCGGCGGTGGAAGGCATTCTTGACGCCCTCGGGCTGGAAGGGGCTGATTACAACGATCTGTCCCAATTCGACATTCCACCGCCCGATCCGGCACTACGGCCACTGCCGATCGATCTGAACGAGCTGGTCCCCGCCTTTGAGCTGGTTCCGCCGGGACCGCTCTTCCTCGACGCCGAGCGGGGCGATGTGCTCATCGTGCCGCCCGGCGATGCCCCCGAATCCCGTGTCCTCCGCGAGACGCTGGAAGGGAAGCCGGAGCGCTACCTCCGCGTGCCCGAAGCGACCGGCGAGCGCCAGTACGCCGCGATGCTCGCCTTTACCGAGGGCCTGCCGGAGGGCAGGCTGCGCACCCGCCTCCAGGCCGCCTTTACCCACCCCAAGGGCTACGACCGGTGGTATCAGGCGCTGGAGCGCGATGAGTCCGCCGCCGAGCGCTGGAACACCGAGACCGACCTCCGCGTTGTCACCGATGCGCTCGCCTGGCTGGCCGAGCACGGAATCACCCCAGTTCCACCAGCGGAGCCCGAACCGGCTTCCGCACGTGTCCCAGAAACTCCTGCCATCGCCGATGCCCGACCTCGCCCGGCGAACCAGCGGTCGAAACCCCGCCCGAAAAAGCGCAGGCGGTAAGACGGTTCCAAAAGTCGAGTTCGGCTGAGCGTTGACACATTGACCATAACTGCGTAGTCTCTTGACCGTAACGGCTCCGACGGGGACAGGTACGGTCGGGATCGGCGCCACAGAGAGCGGGCGGTTGGTGGAAAGCCCGCGGAGAGCCACCCGGCCAGAGAAGACCCCTGAGCCGCCGGAAGAACGGGAACGAGCTATCCGCCAGCATTCAGCCATCAGCAGTCACGATGGGCTGACGGCTGATATCTGAGGCTGATCGCTTCGTCCCTAGTAGACCCGGCCGGGTGCTCCCGTTAGCGAGCACAGGTGTAGGTTGGCGTCAGTCGCGCCGCCCTACCCGCCGAGGCCGCGCCCGCGAGGGGGCGGCGAACAAAGGTGGCACCACGGAGCAGAGCCTTCCGTCCTTTGGGATGGAGGCTCTTTGATTTTTCGGAGGTGCACCGTGTCTGGCCAAGCATTTTCAGGATTGACGGTTGGGATACTGCTCTCGCGGGTGCGGGTCGAGGAGAAGCTGTTGCTCTCAGACCTCGAATCCCGGGGGGCGCGCGTCGTCCGGTTCGACGACCGCGACCTGCGGCTCGATCTCGCCGATCCGCATCACCCCCTGCGCGAGTGCCATGTCGTGCTGGAGCGGGCGATCAACCATCTGCGCGCTCTCTACACGCTCCGGATTTTGCAGGATTGGGGCATTCCCACCGTCAACACCTACGACGTCGCCAACATCTGCGGCGACAAGATCCTCACGTCTGCCACCCTGATCCGGAACGGCGTTCCTTCGCCTCGGACCGTCGTGGCCTACACGCCGGAATCGGCCCTAGAGGCCATTGAGGAGATGGGTTACCCGGTCGTGCTCAAGCCGGCGGTCGGCTCCTGGGGACGGCTGCTCTCTCGGGTGAACGACCGCGACGCGGCGGAAGCCCTGCTGGAGCACAAGGTCACGCTGGGATCCTTTCACCACGGCGCGTTCTACGTTCAAGAATTTGTCCGTAAGCCCGGCCGCGACATCCGCTCCTTCGTTGTCGACGGCGAAACGATCTGCGCGATCTACCGCGATTCGCCCCACTGGATCACCAACACCGCCCGGGGCGGCGCCGCCAGCAACTGCCCCGTCACACCGGAGATCGACGAGTTGTCGCGGGCGGCTGCCGCCGCGGTGGGCGGCGGGATTGTCGCCGTCGATTTGCTCGAGAGCGAGCGTGGCATCCTCGTCAACGAGGTCAACTACACGATGGAGTTCCGCAACTCGATCGACACCACCGGAGTCAACATTCCGGCGCGGATCGTCGACTATGTCCTGGCGGTCGGCAGCGCCAGCCGCGACCACCGCGCCGGATTAATGGAAAACGGACACCGGACGGAATCGCTAGAAGGGATGCCGGCGGTCGCCGTCCGCCGCGACGCCTGACGGTTCATGCAACTGACGCATTACTCCTGCCTGGGTTCTACGGAAACACCCGGCAACGTCCGCCGGGTGTCTCCGCCCCGTGATCTCGGGCCAAACCCCGCAGGAGGACGACGTGCCAGCATCAAGAGCGAGTTCCACTCGAGAATGGAAAAGCGTCGACCGGACCGAGGATCCGGCCGATTTCGTCCGCTACCTCGACGCGGCGAATGCGGAGGATGTGATCCAGGCCTACAAGCGCCGGATGCGCGACCTGCTCGAACCCCTTGCCGGCGCGCGAATCCTCGACGCCGGCTGCGGCACCGGCGACGACGCCTGCGCCATCGCGCGGCTCGTCGGCCCATCCGGCAAAGTCGTCGGCCTCGACAACAGCGAGACGATGGTCGCCGAAGCGCGGAGCCGATTGACCGAGCCCGGACTCCCTGTGGAGTTTGTGGTGGGGGATATCCGTCGCCTGGAGTTCCCGGACAATTCGTTCGACGGCGTGCGCTGCGACCGCACCCTGCAGCACGTCGAGGACCCCGAGCGCGCCCTCACTGAGCTTGTTCGCGTCGTTAAGCGGGGGCGGCGTGTCGTCGTGATGGACCCCGATTGGGAAACGCTCGCCCTCGACGCCACCGACCTGACCACAACGCGCCGCATCCGGGAGGCGGTTGCGGACGCCACCCAGAACGGCACGATGGGGCGACGGCATCACGGTCTCTTCCGCAAGGTCGGACTGGTCGATGTCGATGTCCACCCGCTCACGTTCACGACCACGGAGTTCGCCGTCATCGACGGCATCGCCGGGATCAAGCGCCACCTTGAGACATTGGTCCGCACGGGAACAATCACAGCGGCCGTTGGAGAAGCGTGGCAAGTTCAGGTGGAGGAGGCCGACCGCGCGGGCCGCTTCTTTGCCACATTGACCGGCTTCGTGGTCGTCGGCCGCAAGCCGTGACCCGCGACTACCCCGGGCGGATGTTGGGATTGCGCCGGAAGAGGTTGTCCGGATCGTAACGGCGCTTCACCTCGGCAAGGCGGGCGTACGACTCTGGCGTGAACGCCGACCGCACGCGTTCTTCGCCCTCATCCTCCAGGAAGTTGGCGTAGGCACCGTCTGTCCGTGGGGCGATTTGCCGCCAGAGGGACTCGACCCACGCGACGTGCCTGTGCCCATCGCCAGGATCATCCCAGGCGTTTGCCGCCATCATAAGGAGCGGCTTATCGCGATGGGCGAAGGCGGTTGCGTCCGCCGGCACCCGCGCCATCGCTCCCCCAAGCACACGGAGCTGGACAAAGCTCATCGGCGATGTCGGGCGGCCGATGTGGTCGAGGACGGCATCGATCGTCGCGTCATCCAGCGCGTGCATGAACCCGGCGCGCAACGCGTGCGCCCGGCTGATCGCGCCGACAACCGTGAAGTTGAACAGGTCTGGATAGGGCATCGGTTCCACCATCTCGGCCAGCGGGGTCTGACCGCCTAGGCCGCGAATCGGTTCGATGGCTCGCTGCCTGGCGCCCGGATCATCGGTCGCCCCCGCATAACAGAAGAGGATGATGACGGCGGGTTGTCCATGGATCTCGGGAGGGATAAAGGGGAAAGGTGGCGCCGGCATCGCCAGGTTGATCGCGGTCAGTTCGTCCGGCGCGGCCCTCGCAACCTCGACGAGCTCGCGCAGCACGGTGTCCGTCGCGGGGTAGACGATGGCGCCTCCGAGAACGGTTCCGACGGGATGAAGCCGAAACCGCAGGCCGGTCACGATGCCGAAGTTGCCGCCACCGCCGCGGAGCGCCCAGAACAGGTCGGGGTGGGAGTCGCTGCTGGCGGTCACTCGCCGTCCATCCGCCGTGACCACCTCGGCCGAGAGCAGGCTATCAATCGCAAGCCCGTGCTTGCGGACGAGCCAGCCTACGCCGCCGCCGAGGGTGAGCCCGCCGACGCCGACGCTGCCCGAATCGCCGGCAGGCGTGGCAAGGCCAAATTCGTGCGCTTGCCGTGAGTAGTCACCCCAGGTCAAGCCGGGCTGTACCCAGGCAGTACGCTCCCGCGCATCAACGGACATCCCCCTGAGGTCGGAGAGGTCGATCACGACGCCGCCCTCGACGGTGCCATACCCAGCCGAGCTGTGTCCGCCGCTCCGGACAGCCAGCGGCAGCCCCGCATTCCGAGCAGTGAGCACCGCTTGGGCGATGTCGGCCTCGTCGCGGGGACGAACTACGGCCACCGGATCATGGACAACGCTGGCGTTCCAGACCCGCTTTGCCCGGTCGTAATCAACGTCGCCGGGCCGAATCACCGTCCCTCGTATGCCACATTGGAGCTGCCGAACCGCCCCGTTCACGGTCGGATTGCGTGTAATCGTGTTCAGGTATTGGTCGTGAATCATGGTTGATGCTTCCCCGAGACTCCGCGCGCGGCATGGGCGTGAAACTGTTGTCCGGAGCGACGCAGGGTGCTGCCCGGTTCCGCCCATACCGCTGCGCAACGAACTCGCTGTACACGGCGAGACATGCTGGCGATGAGATCGTCCTCATGAGTCATCTACCTTCGGTTCCAACCACCTACTTGCTCGTACCAACAGCGTTCGGCGCGGCGATTGGTTAGTGGCCGAACCGTTCATCCCGGTGGGTACTGATAGCCGCTAACTGCCGCGGAAGTGCTCCAGTTGCAACAGCTTTGCGAGTAAGTAGGTCATCCGGAGGTTCGTCGAACTTTCCACGGTGAACACCTCCATACATCGTGCTGCCGGGCCACCAATCGGCCGGGTCAGTGCATGAGGATGCCCGCCGGGAGCAGCCGAGCGCCTCGGGCAAATGCAGGGTTTTTTCAAGCCGATTTCGTTGGGAGATGGAACGGTATTTTCGCGGATACACCGGGATGGGCGTCCACGAGCGCGGGGCGCTGAGCCCATTTGACCGATCCCGCATGCTGGTGGGCTCTAAAGATGTGGGTACTTGCGTGGGTGGTGCTTCCGGATCTTCGTGGTTTCCCTGGGCCGTCGCCGCCACCATGGAGACGTGCGGCCCGGTTCCGGGTCAGCATGCGATTCAGCGGTGACGAGACACCGGCTAGACCGGGAGCATTGAGATGACACAGACTGTCGCGCCCGAACGCACAAGCACCTACATCCTCGGGCATGCACCCTCCGAGTTGCAGCGCCTCGACGCCCGGGGCAGGTCCTGCGGGCATATACGGAACGATTGCTCCGCGACGCCGGCATTGGTCCGGGCATGCGCGTGCTGGACGCTGGATGCGGCACCGGCGATGTCTCAGTCCTGGCGGCCAAGTATGTCGGCACGCACGGGAGCGTGGTCGGCATCGATCGTTCGAACGAGGCACTGGCCATTGCCCGCGCCCGGGCGAAAGCCAACGGCTTTGCACAGCTCAGCTTTGAAGAGACGGACATCGCAAGCTACGAAGCCCGGGAGCCGTTCGACGCGGTCGTTGGCCGCCTCATACTCAGCCACCAACCTGACCCGACGGCGGCGGTTCGCCAGCTCGCCCGCCAGGTTCACCCGGGAGGAAGAGTTGCCTTCGCCGAGCTGGTGATCCTGGACTCGCCGGTCACATCGCCCTCCCGTCCAGAATTCCTGCGCCTGTGCGCCGTGCTCAACGAAACGCTGCGGCGCAGCGGCTTTCACCTCGACATGGGGGTCCGCCTCTATGCGACGTTCCAGGAGGCGGGCCTCCCGGCGCCGGCACAGTGGGTTGAAGGCGTCCCCATCCCTGGGCCTTACGAGTCTCGCCTTCGCTGGCCGATCGAGGCGATGCGCAGCCTGATTCCGGCGGCGGAACGTACCGGGGTAATCACGGACGTCGACCTTGAGATCGACACCTTCAGCCGACGTCTTTTCGACGAAGCGGCCGCGGTCGGCGACGCGGTTTGCCCGGTGCTTATCGGTGCGGCCTGGACCAGGGTCCCGTAGTGCGCTCGTCAGAAAAGGTAGCGCCATCTCGGCGTCGCCAGGGATAGATGGAGGTTACGGAATTGATCGCTGGTTTGCGGGAGCGGGAATGGGACGGGACAGGCCAGATCCGCTGCCGCCCGGGGCTCACGGCCCAAGGTTGGCCCGGGCTAAGAATGACAGCCTCTCCGAGGCTAACGGAACCGGGCGTTCTAGCCTCGGAGAGGCTGTTTTGTTTAGCCCGGGCCAACCTTGGGCCGTGAGCCCCGGGCGGCAGGGTACGCGGCGGCGCCCAGGACACTCATGCTCCCGACAACACCTGATCAACTCTGCAACACCCATCATTCCCGGGGGCGGCAGTGGAGACGGCACCCAGAACTGGCGCACGCGCTTCTCGACGCTCTACGCATCGACGTCGCTCGGGGCGAGGCGAATCAAGTGGACGGAGTAGACTCCGACGCGTGAAGATCGCGCTTGTCACCCCGTTCGATCTGGCCCGCCCCGGAGGCGTCGCCGAACACGTCATCCACCTCGGCCAGGAGTTCGCCCGTCTTGGCCATGAGGTCACGACGCTGACCCCGAAGGCCGACCCCAGGGCGATCCGCCGGGCCGACGCCGTCGGCGTCCACGAAATCGGACGAGCGCTCACACTCCCCACGAACGGCTCAAGGGCGCGGATCACGCTCGATCTCACCCGATTTGGCGAGGCCCGCCGCCTCCTCAGGCGCGAACAGTTCGACGTTGTCCACGTCCACGCCCCGCTCACGCCAGCTCTGACCTGGATGGCGCTCTTTGCCTCGCGGACTTCCAACGTGGCGACGTTTCACGCCTACCGAGACGGCAGCGCCTGGTATCGCGCCCTGGCGCCGGTCTTTCGTCCGGCCGTTCGCCGCCTGGACGCCAGGATCGCGGTGTCCGAACCGGCGGCACGCTTCATCGGCACCTACTTCCCCGGCGAGTACACCATCATCCCCAACGGGATCGACATCGACCGGTTTCGACCTGACCGGGCAAAGCCAAATGAGGGCAGCGATGAGTCCCCTCGCATCCTGTTCGTTGGCCGCCACGACGAGCCTCGCAAGGGCCTATCCGATCTGCTGCGGGCATTCCCCGCGATTCGCGCAGCGATCCCCAGTTGCCGACTGACCGTCGTTGGCGACGGTGACGCTGGCCGTCACGCCGAGCTCCTCGACGCGATCGGCCGGGAAGGCATCACCTTCACCGGGCAGGTTTCAGCCGAGGATCTTCCACGTTACTTTGCTGGTTCCGACCTCTTTTGCGCCCCATCCACCGACAACGAGAGTTTCGGGATCGTGCTCCTGGAGGCGATGGCCAGCGCACTGCCGGTCGTGGCCAGCAAGATCCCCGGCTATGCCTCGGTCATGACCGATGGACGCGAGGGCCTGCTCGTGCCCCCGCGAGATCCTGATGCCCTCGCCCACGCCGCCATCCGGCTGCTAACTGACCGGGAACTATCCACCGCCTGCGCGGCGGCTGGTCGCGCCACCGCCGCCACCTACGCCTGGTCGATCATTGCGGCCCGCGTCATCGACCTCTACGAGCGCACCATCGCGGCGAAGTCCGGCAGCGTTCCTTAGCGGACGACGACCTCATCGCCTTCCTTCAGGCCGTCTCCCAGCCAGGCAGCGGCATAGGACAGGAGGTCGTCCGGCAGGTCATCCGGCGAGAACCAGCGCCACTCCAGCCCTTCGTCGGAGCCACGTAACTCGCCCCCAGCGTGATCACAGGCAAACACGCAGGTTACCCAGTGGAAATGGCGGCCGTCCGGGGATTTGACGACCTGAAACCCGGGATCAGAGTAGACGCCAATCAGGCGCTCGCAGGCAACCTCCAGCCCGGTCTCCTCCGCCACCTCCCGCCGGAAAGCCGTCCACAGATCCTCGCCGAACTCGACGGTGCCGCTGGGCGGCGCCCAACCGCCATCGTCCCGGCGGAAGTGCAGCAAGACCCGGCCCCGGGAATCCCGAATAATCGCTGCGATCCCGGGCTGGATCAGGGGATTTGGCAGTTCCACGCTTATCTCCGAAAATCCTGAAAACCGAGGTGCCGCCACGGCCTGATCGCACCGGGCAGCAGGGCTCGTCATACAAGAGCTGTGCCGCCGGCCGGCGCTTGAGGGCCCTACGAGGCTACCAGCCCAGGCAGGATCTCGCAGAGGTAGTCGAGATCCGCGGCCCGGATGCCGCTACCCATCAGGCAGACCTGAATCCAGTTGCGTTCGAGCAGGTAGCGACTCTGGTAGCTCAGCAGGAAGCCCGCGTCGCGCAGGCGCGCACCGATACGATCTGAGTCGAGTTCGGGCGGTAACGCCACAGTCAGGACCGCGGGCGCCGCATGGTCCGGCGGCGCGACGATCGTCAAGTCCGCTGCTTCGAGCCGGTGCCGCACCACCGCCGACAGCCCGGCGATCTCCGCGAATCGGGTGTGCTCGTCGATCTCCCCGAGGGCCGCGTGCAGGGCGAGGACAAGATTGGACGAAATCGTGTAGGGAATCCCATCGTTGGCGGCGTAGGTTCCGAGGTCGAGGTAGCGGGGCAGCCTGTCGGGGGCAGGAGCGACCTCATGGTCGGCAAAGACGAACGACAGACCCGGGAACGAGGCCAGCCCCTTGCCGCTCACACCTGACGCCAGGTAGATCCCGGTGAGATCGACCGGCACCGTGCCGATTGTGCTGATGCAATCGACCGCCAGTCGGATCCCATGCTCAGCGGCGATCCGCTTCAGCCCAGCGATATCGTTGAGGATTCCGGTCGATGTTTCACCGTGGACGACCCAGAGCCAACTCACCGGCTGGCTGCCCCGGACCACATCCGCCACGGCGGTGAGATCGAAACACTCACCCCATGGCACTCTGACCGGTGCGAAGTCGAGCCCGAATCGCTGGGCGTGGTCGATGAGCCGGTCGCCGAACTCGCCGTTAGACATGACGATGCCTCTGCCCGGAAGCAACGAGAGTTGGCCACAGACGACGTCGTTCGCCAGGGTACCGGTCCCCATCAGCACCTCGACCCGGTCGGCCCGGGTTATGCTCCGGAGCTGATTCTTCGTCTCCATGAAAAACTCGGCAAAGTGTTCGGCCCGGTGTGAGATCGGGATGCCCGCGAAGGCGGCCTGCACGGCTGCCGAGGTCTGAACCGGACCAGGCAGCAGGTTAACCGGGGCTCGCCCGGTGCCGTTGCCGTTCGTGGTTACAAGCTCAGAGCGGCCGTTCGCGGCTGGCTTACTATGGCCGAACCGCGCCCACGGCTCGGAGAGCAAGTCGACGATGCGCCGCTCGGCCGTTGCCAGTGTCAGGTACATGGGCTGGAAGACGGCGTCGCCCGTACCGACGAGAGGCCCGAACGGCTCGAATCCGATGTGGCGGTAGAGCTTGGCCTGCCTGGTCGTGCCGGAGATCAGGGCAAGGTCGTACCCTTTCTCCAGACAATACCGGGCGACCTCGGCCAACAGGCCGACAAAGACGCGGCCTTTCCGGTGTCCAGGTGCGACCGAGAGTAGCCGGTACTCGCAGATGCGGGTAGCGGGCGGGAGCAGCTCATCCAGGTTCGGCAGCTTCTGGTCGAGCGAGAACGGCCGCCTGCCCCGGACGGCGATCATCCCCACGAGCTCGTCCCCGTGGAGACAGATCATGTAGGTGTTCTCGGCGTGGAACTTGTCGACCAGGCTCCCGTCAGCGTTTGGCGCGTGCTGGGGAATCTCCTCGACAAACGTTCTGTAGTTGAGCCGGTGAATCTGCTCGAACTCCCACGGCTCCGAGGCAATCCGGAAGACATAGTTCGGCTCGGTTCCGCCACGAACCCTGGCACGCGCGGTCACAGCGGTCACGAAGTCTTGCCCTTTACCAGGGCCGCGCCCTGCCGGCCGATCCCACGAGGCTGGTTTTGACCGCGGCGCATCACCGACTCGTGACGTGCCAGAACCCCAGCGATGTTCCGCCGGTGGCCGAGCAAGACAAGCGCCGCCATCAATGCGAACCCGATGACGGTCTCACCCGACCGCCCGGCGGCGACGGCCACGATCGGAGTCAGCGTCGTGCCGATCAGCCCGGCCATGACGAAGCGGATACCCAGGACGAACGCGAAACCTGCGATCAAGAGGGCGGCCAGGACGATCCAGGCATCGAACGCCAGGGCGGCCCCGAAGGCGGTCGCCACCCCCTTGCCACCCTGGAATCCAAGCTGCGCGGGCCAGATGTGCCCGGCGATGACGGCCACCCCGGCCAGTGCGACCGCGACGGTCCCCAGGTCCAACCATCGGGCGAGGGCGACGGCCAAGGCACCCTTAGCGACATCGATGAGGAAGACCGCCGCGAAAGCGCCACGCCCAAGTACGCGCATCGCATTCGTCGCGCCGGAGCTTCCGCTGCCCTGTTGGCGCACGTCGGACCCGGTCCGGAGCCGGACGAGATAGTAGCCGGTCGCAATGCATCCAATCGCGTAGGCCAGTCCGATCAGCGGCACCGCGCGCGCTAGATCGTCAAACACCGCGCATCCCCCCTTGACCCGGCGATCCCGCGAAGCGTAGTCGGTCGAGTCTGCGCACCGATGGGGCGCAGTGTACCCCAGCCCCCTTCACGATGAAGCCTTCACCCGGCCCCTTAGGGCGACCGGCTTCACGGTCAAATCGTGCCGAGGTCCCCCAATGCGCCGCTCACCTGTTCTCACTTGGCGTGCGGAGCCGCTCTCTGATCCGCTCCAATTCCGGCAACGCGCCGAGGTCTTTCGCCCGGCTCTGTGACAGCTTCGAGGCAAAGGGTACGCAATCCATGCGGCGCTCTCGTACCGCACATTGTGCCGTGCCAACTGCTCGATCAGCGGCACAAGCACCGACGGCGTCCGTTCTAGCCCTGTCATGTCCAGCCCCTCCCAGAAGGCGGCACTTGGCCATACCCCGGCGGAAAACGCCGGAAAGCGGGTATAGTTTCCCGTACCGATCGACGCACGTCTCAACGTTGAGATCGCGGGCACGTCGGAACGGGGACAACCTCGTTTCGGGTGCCCATCCCGTGCTATTTGGTTGAGCGAGCGATCCGTTCGGACCGTGGGCGAAAAACGATCGGTGGCGAGTAACAGTTCGGCGACTTGGTCGCCGGTACAGCCGGCACCGCCGGCATGTAAGAACGAGGTGGGAGAGGTCACAATGCGCGAGGTCTCGGTCGTCGGAGGATCCGGATACGCTGGCGGGGAACTAGTGCGGCTGCTGCTGGACCACCCCGAAGCACGCCTGAAACAGGTCACCTCTGAGCGACAGGCCGGCAAATTCATCCGTACCACCCACCCCAATCTCCGCAAGCGTACCGACATGAAGTTCACGTCGGTGGCGCAGCTCGAGCCCTGCGACGTCCTGTTCGTTGCCCTGCCCCACGGCGTTTCGATGGGCATGATGGCGACCCTGCGGGAGAAGGCCGAGATCGTGATCGATCTCAGCGCCGACTACCGCCTGCGCAACCCAGACGACTATCCACGCTGGTACGACCACCCGCACTCCGAGCCGGACGCACTCGCCGACTTCGTCTACGGCATACCGGAGCTGCACAGGGAGGAGATCAAGGAGTCCAACCTGATCTCCAGCGCGGGCTGCATGGCAACGACCGCCATCCTGGGGTTGTACCCGCTCTATCAAGCCGGCGTTGTCGACACCGATCGGCCGGCGGTCATCGAGGCGAAAACCGGCTCATCTGGCTCGGGCGGCGGTCCGGGTCTCGGCTCGCACCACCCGGAACGCTCCGGGGTGGTGCGGTCGTTCAAGCCAACCGGCCACCGCCACTCCGCCGAGATCATCCAGGAGTTGACGGTTGACGGCGTAGCGCCCCAGGTCGCCTTCACCGCCACGGCGATCGAGGCGGTGCGCGGCATCCTCACGACGTCACATGTCTTCCTCAAGGAGCCACTGACCGACAAGGACATCTGGGCGATCTACCGCCCGGCCTTCAAAGACGAGCCGTTCATGCGCCTCGTCAAAGAGGCGAGCGGCATCCACCGCTACCCGGAACCAAAGATCCTCTCCGGCTCGAACTACTGTGACGTCGGCTTCGAGCGGGATCCGCACTCCGACCGTCTCGTCGTCCTGGCCGCCACCGACAACCTGATGAAAGGGGCATCCGGCCAGGCCGTCCAGGCGTTCAACATCCGCTGCGGCTGCCCGGAGACGCTCGGACTCGAGTTCACCGGCCTCCACCCGATCTAAGGGACGGCCCTCACCCCAACCCTGGGCCGGCCCTAAAGGGCCACCCCTCTCCCAATGCTGGGAGAAAGGACGGGGAAAGCCCCCCTCTCCCAATCCTGGGCGAGGGGGGTTGGGGGTGAGGGCGATCTACAGGAGCCAACCATGTACGTCATCAAGATTGGCGGAGGGGCCGCGATCGGCGATGAAGCCTACCGCCAGTTCGCGATGGACCTCGCCGAACTGAATCTGCCCGCCGTCATAGTCCACGGCGGCAACGCCGAGTTCAGCCAGCTCAGCCGGGCGCTGGGCATGCCGCCCCGCATGATCACGTCAAACTCAGGTCGCGTCACCCGCTACACCGACCGCGCCACGATGGACGCGATGCTGATGGCCTACTGCGGCAAGGTCAACAAGACCTTGGTCGGCATCCTCCAGGCCGCCGGAGTAAACGCGGTCGGCCTGAGCGGGCTGGACGGCAAGATCGCATCTGGGCGGCGCAAGGCGATGTTGCGCGGCAACGAGGACGGCAAGCCGCGCATCTTTCGCGACGATCATGCGGGCACGATCGAGCAGATCGACCCGACGCTCGTGCGCCTGCTTCTGGACGCCGGCTTCCTGCCCGTGCTGACGCCGCCTGCCTTAGGTGAGGAAGGGGTGCCGATCAACGTCGACGGCGACAAGCTGGCCCTGGAACTGGCGATCGCCCTTGGGGCGGAGGGCATGCTGTTCTTCTCCGATACTCCGGGGCTGCTGGCGAACAAGGACGACGAATCGACCCTGATCCGCGAGATCGACGCGTCTTCGCCGGAAGGCGCCCTCGCCGCCGCCGGTGGTCGGATGGTGGTTAAGGTTGAAGCTGCCCTTGGCGCAATCGAGCGCGGCGTGGGACGGGTCGTCTTTTCCGATGCCCGCGCCGAAGCGCCGCTGCGGCGCGCCCTGGCCGGCGAAGGCACGGTCGTGCGGACCACGGTGGGGACCACCTCGGGCGCGTAAGCGACCAGTCGCTCCGGGCCTCCATTCTGATCGCCGCGTCGTATCGGGATGGTTCCTTTGTGCGAGCCACAAGAACCCAGCGCCGTCTGGCTCGCCCGGGGGCACATCCGTGACGCCGCGTCCCCGTCGCCCGGGCCGTGGGGCGCCGTCCCGGCGTCGCCCGGTGGTGGACGCCGCGGCGATATCCGGCCGCCGTGCAGGTGTCGCCTGGGGTCTTTAGTCCTGGGCGTGGCCGGAACGGCGTCCCGACTTGGCCCCGGAGACGCCCACGTGCGTCCCGGATATTCCCGGCGACGCCCAGACGGCGTAGACGATGACCACCTGTTGAGCAACCGCGTTCAGTCCGGCGACCTGGAGAGGACCGTCCAAATGGCACTCGAAGCCGTCGTCTTTGATCTTGGCGAAACGCTGGTCGATGAAACCTGCATCTGGGGTCCCTGGGCGGACTGGCTCGGCGTCCCCCGCCTGACCTTTTTCGGCGTGCTCGGCGGCGTGATCGCCCGAGGCGAAGATCACAGCCACGTCTTCGAATACATCCGGCCGGGATTCGACCGCGCGGCCGCCCGCGAGGCCCGTCGTGCAGCCGGCGAGGACGAGCACTTCACCATCAACGACTTTTATCCGGATGCCATTCCCTGCCTCAATACGCTGAAGGCCGCGGGATTGCTGCTCGGCATCGTGGGCAATCAACCGGCCTGGGCCGTGCCTGCGCTCCACGACTTGAATCTGGGCGTCGACATGATCGGCTCGTCCGAGTCCTGGGGCGTCTCCAAACCCAACCCGGAATTCTTCGCCCGGATCGCCCAGGAACTCGATCTGGAGCCGGGCCAGATCGCCTACGTCGGGGACAGGATCGACAACGACGTAACCCCGGCCGCCGCGGCCGGGATGACGGCGGTCTTCATCAAACGCGGCCCGTGGGGCTACCTTCACGCGGGGCGTTTCCCTCTGCCGGAGGGCGCCGTCGCCATCGACTCGCTGGATGCGCTGCCTCAAGCGCTGGGACTTCATCGCTCGTAGGCCACGCCGCGTAGAATCACTGGAACCGCATCGGACCGCTGGACGGTCCGCGCCACGCAATGAAAGGCGCCTCACGATGGCAACAGCCCAGATTGACCTCGCGACCATCCAGCAGATTGAGCAACAGGGGCAGATTCCCCTCTATGGCAAGCGCGAGATCGCCTTGGCCCGCGGCGAAGGCTCCTACCTCTTCGACACCGAGGGTCGCCGTTACCTCGACGCGATGAGCAACTACGGCATCGCCGTCCTCGGCCACGCCGACCCGGAGTTCGCCGACGCCCTCAGTGACCAGCTTCGCACCCTGACGACCGGCCACCAGAGCTTCTACAGCGATGTCCGGGCCGAGGCGCTGGAGGCGATCTCCCGGATCGCGCCTTCCGGCGTGTCCCGGGCATTCCTTTCGAACTCCGGTGCGGAGGCGATCGAGGCTGCCCTGAAGATGGCCCGGCTGGCAACAGGCAAGACCAAGGCTGTCGCATTGAAACGCGGCTACCATGGCCGCACGCTCGGCGCCCTCTCCGTCACCGCCGATCCCAAATACCGGGCGCCGTTCGAACCGCTGCCCTTCCACGCCACCCATGTGCCCTTCGATGACCTTGACGCCATCGAGGCCGCGATCGACGACGAGACCGGCGCGGTCATCCTGGAGCCGGTCCAGGGTGAAGGCGGTATCTGGCCCGCCAGCGAGGCTTATCTGGCCGGAGTGCGCGAGATCACCAGCCAGCGCGGCGTCCTGCTCATCGTCGACGAGATCCAGAGCGGATTCCGCACCGGCAGCCCGTTCGCGACGGTCGCCGCCGGGGTTACCCCGGACATCATCTGCACGGCGAAGGCCCTGGCCAACGGCTTTCCGGTCGGCCTGACGCTGGTCACCGAGGCGATCAGCGGCGCGGCCGGTCCAGGCACCCACGGCTCGACCTTCGGCGGCAACCCGCTCGCCTGCCGGGCGATCGTCACCACGCTCAACGCTCTGGAGGAGCGCGACCTCTATGCCCGAGCCGTGCGCATCGGGGCTGAGATCCTTGAGCGCATTCGCGATCTCAACGCATCCAAGGTCCGAGCGGTCAGGGGGTCCGGGCTGATGATCGGCATCGACCTCAAGGAGCGCGTCACTCCTACGCTGCGTGCCCTGCAGGAGCGGGGCGTGCTGACCCTGGCGGCAGGCAACCTGACTCTACGTCTGCTCCCGCCGATGATCTGGACAGAACAACAGGTAGATGAGCTGCTTGCCGTGCTTGAAGAAGTCCTGAACTAGAGCGCTCTTCGGGACGGTTGACGGCGTGTCCCCTGCCGCCCGGGGCTCACGGCCCGGGCTCAACGTCACAGCCTCTCCGAGGCTAGAACGCCCGATTCCGTTAGCCTCGGAGAGGCTGTCCGGTTCAGCCCGGGCCGTGAGCCCCGGGCGCCAGGGTAAGCGGCGGCGCCCACGGCCACCGAGACCCCCGAAGCCACCCGATCGTTTGCGCCACCTTCATCAGCCGGCTGCCACCCGGCGCGAAAGCAGGAGCGATCCGAGCACGGCCCCGGCGTGGCAGCCCCCTTCAGGGGGGTTATCCGGTTCAGCCCGGGGTCTTGAGCCCCGGGCGACGCCCGGACGGTACAACCCCTACCCAACGAGTACCCTACAGCACCACCCGCAACGTCAGCACCTCAAACGGCCGTACGGAGATGTGAATCGTGTCGCCCGCCACGATCGGCTCTGTCGCTTCCGCAAGAACGGAGGCATCGTGCTCCTCCAGGAGCGTCACCCGCTCGGCCCCTTTGACCTCGCTTGGGAACGTCAGCGAGGCCAGTCCCCGGGCGCCGTGCGGTTCATAGAGCCGTAGGATGAACCCCTCGCCCTCTTCCGGCTGCTTCAGGCTGCCCAACCCGAGTTCAAGCCCGCCGCACCGCACGAAACCGCCGCTCGGCGGCAGGGAAGCATCGGACGGGGTTTCGGACGGATTGCTCGGCACCGGCACCGCCGACATCGCACTGTTGAACCAGAACGCCTGCCGGGTAACGCCGGCGGTAGTCCAATCGCCCACGTGTGGGAGCAAGGCATACGTGAAGTGGTGCTCGCCGAGATCGGCAAGTGGATCCGGGTATAACGTGCCACGGACCAGGCTGAGGTTGAGCTCGTTGCCGATCGCGCCGTGGCCGTATTTGCCGTCATTGAGCAGGGCCACGCCATAGCCGGGCTCGGACATGTCAGCAAATCGGTGGCCGGAGACCTCGAACCGGGCCGCATCCCACGACGTGTTGCGGTGGGTTGGGCGGCGCACGACTCCGAACATGGTTTCGTAGGTCGCCTCACGGGTGTGGATCGCCAGCGGGAACCGCGCTTTGATGAGTGTGGTGCGCTCCTGCCAGTCGATATTCGTGGCGATATCTATCCGCTTCGAGCAGGCGAGCAGCCGGTAGGTCTGGACGATCGTCGAGTTACGCCAGGTCCGGACCACCTTCACCGCGGCCCGCAGGGGACCGTTCTCGACGATGGTGATCGATTCGACGCTTCCGATCTCCTGGCCCTGGCGCTCGTAGTCCTCCTCGATGTCCCAGGCGTCGTACGTGCGCGGCTTGTCGACGTAGGCCCAGAGCTGATTGCCCCGGCCGGCCAGCACCTCACGATTGGCAAGCAGATCGACCACTCGGTCGAGGGTGCCATCGGCCCCAATCACGACCCGGATCTCGTCGTTCTCGAGGAGGTAGCCATCGCCGTGTCTGGCCGCCCGCACGCTCCGATCGTCCGGCTCGACCGGCTTCGTCCGCCGCTTGTTCGAAGCGGCGGTGAGCACGCACCAGCCGAGTCCAGGGATCGTCCGGTCCGGATCGTAGGCCAGGATCCCGTCTTCTACCGTCTGCACCGGCACTGTCACGCCGTCGGCGTCCTGGAGCTTGACCGTGCCATCGCGGGCGGTCAGCGACACCTCCAGCGGACGAGCGTGCAGGCTACGCGTTGCCGATAACAACGCGGTCGCCTTCCAGCGTGTCGCTGGCCAGGACTCCCAGGTGCCGCAGGGCCGCGTCGCGCACCAACGTAGCGGTCTGGATCGCTTCGGCGCCCTGACGATGGGCGTCCTGGTACACCTCGTGAATCGAAGAGCCGGGCAGGATGTCGTGGAACTGGTTGAGGAGGACGCTCTTCCATGCGGACTGGAGGGCGTTGCGAGGATCGGTGAAGCCATAGGGCGTCGCCAGCGCGGCGAATGCCTCCGCCTCCTGCAGGCGTTGTTCGCCCTGGCGGTTCTGGGCCTTGACCTTGGCCTGCGACGTGAGCGTGCCACGGTGATACTCAAGGTAGAGCTCGCCGGCCCAAACCGGCAATCCCTCGGCCGGAAGGGCGGCGTAGAAGTCCTCAATCTTGGTCATGCGGAGTCTGGGCAACGCCGGAAAATCTTTGATCCGGGCGTAGTTCTCAAGCATCCGCCGGCTTGGGCCGCCGCCGCCGTCCCCCCAACCGAAGGCGAGGAGGCTGTCGGGGTGGTAGCGCTTGCCTTCGGACTCCCGCCAGGTGCCGAGCACGTCCAGCGGCGCGATGTTGCCGTTGTAGCCGTGGGCGGGATCGAGGTTGCGGAACATGTGCGCCGTTACCCGGGAACCGTCGAGTCCCTCCCAGAAGAAAAGGTCATGGGGGAACCGGTTGGTCTCGTTCCAGGTTAGCTTGATCGTGAAGAACCCGCCGATGCCGGCCCCGCGCAGCAACTGCGGAATTCCGGCCGAGAACCCGAAGACATCCGGCAACCAGGCGACCGTCGAGCGCTTCCCAAACGTCTGCTCGAAGTAGCGCTGGCCGTAGAGCAGGTGGCGGACGAACGCCTCGCCGCTGGTGATCATGCAATCCGGCTCGAGCCAGGAACCGCCGATCGGCTCCCACCGGCCTTCCGCCACGCGCTGCTTGACGCGCTCGAAGAGGGCGGGGTCCTCGGCCTCGATCCAGGTATAGAGCTGGGCCGACGACTGGTTGAAGGTGAAGTCCTCGTACCGTTCCATCAGGTCGAGGACGCTCGAGAACGTCCGCCTCCCCTTTCGGTGGGTCTCGGCGAGCGGCCAGAGCCAGGCGAGATCGATGTGGGCGTGGCCCGTCAGAGCAAGATCGCCTTGGGGTGGGAAGCGCTCCTTGAGGGCATCGAGCGCTGCCGCGATCCCCTCCCGCGCGGTCTCGACCGCCGCGACCGCCTCGGCCGCTAGCGGTTCGAGTCCCTTTGCGGGCTTCGGCAATTGCCAGATGGAGAGGTGATCGGCTCGGACAGTGTACGCCTCGGCGGCATATCCACCCTGGACCGAGTTCACACCGCCGCCGAGCGGATCGACATACCCCTGGACGTAGCGCGCGATCGTCGTGTCGGTGTCCGTCGGCCAGGCGTCCGCCAGCCCGTCGAAGGCGGTTTCAACAACCGTGAGCAGGTGGGGAACGACCTCATGGTCGCCTAGCTGGGTGCAGGCGTTGAGGATCATCGTCAGGTCACGCTCGAGCGCGCGGACCGCCTGATGGGGAATGACGAGGTGGGCGCGTTCGATCCGGGGTTCGGCGACGTGCGTGCCGAACATGCCCTTGGGCATCACCTCGGCCTCGATCGCGATCGCCTCGCCGCCCTTCGCTGCATCGACCAGCGGGTAGGCGAAGTGGAACGGATCGAGCCCGGACTGGAGCACCGACGCGCCGGCGATGGTGATCCGCGCCAAGCCCTCGCCGCCCAGCCACAGCTCGAGCTCGACCGGCTCGCCCGCCCAGGCGTCCGGGATCTTCGACAGGGCGGTGAAGTTCACCGGGCCGGCGTTCACCGGCCAGAAGTCCTTCAGCTTGACGCTGCGGCGGATCTCGCTGCCGACCGTGAACTGCCAGTCGGGGATGGCGACTTCGCGGGCATTGCGCCAGGCGCGCATCTCGCCCAGGCGCCTGACGAGGCGGTCTAGGCGGCGGGCATCGAACACGTTTACCACGCGGTACCTCCAGGGACGATTCGCGCCGCCATGGGTTCCCAATCCCACGGTCGGTTCGGTCGGGCGGCGCCAATGCTCTGTCTTGGTATGTCCCAGAAATCGGAGTGTCTCTTCGTCCGTTGATTATCGCAGGATTGAGCAACTGTGGTTACCGGCTCCAAATAGCGGATTGCCCCCAAGAAAGCGGTATTCCAAGTTGGCCCCGGCGCCACGACCGGTAGGGGCGGACCGATGTGTCCGCCCGGCGACCAACCGCGTCGTCGCGGTCCAGGATCGGCGTCCCCAACCGGTAACCGGTGTGTCGGCGGCCGGGTGGACACACCGGTCCGCCCCTACCAAGCGAACACTCGCAGCATATTCATATCGCCCTGACGCGCCGATTTCAGCGGGGTACAAGGCGCGCTACTTGAAGCTGCCGACCGTCACACCTTCGACAAAGAACCGCTGGAACAAGAAGAAGATCGCCAGCCCGGCCCCTGCGCCGGATCTCGCAAACGATTCGCCTTTCAACGCACGATCCGGGCGGTCACCCCTCTTCATTTACCGGAGTCGCGGGTGCCCAGGCGAGACAGGATTTCCACGCGATGGGCGGAACCGTTCTCCCGATGGGCAGACATGCGTGCGGCGGACCTGTGTATTGGCCGCAACGGATAGGTTCGCCTAGATTCGGAACTATAGTCCGGTCCTAAGGACTGTCAAGTTATGCCATCTCGCGCAGTGACGGTCGTTTTGGCAGCCGGTCACAAGAATGGCTTCAACGCGAAACCGACGCTACACCTCGTCCAACCGGGCAGCCTGCGTGCCGTTCTCGGCATTGGTGGCATCTATTGCCTCTGCCCGGTTGGGCACCGGAGCGGACGAGCGCGCGCCTTCGGGCGGCAACGACGCGGCCGAAGTGTCCGTGTCAGGGCCAATCCGGTGCCGCAGCGTACGAAGGGCGTTGCGTACCTCGTTTAGCTGGTCCTGCGCTCGCGAGACCCGCTCCTGCTCCGTCTTGACGAAACGGGTGTACGGGGCGATCGCGTCCCTGATTCGACCGGTTGAGCGGGCAAGCTCGAGCTCGAACTGGTCAGTCATCGCCTCGACCAGCCGTTCCTCCAGTTCTCCGGCGCGTAGGCGGAACTCGTCGCGAGCGGTTTTCCGCCGCCGGGGCAAGACGAAGAGGCCGATGCCGGCGACCACGCTTGCGGCCAGGATGCCGGTCACGTCAAAGGCGACGGTCGAGGCGGCGGCGACCACGATCGCGCCCAGGCCGACCGCGCCCGCCTCTGCCACGGCCACCGTGGCGACCGCGTTTCGGACCGACTGGGACAGAGCGTGGGCCTCCGCCCTGGCATCGTAGCGGTCGATTTCGTCCTGAGCGCGGGAAGCAACCGATTCCAGCAGCGAGCGACGGTCGTAACGGAACTGACCGCTGACCTCGCCGATCAGCTCGTCGGCGTAGCGGCGCAAGCGCTGGCGATCGATGTATTCGGTCACGTCCTGCCAGATGCGCAGGTCGCGCTCGACCATCCAGTCGATCAGCTCCTCGACCGTGGCGTCGATCCGCGCTTCGGTATCAGCCACGACCTGCTGCTCGAATTGGGCCTTTATCCGATCGCTTTTGATCAGATCAAAGATTCGACCGAGCCGGATGGTCTCCTCGAAGAAGGCATCGCCTCGGGCGATCATCTTCAGGATGATGTTCTCGGTCCGGGTCCGATACTCGCGGAACTGGGACCGCATGTCGGCGGTGTAGACCTCAAGTTGACGCTCGATATTGCTGATCGTAGCGAGGTCGTCTCGCAACACCTTGAGCCGGTCCTCGGCGTCAACGGAGTACCGCTCGGCGATCCGTTCCGCCACGCCGAGCGGGCTCAGAATCTTGAGCCGAATCCGGCCCTCTTCGTCCAGTGTCTCGATGACATACCGCTCCAGTTCACCGAACCGGCTTAGCTGCCAGAGCCGTTCACGCTCGGCCGGGTTGCGTTCGCCCAGGGCCTTGGCCTGCTGCGCGAGTAGGGCGGAGACCGGGAAGATCTCCGGCTTGAAGCCGAGGAGGCGCTGGATGTTGTCTTCGACGAAGCTCAACACC
>CAVRUD010000028.1:0-69940 GCA_963724285.1 uncultured Chloroflexia bacterium | reverse complement strand
GGGGCGCCGTTCAGGCCCCGCCCGAGGCTAAAGACCCCGGGCTGAACCCGATAATCCCCCTGAAGGGGGCTGGAACGCGGGGGCTTTGATCGGATCTCTCCGCCTGCCGAGACGGGCGGCAGCCGGCTTCAGCCGGGTTATGAGGATCAGCCCGGGGTCTTTAGCCCCGGGCGGTGCCCCGCCGCGATGCCACCATTTCGCCACGCGAGACGCCTGGACGGCATCGCGCTGCTTGCCCCGGGCGTTGCCTGGTCGTCGCCATCCATTCGCCCCGGGCGACGCCGCAGCGTGATGCCACCATTTCGCCCCAGGCGGCCCGCTGACGGCGTACCTCCCTGCCCGGATCGCCCCAAATCAGCAACACCCGTTCAGCCCCGCGATCCCACCGCCATGTTGTCGATCAGCCGGACGGCCCCTAGGCGAGCGGCGATCAGGATCCGCTCGTTGCCGTCCGACACGTCGTCGATCGGTTCGAGCGTATCTGGGTCAACCATCGCCAGGTAATCCAGTTTGAGATCTGGGGCAGAATCAAGTGTCTGCTTCCCGATCCCGTTCAGCTCCGAAGTCGAGGTGATTCCACTCTGATAGGCTGCGGCCATCGCCCGCATCGCCCGGTACAGGACCGGTGCCTGAATTCGGTGTTCGGGCGTCAGGCGAACGTTCCGTGAGCTGAGGGCCAGGCCGTCGGGTTCGCGGATCGTCGGGCAAGGGACGATCTCGCCCCAGAGGCCGAGATCGGCGTGCATCCTGCGGATCACCGCCAGCTGCTGGAAGTCCTTTACGCCAAAGTAGGCGCGATCCGGGCGGAAGGCCGAGAGCAGGATCGCCACGACCGTCGCCACGCCACGGAAGTGGCCAGGACGGCTGGCCCCTTCCCATCGCTCCGTCAGGCCGGAGACCTCGACGCCGGTGGCGAACCCAGCAGGGTAGATCTCCTCAACGGCGGGCACGAACGCCAGACTCGCTCCGGACTCCTCCGCCAGGGCCAGATCCCCATCCAGCGATCGTGGATAGCGTTCCAAGTCGCGGGGATCATTGAACTGCGCCGGATTGACGAAGATGCTCAGCGCGGCTGTCCCGTTCTCCGCGGAGGCACGGGCTATCAGGACCGCGTGACCGGAATGCAGCGCCCCCATCGTCGGCACTAGGCCAAGCTCACCGTCACGTCCGGTCAGTGTGTGGCGGAGCTCGGCTTTCGTCCGGACGACCGAGATCACCGATCGTCCTCCGCCATCGAACCGGCGAGGTCGGCACGCAAGGCATCTGCCACCTCGGACGTCATCGGGTAGGTATGCTCCGCGGCGGGGTAGATGCCCGAGCGGACGTCATCGGCGAACGCTGCGAGTGCATCCTGCGAAACTGCGGCAAGATCAACGTAGCGCTTAATAAAGCGAGGCCCTGGTTGTGGGGTCATTCCCAGCAAATCGGCCGCGACCAAGACCTGCCCATCGGTTCCAGCCCCCGCACCGATTCCGATCGTGGGCACGGCCACCCGCTCGGTGATGAGCGCGCCAAGCTCGGCCGGCACGACCTCGATCACGATGGCGTAGACACCCGCATCTACGAGCGCCTCAGCATCGCCGAGGATCTCTTTGGCCCGGGCGACCGTACCGCCCTGGACCCTGAGGCCGCCGAGGAGACCGGCGGTCTGTGGAGTAAGCCCGACGTGACCCATCACGGGGATACCGGCTTCGACGAGGCGGCGCACCCGGGGGGCCAGCGCCCGCCCGGCCTCGACCTTAACCGAATCGGCCCCTCCCTCCTTCATCAGGCGACCCGCCGCCCGCACCGCGTCGGCGTCGTCGGCCCCGAGCGCCAGAAAGGGCATGTCAGCGACGACGTGCGTCGCGCCAGCGCCCCGGGTTACCGCCCGAGTGTGGTGAACGATGTCGTCGACCGTCACAGATACGGTACTTTCGTAACCCAGCACGACCTGCCCCAGTGAATCGCCAACAAGGATGATGTCGACGCCGGCAGCCTCGGCCCAGCGGGCTGTCAGCACGTCGTAGGCGGCTACCATCACGAGCCGCTCGCCGCCCTTGCGGGCCGAAATCTCAGGGGGAAGCAGCTTGCGGCGCGGACGTTCAGTCGGGGGCTTTTCGGTAGGGGAAGCCACGATGTTCTCCAAGTGCCGTCGATCTGCCACACGCGCAGCCCGCTGAGGGCGCCCATCGGAACATCATCCCGCTCAATTCGGACGGTGGCAATCCTGATTCGTCAACTCGGAAATAAGGCTGGTTGACATTAGCACTTTATTTTGATATGATCCTACGCGTAGTTGATTGCCCATTCTGATGCCAGCTGGGCACTTCCTTTGCATCAACTACGGAAGGATGCATACACCATGACCCAGGTACAGAACGGACAATGCGGACTGTGCGCCCACTTCGGTGAGAACCATCCGCAGGATTCGAAGATCATCCAGATCCGCCTGAAGCACGAAGCTCCCGAGAATCTGGTTGAGGAGTGCGGCCACCCGTCGCACGCTCCCCTTCACCTGATGGTTACCCCGATCAGCGGTTGCGCCGGCTTCCAGCCCGCGCCCGAGCCATTGTCCGCTCGCGCCTAGTAGCGCGTCCTACGAGCCTCAAGCGGGCCGGCGCATTCAGCGCCGGCCCGCTTGCCGCTTTTCTGTCAAGTTGCCGGGCCTTTCGCCGTCCCTTGACAGCGATTCTCCCCCACCGTAGGCTCGCATCCACAATCGAAGAGCGCCGCAACGGGAGCTCGGGGAGCCGGGCTGAGAGGGTGGACGGACCGCAACGCGGTCGCTGCCACCGACCGTCGAACCTGATCGGGGTAATGCCCGCGCAGGAACGCCGAACGCGCACCTCAGCCCCGTCCGCGCACCGTCCCATTCTTCCTGGCGGTGCGTTTTGCTGTCCGGACCGGCATGCCGGCCCTCCGGACGCCTACACGACGGAGGCACCCACATGATCCACTCCGCCAGCAACGGAACACCCATCGGCCGCCGCAACCTTCTTCGTACCGCCTTCGCCAGCGTCCTTGGCATCGGGCTCGCCGGGCAGCTGAAAAGGGCCGAGCGGCGCAGGATCTTACCGAGTTCAGCCTTGCACTCGACTGGTATCCCAACGCCAACCACGCGGGGCTGTATCTGGCTTTGGAGCGGGGCCTGTTCGGCGTTGCCGGATTGTCGGCGGAGATCTACACCCCGTCAGATCCGACCGTCGTTCTCCAGACGGTCGGCGCCGGGCAGGACACGTTCGGCATCTCCTATCAGACCGACGTGCTGCTGGCCCGCGCCCAGGATGTACCGGTCGTCTCGATCGCCGCGTTGGTCCAGCATCCGCTCCTCGGGATTATGTCGCTCGAGTCGGAGGGGATCACCCGTCCGGCCGATCTGGCCGGGAAGCAAATCGGTTACCCCGGCATCCCCAGCCAGGAGGCATTCCTGGCGACGATGCTCGAAGCCGACGGGGCCAGTATCGATGACGTGGAGCTGATCAACGTCGGCTTCGATCTCGTTCCCGCCGCGATCTCCGGTCAACTTGCGGGGGTGATGGGCGCCTACTGGACCCACGAGACGATCCTCGCCGAGCGGGAGGGGCACCCGGTGACGATGCTCCGGGTCGAAGAGTGGGGCGTGCCCGACTATTACGAGCTGGTGCTTGTCGCCAGCGAGAACACGGTCACTGAGCGAGCCGATCTCGTCGCACCTTTCTTGGCTGCCGTCGCCGACGGGTATTCGGCCGCGGTGGCCGAGCCGGAGGCCGCGCTCGATGCCCTTGAGGCCGCCAGCGGCGATGTCGTCCGCGAAGTCGAGGCCGAGGGTCTGGCGCTCCTCGGCCCCGAATGGTTCGACGGATCAACGCCGTTTGGCCATCAGGACCCGATCCGGTGGACCGCCTATGCCAGCTGGATGGCCGAACGAGGTTTGATCCCGGCCGATCTTGACGCCAATTCCGCCTTCGTGGCCGACCTGATCCCCGCCGCCGCGACCCCTGTCGCCACCCCGGATGCATGATCGAAAAGTCCGGGGTGATACCATGCGCATCCAGGCCTGCCGCCCGGTTTGGGTGTTTCGTGCCGCTCAACAGGACACGCTGGGAGGCCGGGAGGCCGGGAGCATCGTGAACGCCAGTCACATCGCCCCGGGAGCCGGGAAGATCGTCGTGATCGTCAACCCGGCCACCCGCCGCAAACCGGAGCCGATCGTCCATCTGCTGCGCTCACTGGCGCCGCCTGGTACCGACCTCCAGGTCTTCCTCACCCGTAGCGCGGGGACGACAACCGATGTCGCCCGGGCCGCCCTCGAGGGCGCGAACATGATGGTGGCGGTTGGCGGCGACGGCACGGTGGCGGCCGTCGCCAGCGCCATCGACGGTTCGGGGGTGCCGCTGGGAATCATCCCGGCGGGATCGACCAACATCATCGCCCGCGAGCTAAAAATCCCGACTGCCTCCAGGGCCGCCATCGAGCTCATCTACGGCGAGTACACCCTCCGCGATCTCGATCTTGGCATCTGCGGCGAGCAGCGGTTCCTGCACATGGCCGGCGCGGGATTCGACAGCCGCCTGTTCGCGGCCACCAATCCGAACTTGAAGCGGCGGGCAGGCTGGCTGGCCTATTTGCCGGCGGGAGCGCGCAACCTCGCTAAGCCGCCGGCAAACTTCACCATCCGGGCAGACGACACGACGATCGAGGTCGTCTCCCCTCTGGTCATCGTCGCCAATGGCGGCTCCGTGATCGCGCCCGGCCTGACGCTCTACCCGGGCATCCGCAAGGATGACGGCATGCTCGATGTGCTGGTGTTCACGCCGAAAGGCCCCGTCCAGATCCTGCGCACCCTCGGGCGCGCCGTCACCCGCAGCCTTTCCAACTCGCCATATGTGCTCCGGATCACCGCCCGCCGGGTTGAACTCAGTTCCGATCCGCCAATCCCGATCCAGCTCGATGGCGACGTGGCCACGTCGACCCCCGCCGTCTTCGAGATCCGGCATAAGGCCATCCGCGTCGTGACGCCGTAGTGCGTTCGTGGCATGGGTAGGCCGCGTGGTACCGATGCCCCGGGACTGAAGTCCCGGGCTCAACCGACGAAGTCCCTCGTATAGTCGTAGTGGTAGTGGTGTCGTCGTCCGTGAAGTCCCTGGATCTGGCGACGGTCGTGCCGGAGTGAGGACGCGACGCCACCGCCCGGTCCCGCGGCGACGCCCTCGAACGGTTACTGGGGCTCACGGACGCCCGCATCAACGAGGCCGAGGGTCGGCGCGGTCGCCGGGCAGCCCCGGACAGCGACGAGGATGCGGACAGGAGGCGAGGATGGGCGAGCCGGCGCGCTTCCTTGGGATCGACGTGGCCAAGGCGTGGTTGGACGTGGCGGAGGTCCCCGGCGGCCGGAGCTGGCGGGTGGCCAACGACGAGGCGGGCTGGCCGCGGTTGATCGCCGAGCTCGGCGGCGGCGGGGCGGTGCTGGTGGTGGTGGAGGCCAGCGGCGGCTACGAGGTCGGGCTGGTGACGGCCCTCGACCTGGCGGGGATCGCCCCGGTGGTGGCCAACCCCCTCGCCACCCGGCGCTTCGCCCAGAGCCTGGGGCGGCGGGCCAAGACCGACCGGATCGCCGCGGCGATGCTGGCCGAGTACGGCGCGCGGATGCGGCCCACGCCGCGGCCGCTCCCGGACGCCACCGCCCGCACCGTGCCGGCGTTGGTGGCGCGGCGCCGCCAATTGACCAAGATGCTGGTGGAGGAGCAGAACCGCCGCCACCAGGCCTCGCCGCTGCTGCGCCCCGGGGTGGAGGCCCGCATCGCCTGGCTGGAGCGCCCGCGGGCCGAGGTGGACCGCCTCCTGCAAAGCGCGGTGGCCGCCGACCCGGCCTGGCGGGCCCGGGTGGCGGTGCTCGACAGCGCCCCGGGGATCGGGTTCCTGACCGCGACGCTGCTGGCGGTGGGGGTGCCGGAGTTGGGGAGCTGCACCGCCAAGGAGGGCGCGGCCCTGGTCGGGGTGGCGCCGTGGGCGGCGGAGAGCGGCCAGCACCGCGGGCAGCGCCGCATCGCCGGCGGCCGGAGCGCCGTGCGCCACGGCCTCTACGAGGCGCTGACGTCCACGGTCCGCTGCGACCCGACCTTCGGGGCGCACTACGCGCGCCTCAACGCCGCGGGCAAACCCCACAAGCTGGCGATGGTGGCGTGCATGCGGCGCCTCCTCGGCATCCTGACGGTGATGCTGCGCGACGGCCTCACCTGGCAGCAACCACGGGTCGGCCAGGGGCACTTCTTGGGACTCCCTCCTTGACATCCAACACGGTTACTCCGGGACTGAGCACGGAGTGCGCGCGTTAGCCTCGGAGAGGCTGTCCGGTTGAGCCCGGGCCAACCCTGGGCCGTGAGCCCCGGGCGGACGGGAGTCGGAGTCCACCCGCCAGTCGGGCGTCACCAACCGCAGTCCTAAACCACCTTAACCTTGCTGACCGAACCTTGCGTCGCCACAATCCGCTCAACGACGACCGCGACGCCGTCGTCCATGTGGGACGCCGTGATCTCGTCCGAGATGGCCAATACGTCCGGGTCGGCGTTGGCGACGGCGACGCCCAGTCCAGCCCAGGAGAGCATCGGGATGTCGTTCGGCATATCGCCGAATGCGACGACCTCGTTTGCCTCGATCCCCAGGTCCCGGCATAGCCGGGCGAGGCCGACGGCCTTGTGCATCCCGGCTGCCGAGACTTCGACGAACGGCGCGCCCGAGTGCGTCACATCGGCCAGTGTTCCGGCGTGGTCGCGGACCAGGGAGAGCAACTCGATCGCGGTGTAATCGGGGTGGCGCACGACGAGCTTGGTGACCGGAACGGCATCGGCGCTGGAGAGCAGGGTATAGGCGTCAATGATGGTCGGTTGCTCGACATCGCGTTCGGGATGCAGGGCGGCGAACTGGGCCTCGCTCTGGTATTCCAGGCCCTGCTCCATGGCGAAGATCACGCCCGGCAGCGCCGACCGTAGACTGGCGACCAGTCCGAGGGCGATCTCGGCGGCGAATGGCTCGTTGTGGACGACCTCGCGGTTGTCGAGGTCGTAGACGATTGCGCCGTTGCAGCAGATCGCAAAGCCACCGATGCCCGCATCGCGGGCAAAGACCGACACCGTCCGTGGCGGCCGTGCGCTCACGACCGCCACGGCGATTCCGTGGGCGCGCGCGGCCGCCAAGGCGGCCCTGTTGCGGTCGGAGACGGACTTGTCCCGCCTGAGGAGTGTCCCGTCCAGATCGGTTGCAATGAGTTTGATCACGTGGCGGTGTACCCAGAGCGTGCGCGCACTCGATGCTCGATGCCAGCCACCATCTTCGCCCGGTCATCGCCCGGCGACAAGAGGAAGCACCGTGCAGGTATCACGAGGATGCTCCCCTTGCCGGATCGGGCGCCGCAACCGCGAACCGTGCGACCAGATCGCGGACCATCGGCCACCATGGCCGGTCGTCGAATGGCAGCATGTGGTCGGCCTCGATCTCTGTCAGCGTATGGGGTCCAGCCAACTGCCGTGCGAGCCGTCGGGTGTCTGCCGGCCGGGAGATGGTGTCTCGGGCACCGTGCACGATCAGGGTCGGCGCGGTCGTGCGGCGGGCAACCCGGGCGGCGGCTCTGCTCATGAGTTGGAGCTGGACCAGGGACGAGGTCGGAATCGTCGCCTCCCGGCGCAAACGCTCCTGCAATGCCGGGTCGGACAGGTCGATTTCGGGATCGATGTGCTGGAAGTCCCAACGAACCTGCGGGCTGTTGAAGTCGGCCTTCTCGTAGGGCTTGAACTCCTTCATCACGTGTTGCAGCAGCGGCAACGCGATCGCGCGCCGGTCGGCGATCCGGATGAACGGGGCCAACAGGATCAGGCGATTGGGCGACCGTCTCGCCGCGAGGTGAATCGCCACCGCCCCGCCCATCGAATAGCCCAACAGGATCGTTCGTTTGTGTCGGCCACAGACGTCATCCCAGGCGCGGTTGGCCGCCTCCAGCCACTCGGTGCGCCTGACGGTGGCCAGCCGAGCGATCCCGGCGCCAAACCCGGGCAACAGGATGCCGTGGACGTTGATCCCCGTCTGCGCCAGGTGCTCGCCGATCGGGCGCAACTCCTTGGGCGATCCCATGAAGCCATGGATCAGCAGCGCCCCGGTGTCGGTTGGGTGCGCTGCGGGAAAAGCGAAAGGTTCGTGGTCGGCATCGGCATAGAAGGTGAACGGGGCATCGGCCATGTGCGGCTTTCCAAGCGGGTCGTAAACGTCACGACATTCCCAGAAGCACCGTACCCGAATTTCGGCAAGGGAATGTAGCCCCCGCCCGGAATCGCCTCGACGCGATGCCACGACGCTCGTAGCCCTAATGGGACTGATGTACCCGCCGATACGGGACCGGGTTTAGGTTTCGGCCCGTTAATCTCGGCGCGGAACCGTTTGATGCTACCGCTCCAGCTCCTCCGGGCGTTCGCTCTCGGGGATCTGCACGTGGAGGTTGTCGAAGTGGACCTCCACGGTCCCTTCGGTGTCGGTATAGGTGCCGGCGGCCAGATAAACTGATCCGACCGTGTGGGTGTCGTCCTCGACCGACGCCACGACCGTTCGGTTGATGATTGCCTCGATCCGGTTGCCAAAGCAGGCAAGTTCGATCCGGTTCGTTTCCTGACCCAGGTTGACGACATCCGGCCGGATCTCCTCGTAGAGCGGAGTGCGCTCGCCGTCCACCCAGGAATCCAGGGAGACGTACCCATCGACGGGGTCGATGAGGAGGCTGTACTCGCTCAAGCCACCGCCGGTGGTGTTCGAGCGGCACGCGACCTTCACGTAGCTGCCGCCCGGCTCGCTGGCGAAGGTGGTATCGACCGCGATCGAGACCTCCCGGTAGACGTTGGGTAGACCGGCCTGCCACGCGCCCGCGTCGTCGGCCAGGGTTTCGATGACGAATGCCCCGTCCTCGTAGGCGTAGCGCACCAGACTGGGATCGGGCGTGGTCGTGCTGAGGAGGCTCCGCTCCGGCCGCTCGAATGAATCGACCAGTAGGATCAGGTCGACGCCTGCCTCGTCGGATCAACCGCCTCCCGATCGTCGCTGCTACCCGAGGCCACCGTGAGATCCTCAGGAGCAGACTCGACGACATCCGACGTGTCGACGCCATCGAGGAATTCCCCTGCCGCCTTGAGCTCCTCGTCGTACACGTCGGCGTAGGTCTCGAGGATGATGACCAGGTTTGCTTGGTCGGGGATCAGTTCGCGGCATTCGAGGTCGAACACCTCGTCGCCGTCGTCGGATTCGTATGTGTAGACGCCGAATGCCGAGTCCCGGTCATCGCCGAATTGTTCCTCTCCGTCGTCATCCATCATCAGCCGGAAGTCCGTTACCCCGTCGATGCGTCGCAGGGTTCTGGCCCAGTCGTCCCGGCAGCTTACGACGTCACCACCGTAGCCGGCGGTCGCGTTCAGGGTGAGGAAGCTCGGCCCGTTGGAGAAGGTGACGTAGTCCTCTCCGTTGCCACTTGCCTCGTTGCTGATCTCCCAGACGTCGGGGTCATAGGTCACGACGACGTTGAAGTTCGGACTTTGGTACCGACCGGGTTCGTTGGACTCTTCGTCGTCTTCCGCCTCGGGCGTCTCCTCGGTGTCGTCCCGCTGAAAGGAATCCAGCTTCGAGTCGTCCTCCTGGAACCGGGGAGCAAGTGGTCTGCTCGCCCCCTGCGCGTCAACTGGCCGGGCCGTCATCGATCCAGACAGCACCGCCAACAGCAGGGTTGTGACCACCCCGGCTCGTCCCACCACCCGGTTCACTGTCCACACTCCGTTGCACTCACGCGCTGCCTGCCTGATTACAGACAGCGTCTCGTCTAGACCGCGACGTTGATAACCTCGAGGTTGTCCCAGCGGGCTTCAACGGTGCCGTCTTCCCCGGATTCGACGCCCGCGCCGATGAAAAAGCCCCCGGAAGCGTAGGTGGCATCCTCGACGGCCAGGGCCGACTCGCCGTTGACAATCGCGGTGATGGTCGAACCGACGCAGGCCAGCTCCAGCCGGTTCGTGCCATCATCCAGGACGACGAGATCGTCGCGGACCTCTTCCGCCAGCAGGACGGGCTCGCCGTCGTCCCAGCGGGTCAACGTCAAGGAGCCATCTGCCGGCTGGAAGGAAAGGGTGTACTCGCTGGTGGATGTTTGGGTCGCGGTGGACCTGCACCCAAGCAAGATAGTGCCGTTGGCGCTGTCGCCCGACCAGACGGACATCGACGGCCATCGACGCGTCCGTGAACGAGCCGGGCACGCCCGCCTGCCAGATACCGGCGCCGTCAACCAGCGTCCGGATGACGAACTCGCCGTCGGCGTAGGCGAACTGGGCCTCTGCCCTGGACGGAGAGGCGGTGCTCAGGAAACCGGCGGAGGGGTCGTCGAAGGCGTCGGCGAAGGCCCGACCGGGAGAGTCGTCTGGGGAGCCCTGCACCCCGCCGACCCGGCCGGCTCCGCCCGTTCCGCCGGTGCCGTCCCCGGCCGGGACCGGCACCTCGGCCGCCGTCGTGTCGAGTCCGGCCAGCAGGCCCTGGGTGGCCGCAAGCTGGGCGGGGTAGTCCTCAACGAATCCCTCGACGACCAGGGCCAGGGTTGCCTCGTCCTCGATCAGGCTAAGGCACTCGATGTGGAAGAACTCGTTGCCGTCGGTGGAGCTGAAGGCGTAGCCAGCGTAGGCTACGCCATCCTCCTGGACGGCGATCACGTTGCCGTTCTCGTCCAGAAGTGGGCGATAGTCCTCGATTCCAGGGGTAGAGCGGAGGAAGCGCACCCAATCCTGCTGGCACTCGACGATGTCGCCACCGTAGAGGGTAGAAGCCGATAGGGTGACGAACCCGGGACCATTGGCGAAGACGACGTAGTCCTCGATCTCGTCGGACGCGCTATCGACGACCTGCCAGACCGCCGGATCGTAGGTGACGCTGAAGCCAAACGAACGGGCCTCATGGGTCGCAAGGTCCGCCGTCGCGGTCGCATCGTCGGATTGCGCGGCCACGGTTCCCACCGCCGGACCCATCGCCGAGATAAGGACGGCCAGGGCGATCAGAGCCGCCGAGTGACGGTCCCGTTCCCCGGTCGTTCGAGCGGAATCGAGCGCGGAAGCCCGGACCTCCGTCCCATAATGATCCGAGCCATGTCATCCACCTCAATCACAGCTTCGCACCTGCGCCGGTGAAGCTGCATGTCAAAGCTTTCGCCACACACGATCAAGATCCACAAGCGGTTCATTGACTCGCTCGATGGTAGGTCTATCGGCATGCTCAGGTCAACGACGAGCTAGCCCGCGGGTGCGCCCCACGGTCTTGCGCCCGTCGTCGTTCTCGTAGGGGAGGGTCCCGTGCCCTCCCGATGCCCGACGCAGGAGGGCATACCCGCGTTCCCATCGACGGCGTTACGGCCTGGCGGCCGTGGGAGGGCACGGGACCCTCCCCTACGACGACGACGGACGGCGCCAGTCCTGCAAGCGCCCGTGGCCCCACGCAATACGATGTGGCACACCCCAAGCCCGCTAGGACAGTTTGCCATCGAGCCGACCATTGGCATCTCGACCCAATCCAACCGGTTGCCGGGAGTTTCCTTCCCTGCGACCATTGGGTGCTGGCCGATCGCCGATTGCTTCCCGGGGATGTGTAAACGATGCGCGAACGACTCTTCCTCAACGGCGACATCCATACCATGGACCCCGACCTGCCTCGCGCTGAGGCCGTGGTCGCCGTGGGTGACCGCATCGCGTTCGTGGGCGATAACGCCGGTGCCCGTGCCTACGCCCACGCCGGGGCGATCGAGACCGATTTGGGCGGCAGTTTCGTCGTTCCCGGGCTGATCGAATCCCACAACCACATGATCATGTTCGGGCTCGGCGCGGCCCAAATCGATGTCCGCTACCCGGGCGTGCGCTCGATCGCCGAGATCGTCCGCCTGGTCGGCGAACGAGTCGCGACGTATGAACCGGGCCGCTGGGTGTTGGCCCGGGGCTACGACGACAACAAGCTGGACGAGCGCCGTCATCCGAGCCGCCAGGATCTGGACGCGGTCTCGCCGGACCACCCGGTGATCGTGGTCAATGGGTCCGGCCACATGGCTGTCGCCAATTCGCTGGCACTGCGCATGGCGGGCGTCACCGGCGCGACCCAGGCGCCCCAGGGCGGTCACATCATGCTGGACGAAGCCGGAGAGCCGACCGGGCTTCTTCAGGAGACCGCCCAGACGCTCGTGACATCCCTCATCCCTGTTCCAACCCAGGCCGACATGGTCGAGGCACTGCGGCTCTGCGGCGAGCGCTACGTCTCCGCCGGGATCACCAGCAGCCACACCGCCGGGGTCAACTCCGAGACGGAGATGGCGGCCCATCAGATTGCCGCCTTCGAGGGCATTTTGCCGCTGCGCACCTACGCCATGATCGGCAAGCCGCTCCTCCAACTCGTCGACGACCTCGGCCTCCGCACCGGCCTGGGTGACCACCGGTTGCGCATCGGCCCAATGAAATTCTTCTCCGACGGCTCCTTGATCGGGCGGACCGCCGCCGTCTTCGAGCCATTCCTGGAGGACCCACGGCCCGATAATCTGGGCCTGGAGATGATGCCCCAGGAGGAGCTGGATGCCTGCGTCAAACAGGCTCACGACGCCGGATTCCAGATTGCGATCCACGCGATCGGGGACCGCGCAATCCACATGGTGCTGACCGCCTACGAACGGGCTCTGGCGGCAAATCCCCGCCCAGATCACCGGCATCGGATCGAGCACTGCGGCATCTGCCGCCCGGAGCTGATCGAGCGGATTGCACAAGGCGGATTCCTCGCCGTCTCACAACCGGTCTTTATCCCTGAATATGGCGACGGCTTCCTCCGCCACCTGGGCCGAGGGCGGTGCCAGTTGACGTATCCGTTCAAGAGCCTGCTCAATGCCGGAGTAAACCTCGTCTTCTCCTCCGACTGCCCCGTCTCCGCCTACGAGCCCCTGATCAGCGTCCAGGCGGCGGTGGACGAACGGACGGGCAGTGGAGCACCATATGCGCCCGCGGAGGCCATCTCGGTCGATACAGCCCTCCGCTGCTACACCGTGGCCGGGGCGCACGCATCGTTCGAGGAACACGACAAGGGATCGATCACTCCGGGCAAGCTGGCCGACCTGACGGTGTTGGCCAAGAACCCGGTGGACGTGCCGCCGTCCGAGATCGCCAGCGTTCCGGTGCGGGCGACGATCATCGGTGGGGAGACGGTCTACGAGGCATGAGCGAACGCGGCGCGCTGTTCGCGACCGGCTTAACCGCCATCGACGTCACGGTCCCGATCCGGCCAGGCATGGCCGTCTGGCCGGGCGATCCGGCCGTGGAGATATCACCTGTCCTACGCATGGCGGACGGTGAGGAAGCCAACGTCAGCCGAGTTGCCTTCTCCACCCATGTCGGTACCCACGTCGACGCGCCCTGGCACTTCGTCGACAACGGTCCGACGCTGGATGAGATACCGATCGAGCGCTGGATCGGTCCATGTGTCGTCGTCGATATCCCGGACGGCACCCCGGCGATCTCCAGTGCGACGCTGAGCGCGAAAGCCGGGCTCGCCGACACCACATTCGTGATCTTGAAGACCCGTTCCGACGCCGGTCCCTCGCCTGATGCTGATACATTCGATCCAGATTTCAGCGCATTGACGCGGGACGGCGCGCAGTGGCTTGTGGAACATGGGATGCAGTTGGTCGGCATCGATACGCCCTCTGTGGAGGCGGCCAGTGGCGATGGCGAGGTTCACCGGATCCTGCTCCGGGCCGGGATTTTGATCGTCGAAGGGCTTGACCTGCGCGGCGTGTCCCCCGGGATGTACACCTTGATCTGCCTGCCGCTGAAACTCGAGGGTGTCGACGGCGCCCCGGCCAGGGTTGTGCTGGTGGGAAACCGATGAGTCGCGCACCTCGGATCGCGTTGATCGGGCTGGCCTCCTGGGACCGGCTATTGGTGGTCGATCGGATCGCCCCCGTGGGCGGGTATGCGGTCGTCATCTCGGAAGTCTCGCTGCCGGGTGGCACCACGAGCAACACCGCGGTGGCACTTGCCCGGCTCGGTGCCGAGACGTCATTTACCGGGATGATCGGCGACGACGCCGATAGCACCCTGCTCCGGTCGGCGCTGGCCGACGCCGGGGTCGATCTATCCGGACTCAGCGTCCGCCCGAACGAGCCAACCGACGCATCGACAATCATCATCGGCGGCGATCCCCCGGACCGCACGATCTACTGGCACAAAGGGGCCCACATCGTCAGAGGAGACAGGATCGACATCGGGGCTGTCTTCGACCACGACGTCGTCATCCTCGACGTGGCGGATGCCCCCCTGCGCCGCTTTCTCACCGATCTGCCGGCGCACACCTCGCCCCGGGCCCACCTCCTGGGGACGCTGGTTTACCTGGTGGAATCGGGTGAGCCGGACGAATTGGAGATCGCCCTCCGCTGCGACACCATCACCGGCAACGAGCGCGAGACCCTATTGCTCACCGGGGATACGACCCTCGACGACGCCACCGCCACCCTCCAGGCAGCGATGATCGGCGCAAATCTGCGCGCGGTGGTCGTCTCGCGCGGCAGCAAAGGCTGCCGGGCGTTCACTGCGACCGACGTCTGGGACATCCCTGCCTTTTCGGTCGATGTCATCGACACGACCGGCGCCGGTGATGCCTTCACCGCCGGGCTGGCGTACGGCCTTGCCCTCCGCTGGCCCCTGCCAAGAGCGGCGAGGTTCGGCAACGCCATCGGCGGCCTGGCCGTCCGCGAACTGGGCGGCCAGGCCTCACTGCCTACCCTGGATGAGGCGATGAGCCTCTTCCTGACCGCGGAAACGTCCGCGGCAAGCCAACCCTAGAGCGCTCGTCGGAACGGTTGGCCGCGTGTCCCCTGCCGCCCGGGGCTCACGGCCCGGGCTCACAGTTACAGCCTCTCCGAGGCTAACGGAGATGCCCCTAGCCTCGGAGAGGCTGTGACGTTCAGCCTGGCCCAACCCTGGGCCGTGAGCCCCGGGCGGCGCCAATTCGCGGCCAACCTTTAGCACAATCGCGTTAGCCACGATGAAGCACAGTGGAGACTGGCACTGGGTTACCGGTGAGACCGCTGCCTTTGAGGATCTGCGTGGCAACCATGGCGGTCTTGGCGGACCCCAGACCCAGCCGTTTCTGCTCTCTCCGAGTACACTGACCGTTCCGAACGAGCAGCTCGTGGGTGCGGCGTCGATCCATCGGCTTCTCGTCGGGTGGCTCATGGAGCTACAGGCCGTCGGCTCCCCCGCGGGCAAGACTGAGTTGCACGAGTCACCACTTTGACCGGGAACCTCACCCTCCCTGCCGGCATTAGCGTGATGACCTACAACCTGGGCGACGGTCTCGCGTCGCCGGAGCGGTTGACTGCGCTACTGCGCGACCAGGGTCCGGCCATCGTCGGATTGCAGGAGGTCGACCAGGCCACCGGCGAAGCCCTTCCCGAGGCGGCGGACGTCCTTTCCCACCAAGTGATCTTTCCGCTGGGGATACCCGGCAAAGCGCTCCTCAGCCGCTTTCCGATCCTGTCCACGCGCCTGCTGGAGTCAGACCCGGCCCGCCCGGATTTGGTTGTTACGGTGGATCTCGGCGGCACTGAGGTGACCGTGATCGTCGCCCACCCACCGCCGCCCTATCTCAGGCGAACCGGACTGGTAACCAGGGAGGGTACCGCTGCCCAGATCGCCGATCTGATCGAGGTCGTCAGCACAACCACCAGTCCCCTGCTGCTTCTCGGGGATTTCAACGCGGTCGCATTGAACACGATTCCGCGCCAGCTCGCCGCGGCGGGATTGACCGACGTGGTCAAGCGCAGCGGACGCCCCTTGGCCACCTACCCAACCCGGTTGACGACACCCGACGACGGCGGCGGCCGCATGCGCAAGCTGCCGGTCCGGCCGGTGCTGCGTCTCGACTATATCTGGGCATCCCACCACTGGCGCGTCTTATCAAGCGGACTCGGCCCGGACGCCGGATCCGACCACCTTCCAGTCTTGGCCACCCTGGCACTGGACGGCGATGCCGGGACGTAGGCTCTGGGAGGGTTGGCGCCGTGTTGGCGACGCCCGTGGTGAAGCGCGGCGGCGCGTTGGCCCCGCCCGGGGCTAAAGACCCCGGGCTGACCCAGATAACCCGGCTGAAGCCGGCTGGGCCGCCGGGCTTTGGGACGCCAATCCCGTGCTCAGCCCCTTTAGTGGGCTTATCTCACTCAGCCCGGGGTCTTTAGCCCCGGGCGTGGCCGGGTTGGCGTTTCGATACCGCCACGGGCGTCGCCTGAACGGGGCCGTCGTCAGGGTAGAACGCTACCCCGCCTCAGGTGTCGCGTTCGAGCGCTCGCGGCCCCCGATCGCGTAGAGGAAGCCGTCGCGGCTGCCGATGTAGACGGCGCCGTTGACGACGGCAGGGGATGATTCGATCGCGTCAGCGGTCGGGTATCGCCAGACCTGATCGCCGGTGGCGGCGTCGAAGGCATAGACGGTGGTGCCGGACCCGACATAGACCGTGTTGCCCGCCACCGCCGGCGAGGAATGGATCGGCGCCCCGGTGGCCGAAGTCCAGCGCCGCTCGCCCGTGCGCGCATCGAGGGCGTTCATCCCGCCGTCGTCGCTGCCGACATAGACCGTCTCGCCGACGATCGCCGGGGAGGAATCGCCGCCCGCGTCGAAGGACCATCGCTCCTGTCCGGTCCTGGCATCGACGGCAAACACCTGACCGCTCTTACTGCTGATGTAGACCGTGCCGTCCGCGACGGCGGGCGAGGCAAAGACAGGACCCTCGGTCGAGAAGCGCCAGCGCTGGCGGCCGGTTTTGGTCTCGAGGGCGTAGACCTCGCCGTTATCGCTGCCGACGTAGATCGATCCCTCCGAGACCGCTGGGGAGGAGAAGAAGAGGCCCTCGACCGGGAATGTCCAGCCCGGCTCACCAGTTGCGGCATTGAACGAATAGAGCGTTCCCTGCTCACTACAGACGTAGACGACGCCGTCGGCGACGACCGGAGACGACGCTCCCGCGAACTCGATGGATTGGCGCCACAGTTCCCGACCCGTGGCCGGGTCAAGCGCGGCCATCAGGAAGCCTGCGCCGAGATAGAGCACGTTATCGTGGACAACCGGGGACGCCCGGAGGATCGTGCCGCCGGAGTCGTAGCGCCAGCGCTCGTCGCCGGACGCGGCGTCGGCCGCAACCAGGAAGCCTTCCTTCGTGCCGTAATAGACCAGGCCGTTCACCACGATCGGGGAGGCGTAGACCGGTCCACGGGTATCGAGCTTCCAGATCAGGGTGGGATCGCCGACCGGTCCTGGGCCCGCGTTCAGCCCCGTCCGGGCCGCATCGCCACGGAAGATCGGGACGTTGGCCACGTTGGTGATCGGGGATGCCTGTCCACCGCTCGACGCCTGCTCAGGCGTAGTCGCGGCGGCCTGGATCCAGTCAGGAACAGGCGTGAGGATCGCCGCCTCGTCGGAATTCGAGCGCAGCAGGCTTAGTTCGTCGATGTTGGTTAAGTGCACGGTGATAAAGCCCAGAAAAGCAACACTACCTGCCGCCGAGGCTATGCCCAGGCGGTTGAATGCGGTTCGATCGAAGCGCATCCGAAAGAGCCCGCCGGCGATCATCAGCAAGCCGACGCCCCAGGATGCCCAAACCGGTACCGGGCCGATCGCCGTAAAGAACGAGGTGGCAACGAGGGCAAGCCCGATCGTGACCAAGCCACCGCCTGCGCCCTCGACCGTGGGGCGGCGGCGGCGGCGCTTGACATCGCCCAGGAGGTAGTCGGGGAGTGAGAAGGCCGGGGTCGAATGCGGGGTCAGGAGCGTTTGCGTTGGCACGGCGAAGAGGGCCGCACCGCAGACGGGGCAGAAATTGTCGGTTGCTCGGTTGTCTGTTCCACAGGTTGGGCAGCTGCGGATGGTGATGCTCATGCCCACCTCGCGATCAGAGCGCGCCGCATCCGGCCCGATCGATCTACGTACTCCTAAGTGTACTCCTGGGCTTCAAGTTTCAAGGTATCCGCTTAATCAGACGGCCGAGCCCGTGCATATCAGACAGCTTCCCCCAGGGTCCGAGTCAAGAATGGCCTATCGCTTCCTGCCTATGCAGATCGTCCACGGGAAGGAACCGCCCAACCAGGCGACATCCAATTCCTGCGAGACGAACGCACCCAGCGCCGCCCGCGACCACAACTGCTTGTGATCGGGATCGCTGCCCCGGGGCCGGACATCCCAGTTCTTCCCGCGGGCGGCGTTTGAGAGCGAGAAGAACGGTTCGTGTGGCACCGAGACGATGACGGCCCGCTTGGCCACCCTGGCCAGCTCTCGCAGGGCCGGCAGCGGATCGATCTGGTGCTCCAGGACCTCGAAGCAGCCAACTACGTCGAACGACTGATCCGGGTAGGGAATCTCGAAAATGCTGGCGGTGGTGAAGTCACACGTGGGATTGGCGCTCTGGGCCAGCTTGACCGCTGCCGGATCAAAGTCAAACCCGGTGAGCTTCAGCCCGGGCATCCGCTCCAGCAACATCTTGGCGACGAACCCTTCGCCGCAGCCCGCATCCAGGAAGCTCTCCGGGGCCATCGCGGCGATGCGGTCGGCAATCTCGCGATGAAATCGGCTAATCAAGAACCGCTGCACCGGGTTGGAAGACATGTGCTTGCGGTAGTTGCTGGCGCTGTAACCGGAGGCGAGCGGGTTGGCTTCTGTCTGCGAAGTGGTGCTGGTTGCCACGAACAGGATACCTCCTATAGAGGAGTGAGACGTGAGACGTCAGAAATACATCTATAAGGGGAAAGCATAGCTGGTTCTGGCTAGGCGGCGGGGGAATCGGTGGACGGGGCCGGGCGGTCTCCCCGCACGGAAGTCCAGATCCGAAGAGCGACGTAGAGCACCGGAATCGCCGCGAACAGGGCGATGCGGTAGGTCACGGCCGCGACAACGACCGGGGCGGAGGCCACGCCGGTCGCGCCCGCGACAACGATCATCAGGGCCTCACGGACGCCGGCTCCGCCGGGTCCTGGGCTGAACATGCCAAACAGGATCGGCAGCGACACCAGCCCCAGGAGCAGGCTGGCGTTAATCTCCGCGTCCAGTGCCAGCAGGAGCACCCAGAAAACGCCCGCCTGAATGATCCAGTAGATCACGGTCGCGATCATCGCCATAATCGCATCGGCGGGGCGGCGGCGCGGGTAGGTCATCGCCCGGATGAACGAGCCGACGATCTTCTCGCGGAGGAGCGGTTTGCGGGCCGCAAGCGCCAATCCAGCCGGGACAATCACGACCCCGCCGATGAGGGCAACGACGATGAGTACCCCCTGCCCGCCAACGGCGTCCAGAACATCGTCATTGGCGTTGCGGGTGGTGCCCAACCACAGGGCAGTACCCAGGGCCAGTACCGCGACGTCTGCCGCGATCTCCCAGAAGACGACTGCCCCGGTTTCGGTGGCGTCCAGCCCTAGCGCCCGCTTGGTCATCGCCGCCCGCATCGGGATTGCGAGCTTGAGCGGGGCGACGTAGTTCAGGGACACGGAGGTGAGGAAGACCTCGGACGCTTTCGCCAGGTCGGAGACGCCCTTCGTCATCCGGACCAGGATGTGCCATCTGACGCACAGTAGGGCCAATCCCGCCAGGTAGAGGAGCAGCCCGGCGATGATCGTCGGCACATTCGCGCCACGAATTGCGGGGCCAACGTCGTCGAGCGCTCCCTGCCACCACAGCACCAGGCCGGCGGCGACCATGCTGACGAGAAAGGCGACCGGCCCGCCGATTCGGGCCAGCCGGCCGCCCTTCTGTGGAGTGGGATCCGCAACATCGACGAGGGTGTCTGCCGGAGGCGTAGCCGTTTCTGGCGTAGGACCCGTTGACATTCGACCGATCATGCCGCCCGGCGGATTCGAGACCGTCTCCGAACCTGACGTCACGCCGGTCCCGTTCCGTCGATCGGCGCCTCCGGCATCGAGACGACGGCCGCGGCCGCGGCCTGAGAGGCCGGCGGCGCAAACCCGATCGTGTCCCGGACCAGCGGTTGCAAGCCCTGTCCCACCTGAGGCGCCGCTGAACTATGGGCAAGGTACTCACCAAGGAGTCCCAATCCAAAGAATTGTGCCCCAAGCACGACGAGCAGGACGGCGAGAAGCAAGAGCGGGCGGGTCCCGATCTGGGCGCCGGTGAAGAGCTTATCGGCCGAAAGCCACAGCCCGATGACGACGCCGAGACCCAACGCCAGCAGGCCGGGCAGGCCGAAAAGGTGCATCGGCCGCTGCCGATACTGAGTCAGGAAGACGACCGTCAGGAGATCGAGAAATCCCTTGACCAGCCGCGACCAGCCGTATTTGGACTGGCCCCATGTGCGGGCATGGTGCTTGACCGGGATCTCGCCGATCCGGAATCCTTGGGCATGGGCGAGTACCGGCGTGAACCGATGCAGCTCGCCGTAGAGGCGGATGCTCTGGGCGACGTCCCGCCGGTAGGCCTTGTAGCCGCAGTTGAAGTCGTGCAGGGGAACGCCGGACGCGGTCCGCACGGTCCGGTTGAAGATCTTGCTGGGGAAGGTCTTGCCGAGGGGGTCCTTGCGTCGCTGCTTCCAGCCGGAGACGAGGTCGTACCCTTCGTTCAGCTTGGCGAGGAAGTTGGGCAACTCGTTGGGATCGTCCTGGAGGTCGGCGTCCATGGTGACGATCACGTCGCCACTGGCCACGGCAAAGCCGTTTGCCAGCCCCTGGGCTTTGCCAAAGTTGCGCCGGTGGCGGATGCCGCGCACGCGCTCATCCCCGGCCCGCAATTCGCGCATGAGGGCCCAAGTGTTATCGGTGGAGCCATCGTCGATGAAGATGATCTCGTAGGGCAGATTGATCCGGGCGAGCACGTCGCTCAGCCGCCGGTACAGTTCGCCGATGTTGCCTTCTTCGTTCCGCGCCGGGATGAGAATGCTCAGACTGCTGATCGGTGGCTCGGCGTCCACCGCCAGCGATACAGCGTGGGCCACCTCAGTCGTCCGCTCGACCGACCGGGTTTGCCCGGGAATCGCCCCGGTCAGAGCACCGGCGCCGGACATTGTCAGGATCGTATCGTCTCGCCCCGGTCCGGCGGAAATGGAAGACGTGGCGAATCGCGACGGGTGCTGTTCCACGAAAACCCCTCGAAGTCCGATCGATGACGCTCCTCTTCCGAGCCCTGGAGACTATAGTGCGGCGGTGCACGTGGCGCAAACAACGATCGGTGCGCCAGAGCAACGCCAACCGGCACCCGGGCGCACCATTTTTCGGTTCGTCTACGGGCCGGATTCGCAGGAGGCGTGTCATGCCCCAAGAGGTGACGAAGGAGTTACTCGAGAAGATCGACGCCGAGTTTGACGCGGCCAAGACACCGGACGACGTCCGCGCCGTCTTCAAGCGCTACTACAGCGACCTCGGCTGGAAGCGACTCTGCCGCCTGTTCGTCCTGCAATACGGGGTGGACGAACTCTGGCTGGCCGAAGAGGAACGCGCCAAGAAGTCAAGCCGAACGGATGAATAGCTGGGGTCGGCTCCGATCGAATAGTCAGCTAGCGCGCGGTGCGGAAACCCTGCCGCGGGCTGTACGTTGCCCGGGGCCCAAGGCGGCCAATGGAACACCGCGTCCGTGTCGCCCGGGGTACAGGGCGGCGGCCAACGGCACGCCGCAGGGCACAAGGCGGCCAACGGCACGCCGCGTGCCCGCCGCCCGGGGCCAAATCGGGGCGCCGCGTCCCGGTCGGCTGGGGCCAAATCGAGGCGCCGCCCAGGCCCCGCCCGGGGCTAAAGACCCCGGGCTGACCCCGATAACCCCCCTGAAGGGGGCTGCCACGCCGGGGCTGTGCTCGGATCTCTCCGCCGATCGAGACGGGTGGCAGCCGGCTTCAGCCGGGTTATCTCATTCAGCCCAGGGTCTTTAGCCCCGGGCGGGGCCTGGGCGGCGCCAACCTCTTGCCCCGGGCGACGCAAAGACGGCGCCAACCATTTCGTGCACGCTCTTATGCAAACGCCGCCGGATTTACCCGGCGGCGTTGTCATGTCTTTCATTGGGGTGAGGCTATTTGGTTGACAGCGGCACCGTCGCGACCGTCGTGGTCCCTATCTCCGGGTCGCCCTCGGTCAAGTTGTCGCCATTGGCCGGTCCAGGAGTCATTAACGTCGTCCAGAGCACATCCGATCGCGACCCGGCATTGCCATCGACCGGGGCGAGCTGAATGTAGACGCCCCGGCACCGCTTGAACGTGCCGTCGACCTCGATCAGCAACTGGCCGTTTCCCTGGCTGTCGATATCGAGGGTCGAGTAGCGGTACATCTTGCCGTCCTGCTCGATCCACACCTCGTAGGTCTGGTCTGCCTGTTCGGGCTGCAATCCTGACACCATCAGAATCCCGTCGTTCCCGTCGAGACTCGCCAAGAACTGGCCCTCTGCCCCCTTCGCCGCGGCGGTGGAGGTCAGGTCGAACAGGTTGCCTTCGCCGCCGGAGAGCACGCTGCTAAAGGTGCCCATAAAGCTCTGATCGTCCCGAGCGCTGGATGCGTCGTCATAGAGCGAGTAGGCCCAGCCGCCCACCAGCGCCAGTGCCAGCACCAGGGGGATGGCCGTGGTCGCTACCGGCAGTGAGTAGGATCGCCACGAAGCCCGCGCCATCCGTTCGGTGCGCAAGCCAAAGAGACCCCGCCGCTTGCGAGGGGCAGACGCGGCCGCCGGCGCTGATACGGTCGGACTCGGTCGAAATGCCGGGATGGTCGATGTTCGCCCGGGGATCGCATGAATGACGGATGGGCGACTCACTGTGACGGCGGCGATCTGATCGGCTGGGCGCGCCTGGGCCTGGGCGATCCGCGTGAAGAGCGCGGCTTTCACATCCGGCGGAGGCGTCGCCCGAGGCGAGAGGTACGGCAATAGGCCGACGGTACGCTCGAGTTCGGCGGTGTGGGCCGCGCAGGCAGCACAGGCGCCTATGTGGGCCCCAACACGTTTGATCTCGTCTGGATCTAGGGCGCCCAGCACGAACCCCGGCGCCAGATCGAGGATCGCGTCGCAGTCCATCTGTGTCTCGCTCCCGCTGCGTTGCTCGCCGAGACCGGATCGGGAAGAGGAGTTCTGCGGGTCGCTCACGCGAGGTCCTCCTGATTCCCTTCCAACTGATCGCGAAGTTTCTGCATACCGAGTCGCATCCTCGTCTTGATCGTTCCAAGTGGCTCGCCGAGTTGCTCGGCGATCTCGCGCTGCGTCAATCCCCGAAAGTAGGCCATCTCGATCGCTTGACGTTGGGCCACCGGCAAGGATGCCATCGCCCCTTCGATCGTGTCACGCAACGCGCCGAGCCAGACTTCGTCTTCGACATCTGGTCCCGAGTCCGGCACAGCGGCGAGCGCGGTCTCGGGATCTTCGCTATCGGCTTTCTGCGGCCGTCGCCGGCGCTTGCGCACCTCGTCGATGGCCATGTTGTGCGTGATGCTGAGCAGCCAGGTGATGAACGACCCCTTGTTGGACCGGAACGATCCCCCTTGCTGCCAGGCGCGAAAGAAGACCTCCTGCAACAGCTCTTCGGCGAGTTGCGGGTCGCCGACGATCCGGAGTCCGAACGAGAAGACCACCCGCGAATACCGATCGTAGAGCACCTCCAGGGCACGCGCGTCCCCTTCGGCCGCCCGACCAATCAGATCGGCGTCGCTCAACGACACAAGGTCCGGGGTATCCCCGGCGTCGGTCTCTCGTTCTTGACGGTCCATCGTGCCGTCCGCCTACCCCAGACCGGCGGCACGAAGGGTGGAATGCGCACGCAGCGATCCACGTCTGCCCGGTATACGTCGGAACCGGTCCAAAGGATTCCCCGCCTTCCCAGCCGTCGATCGTCGTGGCCACCCGGGTCTCGGATGTGCTGTTCAACGCGTATTGCCGCACGAGTTCAGTCTACTTGATCCCTACCCTCCCAACGCCCCTGATACGGGCGGTGTTCCGCCTGTCGCGGCGAAAAACTGGCGCGGGCACCCCCTACCTATAGAGGAGGCGCCCGCGCGGAACTATCAGATTATCCAGGCAGTCGACCGTGTTGGCCGGTTGCCTAGTCCCCCGGAACCGGAGCCAGCGCTTCGTCAGGGACGGTGACCGGATCAGGCACCGGAGCCGCCACGACGCTGTCCTTGATCAGGAAGTAGGACAGGATGGCGCTCACGAAGATGAAGGCCGACGAGACGTAAATCGCCGCGTCCATCCCATCAACGAAGGCCTGGGAACTCGCCGCGATGAGCGTGTCTTTCACCTCGGCCGGCACCGAGTCGAAGTCGGACACCTTGTTGATGAACGACCCGGCGTAGGCATTGCCGGACCCAACGAAGTCGACCACGCTCTGCAATGGACCGAGGTTCGGATCGGAGCGAAGCGCCTGGATCGAGCTGTTCTCGTCGAAGCTCGTCTGGTAGGCGCGATTCATGATCGTGCCCAGCAGGGCGATACCGAAGGCGGTGCCGATCTCCCGGATGGCGCCGTTGACGGCGGAGGCCACGCCGCTCTTCTCGCTCTCGACGCTGTTGAGGACCGCGGTCGTCATCGGCGCCCAGATGCCGGACATGCCGAAGCCCATCAGGACGAGGGCCGGCACGATGTCCCAGTAGGAGGCGTTCACGTCGGAGCGCAGGAAGAACATCGTGCCGATGCCGGTGATGATCATGCCGGCCGAAATCATCCGGCGAGGACCAAGCCGGTTGATGAACGCGCCGGAAATCGGGGAGCAGATCATCATCGTCAGGACCATCGGCAGCAGCGCCAAACCGGTACGGACGGCCGAGAGATCGTGGACGTTCTGCTGGTAGAGCGTCATGAAGAAGGCGACGCCGGCGATCAGGAATGAGATCGAGAAGGCGTCGATATTGGCGCCGGTGAAGGTGCTGGAGCGGAAGAAGCGCAGTGGCACCATCGGCTTCTCGGTCCGGCTCTCGACCCAGACGAACGCGACACCGAGGATCGCGGCGACCACGAACGAGGTGAGGATCAGGGTGTCATCCCAGCCGCGCTCACCCGCTTCGATGAGGCCGTAGGTGAGGGCGGCGATCGCGCCGGTGATCAGGACCGTGCCCGGGATATCCGTGGCAACGGTGCCAGATGTGTCGGTCGATTCGCGCACCACGGCCTGGGTCACAAAGAGGGCGAGCAGACCAATAGGAATATTGATCAGGAAGACCCAGTTCCAGGAGGCGTACTCGACGATCGCGCCACCGATGATCGGGCCGAGGGCGATTCCGGAGACCGAGATCGCGCCCCAGATGCCGACCGCGCGCCCACGCTCTTCCGGCGGGAATGCATTGGAGATCAGAGACAGCGAGAGCGGCATGATAAAGGCCGCGCCGAGCCCCTGGAGGGCGCGCATGATGATCAGCATCTCGACCGACTGCGAGAAGGCCGCGACAAACGACGTGGCCGTGAAGAGCGCCAGGCCGAACATGAACCAGCGCTTGCGGCCCAGCCGGTCGCCGAGTCCGCCCGCCGTGATCTGGAGCGAGGCAAAGACGAGGGTATAGGCAGAGACGATCCACTGCAGCTGGGTGGTGCTGGCGTCAAGCTCCTCTGATATCGTCGGGAGGGCAATATTGACGACCAGGTTATCGAGCATCGCCATGAAGAGCGCGAAACAGGATGCGATTAACGTCCACCACTTGGCGTTGCCGTCCGTAACGCGTCCGGCGAGGTTCATTCGAGACGCCATGAAAGGAAACCTCCGTCTGACCAACGGTCCGTGCGTCGATCAGGTCGCCGGCGTACCCACCCGGGTCGTCACTCGCCAGCCAAAACTCTCCGGCACAGCCGCCGGACCACTGCCGCAATCGGTTCGCACCGCAATCGTCCGATGACGCCCGGCACACAAATATCCCCAGCGGACCGCGCCAGCGCGGACGCCAACGATGGAGGCCTATGTTCCGGCTCAACAACGAGCCATTGGTTAAAACAGGTGATGAATGACGGTGTTAGGCCGGACCGGCGGGATTCCTCGCCTTGCCATCGGCCAATGTGTCTTCGTCCTGGTTCTCGCCGGCCCTGCCAAGAACCTGGTTGCTGTTCCCCTGGAGAATCTCGGCAAACGCCGCAGGCGGCGGTCCAATCCCCGATCCGTCGATTCGCGGCTCCAGGCCGGAGTAGAGGATCCAGAAGTTCCGCTGGTACATCTCGAATCCGGTCCCAAGCTGGGGTTTTGCGTCGCAGAAGCCGTTGATCTCGAGCATCACGTGGCCGTGCGCCATCACCCAGATGGCGTTGCAGACCTCACCAGGATCTGCCGGCCGGATCTCTCCCAGGTCCATCGCGTCCTGGACAACCCGGTTGGCGCGCAGTGGGATCGTCCCGGCCCGTTCGATCGCCTCGTCGTCGGGCTTGAACGATGGGTCGATCCGCCCGAACATCAGTTGGTAGAGATCGGGGTGGCCGATACCGAATTCGCGGTACGCGTTGAACATCGCCTGCAACCGCTCCGCCCCGGGAGCGGCGGTCACCTCCGCCTTGTCGAACGCCTCGTGGAGCAGGGCGATCCCTTGCAGGAAGAGCGCCTTGACCACGGCTTCTTTCGACGGGAAGTAGTCGTAGAGGGTGGGAGCGGTGACACCGACCTCCCGTCCCAACGCCCGCATCGCGAGCCCTTCAAAGCCGTGCTCCTGCACGATCTTCCGGGCCGCCTCGAGGATCTCTTCCCGCATCATTGCCCGGACGCGTTCCCTCCGCGGAACGATCCGGGCCGGCTGTCCGGCTTGTGAGATCTCGTCGTCAGTCGCAACCAACCGTGAACACCGAACCTTTCCCGAACACCGTTGCACCTCGCCGAACGGCGTTATCTTACCGCTCGGTAAGGGAGATGTCAATCAAGTTGAGCATGCCGGATGTCTGTCATTTTGGGTGCGTCCGCCTGGTGTCAGTACTGCCCGAGTGGGGATGTTGATTGCGTCCAAGCGGCTCCAGAATGTGTGGAAAAGTATCGAAGCAACCGACGATCACGGCGTTTGTTAGAGTGATGCACATACTGTTCGCGCACTACCCCGAGGAAGGGACGAGCAGACATGTGTACTGCAACCGTGGACCAACTGTGGAACGACTTTCAGGCACTACCTGTCGACTCACGTGAGGCTTTTTTGGAACGGCTGGTTGACGATCAGGCGATTCGAGAGGATCTCGAAGATCTCCTTGATCTTGCGCTGGCAGAGACCCGATCGGGAGAGCCGACTAGACCACTTGACGAGGTGTTGGCCGAGATTGAGCGTTAGTCCCGGTGGCATACAAGGTCGTCATCAGTCGCACTGCGGAACGTGAACTCAAAGCATTGTCATCCGAGATATCGATGCGTATTGGACTGCGACTCCGCCTTCTCGCGGAGGATCCGCACCCCGCCCAATCGACTCGCTTACGAAATAGTCGAAACTTTCAATTGCGTACTGGCAACTACCGCGTAGTTTCGTCGGCCGCAGCAGCAAGGATATCCCGCCAATCTGGTCGACGCGGCTCGACGGCGAACTCCTCGATAAGGAGGCGAACGACACGGACGAAGGGTATGACACCGGTTGGAATGTGCATGTCCCCGAAGGCGATGGGTACGCTCGATCCCGGCACCACCACGCTTTAATGCGCCCGGTGAGGTGGATGTGCGGTTCAGTCACTGGGCTAATACCTTCCGGATGCCAATGAAATGCCAAAAGCTCCTGACGCTCCGCGTCCACGATCTGATAAGCATAGTTGACGAGGTTCGCGTGGAAGGCTGACCGGGGGAGCACGCCATGTGACGGTTCAAGATCACATCGCAGGAACAGGCCAAGAACCCCTCCACGACGGCGCTTCAACGCTGCGACCGTGCCGGCCGGGGCAAAGGAGACGGCAGTGCGCCGAGGGTCGGATCGGCTGGGTGATGCAACAAGCGGTTGGTCAGTCACACAGCCCGCAGCGCGGGCCAACCCAGACCTGAACGCTTCAATCGCGAGTCGAGCGGTCCTAGCGGGCAAAGGGGATCATGAGGTACAGGTCGACGATTCGGCGATTATCCTCAGATTCGACAAGATCGGCATATTCTCCAGCGTCGTAGCGCCGCAGAAACTCCTCGCCAGTGATCCCAAGCCACTCTTGGGCCGCTTCGTCGAACATGCGGCGACCTTCCTCGACAGTGACTTCGATTACAGGTGGATCGATCGCTAGTTTCCTATTGCTCTTTCCGAGTATCGATGCCATCAGCGCCCCCACTAAGAAACATCTGTTTCGACTCGATGATAGCATCGGCAAGTCCTAGCAGCGACGGCGTCCTCAACGGTACTCATTGAACCGAACACGCCTATTACCATCGAAACGAAGCGGCCGGTCAGTTCTTGACCGGCCGCTCGTCGATTTCTCTGAACGAGGGGAGCTCTAGGTCGCTACGAGCAGCCCAGGCTGTTCCCGCAGTTGAGGCACTTGTAGCAGGCGCCGTTGCGGACGGTGATGTGGCCGCAGACGTCGCAGAAGGGCGCGTCGCCCATCATGCTGCCGAGCTGGGCGTCGAGGACGCTGACCGGGGCAGCAACCACCGGCAAATCGTGGGCCGACTCCGCTCCGTGGCTATGCCCCTGGCCGCTGCCGTTCGCGTGGCCGTTGGCGTAGGCCGTCGGGATCGGAGTGATGGCGGCGGCCTGAGCGGGAGCGCTCTGGGCCGGAGACGACGTCACCGGGGTGGCGGTTGCGCTCCAGGAGGGAAAGAGGGGCTCGGACTCCCCCTCATCGTCGTCGCTGACTCCGCCCGGGTTGGAGTGCTCCTGCTCTACCTGCTCCGGCGGGTTCTGAACAAGATCGGTACGGCCGAGGTACTCCAGACCAAGCACACGGAAGACGTAGTCGATGATGCTGGTCGCGAACTTGATGTTCTCGTGGCCGGTCACCATGCCCTGCGGCTCGAACCGGGTAAAGGTGAAGGTCTCGACGTATTCCTCCAGCGGCACGCCGTACTGCAGGCCCTTCGAGATCGAGATCGCGAAGCAGTTGATCATCGACCGGAAGGCCGCGCCCTCCTTGTGCATGTCGATGAAGACCTCGCCGATGCTGCCGTCTTCGTACTCGCCCGTGCGGAGGAAGACCTTGTTCCCCGCCACCCGGGCTTCCTGGGTGAAGCCCTTGCGCTTGGCCGGGAGGCGCCGCCGGTACGGTGCCGGTCTTGGCGTGGCGACGAACGAAAGCTGCTGGAGATCCGGCCCGACCGGCGAGACGACGCGACAAGGCGCTCCTGCTCCTCGCGCTCGGCGTCCTCCTTGGCCCGCTGCTCCTCCCATTCGGCCCGGGCGGCGGCCACGGCCGCGGCGACCGCGTCTTCGATCCGCTGCTGGACGGCCTCTTCGTGCTCGACCTCGGCCTCGGTGCCTTCCTTCACTCCCACGTCACTCTTGGTGGAGAGGGGCTGAGAGAGCTTCGAGCCGTCGCGGTAGAGGGCCATCGCCTTGATGCCGCCCGACCAGGACTCGGCGTACGCCTCGGTGATGTCGGCGACCGTCGCCTCGTGGGGCATGTTGATCGTCTTGGAGATCGCCCCCGAGAGGAACGGCTGGGCGGCGGCCATCATGCCGATGTGGCCGCGGTGGTGGATGAAGCGCGTCCCGATCTTGCCGCACCGGTTGGCGCAGTCGAAGACCGGCAGATGCTCCTCCTTGAGGTGCGGCGCCCCTTCGACCGTCATCGTGCCGCAGATGTGCGTGTTGGCCTCGTCGATCTGCATGGCGGTGAAGCCCAGGGCGCGCAGCAGGTCGAAGCCCGGCTTGGCCGCCGCCTCGGCGGAGATGCCGACCCGGTCGAGGGCCTCCTGGCCCAGCGTCCAGGCGTTGAAGGCGAACGGCAGCTCGAAGGTGCCCGGCAGCGCCGCCTCGATCTTGGCCAGATCGGCGTCGTTGAAACCCTTGTCGAGCAGCGTCTCGCGATTGATGTGCGGCGCGCCGTCCAGCGAGAGGGTGCCGAGGACGTAGGTCAGGATATCCTTGCGCTCCTCCGGGCTGTACCCCAGGTTGCGAAGGGCCGGATCGAGGCTGCCGTTGGCGATCTTGAAGTAGCCGCCGCCCGCCAGCTTCTTGAATTTAACCAAGGCAAAGTCCGGCTCGACGCCCGTCGTGTCGCAGTCCATCAGCAGGCCGATGGTGCCAGTCGGAGCCAGCAGGGTCGTCTGGGCGTTGCGGTAACCGTGCAGCTCGCCGCCGGCCAGGGCCCGGTCCCAGCTCTCGCGGGCCGCCGTGAGCATTCCGGCCGGAGCCAGGTCGGCGTCGATGCCCATCGGGATCACGCCCAGCGACTCGTACTCGTTGGCCGGGGCGTTGTAGGCGGCGCGGCGGTGATTGCGGATGACCCGCAGCATGTGCCGGGCGTTGGCCTGGTACCCGGGGAACGGGCCGAGGTGGCTGGCCAGCTCCGCCGAGGTGGCATAGGACTCGCCGGTCATCAGGGCGGTCACCGCGCCCGCATAAGCCCGGGCCGCCGGGGAGTCGTAGGGCAAACCCAGGAGCATCAGGACGGTGCCCAGGTTGGCGTAGCCCAGGCCTAGGGTGCGGTAGTCGTAGGAAAGCCGCGCGATTTCCTTACTCGGGAACTGCGCCATCAGAACGCTGATCTCGAGCACGATAGTCCAGAGGCGGACGGCGTGCTTGTACGAGTCGACATCGAACTCGCCCGTCTCGGTGTCGATGAACTTGATCAGGTTGAGGCTGGCCAGGTTGCAGGCGGTGTTGTCGAGGAACATGTACTCGGAGCATGGGTTGGACGCGTTGATCCGCCCCGCCTCCGGGCAGGTGTGCCAGTCGTTGATGGTGGTGTCGAACTGGACGCCCGGGTCGGCGCTCTGCCAGGCCGCCTCCGCCACCTGGTTCCAAAGGTCGCGGGCCTTGACCGTCTTGCTGACGTGATTCGGGTTCGTCCGCCAGCGCAGGTCCCACGTCCCGTCCTCCTCGAGCGCCTTCATGAAGGCGTCCGGGACGCGAACGGAGTTGTTGGAGTTCTGGCCGGAGACGGTCGCGTAAGCCTCGCCGTTGTAGTCGCTCGGGTACCCACCGGCGATCAGGGCGGCGACCTTCTTCTCCTCGTTGGCCTTCCAGTTGATGAACTCTTCGATGTCGGGGTGATCCAGGTCGAGCGTAACCATCTTGGCGGCGCGACGAGTGGTACCGCCGCTCTTGATCGCGCCCGCGGCCCGGTCACCCACCTTGAGGAAGCTCATCAGGCCGGAGGAGGATCCGCCACCAACGAGTGGTTCGCCCTCACCGCGCACCTTGGAGAAGTTGGTTCCGGTCCCGGAGCCGTACTTGAAGATCCGGGCCTCGCGCACCCAGAGGTCCATGATGCCGCCGTCACCGACGAGGGTATCGTCGACGGACTGGATGAAGCAGGCGTGGACCTGAGCTCGGGTGTAGGCGTCGTCGCTCTCTTTGGTCTGGCCGTCGGCGGGATCGACGTAGTAGTGGCCCTGGGACGGCCCCGTGATGCCGTAGGCGTGCGCCAGCCCGGTGTTGAACCACTGGGGCGAGTTAGGAGCCGCCATCTGGCGAACGAGCATGTGCTTCAGCTCGTCCTCGAACGCCTGGGCGTCCTCGCCAGAGGCGAAGTAATTGTGGGTCTCACCCCAATGCCGCCAGGTGCCGGCCAGCCGGGAGATGACCTGCTTGGCCGACCGCTCCGGACCGAGCACCGGGTTGCCAGACTCATCCAGGAGGGGCTGGCCGTCCGGGCCGGCCTGCGGGACGCCCGCCTTGCGGAAGTACTTCGAGACCATGATGTCGGCGGCGACCTGCGACCAGGCGGCCGGAATCTCGGCGTCGGCCATCGCGAACACGACCGAGCCGTCCGGGTTGGCGATCCGGGTCGAGCGCCTGGCCCACTCCACCGAGGCGAACGGATCTTCGCCCGCCTTCGTGAACCGGCGCGGAATCCGCAGCCCTTTGGTCTGCTCGGAAGTGACCTGGGTTGTGCCGACGTGCTCGTTGGATCCCGTGGACTCCATCATTTTCCCTCTCGCAACAAGAGCGTTCGCCCGCCGTCCGTCGACCTTCGACGTGAATGCCCGTGGGTTGGTCCGTTCTCGCGTCGCCCGTATCCCCTGTTCATAAGACGCGTCAGGCCGGGGTTCATGTCACTGCCCGGATCACGATGCTCATCTGGCAGGATTGGCTTGAACAGCCCCAAATGACCTGATGACGCCGATCCAGACATCGCATTGCCCGCCCCTCCCGCTTCCTGATAAGAACATACGTTCGATTCTACGGCTTCCATGCGCGTTTGTGAACCAGGTGCGCGGGCAATTTTGGCGGGAGACCGACCCGGGGACTGCATCCATGCGCTTGCACTACCCGTGCCACCCCATATCTGGCGAAACACGATATGTAGTATACCATGGCAGCATCCAGACACAATATGTGCCGTCATGTCACCGCGATCGACGCCAGTCGTTTCCGCCGTTCGTCAGACTCCTCACCGTTGCGGGGGTGTACGTACACTTTACCACGAACAGGTGTGCCAGTGTGTCCCAGGCGGCTATGCCAATCGGCGGAAATCCGCGATCTGCCAGTGGTGCTCCACACTACGTGCATACTCCCCGCGTTCATGCGATGAATAGTGGTCCCATCCAGCGTTTGCCGGCGGCCCTACAGGAGCGACTGCCCAGTGACGTCCATTTCAGGCGAATCTTCCGTGCACCGGTGGACGAACCACTCCAGCAACCTAAGCCTCGCGGAGCACCTTGGGTACGCGGCAAGCCTGATCCTCCACATCGGCCTCGGCACGATCACCCTCCTGATCGCGGTCGTTACGGCACGGAATGACGATCTGGCGTCGAACGAGCAACTCGATGTCAACGACAGCCAGATCTGGCTGGCCGTCCTCCTCTGGATCGTCGCCTTCGCGGCTCTAGGGATCCTGTGGGCCCGTCGATCCCCCTGGGGCTGGCTGGTGCCGCTGATCTGGGCGCTTATTGGTTTGCCCCTGGCCGTCACCCACGCACAAGTTGAGACCATTCCGCCGGCGTCAGCCTGCGCGACAGCCGGCCGGATTTCGCCCGGTCTCGCCACCGCCGGCCGTGGGTCACCACCCCCGATCACCTGGTGTTACGAGACGGATAGTTCGATTCACGCAATTGCCGCCCACGAAGAGACCGTCTACGTGGCCTCGCGGGACGGCACATTGACCGCGCTGGAGCGGGCCAGCGGCGAAACCCGGTGGGAATCGGAGGTCGGGAAAGCCTCCGGAGCGGTCATCGCGCGTCCAGGAATGGTCCTCGGCGGAGGCGAAGCGACCGTAACCGCCTGGAATCCCGCCGGCCAGGAACTCTGGACGACCGCCACGCCGGGACCAGTAACGTCACTCGCCATGAACAGCGCCGACGTGGTCTACGTCGCATGTGCGGACGGGACCGTCATGGCCATCGACGGCGCGACCGGCGCTGAGCGGTGGCAGGTCTCCACCGCGATCCCCGGGGCGCAATTGGCCCTCACCGGGCAAGATCTCTACGTCTACAACTCACCGCGGGAGATCACGATCGCCGTCCTGGATCCCGCCAGCGGGAAGACGCGCAGCGCCTGGATCTATGACATGGGTCCCCAAACGCATTTCACGTCACCGGTCATGGCCGGGAAGTCGCTGGTCGCCGGCTACGAAGTTCGCTCAGATGACGGTGCCCCGATCAGCGGCGGCGCGATCGGAATGGACCCGACGACCGGAGCCGTCCGGTGGAACTTTCCGCTCAACACCCCGGTTCAAGTCGCCCCGACGTACACCGGAGGTATGGCCCACCTCCTCGCCTTAAACGGCTACCTATACCGACTCGATCCCCAGTCCGGTCAGGTGGTCCAGCCGCCGGAGATCATCGAAAGCCGCGGCCAGGGGGAGGCTGAGACCAACAGACTACTCGCCACGGACGGCGTCACGGTTTACATCAGCCAGCGGGGTGGTGAAGACAGCGCGGACAATGTCTACAACGGCGTCGTCACCGCAACCGACCTCACCGGCGCGGCCCTCTGGCGGTTTCACTTGCGCGAGCGGCCATCGCTCCCGGTCTTGCTTGCCGGCGGAGATGTCTACATCTCGGACGATCGCTCCCTGTTCGCGGTCCTGGAACCGACACCCGTACAATAGCCATCCCGGGCGGTCTCGACGTGCGAACCCGGCAATCCGATGTCGGTTGCCAGGTGACCGGGACGACCGCACAGGCCGGCACGTCGTAGCGGGAGGAAGTCATGGCATCCACGGCATCGGTTTCGACGCTGGACACGATGATCGCCGATCTCGGCCTTCCGGATCAGGCGATCCAGAGCGACGAGATTCCCTGGGTTCCCCAGGGCGAAGGGGTCTGGTTCAAGCCGCTGCGATTCGACCTGGCCAACGGCCGCTGGGTCAATCTGCTTAAGGTCACCAAGAAGGGCAAGGTCAATCGCCACCGCCACAGCGGTGGCCAGGTCCTTGGCTTCGTGGTCCAGGGCGGCTGGCGCTACCTGGAACGGGAGTGGGTCGCCCGCCCAGGCACCTTCGTCTACGAGCCGCCGGGCGACATCCACACCCTGGTGGTCGAGGGGGCGGACGAGATGCTGACCCTCTTCATCCTGGAGGGCGTCATCCAATACCTGGACGACGACGACAACGTCATCTACCAGGACGACGTCTTCACCAAGATGGACCGCTACCTCACGTTCTGCCGCGAGAACAACATCGAGCCACTTGACCTCCGCTACTAGGACGAGGCGGGGAGAGCCCCCTAACCCCCCGGCCCCCTTCCCCCCGCTGCGGCAGGGGGAAAGGGGAGGACGGCGCCCGATCCGGAGACGGCTCTGCCCGACGCCCCTCTCCACCGCAGTGGAGAGGGGGTAGGGGGTGAGGTCTCTTCACCGTCTACCCGCCTTCCCGCCGCGAAAAGAGGCGATTCGATGATTCTGGATGCGTTCCGCCTCGATGGGCGGGTTGCGCTCGTGACCGGGGCGGCTCGGGGCTTGGGCCAGGGGATCGCCATCGGGCTGGCCGAGGCCGGGGCTGACGTCGCCGTCCTTGACCGGATCTCCACGGCGGAATCCGAAGAGCGGATCACCGCGGTTGGTCGGCGGGCACTCGGGATCGAGGCCGACCTCCGACATCTCGCCCAGGCAGACGCCGAGCGACTCGTTTCCCAGGTTACCGAAGGGCTGGGGCGGATCGACATTCTGGTCAATAACGCCGGGATTCTCCAGCGTGCTCCGGCGATCGACTACCCGGCCGAGGCCTGGGATGCAACGATCGGGATCAACCTCACGGCGGCGTTTTACCTCAGCCAGGCCGCGGCAAGACGTTTTCTCTCGGCTGGGCGAGGAGGCAAGATCATCAATCTGGCCTCGATGCTCTCCTTCCAGGGCGGCGCCACGGTCCCGGCCTACACGGCGGCCAAGAGCGGCATCGCCGGAATAACGCACGCCCTCGCGAACGAGTGGGCGAAGCACGGTATCAACGTCAACGCCATCGCCCCCGGCTACATGGCGACCGAGATCACCGCTGCCCTCCGAGACGATCCTGTGCGCGGCCCCGCGATGCTCGGCCGAATCCCAGCCGGACGCTGGGGCACCCCGGAAGACCTGCAAGGCGCCGTCGTCTTCCTCGCCTCAGACGCGGCCGCCTACGTCCATGGCATCGTCCTGCCGATCGACGGCGGCTGGCTCTCCTGGTAACGAGACCGTATTCGACCCATCTCTGCTACAATCTGTACAGGAACTCCGTACAGGCTGGAGGTAGCACGTCATGGCGTCGTCTGAAGTGAGCTACACCGAAGCACGTGAACGACTGGCAGAACTCTGGGATCGGGCGATCTCAGACAGAGAGCCGATCAGGCTCACGCGCCGGGGCGCGGAGCCGGTCGTACTGGTCGCTGCCGAGGAATATGACGGATTGCGCGAGACCGCCAACCTTCTGAGATCCCCGGCAAATGCAATGCGCCTGATATCGGCACTTGAGCGCGCTCTCACCGACTCAGGAGAGCCGCGGACCTTCATGGAACTCCGAGAAGAATTCGACGCCGATGAGCCGTAGGCGTCGCTCAGTCGACAACGTGCAACCTGGTGGCGACGAACGAGGGCGGCTTGCCGTATTCCAACCCGAATTCCGTGAAGACCTCCGCTGGTGGACTCGAGAGTACCCAAGGGTCGCCGACCGTATCTGGAATCTGATCGAAGAGATCATGCGAACCCCGTTCGCCGGTACCGGCAAGCCTGAGCCCTTGCGCTTCCGCGGCGCGGACGTGTGGTCGCGCCGGATCACCCAGGAGCATAGGCTCGTCTACCTCGTCCGCCACGAGCGCATCGACTTCCTGCAAGCGCGGTACCACTACGGCGACAGATGATGCCGCCATAGTGGTACGCGGGACGGATCGCCACCCGGCGAGGCATCAAGCCGTTCTGAAAACCAGGCAGACCGGCGTCGGTGAGGTCGTCACCTGGCCGGTGGGAGAAAGTTCGCCCGTCGCCTGATCGATAGTGAACTGGACGATGGAGTCGCCCTGCTGGTTGCAGGCGTACAGCCAGGTGCCGGTCGGATCGATTGCGAAGCCGCGTGGGAAGTCGATCCCGTCGGTTGCCCAGCCGATCAGCGTCAATTCGCCGGTCGCCTGATCGATGGAGTAGGCGACGATGCTGTTGGCCTCTGCCGATGGCGCGTCCGGGGAGCCCCTGTTAGAGCCGTAGAGGAAGAGCCCGTTCGGGTGGACGAAAATCTCGGCCGTGCTCTTGGTCCCCTCGAAGTCGTCCGGCACAGTCGAGATCGTCTGGATCTCCGGGCCGATGGCCCCGGTGGCCGTGTCGTAGGCGTAAGCCGTGACCGTCGCGTTCAACTCGTTGATCGCGTAGAGATATGAGCCACTCGGGTGGAAGGCGAGGTGCCGTGGTCCGGCGCCCGGCGCCGCGGCAATCTCGTTCACCAGGGAGATATCCCCGGTGGCGGTGTCGATTTCGAAGGTAGCGACCTGATCGATGCCGAGATCAGCGCCGGCCACGAACCCGCCCGCCGGATCGAAGACCACCGCGTGCGGATGCGGCGCTTCCTGGCGCTCCTCGTTCGGTCCAGAGCCGGACTGCTGGACTGCCCCGCTGACCTGTCCCAGACCGCCACCGTCCTCGATCGGCAAGACGACGTAGTTCGACCCAACGTAGTTGGCGACGACGAGGAATGACGCCGTTGGGTCAACCGCAAGGTGGGCCGGAATCGCCCCGCCGGAGTCAACCCGGTTGATCAGCGTCAGCTCGCCGGTGGTGGCGTCGATCGTGTAGGCCTCCACCGAGCCGTTCTCCCCGCCCTCGAAGTCGGCGATCTCATTGATTGCGTAGAGCACGGTCTGGTCGATGCTCAAGGCCAGGAACGACGGGTTGGCGCTGGGAACCGTCTGGACGAGGGACAGTGCGCCCGCGGCATCGACGGAGAAGACCGAGATTCCTTCAGAGGGAAGCTGTCCGCTCCCGCCCGGCGCTTCGGTGGTGTAGGTGCCGACGTACGCGAATCGAGCACCACCGGACGCGGCCGGCGATGCTTCAACAACCGGCGTGGAACTATCCACCTCCGGGACCACGACACCAGGGGTGCCAACAGGCGTTGCATCCTGAGCGATCCCGGATCGCCGTAGACCTCCGAGCACAACTCCAAACCCGACGGCGGCGCTGCCTCCTCGCAACAGACCTCGCCGGGTGACGAACTGCGCCATGAACCGTGAATGGGGATCGGGTCGTTCGTTGTCCACGATCGCTCCCTTCTGGCTGCTCACCGCTGTGGCCCCCGATCGTCGCGGCCATCGCGCGCTGGGGATGCGGCTGGGCGATTCTATCGCCGTTGCCCCGAGCACGCAGCCCGCAGCCCGCTACGCCTAGCCGCTCGCGGTTCACCAGCCACTGGAGAGCAATCAATCCCATGGCATCCTCGACCGGTCGGTTCGGATCGGCGAGCAAGCGAGGGACATCGCCGATCGGGATACGCACGAGATTGATCGTCTCCTCAACCCGCTCGACCGCCGCAACCGGACGGCAACCTTCTCCCGCGTAGAGAATCACCTGCTCGTTGGTGTATCCAGGACTGGAGTAGAACCGGGCAATCTCTGTCAGGGAATTGGCTTCGTGGGCGATCTCCTCGGCCAGCTCCCTCCGGGCGGTCACAGCCGGGTCCTCGCCCGGCTCCCGCGTTCCCGCCGGCACCTCAAGGATGATCCTGCGGATCGGCGAGCGGTACTGGCGGATGAGGAGCACGTCACCGTCGACGGTCAATGGCAGGATGGCGACCGCTCCGGGGTGGTCGACGTACTCTCGCTTCGTCGCCCGCCCCGACGGCAGGCGGACCTCGTCTACTTGCACCCGCAGGAACGTCCCCTGCCATCCCGTCTGGCTGCGAATGACCGTCTCATTCCGCTCACTCATCGCCCCGCTCCGTGCTCCTTGCTCCATGCCGGTCCGAAAACGATGAACGGCATCCCAAAGGATGCCGCCGTGGGACGCATATTTGGAGGCGCCAGCCGGATTCGAACCGGCGATCAGGGTTTTGCAAACCCGTGCCTTACCGCTTGGCTATGGCGCCGAGCCGCCCATGAGTGTACCACGACCGCGGCTCCTTCCACCCCAAAACACCGCCGACATGGTCAGCCCAGGAAGCCTGGATGATTCACGGGTACCGCGTGGGAACGGCGGCGCTGTCTGGGCGTCGCCCGGGGCTCAAACGCTTGTTGTGAGTTAGATTTTCGATGCGTACGTTCGCGGGGTTTTCGCGAGCACCGCGAAGAGGCGGATGTGGTCCCTCCCGCGTACGTTCGCAGGTGGTAGAGCGCTAACTCACCACAAGCGTTAAAGACCCCGGGCTGACCCCGATAACCCCCCTGAAAGGGGCTGGAACGCCGGGGCTTTGATCGGATCTCTCCAAGTCTCGAGACGGGTGGCAGCCGGCTTCAGCCGGCTTATTTCACTCAGCCCGGGGTCTTCAGCCCTGACGTGTACCCACATCTCCAAAACCGCTTCGATTCCGCCGGTAGACTGGGGAACATCCGGCGGCATCCGCCAGGATCGCTTCCGCGTTTGAGATCCAGGAAAACCCGGCCGTACGGGCGTTTTCCCGTGGTTACGGGCACCTTTCGACCGTCCGATTTCAGGGTCCGAGATGTGGGTACAAGTCAGGGTCTTCAGCCCCGGGCGACGCCAACACGGCGTCGCCCCTCCCACGGCGCCCATGAATCATCCGGGGAAGGTCTTCGGCCAAGCTGAATCACCTGCTGGAGACGACAGAGCACGCCTTGCTAGAACATGCTGGCTCTTCCGCACTTCGGATACTCGTGGCCCATTCAGCAACGGATTGGGAGAGTGCCTGCAGGAGAGTTCGGTGCCACGGATGCGAAACCCTTCGCAGCCTTCGTCGCCTCTTTCCGAAGCCGCGTTGACCCACGAATGCCCGCCGAGGAGGCTCATGCATCTGTCCGCAGCTCCCGTCGAAGCAGTTTGCCGGCGGCGTTGCGCGGCAACGCGTCGACCCATTCGATGCGCCGTGGCCGCTTGAAGGCGGCCAGTCGCGCGGCGCAGAAGGCCAGCACCTCCTGCTCGGTCGGCGTCCAACCCAACCGCCGCCTGACGAAGGCGACGGGGACTGCGCCCCACTGCTCGTCCGGCACCCCGACGACTGCCGCGTCCTCGACCGCGGGGTGAAGCAGCAGCACCGCCTCGACCTCGGCCGGAGAGACGTTTTCGCCGCCGGAGATGATCAGGTCGTCGCGGCGATCGAGGACATAGAGGAAGCCCTCGCCGTCGAGCCGACCGAGGTCGCCGGTGCGTAGCCAGCCATCGGGGCGAACCTCGTCTCCCTCCGCCGCACTGCCCACGTAGCCCGGCGTCACGGTCGGGCCGCGGACGATGATCTCCCCGACCTCGCCCGGCCGTAGCGGCCGACCATCGCGCTCGATCTGAATCTCGGTCGGGGGGAGCGGCCTCCCGGCAGAGCCGAGGTGCCGGGCCAGTTCCTCCGGCAGAAGGGTCGCCACCTGGGAGGCAGCCTCGGTCAGGCCGTAGGTGGGCGAGACCGGGACGCCAAGACGCAGGCAATCTTCGAGGAGCGAGCGCGGGGCCGGCCCGCCGCCAAGGAGGATGCAGCGGAGTGCCGGCGGATAGGGGCGCTCCCCCCGCTCGTCGAGCATGCGACCGAGCATATTGGCCACCACGGAGACGAGCGTGACCCGCTCCTCCTCGATCGCGCGGTTGGCCCGGGTCGGGTCGAAGGCCTCGTGGAGGACGACCGGGACCCCGGCGATCACGCTCCGGAAGAGGATCGCGAGACCGCCGACATGGAAAAGCGGGAGCATCGCGAGCCAGCGGTCGTCGCGATCATGGCCGAGGTGGAGCGCCGAGCCGACCGCGCTCCACCAAAAGTTCCCGAAGGTCAGCAACACCCCCTTCGACCGCCCTGTCGTCCCCGACGTGTAGACGATGCCCTGGACAGAATCCAGGGCGATCCTGTCTCGCGGCGGGACGGTCGCCGACGCCGCTCCTTCTGGCCCGTCCGGACCGACCTCAAACTTGCGCAGGCCACGCACCTGATCGGTGGCCGTCGCGGCGAGGCTTCGATGCGCGACGTCGTGAACGAGCAGGGCGGTCCGCGCATCGGTCAGCTGCCAGGCGAGCTCGCCCGGCGTCAGCCGGACGTTGAGCGGGACGAGCACGGCGCCGACCCGGCTTGCCGCGTGCGTCACGACCACAAAGGCTGGTCCATTGCGCGCCAGAAGCGCCACCCGGTCGCCATCCGCCACACCAAGCGCGGCGAGGCAACGGGCCGCATCGCTCACCCGGTCATCGAGCTCGGCGAACGTCCAGCTCACGGACCCAGCGAGGAGCGCCGGGTGCGAAGCGTGCGTGACGGCGCGGCGGGCGAGCCAGTCGGGCAGGAATCCATCCGTCACAGCTGGATGCTCCCCGCGAAGAGAATGCCGAAGACGAGGTGCGCCCGTGCGGTATCAGCCAGCAAGGAGAGGATCCAACCGGAGGGCAAAACCATTGCCGATCAGCTACGGTAGGCGCGGGAATCGCGAGAAGTCGGGGTCGCGCTTTTCCAGGAAGGCGTTGCGGCCCTCCTTGGCCTCCTCCGTCAGGTAGTAGAGCAGCGTCGCGTCGCCGGCGAGCTGCTGGAGGCCGGCGAGGCCGTCGGTGTCGGCGTTGAAGGCGGCCTTGAGGAAGCGCAGGGCGGTCGGGCTGTTGCCGAGGATCTCGTTCGCCCACGTGACCGTCTCGTCCTCCAGCCGGTCAAGCGGCACGACCGTGTTGACGAGACCCATCTCCAGCGCCTGCTGGGCGTCGTACTGGCGGCAGAGGTACCAGATCTCCCGCGCCTTCTTGTGGCCGACGGTGCGGGCGAGCAGCGTCGCGCCGTAGCCGGCGTCGAAGCTGCCGACTCGCGGGCCGGTCTGCCCGAAAACGGCGTTGTCCGCCGCGATCGTCAGGTCGCAGACGAGGTGCAGGACGTGCCCGCCGCCGATCGCGTAGCCGGCGACCATCGCGATGACCGGCTTTGGCAGGTAGCGAATCTGGCGCTGCAGGTCGAGGACGTTGAGGCGCGGCACGCCGTCGTCGCCGACGTAGCCGCCGTCGCCGCGGATCTTCTGGTCGCCGCCCGAGCAGAAGGCCTTGTCCCCGGCGCCGGTGAGGATGACCACGCCGATCGCCTGGTCCTCCCGCGCGTCGGCGAAGGCGTCGATCATCTCCGTCACGGTCTGGGGCCGGAAGGCGTTGCGCACCTCCGGCCGGTTGATCGTGATCTTCGCGATCCCCTCGGCACGCTCGTAGATGATGTCCTGGTACTCCCGAACCTGCTGCCAGTTCACCGTCATTGCCCTCTCTCCCGTGTCATCTGCTACCAGTCAATGGATTTGAGGAAGTCCAAGACAACCTGCTGGAATGCGTCGGGCTGCTCGAAGTGCGCAGCGTGGCCGGTCCCGGCGACGATGGCAACCCGAGCCTTCGACATCGCCGAGGACATCTCGGCGGCCAGACAGCGGAATTTCGCGTCCTCCGCACCGACGATGAGGAGGGTCGGCGCCTCCACCTCGCCGAGCCTGTCATGGAGGGGCTCCTGGGCGCCTTGCCCGATGCCCGCGGAGGGTGTTCGCCAGGCCCACCGGGTCGTTTGCCAGCCGCTGCCGGCGCAGCGCCGCCCGGGCCTCGGCAGGCAGCCGAGCCTGGGTGGCGAAGAGCGGCAGGCGCTGCCAGCGGTCGACGAACGCCTCCATCCCCTCTCGCTCGATGAATCCGCCAACGCCTCGTCGCCGCGGATCCGCGCCGCCCGCTCGGTCGGGTCGGCGATCCCGGGCGCGGCGCCTTCGAGCACCAGCGCCGCGACCTTTGCGGGCTGCGCAACCGCAACCCGCAGCGCGATCCGCCCGCCCATCGAGTAGCCGAGCCACGGCCGCCCGGGCGATGCCGAGCCGATCCAGGAGACCGGTGAGGTCGGCGACTGCCTGCTCCATGCGGTACCGCGCCGGTTCGGCCGGCACGGCGGAGGCGCCGTGACCGAGCAAATCGATCGCGACCGTGTCGAAGTCGCGGGCGAAGACCGGGACGTGCGGTGCCCAGGTCGTGGCGCTGCCCGTGAAGCCGTGGAGGAGGACGAGCGCCGGCCCCGCGCCGGCCCGCTCGACGTTGAAGTGGACGCCGTTGACGGCAACCAGCGCCACCTCAAGCGCCTCCGCTCGCCGCCCGCTCCTTCAGTCGCGCCGCCACCGCGGCCGAAACGGCCCGGTGCTGCGTGACGTTCTGGCGGCGGTCGGTGACGATCTCGACGACCGTCAAGCCATCGCCGGCGAGTCCGGTCGCGATGGCCTCGCGGAACATCTCCCAACTCGTCGGCCGGGCGAAGGCCGCGCCGTAGAGGCGTGCGGCGGCCTCGACATCCAGGCCGATCGGCGTGCCGAAGAGTTCCTCGAAGGTGTCCGGGTCGATGTGGGCCGCCTGCGGCAAGAAGGAGAAGATCCCGCCGCCGTCGTTGTTCAGGACGACGATCGTCGCCCGCAGGCGGTGTTTCTTCGCGGCAAGGAGCCCGTTGAGGTCGTGGTAGAAGGAGAGGTCGCCGAGGACCAGGACGAGCGGCGTGGGGGTCACCGCCGCCGCGCCGAGCGCGCTCGAAACGACCCCGTCGATCCCGTTCGCGCCGCGGTTGGCAAGGAATCGGATCGCGCGACCGACGGCGGGGAAGAAGGTGTCGAGGTCGCGGACCGGCATGCTGTTCCCGGCGAAGAGCGTCGTCCCGTCCGGGATGAGATCGGCGAGCTCCGCAAAGACGCGTCCCTCGAACGCCTCGGGCTCCGCGGCCAGGTGGCCGGCGATCGCCGCCCGGCTCATTCCCCCGATCGCCAGCCAGGTCTTCGCCCACTCGCCGGCAGCCGCACCACAGCGTCGCGCCACGACCGCTTCGGCGAGCGCGTCACAGACGAGGCACGGATCGGCGTGGACGACGTCCGACGCCAGAAGCATCGGGTCGCGCCAGCCGCCGCCTTCGTCGACGAGGACATGGCGGCAGCCGGGGAAACGTTGCAAGTACTGCAGCAGCGGCTTCGAGGTCGGCGGCGCGCCGAAGCGGAGGACGACGTCCGGCGCCAGTTCTCGGCAGATCGCCTCATCGCGGAGGAAGGCGTCGTAGCTGTCTACGATCAGCTCCCCGTCGTGCCGGCCGCAGCGGACCTGCGAAAGGGGATCGGCGAGAACAGGATAACCGGCCGCGGCGGCGAGCCCCACGATTGGCTCGGCGAGGGCAGGATCGTTCTGGGGCCCGCAGATGATGAGCCCGCGCGGCGTGGCGGCGAGGTCGGCGGCGAGCGCCGCGACGAAGTCTGGGTCAGGGGGACGCGAAGCACGCGATGCCACCACGTACGGGAGGTCGTGGGGTCGCCCCTCGATCGCGATGGAATCCAGAACGGACACCGCCTCGCCGGGGTCGGTGGCGGGCAGGAGGGGTTCGCGGAACGGGAAGTTGAGGTGTACGGGACCGGCCGGATCGGCAAGGGCGGTCGCGGCGGCGCGGCCGGCGACGGCACGGGCATGGCGGAGGAGATCCTCGGTCACCTCAGGCACCGGCATGTCGACGAACCACTTGACGTGGCCGCCGTAGAGGCGGACCTGATCGATCGTCTGGGCGGCACCGAAGTCGCGCACCTCGGGCGGGCGATCGGCCGTGAGGACGACGAGCGGGACCCGCGCGTGGTGCGCCTCGACGACGGCCGGCAGGAAATTCGCGGCCGCGGTTCCCGAGCTGCACAGCAGCGCCACCGGCTCCCCGAGCGCGCGGGCCATCCCGAGGGCGAAGAAGCCGGCCGAGCGCTCGTCGACGTGGACCCAGATGCGAAGCGCCGGGTGACCGGCAAGCTTGATCGCCAGCGGCGTCGAGCGAGAGCCGGGGCAGACGCAGGCGTGGCGGACGCCCGCGCGGGCCAACTCGTCGACGAAAGCCCCGGCAAGCGCAAAGTTGCGGGCTCCGTGGTCCACCGTCATCGCATGCCCAGCGCCGCGAGCATCGGCTCCAGCTTCAGGCAGGTCTCGGCGTACTCGGCCTCCGGATCGGAGTCAGCGACGATCCCGGCGCCGGCGTAGAGCGTCGCCTCCCGGCCCGCGAGGAGGGCCGAGCGGATCGCCACCGCAAACTCTCCCTCGCCGGCGCGGTTGACCCACCCGACCGCGCCGGCGTACCAGCCCCGATCGATCCCCTCGCGCTCGCGGATCGCCGCGAGGGCGACATCGCGCGGGAAGCCGCCCACGGCCGGCGTCGGGTGGAGGCGTTCCACCAAGTCGAGCACGCACCCGCCATCCGCCAACCGGCCTCGGAGCGGTGTCGCGAGGTGCTGAACGCTCTGGCTCTGCGCCACCCGCGGCGTGCCCGGAGCCCGGATCACCTCGGTGCAGACGGCGGTGAGCGCGGCCTGCGTGGAGCGCACGACGACCTCGTGCTCGGTGCGGTCTTTCGCGCTGTTCAGGAGCGTGTGTGCCAGCCGCCTCATCCTCACGCTCCGTCGCGCCACGAGCGATGGAGCCGGCGAGGCAGGTGACGGCGACGTCGCGCCCGGCCAGGCGAACGAGGCGCTCAGGGGTCGCTCCCAAGAAGCAGCGGCCGGGCCCACCAACGGCGAAGACGGTGGCCGAGGGGTTGGCGGTCCGCAGCCGGTGGAGGACGGGCACCGGATCGAGGGGATCGGCGGCGAGGAGCCGCAGCGCCCGGGCGAGGACGACTTTCTCGAACCGACCGGCGCGGACGTCGGCGGCCGAAGCCGCCACGCTTGCCTTCCAGGTGTTGGGCTCGGGGATCTCCTCCGAGGCCAGGATCTGCACCCCGCGGCCACCGTCTACGCCGTTGGTGGGCCCGGCCACGGGAAGCGCGACGAGGTCGTGAAGCGCCGCCTCCGCGACGGCGTCCAGATCGGCACTCGGCTCCACCAGCGTGCTCAGCGTGAGCGAGGCCGCCCCCTCGCGCTCGGCGAGGAGGAGACGCGGAAGGACGAGGAGCCCGGCCGGGTAGCCGGTCCAGGCCGGCGTCGTGGGGCGATCGGGATCGAAGGCGAAGCCGCCTAGATAGACGGGGCCGCCGGGGACGCCCAGGGGTTGGTCGATGAGTGCGGTCGCCATATCTTCGCGTACGGTCGCAGCGGCGTCGCGGAAGCGCCGGGGCCCGTCGCAGCGGATGACGCGCGCGGCGCCGATGCCGACGAGAGCGAGGCCTTGGGCTCGTTGCTCCCAAAAGGCGCGGTATGGACTCGACTGACTGCCGCGGGCAAAGAACCCGACCAGATCCGGCTGGTCGGGAACGGGGACGGTCAGACTCACCACGACCGGCCGCGCCTCGCGCTTGGCCCGGCTGAGCGCCTCCGCGCAGTGCCGCCGCAGCGTTTCGGCGAATGTCGTGGGCTCGGCTGTGGCGATCATACTCTCGGTCCCTCGGCGATGCGGCCTTGCACGCCCGAAAGGACGAGCGCCCGCAGGGCGGGATAGGCGTCCTCGAGCTGCTCCGGCCGGCCCGTCAACACCCACCGCGTCACGACCTGGTTGACGGCCCCGAACCAGGCCACGCTCGCCAGCTCCGTGTCGAGCGGCGGGAAGGCTCCCGCCGCGACCGCCTCGTCGAGCCAGCGCTGGACCAGCCCGGAGACCGACTCGTGGAGCTCTGCCAGCTTGGCGTTGAATTCGCGGCCGGCGCCGAGCGTCTCCACCAGTAGCAGCCGGGCGAGCGTGCGGTGGCCGCCGAAGGTCTGCAATACCGTCCGCAGCGCGGCGTCGCCCTTGGCGATCGGATCCGACTCGGCGGCCATGGCACGTTCGACGCGGCCGATGAGGAGTTGGGCCGCCTCATCGAACAGGCAGAGGAAGAGCGCCTGCTTGCTCGGAAAGTGGAAGTAGACTCCCCCCTTTGAGGTCGTCGAGGCGCGCGCGATGTCGTCCACGGCCGCGTCGCCGTAGCCGTCGCGCGCAAAGACTTCGAGCGCGGCATCCAGCACCCGTCGCCGCCGCGTTTGGCTCCGCGCTTGCTCGCCGCGCACCGGCACCTCCCGCAAAACCGACTCACCAGTCGGTTAGTCTAGCATGAGGTCGCCAGGACGATCGAGCGGGCGGCACGATGCGGGTGTGCCCCATTGTCGTGCGTGGACACGAGGTCGGTCGTCGGTCCGTCGTAGGGGAGGGTCTTGTGCCCTCCCGATGCCCGACGCGGGAGGGCATACCGGGGTCGCGTGCGCGTCGTTATCGTCCTGCGGACGATGGGAGGGCACGGGACCCTCCCCTACGACGACGAACGGCGCAAAACCGTGGGGCACACCCGCACAATGCTGGAACCCACCTGTTACCGCGAGGTAGGGAGCGGTCCGCCATTACGCCTCGTGCATGGCGTCTTTAGGGCGCTCGACAGTGCATCGATGTGAACTACACCGGAGCGGAGTCCTGTGGATCGTATCCAAGCAATTCGCGGGCATGGGAGATGTCCCAGAACTGGCGGGGATTGTTGGATATTCCGTAGACCACGGCCCAGTCGAGATGATCGGCGTCGATGCAGCGGGAGACGAGCTGGGCGCAATCCCGGCGGCTGAGCCAACCTGCCCGCATCCGCTTCCGTCGCTCTTCCGGCGTCTTGAGATCGAGGTGGATCGGGTTCTGGGTGAGAACCTTCTCGCTAACGGGATCGTCATCGTCGCGGCACGCCCCGATCCGCAGGCAAAACGAGCGGACTCCGTGGCGCTCCAGGTAATAGCGGGCGATGGCTTCCCCGTAGATCTTCGACACGCCATAGAGGGAGTCAGGACGTAGCTCGACGGTGTGGTCGATCGAACGGGTGTCGTCCAACTCGAAGATCTCCGGCGCGCCGTCGACCTCGTACATCCCGACGGCATGGTTGGAGGAGGCGTAGACCACCGCCCCGACCCCTGCACGCCGCGCCGCCTCGTAAACGTTGTACGTGCCGACGAAGTTGTTCGGGAGAAGATCCTCCCAGGTTGCGCCGATGCTCGCCTTCCCGGCCAGATGGACAACCACGTCGATCCCCTCGAACGCGGGCAAGATCGACTCCAGAACGGAGACATCGCCGACGAAGCTTTCGAAGTCTTTGGGCGTGCGGGTCAAGCAACGCACGTCGTAGCGCTCGGGAAGGTACTCCCGCATCGCCCCACCAACCTGTCCCTCAGCGCCCGTGACCAGGACGCGCTTTCGCTGCTCAGCCATCGCAATCACCTCCAGAGTGCCTCCTATACGGCGCCAAACAAGTCTTCTCCACGACTGTATCGAGCGAGCCCCTCCGGATCGAGCTCGATGCCCAATCCGGGAACATCGGGGATGGGCAGGTAGCCGTCCGCGTCGAGCTGCCATGGATTGGCCACGATCTCGTCGACATATGGCGATCCCGTCAGGTACTCGACCAGGTCGGTGCCGGAGATCGCCGCCGCAAGATGGAGATCGGCTGCCAGGCCGACCGCCGTGTTCCATCCATGCGGAACGAACTTGACGCCGGACTCGGCCGCCATCCAGGCGATCCGGCGCTCCTCGCTGATACCGCCGACCTTGGTCACGTCCGGCTGGACGATGTCGAACGCCCCCGCCTGCAACCACGGCCGGAACGCCTGGCGGCGAGTCAGGACCTCGCCGCCGGAGATCGGCAGGGGCGCCTCCGCCCGGAGCCGGACGTAGTCTTCCAACGCGTCGGGAGCCAGCGCTTCCTCGAACCAGTCCACCCCGTAGCTCGCCAGCATGTCAGCGGTGCGCCGGGCCCACTTGTAGCCCTGCGCCCAGAAGGCGTCACTGCCGCCGGCATCGACCATCAGGAGCGACTCGGCGCCGACCGCATCCCGAGCCGCCCGCACGATTGCCTCGTCGAGACTTTCCGAGACCCGCCCGAACGGACCCCAGCCGATCTTGAACGCGCGGAACCCCTGCGCCTTGATCGAGAGCAGGTGCTCGGTGAGCTTCGCCGGCTCGTCCATCAGCAGGGAGGCATAGGGCCGCACCCGCTCGCGGTAGCGGCCACCAAGCAGCCGGCTGACCGGCTGGCCGGTGACCTTTCCGAAGATATCCCAAAGGGCGATGTCGACCCCGCTGATCGCGTGGGTAATCGAACCGCCCCGACCCTGCCAGAAGGTGTGTTGGTGAAGCGTCTCGCTCACCCGCTCCGGCTCGTCGGCCCGCTCGCCGATCAGCATCGGCCGCAGGACATCCAGGGCCCCTCGCACGAGGTCGTCGCTGGTGAAGACGCTGCCGACGCCGACCACTCCGTCGTCGGTGTGGACCGCGACAAGGGTATGGACGCAGGTATCGGGCTGCAACTCATTACTCCAGCCTCCCTCCGGGGTCGCCCCACGCAGACCGAGCACCCGAACATCGCGGATCTTCACGCTGGCTGGACTCCTCTTGCACGTCGGCGAGCAGGCCGCACCGGATCAGCGGAAGGGCATTGTACCGACCATCCGCGTTCGACTTTCGACCTGCGCTGGTTGACGAAGGTCATCAGGCTCAGATTCAGAACGCGCGTAGACCCTGGTCTCCGGCCGGAACTCCGCGTCCAGTTCCATCGGGTACATCGGGCGGGCACAGCGGGTATGCCCAAGAGAAGGAAGGTTGGCGCTGGTCGAGCCTGGCGCGTCGACGTTGATCACGTCGGTCGCCCAATCTGCGTAGAACCTCTGCTGAATGTGGGGCGACTTGACCACCACCGCGTCGAACCGGGCAGGATCCTGACCATGGGCATAGAACAGCGATCGGTCATAGAGACTGACCGGACGGGACGTCACGATGAGCGTCAACGTCCCCGCTTCCAGCACGGCGGTCGGCCCCGACGACCACACGGTGCCGTGCGACTCGCTGATGAACTCCCCGTCGGACAGCAACCTGACCCGGGCGTCGAGCGGCATCGGCATGAACCTGCCCGTATCGACTGCCCCACCCACCGGCACCCTGACCGTCGCCCCGACGCCCGCGGCGAATGCGGCGTCGGCGGCGGGCGCGTCGACGATCGGCGCAAGGATGCGGCCCTCATACCCGGCATCGAGCAACGCCCGCACGATGGCGTTGCTGTCGCCCGACGCACCGGAGGAGGTCGCGTCGGCCGCGTCCGAGAGAAGCACCGGGCCGGAGGCAGCCATGACCTGGGCAGCCATCTGCTCCAGAGAAACGAGCGGAGCCTGGAGCCGGTCGCGCACCTCCCACAGCCGTGAGGCCAACCGGGCGCTCTCCGCCGCGGATCGCTCCGCGTCGTCGGTAATCACCAGCGCCCCGGAGGCAAGTGCGGGTACATCGGTAAACGGATTCCCGATGAACATCCCGGCGGCGTACCCGCCAAGGCTGGTTTCGACCATGGCGGCATCGCGGACAATCTCTCCAAAGATTCCTGTTTCGGTCATCAACTCGTCGCCGCGCACCAGGGTAGGGACCACGGTGTAGGCCATCTGCGGTCGAGCGGCACCGTCGAGGAGTCGTAGCAGCAGCCTGGCGGCTCGTTCGCCGGTCTCGAAGAAGTCGACGTGCGGGTAGGTGTGGTAGGGCACGGCGGCATCGACGTGCCGCAGCATCCGGTCGGTGACGATCCCGTGAAGATCGAGCGAGATCACGATCGGGATGCGCTCGCCCAGGATCCTGCGGGCGGTGGTCAAGAGCGCGCCTTCGGGATCGAGCTCGCTTTCGGCCATCATCGCGCCATGCATACAGAAATACGCGCCGTCGATCGTGCCCGCGGCAGCGGCGGATGCGAGACCCGCTTCCCAATCACGCGCGATCTGGTCCCATGAGGCTGCCGCCAGCGGACCGCCGGAGGTGATCGCCCGATGGCTGGTCGTCGCGACCAACGTGAGGTCAGGACGGCCATCAAAGACGGTGAACGCGCCCCCAAGTTCCATGTTCGAGCCACGTTGCTGAGCATGGATGTCGTTGCCGAACGACACCGCAAAATCCTTGTAGTGGCTGACGGCGGGGTTGAAGGTCGAAACCTCCTGGCGACATTCCGCGATCACGATCCGTGGCATGGTCAGAATCAGCCCTTTGCGTTCAGCGTGACCCCTGGTCGAGCCCGGCCGGGGCCAGGATCATACCGGCAAGCCTGCTGATTCGCCTGGAGTCGCGTCAGTCGGCCATTTCACCGGCCGTGCAACCGGTTCTGGCAATGACGCGCGGCGGTTCAACTGCCCGAGTCAGTCGAAATGGTGTCCATCCGCGTCTGCGACCAGCGATCCCGGCATGGCGTGATGGTGTACAGGGGCGGCGGAACCGGCCGGGGTCCGCGCCAGGATCACCCGGCGGATGGAGGAGCCGCCAAAGGCGAGCGCGAATCCGCCCGTCGCCAGCAGGACGATCGACGCCCCCGAGGAGATATCGGTCGCGTATGAGACGAACATGCCGACGAAGCCGTACAGAGCGCCAAGTGCGGTCGAAAGGATCAGCAATGGGCCAAACGAGCCCGTCAGCAGGCGGGCGGTGCTGGGCGGAATGACGATCGCGGCGGCGAGTAACGTCACGCCAACGACGTTCAACGACGCCACGATCGTCGCGGCAAGGGCCAGGGCGAAGCCGGCCTCGACCCATCCCGCTTTCACGCCGTAGATCCGGGCGAGATCGCTGTCGAAGGTGGTGAAGAGCAACTGCTTGTAGCCGAAAAAGATCCCGAGCGACACCACCAGCAGCACGCCGGCGATCACCTGGAGGTCGCGCTCGTCCACGCCCAGGATGTTGCCGAACAGAGCGGCCTCGAAGTTCTGGGTGAAGCTGGAGCCACGCGATATGATCGCCACCCCGACGGCAAACGATGCGGTCGTCACGATGCCGATGGCGGCGTCCGCCCCAACCCCGCGCCGCCGGGCGGTGCCATTGATGAGCAGGGCGGAGAGAAACCCCCAGACCCCAGCTCCGACATAGAAGTTGAGATTCATCACGTAGGCAACGACGGCCCCGCCGAAGACCGAATGGGACAGGCCGTGGCCGATGTAACTCATCTTCCGGAGGACGATGTAGGTGCCCATCATCCCGCAGAGGGCTCCGATCAACGTCGCGGCGATCAGCGCCCTCTGGAAGAACTCGAAGGTGAGCGGCTCCAACATGAAGCGGTCGATCATGAGGCTGCCACCATTGGAGCAACTGGCCGTGGGAACGCTCCGAACGGGCTATGGCTGCCGGCTTCCGCCACCAACAACGCCCCGGTGACCGGGTCCGGCACCACCCGCATCTCGGCATTGAACGTCCGGCTCAGGGTAACGCTCGTGAATACGTCGGCCGGGCGACCCTGGGCGATGACTTCCCGATTGATGCAGACGACCCAGGGGAGGTGGGCGGCGACGGCGTTCAACTCGTGGGTGGTCATCACGATGGCGACACCTTCCCGATTGAGATCGACGAGGTAATGGAGGATGTCGTCCCGGGTCTTGACGTCGACGCTGGCGGTCGGCTCGTCGAGGATCAAGATCTCAGGTTCGGCCACCAGGGCACGAGCGAGGAAGGCCCGCTGCTGCTGACCACCGGAGAGATCGCGAATCTGGCGGCGGGCAAAGGGAGCCAGCCCCAGGCGCTCGAGGACGCGGCCCACCGCCAGCTTATCGGCGCGGCCCGCCCAGGGCAGCACGCCCATCCGTCCGACCCGCCCCATGAGCACGACGTCTTCGACCGTTACCGGGAAGTTCCAGTCGACCGTTTCGACCTGGGGAACGTACCCGATCCCCACCGGAGGTTGGCCGGGGCGCACCTCCCGCCCCAGCACGCGCACCGTCCCCGAGATCCGTGGGACGCCGCCGAGCAACGCGCGGAGCAGGGTCGTCTTCCCAGCACCGCTCGGCCCGACCAGACCGACGAACTGCCCAGCCGCCACCTGCAACGAGACGCCGCTGAGCACGGTCTCGCGGTCATACGCGCACGCAAGCCGCCTGATCTCGATTGCGCTGTGGGCTGGTGCTGGAACAGTACCGTTCACGGCTGAATGGCCAAAGCTAGGGGACATACGTGTCGTAGGGAAGGATGCCGGCCAGGGCATCCACATTCCCGCCAAGAGCGGGAATCATGAGTTCCATGTTGCGCAGCATCATGCCGACGTAGGTATGCTCCGGGGCGTTCGGCTCGCCGGGCGGATCGTCGTCGCGAAGCTGGTCGATGTAGACAGCATCTGTTTCTTCGGCGACCTGCTCCAGAACATCGCTGGGGAATACCTCAGAGCCGAAGACCGCCGCCACATCTTCCTCCTGGATCTGCTCGATCAACTGGGCGACATCCCGGGCGGACGGCTCCGAGAAGTCGGACGGCTGGACCGCGCCGATGACGGTCATCCCGTAATGTTGCGCAAAATATGCGTAGGAATCGTGATAGGTGACCAGCTTGCGATTGGCCTCCGGGATCGTCTGGACAGACGCCATGATCCCCGCATCGAGCGTGGTCAGGAGCGCGGTGTAGCGGGCCAGGTTCTCGGCGTAATAGCCAGCGTTGGCGGGGTCGCGCTCCGACAGCCACCCCGCGGTCAGTTCGGCGTAGCGCAGGGCAAAGGGGACGTTGACCCAGAGATGAGGATTGGGCTTGCCGTCTTCCTCCGGGAAGGAGAAGTCGAAAGCGTACTCGTCTTCGGTAATCGTGCTCTCACCGAGGCGGTAGACCGCCGCGCCGTCCTTGAGGTTGGCCTCCGCCAGGGCGATCGTCGGGTCTTCGAGGTCGAGGCCATTGACGATCACCAGATCGGCCCGGGAGAGGATGGCGGCGTCCGTGGGCGCGGGCTCGTACGTATGGGAATTGACGCCATCGGGGACGATCCCGTAGATGTCGATCCGGGTGCCGCCAACATTGCGCACGATCGAACTGATCGGCGCAACGGTCGTCGCGACGTTCAATGTGCCATTGTCGGCCTCGAAATCGTCGTACCAACCCAGCGACTCGGTCGGGGCGGCCGCGGGGGTGGGCTCCTGGGCGGCGGCCGGATGGACGGCGGAGACGACATGAGCGAGGGCGAAGAGAACCACGAGAGCGGCAGCGTTGACACACAGACGAGAGCGAACCATCATCGGTGCGAACGTCCCTCCTTGGAATTGTCGCAGAAACAATAACTCGCTCGTGCGACTGCTCCTGCTTCCAACCAGGGCATACTACGGGGAACGCGGGGTCGTGGCAATCACCTGCGGTTGCCTTTACAACGGTTGAACCATCCCGCGTGAAAGACCACTTGCGAATTTTCGCGTTGCGCGGCGAATCACGTCGGCTGATTGCCGGGAGACTCAACCAATGTCCGATGTCCAGGAACAACACCGGCACTCCTGGAATCCAAGCACCACCGATGCGCTGGCGGCGCGGCTGCGCCGGGCGGGTCAGCGGGTGACGCCCCAACGGCTCGCGATCCTGCGCGCCCTGGGGCAGGGGCACCATCGCTCCGCCGACGAGATCCTGTCCGACGTCGAGGTCCACATGCCGGCGGTGACCCGCTCAACGGTCTACCGGACGCTGGAGACCTTCCGCGATGCCGGTATCGTCAGCGAGACCGACCTGGGCCATGGGGTGCGCAAGTTCGAGATCCTGGGCGAGGACCGGCACCACCACCTGATCTGCCACGGCTGCGGGGCCATGATCGAGTTGGATGACACGGTCGTCCAGCCGATGCGCGACGCCATCGCCGCCCAGTACGGCTTCACCGCCCCCATCGAACACCTTGCCCTGTTTGGCTACTGCGCGGTCTGCGCCGCGGAGCAGCCCTGATCGCACCCGTCCCGAGCGGGCCCATCACCGGAGACCTGATGCCGAAGTACGACTTTGGTTGCCCCGACTGCGACGCCCGCTACGAAGTCGAGCGACGGATGGCGGAGACCGACGATCCCGCCCCTTGCCCGGTCTGCGGAACACCGGGGACGCGCATCTTCACGATGCCGAAACTCCTTTTCAAGGCCGACCCCCGGGATGTCCGCCCCGTCTGGCATAACCACGACGGCTATAGCTCATCACATGCGCCTCGCCGCGGCCGCCACCGCACGCCGGACGAGGATCACTAGGAACTGCTTCAGGCATCAGCCTCGACCAGGAGTCCGATCGCGGGCCGCGGGTCGTGTCCGGTCGCCCACCCGCGAGCGTCGATGTGCACGGCTTCATGTGCGAGGCGCTTCTGTGCCAAAGAACGATCGTACTGGTCATCCTCACCCAGGAGCGGGACGGGCGGTGACTGGTGTCGTCGAACTCGGATTGCGCCGTGGGCTGAGCCCCGCCGGCGGCGATCGGCGCCGCGCGCTCCGGCGCCGGCATTGGATCCTTCCCCTGTGCGTAGTGCCCCGGAAAACGCCGCCGGCGCCGGGCCTCGGCCCGGCGCCGGGTGAGCGCCCCTCGCGACCAAGTTGGCGGGTTAGCGCCTGCTCACGGCCGGCGGCGACGTGTCGGATCCCAGCGCGAGCGGGGCGCTCTCCCCGCAGATCGGAGAGCAAATGCCTCCCGTCGCGGGACAGCAGGCACTGCCCGGTTCCCGCCCGCAGCAGGTGCTCAGGGCGCAGAACTGGTTGGGGCCGCAGTCGGCGCTCGAGGCACAGTAGCCATAGGTACCGCAACTGAACTGCGGGCCGCAGACCGTCGGGCCTTCCGTGCTGGGCCGGCAAAAGCAGTCGGTGCCGCTACAGACATCAAAGAAGGTCGCGCACGTGGGGTCCGCCAAGGTGCATGCCGGCGCGGCGGTAGTGGTGGTCGTGGTGGTCGTCGTCGGCGCGGCCGTCGTCGTGGTCGTTGGGGCCGCCGTGGTCGTGGTGGGCGCCATCGTCGTGGTCGTGGGGGCGGTCGTGGTCGTGGGGGCGCCTGGTGGTGGGGGTCGGGGAGGTGACGACGCCGGTGCAGTTGCCCGGCGGCATGCACCGGCTGTTGCCGTTCGCGAACACGCAACAGGTGCAGCCCGGCTTGCACACCCCCGGGTTGGCGGCGCAGACGACGTTGCCGCAGGTGGCCTGCGAGACCCGGGCGTCTGCGGCGCGGCTTCCGGCCAGCCCGGCGGCAAGGGCGGCGAAGCTGCCGAGGAGGCCGCGCCGGGTACAGGGCGCGGCAATGGCGCGGGTCAGGGAGTCAAAACGGCGTGGGTCTATATGTGCCTCAGCGATGCTAGATTGGATGGAGAGAATGGTGGTATCGACGCTGCCGCCCGCGAAGTCGCGGGCGGCAGCGTCGAGGGAGGGGGTAGATGAGTCGGGACAGGGACCGCGACTAGCGTCGGACAGCCACGGCCTCGAGGTAGTCGCTCGGCATCACGAGGTCGCCGTCGCCGGAGCGGTTGAACTGGGCCATGACGTCCAAAAGGTCGCGGGTGAGGCGCTCCTGGCCGGCCGCGTCGAGCGCGTCGAAGGCCTTCTGGACGGGGCCGTAGTAGGTACGGAAGAACTGCAGCCAGTGCTCCGGCGATCGGTAGCGGAAGACGAAGCTGCGCCGCGCCACGGTCAGCGACGTGATCGCGTCGCCGAAGAGTTCCCGGAGCCGCGCCTCGGTGCCCCAGAGAGGGGGCGACTTGAGGCCTGCCGGCGGGGGAACGTTGCGGCCGATCGTGCGGAAGACCGCCCCGATGAATCCATCGGGCGTCCAGTTGGAAAGACCGATTTTTCCGCCCGGGCGGCAAACCCGGAGCAGTTCCTGGGCGGTCCGTTCCTGGTCGGAGGCGAACATGACGCCCAGGGTCGAGAGGACGACATCGAACGAGGCATCGGGGAACGCGAGCGCCTCGGCGTCGCCGTCGCGGAAGTCGACCGGCAGGCCCTCGGCCTCCGCCCTGGCCCGACCCCGTTCGAGCAGGGCCGGCACGTAGTCGACACCGATCACGTCGGCGAAGCGGCGGGCGGCGGCCAGGGCGGCGTTGCCACTGCCGGTGGCGACATCGAGCACGCGCTGCCCGGCGCGGAGGTCGACGGCCTCGCAGAGATCCTCGGCGATGATCTGGAGCGTCGCTCCGATCTCCGAGTAGTCGCCCGCGGACCAGGTTTGCTGCTGGCGCCGCTTGACGGCGGCGAGGTCGAGGGATGGGCTGGCGATGGTAACCATGGTGTGAAACTCCTTCGTGATAGGTAGATTGGATACGTCGCGAGGCCCGGTTGCCCCGCCGTTACGGATGGCTGACTGGGTCGGTTGGCGAGGTGCGGTGCTCGTAGACCTCGGCGCCGTCGTTAAAGCCGTCGCCGTCGGAATCGGGATTCTTGGGATCGGTGCCGAGGAAGAACTCCTCTGCCTCCTTGAGGCCGTCGTGGTCCGTGTCGGGATCGTTGGCATTGGTGCCGTAGTAGTAGCAGCTCGTCGCCGTCGCTGTAACCGTCACCGTCGGTGTCGTACAACAGGGGGTGGGTCTGGTATTGCGTCACCTCCACCCCGTCGGCGACGCCGTCGCCGTCGGTGTCCAGCGACGCGCGGATCGGTGCCGAGATGGACCTCGTCGTAGTCGCTGTAGTCGTCGTGGTCGGTGTCGTCGTCCAGAGCGTTGGTGAAGAGCTCGTTGACCTCGCTCCCGTCCAGGAGGCCGTCGCTGTCGGTGTCCGCGAGCGCCGGATTGCTGCCGACGCGAATGACCTCGTCGCCGTCGTAGAGGCCGTCGCGTTCGGTGTCCCTGAGCGTGGGGTTGGAGAGATACGTGTGGACCTCGTCGCCGTCGGTGAGGAGGTCGTAGTCGGTGTCGGGGTCGTGCCGGTCGCTGCCGAGCGTGTCCTCGTCCACGTTGACGAGGCCGTCGCCGTCGGGGTCGTCACCGGGGCCGTTCCCATCCGGGGTCGGGGTCGGTGAAGGTGATGGAGTCGGCGAGGGCGATGGCGTCGGCGACGGGGATGGAGTTCGGGGATGACCTTGGGGTAGGCGACGAGGCAGGGGAAGTCGGCCTCGGTCGGGACGACGTCGGAGTCGTTGTCGGACTCGCAGTGTCCGTATCCACAGCCGCCGCATCGATGTCATCACCGATCACGGCCGCGGCGAAGCGCGTTTGCTCCTCCGCGGCCCCCGTCACGACGAGGTCGCCGGGAACGAGCACCGTGTCGCCCGCCTGCACCACCCGGGTCTCGTCCTCGTCCACGGCGATCGCGAGCGAACCCTCTGTCACCAGCACGAAGATCGGAGCGGCGGCGGCGGGAATCGCGGCCGTCTCGCCCTCGGCGAGGACATCGCCGACGAGCTCGACGTCGCGGCTGCCGCCGGGGGACGTGAACGCCCCGGTGGCCCGAATCGCCTCGCCCAGATCGCCCGGCTCACTGGGAGCGAGGATCAGGAGCGACACGCTGGCCCGGTCAGCGCCTGCTGCCTCCATCGTTACGCTTTCGTCCGGACGCATGACCAGGGCTTCACCCCCAGCCAGGAGCGCCCGAGCGCCGGCGCTGTCGCGGACCACGACCTCGCCGTCGGTCCCAAGCACGAAGCCGAGGTCGCCATCGGCGCCAAGATCGCTCGGCTGCTCCTCGGCCTCGATGGTCGTCACCGACCAGCCGAGGGGGCCATCCGGGAGGTCGAGGACGGCCTGGGCGATCACCTGGGCATGGCCAGTCGACGGGGCGGTAGTCTGCGCGGTCGGTGATGCGCTGAGCATCGCCGCGAGTGGCGATGCCGCCGAGGGCGAAGGCGGCGGCAACGGCGACGCCGGTGAGGGCGTGGCGCAGCCGTGGCCGGGCGGAGTGAGGCAAAACGCGGTCGGTCTGTTCAGGCGGGACGGTCGGGATTTTGGGGGCCATGGTGGGTCGAACTCCGTTTGGTGTCGTGAACCTGGCCGAGGTGATGACGTTGTGATGTGCGGCCGGCGTACCAGGGCATGGTTGTGCTTCATTGGTCGCATCGACCCCGGGGCGGGGCCGGCCGCCGGGTGGGCGGCCGGCCCCGCTGATCTAGCTTGCCGTCGTGGGGTCGGTCCCACGCGATGGTTGGAGTCTGGACTACGCCGCGGCCGGGACGGTGAACCAGAGGCAGGCGACCTGCTGGCCCGCCTCGAGCGAGATCGCCAGCGGCGCGCCCGACTCGGTGCTGTAGAGCGGGTAGGCCGCCGGGGCGGTCAGGCCGTGGCAGGCCAGGACGAAGCCCGAGGCGGCGTCGTCGGCCTGCGTGTCGTCGACCTGGTAGTCGCCTGCGGCGAGGCCGTCCCAGCGGACGCCGCCCGACAGCGCGTTTCCGGTCGGCTGCTCGCCGGCGCCCGCGATCGTGAACGCGACGTCATCGGTGGCCACGGCGCATTCGAGCCAGGGGCTCGAGCCGGCGGCGGCGATGTCGAAGCCCGCCGGGCAGCGCCACTCGTAGATCGTGATCGAGCCGGTGTTGTCGGCGGTCGAGGCGCGTCCTCGTCCTTGTCCTCGGCCTGGTCCTGGATCTCGTCCTCGGTCCTGATCCTCGTCCTCGGTCCTGGTCCTCGTCCTGGTCCTGGGCCTCGTCCTGATCGTTGTCGGAGGTCTCGCCGCTCCCGGGTCCCGGGGACGCCGAACCATGAGCAGGTGATGGACTCGCCCTCGGCAAGGTCAAACTCAATCCGGCCCTCGGCGGAGACACCGTAGCCGCGGTAGTCGGGCACCAGGCCGTCGAGGGCGATGTAGGTGTCGCAGTAGACGGCCGGGGTGCCGTAGCCGGCGGGCACCTCCTGCTCGTACAGGTAGTAGTGGTCGGCCTCCCGGTTCGCACCAGCTGGCGGAGCCGTCAGCGCCGGCGGTCATCTCGCCCGGGTTGCCGGAGCGGGCGCCGTCGAGCTTGTAGATCGCGCCCTCGCGGGTCGCGGTGCAGCTCGGCGGCGTAGCCCTCGTAGGCGTCCTGGGTGCCGATGTCCTTGGGGCAGGCGTAGGCGATGACGGTGACGGAGCCGGTCTCCGCCGTCCGCGACATCGTCGTCCTCAGGCCGTCAGTGACCGTGCCGCCGCCGTCTCCATCCGGGACGGCGAACCAGTCGCAGCTACACACGAGTAGTCGTCCGTGAGCTCGTACGCGAACCGCATGTTCGTGACGTCGACCGCCGCGTAATTGCTCTCGAAGACCAGGGCGGCCGGGTTGTAGGACGAGCAGTAGACGATGGCCTCGCCGTAGCCGGCGAGGTCGTGCCCGGTGATGGTCAGATCGCCACCGATGACCTCGGTCCACAGCGCCGCGCCGTCGCCGGTGGCGCCCGTCGACTGGGTCTCGGTCTCGCCGGTCCCGGCGTGGGAGAGGTCGAAGATCACCTGGTCGCCGTCGTACGCGGAGCAGGCAGCGACCAGGTCATCGCGGCTCGCGCTGTACGGGTCGAAGTCGAGCAGCGACGTTGTCGCAGTGGTACGAGGTGACCGCGACCGTACCGTTGATGTTCGGCGCACCGGCGCCTTCATCCGGGATGATGAACCAGTCGCAGGCGGAACCGACGTTCTTCTTGACCTCGAGTGTCGGCTCTCCAATCCTGAACGCGGACCTCGAAGATGCTCGTGTCGCCGATGGCGTGGTAGCAGAAGACCCGCGGCGTGTGTAACCCGACCTTGGATCCGTGGAGAGGGTCTGCCCACCGGCCGCGAGCGTCGTCCAGGTGACGGTGCCGCTCGAGGGAGTGGTGTACTGGGTCATGCTGAAGCCATTGGCATGGCTGTAGATCTGGAACGGAACCGGCTCCTCCTTGTAGAGCGAGCAGATGGTGGCCAGCTCGTTGATGCCGGCCGTGTCATAGTCGAACGGGAAGGGGATCGCATCTTCCGGCGGGCAGATGGAGTAGCCGACCGTCAGCGAGCCGTAGCCGATGACCCTGGGGCGTGAAGAACCAGTGGCAGCGGATGGCCTGGTTTGCGGCGAGTTCGAACTCGTAGTAGCCGTCGTAGCTGACGATCTCCTGGTAGGCACCCGGGGTCTGATTCAGGACATCGTCGCGGGCGCAGAAGACGGACGGCCCCCGGTAGTCGTTCGGGGTGAAGGCGCGGATGGTGTACTGGCCGCCGGCCAGGTTTCACGAAGTAGTTGGACCCGGAAGCGGTTTGCTGAAATCCTTCGCCGTTGTAGCCGACGCCGTAGACGTCGAACGACTGTGTCTTAAAGTCGCTACAGTTGTAGTCCCAGCTGCTGGAAGCTCTCACCGTGGACATCGTCACAGTCGCGCATGACGACGTAGATGGCGCTGGTGTGGGGATCCATCCTGGCGCGACGAGGCTGGCGTCGGGCGTCTCCTCCGTGACGGGAGTTTCCTCAACGACCGGTGTCTCCTCGACAACCGGCGTCTCCTCGACCACCGGCGTCTCCTCGACCACGGGAGTCTCTTCAACGACCGGCGTCTCCTCGACGACGGGGGGGTCGCCGGTGGTGCCGTCCTCCTGGAGGGCAGTTCCCGCGGGGCTTGACGGCGATGCGCCGGCCGCGGACGCCTCCAGGGTGGTGACGAACGAGCCGATCATCGAGGCAAAGATGGCGACGGTCAGCATCAGGCCAAGCGCCCGGACGTGACCGCGACTGAAGATCCTGATGCTGGATCGGGGTACGGGTCGGTGTTGATGTCGTATGTTCACTGGGTACTCCTGGTAAGTGATTGACCGGTGAACCCATCGCACGGCGCCGGCGGTGGCCGAACCGCGCGACGCGGCCAACCTGGACGGGGATTGGGATACTCGCAGCGGGCGGGTCACCGACACGCATCGGTTCAGAGTCGCCGCAGCCATGGATGGAAGCCGGATCGCGGCGCGCATTCGGACGACTCTCGCCTGGGAGCGGTGGACCCGGCAGGGGTGATGATGGTGCGATATACGGCCGGTGTCACTGTGTTTGATCGTGCTGTGTGGATCGCATGGACCCCTGCAGGGGCGGGGCCGGCCGCCGGGAGGGAGGCGCGGCCCCGCTGGTCCTTGATATCCCGTCGTGAGGTTGGTCCTCGGCGATGGCCGGAGGCGTGGACTACGCCGCGGCCGGGACGGTGAACCAGAGGCAGGCGACCTGCTGGCCCGCGCTCGAGTGCGATCTCCAGCGGCGCGCCCGACTCGGTGCTGTAGAGCGGGTAGGCCGTGGAGGTGGTCAGGCCGTGGCAGGCGAGGACGAAGCCCGAGGCGGCGTCGTCGGCCTGGGTGTCGTCGACCTGGTAGTCGCCCGCGGCGAGGCCGTCCCAGCGGACGCCGCCTGGCAGCGCGTCGCCGGTCTGCTCGCCGGCGCCCGCGATCGTGAAGGAGACGTCGTCGGTCGCCACGCCGCACTCGATCCACGGGTTGGCGTCCTGCGCGGCGACGTCGAAGCCCACCGGGCAGCGCCACTCATAGACGGTGATCGAGCCGGTGTTGTCGGCAGTGGAAGGGGCGTCCTCGTCCTCGGACTGGTCCTCGTCTTCGTTCCCGGACTCGATCCTCGGACTGATCCTCGTCCTTGATCTGGTCCTCGGACTGGTCCTCGGTCCCATCGTTTTCAAGTGCCGCGGCGCTGGGAATCCCGAACCAGCGGCAGACGATCGACTCGCCCTCGGCGAGGTCGAATGCGATCCGCCCCTCCTCGGTGACCTCGTAGGCGGCGTAGTTCGGAACCAGCCCGTCGAGGGCCATGAAGGTGTCGCAGAAGACGGCCGGGGCGCCATGGCGGGCGGCCACTCCCTGCTCGTACAGGAAGTACCGGTCAGCCTCGCGATCGGACCAGGCGGCGGAGCCGTCGGTGCCGGTGGTCTGCTCGCCCGGGTTGCCGGAGCTATCGCCGTCGAGCTTGAAGGTCGCACCCTCGCGGGTCGCCGTGCAGGACTCCTCGTAGGCCGCGACGCTCTCACGCTCCCCGGTTGCCTTCGGGCAGTCGTAGGCGACGACCGTGACGGTCCCGGTCTTCTCGTCCGTGACGTCACCGTCTCCGTCGCCGTCTTCGTCACCCGTGCCGCTGCCGTCTTCGGAGGCCGGGATGGCATACCAGTCGCACTGCAACGAGTACTCATCGGGGATTTCGTAGGAGAAGCGCGGGCCCGTGGTCTCGACTTTCACGTAGTTGGTCTCGAGGACCAGGGCGGCCGGGTTGAACGCGGTGCAGTAGACGATCGGCGTGCCGTAGCCGGGGACTTCGGACCCGGTCAGGGTCACGTTGCCGCCTTCGATGCCTTGCCACATGGCGGCGCCTTCGCCCGCATCGCCGGCCATTCGTGTTTCGGACTCGCCGGTGCCCTCGTGGGAAAGGGTGAACTGCAGCTCGGTGAAGTCGTACGTGATGCAGGCGTCGTGCAGCTCGTCGAGCCCGACGGTGTACGGATCGATCTCGGAGTCGATGAAGTTGCCGCAGGCGTAGGCCTGGACCGCGACGGTGCCATTGATGTTGCCATCCGGCAGCTCATCCTGGGCCGACGGATCGTCTGGGACGAGGAACCAGTCGCAGGCGGAACCGACGTTCTTCTTGACCTCGATGTCGGCGCTCCAGTTCTCGATAGGGACCTCGAAGATGCTCCTGTCGCCGATGTTGTGGTAGCAGAACATCCGCGGCGTGTACCCCGACCGTGGATCCGTGGAGAGGGTCTGCCCACCGGCCGCGAGCGTCGTCCAGGTGACCGTGCCGCTCGATGGTGCTGGTGTACTGGGTCATGCTGAAGGCGTTGGCGTGGCTGTAGATCTTCATCGGAACCGGCTGCTCCTTGTAGAGGGAGCAGATGGTGGCCAGCTCGTTGATGCCGGCCGTGTCGTAGTCGAACGGGAAGGGGATCGCATCCTCCGGCGGGCAGATGGAGTAGCCAACCGTCAGCGAACCGTAGCCGTAGACCTGGGGGGTGTAAAACCACTGGCAGGCGATCACCTCGCCGGGGGCCAGGGTGAGCTCGAAGTAGCCGTCGTAGGTCACGGTCTCCGCCGTAGGTCTCTGCGGGGTGGGTAGGGGCCGCGGCTGCAGAAGACGGTAGGAGACCGGTAGCCGTTCGGCGTGAACGAGCGGATGGTGTACTGGCCGGCGCCGATGTTGTTGACGTCAAGGTAGTATGTGCCGGTCTGCTGCATGCCCTGGCCGGCGTTGTCGACGCCGTAGACGTCGAACTCAGTGGCCCGTGAGGCTCTTACAGTTGGCGTTGAGTTTGCGCGAAGTCTTCGTTGTAGGGTTCGGAACAGGTCCGGATGAAGACGATGATCCGGGAAAGTGTTCGGATCCTCCCTGAAGACTATCGATGTCCGGCGTCGGGTGTCTCCTCGACGACCGGCGTCTCCTCGACGACCGGGGTCTCCTCGACGACCGGAGTCTCCTCGACCACCGGCGTCTCCTCGACGACGGGAGTCTCTTCAACGACCGGCGTCTCCTCGACGACGGGGGGGTCGCCGGTGGTGCCGTCCTCCTGGAGGGCAGTTCCCGCGGGACTTGACGGCGATGTGCCGGCCGCGGACGCATCCAGGGTGGTGACGAATGAGCCGATCATCGAGGCAAAGATGGCGACGGTCAGCATCAGGCCAAGCGCCCGGACGTGACCGCGACTGAAGATCCTGATGCTGGATCGGGGTACGGGTCGGTGTTGATGTCGTATGTTCACTGGGTACTCCTGAAAATAGCGTGGCCGGTGACCCCGTGCAGGCGCAGGCGGCGGCCGAACCGCACTGAGCGGCCAGCCTGGACGGGAGTCCATTGGGATACTTCGCTGACCAGGCGGATTACCGGCAGGCATCGGTTCGAGGGCTGCCACGGCCATGGATGGAAGCAGGATCGCGGCAGGCTTTCGGGCGACTCCCGCCCGAACAATTCCTATCCTGCCCCGACGTCAGTTCAGTCACATCCGAGGAATTCCCCAATCCGGAAAACCGCCGGACTGGCATCGCATGGGGTAAATTGCGCATACTCACGTGTGCATTGCGCATAGGAGCCGAGCCGGGTCCCGTTGTTCGCGGCGGCCGGCTGGAAGAGACGCGCCAGATGAAGCACGCGGACCATGACTTCGAGGTGGCCCCATGCTCCGGTTGATTGCCGACGAGCCCGAATCGCGCCAGCCAGCGGCATCCGAGGGGCGATCGCCGGCCTTCCCCGCCGCGCCGCTGCCATCCGCGCTGACCTCCCTGGTCGGACGAGAGCAAGAAACCGCGGAGATCCAGGCATTGCTTCGGCGGCCCGACGTGCGGTTGCTGACCCTGACCGGACCGGGCGGTGTTGGCAAGACCCGGCTGGCGATCCGGGCCGTCGACGGGCTCGAAGCCGACTTTCCCGGCGGCATCGCCTTCGTGGGCCTGGCCGCGATCCGTGATCCCGCGCTGGTCATCCCCACGATCGGCCACGCGCTCGGCGTGGCCGACACCGCGTCGGAGCGCCCTGGTCACCTACCTGCGCGACGCTCTCGGCGACGAGCGGGTCCTGCTGATTCTCGACAATCTGGAGCAGGTCATTTCGGCCGCCCGTCGCTCGCGCGCTGCTGGCCAGTTGTCCCGGCCTGACGATCCTGGCAACCAGCAGAGAAGTGCTTCGCCTGTCGGGTGAGCACGAGTTCCAGGTGCCACCGCTGGGCGCTGAGGCCGTCGACCTGTTTATCGCGCGGTCCAGCGGCATACGGCCGACCCGGTGATAGCGAAGCCAGCCGGGCGACCGTCGCCGCGATCTGCGCTCGGCTGGACGGCCTGCCGCTGGCGATCGAGCTGGCGGCGACCCGCCTGCGGCACCTCTCCGCCGAGACGCTGCTGGCCCGGATCAACGACAGGTTCGCCCTGCTCACGGGCGGCCCGCGCGATCTGCCGGACCGCCAGCGGACGCTGCGCGATGCGATCGCCTGGTCCTACGACCTCCTGAGCGAGACGAGCGGACCCTCTTCCGCCGGTTGGCCGTCTTCGCCGGCGGCTTCACCCTCGACGGCGCCGAAGCCGTGGCGAGGGAAGACGGAGGACGTCGACCCGCCCTCCCTCCGTCTTCGATGGCGTTTCCTCGCTGCTCGACAAGAGCCTGCTCACCCGGAGCGACGAGGCGGACGGCGAGTGGCGGTACGGGATGTTGGAGACGATCCGCGACTTCGGGCTGGAGCTGCTGGAAGCGAGCGGGGAGGCCGAAGACATTCGCCGCCGCCATGCCGCTCTGGTGTCTGGACGCTGGCGGAGCGGTCCGTTGCCGGATCAGCGGCACCGACCACGTGCGCTGGCTGCGACGGCTCGACCGGGAACACCCCAACCTGCGGCAGGCCCTGGCATTCGCCGAGGAGCAGAGCGACGCCGTTCTCGGCCATCGATTCGTGGCGGCCCTCTGGCGCTTCTGGGACGCACAAGGCTTCCTGGACGAAGGCAGTGCCTGGGCAGACCGCCTGCTGGCGATCGGCCAGGGGACGAAACCGCCTCGCGCGCGGCCGCGCTTGGCGCGGCCGCGATGGTGAACTTCCGCCAGGGCAACTTCGAGCGGCGGTGGAGCTCGCCGAGGAAGGTCTGGCGCTCGCCCGCCGATTGGGAGATCCAGACGCGGCCGCCCAGGCGGTCAACGCCCTGGGCAACGTTGCCTTCGCGCGGGGCCAACATGCCGAAGCGGTGGCGTGGTTCGAGGAAGCGGTCGCCCTGGGCCGCGTGCCACCGAATGTCGACCGCTGCTCAACGGGCTGACCAATTTTGCCCTGGCGCTGACGGTCGCCGGGGAGACGGAGCGGCGCCAGAGGCGATTGTCGGACGAGGCGCTTGCGCTGAGCCGGACGGAGCAGCGGCGGTACTGGGAAGCGATCGCCCTCGCTCGTCAGGGCCCTTGTCGCCAGCATCCGGGGCAATCTGGACACGGCGGGCCGCCCACTACGAGGAAGCACTGGCGATGCTGGGGGACGGCAACGCCAGAGCGGTGGCAGGGCTGCTCTGGGACGCCGCCGATGTCGCCCGCGAACAGGGGGACCTGACGCGAGCGGCCGCGCACCTGCAGGCCAGCCTCGCGCCGGCGTTGGGCCTGGATGCAGCGGCGCGGCATTGCTGAGTGCCTGGCGGCGATCGCCGAGCTCGCCGTCCTAACCGGGCGGCATGAGTTGGCCCTCCGCCTGTTTGGGGCGGCGGAGACGCTGCGCCGCGCGATCGGCATCCTCGACACCTGGCACTTCCAGCCTCGCCGGGCGCCGCCCAGGCAAGCGCCCGGCGGGCGCTCGGCAAGGCGCGGGAGCGACGGCTTTCGCGGCCGGCCAGGACATGCCGCTGGCAGACGCGGTTGAACTGGCGATGTCCGTCGCCGAGGCGATCGGTGCGAACCCGGCAGACGCCCGGAACGCCGTGCCAACGCACGGTCTGACCGAACGCGAGCTGGAGGTCCTCCGCCTGGCGGCAACCGGCCAATCCGACCGGGACATCGGCGCGTTGCTCTACATCAGCCCCCGCACGGTCAGCCGGCACCTGCAGTCCATCTACGGCAAGCTCGGAGTCAACAGCCGCACCGCCGCTGCCGCCTTCGCCCACCGCCTCGGGCTCGACTGACGGGCCGCCGGCGTGCTCAATTCGGGACGCTCCACAACGACGGCGAGCAATAGGGCCAGCGCCGTCAGCGGAGCGCGTCCATGTCGGGGCTACGTCCGGATGAAGCGGGGCCGCTCGTTGAGCGGCCCCGCGGCCCGGCGACGCGGCCTAGAGGTAGAAGGTCTGATCCAGAACGATGAGTCCACCCTGGATGACGACCACGCGCGCGGTCGTGTAGGTGGTGTCGCGGGCGGCCGTGTAGGTGGCGCCGACCGGGCAGCCGGCCTGCTCCGGCGTCAGGCCCGGTGCCGCCGTCGTCACGTTGACCGGCATGCCGCTCGGCCGGAGCTGGCTGTCCGGAACGTACTGCAGGCCCTGGACGCTCCCGAACGAGGCCGTCGCCTCGCCCAACAGCGTGGCGGACGGGTCGAAGCAGTCCACCGTCAGGGTCCCGTACCCGGTCAGGAAGACCTTGGTGTCGTCCGGGTGCTCGGCCGAGGGCTGCAGGCCGGCGATCGTGCCGGAGACGTTGAGCCTGAGGCCGATCTCGGTGAAGGCCGGGGCCTTCTTGAAGGCGGGCGCCTTGGCCGCGGTGGCGCCCTGGGCGCTCGCGCCGACCGCGAGCAGCAGGGCCAGCGCCATCAGCCCAAGCGTGAGGAAGCGTCGCATCGTGATGGTGTCCCTTTCGGTGAGGCATCGTCTCGGTCCGTTCCGGCGCCCGGCACCCGCCGGGCACGCATCTCATCATGCCGTCTGGCGCTGCCGGCGCACACCGGGAGAAACCCCCGGTTTGCCGGAGCGGCTCGGGGACGGAGGAACCTGGGAGAACTTCCTAGGAGGGGGCCACGGTCAGGCCCTCGCGGAGGGCGAGGGCGGCGGCTTCGCGCCGGTTGGCGACGCCGAGCTTGCCGAGGATGTTGGCGACGTGGAACCCGGCCGTCTTCGGGCTGATGAAGAGCGCGTCGGCGATCTCGCGATCGGTCCGCCGTTGCGCCAGCAGGCGCAGGACCTCAACCTCGCGCGCCGTCAGCCCGTGCCGAGCGGCTGCGCCGGTCGGCGCGGGCACGCCGGCCGGCCCCGCCATCGGCGCGAACGCGGTCGCCTCGGCCACGGCCTCCTCAAGGGAGAGCGCCCGGCCCGCCGTCTCCGCGCGGGCGAACGCCGCGTCCCCGAGCGCCTCCCGCGCGACCCGCGCGGCCCGGTCGTACCGCTCGCGCTCGGGCCGTTCGAAGGTGTAGCCCAGCCGCTCGCAGTTCGCCCCCACCGCGCCCAGCAGGCGCGCCGCCGCCTCCATCTGGCCGAGTCCCGCGGCGACCGTCGCCACCCCGGCCACGCCGTCGATCTGGGCTTCCTTCGCCCCGGCCGCGCCGGCGGCGGCGAGGCCCTCGCGCTCGAGGGCCGCCGCCCGCGCGTGATCCCCCGGTCGGCGGCCACCGCCGCCAGCCAGTGGAGGGCGATGGCCGACCCGATCTGGTCGTTCAGCCCGCGGTGCGCGGCCAACGCGGCGTCGAGAAGCGGTTCGGCAGCGCCGTCGTCGCCCCGCCAGTGGGCGACGATCCCGAGGTGGGCCCGCACCCGCGCCACCCACCGCGCCATCCCCAACTCCTCGAACAGGGGCAACGCCTCCTCGCCGAACGCCCGCGCCGCATCGTAGGCGCCCCCGGCTCCGCGCCAGGGCACCGAGGAGGTTGAGCGCGACCGCGGTGCCCCAGGCGTCGCCGAGCCCGCGGTACAGCCTCAAGGCCTCCTCGCCCAGCCGCTCCGCCTGAGAAGCGTCGTTCTGGGTGCGGGTCAGCAGGGCAGCCCCGTGCAGCGCCCAGGCGCGGACGCCGTCCGGCACGTCCGCCTCCCGCGCCGCCGCGAGGGCGCGCTCCAGCCACCGCCGGCCCTCGGCGCGGTGGCTGCGGTAGAGCCAGAACCAGGCGAGGTTTCCGGCCAGCCGGAGCAACCCGGCGACGTCGCCGCTCCGCTCCAACCAGGCGAGCGCCGCTCGCAGGTTGTCGTGCTCCGCCTGCAGACGGTCGAACCACGCGGCCATCTCGCTCCAGGCCATGGTCCGCTGGTCGCGCTCGGCAAGCCCCAGGCAGAAGGCAGCGTGGGCAGCCCGCACCTCGTCCTCCTCGCCTGGCGGCCGCGAGCTGCTCCAGCGCGAACTCGCGGATCGTCTCCAGCATGCCGAAGCGCGGCTCGCGTCGGTTCCCCGGCTCCGGCTGGTCGAGCCGGACCAGCAGGCTCTTGTCGACCAGCGAGGACATCCCATCCAGGACATCGAGCGCCCGAGTTCCCCGCCCGGTCCGCCACCCGCGCGGCGGCGTCGAGCGTGCAACCGCCGGCGAAGACCGCCAGCCGGCGGAAAAGCGCCTGCTCCTCCGGGCTCAGCAGGTCGTAGCTCCAGGCGACGGCGTCGCGCAAGCGTGCGCAGGCGCGCCGGCTGATCTCGCGGGCCCCCGGTCAGCAGCGGCAGCCGTCGCTCCAGTCGCGCCAGCAGCGCCGCCGGCGACAGGACGTTGCTGCGGGCGGCCGCCAGCTCGATGGCGAGCGGCAGCCCGTCGAGCCGCCGGCAGATCTCCGCCACGTCCGGGACGTTGTCGGCCGTCAGCGCGAAGCCAGGGTCGACGGCCCGCGCCCGCTCGACGAACAGCCGGACCGCGCCGAAGCGCCGAGTTCGTCCGGGGTCGACGACCGCTCAGGCTGGGGTGCAGCGCAGCGGCGGAACCGCGTACCCGTGCTCGCCGGAGACGCGCAGCAGCGCCCGGCTGGTGACGAGGAGCGTCAGCCCCGGGCACGCCGCCAGCAGCTCGACCAGGGCCGGCGCGGCCGTCCGCCACGTGCTCGAAATTGTCCAGCACCAGCAGCATGGCCCCATCGCCCAGCGCCGCCCGGAGCCCGTCGACAGACGACCGGTCGCCCGCCTCCCGCACCCCGACCACCCGGGCCACGGTCGGCAGGACGAGGTCCGGCTCGACGAGCGGCGCCAGGGACACGAACCGGGCGTCCCCCGGGAACGTCGCCGCGACCTCCTCGGCCACGCGCAGGGCGAGGCGGGTCTTGCCGACGCCGCCGGGGCCGGTCAGGGTCAAGAGGCGCACGTCGGGGCGGCGCAACAGCTCGACAGCCGCGTGCACCTCCCGTTCGCGGCCGACGAACGAGGTCAGCGGGACAGGCAGGGATGGGCCGGGCCGAACCTGGTCCGGGAAGGGGACCAACTGGATCGGCTGGCGGCTGCGGTCGGCTGGCGGCGAAGCGGCCACGGGTGGGTCCTGCCATGAGCGGCGGTACGTGTGCACCCATAATGCAAACC
>CAVRUD010000027.1:0-123421 GCA_963724285.1 uncultured Chloroflexia bacterium | reverse complement strand
GCCGTGGTACTGTACTGGGTGACCGCCTGTGCCGACGCGCTCGCACGGCCGACGGCGGTAGCCGCCAGCGCGGCGGCGCCGAGTTGAAGGCCGCGCCGAGGACGACGCGGCGCGACACGGATGGTGATTCGGACAGAAGCGCGAGGTAATCGGTCGACGAGTTCATAGGTGTTCTCCGTGTCCGGTCTCCCGGACTGCGCGTATGGACGTGGAGCGTGATGGACAGGTCAAGTTACAGGTCAAGTCTGGTTGGGTCGGTTTGAGACGCTTTAGCGCCTAGCGAAGAGCGTTCGCTCGCATGAGCGTGAGCGCCGACATCCGCGGACATCGTCCTGCGGGGCGGGGCCGGGGAACAGCACGCCGGCCACGCTTCGGAGGATGTAACGGGCTCTGTTCAACACTGGTGACCTCCATGGTGGGTGTCGTCGTGACCGGCGTGGGGTGCATGCCGTTTCGGGGGAGGGTCGTCGGACGTGGCCGGTGGTGCCCCGTTCTGGCTGTGCGGCTTCGGTCGCCGGTCTGTCGCCCCGATCGCTGTCGGGGGTGGCCCTTACCACTGGGATCACAATAGGCAGACGGCAGCTACCCCGCGTCAGCGAATCCACCGTATCGAGGCACCTAATCGGACTCATGTTGGATACCTAATGGGCATGCTGAGGTGCCCGACCGTTAGACCTTTCGGTCGGGGTGGATGAAATGCCCCGCCCGGGCGCCCCGGCGGGGCTTTAGACCAGATCGGGGAGGACTAGGTCAAGCCGTGCTCGACGGCGAAGCGGATCGCCGCGCCGCGGTTGGGGACGTCGAGCTTGCCGTAGACGCGCTGCAGGTGGGCGTCGACGGTGCGCCGGCTCAGGAAGAGGTGCTCGGCGACCTCAGCGTTCCCTAGACCTCTGGCCACCAAGCGCAGCACCTCGACCTCCCGCTCGGTCAGCCCGGCGGGGTAGCCTGGGGCTGTGCTGGGGGTCTTTGTGGGTGCCGCCGCGAAACCGGTGACCAAGGCAACCGCCTCGTCGATGACTTGCTCCACCGGCTGCGCCCGACCCGCCGCGTGGGCAGCCGCGAAATCCGAAGGAGCGAGCGCGCGGCGTGCGGCCGCCATCCCCCGCTCGTGCGCGGCGCGCTCCGGCAGCTTCGGCAGCGCCCCGACCTCCTCGGCCAACGCCTCCGCCGCGCCGAACAGTCGAGCCGCCGCTTCGGACTGACCGGTGGCCGCCGTCAGGACCGCCACGTTGGCCAGTCCGCCCGCGACCCCGTCTCGCGCTCCTATCGCTCGGAAGAGGGCAAGGCTCTCGGCGTAGAGTGCCGCGGCGCGCTGCTGATCCGGGCGTTCAGTAGCCACCAGGCCAAGGTAGTCGAGGGCGCTGGCGGTGCCCCACGGGTCCGGAAGCGCGCGAAAGCCGGACAGCGCCGCCTCCAGCCGTGCCACGGCGACCTCGACGTGACGCTGCCCGTAGGCCACCACCCCGAGATGGAAGAGCGTCACCGCCGTCCAGGTCCGGTCCCCCGAGGCACACGCCAGGTGGTGTGCCTCCTGAAGCGAAGCCTCCGCGATGTCATAGCTGCCTTGGTCCTCCGCAATCACGCCGCGCGCGAGCAGGGCGAGGAGATGCACCCGGCGCCGAGGGACGACCTCGTGGGTGTCGTCGAGGTCCCTGGTCAGCTCCAAGGCTTCGTTGACCAAGTCGTTTGCCTGGTCATCGTCGCCCTGGTAGTGGGCAAGAAAGGCCGCCCCCAGGAGGGCCCGAGCCCGCACAGATGCGGGTGCCTGCGGAGCGGCCGCCAGCCCCTCCCGCAGCCAGCGACGGCCCTCGCTCAGGTGGCTGTGGTAGTGCCAGAAGGGCCAGAGCGCGGCGGAGATCCGCAGGGCCGTCCCCGCATCCCCGGCGCGGAGCAGCCACCCAAGGGCGCCCCGGAGGTTATCGTGCTCGGTCTCCAGCCGGTCCAGCCACATCCGATCAGCCCCCACGCCGCCGAGGGTCTCCTCCGCCGCTTCGGCGAGCCGCAGGTACCAGGCGGCATGGGCTCGCTTGGCATGCGCGAGTTCGCCGCTCGCCACCAGCAGGTGGTGCGCATACTGGCGTACCGGTTCAAGCAGCCGGAACCGGACAACCTCCCCCGGCTCCGTCGCGACCAAGGACTGCTCAAGGAGCAACCGGAACGGGCCGAGGGCCACGTTGTTCGCCGTGTTCGGATCCGCCCCAACCGCCTCAGCCGCTTCGAGGGTGAAGCCACCGGTGAAGACCGCTAGGCGCCGGAAGAGAGCCTGGGCAGACGAATCGAGCCGGTCGTAGCTCCACGCGATGGTGCGCTCCATCGTGCGCTGACGGCTGGGCAGGTCGCGCGGTCCGTCGGTCAGGAGCGGGAGCACGTGGTCCAACCGGGCGAGCAAGGCCGTCGGGTCGACGGACCCTTATCAAGCCGCCGCCAACTCGATTGCCGGGGCAGCCCATCGAGCCGCCGGCAAATCGCCGCGATGGCCGCGGCGTTTGTCCGGGTGAGCGCAAACTCCGGATCGACCGCCTGCGCCCGCTCCACGAACAGCTCTACCGCGGGACTTCCCGCGACCTCAGAGAGGGTGGGGATCCGCTGGAGTTGCGGCAGTTCCAGCGGCCGAACCGGATATTCCCGTTCGCCGCGCAGCCGCAGCGGTGCCCGGCTGGTCGCCAGGAGATCCAGATCCGGAGCAGTCGCGACCAACTCGGCCACCTCGGCGGCGGCATCGGTAAGGTGCTCCAGGTTGTCGAGGACCAGGAGCATCTGGCAGTCGCGCAGGAAGGCGTGGACGGTATCGCGCAGTGGCGCCCCGCCGACCTCGCGCACGCCCAAGGCCTGGGCGATCGTCGGGACGACCAACGCCGCGTCGACCAGCGGCGCGAGGGCCACGAACACCGCGCCGTCGGCGTAGCGGTCGGCCAGGCCGCGGGCCAATTCCGTGGCCAGGCGGGTCTTGCCCACGCCCCCCGGGCCGGTGAGCGTGACCAGCCGCGCTCCGCCCGCGTAGAGCCGCACGAGGTTCGCCAGGTCCTCGCCGCGGCCGATCAGCCCGGTCGGTGCCGCGGGCAGGTGGCCGATCCCAGATTCCGGGGGTTGCGGCGTGGCGCCGCGCCGCGGCACCGACGAGGCCAACTCCTCGGCGGCCGCCGCCGGCAACTCCAGCGCCGCGACCAGCGCCTGCACGGTGTGCGCATAGGGACGCCGGCGCTCGCCGCGTTCCAGGGCGCTGATGGCGTTCGCCGTGAGTCCAGCCCTGCCCGCGAGTTGCTCCTGCGTCAGCCCCGCGGCTTCGCGAAACCGTCGTAAGCGGGCGCCAAATTCGCCGTCGTGCTCGTGGGGCATGCTATCCACCTGCCATCCGCCATCTGGCATTGACTCGGCGTCGGGTCCGTCCCCGACGTCATGAACCGCGCGACGCTCGCTCGCTTCCAGTGCTCAACCCGTCCGCGCTCCGAATGTTGGAGTCAATGTGTGAGCACTGTTGGTGGAGTCGACGCGGGTCAAACTCCACACTTGGTCAACGGTGATCTGAGCGACCGCCGCTGTCGATTGCGCCGCACGCGGGCGGCGAGATGAGCTATGGAGTCGGCATCGATTATGACAGCACAGCGCGATTGCGAACATGCCCGGGCGAGGACACTCGTCACCGGCTCACAGACAGGGGGCCGGCTCGCGCTCTTCGAACTGCTCGAACCGGCAGGAAACGAGCCGCCCCGCCACGTCCACTCCCAAGAGGACGAGACCGTCTACGTGCTCGAAGGCCGGCTGACGTTCTTCATCGGGGAAGAAACGCATGAAGCCGTCACGGGGACCTGCCTGGTCCTGCCGCGGGGGATCGAGCACGGATACGCCGTCACGTCTGGAACCGCCAGACTCCTCATTGCCCTGACGCCGTCGGGCATGGAGGGGTACTTCGGCGAATGCGACGATGGGTACGGGTGCGCGGACGTGGAGCGGCTCATCGCGGGCGCCGCCCGGACGGGGTGACGATCACGGGGCCGCCGCCGACGCCGGACGCCCGGCGGTGAGGATGGGCACCGGAATCACCCTGCCTGGATGACAGCAATCGCCCGCTGGAGCACCGTCTCCCATGGCCGAGCCGGGATGGCGGGTAGGCCAAGGCGCTCCGCGTCCTGGCGGATCGCCATCGACTGCCGCCAGCTTATCCTCGCCCGCCCCGGCTGGTCCTCCCCGTCCCTGGCGAGATAGTTCCGCCGGATCTGTTCTTCGTCCTCCTCACAGAGGAAGAGCGCCCGGACCTGACCGGCCGCGTCGAAGTCGCCGAAGCGGGATTGAGCGGCCAGCGCTGGCATGATGAAGTCGCCCTCCAGGAGCACTGGTGCGCGGTTTTCGAAGTGGTTGGAGTTCGCCAGTTCGATCGCCTGAGCCATCCGCCGCGCGTAGCGCCGGCCGAAGGCAAGGTGCTCCTCCTCGCTCATGCTGCTCGCGAACTCCGGCTGCAATCGCTAGAAGTGGAACTCGGGGAAGTCATCCGGAGAGGTCATCGCCTGCAGGATCACCTGGAAATCGTCGACCTCGGTCAGACCGACCCCATAATGGCGCGCGAGGCGGTAGCCGATCTGCGTCTTGCCAACGCCGCTCGCGCCGCCCGACAGGAGCACATGCCAGCCGCGATCACCTGGCGAACGAGGTGAGTCGGACATGAGGTAGTCCTCCGCGTGGCGAGCGTGGATGACCTATCCGCGCAGCGCCGTCTGCCGCTGCGGCGAGGACTCGACGAGTTGCATCAGCTCGATCGCGTTGCCGTCCGGGTCTTTGATCCAGGCCTGGAGGTTGCCGTCCAGGCCCTCCTTGATCTCGCGGTCGATCGTCACGCCGTTCGCGCGCAACGACTCGACGGCGGCGGAGATGTCGGCCGTCAGCAGGCAGATATGCCTGAAACTGTGGGTCCGGCCGCTCTCCGGCTCCGGACCGTTGGGGAAGAGCTCAAGGAAGCGGTCGCCGCTGATGTGGATATAGATCAGCATCAGGGAGCCGTCGGCGTGGTTGAGCCGGAACGACTCGGTCAGCCCGAGCTTGGCGTAGAAGGCGAGCGCCACGTCCATATCGTGGACGGCGAAGGCCGTGTGCCCCATATCCGTAATTATTTCCCCCACGATTCCCTCCATTGCTGCTGCCTTTCGGACGGCCCGCTAAACGAGGGCCGGCAAACGGGGTCGCACTATACCGCCAGGCGTCAGGGCGCGGAACCCGTGCGGACGGAATAAGCAGACTTGCCGATGCGACGACGGGTAGCGATGGTCAGGATAGGCAACGTCTGGCCGGCTAGCTGACAAGCCGGCATCGTTCGCCGTCTGGATCGACGCAGGAGAAGGTTTTCCCATGGCCCTTGCCTCTCCCATCCACCCTCGCCGTCCAACCTGGGATGTCATCGTCGTCGGCGCTCGCTGCGCCGGGTCTCCGACGGCCATGCTCCTCGCCCGGGCGGGCTTTCGCGTCCTCATTATCGACCGCGCCCACTTCCCCAGCGATTCGATGCGCTGCCACTTCATTCAGCGGACCGGCATCGAATACCTGACGCGCTGGGGGTTGTTGCCCCGGGTCGCGGCGAGCGGGTGCCCGCCGATCAGCCGGACGATCGCTAACCTTGGCGACTTCCCGATGCCGATGCCGCCGGTGGAGACGAACCAGGACTTCCCGGCGCACTACGCCCCCCGCCGCTATGTCCTGGATGCCATCCTGGTCGATGCTGCGGCCGAGGCGGGTGCGTCGGTGCTGCAAGGGTGTACGGTCCACGAGCTGATCTGGGAAGACGGCCGAGTCGCCGGTGTGCGGGGGCGAACCGCAGGAGGGTTGGACATCGTCGAGCGGGCTCACCTCGTCGTCGGCGCCGATGGGATCTACTCGCGCGTCGCCCGGTCCGTGGGCGCAGCCACCTATGACGAGAGGCCCATCGCCACCTGCTGCTACTACAGCTATTTCGCCGATGTTCCGGTCGATGGCCTGGAGGCCAACTTCCTCGAGGACCGGTTCGTCGTCGCGTTTCCGACGAACGAGGGACTGACCGGCGTTGCCGTCGCCGTCCCCATCGCCGACTTTCCCCGGTTCCGCGCTGATATCGAAGGAGCGTTCCTGGCGGCCCTGGAGAGGACCCCGTCATTGGCGGACCGCGTCGCGGCCGGCCGGAGGGCCGAGCGCTGGTTCGGGACGGGCGACCTGCCCGGGTACTTCCGGCAATCGCACGGTCCTGGGTGGGCATTGGTGGGCGATGCCGGCCACCACAAGGACCCGATTCCCGCCAACGGCATCAGCGACGCCTTCCACAGCGCCGCCTTGCTTGTAGAAGCGATCGAGACGGGCTTCTCCGGCCAGATGTCGCTCGAACCTGCACTGGCCGAGTACGAGCGCAAGCGGAACGAGTCTGCCTTGCCCGGCTACGAGGAGGCCAACGCTCGGGCCGCCTTCGCACCGTTCCCGCCCGAGGTCTATGCGACGCGGGCAGCGCTGCGGGCTACCGCCGCCTGACGGTCGAGCTGGGCGATCCGGAAGCGATCGCTACGGGTGTACCCCGGGGCTGGCTGACCGCGGCTCTTGCCGAGGTACGACGGTCTCCCGAATCGCGGCCCCGTACTCTTCTCGGCGAGCCGGAGATCGTACGAGGCTTGCAGGTTCATCCAAAAGTCCGCCCCCGTCCCGAACCATCGCCCGAGCCGCAGGGCGGTGTCGGCGGTTATCGCCCGCTTGCCCGCCAGAATCTGGTAGATCCGGTTCGTTGGGGATGTGCAGTTCTCGCCCGAGTTGGACCGCACTCACGCCGATCTCGGCCAGTTCGTCGGCCAGGATATGGATGGCTGGCCGTGTCATGGCTATCCACTCCTCAGCGCTAGTCAACAATCTCGATGTTGAACGCGGCGAATTCTTCGCTGGCCGAATGACACCGATCGAGTCCTCACACCGAGTCTCGCAATACTAAGTTCCATATCGAAATCCCGCGTCGGCCCCGCCCGGGACTCAAAGTCCCGGGCTACCTATCGGAAGTCGGCTTGAGCCGACTGACGACGTGCAATCCGATGGCAAACCCGCGTTCTTCGTCCCGGAGGGACTTCCGTCGGTCAGCCCGGGGTCTTAACGCTTGGTGTGAGATAGACCGGAAGGCCCCGGTCGCCTCCGGTTGGGGTGCTGTACCCCCCGCCGTCGCGACAGGAGCCCCGCCCGTGGTCGATCCCGAGACCTTCCTGACGGAGGTGTCCGTGGCCGTCGACGAGTTCTGCAAGGCCCGCCTCCCGGCTCCGATTCGGCCCGGCCCCGCGCCGGCGCTGAGCCCGAGCGAGGTGGTGACGCTGGCGATCTCCGGCCAGTGGACGCGGTTCGGCTCCGAGACCGCCTACCACGGCTACCTGTGGCGGGAGCTGCGCCCGCTCTTCCCGACCCTGCCCAGCCGCCCCCAGTTCAACCGCGCCGTGCGGGCGCACCACGCGCTCATCGCCGCCGTGGCCCACGCCCTCGGGCGGGCGCTGGCGGTCGGCGACGACCGGGCCTACGAGGTGGTCGACGGCACCGGGCTGGTCACCCGCAACGCCAAGCGGCGCGGGCGGGGCTGGCTCTGGGGGCAGGCCGACATCGGCAAGTGCCCCCGGCTGGGGTGGTACGAGGGCGTCCGCCTCCTGGTGACGGTGACGCCCACGGGCGCGATCACCGGCTGGGGGATCGGGCCGGCCTCCACCAACGACCGGACCCTGGCCGAGACCTTCTTCGCCGCCCGCGCCGCCCCCCAGCCGGGCCTGCCCGGGTCGGCACCCCGGTCAGCGACCGGTATGCGGCCGACATGGGCTTCAGCGGGCTGGGGTGCCAGCCGCAGTGGGAGGCCGCCTACGACGCCGTCGTCGTCAGCGCCCCCCAGACCGGCAGCAAGCGGGCCTGGTCCAAGGATTGGCGCCGGTGGATCGCCGGCATCCGCCAGGGCATCGAGACGGTCAACGACCGCCTGCTCTTCCGCTGCGGCCTCGATCGCGAACGGCCGCACGCGATGAGCGGCCTGCTGGCCCGGCTGGCCGCGGCGGTCGGGCTGCACAATTTCTGCAGCTGGCTCAACCGCAACCACGGCCGTGGCCTCCTCGAATTCGCCGACCTGATCGATTGGCCCTGACCCGCTCACAACTCACACCAAGCGTTCAAGACCCCGGCCTGACCCCGATAACCCCCCTGAAGGGGGCTGCCACGCCGGGGCTATGTCCGGATTCTTCTGCATTCGAGACGGATGGCAGCCGGCTTCAGCCGGGTTTGAGGAGGTAGCCCGGGGTCTTTAGCCCTGACTTGCACCCACATCTCGGACCCTGAAATCGGACCGTCGGAAGATGCCCGTAACCACGGGAAAACGCCCGTACGGCCGGCTTTTCCTGGACGTCAAACGCGGGGGCGATGCTGGCGGATGCCGCCGGATGTTCCCCAGTCTCCCGGCGGAATCGAAGCGGTTTTGGAGATGTGGGTACAAGTCAGGGTCTTTAGCCCCGGGCGACCGGGAGATGCGGCCAACTACCCCAGCGTGCGTTGTAGGGTACGACGAAAACGACCGAGCGGATGCCCATTGGGCATCCGCTCGGTAACGGTCGCTAAAATGAATGCGAACTGCCTTAGGAGGCGTTCTCTTCGGTCGCGGTCTCGTCAGCGGCTGGCGCTTCCGCAGCCTCAGCAACCTCCGCGATGCCGGTCGTCTCGACGTTGCCGGCCTCCGGAACCTCGGCGGCGCCGATCGCCTCGACGTTGGCGGCCTCCTGGGCGGCCTGGGCAGCCTCGATCTGCTGGCGATTGCGCTCCTGGGCCTCACGGCGGCGGGCGCGCTCCGCTTCCTGCTCGGCGGCGCGGGCGGCGGCTTCAGCGGCTTCGGCCTCCTTGCGTTGCTCGGCGGCTTTTTGGAGGCGAAGCTGGCGCTTGGAGGCGCGCTCACCAGCGGAGGCGGCGCTCTCCATACGCTTCATGAAGCGCTCGACCTGACCCTCTGTGTCGACGATGCGCTGCTCGCCCGTGTAGAAGGGATGGCAGACATTGCAGAGGTCGGTCCGCAGGTTGGGCTTGGTGGAACGGGTCTGGAACGTGTTGCCACACGCGCAGGTGACCGTGGCCTCGACGTAATTGGGGTGAATGCCGGCCTTCATAGTTTCTCCGTATCGGTGGTGAAGTAATGGTGATCGATCGTTGGATTCGTATGGAGACGGCCGGAATCGACGTTCGGCTATCTACCGCAAATCAACAACCGTATTAGTCAGCGGCGGTTGCAAGCGGCTCGGCGACTTCTTCGGCGGCCACTGGGGCCGCCGGGAGGAGCATCGAGGAGGTGAAGGGCTGCAGGAGCTCCTTGGCGCCGCCGACCGGGTAGACATCAGGCGGGTAAACGCTGATCCGGCGCTTGTTGCGGCCGATCGGCTCGAACCGGACCACGCCTTCGATCATCGAGTAGATCGTGTGGTCCTTGCCGATACCGACGTTGCGCCCGACCCAGAACTCGGTACCACGCTGGCGGACGATGATCGTGCCGGCATTGATGTACGAACCGTCGGAGCGCTTCACGCCCAGCCGCTTCGACTCGGAGTCGCGGCCGTTACGAGAACTACCGACACCTTTCTTATGGGCCATGGTGGGTCTCCTCTCAGCCGTTGATGGCGGTGATGGTCAGGCGCGTCTGCTCCTGGCGGTGGCCGGTGCGCCGGCGGTAGCGCTTCTTCGCCTTGTACTTGAAGATCACGAGCTTCTCGCCCCGGAAGTGGTCGTCGATCCGGGCGGAAACGCTGGCGCCATCCACGAGCGGCGTTCCGACCTTGGTGGCGCCGTCGCCGCCGACCAGGAGAACCTCATCGAGGGTGATGTCGTTGCCGGCCTCGCTGGCGAGGCGCTCGACAGAGATGGTGTCGCCAACACTGACCCGGTACTGCTTGCCGCCGGTCTTGACGATGGCGTACTGGACCGGCCCGCGCGGCGCCCGCGGCCTTCGGGTTTCACGCTCACGGCGCTGGGCCGGCGCGGCGGAGGCGGCGGCATCGACCACCACATCGCCCTCGCCCGCAACGGTCTCCGCGTCGATCACCAGATCGTCGTCGTCGGCCACCGTCTCGGCGTCTATCGTCACCGGCTCTTCGGTGGAATCCGCCTCGGCCGTGACCGGCTCGACCGGTGCCACGGTTTCGTCGGCTAGCTCGTCAGTCTGGCTGGTTTGATCGTTCTTCTCGGTCGGATCGCTCATCTGCTCTCTTTTCGCAACCATGCGCACCGGGGCGCGGGCATACCCTCATCTGAACCTGATCGGCTCGCCACGATCGAATCCGGGCTTATCGGACGATGTGAAAATGCGACACAGACACAGCCGGGCGCCTCGGAACGCCCGCAAGGGGCAGAGTATACCATGCCAGGGAGACAAAGAGGAGGATCGGAAACCGATTCACGGGGAGCAGCAGACTGTCTGATTGACCTGCTGGCAAGTATACATAATAACTGAAAGCTTCGTCAGTTGTCGTGTCAGTCATGTCATCTACAACGCATATGCCGTACGTTTTCAGCGCAATCTATCGTGACTTCCTGCCCTCCGGGTTGGCGAGTTGCTTGCCTTCGAAGCGGTCGCGGTACCGGAAACGCCCCGTTCCGGCCCCTGCCCGCGTCGCCCCGGTTCGCCCGATGTGGCTTCGCCGGTGGAGGCGAGGCTACGCGCCGAGGAACCGGGAGATTCCCGAGCCCTCGCCGTCCCGGCTTTCGCGCCGAAAACCCCGTCGGCGGATGCCGCTATCGAAAGCCCCGCCGGTTGCCGACTGAGGCGTCCAGCAAGCCGCATCCGCTTCCAGTCAGCTTCTCACGCAAAACACCTGCTCGTTGCCATATGCGCGAGCCAGGGCGTCGGTCAACGTTGCGTACCAGAGAAAAGAGAGGATACGCGCGTGGATCGGGTGAGGACGGCGTTCGCCAGCGCGTGGGAGCACAAGCTGCCGCGACTCGAGAAGAGCGTCGTGGCGGCCGGCCCGACATCGGGCATCGCCAACGTGTCCAGCGGGATGGCCCCGACCGTGCTCGCAGGCGTCAACTCGGTTCACGGCCGCGCGACGGTCGAGCAGCCCCCGGGCTACCATCGACCGCGCACCCACGATGGTACGGTACCATTGCTCGAAGGAGACCGCGCTGCCCGAGGGACGCTGACGGCGCGCTCGCGTGCGGCACTAACGCCCAGACTGGAGGAGTTCGATGGCAACGCTCCTGGCGATCGCCTACCCCGACGCGGATCGGGCGAAGAAGGCGATGGAGTCGGTAAATTGGCTCGACTTCGACCGGCTGATCGACGTCAAGGGCGCGTGCTGGGTCTCGAAGGACAACGGCGAGCTGAAGGTCCATCCGAGGGGCCAGCACGTCGGCGCGAAGGGAGTCGCCGGCGGCGCGCTCGGGTTGCTCGTCGGGGGGCTCTTCGCACTCCCAGTCGTCGGGCTCGCCGCCGGGGCGGCGGTCGCCGTCCACCGGGCCAGGCAGAAGGACGACGGCATCGACGACGCCTTCGTGGCCGCCATCGGGGAGCAGTTGGAGGCGGGTGGATCGGCCATCTTCCTGCTGGTGGAGGAGGGGGCGGGCACCGCCAGGGCGGCGCGGGATGTGGCCAAGCTCGGCGGCACGGTCCACAGCGCGGACCTCTCCCCGGACCAGCTTGCCCGCTTCCAGGCGATGCTCGACGAGGCCGACCCCAACGCTTGATCCGCCGGAGCCGACGGCTCGGCTGGCTAAGTAGGTGCTGGAAAAGACGTGCGGGGGTGTAGGCTGCCGCGAAGCGGAGGAGCAGCGATGGGGGACGGCGGCGACCGGGCGGCGGGCGCCCCCGGGGGCTGGACGGTGGCCCGCGCCGCGCCGGTACGGTCGGGCACCGGGCGCTGGCGGGCCGGGCGGCGCGGCTGGAGGTGGGGCCGCTGCCCCGCCCCGGACCCGAGCCCGACCCGCGGGACCGCGCCGGGCGCGCCCGGCGCCGCCCGGAGCCGCCCGGCCGCCCGGCCCACAGGCGCGCCGGACTCGCGGCCACCAACCTCCCGCCGCACCCCTTTACCAGCACCTACTTTGCCCGGATGATTCATGGGCGCCGTGGTACCACGGCGCCCATGAATCATCCGGGCTAGGCGATCGCAAACGCAGTGTGGGATCGGACAGGGTCAGCGAAGCCGACGAGATTGGCGGCGCAGGAGCAGGGCACATTGGCGGACCACCGAAATGACACCCGTTCGACCCTGGAGGACTTCCTCCTCGCGCGCTCGGCGAATTCACCCGTCTGGCGCACGGCGTCGACGCTCGCGTACCTGGCGAACGAGTCCGGGACGTATCAGGTCCACGAGTTCGACCTCACGAGTGGGGTGTCCCGGCAGGTGACCACGTTTGCTGAGCCGGTTTCAAAGCTGGTGTCGGCGTCGGGCACCGACCGAATGGTCTTCGGGGTGGATAGCGGCGGGAACGAGCGTCACCAACTCTGGACGCTCGACGGCGACGGGCCGCCTCAGCGACGGACGACCGAGGACGACGTCATCCACCAGGACCCGGTCCTCTCGGCCGGTGGCCGGTGGCTCGCCTACGCCAGCAACGCGCGGTCGCGTCAGTTCTTCGACGTCTGGATTACCGACCTGGAAGCCGGAACGTCCCAACTGGCCTGGTCGATCGATGGCTGGCTCGCCCCAGTGGCCTGGTCCCCAGACGATTCGGCACTCCTCGTGCGCCGCTCCAATACCAACCTCGACCACGACCTCTTCCTCATGCCGATCGACGGCGGGACACCTCGCCTTCTCACGCCGCACGAGGGCGAGGCGACCGTGACCGCGGCCATGTTCGAGCCGGCAGGCGGCGCGATCCTGGCGGCGACGAACCAGGATAGCGAGGTGGAACGCCTGGTGCGGTTCGACCTGGAATCGGGCAGCCATTCGGTGCTGGCCGGCGGAGACGTGGGACGTGGAATCGCTGGCGCCGGCGCCGGACGGAGCGAAGATCGCCTATGTGGTCAATGAGGACGGCGGTTCTCGCCTCTTCCTGCTCGATACCGCGACCGGTCAGGCGGCGCCGGTGCCCGGCGTGCCGGCCGGAGTCGTTTCGGGGCTCGCCTGGTCGCCCGATGGGTCCAGCCTGGCGTTCGCCGTGAACGGTGCGCGGACGCCGTCTTGCATCTGGGTCCACGAGGCGGGCGGCGCGACCCGGGCCGTCGTCCGGTCCGCAACGGCGGATCTGCTCCCGGAGTCGCTGGTTGAACCGGAGACGATCCGGTACCCCACCTTCGACGGCCTCCAGATCCCGGCGTTCTGGTTCCGCCCCGTCGCCGCCGAGGGGAAGGTGCCGGTGGTGGTCTACGTCCACGGCGGGCCGGAAAGTCAGCTTCGCCTGGACTTCTCCCCGTTCACCCAATACCTGGTGGATCGCGGCTACGCGGTGCTGGCTCCCAACGTGCGCGGCAGCACCGGCTACGGTAAGCACTACCACCATCTGGACGACCGCGAGCGGCGGCTGGACGCCGTCGCCGACCTGCGGCCGCGTTGAGTGGCTGCGGACCCAGCCGGAGGTCGATCCGAACCGGATCGCGGTGATGGGCCGCAGCTACGGCGGCTTCATGGTCCTGGCGGCGCTGACCAACTACCCGAACCTGTGGGCGGCCGGCGTGGACATCGTCGGGATCGCCGACTTCGAGACCTTTTTCGAGCGGACCGGCCCGTGGCGCAGGCAGATGCGTGCCGGCGAGTACGGCGACCCGGAGCGGGACGCCGCGATGCTCCGCGGCATCTCGCCCCTGCATCAGGCCGAGGAGATCGTCGCGCCGCTGATTGTGCTCCACGGCCGCAACGACCCCCGCGTCCCGGTGCAGGAGGCTGAGCAGATCGTGAGCCGGCTAGGGGCGCTCGGGCGTGACGTCGAACTGGTCGTGTTCGACGACGAGGGGCACCTCTTTGGCAAGGAAGCCAACCAGATCTCCTCCTTCAGGGCAATCGCGCGGTTCCTCGATCGGGTGCTTGCTTAGGGTGCTCACCACAAAGGATGACCGTGTGTCACTGCCGCCCGGGGCTCACGGCCCAGGGTTGGCCCAAGGTTGGCCCGGGCTAAGAGCGCCTAACAGAACCGTGTGGTCGCGTTGAGGCAGATGAGCGAGCAGCCGAGGGAGAGGAAGGCGACGTGGATGTCGTGGCGGCGTTCGTAGCGGATGGTGAGGCGGCGGAACTGGTCCAGCCAAGCGAACGTCCGCTCCACCACCCAGCGGTGGCGGCCGAGCCGGGCGCTGGAGTCGACGCCTTTGCGCGCGATCCGGACCTTGATGCCCCGCCGCGTCAACGCCCGGCGGCAGCGCGGGCAATCGTAGGCCTTGTCGGCGTGCAGCTTCGCCGGGCGCGTGCGCCGCTGGCCGGAGGGCCGCGTGATCGGCGGGAGCGCGTCGAGGAGGGCTTCGAAGGGGACGCTGTCGTGGCGGTTGGCCCCGGTCAGGAGCGCGGCAAGCGGGGTGCCGCGCCGGTCGACCACAAGATGGCGCTTCGTGCCCGGTTTGCCGCGGTTCGTCGGGTCCGGTCCGGTCTGCTGGCCCCCCTTTTTGCCGGGACACTGGCGCTGTCGAGGCACGCGCGTTCCCAGGCGATCTGGTCGGCGGCCCCGAGCCGGTCCAGGAGCGCCCGGTGCAACTTCTCCCACACCCCGGCGTCCTGCCAGTCGCGCAGCCGCCGCCAGCAGGTCATGCCCGAGCCGCAGCCCATCTCCTGGGGGAGGTCCTCCCAGGGCAGCCCGGTCTTGAGCACGAAGACGATCCCGGTCAGGCAGGCGCGGTCGGGGACGCGCGGCCGCCCGCCCTTGGGTTTCGGCGGCTCCGTCGGCAACAACGGTTCGATCGTGCCCCACAGTTCGTCGGGGACCAGGGGCTTGCTCATGCCCACACGCGCCGCAAGCCCGGTTCCACGGTTGTGATAGACGCTCTAAGAGTGACAGCCTCTCCGAGGCTAACGGGCTCGTGGCACGGGTTGGCCGCGTCTCCCCTGCCGCCCGGGACTCGAAGTCCCGGGCTGAGTGACGGAAGTTCCTCCGGGACTGAGCACGACCTAAGCGTCATTAGCCTCGGAGAGGCTGTAATCTTCAGCCCGGGCCAACCTTGGGCCAACCTTGGGCCGTGAGCCCCGGGCGGCAGGGAGACGCGGCCACCTCTTGCCACGAGCGCGTTGGCCGTCGGAGGCTCCGCCGGGAACGGGTTGTCGTGGAACAAAATGGCGCGGTAGCGGCCCTGCTCGGTGCGGGCGAGACGATGCCGGCATTGCCGCTGTAGATCGTGGCGGGAGCCGTGACGGTCGCGTCGCGCTCTTGGGGAAGGTTTCCGGAAGGACCTGGAACTATACAGAACGGGAGAGGCGTCCGGGGGCGGTATGCTCGCCGCTGCGATTGCACCGGATTCGAGTAGATCTGCGATGCCTGTCCCCTGCGCCGGGCGAGCCGGACGGGGAGTTGGACGCGACGTGAGGTGGAGGCGAGGCGATGACCGGTGTGAGTGCGGCCGCGGGAGGCGATGCGCTGGCCGAGGCACAGGCGACGATTGCACGCCAGGCTGAGGAGATCGCAGTCCTCCGCCGCCGGCTTGCCGACGAGCGCACGGCCGAGGAGGTGCGGGCCGCGTTGGCCGTGGCCGCCGGCACCGGCCGGCTGGCCGCACCGGTCGAGCATGGCCGGCTGCTGGAGCTTATCGTCGAGACGGCGGCGCAGGTGATCGGCGCCCGATCCGGCGCCCTCTTCCTGGTCGATGACGATACCCAGGAGTTGATTTTCGAGGTCGCGCTGGGGCCGAAGGCGGCCGAGGTCAAGAAGTTCCGGGTGCCGCTCGGGCATGGAATTGCCGGGCTTGTCGCCGTCTCTGGGCAGGCGATGGCCGTCTCGGATGCCGCCAGCGACCCGCGGCAGGCGGCCGATATCGCCCGCAGCGTTGGCTATGTGCCCCAGAGCATCCTTTGCGTCCCCCTGTTCTACGGGGACCGGGTCACGGGCGTCCTCGAGCTGCTCGACAAGGAGGGCGCACCGAGTTTCGGGCCCGGCGACATCTCCACCCTCGGGCTCTTCGCCAACCAGGCGGCCGTCGCCATCGAACAATCCCGGGTCCAGGGCAACATCGGCGCGCTGCTTGATGCCCTGCTCCCATCCGGCGAGGCCGGCGGCGCTCCTCCCCGCGATCGGGTTCGCGACTTCGCCGCTCGCCTCGAGACCGAAGACGCCGCCTTTCGCGAAAGCCTGGCCCTCGCCGATCTGGTCCAGGAGATTGCCTGGCGGGGTGAGCGCGAGCGGCAGGCGGTGCGGGCAATTCTGGAAGGGTTTGCCGCATATCTCCGCGACCGGCCCGATCCGATGGAACTCTTTGGGGGGATCGGCTGATGGAGCAGCGACCGGCCTACTCGGCGGCCTTCGCCGCCGAGGGGATCGAGCGGCTGACCCCGATCGCGCCGCTGGACGACCTGAGCCCTGAGTGGGCGTGGGGCGACAGCACCGGCGCGGGGATCAAGGTCGCCGTCATCGACAGCGGGATCGACGCCGACCATCCGGCCGTCAACGGCGTGGCGGGCTATGCCGACATCATCGTTGGACCGGATGGGACGACCGTCTCCACCGAGCCGCACGGTGACGTCTACGGCCACGGGACTGCCTGCGCCGGCATCATCCGCTCGCTGGCGCCGGACGCCGAGCTGTACAGCGTCCGCGTCCTTGGTCCGGGCCTGACCGGAAAGGGGGCCAGCTTTGCGGCCGGCCTGCGTTGGGCGATCGAGTCCGGGATGCGGGTCTGTAATTTGAGCCTGGGGACCACCAAGAAGGACTTCTTCGGGGTGCTGCACGAGCTGGCCGACCTCGCCTACCACCGCAACGTGATCCTGGTGACCGCAGCCAACAACATGCCGGTGCCGAGCTTCCCCTCCGTCTATGCCTCGGTTGTGTCGGTTGGCTCCCACGACGTGCCCGACCCGTTGACCTTCTACTACAACCCCAAGCCACCGGTCGAATTCGGCGCGCTGGGCATCGACGTCAACGTCGCCTGGAAAGACGGCGGGTATTTCACGGTCACTGGCAACAGCTTCGCCGCGCCGCACATCGCCGGGGTCGTCACCCGTATCCTCGGGAAGCACCCGACCATGGCTCCGTTTCACGTCAAGAGCGTCCTACGGGCGCTCGCTGCCAACGTACGGCCCGGCGAGGTCGAGCCGGAAGCCGGACTTGCCGGCATCGAACGCTGACGGCGGTCCCACGGCGGAAGGAAGTGCCTGTTGTCCGATCGTGTCGCCCCCGGCGCCCTGGCCAGCATCCCGATCTTCGAGGGTCTCAGCGGCGAGCAACTCGCACGGCTGAGCAGTCTCCTCCATGCCCGCGATTACCCGGCTGGCGCCACCGTCATCTCTATGGAGCAGCCGGGCGAGGCGGCCTACATCGTCCTGGACGGCACGGTCAAAATCCGGCTCGAGCAGCATGACGGCACCGAATTGCTTCTCGGGATCATGCGGACCGGCGAGATCGTCGGCGAGATGAGCCTGATCGACAATCTCGGCCGCTCGGCGAGCGTCGTGACGATGGAAGATTCGTTTCTCGCCGCGATGCCGCGTTCGGTCTTCTGGGAGTGCCTGCGCACGATGCCAGGCATGACCTACAACCTGGTCGGCATCCTCTCCCGGCGGTTGCGGTTGGCCAATGCCCAGGTGCAGTCCCTGGCCGACCAGGACGTGACCGGCCGCGTGGCCAGACAACTCCTCGCGCTCGCCGAGGAATTCGGAGAACTTGATCAGGCGGGTGGCGTAAGGATTCCGATCCGACTGACCCAGAGCGATATCGCTGCCCTGGTGAGCGCGTCCCGGGTGCGGGTCAATCAAGTGCTGGTCGAGAACAAGCGACTGGGACTGCTCTCCGTCGATGAGCACCACCACATCACGATTCACGATCGGGAGCGCCTCGCCGCGCTGTGCCCGGCGTAGGAATGCGCCGCCGAAGGCGGTGTAAACCAGTTGACTGCGCTTCCCGCGCAACTCAGGCATAACAGCATCAGGGCCGGCCAATTGGGCAAGAGGCCAACGACGGAGGAAGGAGGTCAACCGAATGCGCACATCCCTGCATGGAGCCGTCGAGCGGCCAACGGTCGCCGTCGTCGGCGTCTGGGATCCAATGGTGGAGGCCCACCGCGACCTCTTCGGTCGCATGGTCGAGCATGCACGGTCGCATGACCTCGCCGCGCTGGCGATCCTGCTCGACCCGTCCCCACCGGCGATGCTCCACGGCCTGGACCGGTTCCCGACCTACGACGACGTACCGAGCCGCGTCCGCACGATTCGTGGGGGCGGGGTGGATGGGGTGCTCGTCGTCCGGTTTGCCCGGCGAGACCTGGATGCCGGCGCAGCGGAGCTGCTGGACGCGGTCCAGCGCCACGTGCGGCTCCAGGATCTCTGGCTGGGGGCGAATCAATCGCTTGGTCGCCGGGAGGCCGGTTCGGCGACCACCGTCGAACGTCTGGGGGCCGAGCGGGGGTTTGGCGTGACCCGCCTTCCCCCGGTTCGGTTGCGCACGGCGCCGATCAACGATCTCCTCGCGAGCGGCAGGATGGCCGAGGCCGGCTGCGCGGTCGGCCGGCCTCCGGTCAGATGCCGTCCCCGCTCCGGATCGTTGCGGTTGCCGTGGCCTCCGGGCCGGTACGAAGTCGTCCCCGTCGACCATCCCGATGGCCCGCCGCTCGAATCACCGTTTGCCGTGCACCTGGAGCCGGCCGCAGGCGCTCTCCCCACTCTGATTTGGCCAGACAGCCGGATCGGCTGCTTAGCCTTTCTCCGGGGGCCAGGCGACGAGCAGCCGCACCTTCGGGGCGAGTCACCGGTTGCCGAAGTAGCCCTTGCATAATGGCACTCCACCGCCCGGCGCCCTGCGGAAGGTTTTGGGAAGGAATCTCTCTTAGGCTAACCTTAGAGCGTTCGGGCAAGGTAGTATCACCCAACCGGCTAGATCGAAAAGGAGGTGGACGCGAACGATTCACCTACTGGGTCGGTGCGCGCTCGCGACACCGGCCCGCTGACCTTGCCATTGATACGTCACAACGCGACCTGATCGAATCGGTCGCGCAGTTGGAGGACCACACACATGAGCAACGCCGACATTGATGTCCAGCAGGTACGCGCGAAGGCCAAAGAGCTCGCCGACCGGGTGCAGAACGATCCGTCTTTCCGCAGTTCGGTCGAGTCTGATCCCAGCGGCGCCTTGACCGCCGCCGGCCTCCCGGCCAAGGCGGTGGAAGAGTTCATCATCGACGTCGGGATCACGCCGGACGTGGCCGGGTACGCGGCCAGGCAATGCACCGATACCTGCTGGGTCATCACCTGCCTGGTGACTCACGGCTAGGGACTTCGTGGGCGAGGGGACCCATCGCCAGAACCATCCTTTTCTCCTCGACTACGAGCGTTGACAGTCTTTTCAGCGCACGAGCGTTCCGTTGCGCGACACTCCCTGATCAATTGAGAGGACCATTCCAATGAGCGACATCCAGCACGACGAGGAAGCGCGAGCCCGCAGCCGCAAAGTTGCCCAGCGGCTCAAGGACGACGCCGCGTTCCGCCAGCAAGTCGAGTCCGACCCTTCGACCGCCCTGCGCGAGGCAGGAGTCCCCGAGGAGGCTCACGTCGATTTCATGCGCGAGACGGGCATCGAGGCGGACGTGACCGGGTACCGGGGCTGCACGACTACCTGCGAAAACACCTGTGGTGTTACCTGCTGGGTCACCAGCTGGTAGTCCGATAGCCCCTGGGTACGGGAGGAGTGCTTGCCGTGGGCGACGCGAGATCAGTCCCAGACGCAGTACACACAAAAGGCCGAGAACTGGCACGCCGCATCCAGGATGACCCCGACTTCCGCCAGCAGGTTGAGGCCGATCCCTACGCCGCCCTCCGCGAGGCAGGACTTCCCGAGGAGGCTCACGCCGACTTCATGCGCGAGGCCGGCATCGAGGCGGACGTGACTGGCTACCGGGAGTGCATGTCGAGTTGCGCTAGACCTGGTGACCACCTCTGGTAGCCTCAGTCGAACACATGAAGCTAGGCCATGATCCGACCACGCTACCTGCGTCAGCTCCTGCTGGGTCAGCGCCTGGTAACGGCCGTTCCTCCTACCAAACGAAGGAACCGAGCTATGAGTGAAACGAAGTCACATTCCGACGAGGCCCGCGCCAAGGGGCGCGAACTCGTCCAGCGGATCAAGAGCGACCCGATCGTTCCGGCAGCAACTGCAGAGCGATCCGGCCGGGGTCATGCGCGAGGCCGGGCTTCCCGAGGACGCCCATCTCGACATTGCCCGCGAGTCCGGAGTCGACGCCGAAGTGGCGGGTTATGCCCGCTGCTGGGTCACCTGCGACGAAACCTGCGTCGTCACCTGCCTGGTGACATCCGCTTGATTCAGCCGGCACATCTGACGACCGGCATTCGCCCGGAACATGGGCACCACAAGGAGGATCCATCCATGAGTGCAAGCACCCCTCTTACCGACGATATCCGCGCCAAGGGCCAGGAGTTGGCCAAGCGCCTCCAGGACGATGCCTCCTTCCGCCAGCAGGTCGAGAGCGATCCGGCCGCGGCGATGCGCGCGGCCGGCATTCCCGAAGGCGCCGCGGCCGACTTCATTCGGGAGACCGGCGTCTCCGCCGACGTCTCCGGGTACATGGTCAAAGACGACTGGTGTTTCTGGACCTGCTTCGTCACGGGGCCCCGGTAGTCCTCGCTAGAGCATCGAGTGGTCGAAGGCCGGCCGGGCGGGCATTGATCCGTCCGGCCCGCCCCGATCCCAGGAGTGGAACGCGGTGGTTGCGGTTTCCCCGGACATCCGGTTAGACGGAGTCGACAGCGCCTTTCTGGCGATCGTCGAAGAAGCCATAGCACGCGTCGCGGCAGGGCGCTGGTCCGTCGTCGCCGGCGGCGAGGGGCCGCAGATCTGGATCCGCGTTGTCCCCGAGGACGCCCAGACGCCCGAGCAGGGTTGGAAGCTCCACCTCTCCGCCGGGCTCTTCTCGGCTGAGGATGTGCTGCGGCGGGCCCTGCCGGTCCTGCTGGCCGACAGTGCCGCTTTCAAGCTGGCGGCATCGCCCGACGCCCTGTCCGCCCTCAACGAGGGCCACGGGTCCTTCAGCCAGGTCGGCAAGTTCCTGACGATCTACCCCAGCGATGATGCCCAGGCGGTCCGCCTGGCGGTCTCCCTCGACGAGGCGACGCGGGGCCTGCGCGGCCCGAACATCCCCTCCGATCGCGCGCTGGCGCCGGGCAGCCTCGTCCATTACCGCTATGGCGGTTTCGGCAACCGGCACCTCCAGACGCCGCTCGGCGAGGTCGTCCCCGCCCTCGTTACCCCTGACGGCGAGCTGGTTCCCGACCGGCGGCTGCCGGTCTTCCGGGCGCCGGAGTGGGTCGAGGACCCGTTCGAGGCGGCCGGCGTCGTTGTCAAAGCCCCCGCCGCGACCCCGCTCGTTGCCCAGCGCTACCTGATCACGGGGACGCTGCACAGCACGCCGCGCGGCTCGATTCACCTGGCGGTCGATATCGAAGTGGGGCGCACCTGCGTCCTGAAGCGCGCTCGCCGCGACGGTCAGCTCCGGCCCGACGGGCGGGATGCCCGCGATGCGTTGCGCCACGAGGCGGCAGTGCTTGCCCGCCTCGCACCGGACCCGCGTTTCCCCACGCCCCTCGGGCTTGTCGAGCATGAGGGCGATCTCTACCTGGCGATGGACGATATCGAGGGCGATACGCTCGAGCGGCGGGTCATTTCCGCTACGCAGACCGGCACGTTGCCCTCCGAAGCCGACGTCATCCGCTGGGGCCGGGAAATCGCCGGGGCCCTGGGCACGATCCACGCGGCCGGCTTCATCTACCGCGATCTCAAGTCACCCAACGTGATCCTGGCGCAGGACGGTGGCATCCGACTGATCGACTTCGAGTCGGTTCACGATCCCGACGCCGCCCACCTGTTCACCAAAGGCACCCGGGGCTACATGGCACCCGGCTGGGCCGACGATCCGCCCCCGACGGTCGCCGCCGAGGTCTATGCGCTCGGCGCCCTTCTCTACCTGGCCGCGACCGGCGCCGAACCGTCGCTTGCGCCCCGATCGGAGGCGCTACTCGACCGGCCTATCCGCCTGCTCAACCCCGCCATTGGCCCGAGGCTGGCATCGGTCATCGCCTGCTGCCTTGCGGCCGATCCCGCCGATCGCTACGAGTCGATGGCCGCCGTTGTCGCGGCGCTCGATGACGCTGCCCAGGGTGCCGGCAATGCGGAGGGCTTGGCCGACGCTTCTCCTTATTTCGACGAGACTGACGCCCGCGCCTACGCCCTTGCACAGGCCCGTCGGCTTGGCGAGACACTGTCCGCTGCCGCAAAGCCGAACCCGCAGGGGCCGGGGATGGTCTGGGGTAGCGCTCACCACGGCGCCAACGGCAGGATCGCCCGCGACATCAACACCGGTTGCGCCGGGACGCTCCTTGCCGTCGCCGAGCTCGCGGACGCCACCCAGGACCCGGCGCTAAAGACATTGGTGCGCGAGGGCGCCCAGGCACTTCGAACCGCAACGCAGCCCGGTGGCCAACCGGTGGCCGGCCTCTACGTTGGCGAGGCCGGGGTCGGCACCGCGCTGCTGCGGGCCGGGCAGGTGCTCGGCGATGATGACCTGATTTCCGCAGCCGAAAAGCGCGGCCGCTTCGTTGCCAGCCTGCCATTTGCCTCGCCGGACCTGTTCAACGGCACCGCCGGCCGGCTGCGCTTCCATCTTCTGCTATGGGACGAAACCCGGGCGCCGGACCACCTGGCCGCCGCTGTTGCCGCCGGCGACGCGCTGCTGAATGCCGCCGTTTCGAGCGAGGGCGGCGGGCTCTACTGGGTGATTCCGGAGGGTTACGACGGGCTGACCGGCCAGGCAAACCTGGGCTATGCCCACGGCGCGTCCGGCATCGCCGACGTCCTGCTCGACCTCTACGAGGCCACCGAGGACGACCGATTCCTGGCGGCGGCTCGGGGGGCGGCTGCGTGGCTGGCGCGTCAGGCCGTGCCGGTCCTCCCCGACCAGAGCGGATTTGGCTGGCCGGTCAACGAGGGCTTGCCGCCGGTCTCGCCCTTCTGGTGCCACGGCGCCGCCGGGATTGCCCGCTTCTTCCTGCACGCCGCTAAACTTGACCTTATTCCAAACGCGGCGGAGCTCGCGACCGGCGCGCTTCGCAGCACGGCCCGTGGCGCCCGCTGGGCTGGTCCGACGCAGTGCCACGGGCTTGCCGGTAACATCGAGATCCTGCTCGACGGCTATCAGGCGACGGGTGACGAGGTCTGGCTGACCGAAGCCCGCGCCCAGGCCCGCCTGCTCGAGGCCTTTGCGCTTGAGCGGGCGAGCGACGGCCTGCTGGCGTACCCGTCCGAGTCGCCCCACACGGTGACGCCGGACTACATGGTCGGCTTCGCCGGTGTCGCGCTCTGTCTCCTTCGCCTCGCCGACCCGGCGCGGCGACCACACCAGTTGAGCCGATCCGGTTTCCGGTTCCGCCAGGGTGAGGTTGGATGATGCCTGGTCCATACGACGCGCAACCGGGGGTTCAGCCACCGATGCACAATCCAAGTCTGGCGCCGACCGGCGCCCAACCAAACACAGCCGCGTGGCGCACCTTTGCTGGAGAGCGCGTCGTCGTCTACGCCGCCGCTGGTACCCACGGCGCGAAGCGCGCCCCCGCCGTCGCCAAGCTGGCCGACCGCGCGGTCGAGGCGCTCGAGCGGTTGCTTTCGCCTTCGCCGGAGCAGCGTGGCGGACCGGTTCCCATCTATCTCGTCGACCCGATTGCGGCTCTGCCGGGTGAGGGCAATGACGGGGCCGCTGCCAACGGGCGGTCCGTCGCCGGTTCGCCGGCTGTGGCGGAGGCCGTCGTTCTGCCGATCGAACCCGAACGGCCGGATGCCGCTGTTCTCGGACCGCTAACCCGGCTCCTGATCGGCCGGTGGTTTGGACGAAATGCCGCCAGTCCCGGACGGTTGATCGATGGGATCGCCGGAGTGTTGGCCGGTCGCGTGGGGGTTGGCCCGGGGCCGGCGGAAGCGGCCGCCGCGGTCCGCGGCGAACTTGAGGCCGGCAAACAGGTATCGATCGTCGGCAGCGCGCCGGAGGGCGCGGCTGGCGACCCATCGGCGACGGCGTTTGTCGGCTGGTTGATTCAGGCCCACAAGGCCGATGGCCTTCGCCGGTTCCTGGTTGCCTACGATCCAGATCGGCGCGACCAGGCCGCGACCCAGGTCTTCCAGAAGCCGCTCGGCGGTCTGGAGGAGGACTGGCTCGCCAGTCTTCAACGTCGCCCGAGCGGCCGCGACGCGCTCCGGGTCCTGCTGGGGCAACTCGTGCCGATGATGCGGCCCTACCGCTGGCGGCAGGTGGAGCTCATCGCGTACATGGCCTTCGGCCTGACCTACGCCCTCTTGCTGCCGCTCTCCACCCGGTACCTCGTCGACGATATCCTGCCCGATGGCAGCGGGCAGCGTTTGCTGGTTTTCATCCTGGGGCTGTTCGTCATCTACGTCCTCAACGCCCTGGTTGGGATGCGCCGCGCCTACGTCACCTCCTGGATCAGCCAGCGCCTGCTGGTCGATCTGGCGGACAGGATGTTCGCCCATCTCCAGCGGCTGTCGCACGGCTATTACGTGCGAGCGAAGGTCGGCGACCTGATGGCCCGCCTGTCCGGCGACCTGATGGTCGTGCAGATGGCGATGGCCCAGCTCATTGGCGTGGCACTCTACCTGCTCCTGACCGCGATCGCGGCGGGGGTGACGATCATCCTGCTGAGCCCGTTGCTCGGCGCCCTGGTCCTGGTCATCGTTCCGCTCTTCGCCGTTTCGTACCTGGCACTGCGGGGCCGTATCCAGGAGATCAGCTTCGAGCAGCAGGAGTTGACGGGGGCCACTGCCGCCACCGCCCAGGAGAACCTCTCCGCCCACGCCGTCATCAAGGCCTTCGGGTTGGAGAAGCAGGCTGAGGCCACGTACCACGGCCGCCTCCAAGCGATGCTGCGCGCCACGCTCCGCCTGATGGTGGCCTCGGCCCTCTACGAGACCAGCATGTCGCTGGCGACCACCCTCGGCCAATTGGTCGTCCTCGGGGTTGGCGGCTACATGGTGATGGAAGGGAACCTGACGCTCGGCACGCTGCTGGCGTTCATCGGCCTGCTGCCCGCCCTCTTTACGCCGATCGCCGCGCTCTCCAACATCGGCCAGACCGTGCAGAAGGCGTCGGGGTCGTTGCAGCGCATTACAGAATTGCTCGACGAGCCGATCGACATCGCCGACAAGCCCAGCGCCGTGGCGCTGCCGGTTCTCTCGCAGGGGATCCGGCTCGAGGACGTCACCTTTGGCTATGAGCCGGGTCGCCCGATTCTGCGCGATCTGAGCCTGACGATTCCGGCCGGGGCCAGCGTGGCGGTCGTCGGTCCGTCCGGCTGTGGCAAGAGCACCCTGATCAACCTGCTGCTTGCGCTTCTGGGATCCCGAGCAAGGCCAGGTCTTCTTCGACGGCCACGACGTGCGGGATGTGACGCTCGCCTCGCTTCGCGGTCAGATCGGCCTCGTCTTCCAGGAGACCTTCGTGTTCGACACGACGGTGCGCGAGAACATCGCCATCGGCCGACTGGACGCGACCGACGCCGAGGTGATCGCCGCCGCGAAAGCCGCTCAGCTTGACGCGTTCGTTTCCACGTTGCCGAGCGGTTACGATACGGTTCTCGGCGAGCGCGGCGTGCGCATGAGCGGCGGGCAGCGGCAGCGGTTGGCGATTGCCCGGGCGTTGCTGCGCGATCCCCGCCTGCTGATCCTCGACGAGGCGACCAGCGCCCTCGACCCCCGCACCGAAGCGGAGATCCAGGAGACGCTGTCCACCGTCGCGAAAGGCCGGACGACCATCAGCATTACCCACCGCCTGACCTCGGCGGCCACCGCCGACCGGATCTTCGTCCTCGATCAAGGACGGCTAGTCGAAGAGGGGACGCACGCCGAGTTGGTCAACGCGGGCGGACTCTACCAGCAGCTCTACGACGAGCAGACCGGCCGGGTCTCCGTCCCGCTCGGCCAGCCGACACCGATCGAGGTGGCCCATCTGCGGAACACGCCGCTGTTCGCCGGGCTGGGAAGCGCGGAACTCGTGGCCGTGGCCGGTCAACTTACCCTGCAACGTTTTGCCGCCGGCACCGAGGTGGTTCGCCAGGACGAGCCGGGTGACGCGCTCTACATCGTGAGCAAGGGCCGGTTCGACGTGGTCGTCGGCGACGGCGAGGCGGAGCGCCACGTCAACACGCTCGGCGATGGCGACTACTTCGGCGAGATGGCGGTGCTGACGGGTGAGCCGCGCACGGCCACGGTCCGCGCGGCCACCGCCAGTGAGCTCTACCGGCTTGACCGGGAAGCCTTCGCCGCGCTGCTTGCGCGAGAGCCGGCGGTCCGGGCGGGCGTCGAGCAGACAGTCGCCGCTCGCCGGGCGGCACTCGCCGCGGCGGGAATGGAGCCAGCCGAGCCGGTCGCCTCGTAAGGGGTGGCCGGCGGGCGAAACATGATCGTCAGCGCGGCGTCGCATGGGCGACGCCGATCGGAAGCACGACACGACGAGGAGCATTGAGATGAGCGACAAAGCAACGTTGGCAAATCTGCGGGACAAGGCGCGGGCTTTGGCCGAGCGCACCCGGAACGACCCGGCTTACTTGCAGCGGATCAAGGAGGACCCGATCGGCACCCTGAGCGGGGCCGGCATCCCGGAGGGCGTCATCAACCAGTTGGTCGAGGCGAAGACCGCGGATGTCGAAGTCGCCGGGTACCGCTGGCGTGACGAGCATTGCAACGACGGCACCTGCTGGTCGAGCAACTGCGCCGAGTGCTGCTACATCACGTTCTAAGGCGTCGCCAGGGTGCCCGGGGTTTCAACCCCGGGCACCAGGACGCCAGGTTGAAACCTGGCGCTAAACCTACAAAGTCCCTCCGGGACTGGGGCTGGGGAGGGCGGACATGCCCGACAACGCGATCAACCTCGGAGAGGTTTCGTAGGTTTAGCGCCAGGTTTCAACCTGGCGTCCACGAGGCCGGCCAATTCACCGGCCAGACCACCCACAATCCGTCCGACACCGAGCCCGGCCACCGCGCCGGGCATCGGTGCTACGTCGCTAAGGGTCTCCCATGGCGGACCAGCCGACTGGCACGGTCAGTTTTCTGTTTACCGACCTCGAGGGGTCAACGAAGCTCTGGGAGCGGTTCCCCGACGCGATGCGGGTGGCCCTTGCCCGGCATGACGCCCTGCTCCGTAACGCGATCACCGCCAACAGTGGCTACATCTTCAAGACCATCGGCGATGCCTTTTGCGCCGCCTTTGCCAGTCCCGCCGCCGCCGTGGCCGCCGCCGCCGCCGCCCAGCGTAGCCTGGCGGGTGAGCCGTGGGGTGAGACCGGCCCGCTCCGGGCCAGGATGGCGATCAATACCGGTGAGGCCGAGGTCCGCGATGGAGACTACTTCGGTCAGCCGGTCAACCGTGTTGCGCGCCTCCTGTCGATCGGCCACGGCCAGCAGGTCCTGCTCTCGGAGGCGACCCGAAATCTCGTCCTGACATGACCTGCCAGAGAAGTTCTACCTGCGCGATGTCGGCAAGCACAGGCTCAAGGACCTCAGTCGCCCGCAACAGGTCTACCAGCTCGTCTCCCCGGAGATTCCGGTCAACCCCAAGCGCCTCAAGAGCCTGCCATCGCCGGTGGCCGGGGGCGTGGCGGCCCTTGGGACGGCAGCGGCCGGAATCGTCTCCTTCCGCGCCCAGTCCCGGGCTGCCTCGGAAGAGTTCGGCCTGAGCCTGCTGTCGCCGCTGTCGTTGTACACGGGGTTCAAGGGTCTCGTCGTCGAGTTCTCCACCTTCAACGAATACCTTCTCCTTGCCGTTGGGTTGCTTCTGCTCCTGGTAACGGTCGTCCTCGGTGGCGCTCGCTGGCGCGAGATCCGGCGCGAGACCGGGCTGCGCGCCACTGAACCGGGCCGGGTTGCCGGCTGGCTGGTCAATCAGCGTACGTTGGCGTTCTTCGCGGTCTGCGTGGCGACCGTGCTCGGCGCGTACGCCTACCAGCAATACCTGTGGCGGGTGGCGCTGCCGATCCCCGACGATGCAATCGGGTTTGCGATAACACGGGAGGCGTCGGCGGCCTCGTTCCAGGACCAGCTCGCCGACACGCTCTACACCCAGGGGCAGGCCCAGGAGGTCGTCATCCGCGAACTGCCGGTCAAATTCGACGCGACCGACACCGGTTCGGCCCGCGAACTTGGCGACCGGATCGGCGCCGAGGCGGTCATCATCTACCGCGTCGACGAGACCACCGACGACGGCCAGCGCGAGTACATCGCCTACGTTGTCTTCACCGACCCGCAGGTGGGTCTGGTGGTCGGTGGCCCGACCGATGGCGAGCCCGGCGGCCAGGGAATTGTGCAGGTGAAGGAGGGGCTCGATGTCCCCGTCCTTCGGGCGGACACGATGGAGGATCTGGTCAACGCTGCCGCGGGAATCATCGCCTACAACGAACATCGCCTCCGGGCGGCGATAGAGCACCTCGAGCTCGCCGTTCCCGACCAGCCCGACGCCGCCAACACCGGGATCGTCAATTTTCACCTGGGCAATGCCCGCAACCTCGACGGTCAGATCGCGGCCGCCAGAAGCGCATGGGAAGATGCCGCGGCGTTTTACGAGGCCCGTCTGCAGGCGGGTGAGGGACTTGGTCCGCAGGACGCGCTGATCCTGGTCAAGACCTACATCGAACTGGGGCGAAGCGCCGCCGTCGAAGGAGACTGGGACACCGCCCTCTCCTGGTACGAGCGAGCGCTCAAACTTCGCGAGGACCTGGTCGCGCGGGCCGATGGTCTGGAGCGCCCGAGCGATGTTCCGGCCACCTTCGCCCGGCTCTTCACGATGATGTCGGATGCCTATCGCGGCAAGGGCATGACCGAGGATCAGGAGTACTGGCGGGGTCGTGCGGCCGAGGAGCTGGACTCCCTGGAGGCCGGTGCAGCCCCCGACGACCCGTACCCGCTCGTCCAGGGTGGCGCGGCCCGTGTCCTCATTGGTGACTGCGATACGGCAGTCGACTCTCTGACGCAGGCCCTGACCCTGGACCCGGAAAACCTGGACGCGTACACCAACGTCGGCATCGTCTACCTGCTCCAGGGCCGCCCCGACCTCGCCGCCGAGTCATGGCGCCAGATCGTTGCCCTCCACCCAGAAGACATCAGTGCCCGGATGCTGCTCGCTAATATCCTCGTGCAGCAGGGCATCGGGCAGGACTACTTCGAACCGCTCCTTTTCCTCGAAGCCGAGGATCTGTACCGCGAGGTGATCCGCCTCGACCCGACCAATGACGCGGCCCACGAAGAGATCGCTGAGCTGGCGGAAATCCGCGCTCAGGGCGCCATGCTCGATTCGACGGCGCTCGTCGTTGGCGACGATCTGAGCGTCGAGAAGAGCCTGGTTCTCTGGCCGCAAGACGAGGAGCGCCGAGACCAGGCATTGGCGGCGTATGACCTGATGATCGAGATGCAGCGCATCCTGGCTTCGGAGCTGCGCCCCGGCGATCCCCTTGCCCAGGCTGCCGTGGCGGCAGCCTACGCAGAGCGCCAGGGCCTGAACTATGGGCTATTGCTGAGTCAGCCCTCGCCGGAAGAGGCGGAGGAGCCGGCCGAAACGGGAACTCCGGCCGCTACACCACTTGCCGGCGGGGCGACCCCGATAGCAGCCGGGACGCCCTCGGCGGAGGAGCCGACCACCGTTGACCTCATTGGTGAGGACGTCCTCGCCGACGCAGCTCAGATCCGAGAGTGGACCGACAAGGTCCTGGCCAATCCCTCCGCGTCGCGTATGGCGCAACTGGAGGCATGGGCGGCCCGCGTCCGGTCGTTCGAGCGGGTTTGGGCCTGGTACTACATCTTTGACGGGGACGAAGCGAAGGCCACCGAGGCGGAGGAGGAGTACCGGGCGGCGATCGAAGAGGCCCTTGCCTATGGCGATGGAGAGCCGATTGGCGCGATCGATGAGATCGCGCCGCTCCGATTGATCTACTTCTCGGCCCAGATCTTCTCCAGCTTCCTTGATGGGGATTCGGCGGCCGTCGCCGACCTCGATGAGAAGATCGAGGACCTGACGACGCGGGAGATGGCGGAGCGCTCCGAAGGCATCGATCACCTGACGACCTACTGCACCGAAACGCAGGAGACGGACGCCGGTGATATCGCCCTGGACAGCGGAGACGAAGACGCAGCGCTTGAGCACTACGAAGCAGCCATTGCGGCGAACCCGGACCACGCCCTGGCCCTCCTTGGGGCGGGCAGGGTGCTCTTTGCCGGCGACGACCTCCCCGGGGCAATCGAGCGGGCCGAGGCAGCGACGCGGGCCGCGCCGGACAACCCGGCCACCTGGGCCGACCTGGGCCTCTACCGGCTGGCGGAGGGCGACTCGGATGCCGCCAATGCTGCCTATGCCCAGTACTTCACGGTCCTTGGCGCGCAGCATCCCCAGCAGTGGATGGCCTCGGTCAACACGACCCTATCCGGTATCGAGTCGTTGCTGGACGATGAACCGGGGGTAGCGCCCCAGGTGGCGACCGTCTTGCCAGGGTTTGCCGGTTTCCTTGAAGGCAACGCCGGCACGGATTCGGGCTCGCTTCAATACCCCGCGTTGTACGCCACGGTCGGAACCATTGCGCTGCGGGCTGGCGCTCCGGCCGAGGCGGAAGCATGGCTCCGGACGGCCCTGGAACTCGATCCACACCTGCCGGCCGCGCACGCTGCGCTCGTCCTGGCCGTGGTTGCCCAGGATCGCGATGCAACCGCGGAGATCGACGGGGCGCTGGCCGAGGCGAACGATCCGCTCTGGCCGTCTACCACCAGTTACGCGCCGGATCAGGTACTCAGCATGATGGAGCGGGAAGCGGAATCGCTCAAGGAGTTCGCTGGCGACGGGCAAGGACTGGACGACTTCCTCTCTGCCCTGGAGGACGCGCAAGAGGAGCTGGAATAGCGGGTGCGCCTCACGGTTTTGCGCCCGTTGTCGTAGGGGAGGGTCCCGCGCCCTCCCACGGCCGCCAGGCCGTAGCGCCGTGCACAGGACGCCGGTATGCCCTCCTGCGTCGGGCATCGGGAGGGCACGGGACCCTCCCCTACGACGACGACGGATGGCGCCGGTCCGGCGAGCGCCCGTGGCCCCACGCCATACGATGGGGCACACCCTGGAGTAGCCCACGGGGAGGACCAGGAAGGTCGGATGGGCTGTCCACCGTGATGCACGGCCGACCCCAAGCATCGGCAGCGGGTTCGCGTTCTGGCTACCCCTCCGGTGGGTAGACGCGCACCTCGACCACCCGTGCGGTCGCCGCGCCGTTCGTGCGAGAGATGGTCAAGATCAACTCGTCAGTCTGACGAACTTCGACGGCGTGCACCCGGCGGCGCTGGTGATTGCCGCGGACCTCGAAGATGCGGTGTCGCGTGCCCGCTGCTACGGCATCAATGGTGTAGTCCCGCGCCACCGTCGCGAACGGACCCTCCCAGACCCAGCCGCTCAACTGCGAGTCGAAGGTCACCTCGACCGTCCCGATGTCGACCGGCTCGCTCCACCGGAGCGCGATTGATTGGGGGAGCCCCGCGGCCGGATCGGAGATCCACATGTTGGTGCCGCGCTCGGGCCGGGTGACCCCAGAAACGATGTTCCGCGCGTGATAGGGAGTGCTCACCGGATCGGTTTCGAACTCCAGCGTGCCGTGGATCCAGCGCCAGTAGCCGAGGTCCTCGTCCCATTTCCCCGCCTGCGTTCCCGGAGGCTCCTGGGCCGAGATCACCCAGGACAGCCCGTCGCACGGCTCCAGCACCATGACCAGGGGTCGGTCCGGTTCGCACCGCAGTGGTTCATCGGTCCGGAACGTCACCAGGGATTCTCCCGGAGCAACTGACGCCTCAAGGGTGGCAAGGCTCCCGTCCGCAGGTTCGCAGGAACCAAAGTCGCGGAGGTGGCGGGCCTGGCGGACGTGCATGCGGGCGGTGACCGGTTCGTCCTGGCTGGACGACATCCGCGCCGAAACGGACGTGAGACGATCGCCGCTCATCACGACGGCCTGTGCCAGGAGTCGATCCAGCGGAACCGAGCGTGGCGCGGTCGGATCGGCGGCACCGGTCCAGGTGATGTGGGAACCGGTGAGGTGGGCCTGCTCCCAGTGCATGTCGTCGCCGAGCCGCAGGGGCGCCTCGCTCGAAGCGGTGATGGCCACGTCGTCGCGTTGTGCCAGGTCGCAGCGGTCCTCATTCGCGCGGAGTGGGAGGTACATGCCGTCCCGGAGCAGGCGTTGCTGAAGAAGTGCGATCCCGGCCTCATCGTTCGCCAGAGCCCGCGGCGTTTGCCCCCGTTCGAGACAGAGCGCGGCGGCACTGCCAGACGCCTGCCCAATGACCGCGCAGGTTTTCATGACCCGCGTCGTTCCGTGGGCGACATGGGTTGTGCTGATGTCGCGACCGGCCAGGAGGAGGTTGCTGACGGAACGGCTGTAGAGCGACCGGAGGGGAATGCCGTACAGCCCCGGCAGGGGCGGCTGGGTGCAGGGTTTTTCGGAGGAGTAGATGCCATCTTCGGCGTGGAGGTCGATCGGCCAGCCGCCGTGGGCGACGACATCGGCCGGCACTGCCTCCAAACCGCGCATGACGTCGGACTCAGTCAGGATGTGGTCGCCTTCGAAGCGGCGGCTCTCGCGCTTGCCAGGAATATGGCCGATCCAATCGAGCGTCCAGGTCGCTGCCCGCTCGCGGATACCCGGCACGGTGCAGTGGTTCTTGATGTGGTCCCAGACACCGAAGACGGCGGCGTGGAGTTCCCTGCGGATGGCGTCGTTGTCCGTGATCGTGTTGATCCTTCCGCCCCACTCGATCCACCAGTAGCCGCTGTCGATGTTCTCGTGGGTTCGATAGGGCAGCGCGGACTCGTCCGCGAATGTGTGGGCCCAATCGGGCGGCATGAACGGAACAGGCCGGCCGACATCGCGGGCGGCGAACATGATCGTCGAGCCGAGGACGACGTCATCCGCCACCTCCGGCGCCCAGGATTCGTTGAACTCGGCCCGTGCTTCGCGTCCATAGCGGAACGGCGCGCCCGCCTGGACCGCCACGAACCCGTCACCGGTCGCGTCGATCACCATGTCGCAGGTGACGCGGAAGACCTTCTCTGTCCCCTGCTGAACGGCCAGGACGCTGTCGACGCGGCGCTCGTATCCGTCCACGGTCGTCTCTGAAGAGGAGACACCGATGACGCGGGTGTTGAGGAGGAGGTCCAGATGCGGCTCCGCCTCCGCCTTCTCGGCCAGGATGACGTCCCACATCGGGTAGTGGTTGCCGTTGATCTGGCGCAGTCCGTAGGCTCGAGCCCGGGCTTCGAGAAAGATCTCTTCCATGATGCCGGTCTCGCGGGCGTCTCGGTGGTACCCGCTTTGGGACGCCCCGACCGGGTGGACGCGGATCTCGCTGCTGCTGTTGCCGCCGAGGACGGGGCGCTCCTGGAGCAGCGCCACCGAGACGCCCTAACGGGCGGCGGCGATGGCGGCGCAGGTCCCGGCCAGCCCACCGCCGACGACCAGGAGTTGAACCTGGCGCTCGTCAGTTTCCGAAAGCCCGGCGAAGTCCATCATGTATGACCTCTCGTGACATCTTGTGATCGTTACCGACGACGTAGGGGCGGACCTCCGTGTCCGCCCAGCCGCCGGCCGGCTGGTTTAGCGTTGGGCAGGGCGTATCCAGACATGTACCGTCGCGGTCAGGGGCCGGGCGGACACGGAGGTCCGCCCCTACGAGAGGCTCGCTGATCCGGACGGCGCTCAGACCGCGCCAAACGCAAACGCATGCCCCCGGCGACTCTGTCGCCCGGGGCCAATAGCGGCAACGAGTCTGGTGATGTGGATACCTGCGACGCGGCCGAGAGCGCGCACGTCAGCGGCTCGATGGCCACCGAATGTTGGTCGGGCGGAATGAAGAGAACCACGTCGCTCCAATCGCCCCGCAGATCCAACTGGACCGCGGGCCCATTCCGTCCGCGCAGCGTCACTGTTGCCGGGTCTGTCAAGCCGGTTCGGCAAATCAGCGCGCCTCCCTCCCCAAGGATGTGCTCCCGCGATGACACTGCTTCCAGCACACCGGTCGGCACCGGACTGTCCAGAACTCGCTCCAGAGCGCCCGGCAGCGTCACCGCGATGTCGCGCCGGTCGGTGCCGAGGAACGCCGGGTCGAGATAGGGATGCAGGCCGAGGCCAACCGGGGCGACCGATTCGCCATGATTCCTCGCTTCGACTTCGATGTCCAGCGTGCCGTTCGAGATCGACACGATCTGCCGCACGACGATGTCGAACGGATAGGCCGCTCGCTCCGCCGATGTCAGCGCGCGAGAGGTCGCGAACTCCATGGTCACCCTATCCGCCCGCACGCTCGACGACTTCCCACGGCCTGTCGTGGGCGAAGCCGTGCACGTGGCTTCGCCCGTCGGGGGCGTTGACCGGCAGGGAGCGCACCAATTCGCGCCAGCGATACTCGGGCGTCGCGGGCGTAGCCGGGAAACGGGAAGAGCACGGGGCATCCGTAACGCGTCGGTCGGGCGCGCAGCGCGTCCGGGCCCTCGATGAAGAGCACCTGGCGCCAGTCGTCGCCGGCCCGGAGCGCAAACGCGATCGTGTTGCCGCCATCCGTTGGCGAGACCCACGCCGCCGCATTACCGGACGGGTCCAGGAGTCGCAGGAGGTGCTGGCTTTCCCACCCGGAAGGCGCGCACGGCGGAGCCGTCCTGTTGGCTATCACGCGTCAGGCGCCGCCCGCAACCCCTGGGTAAGGAGGGGCTCAAGGTCGCGCAGGAGCAGGTCCAGCTCCCGGTGGTTCTCGGCGTCCAGTTGGCCGGAGCCTGGCACCCGCGTTCGTGCGGAGGCGATGATCCCCCGGCGGACGAGGACTTCTTTGTAGATCGTAAACGAGTACATGGCCTCGTAGTTGAGCAGCGGCAGAAGCTGGGTGTGCAGGCGGCGGGCTTCCGCGTCATCGCCCCGGTCGAGCGCGTTCCAGACCAGGACGTGGGCGTCCGAGACCTCGCAGGCGGGCATCGTGCCGCAGGCTCCCCGGCGGAACTCCTCCAGCAGAAAGCGCCCGGCCATGCCGCCCATCACCCCTTTGAGATGCGGACCCGCCATGTCTTTGACTGCCCCCATCACCTGGGGTGCGTAGGCGCTCTCTTCCTTGAGAAAGTCGACGCCCTCGATCTCGGTGAGGATCCGGCTGAGGAGCGCCGGCGCCATCGGCGTACCGATAGGAGCGACGAAGTCCTGGATCCACACGGGCAGTCCGGCAGCGGCTTTTGCGACGCTGGCGTAGAAGTCGAAGATCTCGCCCGGCGGGGGGTGCCGGACGTAGGGCGGCATCGCCATCACCGAGTCGGCGCCGGCCGCCGCCGCGTGGCGGGCGAAGCCTTCCGAGGATCGGGTCGAGACGCCGGAGACGCCGACGATCACCGGCACCCGCCCTGCCGTCTCCTCGACGACGATCTCCGCCGCCCGGCAGCGTTCGGCGTCGGTCAGCGCGATCCCTTCGCTGGCGTTGACGCCGATCACCAGGCCGTGGACGCCCGCGTCCACGCAGAAGGCGACGCAGCGCCGCAGCGAGGTCTCGTCGATGTTGTCGGCATCATCGAAGGGTGTCGGTGGAATGGCGAAGACGCCCCGGAACTTACCCTCGGGCCGCTGGGAACTGCTAGATGTGCTCGGATCGGACACCGATCAACTTCCTCTCGTGAAGACGGTGGGGCCATTTCGCTGCCGCGCCGCGACCTCGTCCGTAGGGGAGGGTCCCGCGCCCTCCCACGGCCGCCAGGCCGTAATCTCGTTCATGGGAAGGCCGTTATGCCTTTCGGGCATCGGGAGACGTTGGAGGCACAGGACCCTCCCCTACGAGAACGATGACTGGCGGGCCATCAGAGGCATCATCCCTTGAGGCCGGACCGGGCAAGGGCGGCGATGAATTGCCGCTGGAGAACGAAGAAGACGACGAAGATCGGCAGGACCGAGGAGACTGCCCCGGCCGAAATCAGTGCCGCGCTGAATCCGCCGCTCTCGTCGAAGTACCGCGTCAATCCGAGCGGGATGGTGAAGCGCGACTCGGTCGTGAGCATCACCAGGGGTGTCTCGTAGTCGTTCCAGCTCCAGACGAAGGCGAGGATGGCCAGCGAAGCCAGGGCGGGCTTGGCCAGCGGCAAGATGATCTGCCAGTAGATCTGCAGCTCGTTCGCCCCGTCGGATCGCGCCGCGTCGGTCAGGTCCTGCGGGATGGTGAGGAAGAACTGGCGGAGCAGGAAGGTGCCGAAGACGGTGAAGATCCCGGGGAGAATCAGTGCCCAGAGCGTGTCGTAGATCCCGAGCTGGCGGAAGAGGATGAAGCGCGGGACGAGCAGCATCTGGTAGGGAATGATGAGCGTGCTGATGTAGAGCAGGAAGACCGCGTTGCGGCCGCGAAACCGGAGACGGGAGAAGGCGTAGGCTGCCAGCGAGGATGTAAGCAACTCCCCGGCCACCCGCGCGACCGCGACGATCAGGGAGTTGCCGATGTACCGGGTGATCGGATAGCGCCCGGTCCAGATCTCGACGTAGTTGTCCCAGGTCAGCGGATCCGGAATCCAGCGCACCGGCAGGCGGAAGACGTCGATCTCCCGCTTGAGTGAGGAGACCACCATCCAGACGAACGGGATCAGGAAGAGCAGGGCCAGCGACCACATGACGATCGCGACGATCGTCCAGTGCAGCTGGCCGGAGCGCCCGCGGACCTCGCCTTCCATCAGGCCGATCCGGAAGCGGCGCCGCTGCGGCGCGCTCCTTGCGCTCCCTGCGTGCGTTGCCATCGCTAACGCCCCTTATCCATAGAACACGCCTCGCCGCTGCACCCGCCAGAGGACCAGGGTCAGGACCAGGACGACGAGGAACATCATCCACGCCATGGCGGAGGCATAGCCGAACTGGTAGAAGCGGAAGCCGTTCAGGTAGACGTAATACGAGAGAACGGTGGAAGACTCCCCGGGCCCACCCTCGGTCATCAAGTTGATCAGGCCGAACGACTGCGACGTGCCGATGAAGCCGGTGACGATCAGGAAGAAGGTCGTCGGCGAGAGGAACGGGAAGGTCACCGCCCAGAAGCGTTTCCAGACCCCGGCTCCGTCGAGCGCGGCCGCCTCTTGGAGATCCTTGGGCACGTCCTGGAGGGCGGCGAGGTAGATCACGGCGGCATAGCCAGCGCCGTGCCAGACGGCGACCACGATCAGGGCCCGCAGTGCCCAATCCGACGACGCCAGCCAGATGGGAGGGTCATCGATCCCCAGATTGCGCAGGACGTTGTTGATCGGGCCGTAGCGCGGGTCGTAAAGGAGGATCCAGGTGGCGGCGATGGCGACGGAGTTGACGATGAACGGGATGAAGAAGATCAGGCGCAGCAGGGTGCGCCCCGGGACAGGGCCGTTGAGGGCGAGCGCGATGAGCAGGCCCGCGACCGTGGTCAGGGGCACGGCGCCGCCGGCGTAGATCAGCGTCCGCCACCCTGCGCTCCAGAACTTGCCGTCCTGCCAAAGCCGGGTGAAATTGTCGAAGCCGATCCAGTTGATGTTGTCCAGACCCGAGATGACATCCCATTCGGCGAAGGCGATCGCCAGCGAGAAGGCCAGCGGCAGGAGGGTGAAGACCGCGAAGCCGATCAGGTTCGGCGCGATGAACGCCCACCCTATCCAGGCGGGCGGCTCCGGGGAGCGGCGCTTGATGCGCCGCTCCCGGACCGTGCTGCCGACAAGGGAACGAGATTCTGTCCCCATAGGCTTATTGCCCCGCCTGGGCGATGGCCGCGTCGGCCTGGGTCTTGATCTCGGTCAGGCAGGTGTCGAGGTCGATCTCGCCGATCAGGTAGAGGTCGCTCTGCGCCTGGTAGATCTGCTGGATCTGGGCGCTGGCGGTCGCGATCGTGTCGGTCGGGATGCGCATGTCGGGCGCGGAGATGACCCGGGTGTAGGCCTCCACGTCGTAGAGCTTGTCGCGGTCCGGCCCGAGGATGCCGGCGACGATGTCCTCGACGGGCGTGCCGGGGAAGGCCGGCTGCTTGGCCGACTTGAGGTAGTGGTGGGCGCCCTCGACCACGCGGAAGCGGACGAACTCCCAGGCTGCTTCGACGTTCGCCGTGTTCGGATTGATCAGGATGTTGTTGTCGACCGTCCCGGGCGTCCACGGATCCTCGACGCCCGACCGGCGTCGGCATGGAGGTGAAGGTCGTGATGAACTCGTGCGGGAACTCCTCGAGGTCGTTGACGTAGCGCAGGACGAAGGACGACGACGGCCAGAGGGCGGTCTGCTCGGTGAGGAAGATACCCTGCTGGTAGACGCGGAGGTCGCGGGCGAGCACGTCGGTCCAGGGATAGGAGCTCCCCTCGTCGATCATGCCGCGGTGGAACTCCAGGCTCGTCCGGAAGGCCGGGTGGTCGAAGTTGGACTCGGCACCCTCTCCCTTGTACCAGCGGTTGGGGCCGAGGATTGGGATGCTCTGATCGTGGGGGGCGTAGGTGCCGAAGACCGTGTCGCTGGAGAGCTGCTTGGCCATCTCGCGGAACTCGTCCATGGTCCAGGCTTCCGGCAGGGTGAGGCCGGCGTCGTCGAGCATCTGCTTGTTGGCGATGAGGACGTAGGGGTCGCGCACGGTCGGCAGGCTGTAGTAGAGGTCGTTGTATTTGAAGACGCTCTCCGTCTCGATCCAGCCCTTGATCTCGGCGTCGGCGTCGACGTACGGCGTCAGATCGACGGCCGCTTCGGACGCAATCCGCTGGCTGGTGCGCGGGATGCCGTACGACTTGTAGACATCGATCTGGGTGCCGCCCTGGAGGGCGGTATCGAGCTGGGTGTTGCCGGTGTCATCGTTGACGTACCGGGTGTACTTCACCTCGATCTCGGGGTGAGTTTCGTTGAACTCGGCGACGAGGTCGCCGGGGCCATTCTCCTCCGGCTCTCCGCCCCAGAATTCGAGGGTGATCTTGTCCTGCCGGCGGATAACAGCCGGCGCGGCGAAAGCCGACGAGCGCTTCCCGGCCAGGAGGGCGCCGGTGGCCGCGGCGGCGGAGCCCCCGATGAGCGTGCGGCGATTGAGGCGGTTGGTTGAAACGTCGGTGTGCTTGGATTGAGTCATCGTTGTCTCCTCCAATGGAACTGACTGGTCAGGCGGTCCGTCCCGCCTGAATGTCGCTCGACGGCTCCTCCATCCGAACTTGTGATCAATCACGCCTGATTTGCCGGATCGTAGGGGCGATGCATGCATCGCCCTCGTTCGTGTTCGCGTGGCCGGGCGATGACGCATCGCCCCTCCAATAAAACCCGACCGCACCGGCACCTGACGATTGGCAGACCACAAGATCCGCTATCCTTCCGCCTCCTTTCCGGACCGGCGTTCGCGCAGCCGGGCCGCGCCGGTCTTGAACGCCGTCAGCGCAGGTTTGGGATTTCCATGCTCGTCAACCAGCCCCCACCGCCCCGTGCCGGGGCAGATGGCGCTTGGTCGCCCACAGAGCCAGCAGGTGGGCGCGTCGTCCCAGCGCCAGATGATGACGCCGGTAACGCGCGGTTCGGCGAGGAAGTGCTCCATGCATTCGGTGACGTAGGCCGCTTGGTCTTCCGGGGTGTGGCCGTGCCCGTCCCAGTTGTGGGGCCAGCCCAGCCAACGGCAGCGATCGTGGGCATCGCGGAAGGGGTTTGCCCGGGTCTGCTCGGGTGTCAGCGTGATCCCGGCCGAGGCGTATCCGAACTCCTGGACGACGATGGGTAGATCCGTGATCGACTTCAGGATCGCGAATTTCTCTGGCCAGAGGTCGGGGGCCATATAGCCGTCGCAGCCGATGTAGTCGAAGTCGGTTGCGGGTCCGGTGGCCGCATCGCCAAGGAGGGAGGCGTACATCGACATCGCGACCTCACCAAATCCGGCCATGTTGAAGCCGACCAGCGCCCCCGGGTTGCCGCGCTTCACTCCCCGGGCGCCACGCTGGAGAAAGGTGACCGACTGCTCAGGCGACAACGGGCCGGACCAGAAGGAGTGATTCAACTCGTTGGCGATCTGCCAGGCGCCCGCAACCTCGTTGAACCGCTCAGCGAGCCAGGCGCAGACGGCTTCGTAGTGGTCGAAATAGTCGTCGCTCCCGGGCGGCCCTCCCCAGGCCGGGTAGTGCCCGCCGATGTCGGGATCGCCGCCGGGGAACGGGGTGTAGGCCATGAGCTTGAGGCCATTGGCGGCGATCCGCTCGATCTCGCGCTCCTGCTCTTGAAAGGCGGGCGTGGTGGTCGTCATCGACTCGTCGGTGAAGGGCGGGCGGAGACCAAGGCGGACCCAACCGATCCCGGCGTCGCGCATCCGGGCGTAGTCGAATTCGGCCGTCTGTTGCTCTTTTGGGCGGCGCTGGGCCGCCGCGCCGATCATCATCTCGCTCATGCCGTCCTCCCGCCCTGCCAGGGTTCGAACCGCAGGATTGCGGCCCGCGTCTCGTGCCGGTTGCCGGCCGGATCAATCACCGCAGCACGGAACCGGAACGGCGACTCCGCCAGCGGGATGCTCACCTCGAATGGGAAGCGGTCGCAGCTCGCCTCGACGGTCTCGCCGCCGCGCTCATAGCTCAGGACGAACCGGGCCGCCTGGTCGGGTTTCAGGGTCGTGAAGGCGTAGATCGCTGGATTGTCGGGTGCGGTGGCCACGATCGCGGCGCGGACCGTTCCCAGGTCCGGATCGTTCTGGGCGAGGGTGATGAAAGCCGACTCACCGTCGAACTCGGCTTGCCCGAAGCGATGCAGCGGCTCGTCGATCCTGACGCCGTCGACGACGATTGCGCTGAGTCCCCGGGCCGGGATCGTGATCTCGATCGGTCCGTCACCAAGTCCGGCAGTCGATACTGCTTGGCCGGTGGCATCGAGGATCGTGACTGTCCGCGATTCATCGTCATCCAGGCCCAAGCGATCGCCGGTTGAGGGTGACCATCGTGGTGACGGGATGCCGAGTGGAGTTGGAGAGGGCCACGCCGAAGCGAGTGCCGCCTGCCGCCGAGACCGCAACCCAATTGACGAGATGACTCTCGATCTGGACGACCCCGCGCGGCATCCAGAGCCACGCGTCAGTCAGGTCGAAGAATCGCCCGGGCGCATGACCGGGAAGGTGGTGGCGGAACTGGACGTATGAGTCGTCGCGGACGACCGGGAAGGCAATCTTCCCGCCGGAGCGGTCCCGCACCTGCTCGACCAGGAAGTCGAGGGCAATTCCGAGCTGCGGCGGGATGTGGTGGTAGTAGATCGACGTCAGGTCCATCGGGCCGAGGTACGGGAAGTCCGGTTGCAGGGGAGCGGCCGCCGGCACGTAGAAGTAGTAGCCTGGGTAGTTGGTGAAGCGGCCGACGATGCTGTTCTCGGCCAGGATGCGGAACAGGTCGTCGCCGGTGGCCCCGGCGAGCCGGAGCAGGTAGGCGGCCCAGCCGGGATTCTGAACCATCCGGCCCCGGAAGGTGCACCAGGCCTCGAAGCTCATGCCTACCGCCGAGGTGGCCCAGGCGGGCACGGTCTCCTGAGGCACCTGGTCAACACCACGGAGGTAAGGAACGGAATCGCGCACCCAGCTCGACTTGCCGGTGTGGTCGTCGAACATGTGGCGCTTGAACGCGGTCACGCGGCGATAAACCTCTTCGGTCGTGGCCGTTTCGGTGGGCTCGGTGAGCGCGTCATCGGAGGGGAGCGGCTGGATCCAGAGCAACGTGGCGAACCAGCGTGCCCCTGCCTCCGCCGCGTCCAAGAATCGCTGCTCACCCGTCGCTTCCCAGAGGTCGAGGAGGCTCATCCAGTCCGAGCCGATATGGATCAGGAATCGCTGGCCCTCGACCGGGTCGGTCGCCAGGGTGTCGACCCGCTGGGAGATGTAGGTGTCCGCTTGCTCGCGGGCCCGGTCAAGGTAGCGGTCCTCGCCCGTCAGGTGGTAGAGGCTCAGGCTGACCTGGAAGTCGGAGCGGCGGATGTAGAAGTCGTCGATCCCGTTCGCCTGGGCCCTGGCAAGCCCGGCAAGCGCGGGCGTGTAGCCCCGGGCGAGCTGGTGGAGTGCGATGAGCACGGGGGCGTCCCAGGCGGGACCGCCCAGCTCTTCAAAGGCCTGGCGGACGTGCTCCTGCCCGACCGTTTTCGAGCCGACCTCCCAGGTGAACCCGTAGTGGTTCCGGCTGATCGAGTACTCGACGATCGGCTGGGCGCGGGAACGCAGCAGGTCCGGGTCGCTCGTGACGAGACCCGCGCTGAGGACGGCGCCGGGTGATGCCAGTTTCACGCCGTCGCGGTGCTCGATGTTGAGCAGGCCACGGCCGCGCTCCATCCATCCGCTGAATGTCTCGTCCTTGAGGAGGTCCACCATGTTGTGGACCGCGTCCGTGAGGGAGCCGTAGATGTTCTCTCGGTAGGACCGGAGGCCGTAGACATCCGTGGCGATGTCGCGATAGCTCTCCCACCACGAGCCGCGCGCGGCGTGGAGGAAGAGACGGAATCCGAACGATTCACCGGCCGCGCGGTGCGACCCCACGTTGCCGAGCACCGGCGCGAAGAGTTGAGGCTGAATCTGGCCCTCTTCGTTCCGGGCACCGATGGCATATCGGGCGCGATGGATCTCCTGCCACGCCCAGCCGCCCTCATCCGGGTGGACCCCCATCGCCCAGGTGACGGGCCCGCTCGCGGTGCCAGAATCCACCAACGCAAACGGCGCCGAGAGATTCCCTTCCGCCAGTACGCCGGAAACGACCGGAAACCGGCGCTCATTCAGGAACGGCCCGGCGAAGATCGCGCGAACGTCATCTTCGGGGAGGCCGGCGAACGCCTGGAATCCGACCGACCAGTAGCCGTCGCTCGGCGGGGAAAAGACGTACCCGACTTCCGCGCCAATGCCGGACAGGCTCCAGGTGACGGTTAGCCGTCCGTCGTCCGTGCCGCACCTGACCTCGTTTGGGCCAACCTGCTCGACGGTTGTCAGGGAAGATCGATCCGCTCGCCCGCGGCGAAGACGTTATGGTCTCCATCGCTGGCGTCGGTGTGGAAGGCGATGAAATTCGTCGCTTCTTCGCCCGGCGCCCAGGCAGGGGTCAGCGTCACCGGCGATGCGCTCTCGGCACGAAGGGCAAGCCAACGCTGTGCGAATGGCTCGGAATGCGCGGGACGCCAGGCGTCATTCTCCTTCACCTCGATGGCGTAGGTGACCGACGGGTCCGGCTTCTGAGCGATCGCAAAGGTAATTCGCATTCGGTCGCCGGAGAGGTGCGCGTTGGTGGTCTGTTGGCCGGTCATGGCGTCGCTCCGGGCAGGATCGCGACCTGTCCCTCGCGCCAGCCCCGGCGCAGGCCGGGCCGGAGGACGGACGCGGCCGACTGGATCGACAGGCCGCCGTCGACAAGCAGGGTGACGCCGGTGATGAACGAGGCGTCGTCCGAGGCCAGGAAAGCGATGGCAGCCGCGACCTCGTCCGGTTTTCCGTAGCGGTTCAGCGGGTGCGACTCGCGGGCGGCTGCCTCCTCCTCTGGATGCTGTCTAAGGAAGGCGGAGACGCTCTCGACGGCGACCAGGCCGGGGTTGACGGCGTTGACCCGAATCCCCTGGGGCCGTACTCCAGGGCCAATTGCCGTGTCAGCGCATCCACTCCCCCCTTGGCCGCGCTGTAGGCGGGGAGGCCGGGTGCGTGAAGGACACTATTCACGGAAGAGACGTTCACGATCGTGCCGCCGCCGGTGGCCAGCATTGCCGGAACGGCGTGCTTGGCGGCGAGGAAGACCCCGGTCAGCCCGACCGTGATGGTCCGCTCCCACTCGTCCGCCGGCAATTGATCGGCGGGCTGGCGCGGGTGTTGGTAGGCGGCGTTGGCGACGACGATATCGAGCCGGTCGAAGGAGCGCAGCGCCGCCGCGACGGTCGCAGCCGTGTCCTCGTCCCGCCCGGCGTCCGCCTGGAGGCCGATGGCTGTTCCGCCCCGCGCTTCGATCTCCGCGACGGTGGCGTCGAGTCCTGCCGTGTTGCGGCTCGTCGTCAGCACGAGATCTGCACCTTCGGTCGCGAGCCGGAGGGCGGTTGCCCTGCCGATGCCCGTCGCGGCCCCGGTGACGATCGCCACCTTTCCGGCGAAACGGCCGCTCACGACAGACCTCCGGCCAACTCGCGGACCGCAGCCTCGTCGATCCGGATGCCCAGCCCCGGACCGGATGCGACGGAGACGTAGCCGTCCTCCGGCTGCGGCATCGGCTCGTGCAGGATGGCATCGCCGAGCGGGTTGTCGCCGATCCAGTGCTCGGCGATGAGCAGGTTGGGGATCGCCAGCGCGAGTTGGGCGGTGGCGGCGAACTGGATCGCCGAGCCGATGCTCACGTGGGGGGCGCAGGCGGCGCCGTAGAGGTCGGCGACCTCGGCCATCTTGAGGCTTTCGGTGATGCCGCCCGCCCGGCAGACGTCCGGTTGGATCACGTCGAGTCCGCCGCCAGCGACGTAGTCCCGGGCCTGGACCCCGATTGGCGAGCGCGTCGAGGGCGACCGGCACGTCGAGCGCCGTCGCGACCTGGATGTAGCCGGGGAGGTTGTCGGTCGGGATCGGCATCTCGAACCAGCCGACGTTGAGGTCTTCGAGGTAGCGCCCGAGGCGGATCGCCTGCTGCGGCTCGTAGACGCCGGCGGCATCGACGAAGAGATCGGTGTCAGCGGGGATCGCGCTTCGCACGGCTTCAACCGCCCGCCTGTCCGGTTCGATTCCCTTGCCCAGGGCCATCTTCATCCCTTTGAACCCCTTGGCGGTGATATCCCTGGCGCGTTCCGCCAGCTGGTCCAGCGCGGCGTCGTCCGTCCCGTCGTAGAGGGCGGGCAGGCCCGAGGCATAGACCCGCAGCTTCTCGCGGAAGGCGCCGCCGAGCAGCTTGTAGATGGGCTGGCCGAGGAGATTGCCGGCCAGATCCCAGAGGGCGATGTCGATCCCGGAGATCGCCTCCAGCCAGAATCCGTTCGAGTGGCCGCGGACGCGCATCGCCCCGAACATCCGCTCCCACAGGACGCGGATCTCCAGCGGATCGGCACCCAGCACGATCGGCGCGAGGAGATCGTCGATGATCCGGGCGGTGGCATCCGCGCCGACCGGGGCCTTGGCCTCGCCCCAGCCGACTGCCCCGCTCCGGGTCTCGATGCGGACGATGCAGCAGTCGATGGTGTCGGAATAGACGTAGCGGCGCCGGGCCGCCGGTGGATACTCGGCGGAGAGGGGCAGATAGCGTGCCTTGTCCCCGTGATCCCAGCTAGCCTTGCCCCAGTAGGTGCCGCCCACGGGCGGCATCTTGAGGACGAAGGTTTCGACGTGTGCGATGCGGTCGGCCGCATCAGCCATGGTTCACCTCCGGGCCCGCATGCGGCCCTTGCCGATGCTCGATCAGTGCCAGGAGCGCAGGCCCCTGGCCCCAGGGGAAGCTGCCGCGGTTCCTCGCCCCGTAATGCGCCGCGTTCGCCCCGACGGGGGTGGCGTCGGAGACGCCTTCGAGGAGTCCGTCGGGGGAGATGTTGCTCAACGTCGCGGCCAATGCCCGCTCGACCAACGCCGACCAGTGATCGGGCAACAAGCCGTATCGCATGCCGCGTCCAACGCCGAGGGCGACGAACGCGCCGACCGATGATTCGACGTAGGTCTCGGGAGCATCGACGACGGTGTGCCAGGCACCCGGGGAGGCTTCCGTGGAGGCGAGGCCGTCGACCAGGGCATGAAGCCGATCCGTTGCCTCGGCTCGGGCCGGGTGCTCCGGCGGGAGGTTGTGCAGGGTATCGACCAGGCCCAGGAGCGCCCACCCCTGGCCGCGGCCCCAATGGACGGTGTTGCGCTCGCCGCTGGCGTCGTCGAAGCCGTGTGAGAACAGACCAGAGCGCTCATCCTGGAGGACGCGGGCGTGGCGCAACAGAAGATCCGCGGCCAGATCGGCGAAGCGTGGTTCACCCGTGACGACGGACAGGTGCGCCAGAAACGGCCCGTCGAGATGCATGCAATCGACCCAGACCTCGTGCTCCCATCCAGCCAGATCCGGCCGGTGGATCTGGGCGCCGTGGCGCCCGACGACGCTTCCTTCGAGGATCGCCGCCAGCTCAAGAGCGCACGCGAGCAGTGGAGCAGCGGTCATCCTTCGCCGACTCGGCAACCAGGAGCAGTGGCACCCCGGGAGCGACATGGGCCAGCGGCTCCTCGGCCAGCGGGGCGTGATCCGTCGCCCATTCGACGATGCGGTCGGTGGCCCACTGCCCGGACGCACCGCCCGCCGCCAGCAACGCCTCCATCGCGATGCTCTCGCCAAAGCCCCAGAACTTGAAGGGATAGCGGATCGTCGCCTCCGCCATGCGTTCGACCATGGCGGGCACATCGCGCAGTGCGTCGACCTGGCCGGCCACCGGTAGCGCGTGGTGGCTCATAACGCATTCCCTGCCAGCACCGGATCGGCCGGCGCGTTGGAGACGACATGGGCGGCGAGTTTCTCTTCGTCGAACTCGATGCCGAGACCCGGTCCTTCCGGCACGCGCAGGAATCCGCCCTCGGGATGGAGGGGCGCAAGGAGCAGGTTGTCCCCGATGGGATTGGGGGTGCTGGGGAATTCGAAGACGAGAAAGTTGGGGCTGGCCGCGGCGAGGTGCGCCGCGGCAGCCACATGAACCGAGCTTCCCATGCTGACATGGGCGGCCCAGCGCACGTTGTGGAGGCGGGCGACGTCGGCGATCTTGCGGCCCTCGCTGATGCCACCGGCGCGGCAAACGTCGGGCAGGATGACGTCGAAGGCGCCGGCGCGGAGCCGCGCATCAAACTGCCAGCGCGTGCATTCGGTCTCGCCGCCGGCTACCGGCAGGTCGAGCGCCGCCGCGAGCCGGGCGTAGCCGTCGATATCCTCGGGCGGAAGCGGATCCTCGAACCAGGCGACGCCCATGTGCTCCAGGCGTCGCCCGACCTTCATCGCCAGGTCGCTGGCATAGGCGCCGTGGGCGTCGACCAGGAGGTCGGCCTTCCCGGCGACCGCCTCGGCGATCGCGGCGAGGCCGGCCAGATCCGCATCGACGTCCCCGCGCCCGATCGACGCTTTGACGGCGGTGTAGCCCTCGGCGACGAATCCGGCCGCCTGTTGCGCCCGCTCCTCTGGTGTTGACCCGGGGACGCCGGAGGCGTATGCCGGCAACTCCGTGCGGAACGGCCCGCCTAGGAGTTGGTAGACCGGCACGTCGAGGAGTTTGCCTGCGAGGTCCCAAATAGCGATGTCGACCCCCGAGATCGCCTCCATCTGGTAGCCGGTGACGTGGCCCCGCAGTCGCTGGCTGCCATACATGTAGTCCCAATGCCGCTCGATCGCGAGGGGATCCCGCCCGAGGAGCAACGGCGCGAGCACGTCCTCGACGACCGCCTTCGTCGCGGCCGGGCCGAGCGGGGCGTGCGCCTCGCCCCAGCCGATCGTGCCGTCGGCGGTGGTCACCTTCACCAGGCAGGTCTGGGCCCGGGGTGGATAGGCGCAGACGTGCAGATCGCCGATCTCGCTCAGGGCACGGACCGATTGAGGAGCAGCCTCACCGGGTCGGGCTGTCTTGAGGCCGGCGCCGGCCGCGTAGTCCTTATTGCCGGCGATCACGAGCGCTTCGATGGCGGCGATTTGGTGTCGAGGTCGGGTCATGTATCGCTCCGCATGGGGAACATCTCCAGTGCGTTCACGCGGCGGATCAGTCCGCCAGACCTGACGATGCGCGGCCGGTGGCCAGCATCGTCGCCGGGATGGTGATCCAACCCAGCTTGTGCGAGATCCTGTCCGTCATCTCGATCACCCTGGACACCAGCTCTGGTTCCCGCTCCTCCAGCGCCAGCGCGCTCAGCGGGCCGGAGATGCTGGCGCCGGCCACGACCGCTCCGGAGGCGTTCCGGATCGGCGCCGCGATGCAGGCCCGCCCGAACGCAAGCTCCTCCCGTTCGGAGGCGTATCCGGACTCGCGCGCCCGCTCGAGCATCGACCGCAACTGGTCAGGGGTGCGGGCGGTGTGCGGGGTGAACGCGGGGTAGGCGATCCGGGCCAGGATCGCCTCCCGCTCCGGCTCGGGCAGATTGGCGAGGATGGCCTTCCCGATCGCGGTACAGTGGAGGGGATTGCGCTTGCCGATCATCGTGAACAGTTTTGGCGCCTTGGGCCCTTCGGAGGTAGACAGATAGAAGATCTGGTCGTCGCGGAGGATGGCCAGGTTGGCGGCGAGCCCCAGGTCGGTCGCGACCGCGGACAGTTCTGCCTGGGCCTGGCGCTGGACCTCGATCTGGTTGAGCGCGACACCGGCGAGCGTCACGAGTTGGAGCCCCGGTCGGACCAATCCGGTGAGTGGATCGCGCTCGATGAACCCCATCCGCTCCATCGTCGCGATCAACCGGGAGACGGTGCTCTGGGGCAGTCCGAGTCGGCGGGCGACGTCGGCCACGCGCAGTTGCGGCTCGCTGTCGGTGAAGCAGGTGAGCACCGACAGGGCCCGATCGACGGATTGGACAATCGACGCGCCTTCCTGGATCGCCATATTTCGATCAAGCCTTCCACCATACGGATGCTAAATGCACGTTACGGCGAGACCGGGGGTTGCGTCAAGCCCCCCTTCCCTTGGGGATCCTGTCTACTTCATTGGAGTCTCAGATGTCCGGCGGGTCAGTTGGTCGGAGTGTGGGGCGAGGCAGTACGCCAGTCGACCTCGGTGACGATGGTCAGGCCACCGCGAAGGTCAAACCGCTCAGCTTCCTGCCCGAAAAAGCGGGCGAGGACAGCATTGACCGCCGGGGTTGTTCGATGCGTATTGGGGAGTTCGAGAAGCACAATCCCGATTCGCGGCCGATCCGAACGGACGAAATGGTCAGCGAAATCCCGGTCGAGCGTAATGATGACGCGGCGCTGGGCATATGCCATCTCGATGATCGCCCGATCCGGGAGGTCGCGCTGCGCTCCGTGGAGGACGAGAACATCGAGGCCGAACATACGATGGAGGAATCTGGCGACCTTGGGCGACAAGTTAGCATCAAGGAGAAAGGCGGGCCAATCGCTCACGGGACCGGTTGAACAATTGACTCGACGTTCCCGGGGTTCGACTCGAGATATGCCATCGCCGCCTCGACATCCTCGACCGTCAGATCGGGGTAGTCTTCGACGATCTGGTCCGCCGACAGGCCCGCCGCAACGAGATCCCGAATCAGGTAAACGGGGATGCGCGTCCCATTAATCACCGGTTTCCCGAGCAGGATATCCGGGCGGCGCACGATTCGTTGTTCGTTATCTTTGTGGTGCATTAGGCGCCCTCCGGCATACTCGAGTCAAGTGTACATCCGAGATCAACCCGACTCGCGATGACCAGGCGATTAGGCGTTCACACCTCAATTATTCGGGTTGTCCGCCAAGCGTCTCCCTGCTCCTCCCCCGCCGTGTACCCATTTCTCCACTCAGTTCCCATCATGGAAACTCGCCTCATTAAGAACCAGCCCCGGGGACGGAGCCTGCCGAAGCCCGCGCTGCCTGCTTCCCTGCCGATCGGCAGGGTTGACGGTCTTGATTCGGCGGTGTAGCGTGAATTGCGTCCTGTACAACTCAGGCTCGACCCGATTCTCCGTCGTCTCAAGCCGCCTCTGCCCATTGCTCGAAACCGAACCGCGCGTAGGGCTCCGCCGCGCACTCTGGGAGAGAAAGCATGGCTCCCTCGCTGCCGGCAGAACCCGGCCAACAACCCCTAATGTTGCTGCGTGGCGCCCGCAACGAGCTCAGCCCCTTACCGGTCCCGCTTACACCGCTGGTTGGTCGTGAGCGCGAGATCGCTGTGGCCCAGGAACTCCTGCGAGACTCCGATGTCCGCCTCCTGACACTGACTGGCCCCGGCGGCATCGGCAAGACTCGTTTCGCCCTGGCCGTCGCCTCCGGGCTGGCAACGACGTTCACCGATGGGGTCGTCTTCGTCGGATTGGCGTCGGTTCGCGATCCCGCCATTGTCGGCCCGACCATCGCCCAGGCGCTTACGGCTGCGCGAACAGCGGGGACCGACCGGCGGCCGAGGTGCTCGCGTCGCTTTCTGCGCGACCGGCATGTACTGCTGGTGCTCGATAACTTCGAGCAGGTCGTCGAAGCGGGGCCGCTCCTGGCCGAGTTGCTCAGCGTCTGCGACGGGCTCACGGCCCTGGTCACCAGCCGCAGCCCCTTGAATATTTCCGGGGAACACCGCGTTGCCGTCCAGACGCTGGCGCATCCTCGGGCAACCGATCTTCCGTCCCTGGCAGAGACGGCCGAGTACGAGGCGATTCGGCTGTTCGTCGAGCGTGCGCGGGCGGTGCGGGCCGACTTCGTCCTGTCAGCTGAGCAGTCCGGGGCCGTGGCCGCGATCTGTCAGCGCCTGGACGGACTACCGCTCGCCATCGAGTTGGCGGCGGCACGAGTCGCCGTGCTGCCGCCGGCGACCTTGCTGACGCGGCTTGAACGCCGGTTGCCGCTGCTGACCGGCGGCCCGCGCGACGCCGCTGGCCCGCCACCGGACCATGGGCGACGCCATCGCCTGGAGCCACGACCTGCTCGCGCCGGAGGTGCAACTCCTCTTCCGCCGCCTTGCCGTCTTCGTCGGCGGGTTCACCCTCGAGGCCGCGGAAGCGATTGCAGGTGGCAGGGCTGACGCCCTGAGGGACAGCCCTGACGGCTGAGGGGGAGCCGCGCTTCCCCTGGGGGGGAGGGGGAGAGCAGACCGCCCCTCACCCTCGTCCTCTCTCCGTCATCGACGGCCTGGCGACGCTCATCGATGCCAGCTTGCTGGAGCACGAGATGCGGCCCGACGGCACGGCGCGCTACCGGATGCTGGAAACGATCCGCGAGTTCGCTGGCGAGCAATTGACGGCCAGTGGCGAGGAGCCGGCTCATGCGAGCGCCGGCACGCCGCCTGGTGCCTGGACTTCACCGAGGCGGCGCGTGCCTGGTACTACAGCGCCGAGGAGCCGTCTCTGGATGGATCGGCTAGCAGACGACCGCGCCAACCTGCGATCGGCGCTCGGCTGGTTCGAACATGACGGCGAGACAGGCGCCGAGGTCAGCCTGCGCATGGCCGCGGCGCTTGCCTGGTTCTGGCACAGCCGGGGCCCCGCACGGGAAGGGGACGAGTGGACTGAGCGGCTCCTGGAGCGCCGGACGGGCGTCGCGGCGGCGGTGCGGGCCGACGCGCTGACCGGGGCTGCCTTGCTGGCCTGGACCGTAGGCGACTACGACCGGGCGGCCGAGCGGGTGGACGAAGCCCTAGATCTGGGCGAGAATCGGCGATCGGCCGGGCCTCGTGCGAGCACTCAACTTCGCTGCCCTCGTGGCGAGTGCTCGGTCGGGACCGTGCCCGCTGAATTGGAGGCAAACGAGGAGGCGGTGGAGATCGCTCGGGCCGTCGGCGATCCCGTCTGGCTTGGCCCTCAGTCTCGGCAGCCTCGGCCATACCCTCGCACGGCAAGGCGAAACGGCCCGGGCGGTGGAGGCGCTTGAAGAAGATCTGGGCTTGCTCCGCACCGTCGGTTACGAGCGAGGAATGGGCTGGGCGCTGGAGGGCCTCGCCATCAACCTGCTGGCCAGCGGCGACGCCGCCCGCGCCCAGGTGCATTTCCGAGAGGCGATCGCGCTTGCCTGGAAAGATGGGTCGCTGACGACCGTCGCGTTCGAACTCCCGAAGCTCGCCGCCGCCCTCGCCGCCGATGGGCAACCTGATCGCGCCGCGCGCCTCCTCGGTGCCGCAGCGGCCCTGCGCACGTCCATCGGCACGCAGATCGGCGAACGAAGACGCGCTCGGCACCACCCGAGACGGCCAACCGTTGCGCGCCGCCCTTGGCGACGACCGGTTCGCCGCCGCCTGGAATGCCGGGCAGAACCAGTCCATCGAACTGATGATCGCCGAAGCTCTGGAGCCGACAGATCCGCTGCCGTCGATCCGCCGCCATGCCTTTTCCCTGACGCGGCGGGAGGTGCAAATCCTGGGTCTGCTCGTGGCCGGAAAGCCCGACCGCGAGATCGCCGAAGAGCTGACCCTCAGCGTGCGCACCGTCGAACACCACGTCGCTCATATCCTCGTCAAACTCGACGTCCGGACGCGGACGGCGGCCGTCAGCGCCGCCATAGCAGCAGGACTTGCCGAACCGGGTACCCAGCTCACGACCTGACTTGCATCGCGGCCGCCCCGGTACAACGAGGCGCCAGGGCGACCAACACTAGGAGACGCACATGGCCTCCTCTCCGTCGATGCCTCCACGCCAAGGATTCCCCGACTGCGGCACTCGCCGCCCGGCGGCGAGCACCGGTTTCGCCCCGCTGCCGCGTGCGCTCACGCCGATGATCGGCCGCGAGCGCGAGGTCGCGCTGGCCCAGGCCCTCTTGCGCCGCCCCGATGTCCGTCTCCTGACCATGACGGGCCCCGGCGGCATCGGCAAGACGCATCTCGCCCTGGAGATCGCCCGCGAGGCCATGCCCGCGCTCGCCGACGGGGCCCGCTTCGTCCCGCTCGCCGCCGTTCCCGAGGCCGGCCTGGTCGCCACCTCCGTCGCCCGCGCCCTCGGCATTCAGGAGACCGGCGGCATCCCGGCGGGCGACGCCCTGATGGTCGCCCTCCGCGATGCGGAGGCGTTGCTCATCCTCGATACATTCGAGCATGTCCTGGACGCCTCCCCGTTTGTCACCGACCTGCTCGCGGTCTGCCCACGCCTTAAGGTGCTCGCGACGAGCCGGTCGCCGCTGCGGGTGCCCGGCGAACACGCCTTCCCGGTCCCGCCGCTCGACCTTCCCGAACCCGACGAGTCCCAAAACGCTCGACGATACTGGAGCAATCGCCGGCGGTTCGCCTCTTTGCGACGCGCGCCAAAGCGGTCAACTCGACCTTCGCCATGACGGAGACCACCGCTCAGCCGGTGGCCGCCATCTGCCGGCACCTTGACGGCCTGCCCCTCGCGATCGAGCTCGCCGCCGCGCAAAGCGCGGTCCTCTCGCCCGTCGCGCTCCTGGCCCGGATCCAGGAGCGACTGCCGCTGCCGGTCGCCGCTCCGCGGAACGCGCCGGAACGCCTGCGCACGATGCACAACGCGGTCGCCTGGAGCTACGGTCTGCTGTCGAGACGAGGAGCAGTTGCTATTTCGGCGCCTCGGCGTCTTTGTCGGCGGCTTCACCTTGGCCGCTGCCGAAACCGTGGCGGGTGACGGGTCATGGGTGATAGGAGACGGAATGAGCGCCGCAGCGTTCCCGTCACTCGTCATCCATGACCCGTCACCTCTGTCCGTCCCCGACCTCCTTTCGGCGCTCGTGGACAAGAGCCTGATCCGACAGGACACAGCGAGCCGGCGAAGCTCGTTTCTCCATGTTGGAGACCATTCGCGCTTTTGCGCTGGAGCAATTGGCCGGCGAGAACGAGCGCGACGCCGTCGGAGACGCGCACGCAGGCTGGTGCCTGGCCCTCGCAGAGGATAGCCAGTCATGCCTGGTTCCTGCCGGACGGAGAGCGGGCACTTGCTGGGCCTGGAAGCCGAGCACGGCAACCTCCGCGCGGCGCTCGCCTGGCTCGATCAACGTGCCGACGGCGAGCGCCTGCTTCGCCTGGTCGTCGCAATTTGCGGATTCTGGTATAGCCATAGCCACTATCGGGAAGGAGGCACCTGGCTGGAACGCGCGCTCGCACGCAGCCCGTCCACCGTCAGGGAACGCGCGCGCGCGGGCGCTCGTCGGGTTGGCCAGGTTGCTGGCCTTCCAAGGGGAGATCGAGCGCACGGAGCACCTCGTCGCCGAGGCGGTCGCTATCGTACGTGAGGACTGGCGACGCGCTGACGCTAGCCATGGCGCTTCTCCGGCAGGGCTGGATCGCCATCCACCGCGGGGAGCCCGACAGGGCGGAACGCCTGTTGGAGGAGGCGACTCGTCGAGGCGGCGAAGATCCCGGACCCGGTCATTGCCGCGGCCGTGACCGGGATGATGCTGGCGAACCTCGGTGTTGCCGCGCACGGCCGGGGCGACTTCGCCCTCGCCCGGGCGCGGCACGAGCGATCGCTCGCATCCTGCCGCCCGCATGGCTACGTCCTCGGCATCATCCGCTCGCTGCGCGACCTGGGCGACGTGGCGCGCGACCAGGGCGATTACGCCGGCTCGGTCGCGTTCTATCGCGAATGCCTGGCACTGCTGGGCGAACGGGGCGACCTGCGCGTCGTCGTCGACGCGCTGGAAGGGGCGGCGCTTGCGGCAGCAGCCTGGCATCAGCTGGATCGGTCAGCGCGGCTTCTCGGCGCCGCCGAGGTACTGCGAGAGCAGTTCGGTACCGATCTCGTCGTCCCAACCGACGGGTCGGCGCACGAGCGTGCCGTGGCGGTCGTCCGCGCGTCGCTGGGGGAGCAGGCGCCTCCAGGCTGCCTGGTCGGTCGGACGCGGGCTCTCGCTGGCGAGCGCAACGGCGGAGGTACAGGGAATGATCCCGCCCGCGGCCGCCGCGGGTGGGTCGACCGTGCCACCGTCAAGCTTTCGGCGCGAGAGGACGAGGTGCTCCGCTTGCTCGTGGCCGGGCAGTCCGACCGCGAGATTGCCGAGACGCTCTTCCTCAGTGTACGCACCGTCGAGCGCCACGTAGCCCGGATTCTCGCCAAGCTCGGTGTCCGGACGCGGACGGCGGCCGTCAGCGCCGCCATCGCCGCCGGGCTTGTCGAGCCCGATACCTCAACCAGGACCTAACCGACCGCCGTCGTGGTATCGCCGGCCTTTGGCTCTTTCTCCCACCGGGCGAGCAAGGCCGCGGCAACGCCGTGCGCGCGATTGAGTACTGCCCGGGTACCGAACAGGGTACTCGTACCGATGCCCTGAGTCGCCCGCACGACTACAGTCGAGATCAGACCACGCACGGCATCGAGCACCAAGTGACCAGCGGAGGGACACCACGATGGACATGGACTTGGCCACGGCAGACGCAGGCATCGCCGAGCATCGGGCGCGTGTCGCCTTCGCCGACCGGTTCGGGCCGCTCCTGTCGACCGGCGGCGCGACCGCGACCACCCCGTCGCGTCGAACCGCGGCGGTACGCGCAGTCAGCAACCTGCTCCGCGTGGCCGGAGCCGCATGTCGCGGCCTCGGCGATCTCGCGCACGATAGCCGCGAGGGCCTGCGTTCGAACGAACACGACCTCGCCGCCCAAGGGATCACGTGGCCGACGGACGAGGCGTACGACCATGTGGTGGCTGCAGAGATGCAGGCCGCCCGGCAGCGCCGGCTCGCCGCTGGAACGATCAGGCAGCTTGCGCCCGACCGCCTACCTCGCAGCCACGGTACCGCGACGGGCAAGCAACGGGTAGCTGGTGGCTGGTCACTTGCCCGCGTCGGCCAACGCCTCCGCGTCACCCCGCACGCCGCCGCCGTTGGCGGCAGTGGCCAGTCCGGCGACTAAAGCGGATTGCAGAAGTGAACTCCGTCTCGGGGCCGCCCGGGGCTCACGGCCCGGGCTAAACCTGACTGCCTCTCCGAGGCTAAGGTCGTTTCCGTTAGCCTCGGAGAGGCTGTGACTCTTAGCCCGGGCCAACCTTGAGCCGTGAGCCCCGGGCGGCCCCCGGCGAAGCGTCGACCTTACCGCAACGTGCTCTATACCCGTGCGCCGGATCGCCGGCCGCGTCTCGAGATCGTGAGGACTCGCCATGAAACTGCTCCTGTTGTTCAGAACGTCGCTGGTCGCCGTCATCTTTGCCTTGCCGCTGGCGTTGGCGCTTTCGGCCGGGACCGGTGGGGCCGAGTCGTCCCATCCGGATGCCGAGGCGGCGGCCGCGACCGCCTCGTCGTCGTTCGAAGTCTGGGTCATGGACCAATCGGACACGACCGCCGACGGCGGCGGCACGCTCTACGTTTACCCAGGCGATGCGCTGACGACGGCGGCGGCCTCCGCCGAGCCGGAGGTGGTCGACCTCGGCGGCGAGGCCAGGTCGCTCTGCCTGGCCCAGACCGGCACCGCCCCGAAGCGCCCGCACATGCTGATGATCAACGCAGAGCGAAACCCACGCCATCGTAACCTTCGTCGCGACCGGGCACGTCCTGTTCATTGACGCGCCGTCGCGGACCCCGGTTGCGTGCATCGACGTCGGGGAGCAGGCCCATGCCGCCTATCCGGCGCTCGACGAGTCCTACGTCATCGTCGCCAACCAGAACGGCAAGCTGCTGCAGCGCATCCGGTCCGACTTCGCGGCGGGGACCTTCATCCGGGATGACGCAGCGACCCTTAACCTCGCCACCTGCACCACCCCGAGCGGCGCGGCCTGCGAGGACCCGACCCTGCGGCCGGACAATGCCCCGATCTGCCCGGTCGTGACCGCCGACGGGCGCTTCACCGCGGTGACCCTGCGCGGCGGCGGTCTCTTGGTCGTCGATAGCCAGGCGACGCCGATGGCGATCGTCGCCGAGTATGACGCCGCCACGATCCTCCCCAACGGGTGCGTCGGGGTCGAGACCGCCGGCAAGCTCTACATCAATTCGGGCGGCGGTACGGTGATGACTCCCTTCGCGGCCGACCTCTACGCCTTCGAGGTGGCGGACTTCTCGACCACGCCGAGTCCGCCCAACACGCCGGCCCCGACCGAGGTCTTCAGCTACAGCGCCACCGGGTCCGATTCGCACGGCTGTGTCCTGGTCGCCGAAGACGCCTACGTCTGGGTCGCCGACCGCGCCGGCAACCGGATCATCGTCGCCGAGGTCGCAACCGATGAGGTCGTCGCCGAGATCTCTCTGGCCGGTGAGCTCTCGGCCGACCCGGCCCCGGACCTGATCTCCGTTTCGCCGGACGGGGGCTGGGTCTTCATGGCCCTGCGCGGTCCCGCGCCGCTAACGGCCAACGTGGAGGGGGCGAACAACGCCGTCGGCTCCTCGCCGGGCTTGGAGTCGCTCGGGTCGGCCCAGACGGTCGCTCGGGGGAGTTGGTTGGGGTGGCGCCGATCGTCCACCTCGGCGCTGACGGCGCGGTAACGGCCGATCCGCACGGGTTGGCGGTGCGGTCGAGCTGATCCGCTGAACAGCCCCGCTGCCAGGAGAATGCCTACCAGGCGGACGGGCCGCTGGGAACGAACATCATCATGGGCGTGCCCGCCGGACGAGAGTCCGGCGGGCACGCCCTATTTCCGAGGTCGCGCCAGCACGTACTCCGATAAACGGCTGGAGGTAATGCAGCCAATCCCGAAACTCGCGCGACACACGTGGGTAGAAACGCTTCCCATTGGGGTTAAAGGAACTGAATATCGCGCTGCCCGGGGTGGTCAGGCACGTCCAGTAGATCCAGGATCTGGAGTTGGCGCTCGGCGAAGGTGAGGAACTCCATTCTCGTCTCCTCATGACACGCCGAATGCCGACCTTCTCCGAAGCTGCGTCCGGCTGCGCTACTGTCGCGGGGTCGTCTGGCGGCAGGACCACGGCCCAACCGGCACGACCGGTCGGTCACGCACCGAATATACGCCCATCGGCGCATGTGAGTACGACCTCTTTCCGGCAAGGATAACGACGCGATCGAATCGGGCGGAGGTTCCCTGACGCCTCGGCGAGGGCCGAGCGAGGGCGGGGCCGGAGAGGCGAGGACGCGAGGAGGAGTCCGCGGTCGCCCATTCCTGGCCGCCGAGCTTTCGACATAAGGTCGCGAAGGGAGGAACGGATCATGAACTTGAGGCTTCATCTGTCGATGGTCGTCCGAGCGTCCCTCGCGGGTCTCTTCGGGGTGCCGAGCAGGTCCGAGAGCGGGCACCGTATGGCCCTTGACTATGCACGGTGCGTGGCGCCGGAGTCGGGCTATTCGGCGCGCAGCCGTCGCACGTAGCCGGCATCCCACCCGGTCTGAGGTTCTGGGCGAGCGCATTGATTCGCCGGCTTGTCCCCGGTGTAGCCGTCCCGGAACAGCCGTCGAATGCCGGTCCCTTCTAACTGAACGTGCCGGACCCTGATGGACGAACCGAGTTTGATGGCTGAGGGAAGACTGCATGCTTGAAGCTCTCGTCCTGGGGACGATCGCCCAGTCCTCGCTCCTCTTGAGCGGCTTGCTCGTCTACTGGGTCCGGGTTCCGACCAGGGTCGTGGGCGTCCTCGCCGGCTTCGGAGCCGGGGCCCTCATCAGCGCCATCGCGTTCGATCTGGTTCCCGAGGCGGAGAGCCTCGGACCCTGGGAGATCGTCTTCTGGATGCTCCTGGGGGCGGCGATCTTCCTTGGCGGGGACGCAATCGTCGAGCGGCGCTTCGGCGACGAAGGCGCTGGCGGGGCGATGGGCATTGTCGTCGGCTCGGTGGTCGACGGCGTGCCCGAGTCAATCATCTTCGGCATCCAGATCGCGGCCGGCACGCCGGTGAGCGCCGGCTTCCTCGCCGCCGTGCTCGTCTCCAACGTGCCGCAGGCGATCGCGCCATCGGCCGATCTTGCCAAAGCCGGTTGGAGCATCGGGCGCACCGGTCGCCTCTGGCTGGCGGTTGTCGCGGGCTGTGGGGTGGCGGCCGCGCTTGGATGGGCAGGCGCCACCGTGTTTCCGGACTCGAACGGCGATCGCGCCGCGGCGCTGGCGGCGGGAGGTCTCCTGGCGATGCTCACGAACTCGTTGATGCCGTTCGCCTACGAACGCGGCGGTTCGATGGCCGGGGTCGCCACGGTCGTGGGGTTCTGTCTCTCGATCGTGGCGAATTGAGGGCCACTGGGAGCAGTCGGCCTTGCGCGCAACGAGTGGGCGGAGACGTGAACGTGCCGGCCTTGATCCATAATTGGGACTATCGGAGTATCCGATGGTCCAATGCGGCCAAGACTGCCAGTGACACCGGCCGACCAAGCCAAGTCTGACGGATCGAGCCCGCCGCAAATAGCGGTCTGGCGCCGGTCGAGCGGCCGGCGGGGGCTCGCGATGGGACGGCGGGCCGAGACGCTTGCCGGGGAGGGACCACATGGGAGACCAAACCGCGTCGAACCTGGTCAAGCTCAGCCGGGCCGACCTGATGATCGACGACCCGGCCGACGACGTCCGCGGCCGCCGCGTCGTCACGGTCGGGGGCGAGAAGATCGGCGAGATCGACGACCTGCTGGTCGACACAACGGAGCGCAGGGTCCGATTCCTGGAAGTCGGCTCCGGCGGGTTCCTGGGCATCGGCGAGCACAAATCGCTTATCCCGGTCGAGGCGGTCAGCCGCGTCGACGACCGACCACGTCTACATCGACCACGCGCTCGAACACGTGGCCGGCGCCCCGCGCTACGACCCGCGGGTGGACGTGGCCGACCGGTACGTCAACAGCATCTACGGGTACTACGGGTACACCCCTCCGCCCTGGGTGCCCGGCGCCGAGACCGAATAACCCTACGGCAAATCTTCAACGTCATGCGTCCGCTCCGTCGTCTCCGAGACAACGGAATTGATTGTCAAGCAGATCCGGGTCATGGTCGCTGCCAAGGTAGAAGGAGATCCGAGATGGAGTGGTACGGCTGGTTCTTCGGGTTCTGCCTGTTCGCGCTCTACATCACCTGCCTCTTCACGGTCTGTATGATCACCTTCCAGAAGGGGCACACCGTGCTGGGCATCGTCGGGATCATCTTCCCATTCCTGTGGCTGATCGGCGCGATCCTGCCGGCCAAGCCGGGCTCGCGCTACGAGGTGGCCCAGCAGATCGCCTACCAGCAGCAGGTGCGGCAGTACACCCAATAAGGCCGCATGCGTCCCATTCGTGGCTACTGGGTGGCAGGGGCGGACCTTCTGTTCCTCGCTCCTGGTCAGTCCCGAAGGTCTCGGTGTTGACCCGAAGGGCTGACCAGACGATGCCCTTCCAACGGTGAGGCCGGAGCGTGCAAGCGCACTGCCCGCCGTGTTGACCGGTGAGTGCGCCGTTGTGCATCCCACGGCGCGTCGACCTCACAACGCAAACACCGCTGCGTGAGGCAACCGCTAATTTGTCGCTCCGTGCGGCAGGTGTGGTGGTCTGCCGCGAACCTTGCAGCGAAATCCTGAAGCTCTCGAGCGGCCTCGCGACGCAGTCACAAGACGCGGGGAGGATGTGCCGTGCGACGCGTCACCGTTTAAGCACTGCCCGTTCGGTGAGCGGCGTTAACATTCAGAGCGCAGGATTCTGATATTCTGATGAATCCTTTGACTGTTCGCTACGGCTGCTTAATGCCGCAGTGGCGCGCGTCTTCGCCCGACCACATGAGCTCATGGTGGCAGAGCTGATACACATAGAAGGACACCGCAAGTCGAAACTGACGGCTCCTCCGTTGAGCCGCCAAGTCCTTGCGCGTCCACGACTCGTTCAGTCCCTCAATGGCAGCCGACAGGCAGCCCTTACGGTCGTGGTCGGACCGGCGGGCGCCGGGAAAACGACCTCGGTACTCCAGTGGTACGACGCGACCGACATGCCCACGGCATGGCTTTCGATCGATGCCGAGGACGACGATCTGCATCGGCTCGCGTCTCACGTGATCGCCGCGCTGCAGACGATTTCGCCCTTGACCGGCCGAAACACCCTCGATCTCCTCAATCTCCCGAACCGCCCGTCAGCGGTCGATCTAGGCCAGACCCTCGCCGACGAGCTTTTCGACCTGGACCAGGACGTGGCGTTGGTCATGGACGAGTGCGAAACTGTCCAGCCCGGCGCCTTCGTCGAGTTCTTCGACGCAGTACTGCGTCACCCGCCACCGCTCCTCCACCTGATCATGATCAGCCGGCGAGATCCACCGCTGCGCCTCGCCCAATTGCGCGGTCGGGGATTGCTCCTCGAGATCCGCCTGGCGGAGTTGAGCTTCACCAGAGGGGAGGTTGCCGCGCTGCTGCGCGAGGCGACTGACGACATCGACCCTTCCTTCGTCGACGACCTGGTTGCTCGCACCGGCGGCTGGGTCACGGCCGTTCGGCTGGCGTTTTGGGCGGTCGCGCGCGGCGGCGACGTGGACGGCCTCCACCGCCTCCTCGAGCGCGAGCTGCGGTCCAATGTGCCGGACTTCCTGCTCGCCGAGGTCGTCCAGCGACAGCCGCAGGAGGTTCAGGATCTCCTGTTGGCGTCCTCCCTCGTGGACACGATCAATCCGTCTCTCGCGGCCGCGCTCCTCGGCTTGGAGAACGGAGAGAGCCGGGCCGCGGCCCACCTTGCGGCGTTGATCGGTCAGGGTTTGCTGTTCGAGGTCGCCGATGACGAGCCGCAATCGCGGCGCCTGCACCCCCTGCTCCGCGAATTGCTTCAACATCTGGTTCGCACCCACTACTCCAACGATCGGCGAGCCACGCTGCATTGGCGCGCGTGTCGGTGGTACGCGGATCGCGCGATGACGGCCCTGGCGATCCGGCATGGGGTCGCCGCGGGCAGAATCGACGAGACGGTCCGGTTGATCTCCGCCCACGTTGAGCCGGCACTCGTCCGAGAGGATGGCCTCGCCGTTGCCGGGTGGTTGCGCGAGTTGCCACCGAGCGTAATCGAGCAGCACGCGGAACTGCAGATCGCTTCCTGGTGGGTCGGGTTCCTCCACGGCGCGTGGGAAGGCTTCAGCGCACGCGTCCCGCAACTTCGAGCCACGCTGGAGCGCCTCCCCGGTAACACGCGGTACCTTCACACCTGGCGCGCTGAGCTTGAAGTCCTGTCGATTGACGTGGAACTTGACGCTGCGGGGTCGTTGGTCAGGCTTGAGACCGCGCTCGAGCAGTTGGCTCCGGAACGACGATGGGCGTGTGCGATGGCCGAGATGTATCTCGGATTTGCCCTCTACGCCGTCGGCCGAGAGAGCGAAGCCTTCGCCCGGTTGTCGCACGCCGCCCAAAACAATTCCAACAGTGCCGATGCCGCGCTCACTCGCCCCCTCCTAGGCATGGTGTTCCTGCATCGGGTGCGGGGCGCGTTCCAGGCTTGTGCCGACGCTGCACGGGAACTCCTGGCGATCGCCAGCGCCGCGGGTCTTCCGATCAGCGCCGGGTGGTGCAGGCTGCTGATCGGCTTGGTGGCGTTCGAGCGCGACGATCTGAATGAAGCCGCGGCCATGTTCTCGGCCGTGATCCAGGACCAGCGACGCATCCATCTCATCTGCCTGCGCCAGGCGATGTTCGGCCTGGCCATTATCCAGCAGGAACGCGGCGACGCCGACGACGCTTTTGCGACGATGCGAAGGTTGAAGGAGGTCCTGACGGAGGCTGGCGCCAGCGAGCAGGTGTCCAGCGTCCGGGCGGAGGAGGCGTTGCTGGCGCTGCGGCAGGGTGATCTCGCCGCCTCGGCCGCTTTATTGGCCAACCCCACGATCCCGATCGACAGCGGCGCGCTGCAATTCCCCCACCATCCGCTGCTCGTTCGGATCGAGCTGCTCCTGGCCCTGGGGGGAAACGACCGCATTCACGAAGCGCTTGAAACACTCGACGAAGTTCAAGAGCGGATCGACCGAACGCGCACGGCCTGCCATGTTCCCAGGGTGGCCGCCTTGCGGGCCATCGCGCTAGACCTGCTGGGAGCGACGCAAGAGGCCGACTCGCTGCTGGAGGGATCGTTCCTGCAGGCGGGCGCTCACGAGTTCCTGCGGACCTACGTCGACGTGGGACCCCGGCTCGTTCCAATCATGCGCCGTGTCGCGGCCCGCCCAAGCGCGTCAGAGCATCTTCGCCGTGTCCTGCACCGCGCGGAGCAGCGCTGGTCGGCCGCCCGCACGGCGGACGCCCCGGTATCCGCCTCCGTAGAGGGACGGCTCACTCGTCCGCAGATCGACGAGCTCTTGACCGGTCGGGAACTGACCGTGCTTGGCCTGTTGAGCCGGCAGTTGACCTATCGCGAGATTGGGGACGAGATGTTCATCTCGCCCTTCACCGTCAAACGCCACGTCACGAACGTCTACGCCAAATTGGGAGTCAACCAGCCGCCGACAGGCGCTGGCCAGGGCGCGCGAGTCGGGCTGGATCCCGGGCGGTCTCGCGCCCTGATTGCCGCATCTCGGGGCATGTTCCTCGAATTGGCCCTCTTTTGGTCCTCTATTCTCCATCGCTTTCGGCCAGATCTGCGCCTAGGCTTGGCCTATCACCACCGCTCATCAGAGCTTGGGTTTCGGAGCAGCCGCTAGGCGATGGAGGACGACGATGGCCAGGACCTTCAAGGGCACGATCAACATCGACATCAGGGACTCGACGCCCGATTGGGAGCCGTACCAGCAACCGAAGGCGCCCGACGGCGCTCCTAACATCATCTTCTTCGTTTGGGACGACACGGGTTTCGGCGCTTTCGAGCCCTTTGGTGGCCCGATCGAGGTCCCGACGATGAAGCGGCTTGCCGACGACGGGCTGCGCTACACGCAGTTCCACACGACCGCGTTGTGCTCGCCAACGCGGGCCTCGCTCTTGACCGGTCGCAACCACACGACCGTCGGCATGGCCTGCATTTGCGAGGCGACGACGGGGTTCCCGGGCTCGAACGGCCACATCCCGTTCGAGACTGCGACGATCGCCGAGGTGCTGGGCGAGCGCGGCTACAACACCTACATGCTGGGCAAGTGGCACTGCTGCCCGGAAGACGAGACCAACATGGCCTCCTCGAAGCGCAACTGGCCCACCGGCCGTGGCTTCGAGCGCTACTACGGGTTCCTGGGCGGCGAAACCGACCAGTACTTCCCGGACCTCGTCCAGGATCAGCAATTCGTCGACCAGCCCTACGGAGCCGAGGACGACTATCACCTGTCGAAGGATTTGGCCGATCGCGCGATCGGGATGATCGCCGACGCCAAACAGGTGGTGCCCGACAAGCCGTTCTTCATGTACTTCTGCCCTGGCGCCAACCACGCCCCACACCACGCGCCGAAGGAATGGGCGGACAAGTACAAGGGTGTCTTCGACATGGGGTACGAGAAGATCCGCGAGCAGATCCTGGCGCGGCAGAAGGAACTCGGCATCGTCCCCGAGAACACCGACCTGTCGCCGATCAATCCCTACGCCGACCAGACCAGTGTCGACGGCAAGCCCTGGCCGGCGCTCGACACTCAGCGTCCGTGGGACACCCTGTCGGCCGACGAACAGAGGCTCTTCATTCGCATGGCCGAGGTCTATGCCGGCTACTGCAGCTACACGGATTACGAGTTCGGCCGGGTGGTGGATTACCTCGAACAGACCGGCGAGCTCGACAACACCATCATCGTCGTCATTTCCGACAACGGCGCCTCCGGGGAGGGCGGCCCGAACGGCTCGGTCAACGAGAACAAGTTCTTCAACGGCGTGATGGACGACATCGCTCAGAACCTGACCATGATCGACGAGCTCGGCGGGCCGAAAACCTACAACCACTACCCGATCGGTTGGGCCACCGCCTTTAACACCCCATTCAAGCTCTGGAAGCGACACTCGTACAACGGCGCAATCTGCGACCCGATGATCGTTCACTGGCCCAAAGGCATGAGCGCCAGAGGCGAGAACCGAGATCAGTACACCCACTGCAGCGACGTCGTGCCCACCATCTACGAGTGCCTCGGCATCGAGCCGCCTGCCGAAGTCAAAGGCTACACCCAGTGGCCCCTTGAGGGGACGAGTTTCCGCACCAGCTTCGATGATGCCAACGCACCCTCGAAGGAGACCCAGTACTACATGATGCTCGGTACCCGCGGCATTTATCACAAAGGCTGGAAAGCCAACACTGTCCACGCCTCGGCGCCCAGCGACTGGAGTCACTTTGTCGAGGACAAGTGGGAATTGTTCAACGTTGATCAGGACCGATCCGAGTGTCACGACCTCGCGGAAGAGCACCCAGCCAAGCTTGAAGAGCTGAAGGGCTTGTGGTTTGCCGAGGCCGGTAAGTACTTTGGGATACCGCTCGATGACCGCAATGCCATCGCCATTCTGACCACGCCCAGGCCGTCGATCGCCAAGCCGCGCGACCGATACACCTACTACCCGAACACCCTAGAGGTGCCTGAGGCAGTTGCGGTGAACATTCGGGGGCGGTCGTTCAAGATTGCCGCCGAGCTCGACATCCAGACTCCGGAGGCGTCGGGGGTCCTGTTCGCTCACGGCAGCATGTTCGGTGGGCACGCGCTCTACCTCAGGCACGGTAGGCTGAAGTACGTCTACAACTACCTGGGCATGGCCGAGCAGATGGTCGTCTCCGACAGGGACGTACCAACCGGCACGTGCGTCCTCGGCGTCGAGTTCACCAAGTTGTCCCGGACGCCGCAGGCGACGGTGGGCACGCTATCGCTGTTCATCAACGACCAGCAGGTCGGTCAGCTCCCCAATGTCAAGACTCAGAACGGGAAGTTCTCGCTTTGCGGCGAAGGCCTCAACATTGGCCGCGACGGTGGGGCACCCGTCACCGAGGACTATCCGGGTGAGCGGCCGTGGGGCCTCGTCGGTGGCACGATTCAGCGGGTCGTCGTCGACGTCTCCGGTGAGGCCTACCTTGACCTGGAGAAGGAAGCGATCGGGATGATGAGCCGCGAGTGAGACGACCGGTCCATCTGGTGGCAGGCCGAACGAGCGCCGCCACCGTTCCGGAAATGGCGGGAATGCGGCGACGACAACGGGATCGGAGTACGACTCGCCGTTGGGCGTGAGCACGGTTGGATCGCCATCCGCTGTGGTCTCGCTTCCGACCAGGGGGCGGTCTCATGAGCAACCGCGGAGTCGGAGACGTCATCCCCACCGGGCCCGGTCTGTACCGGATCATCGCCTTGGGCGCCCTGGCATCGAAATGGAGTGACCGATTGGGGGGGATGCAACTGTCCGTCCGGGAGGACGGACAGCACCCGCATGTGGAGTTGTACGGGCAACTTCCAGATCAGGCTGCGCTCCTGGGAGTGCTGAACATGCTGTGCGACCTCCAACTGACGCTGATCTCGGTTCTGCGCCTAACAGCAGGCGATGAACATGGATCGGCAGAGGAGTGGTCCGCATAGGACCGCAGACCGGATTGCGCCGGACCAGCCTGGTCGCCAGGGTGCGTAACCCACCGCGGCCCTTTGGTGCCATCCCACCACCGGCATAGCACTGTCGGCACCCGAAGCATCGCCCCTTAGCCCTCGGGCGCCTCGACGAACACCGGCTCGCCGAATGCCGAGAGATCGAGTTGGTGGATGACGCCCTCCGGCTCCGAGGGCAGGATCTGGCCGACGAGCTGCAACCGCACGACGCGGTCGGCTTCGTTCAGCCAGATGCGGATCGGCAGCGGCAGCGGGTTGATGCCGACGTCGGGGTACGTCGCGGCTATCTGGCTGAGGTCGACGGCGCCTTCGATCAGCGTCGTCGGCACCCCGTCGATCTCCTCGATCCCAACGAGCACCGGATCGTCGACGTACGCCACGGCGGACAGCAAGGCCGCTCCAGGGCTGAGAACGGCGACGCCTACCCTGACGGTCTTGATAGGCGCTCTAAGCCCTGCCAGGGCTGGGAACAACGACGCCTGACCGGACGGATTTGATAGGCACTCTAAAGATCGGCGACCACGAGGTGTGCCGGGGCATGCCGGTCGCCGAGATTGTCGATGCCGTCACCCCGGGTGACGGCTGAGCGGGCATTTCCAGGGCCCCTCCATCCGGTCGCCATTCCGGGGTCGCACGACCCTTGGCCGGCGCTCAGCTTGGCGCGCGGGTTGCGATCAGCCGATCAGCAGGATCGGCTCCGTGGGGGCCAACGCCTCGGAGCGAGAGGAGACAACGATGGCCGTAGCCGCTGACGCAGGGGACCAGATCGCCGACCGCCTCGGCTGGCGCGACCGCCGGGCGGTGGTCGCGGCCGGCCTGGTCGTCCTGACCGCCGCCGCCGGCATCCTGACGCTCTTCGGCACTGTCTCCGAGGCATCCCGGGCGACCGTGCTGGAGGGCCTCAACGAGAGCCTCTTCTGGCTTGCGGGGGCGCTGATCGGGGCCTGCGCCACGATCGCCGCGCTGATGCTGACGACCATGACCCTGATGCCGCACCTGGAGACCCGCCAGCTCACGCCGCGCTTCATCTACAACCTGCGCCTGACGGTCATCGGCGCCCTCGGCACGATCGCGCTGGCGGTGCTCTGCCTGCTCCTGACCGTGTTCCCCTCCGCCGGCACGGAACAATTCACCCCATCCCAAACCGAGATCAACGTCCTCTACTTCGCGACCCTCGCCCTGACCGCGCTGATGATCGGCGGCTTCGCGGCGGTCCTGACGGCGCTCTACCAGACGATCGCCGACGTCTTCGCTCACCTGCCCAGCGACTGGCTCGAAGACATCCTGGCCGAGGAGGAGCCCAAGGCGGAGGTCGATAGCATCGATGGCGATGGAGAGGACCACGGCCGTGCGACCGCCCGCGCGGGCGGCACCCTTCCCAGCATTCCGGGGGCCTGACGCCTCCTTGCGACACCCACCGTGGCGGAGTTGGGCGTGCCGGTGCGGCTGGGTCTCCCTAAGTAAGAGGGTGCGTGTCGGGAGCTTCGCCCTCCCAGGGACTGGTGTCCCCGATGGCACAGCAGTTGCATCCGCAGGGGGACGAGTCACTCCGGAACGGACACGCATCCCGGCTGGTCCCCACCCATCCGATCTCGGCGTTTAGGGTAGCGTGCCGGTGAGCGGCCCGGTGATGGACGGAGGTCCGGTCATGGGAAGCGGGACGCTCCACCCGGCAGGCACCCGGGGCCTGGCGCGCAGGCTCCGTCAGCACGGGCGCCGCTCCGGCGTCACCGTCGGGCTCGCGATGGTGGCGACCATCGCCGTCTTCATCGTGGGGACGGCGGTGATCTTCGCCCGGCTGCAACCGTTGGTCAGCGACTTCATCACAGAGTTCACGCCCGTCCCGGCCGCATCGGCCGGTGACGACGCGTCCGACGCCAATAGTCGCCACGGGCGGATCGGCCGCGGCGCCCGGTCGGGTTGCGGGCCAGCAGACAACCCCCGTCCCGACAGCCGTGCCCTCTCCGACACCCACCGCGCCGGTGTTCGCGCCCGACCTGCAGGTGAACCCGGCGGGGACGACGTCGGTGCGCCTGCGGGCAGAGCCCTCCACCGCCGGCGGGGACGCGACGATCCTCGCCAACCTGGCGCCCGGGACGCCCCTGCAGGCGACGGGGCGGCAGGAGCTTTCCGCCGACCCGGCCCAACCCGGCGTGACGTGGCTGGAGGTCCGCACAGCAGCCGACCAGCAGGGCTGGATCCGCCAGATCGACACGGTGCCGAACACCCCCTGACCTGGCTGCGTCGCGCACGTCGATCGCGTTTCGCAAGGACGAATCCCACCCCTTGGTGGCGGAACCGGCCGACTGTCTTCGGCGGGACCGCGAGCACCGGCCGGTTCGGGCTTGCTTCTCTCGTCAGGAGGTTCCGATGCGCATCGCGATGGTTGCACCCTTGATCGAGCCGGTTCCGCCGCCGCTGTACGGCGGCACCGAGCGCGTCGTCTCGGTCCTGACGGAGGAACTGGTGAGCCGCGGCCACGACCTCACCCTTTTCGCCAGCGGCGATTCCAAAACCGCCGAGAGGTTGGTTCCGGTCTGCCCACGGGGCCTGCGGCTCGACCCTGATGTGCGCGACTACGTCGCCCCCGCCATCATCGAGCAGGCCCTCGTTGCCGAGCGGGCCGACGAGTTCGACGTCATCCACAGCCACGCCGATTACGTCGGATTTGCCTTCGCCCGCCTCTCGCCGACGCCGACGTTGACCACAGTCCACGGCCGGCTGGATCTGCCTGAAGTCCGCCAGGTCTATCGGGCATTCCCGGAGCATCCCTTGATCGCTATTAGTGAGGCGCAACGCGCTTCCCTGCCGGGCGTCAACTGGCACGCCGTCGTGCCCAATGGGATCGACCTCCCCAACTACCGCTTCCGCCCCGACCCGGGCGACTATCTGGTCTTCCTGGGCCGCATTGCTCCGGAGAAACGGCCCGACCGAGCCATCGAGATCGCGCGCGACGTCGGGATGCGCCTGATCATCGCGGCAAAGATCGATCCGGTCGACGCCGACTACTATGAGCACGCAATTGCCCCAATCATCGCGGCAAATCGCGATCTGATCGAGTTCGTGGGCGAAGTCGACGAGCGGGGCAAGGATGCGTTGCTAGGCGGCGCGTACGCCTACCTGTTTCCGATCGACTGGCCGGAACCGTTTGGTCTGACGATGGCGGAGGCGATGGCGACCGGCACGCCGGTCGTCGCCAGCAACGTCGGGTCGGTGCCCGAAGTGGTCGAGGACGGCGTCACCGGGTTCGTCTGCGACGGCGTTTCGGACATGGTCGCCGCGGTGAACCGGGTAGGGACGCTTGATCGAGCCGCATGCAGGGCACAGGCTGAGCGCTGCTGCTCGTCGACGGTGATGGCCACCGGCTACGAGCGGATGTACGCCGCGCTTACCGGTCGTAGATGGGGCCGAGTGCCATCGCCGGAGGACAAGCCAATTGCAGTTGTGTCGGGTAGGTCCTACCGGATTGAATTCAGTCCTCGGGATCGACACTTGGGAGAGGCGCAGATTCTTACCACCATCGAGGGCGTAAACGGCACCGTGACGCTCCTTGAGCCGTACGTCCAGCAATTCCTTGATCAGCGCCGCAGTGGCGAACTGCGCCTGGTGGACTTGAAGTCAAACAACTGCGTCGCTTGCAGACCGGTTTGGCCGCCGGGGGAGGACCCGCTCCCGGAATGGGTCGCCTGGCAGCAATACACCCTATTACCAGTGCTCTAGCCGCAACTTGCGGGTCACCTAGCAGACAACCGAACGTAGGGCTCCTCGAGCGGCTCCCGGCTGAAACATTGCCGCCGCCATCGTTCGTTCCCGAGAGCGGTCCCGCCACCCGCAGCGAGCGGTCGCTCCACACTTTCGACGCGCACGAGCACGTGGGCCTTAGGGCTTCCCGCCGCGGCGGGAAGCGTGACCGGGTGTGTGCATTCGACCTGCTACTGCGCGGCCGCCATGGCGAGCGTGCGAGCGCCGGATGGTCGACGTTTACTGTGATAATATGGATGGACCACCCAACATAGTGTCTTTCGACCAGACGTGACCAACGTTCGTGAGCCTCACGGTCCCGAAGGGCCCGTGTGACCCCCCGCGGTTCGCAAGTGCGGCTCTCTCTGCGCCACGGCTGCCTTCCCTACAAGGATTTTCCACTGGTCGAACCCACGGGTCTGCTAGATCCGTAAGAATAAGCAGAGAGACGATGCGCATGTTGAGAACAACGCAGGCGACGGTAGCGACTCAGGCGACGGAGACCACCGCATCGTCCCTTTGGTACAAAGACGCCGTCATCTACGAGGTACACGTCCGCGCGTTCGCGGACAGCAACGGCGACGGCATCGGCGACTTCCGGGGGCTGATCGGCAAGCTGGATTACCTTCGGGGCCTTGGCGGCACGGCCTTGTGGCTCCTCCCGTTCTTCCCCTCGCCGCTGCGCGACGACGGATACGACATCTCCGACTACACCGCCGTCCATCCCGCATACGGCACGCTCGACGACTTCCGCGAGCTAATGGACGAGGCGCACCGTCGCGGCCTGCGTGTCATCATCGAGTTGGTGCTCAATCACACCTCGGACCAGCACCCCTGGTTCCAGCGTGCTCGCACCGCGCCCCCGGGCAGCTCCGAGCGGGATTTCTACGTCTGGAGCGACACGCCCGAGCAATACAAAGAGGCGCGAGTCATTTTCAAAGACTATGAGCAATCGAACTGGACGTGGGACTCGGCCGCCAACGCCTACTTCTGGCATCGCTTTTACGGCCACCAGCCGGACCTGAACTACGACCACCCGCCGGTGCGCCAGGCCATCTTCGACACCGTCGACTTCTGGCTGGACATGGGAGTGGACGGCCTGCGCCTCGACGCCGTGCCCTACCTCGCCGAGGTCGAGGGAACCTCGTCGGAAAACCTGCCGGCGACGCACCGGTTCCTGAGGCAACTGCGCCAGCACGTAGACGCGCGCTACACGGATCGGATGCTGCTTGCCGAGGCTAACCAGTGGCCGGAGGACGCCGTCGCCTACTTCGGGGACGGCGACGAGTGCCACATGGCGTTCAACTTTCCTCTGATGCCTCGGCTGTTCATGGCCCTACGCACCGAGGATCGCCTGCCGGTAGAGGATATCCTCGCGCAGACGCCGGAGATCCCGGACAGCGCGCAGTGGGCGCTGTTCCTGCGCAACCACGACGAGCTCACACTGGAGATGGTGACCGACGAAGAGCGGGTCTACATGTATGAGGCCTTTGCCCCCGCCCAGGAGGCGCGCGTCAACCTGGGCATCCGGCGTCGCCTCGCGCCGCTGCTGGGCAACAGCCGCAGGCGGATCGAGCTGATGAACGCCCTGCTGTGCTCGCTGCCGGGCACGCCGGTGATTTACTACGGCGACGAGATCGGCATGGGTGACAACATCTACCTCGGCGACCGGGACGGTGTCCGCACGCCGATGCAGTGGAGCGCCGACCGCAATGCCGGCTTTTCCGCTGCGTCGCCCCAGCGGCTGTACCTGCCGCTCATCGTCGATTATGAGTACCACCACGAGGCCGTCCACGTGGAAGCGCAGGAGAGCAACCCCCACTCCCTCCTGGCGTTCATGAAACGCCTGCTTGCCCTGCGAACCCGATCGCGTGCCTTCGGGCGCGGCAGTCTGCAGCTGCTGCACCCAGCCAACCACCGGGTGCTCGCCTTCATTCGGGAGCATGACGGCGAGCGGATCCTGGTGGTGGCCAACCTCTCGCGGTTCGGTCAGGCTGTGGAGTTGGATCTTAGTGCTTACCCGGGTATGACCCCAGTGGAGATGTTCGGCCGGATCGCGTTCTGGTCGATCGACGACCATCCGTATCGGCTCACGATGGGGCCGCACGCGTTCTACTGGTTCTGGCTCGATCCCACTGAGTCGATCGCGTCCGCCGGGCCGATCCAGGGCGGCCAGGCGTCCATCCCGGTCATCACGGCCACCGACGGCTGGGCCAGCGTCATTAGCGGGAATCACCGTTCCGAACTGGAGCAGGTACTGCCGCGCTTCCTGGCGCGTCAGCCGTGGCACCGCGGTTCGGGCGAAAGCGGGCTCAACGCCCGCCTCCTTGACGCGGTGCCGGTGCCGCACGAGGCACGGCCGACCTGGTTCGCGCCAGTGCGCGTGAGCTATTCCGACCGCGATCCCGAACTCTACCTCCTCGCCCTGGCATTCATCCCGGTGGACGGCGACGATCCGTCCGAGGCGCCCGACGTGACCCCCATTGCCCGGGTCCACTCCGACCGCGATGGCGAGGCGCTGGTGGTCGACGCGATCGGCGAGGGTGCCATCGACGACGTGTTGCGCTGGCTGGCAAAGGAGCCCCACACGAGCTTACAGGGGGCTTTCGGCGAGATCGTTCTTGAGAGGACTCGGTATGACGAGCTCATCGCAATGCCAGCTCCTTGATGGAAAAGCGAGACCGCTGGCCGACGCGCATGGCAGCAACCCGGTCTTCATGTCGGACGAAGTAGTGATCAAAGTTCTGCGACGCATCAACGAGGGAACCAACCCGGAGTGGGAGATCGGCAAAGTGCTCACCGATCTTGCCTTCCCAAACACGCCCACCGTGCTGGGCGCGCTCCAGTACCGCAGGGCAAACCAGCCGCAGATGACCATCGCGGTCTTGCAGGCGCACGTGGAGAACCAGGGACACGCGTGGGACTACACGGCGACCTTTCTCGATGACCTCATCGCCGCCGCGCAGGCTCAGGGCATCGTCGTCTCCCAGCCTGCCAAACTGACCGTTCGAGACATCCTGACATCGACCGACGAAACCCCGCCAGAGGCAGTGACCGAACAACTCGAGCCGTGGCTGCGTCTTGCGCGGCAGCTCGGCGAGCGCACCGCCGAGCTGCACCGGGCGCTCGCCCAGGTGCCGTTGCAACCGGGATTTGCTCCCGAACCGTACACCCTGCACGACCGGCGATCGATGTACCAAGCGATGCGCGGGCAGACTGCGCGGGCGCTGCGCTGTCTCCGACAGGAAGCAAGCGGATTGCCGGACGGTGATCAGCGCTTGGCCGTTGACCTGCTCGATCAGGAGCAAGAGCTCTACGACCGCTTCCGTGCGATGGTCACGCTCACGAGGCCCGGGTACCGTGTCCGCGGGCACGGGAATCTCCATCTGGGCCAGGTGCTCATGGCGGGGGACGATGTCGTCTTTGTCGATTTCGAAGGGGTGCCGGATCGGCTCCTCGAGGAGCGACGGCTGAAGCGGTCGCCGCTGCGCGATATCGCCAGCATGCTGCACTCGATGCAACTGGCGGCCCTCCAAGCCGGGGAGCGCCACCGCGGTGAATCGGCGGACTCGCCGGAGCAGGCGGCGGCGGTCGAGGCGCTGCTCAGCACCTGGAGCCGGCACGCGAGCGAGGCTCTTGTCGCGGCGTATCTTCGCCTCGCTCTGGAGGACGGGTTTCTGCCGCCAACGGCGGAGGATCAAGCGGTGCTCCTGGAGGTGTTGCTGCTGGAGCGGGCGGTGGACGACCTCGAAAACGCGCTGCTGCATCGACCCAGCGCGGTTCCTGTCACGATGGAGCTCCTCTCTCGACTGCTGAGGGGTTCCTGACATACATCCGTACACGCTGGGAAGTGCAGTGTTCAAATCAACACATCTACCCGCCAGGCTGGATGGTGCTTCCCTCCCTCGCCAAACATGGTCCTGTTGGAAGTCCCTCTGCATAAGGTTCGATTTTCCCGGATTGGCGTGCCCCGGGGAGGCCTGCGGCGAGGACGGCGTGTGCGCCTGCCCTGCCCACGCCTTTGTCGCCGAGGAGATAAAGAGTCAGTCGAGCAGGTTGGCAAGGGCATTGCCCGGGGCGTTGCCGCCGTCAAGAAGTCCCACGGTGGCACAGCTGGTCGCGGGAGCCGGAACCGCCGTGATGTCGAGCAAGGCTAGGCCCGGGACCACTTGTAGGACGAGGACCTCCCCGCGCTATTTCACGGCCCGCGTGCGGCTGGCGGGCGGCGCCCTATAGACTGGCGACCACGAGGTGTGCCGGGGCATGTCGGTCGCCGAGATCGAGGATGCCATCACCCCGGGTGACGGCTAAGCGGGAGTTACCGGGGCCCTCCATCCGGTCGCCATCGCGGGGAACGCCCAACCCTTGGCCGGCGCTCGACATGCCGCCAATCGGGAGAAGCCGTCACGACATCGGTCCCGGTACCCGTCGTTTGCTCGTCGGCGATTACGCTGTTAACTACCGCCATGAATACAATGACATCCAAGTCACACGCGTCTTGCACTCCCGGCAGAGCGCTTCCGCCGCGAGTGGGATCTGAGCGATAGCGATCGCTTCAGGATCGATCTTCACGAAGGACCGGCCATTGATGTGCGGCACAGATTCCGTCCTCCTTTCCCCCGCCTTCGCCGACGACCTGGACACAGCCGATCCGTTGGCCGGGTTCCGGGAGCGGTTTTACCTCCCCGAGGACACGATCTACATGGATGGGAACTCCCTCGGGCTGATGTCGCGGGACGCGGAGGAGGCGGTGCTGGCGGCGATGGCCGATTGGAAGCGCCTGGCGATCGGCGGGTGGTTGGGGGCTGATCCGGCGTGGTTCACGGTCGGGGAGGAGCTGGGCGCCCGGGTCGCGGGGCTGATGGGGGCCGCGCCCGATGAGGTCGTCGTCACCGGGACGACGACGGTCAACCTGCACAACCTGGTGGCGACCTTCTACCGGCCGGAAGGTAAACGACGGAAGATCGTCGCGACCGCCCTCGATTTCCCCTCCGATATCTATGCCCTGGAGAGCCAGATCCGGCTGAAGGGGGGCGATCCGGACGACCGATCTGGTCCTGGTCGAGAGCGGCGACGGGCGGACGCTGGATGAGGCCCGGATCGCGGCGGCGTTCACCGACGAAGTCGCCCTGATTCTGTTGCCGTCGGTCCTCTACCGGTCCGGTCAACTGCTCGACCTGGAGCGCCTGACGGCCGCCGCGCGGGCGCGCAACATTCCGATCGGGTTCGATTGTGCCCATTCCGCCGGCAGCGTGCCGCACCGCTTCGACGAGTGGGGCGTCGATTTCGCGTTCTGGTGCACCTATAAGTATCTGAACGCCGGTCCGGGGGCAGTCGGGGCGCTGTACGTCAATCGCCGGCACCATGGCACGATCCCGGGGCTGGCCGGGTGGTGGGGGTACAACAAGGATCGCCAGTTCGACATGCGGTTCGAGTGGGAAGGGGCGCCGGCGGCAGGGGCCTGGCAGATCTCGACGCCGCCGTTGCTCTCGACCGCGCCCCTGCTGGGATCGCTCCGCCTCTTCGAGGAGGCGGGGATGGCGCGGGTCAGGGAGAAGTCGCTGGCGCTCACGAGCTACCTGATCGACCTGATCGAAGGTAGCGGCCTGACCGACCCTCCGTATGGCTACCGCATCGGGACGCCGCGGGAGCCAGGCCGCCGGGGCGGCCATGTCGCGGTCGAGCACGACGCTGGTCCGCGCATCGCGCGGGCGCTCAAGGCACGGGGCATTGTCCCGGATTTCCGCCCGCCCGATGTCGTCCGGCTGGCGCCGATCGCCCTGTACACCTCCTTCCGCGAGTGCTGGGAGACGGTGCAGCACCTGCGGGCAATCATCGACAACGGCGAGCACCTCACGGGCTCGGCGGGGCGGGAGTTGGTGGCTTAGGTTGAGGCGGAGTCGGCGATGCATGCATCGCCCCTACGGTGATCGTGGCTTGATGACAGCGAGATGTTTCAGTTTGCCGCGACGCCACGCCTGGTAGGGGCGGACCGGTGTGTCCGCCCGGCCGCAGACCACGGCGTTACAGGTGGGGAACCCCACAACCGACCTGATCCTGCGCGGTTGGCTACCGGGCGGACACACCGGTCCGCCCCTACGTGGTGAGGCATCGGGGCCGATGCGAAACGGTACGCATCCTCGTCGATTTCACCCCATCCGGAAGTTGCCCGCGATTGGGTAGGATGCTCAGTACCGATGAGGTCGTCGTTGGGACGGAGCGGGCAGGCGGCAATCGCAGGAGGAGATCAGGCATGAAGATCGTCGAGATGCGTGTGACGCCGATCGCGTTTGCCGATCCTCCGCTGCTCAATGCCGCCGGTCTCCACGCGCCCTATGCCCTCAGGCTCGTGATCGAGCTGGTCAGCGAGGACGGCATCGTCGGACTGGGGGAAACCCACGGCGGTGAGGAGCCGTTGCGGCAGTGTGAGCGGGTACGATCACTCGTGATAGGCCGTGATGCCTACGATCTGGAACGACTCTGGCAGGAGATCGCCCGGGAGCTGGCGCCGGAGGCCGTCGCCGACGCCGGCGAGCAGGTTGTCGCCGCCCCGCAGCAGGCGGCGGATGTGCCGGGTGGGCCGACGCTTGGCACCGCCCTGCGGGTCTATGGCGCGATCGAGGTCGCCGCGCTCGATCTCATCGGCAAGTCGATCGGACGGCCGGTCTACGACCTGCTCGGGGGCAAGGTTCGCGATACGGTGCCGTTCAGCGCCTACCTCTTCTACAAGTACGCCGGCGGTGGCGGGGCGGGGGATGATGCCCGCCGGGACGTCTACGGCGAGGCGCTGACGCCGGACGGTGTTGTGGCCCAGGCAAAGGCGTTCATCGACCATTACGGCTTCGGCAGCATCAAGCTCAAGGGGGGAGTTTTCCCGCCTGCGGAGGAGATCGACGCCATGCTGGCCCTGCGCGATGCGTTCGGGCCTGATGTGCCTCTCCGGCTGGACCCGAATGGCAACTGGTCGGTCGAGACGGCGATCGGGGTGGGCAAAGCGCTCGCGGGAGCCCTGGAGTACCTCGAGGATCCGGTGGCGACTCTGCCGCAGATGGCCCAGGTGCGGGCCGGGCTGCTGGCGGCGGGGATCGACATGCCGCTGGGCAACAACACGTCGGTGGTGCGCTTCGCCGACGTGCCGGAGGCGGTGTTGACCGACGCCACCCAGGTCATCCTCGGCGATCACCACTACTGGGGCGGGCCGCGGGCGGTGAAGGAACTGGGCCGGATCTGCCAGACCTTCGGGCTCGGCCTGAGCATGCACTCCAACAGCCACCTGGGGATCTCGCTCATGGCGATGACCCACCTGGCCGCCGCCACCCCGCACCTGACGTACGCCAGCGACACCCACTACCCCTGGCAGGACCCGGCCGATGAGATCGTCGCGGAGGGCAGGGCCACCTTTGTCAACGGCGCCGTCACCGTGCCGGATGCGCCCGGTCTGGGCGTCACCCTGGATTCCGATGCGCTGGCCCGGGGACGGGAGCGGTACGAGCGCTCTGGCCTGACGAAGCGCGATGACGCGATCGAGATGCGCAAGCACGTCGATCCTGCCTGGGAACGGATCGTGCCGCGCTGGTAGGCGGGATCGACGTGTTGACACATCCGGCCTGGAACGGTTTGATACCGGACACTTCCATTTGGCGACAGCATCATCTGAGAGGGGGCGATCCAGCAGCCAGCAGCGCAATGGGTCCAAGACTATCCGCTTCACCGACGAGGAGGATTTCCCATGGCCAAGACGGTTCGACGGCGAACGAACGACGAGGCGATCGAGGATTTGGTCCGGATGGTGGGCGATACCCGGTTCTCCCGCCGCGATCTGGCGAAGCGAGCGGCGGCGCTCGGGTTGGCGGCGCCGGCGGTCGGACTTGCGGCCCGGGGCACCTGGACGGCGGCGGCGCAGGGGACGGAGCCGACCGGCAAATTGGTCATCTCGATGTCGGTCGAGCCCGACACGCTCGAGAACTGGAAGGCCTATCAGCACCGACGGCCACCCGATCCTGCGCAACGTGCAGGAAGCGCTGCTCAACCGCGATCCCGTCACCAACGAGCTGGTCGGCGAGCTGGCGACCGCCTGGGAGCAGACCGACGACCGGACCTGGCGCTTCACCCTCCGCCAGGGCGTGACCTTCCACAACGGCGACCCCTTCAATGCCGAGGTCGCCGCATTCGGCATCAACTACACCTGGTCGCCGGAGAACGAGTTCGAGATCTACCAGTTCATCGGCCCGGACATGAACGCCACCGCGGTCGACGAGTACACCCTCGACGTCGCCACCGTCGAGCCGGACCCGATCCTGCCCGTCGCGTCTCTACTTCTCGCCGATCCCGAACATGATCCAGGTCCACGACCGGCCCGACACCCTCGTCACCGAGCCGATCGGCACCGGCCCCTACTCCTTCGTCGAGTGGAACCGCGGCCAGTACATCACGCATCACCGCCATACCCGGACTGGTGGGGTCTCGACGGCGGAGGACGCGCCGCGGCACGATCACGATCAAGGACGGCGAGTACGTCTTCCGGGCCGAGTCTGCCGGTGCGGGCGGCGCAGGTCACCGCCGGCGAGGCCCAGATCGGCCGGTTCCTGGCGCCGGAGGACTGCGAGACCACGCCGGTCTGCGTCTCCGTGCCTTCAGCGTCGAGACGATCTTCCTGCGGATCGACACCAACCACGCCGCGATGAACGATATCCGCGTCCGCCAGGCGATCGCCTTCGCGGTCGACAAGCAGGCGATCGCCGACGAGCTCTTCGGCGGCGGCGAAGCCGCCTCCCAGCTCGTCGGCCCCTCCGCGACCGGCTACAACGCCGATCTCGCGCCCTATCCGTTCGACATGGAGCAGGCGCCGGGCGCTGGTCGAAGAGGCCGCGGCGGACGGCGTTCCGGTCGACGCCCCGGTCAAGGTCGTCACCCGCGCAGGGCATCTACCTGCGCAACGACGAGCTGGCCGAATACGTCGCAACCCAGCTCAACGACATCGGCCTGAACGCCTCCAGCGAGGTGATCGAGCCGGGGCTCTACAACCCGGAGTACTCGAAGAACATCAAGGACGTGCCCGAAGATCGCGGCTGGATCACGACCAACCCGCACGGCAACGAGATCATGGACGTCAGCGCCACCGCCTCGTCGTACTACCGCTGCGACGGGGCGGCCTCCACCTATTGCGATCCGGCCCTGGACGAGGCGCTCACGGCCGCTTTGCCCCTGGTCGGCGAGGAGCGGCGACCGCCCTGGCCGCCGTGACCAAGATGTTCTACGACGCCTACGCCTCGGTGCCGGTGATCTACATGCCGCTCAACTACGGCCTGGCGGCGAACCTGACCTGGCAGCCCCGCCTGGACGCCTTCATGCTGCTGAAGGAGATGACGCTGGCGGAGTAACGGGGCATGGCCCCCTTACCCCCGCTCCTCCGTAGCGCGGCAGGGGGAAGGGGGAGAATGCGGCGCGTCCACCAGTAGCGGCGCATGGCATGCATCGCCCTGGTGCCGATCGCGTCGCCACGACCGTCGAACGCGGGGCCTGGACGGGATCCAGGGCCGAGCTGGCCATGGCGCAACGCCGCCTCCCTGAGAAGGGCGCATGCCATGCGCCCCTACAGACCCTCGGCAAGAGGCTGGCCTCGGTCGGCGACCGTCTCCCCGTCCCCTTGCACCTCCGTAGCGCAGCGGGGGAAGGGGCTGGGGTAGGGCTAGGTGGTAGGGGGCCGTTCTCACCAGTCCGGAGGTGAGGTCCTATCGCCCGGTATCTGTTACGGCGGCTGAGTCATTCGGTCTTGATCCTGCTGGGGCTGGTGGTTGCGGTGTTCTTTGTGACGCACCTCCTAGGCGATCCGGCCCGGCTGATGCTGCGCGCCGAGGCGACCGACGAGCAGGTCGAGGCGTTGCGCGCGCAGCTTGGTCTGGATGATCCGATCCTGGTCCAGTTCGGCCGATATATGGGCGACTTTTTCCGGGGCGATTTCGGGGATTCGGTCTGGCAGAAGGTGCCTGCCATGCCGATCGTGCTCGACCGGCTACCGGCCACGCTGTATCTGGCCGCGGTCACGCTGGGGGTGGCGATTCCCCTCGCGGTGGTGCTCGGGATCGTTTCAGCGATCCGGCCGCGCTCGCTGGCGGACCGCCTCGTAACCGTCGTTGCCCTGGCGGGCGTGTCCACGGCTGATTTCTGGCTGGGCTTGATGCTGATCCTGTTCTTTGCGGTGGAGCTCGGCTGGGTGCCCACCTCCGGCTACGGCGGCTTGGAATATGTCCTCCTGCCCGCCGCCACGCTGGCGGTCCGGCCGATCGGGCGGATCAGCCAGGTCGTGCGGAGCGTCGATGCTGGATGAGATGAGCCGGGGCTACGTCACGACGGCCCGAGCGAAGGGGCTCAAGGAGCAAGCCGTCATCGTGCGGCACTCGCTCAAGAACGCCGCCATCCCGATCCTGACCCTGATGGGCGATGAGGCGGCATCGCTGCTCAATGGAGCGGTCGTGATCGAGACCCTGTTCGGCTGGCCGGGTGTCGGAATCCTGCTCATCCAGGCGATCGAGAACCGGGATCTGCCCCTGATCGAAGCGACGGCGATCGTGATCGCGGTGATGGTGGTCGGGATCAATCTGCTCGTCGATGTGGCCTATTCGGTCATCGACCCGCGGGTGCGGTACCAGTGAGCGCGGGAGAGGCGGGCGGGGCGGTGCTGGCCACCACCGGCCCGGCGGAGATCGGCCAGCGGGCGGAGAAGCCGAAGGCCTACAAGATCTACGGTAAGGCGCTGGTCCGGGAGAAACTGGCGCTGGCGGCGTTCGTCTTCCTGGTCAGCCTCCTGCTGGCGGCCATCTTCGCGCCGTTGGTGACGCCGTTCGACGCCGAATCTGGCGGCGGCTTGGGCATGCGCAACAAACCGCCGATGACGGCCTCGCCGGACAGCAGTTGGCCCCATCTGCTGGGGACCGATCAGCAGGGCCGGGATCTGCTCACCCGCCTGATCTACGGGGCCAGGATCTCGTTGGCGGTCGGGTTCAGCAGCGTCCTCATCTCGGGCACGCTCGGCGTTCTGCTGGGGCTGCTCGCCGGCTACTACCGCGGGTGGGTCGACGACGTCATCATGCGGTTCGTCGACATCCAGATGGGGTTCCCCTCGCTGTTGACGGCGCTGGTGGTCCTCTACGTCCTGGGCCCGGGCATCTGGAATGTCGTGCTGGTGCTGGCCGTCACCCGCTGGATGCTCTACGCCCGGGTGACCAGGGGATTGGTCCTATCGTACCGGGAGCACGTCTTCGTCGAAGCGGCCCGGGCAACCGGCTGCGGCGACCGCCGCATCCTCTTCCTCCACATCCTCCCCAATCTGATCTCGCCGATCCTGGTGCTGGCGACGCTGGAAGTGGCGACGATGATTTTGACGGAGGCGTCGCTGAGCTTCCTGGGCCTCGGGATCCAGCCGCCCCAGTCGTCCTGGGGGCTGATGCTGGCCCAGGGCCGGGCGTACGTGACGAGCGCCTGGTGGCTGGTGACCTTTCCGGGGCTGATCATCCTGCTCACGGCGCTGTCGCTCAATCTGCTGGCGACCTGGGTGCGGGCGGTGACGGACCCGGTGACGCGCTGGCGGTATCTGGCGCCGAAGAGACGTGAGACGTGAGGACGTGAGCGGTGAGAGCAGCCCCCTAACCCCCCGGCCCCCTTCCCCCCGCTGCGGCAGGGGGAAGGGGCGAACGCGGGTTTCGGGGTGGCTGATAGCACGGGTGATGCCGTGAAGATCGAGGCGCGGGTGCGGAATGCAGGCGGAGAGCATGTCGCGACGGTGGGGACCAACGGGACATCCCAGACGATTGCGATCCCGGCGAAGGTGGTGGGGCCGGGGTCGGGGGTGAATGGCGGGGAGTTGCTTTTTCTGGCGCTGGCGACGTGTTATTGCAACGACATCTACCGGGAAGCGGCGAGGTTGGGGATCGAGGTCGAGCAGGTGGAAGTCGAGGTCGATGGGGAGTTCGGTGGCCCCGGGGAGCCGACCAAGGGGGTGCGATACAACGCCAGGGTTGTCGCGCATGCGTCCGAGGATGAGATCAGCGAATTGATGCGGCTCACCGATACCGTGGCCGAGATTCAGAATACTTTGCGCGCGGCGACGCCCGTCACCCTGGAGAAGGTTGAGGCCGTGCCGGCCGGGGCAACGTCGACGTAGGTGCTCGGAGGGGGATGATGAGGATCGTCGAGATTCGGGAGCAGGCGGTGCCGATCCGCTCGGCGATCCGGAACGCGTACATCGATTTTGCGAAGATGGATGTCGCCGTCGTGGCGGTCGTGACCGATGTCGTCCGCGACGGTCGCCGGGTGGTTGGCTACGGCTTCAACTCCAATGGGCGGTATGCGCCGATCGGGTTGCTGCGGGAGCGGTTCATCCCCCGGATCATGGAGGCGCCGCCGGAGTCGCTGCTCAGCGATGACGGCGAGAACGTCGATCCGCACAAGATCTGGGCTGCCATGATGACCGGCGAGAAGCCGGGCGGCCACGGCGAGCGCTCGGTGGCGGTCGGGACGATCGATATGGCCGTCTGGGATGCGGTCGCCAAGATCGAGGGATGCCGCTCTACCGGCTGCTGGCGGATCGTTACCGTGGTGGCTTGGTCGACGAGCGGGTCTGGGTCTACGCCGCCGGGGGCTATTACCAGCCCGGCAAAGACCTTGCCGCCCTCCAGGATGAGATGCGCGGCTATCTGGCCATGGGCTACGACGACGGTCAAGATGAAGATCGGCGGGGCGCCGCTATCCGAGGACCTGAAGCGGATCGAGGCGGTGTTGGAGGTCGTCGGGGAGGGCAAGAACCTGGCGGTCGATGCCAACGGCCGGTTCGACCTGCCGACCGCGATTGCGTATGCCGAGGCACTGGCGCCATACGGCCTGCGCTGGTACGAGGAGGCGGGCGATCCGCTCGACTACGCCCTGCAGGCCCAATTGGGCAACCACTACGACGGCCCGATGGCGACCGGCGAGAACCTGTTCTCGATGCCCGATGCCCGCAACCTGATCCGCTACGGCGGCATGCGCCCGGACCGCGATGTCCTCCAATTCGACTGCGCCCTCTCTTACGGCCTGGTCGAATACCTGCGCACCCTGGAGATGCTTGAGGAGCACGGCTGGTCCGCTCGCCGGGTGGTGCCCCACGGCGGCCACCAGATGTCGCTGAACATGGCGGCGGGCCTCGGCCTGGGCGGCAACGAATCGTACCCTGGGATCTTTCAGCCCTTTGGAGGGTTTGCGGACGGGATCGCGGTGGAGGACGGGTACGTCGAGCTACCGCAGGCGCCGGGGATCGGGTTCGAAGAGAAGGCTGATCTGTATGAGGTGATGAAGGGGGTGGCGGAGTAACCTTCCGGCCCCGGAATGGCCCCCTAACCCCCAACCCCTTCCCCTGCCCTTCCTTAGTGCAGCCGGGGGAAGGGGTTGGGGTTAGGGGGCTAGTCCGGGGCCGATTCACATCCCGACGGCGTGGTACCCGCCGTCGACGAACAACGTTTCGCCGGTGATGGCGGCGGCGCCGTCGGAGGCGAGGAAGACGGCGGTGGTGCCGAGCTGGGAGGGGTCGAGGCGGCCCTTGATCGGGGCGCGATCGGCGGCCATGTCCATCATCTCGTCGAAGCCGGGGATGCCGCGGGCGGAGAAGGAGCGGACCGGGCCGGCGGAGATCGCGTTGACCCGGATCTTCTGCTCGCCGAGATCGAGGGCCAGGTAGCGCACGGTCGATTCCAGGGCGGCCTTGGCGACGCCCATCACGTTGTAGCGGGGGAAGGCGCGGTCGGCGCCCAGGTAGGTCAGGGTGATGATGCTGCCGCCGTCCGGCATCAGGGGGACGATCCGCTGGGCGGCGGCGATCAGGGAATAGACGCTGGTGTTGTGGGCGATGCGGAAGCCTTCGCGGCTGGTCTCCAGGAAGCGGTTCTTCATCTCGTCCGCCGGGGCGAACGCGATCGAGTGCACCAGGATATCGACCGTGCCGAGGTCGTTCTTGACTGACTCGGCCAGGCGGTCGAGCTCTTCGTCGTTGTCGACGTTGCACTGGTAGGTCGTGGCGCCGGGCACCTCGGCCAGGAGCTTGGTCACGTCGCGCTCGACCCGCTCGTTCAGGTGGGTGAAGGCGACTCGGGCACCGGCGGCGTGGAGGGCCTGCCCGATCGGCCAGGCGATGCTCCACTTGTTGGCGAGACCCATCACCAGGGCGGTTTTGCCTGCCAACTGTCCGGTCGCGGTTGCCTGCTCCGTCATCGTCTGCTCCCTCTAAGAATCGGTCTGCACTCGCCGGCCCGGCTTTCGGGACGGCGTCATCCGGTGCATGATACCCGCGCATCGGCAGCAGGGGTCGCTTGGGGCCCGACGGCCGGTCGTAGGGGAGCAGTCAACAGGTGAGCGAATCCAGCGCCCAGATCCCGGTTTTCGATGGGCACAACGACACGATCTTGAGTTTGACCGACCGGGGCAAGGAACGGTCGTTTTTCGAGCGGTCGGATACGGGGCACATTGACCTGCACCCGGGCCAAAGAGGGCGGGCTGTTCGGCGGGATCTTCGCCGTCTTTGTGATGAACCAGGACGTCGCGGGTGGAAGGGTCAAAGATCTCGATCCCGACCAGATCGTCAAGGAGTTCTCCGCGGATGTGACCCGGCCGTTGATGGACCTGGAGTATGCCCAGGGCGTCGCGCTCAAGCTGCTGGGCACGTTGATCCGCCTGGAGGAGCAATCGGACGGCGCGATCAAGATCGTCCGTACCGCCGCCGATATCCGCTCGTGTCTCGAGAGCGGCACCTTTGCGATGGAGCTCCACTTCGAAGGGGCTGAGCCCATCGATCCCGAGCTGACCGCCTTGAGGTCTTCTACCAGGCGGGGATGCGCTCGCTGGGAATCGTCTGGTCGCGGCAGAACATCTTTGCCCACGGGGTGCCGTTCGGGCCGGGCTCGCCCGACACCGGGCCGGGGCTGACCGATCTGGGCAAGGATCTGGTGCGGGCTTGCAACCGGATGGGCATCATGCTCGACCTGTCGCATTTGAACGAGAAGGGGTTCTGGGATGTGGCGGCGCTCAGCGATGCGCCGCTCGTCTGTAGCCACTCCAACGCGCACGCCCTAGCGGAATCGACCCGTAACCTGACCGACAAGCAGCTCGACGCGATCAAGGAGTCCAATGGCCTCGTGGGGATCAATTTCCACGTCGGTTTCCTCCGCCCGGACGGGAAAAACGACCCGGAGACGCCGCTGACGGTGATGGCGGACCACATTGACTACCTGATCGAGCGCCTGGGGGCCGACAAGGTAGGGCTCGGCTCCGACTTCGACGGCGCGACGATGCCCAAGGAGCTTGCCGACGCGTCGAAGCTGCCGAATCTCTTTGCTGTACTTCGGGAGCGCGGCTACGACGAGGCGACCTTGCGGAAGATCGGCTTCGAGAACTGGGTGCGGGTGCTGGGGGAGACCTGGAGGGCGTAACGGAGGCGGGAAGACGGGAAGACGGGAAGACGGGGAGGAGAGTGGCGAGAGCGCACGCCGGAACGGTCACCCGCGTCTCCCGGCCGCCCGGGACTGAAAGTCCCGGGCTGAGTGACGGAAGTCCCTCCGGGACTGAGGACGGAGTGCGCGCGTTAGCCTCGGAGAGGCTGTGACGTTGAGCCCGGGCCGTGAGCCCCGGGCGACGTGGAGGCGGCTCCGAATGTGCTACGCATGCCCGGCGAACCGATCGGTCGCAGCGATGAGCGCTTCGGTCATGCTGCCATCGAAGCCGTGTCCCGCCTCATCGATGAGCATGAACTCGCAGCCGGGCCACCGCTTGGCGAGGTTCCAGGCGACGTCGGGTGGGCCGCTGACGTCGAGCCTTCCCTGGATCAGGAGGCCAGGGATGCCGGCGAGGGTTGGAGCGTTCTTTACGAGGATGCCGTCTTCGAGCCAGCCCGCAGAGCGCCAGTAGTGGGTGACGAGGCGGGCGAATGCCATGCGGAAGACCGGGTCGCGATACCGCTCGGCGGGCTGGTGGCCAGGGACGAGGCTGACGTGCGTGTCTTCCCAGGCGCACCAATCGATGGCGGCCTGCTCCCGCACGGCCGGGTCGGCGTCGTGCAGCAGTCGGGCGTACGCATCGGCGAGATTGCCATCGCGGTCGGCGGGCCGGACACCGTCGCGGAACCGCTCCCACTCGGCCGGGAAGACCCGCCCCATGTCGCGAGTGACCCACTCGACCTCGCTGGGCGTGGTGGTGACGACGCTGAAGAGGACCACCTCGGATACGCGCACGGGATGGGTTTCGGCGTAGGCCAGGCCGAGGGTTGAGCCCCACGATGCGCCGAAGAGTAGCCAGCGGTCGATGCCCAGGTGCTGCCGCAGGCGCTCGATGTCGGCGATCAGATGGTGGGTCGTGTTCGTGGCCAGATCGACCTGGGGGTCGCTGGCGTGGGGCGTGCTCCGGCCGCAGCCGCGCTGGTCGAAGAGGACGATCCGGTAGGCGGCGGGGTCGAAGTAGCGCCGCCAGCCGGGCGTGCACCCGGAGCCGGGTCCGCCGTGGAGGACGAGCGCCGGCTTGCCGGTTGGGTTGCCGCACGTCTCCCAGTAGACGAGGTTGCCGTCGCCGACGTCGAGCATGCCGTGCTCGTACGGCTCGATCTCGGGATAGAGCTCCGACATGGGTCGCCTTTCCGCGTGGCGCAGGTGACGGCTCATTCGTCTGAACGGTGCCGGTATCGTGCTACCGTCTCGCGTCTGACCTTCCGGGCAGGTTGGGGTCCACCGTTCGGCCGTTTGTTTCGGGGGGTGGAGGGCCGATCCGCCTGACAGTATTGTGGGCGTTGGTGGGCAGATCGGCGATTGTTCGGCCGACGTGGCCTCAAGGGACAGCGCGGTCGGGTGGCCGGGCAGACACATCGGTCTGCCCCTACAACGGGTTGCTCGGTTCCGATGCTCCCGCGAACTGAAGGGGCGCATGGGATGGGCAGGGATAGGTCAGCGGAGCCTGGTGATTTCAACAGCGAACCGGCCGGCACCCGGGTGCCGGCCGGTTCTTCTTCTACCCCGAAGAACGATTCCCGCGTTCTGCGGGGGACATGTGCATAGGTCCTCCTTGCCGTCTTACCGTCTTGCCGCTCTCGGCTACTTCAGGTAGTCGATATGGGCCCAACCGGTGGTGCCGTTGTAGGTGACCTTCGAGAAATTGTTGGTGAGGGCGCCGGTGTCGGTCACCTTGGCGCCCTTGGGCAAGACGAGGATGACCTTGTCCTGGAGGCTGGGGCCGGAGCGGAGGTTGAGTGCGGCGGTCGTGGTCCGGGTCATGGAGCCGGGGGTGCCGCCGGGTGAGGGGGCGTCGCCGTGGCCGATCGGGGTGCCGTTGACCAGCAGCCAGTCGCCGTAGGCCCAGCCGGTCTGATTCTGGTAGGTGATCTTCTGGAAGCCGTTCTGGGCTTCGCCCAGAAGTTTGACGCTGGCGCCGCCCGGCATGACGCGCAGGACCTGGTGGCTGGTGCTCGGGCCGGAGCGCAGGTTGAGTTCCGAGTGGACGATTGCCGTGCCGCTCGGAGTGCCGCCGGGCGTCGATCCACCACCGATCTTGAGGAAGTCGCCGTGGGCCCAGCCGGGTTTGCCCTTGTAGGTGACGTCCTGGAACCCGTTTTGCACGCGCCCGTTCAGGGTCACCTTCGCGCCCTGGGGGATGACCAGGATGACAGAGCTGCTGGTGTTCGAGCGGGACCGCAGGTTGAGCGCGGCAGTCGTCGTGGCGGTGCCGACACCCTGAGCCGAGACTTTCGCGCCGGCCGCGGCGGCAATACCGATGCCGGCCGCGGCGGCGAGGAACGTCCGGCGGGAGAAGATCCTGCCGGAGGCCGGGCGAGCGAGAAGCGGAAGGGAGGTGACGAGGTCCGGGGTTTGGTGCGTGTTGCGGAGGTGGTCGGTGCTGCGGCTCATGGTGGGTCGTCCTCAGAGAGCGTTCCGGGCCGGCCAACTGCCGGTGGTGCCACTCTAGGACCGCGGGGGATGTCTGCGCGTCCGCATTCCTGATTAATCCGGCTGCTTAATCCGTGTGCCGGGGTGTCAACCTGGGGGACCTACGCTCGGAGCGAGCGGACCGTCAGGCCGGCCAGCTCGAAGTGCTTGGGATTCTCTGTCAGCAGCGTGGCGTCCCATGCCTGGGCAATCGCGGCGATCAGCGCGTCAGGCGTCGCGACCGCCCGGCCAGCAAGCTTGGAGTTTTGGCGATGGAGCCCGGCGGCTTGAGCGGCGTCGAATTCGGTCGTCAAGAACCGAAGGCTCCGAAAGAACTCACGCCAGTCGGCCACCTCGGCAGGCGGTACGCCAGCGAAAAACTCCGTGACAATAACCGCGCAGACGCACAACTCATGGCCCTCCACTGACAACTCGATGAGCGTCGTGCGTGTGGGCTCGATCCATCGCGACAGGTCGACAAGGACCGACGTATCGACCAGAAACCTCGTCACTGTTCGGTGCCGCTGGTACGCTCAGAAGCGAACCAATCAGGTCGATCGTCGTCCCATTCTTCGCGCTGCCGCATCACCCACTCGACGGAGGATTCCGGCGTTTCCCAGCCGGGGATATCGACGTCTTTGAGCGAGCCCGCGACCTTGTTGATGGCGCGGACGAGGCGCAGCCGGCGGAGCTGTTCTTCGGCCGCCGCCGCGAAGAACTCGCTCCGCTTCCGCGGCCCAACGAACTCGTCGATCTCTTTGATCATCTCGTCTGGAATGACGATGTGCGTTCGCATAGTGAAATCTCGCTGAGTGGGACATATTTGGCGACGTTGAGCACATAGTAGCACCGCAGAACGCCCAATTCTCGGCTATGGGCTGGTTCAGCGGGAATCACTCTTTGCGGGATACGTCCGTCCTCAGCGTGACGACCTGAGACGATCGAGCACGTCGTTGGTTTCGGCGACCAGGGTTGCCACGATCTCGGAGGCGCTTTCCGGGCGGGTAAGGGCTCCGACGCCCTGCCCGGCGGCCAGGTAGAGGTAGCCGGCGCCCTCGCGAGCGCGAGCTGCTTCCATGATCGGCATCAGCGCGATCGCCTGGTGTGGGTACAACAGCGGCAGCGTGCCGGCGGCGGCCGCCGCGCTGACCTGAGCGACGAGGCGATTGCGGATCGCGGGGGCGGGGCGGCCGGTGACGCCGCGCGAGACGACGACGTCGGCGCCGTCCGCGGCAAGCAGCGTCTCTCGCCAGTTGGGAAAGATGCCGGCCTCGGTCGCGCCGGCAAACCGGGTGCCGAGGAGGACGCCGGCCGCCCCTAATGCGCTCGCCGAACACCGTGGCCGCCGTCGCCGCTCGCCTCGGAGAGGCTGTAAGGTTTAGCCCGGGCCAACCCTGGGCCAACCTTGGGCCAACCTTGGGCCGTCAGCCCCGGGCGGCAGGGGACACGCGGCCAACCGTTCCGACGAGCGCTCCAGTGTTCAGGCCGCGTCGATGACGGCGGAAACAGGGGCGACCGTGCCGATCTGGGGCGGATCCTCGCCCGGGCCGAGGTGGAAGGTGCCGCGCAGGCCCGTGTTTCCGCGTGGGTCTTACCCGGTCCCCCGCTGCCTCCAGGCGTCAACGCGGGGCCGGGACGGATCTGCATCGGACGGAGCGGGGCCGGACATCAGGCGCGGTATCCGGTCGGAATCGGGTCGGGTGTGATTGCTCGGCACCCGGATAGTGTGGGCGGGGCGGGGCGCTGGACTCGAATCGGAATTGCGGGCGGCGATGCGGGCTTTGCCCTGGGAGCGAATCTCGGCGGCTTCCTGTTCCCGGCCAGCGGCGAGGAGGAGGTCGGCCAGCGATTGCAGGGCGTCGTCGAGGCGCCATTGCAGTTCGTTGCGGCGGGCGGTGGCCCAGTCGCCGTCGATATCGGGCAGGAACTGACTGGACGCGATGTCGACCGCGCTGCCGAGGTGGTCGATTGCCTGCTGGTGCTGGCTGGGCGGGAGGGAGGCGGCGGCATCGAGCTGGGCTTCGAACACGGAAACGTCGTACCAGACCGCCAAACCCGGGCGCAGGCTGTACCGGCCGCGGTTGTGGGTGACGAGGCTGGCATCGCCGAGCACCCGGCGGAGGTGGTGGAGGGCGACGTGGAAGCTGCCGCGGATCTGGGCGGCGGTGGCATCTGGCCAGAGTGCCGCGCCGATCTGGTCCTTGGTCGCGCCTGGAAAATCGAGGAGGAAGAACAACAGCTCGCGGGGCTTGGAGTATCGCCATTCGGCAGAGTCGACCGCGCGGCCATTGACCACGATGGCATGGGGCGCGAAGGCGTGGACGCGGAGGGATTCGTCGCCGGCGGCAACCGGATCGACGCGGTCGGGCCTGGCCTGAACCGTTGTGGACATGGGAGCTGAGTACCTGGGCGATCCCGGCGATCCCGGCGATCCCGGTACCCCGGGCTGATTCGTCCGGTCGCGGCGAATCGATATCGGCGTAGACCCTTCGGTCCCGTCTGCGCGCGGAGCGATGGACTTGGCCGGGCGTGAGGTCAGCGCGTCCCGTGCGGCCAGCGCGCGGGCTATGACCGAGCGCTCACCGGTGGACTGGGCAAGGGCAAGGCATTCTTCCAGGAGGCTGGATCTGGACCGGTCGCCGCCGGCGGCTGGCCCTCCGTATTCGGCGAGGTTGGCCAGAGCGAGCGAGAGCAGCCAGGGATCGCCGGCCGCTTGAGCGGTATCCAGGGCCTCGGCGTAACTCTGCGCCGCGCGGGTCCGGGCGCCCGCCTGGCCGCTTTGCCGCTGGGCGTCGCCCAGGCAGCCAAGGCCGAAGGCGCGGCCCCACGGATCGGCGGCGAGGTGGCTGAGTTCGAGACTCTCCTCGGCCAGCCGGACCGCGAGCACGGCATCGTGGCGCCTGAGAACGACCTGGCTCAGGACACTGAGGCCGATCGCCAGTTGCCGCCAGGCGCGCGCGGCCCTGGCTCCGGCGACGGCGGCCATCAGGCGGGATTCGGCGGTGCCCGACTCGCCGGCGAGGTGGGCGAGCCAGCCGGAGCCCAGGCGGGCCTCGATCCGGGCGAGTTCACCGGGGCCGGGGAGCGAGGCGGCCCGGCCGATGACCGGCGACGCGGCCCGGTTCGAGGCGGAGGAGAGGGCGGAGTCGAGCCAGGCGCGGATCTCGGTGACCTGCCCGAGCTGGAACCAGCCCCACCAGAGATCGGCGACGAGGAGCAGTGCGGCGGACGGTTCGGCTGAGCGGCCGCTGCGGGTCCGGGCGGTATTCCCCTGGCGAAGGGCTTCGGCGACGGCGCGGCGCATGTCGGCCTGCACCGACCGGAGGCGAGCGAGCCAGCGTTCGTGGTCCGGCCCACGCAACCCGGAGGTGATCCCGGAGGCGACGCGGCGGCAGCCGTCGATGTCGGAGACCTGGGCGGGAGGCACCCAGAGCGACAGCGGGGTTCGACTGGCCCGCGACTGCTCGGCGCCCTGGGTGGAGTGGGAGATGGAGCCGGGCTGGTTGGCCTGAACGGTTGGCACCGCCCGGAGTGAATCGCGGGATTGGCTGGCAGTGCGTGCAAGTGACGTGGCCATTCGGTTGGGGACCTCCGGAATTGAATGTGCTGGAGGAGACTCGGGAACGCAGCGAGCGCCGGGGACAAGGCCGTCCCCGGCGCTCGCTCCCTCCCCCGCCTTGGTTTTCTGGGCGGTTGGTCAGGCGGATCGTTGCCTGGGACCGTTCCGCCCGCAATACGCGGGCTCTCGCTGTCGGGTCGCCGGGGGCTACTCGACGATGATGACGGCCGTCATGCTCGGGTGGATCTTGCAGATGTAGGAGAACGTACCGGCCGTTTCGAAGGTGAAGGAGAATGTCGCGCCCTGCTCCAGGTTGCCGGAGTCGAAGGAGCCATCATCGGCGGTGACCGTGTGCGGGGCGCCGTCGTTGTTGGTCCAGGTGACGGTGGTGCCAACCGGGATGGTCAGTTCGGCCGGGGAGAAGGCAAAGTCCTGGATGGCGATCGCCTCTTCGCCTGCCGTGGCGGCGTCGGCGTCCTCGCTGTCCTCGGCATCATCAGCGTCGTCGGCATCGTCAGAGTCGTCCGCCGCGTCCTCCGTGTCGTCGGCGTCCTCGGCGTCCTCCGTATCTTCGGCGTCCTCCGCGTCATCGGCGTCGTCTGCTTCGGCCGTGGCGTCCTCGGCGTCCTCGTCCTCGGCCGCGTCGTCGTCAGCGTGCGTCAGGTAGATCGTGACCCTGACGCCGCCGTCGATGTTGGTCAGGATTGCGAATCCGGAGTGGCCGGAGTCGTTCTGCTCGGCGAGGGCCACAGGGAGGGTGTTCTCGTCGATCAGGGTGCCGGCGACGTTGCCGCAGGCGATGTAGTTGGCGGCGTTTTCGGCACTCTCGTGCAGGTTGACCGCGTACGGATCATCACCGGTGATGTCGTCGAGGGTGAGGCCGTCGATGACGGTGACGCTGCCCTCGACATCCTGGGTCGGGTCGATCGAGCCGACGCTGTCGCCGGCCAGGGAACCGTCCTCGTCACTGAAGTCGGCCGAGACGTCCTGGAGGGGATACTCGGGCTCGGGATCAAGTTCGTCGCAGGTGCCGGGGTGGATATGGGCGAGGTGTGCTTCGTCATCCTGGGCGCTGGCGAAGCGCCCGCCGAACAGGGCGGAAACGGCCAGGAATACCGCGACGAATGCGACGAGAGTCCGCAGAGATGACGACCGGGAATGCGTCAGACGACGAAACATCCGCATGCCTCCTGTGGCCTTCGTTTTAGACACCGCCGGGCGCGACGCCGCGCCCGCAGCCGGGGGACATCCCCCGCGGCTCTAGGATGTACGGATTGGAGGATAGCCGGGGATCACACGCTCATCCCTTTCTGTCCCGCGTCCGCCTTGGCGTTCCCGGCGTTCTGGTGTCATTCTGGCAAACGGGCCAGGGAGAAACATCGGTCAGATTACCCATTCACTTAAACGGCATTCCCCATGCCGATTAAGGTAGTTGGGTAGGTCTGCCTAGGCCATAGCAAAACGTAGTGATTCCGAAAAAAGCGGGCCTCAGACCGGGGAGAGCGGCAGGTGTGGCTCGTCCGGAAGGGAAACGACGATCTCATCGCCTGGTCGGACCGGGCCGCCGGCGACCACGGTCGCCATGACGCCGGCCTTGCGGATCAGATTCCCGGTGGTGTCGCGGCCGAGCACCGCCGCCATAAGCCCGGGTTGGATGCCGTCAAGCTGGGCGCAGGGGTTGCGCAGGCCGGTCACCTCGATCACGGCTTCGGGGCCGAGCCGGAGGTGGGTGCCGGTGGGCAGCCCCAGGATATCCAGGCCAGAGACCGTGACGTTCTCCCCCATCTGACCGGGCGCGATCTCGAACCCGGCCGCCTCGAGCTCGGCCAGGAGTTCGGCGTGTATCAGGTGGACCTGGCGGAGGTTGGGCTGGCTGGGATCGCGGGCGACCCGCGAGCGGTGTTTGACCGTCACCCCGGCATGGGCATCGCCATCCACACCCAACCCCTTGACCAGCCGGATCTCACCCTGGTTGGGCTTGGACATGGTGTGGGCGGGACTCAAGCTGACGGCGATCACGGTGGCGGGCATAGGGGCTCCTGGTGAGGGTATTCGGCGGTCGGCGTTCGGCGTCCGGCGTCCGGCGTCCGGCGTTCGGCGCTCGAGAGTGGTGACAATACTGTAGGGGCGGACCTCCGTGTCCGCCCGATAACCGACCGCGTCGTTTCGGGACGGTGACGGCGTTGCCAACCGGGAAAGAGTCGGTCGGCGACCGGGCGGACACGGAGGTCCGCCCCTACGACGCGCATCACCACGCCCGAACGCCGAACGCCGATCGCCGAACGCCGACCGTAAGAGGCATCGTCCGCCTTCACAGTGTACCGGTGGGACGCTCTTTCCACGTTGCCCGGCTGGTGCGATGATGGTTGCCGCCGGTTGTTGGCCGGCGCTCACCTGCTGGATTGCACTCAATGGCCACCGTGATGCAGGCCGTCCACGGCTTTCAGGATCGGACCTTCTCGTCCCTTCGCATCAGAAATTATCGGCTCTACGTACTTGGGCAGGGCATCAGCCTCTCCGGGACCTGGATGCAGACCATCGCCCAGGGCCTGCTTGTGCTCCGCCTGACCGGATCAGGTACCGCCCTCGGTATCGTGGTCGCCCTGCAGACACTGCCCATTCTTTTCTTTGGTCCGTGGGGCGGGGTCATCGCCGACCGGTTTCCGAAGCGGTCGATCTTGTACGTCACCCAGAGTGTCTCGGCGGTACTCGCCCTGAGCCTGGGGATCCTGGTAGCCACGGACTGGATCGAGCTGTGGATGCTCTACGTCCTGGCGCTCGGGCTGGGGCTGGTCAACACGGTTGATAACCCGACCCGGCAGACGTTCGTGCTTGAACTGGTCGGGAGGGACGAGCTGCCGAACGCGGTCTCGCTCAATTCGACCGAAATCAACCTGGCCCGGGTGATCGGCCCGTCGCTGGCTGGGGCGCTGGTTGCCACGGTCGGCCTGGCGGCCTGCTTCATCGTGAATGGCCTGTCATTTCTGGCGGTCATTCTCGTGTTGCGCCGGATGAGGGAGGATGAACTCCACCCGAATCCGGTCATCGCCCGGGCCAAAGGGCAGCTGGCGGAGGGGTTCCGCTACGTCCGCAGGTCGCCGATCGTGTTCAACACCCTGTTGATGATGGCGATCATCGGGACCTTCACCTACGAGTTCCAGGTGATCCTGCCGCTGTTCTCGGAGTTCACGTTTCACGACGGCGCGAGCGGATACGCGGCCATGACCGCCGCGATGGGCGTCGGGGCGGTCATCGGGGGGTTGGCCACGGCGGGCCGGCGGCGGGCCGGTGCGGCGGCCCTGGTGCGCACCGCCGTCTACTTCGGTCTGAGCGTATTGCTCACCGCCTTTGCGCCAAACCTCTTCCTGGCGCTCCTCGGTCTGATCGTGGTCGGCTACTGCTCGATCAGTTTTACGTCGCTGGGCAACGTCACGATCCAGCTCGCCAGCGCCCCGGAGATGCGGGGCCGGGTCATGGCGCTCTGGACCGTCGCCTTCCTCGGCTCTACCCCGATTGGCGGCCCGATTATCGGTGCGATCGGGGAACACGCGGGCCCGCGCTGGGGATTGGTTGTCGGTGGTGTCGCGGCGCTGGTCGCTGCCGGACTGGGGGCATTCACGTTGTTGCGTGATAGAGATGGATCGGCGTAGCCTGGGGCCCGCTAACACAACAGAGCCCATTGCGGGCGTTTTTGGCGCGGCGGGCGCCGAGCTCATTGGATGTTGTCCGGGCGTTGCCCCCGGGGCCAACGGCGCGGGGACGCATGGCGCCGTCCTGGCGTTGCCCCTGGGGGATGGGTGGCGCCGTCTCGGCGGTGCCCGGGTCTGATGGAGGTTGCGAAAACGATCGGGTATTTCCGGGGGCATCGGTGGCCCTGTTGCCCCGTCGCCCGGGGCTCAGCCTTGGCCCGGGCTCAACGTCACAGCCTCTCCGAGGCTAACGGAACCGGGTCGTTCTAGCCTCGGAGAGGCTGTCCGGTTCAGCCCGGGCCAACCTTGGGCCGTGAGCCCCGGGCGGCCGCGGAGACGCCATCCCCCGTCCCAGCACCGCTCCCAAAATCCATGATCAATTCCGCCACCTCCATAAGGGGGCTGGAACGCCGGAGCTTCGTACGGATCTTCCGCCTTCCGCGCCGGGTCACAGCCGGCTTCAGCCGGGAAATCTGGAATAGCCCGGGGTCTTGAGCCCCGGGCGACGTCAGGACGGCGCCGGCGTTCCCACGGCGCCCATGAATCATCTTCCCTAGCCCACCGTCGCCACGCCGAGCGGCATGTCGTCGAAGCCGTCGTCTTCCTTCAGGGCGACTGCGGCCGCGGACGACGGCGGACCATCAGGTGGCTCTTCGACGGGCGTATGTTGTTCCCAGTGGAGGCCGCAGGCGCGCAGGATGGCCCGGTCGGCGCTCCAGAGGACGTGGTCCTCGCCGATAATCGATATCAGCCCTCCACGTTCGAACAGCCTCCGGACCTGGGGCTGCAGACCGGTCAGGTAGGTGGTCCCGCCTCGTTCGTGCTGCTCGCGCCAGACGTGCTCGATGGCTTGCAGACTGGAAACGTCGACCATCGGCACGCCTCGCATCGAGAGGATGAGGATCTTCGCCGGGGGCAGCCGCTCGATCGTTTCGACGAACTGGTTGGTGGCGCCGAAGAAGAGCGCCCCGGTGACGTAGACGACCCGGGCGTCGGGAAGCTCTGTGGGCAGGTCGGCGCCTGTCGCCCGGATCTTGTCCCAATCGACCGGAGATGGAACGACGGAGAGCCGCGACACCTGGGTCAGGAAGATGACCAGGCTGAGGAGCAACCCGGCGATGATCGCCTGGGTGAGGTCGAGCGCTACCGTGGCCAGCATCGTCGCCGCGAAGGTGAGCATCGCCCCCTTGAGCCGGTGCCGCCAGTAGAACTGGATCACGTGCCACTCGTTCATGCGCCAGGCGGTGACCATGAGGACGCCGGCCAGGGCCGCAAGCGGCACCTCGCCGATCGCGCTGGCGAAGAAGAGCATCGCCAGGAGGAGCGCCACCGAGTGGATGACGCTGACGAGCCGCGTCGCCCCGCCCGCATCCACCCCGACGCTGGTGCGGGCGATGGCGGCGGTGGCGGGTACGCCGCCAAAGAATGGGATCACGATATTGCCGACGCCCTGGGCGAACAGTTCCTGATTTACCGCGAGTTTGGTCTTCGTCCGGCGTCCGGCGACCACGCCGCAGAGCAGGCTTTCGATTGCGCCGAGGAGGGCGATGGCGAAGGCGGGAGCGAGCAGATCGTCGAAGTTCTTGAGATCATCGCCATCGGGCATGAAGCGGTCGTCGAGGAAGATCGTCCGCGGGATCTCGCCGATCGCCGCAACGTTCCAGTCGAATCCCCAGCTCACCAGCGTGGCGAGCGAGATACCGATCAGGGCCGTTGGGATCTGGGGGATGTTCCAAACACGCCGCACGACCACCATCGTCGCGACGACGAGCATGCCGCAGAAAACCGCCTGCCATGAGATCGTTGGGAACGGCACCGTGAAGTACCCGATTGCCTTTTCGGCGGCGCGGTCTTTGGGGGGAGTCGAGATTCCAAGAAAGTTGTCGATCTGGCCGATGGCGATGATCAGGGCGATGCCGCTGGTGAACCCGGTGATCACCGGCGCGGGGATGAAGTGGACGATCCGGCCCAGACCGAGCACCCCGATCGCCAGGATCATCACGCCGGCCATGAGGCCAGCCATCCAGACGCCGTCGAGGCCGTGCTGCGAGGCGGTCACGATCAAGATCGCCGACATCGCGCCGGTTGGACCGCTGATCTGGTAGGGCGCGCCGCCAAGGAGGCCGATGAGGGCTCCGGCTACGATCGCGGTCACAAGCCCAGCCGCGGGCGTCGCACCGCTGGCGACGCCAAACGCGAGCGCGAGCGGCAGGGCAACCGCCGCCACGGTCAATCCCGCGAGGAAATCGCGCTGGAGGTGGCTGGTCGAGTAGTTTCGGAACTCCGTGTGCAAGAGGTGAACGAGCATTGGCCGGCGCATCTGGAAACCTGCCGTATGACCACACTCGCCTACGCGCTGCCCGGCCGGTCTTGGTCCTGCGCAGCACAACGAAGCGGAGCGGCCCTCGATTCGCTAACTGCCACGGTTCAGGACGTGCTCAAACTCACCGCGCAGTGCCGGCGCCGCTGCCGTACCATGGACGTTCCGAAGTTGCGAGATTGTATACGATTTTTCTGTCTTGTCTGAGTTGCCTGGGCGCAAGCTTTGGTGAAGGGGAATGAGACGTGACGCACGTGATTTCGTTCGAATCGCTGGAGGCCTTCCACGATGAGCCTGGAGAATATGGCTGGATCCTTGAGGCACACCGGCACGGTTTCGAGCGCATTAGCCTGATCGTCACCGATACCCTGCCCGGTGGGGGGCCTCCACTGCATAAGCACTCGTGTGAGGAGGCCGTCGTCGTTCCGTCTGGGGCGCAAATGCGCTATCTGGTCGGCGACCAAACCTACGACGTACGCGGACCGGCAGTGATCCGGATTCCCGCAGAGACGCCCCACGCTTTCATCAATGCCGGTCAGACACGTGTCTCGCTGACCTGCGTTTTCCCCGACCGAAGCTTTTGGGACAGCTACGTTGAGTTCGGGCCAAACCCCCTGCTTGGCGGAGAATGCTAGACCCGCGGAGTCATGAGGAGTACGACTGGCTTCACCGAGTGTCGCGGCGGGTAGCTCTGCCTGGGACATCCTGGTCCCATTTCGGGCCGTGATGGCGCCGACGATCCTGAACTGGATACACGCAGGTTGAAGACCACGCCCGTCCGAACGCGCGGTGGGGTGCGGCCCATGCGGCACGACTTCCGGTCACTGGACCTCTAGAACCCGAGCGCCAGCCCTTCGACGCGGGTATCCGAGCCGCCGACGATCACACCGGAGTCGGGATCGCGCGCGATGGCCTGGGTAGCGCCGCCACCTGCCCACGGACCGTTGGTCCGGACTCTATGCCCCAGGTCGGCTAGTTCGGCCAGCGTGGCTGGTCCCATTCGGTCCTCGACACGCAGCTCGTAGGGATTGGGCAGGGAGATAGGATCGGTGCCCGGCCAAACGGTCCAGCGGGGCAGCTCGATCGCCGCCTGCACGTCCAGTCCCCCGTCGATCAGCCCGACCAGCGTCTGCAGGTTCCACTGGGGCTGGCCGTCGCCGCCGGGAGTGCCGCCGACGAGAATCGGGTGGCCGCTGGCGTCGGCGACGGAGAAGCAATTGAGGGTGTGCATCGTCTTCTTGCCGGGGGCGTACTGGTTGGGGTGGCCGTCCTGGAGGGTGAAGCCTCGTCCGACTCGGTTGTTGAGGACGATGCCCGTTTCCCCGGCCACCACGCCGCAGCCAAAGTTGCTGGAGACCGATTCGATCAGCGACACCATCATTCCGTCACCATCGACGACCGCGATGTAGGTCGTGTCGCCGTCGTGGAGCGGGCCGGCGGGAACCTCCGCCGCCGCCATGCCCGGATTGATGGCTGCGAATCGGGAGGCAGCCCACGCTTTCGACAGCAACGTCGAGAGCGGTGTGTCGACGAAGGCCGGATCTCCGGCGTAGCCGAGGCGGTCGGCGTAGGCGATCTTGGTCGCTTCGGCCAGCAGGTGGACGGATTGCGTGCCCCAGGCCGCCAGGGTCTCCGGTTCGACCTCCTCGGCCAGGTTCAGGCTTTCGAGCAGGATCAGTCCCTGGGTCGGCAGGCCGGTCTGGAAGACGGTGTAGCCCCGGTAGGTCGTTTTCAGCGGGGGTTCGACCGTGGTGGTATGGCCCGCGAGGTCGTCGACCGTGATCGCGCCGCCGGTCGCCTCCAGGAATTGCGCGATCTCCTTGGCCAGATCGCCCGCGTAGAACACGTCTCGGCCGCCCTCGGCGATCCGACGCAACGACCGACCCAACCCGGGATTTTTCAGGATATCCCCGGGGGCCGGGGAAGAGCCACCGGCCAGAAAGACATCGGCCGATGTCGGGTATTGGCGTAGCAGGTCGGCGCTACTGGCGATGTGCCCGGCGCCAAGGGGTGTCAGCGGGAAGCCCTGCTCGGCGTGGGTGATCGCGGGTTCGGCCAATTCCGCGAACGAGCGGGTGCCGAACTGCTCGAGCATGTTGAAGGCGGCGTCGACCATGCCCGGCACTCCCGGCGCCAGCGAGCCGCGATAGGCCATGCGCATGCCGCCGTGGCCGTCGGGATCACCGTGCTTGCGCATGTGCTCCAGCGATGCTCCCGTGGGGGCGCTGCCGCTGCCCAGGAACGACGTTGTCACCGCCTTGCCGTTCTTGCCGGGGGCATGGACGATGGCGAAAAGGTCACCGCCGATGCCGCACATTTCCGGCATGACGACACCGGCCGTCAGGGCGGCGCTGATCACGGCGTCGACCGCGTTGCCGCCCTGCTCGAGCACGTGCATCCCGGCAGCGACCGTGAGCGGGTGGGCCGCCGCGACCATCCCTCGGCTGCCGAATACCGGCGACGGTCGCCGCCGGTCCCACCGCTCGTCGTCGTATCCGCCCGCGGACCCTGGAAACCCGATCATGACCAACATTCTCCCGTGATCGCCCTTGGTGCCGGTATCCGCCGTGGCTGACGGACTCTCGGCGGGAACGCGCCTTGCCGTTGCGGCCATTGTCTCTCATTTGGCGGTTCTGTCATGCGCCGGTGCCGCGGTTTGCCGCGCGGCCTACCGTTCGGTTGGCGTCCGGACCTGGGCCGGTGCTACGCTGCCAGCATGTCGAATCCTGGCCTGGACGCCGATTCTCCGCCCTCACTCCCTGCCATCGAGACGCGAGGCCTGACCAAGCACTTCGGCCGCCGTGGCGAGATCATTGCCCTCGCGGATTTGAACCTTACCGTTTCTCAAGGGGTCATGTTCGGTTTCCTCGGTCCGAACGGCGCCGGCAAGACGACGGCGATCCGTTTATTGCTCGGCTTCATCCGGCCAACCTCCGGGGCGGCGACCATCTTCGGGCACAACACCTGGCGCGAGGGCGTGCGGGCCCGGCGCGACCTCGGCTATCTGGTCGCCCCGGAGGCGTTCTACCCGGATATGAGCGGAACCGCCCAGCTCGACTATCTGGCCCGCCTGTCCGGGCGACCGCCCGTTCTGCGTGAGCGAGTCCGGACGGCGCTGGAGTTGGGATCCGATGCGTTGGAGCGGCGGATCGGCTCCTACTCGAAGGGCATGCGTCAGAAACTCGCCCTGATCGCCGCGTTCCAACACGATCCTTCCCTCATGATCCTGGACGAGCCGACTGACGGCCTCGATCCGCTCATCCAGCGCTCGTTCGAGGAGTTCCTCGGCGAGTAGAACCGGCGCGGGCGCACGATCTTCATGTCCTCCCACGATCTGGCCGAGGTCGAGCGCACCTGCGAACGGGTGGCGGTGGTGCGGGAAGGCCGGCTGGTGGTCGAATCGACCGTCGCCGATCTCAAGCGGCGGGCCCGCCGGGTCGCCGAGCTGACCTTCATCGACGAAATCCCGGACGAACTCGCGACGCTGGCCGGTGTCGGGCAGATCGTTCGTGATGGGAGGCGGGTACACCTGGTGATCGAAGGGGATGTCAATCCGCTGCTTGCCCTCCTCTCGCGGCACCCTGTCTCAGAGGTACTCATCGCGCCGCCGCGCCTGGAAGACGTCTTCATGTCGTTCTACGACACCGGGTCTTCCGGTCCTGGCCAGAACGGCCGAGAGCGCGAGGCAGACGTTCTGGTGGAGAGCGAACGCCTGTGATCACGCCATTCCATCTGACCGCCCGGTTGCTCAGGCGCGATGGCGCCGGCCTGATCGCGATGCTGGCGCTCGTCGCGTTGGTCCTGCTGGTCAATCCGCTCATCGCCGATTCGATCGGCGGCGGCGCCGGACTGGAGAGCATTCTGGAGGCGTTGCCACCGGCGCTACGCGCCTTCACCCAGACTCAACCGGAGTTCATCGCCGCCTCGGGCTTGGCCGGCTTCCTTTCGGTCAGCTTCACCCACCCGGTCTACCTGGCGGTTGCCTGCGTGGCCCTGGTCGGGTTCGCCGCTCGGGGGCTGGCGGGGGAGATGGAGCGGGGCACGATCCAGCTCGCCCTGGCTCGGCCTATCTCGCGGCCGAGCGTCTACCTGTCGCGGGTCTACGGCGTGGTCGCGGTGGCGGTGCTGCTCTCGGTGGTCGGCCCGATCGGGATGCTCATCGGGCTGGAGCTGGCCAAGCCCGCCGGTGAGTTCGACCGTGTCAACTTCGTCTTCGCGGGGATCTCAACCTTCTTCTTTTCTGGTCGATCGGCGGACTGACCTTGCTCGGCTCGGCGGCGGCCGACACCGGCGGCCGGTGCGTCGCCTGGGCGACCACCGGCCTGGTGATCTCCTATTTTGTCGATTACTTCGCTTCCCTCTGGGATGCCTTAGAGCCGCTCGAGCCCCTGAGCATCCTGGACTACTTCGATCCGGGTCAGGCGCTGGTCAACGGTCAGATCGAGGCCACCAATCTCATCGTCCTCGGCCTTGTCGGGGCGGTCGGTTGCCTGGCCGGGCTGGTCGTGTTTGTCCGGCGGGATTTGCCGAGTTGAAACCCCCTACCCAGCGGGCTGAACCTACGAAGACCCGGGGTTGAAACCCCGGGCTAAACCTACGAAGTCCCTCCGGGACTGAAGACGGGGCGGGCGGACATGCCCGAGAATACGATCAACCCCGGAGGGGTTTCGTAGGTTGAGCGCCGGGTTTCAACCTGGCGTCCCCTGATCGGCTGTTGCCCCCGTCACCTCGGCCACCCGGCGGAAAAACGACCGTTTGTGGCCGGTGTTGATTGTCCAGTTGACGGGAGGGGTTTGGAAGCCGCTGAGGTCTGCGTAGCGCGACTCGCGCGGCCGGGCACTGAAATCGACCCAGACATCACCCTTCCAACCGCTACCAAATCCCTGGTCGTAGTAGCCCCACGACACGCCCCTCCTCCACGCCACGTCGAAGTTCTCGACCGCGGGCGAGTCCTCGTTGATCAGGATTGGCTTCGGGGACTCTTGGAACGCGGGGATCGCCGTGACGGCGTCGATCGTGCGGGCCAGGCGCTCCTCCTTCACCCCGTTGCCGTGGATGCAGACAATGTCCTCGGCCGCGATCAGGTCCGGCACCGGAATGCCGCGGCCGGTGTCGGGGTTCGGGCCGCAATGGCTGACGGTGTAGAGGAACTCTGGATGGAGCGAGCGGAGCCGATGGATCAGGGCACCGGCGCGCTCCGGTGCGAAGAGTTGGTTCCCGGTCCGCTTGTGGATGACCTCGATCTCGTTGGCGAATTCGACGATGACGTTGCGCAGTCCCGTCTCCGCCAGGAAGTCCAGTGCCTGGCTCGCCGCACGCCACATCGCCGCGTCGTCAGCGAACCGCCTGATCTGCGCGCAGTAGAACAACCCGACGATGGCGACCATCCCGAGGCCGTCGGCAGTCCTGAGGATCTGGCCCATCCGATCTGCGTAGGCCGGCTTGAGCTCGCCGGTGGGGGTGAAGGCGTTGTTGTCGTACGAAGCGTAGACGGACGGCTCGTAGTTGGGTCCCCCTCCTTGGAAGTTGAGCGTGAACGCCAGGACACCGTGGTCCCGCCACGATTCGAGCGCCGCGCAAAACTCGGCTACGTTCCGCTCTGGGTCCCACTGGCCAGAATCCGGATAGGCCCAGAGCTGGCGGGTCTCCGGGTTGGCATCGTCGAAGGTCGCCTGCACGGCCCGGACGTTGAACAGGAGTCCCTCGATCCGCCTGCCGTCGAAGAAGCGGCCCGCGTATGTCGGCCGGTCGTCGATCGTGAAATCGGACCCTGTTACCCCGATTTTCGTCATCGTCGATCCCTCCTGCGTACCGTCAGTGGTGATGCGCCTCAAGCGTGGTCGCGACCGAGCCTTCCGTGCCCGGCTCGACCACCACGAACTGCCCCATCATGCCATTGTCCTCGTGCCGCAGGATGTGACAGTGGTACATGTACGGCGTCTCCGGATCGACGTGCCCCGCAAACCGCACCGCCAGCACCACCGGACGATCCGGGTGGATGAAGACCGTGTCCTTGGGTCCACGGAGATGCTCCTCCGGTTGCGCGCCGTCGACCTCGAGCACATGGAACGAGCATCCGTGGATATGGAACGTGTGCGGCTCGCTCGTGCTCGACACGGTCCACCGTTCCACCGCTCCCGCCGGGACGACCTGGTCGATCCGCCCCATGTCCATCTTCTCGCCGTTGATGCGGCCGTGCCCTTGCAGCTCGATCTCGCGCCTGGTGGCATTGGCCGGGACGTCGGGGACCTCGTTCCCGCCGGTCAGCTCGGACGGTGGCTCCGGCGACGGTTCGAGTGATCGAGGCGACCGTACCCGCAGGATGTCGAAGGTGTCATCGGAACCGATCCGGTTCTGCGTCTCGCCGAGATCCTGCTTGAAACTCCGCAGCGTGACCTCCTCGCCCTCCGCGAACGCGACGACGATCTCCACGCGCTCGCCGGGGCCGACCAACACGCGTGTCAGCTCCACCGGCTCGCCTGGGACCAGGCCGTTCTCGGTGGCGATCAGACGGAACGGCCGATCGTCGGTGAAGCCGAGGTTGTAGAACCGGGCGTTCGAGCCGTTCAAAATCCGGAACCGGGTCAGGGTGCGGATCGGCTCAAAAACGGGACCGTAGGTTCCGTTGACCAGGATCGTGTCGCCGAGGATGCCGAAGTTGCTGGAGCCGAAGATCTGCTCGACGAACCCGCCATCGTCCAGGCTCATGTCGCCGGCGTCGTCGACGTTCTTGTCCTGAATGATCAACGGGATGTCGTCGGCCCCGTACTCCCTGGGCAGCACGAGCCCGGCGCTCTCGTCGTCGTCGAGCAGGATCATCCCGGCAACGCCGCGGTAGACGTGCTCGGCGGTGGCGCCGTGCGGATGCGGGTGATACCAGAGCGTCGCCGCGGGCTGGTCGACCGTCCACGCCGGCTGCCATGTCTCGCCTACAGGAATCATCTGGTGCGGCCCACCGTCCATCGCCGCGGGCAGGTGCATCCCGTGCCAATGGATCGTGGTCGCCTCCGGCAGCTCGTTGCGGAGCGTGACCGCGAGGTCGTCGCCTCGCCGGGCGCGCAGTGTCGGCGCCAGGAACGGCCCGTTCACGCCCCAGGTCTCCGCGGTGCCGCCGGGTACGATCTGCGACGAACCGGTCTGGAGCGTGAGGTCGACGTGTTTGCGGCCGTCCTCACCGGGTTCCGGGTCGAGCAGCGGCGGGATGGCGAGCGCGGTGGCGAAGTCGACCTCGCCGATGTTGCTGATTGGTTCGGTGGCCCGCTGAAAGGCGACGTAGCCGCCCGTGCCGACCGCGGCACAGCCGACGGTCAGCGCGCCGGCGGCGATGAGCGCGCGGCGGGTGTACGTTTTTCGTCGTGACGTCACAGGAATCCCTTTTGAGTCTGTGTGCAATGCTGCGTACTCGCGCCGGCAGGTGCCGGCGTCCCATTCATCATCCCGGTCCCGCCTAAGAGGTCCCTAAGAGCACACAGCGGTCGCCCCCCGTTTGCTCCCCCGTCGGGGCGGAAGCCGCGGAACTCACGCTTAACGCCGCCCCGCCATGGGCAATCGACGTGCGGGGTGGTTCGGGCGCCAAGGCAGCGGCAACTGCATGCGTCCAAGCGGAAGCGGAGGTCCGCCCCTACGCCGGCACTGCCACTGTCACCACGATCCCGGTCTGTAGGGGCGCATGGTATGCGCCCTGTTGCTCAGCGGCACGATCCGCGTCGGCCAGTCTGGTCCCTGTTCCGTGCGATTCAATTCCCGAATCGGGCAACGCGGTTGGGGAAACCGGGCGCATGCCATGCGCCCCTACGGGGACCGGGCGGGGATCGGGATGGCGCATTCAGGGAAGGAGTTTCGGAAGGCGTTGCGCTTTGTAGGAGAGGATACCCGTGTCCGCCCGGCCTCGATCGAGCGCCATTACCAATGCGATGCGTGACCCGGCCGTCGCACTGACCTATTCGCCGTCGTTCGCAACGATTCCGCCGAACGCGACCGGGAGGGCCATTTGCCGTCCGCGCTCGTCCCGGCGGTCCCGGGTCAACATCCCGTCCAGCACATCGGAGAGGGTATCGAAGCGATCCTCGGTCAACCTGATCCGGCGCAGCTTTGTCACGAGTTGCTCGATGGGGTCGTCGGGATCGGTTGAGAGGACCATCGGCCGGTGGCCGGCCAGGGCCAGCAAGTAGTCGACATCCGCGCCGAATAGGGCGGCGATCCGCTCGCAGTAGTATGGGCTGACCCGGCGCTGACCGGTCAGCCAGTTGCTGACCATGCCCGTACTGATGCCCAGACCCCGGGCCAGATCGGCCTGGCGCCAATCCCGGGCCGCCAGTTGCCGCTCCAACCAGGGGACCAGGGCAGACTCCCCGATCGCGAGGCGGCGTGGTCCGTGCCCGGCCGAGCCGCTCTGGTCGCTGTCCGGGCGAGCGGGTGGGGCCGCCCCGTCGAGATGGAATAGCTCGTCCGCTGGGCCGGGCAGATCGGAGCGGTCTCGCAGCATCGCTCCCGCCATGGAACGTCCTCCAATGCTCGCGCCGTCTAACGCCGAAAAACCGTAACCCGGTGTCTGTTCGCCGGGGCGGGGGCGTGCGACCTTCGGTTGGATGATTCCATCTTAGCGTCAACTGCACATAAATAACAGCGCCTGGGGTCCGCATCGTCATCGAATGTGGACAACGGATTCACAAAGAACTAATGAGTTTTCGGATTCGCCTTAATCTCTCGGTCTCCGCACAGCCTTACGGTCGTCTCACTGAGCGATAGAGTCGCCCCGCCACCGCAGGGAGTACGTCGTGATCGAGGTGAAAGAGGGGTAGGGTTCCTATCTCCCAACCCCCAGCGTTCCCAGGACCGTCTCGGTTGCCCTGGAAGCGGTTGCGTGAACGATGCCGGGAGCGGTCGAGGTCAAGTTGGAGCCGACGGCGATGATCACACGGCCGGTGCGGGCGACATCGACAAGATCGCGATGGGCTGCCGTTTCATCGGTGACCACGAGCGCGCCGAGGCGTCCGTCCTGGAGCATGTCGAGGGCGATGCTCATGCCCGCCGCGCTACCGGCAGGGCAGAGCACCAGCGGCACCCCGGCGGCTGCCAGATCGGCGCTGAGGGTCTCCCAGAGGTCCGAAAGGACCGGGCTCATCTCGCTGGGGCGGCCTGGAACGACCAAGCCGACGAGCGGGGCCCGCTGGCCCTGGAGCGTCAGGGCGTTGCCGTTGGGGCGATAGCCGAGTTCGTGGACGATGGCCTGGACGCGCGCCGCTGTCTCCGGCGCGACGTAGCCGGCCCCGTTCACGACGCGGGAAACGGTGGCGTAGGAGACTCCGGCGAGGGCGGCGATGCTCTTCAGCGTCGGGTTGGCGCGACGGGTGGCCAGCGTGAAGCGCAGACCGGCGCGGAGAAGGACGTACGCGGCGGCAGGATCGGCCTCGTGGACCCGCAGCATCGCGGTGGTGAGGGCGGCCCGCGTCCCGGGTGACAGGTCAGAGCGCACCACCAGCGGTCCCAGGGGAATCGGTTGAGACGTGGCCAGGATGCGCAGTCGGGCATAGTCCGGGCCGCGATCGAGCGACGGCGGCTTGAGCCGGCCCGCGTGGATGCCGCCGGCCACGACGTCGCCGGCGATGACGGCTTCGATCACGGCGCGGTGGTTGCCGAAAAGACGGACGGTGACGTCCGTGTCCGGGTCCAGGCCGGCTTCGCGCAGCATGGCGCGGGGTACCAGGTAGCCGGAGGTCGATTGCTTGTCGACCAGGCCGATGGTCGCCTTGCGCAGGCCGGAGAGGTCGTGGATGCCGGTATCCAGGCGGGTGATGATCACGCTCTCGTAGGTGGGCGCCTCGTCGCCGGCGGAGGCCGGGGCCACGAGGGGCTCGACGCCGCCGCCTAGCTCCGCCTGGCGGGAGGCGATCTCGCCCAGCATGGCGGCGTCGAGTCGACCTTCGCGCAGTGCCGCAAGCGTCTCCGCGTACCCGCCTTCCGAAACGATAAGGACGGACAGGCCGAGCGCTCCCTCCAGGTAGCGGACGAACGGCAGTAGCGACTCCGAGGTGGACCGGCCGTCGACGTGGACGGTTGGCGCCAGGGAAAACCGGAACGGCGGCGATGGGTTGGAGGGCTCATCTCGGGGTGGCATGGCGCAACTCTGACGGCCCAAGCAATCCATGTCAAGCACCTCTGTAAAGCTTTGCGGCTCGTTAACCGAGCTGTCAGTCGGCGGACGTACCTTGGGGGTAGCGTTGATCCGTTCGGATCGGACCGGACCGACCTGGTGCCGTTCCACGGGTGCACCTTACGGTTTTGCGCCCGTCGTCGTAGGGGAGGGTCCTGCGCCCTCCCGATGCCCGACGCAGGAGGGCATACCGGCGTCCTGTACACGGCGTTACGGCCTCCGGCCGTGGGAGGGCGCAGGACCCTCCCCTACGACGGACGGGCGGTGCCGGTCCGGCGAGCGCCAGCGGCCCCACGCACTACGATGGGGCACACCCCCGTTCCACCCTCTTCGCACAACGTCTGTAAGGCTTTACAGATTGGACCGGCCTCTGTAGGATGGCGGAGCGGCGTTCAATCGGGGCGGGCGCTGAACCAGGGGAATGGATGGGGCCGATGGATAGCAATGGACATGAACGGTCGGGACGCGGCGAAAACGCCGCCGAAGGCCGCAACCGCCGCTTCGAGATCCTTGCCCAGGCCGATGCCGAACCCCTGCATTCGCTCGCGGAAGCCGTGCTCACCGAGGACGCTGGATTTCCGGTTGACGTCACGTCCCCGCCACGGCCCGGCGTGCTGATGCTCCGGATGCGCGAGCCGGTTCGGGGCGTCGTCTTCAATGCCGGTGAGGTCCTGGTCACGGAGGCGGCCGCGACGGTCGGCGGGGAGCCGGGACATGGGGTAAGACTCGGGCGGGCGCCGGAGACCGCGCTGGCGGCCGCGATCCTCGATGCCGCTCTGGCCGCTGGTCACCCGCTTACGCCACAGATTTCCGACCTGCTGGACGCACAGGCGGCGGTTATCGCCGAGCGGGACGCGCAGTCCTGGCAGGAGGTGGCCTCGACCCGGGTCGAGTTCGAGGAGATGCATCAATGAGCCCGGAACCCGCGGTCGCCTCGCCGGGCGACCTGTTCCAGACAAGCGCGGGGCCGCAAGCTGTCTTCAGAGTTTTGCTCGATGCGATGGCCCGGCCCGGCACCGTCCGACAGTTGACGGTGCTCGACGAGAACACGCCGTTCCCGGCGGCAAAGGGACTGGCGGCTGTCGCTCAGACGTTGCTCGATCACGAAGTGACGTTCGCCGTGGCCCGCGGCAACGATGATCGCGCGGCGGAGACCAGCCAGGAGTTCGCGCGGTACGTCCGGTCGGTTACGGGATGCCGGGAGGTTCCGGCACCGGAAGCGGACTACGTGCTCGCCCTCGGCAAACTGCCCGCCGGATTGGCCGCACTGCTCAAGCGAGGGCAACCGGCCTATCCGGACGAAGGCGCCACGCTCGTCTCGCTCGTTCCGCCGCTAGATGGAACGAGCGGGATCGATTGTCGGCCTGTCCGGTCCCGGCGTCCCTCCTGGAACCGTGGCGACCGTCCCCGGCTGGTCCGCGGAGGATCTCGCTCAGTCTGGCCGAGGTGAATGCCGCCGCGCCGCTCGGGATCGACGTGGTCTTTGTAGATGCCAGTGGGCGGGTGATGTGCCTCCCACGCTCGACACGAATCTCGGATGCGCGACAGACGCGGACTCCGGCCGATGACGCGGGCGACATCCAGGAGGTGGCCAATGGCCTACACCGCGGTTAAAGGCGGGCTGGAGGCGATCTCGGCCGCCGAAGCCCTGGTCCAAGACGGGGCGGATAGGACGCCCGCCGGTTCTTCCGCCAAGCCCGGCATCGGGCTCCGGCTGCTCGTCGACCAGGTGATGGGCGAGGGCGGTTTGTACGCGCCCGATCTCGCCGCCCTGGCGATCCAGCAGGTGGAGGGAGATCCGATCGAGGCGTCGTTCCTGCTCCGGGCATATCGATCGACCCTGCCTCGGGTTGGCTACAGCCTGCCGGTTCCCGGGTCGGCGCTTCGGGTCCGGCGGCGGATCTCCTCGGCGTTCAAAGAGATCCCCGGAGGTCAGGTTTTGGGTCGAACCAGGGACTATACCCAGCGCCTACTCCGGATCGGCCAGACCGACGCAGCCCAGGACGTCTCTCCCGCTCGCCTGAATGGCAAGGGACACCAGGTTGCCAGCCAGAACGGCGATCCTCCTGCAGATCCCCCGGTGCGGCCCGAGTTCCCGAAGGTCGTCGATCACCTGCGCGACGAAGGGCTCATCGCGCCGGTACCTGAAACGCCAATTGGCGATCCTGAACCGTTCGACATCACCCGCGAGGCTCCCCGGTACCCAGCGCCGCGCTCGGCCCGCTTGCAGGCCCTGGCCCGGGGTGAGACCGGCTTCATGGTCGGCATGGCCTACAGCGTGATGCGAGGCTTCGGCGCGGGCCATCCGACGATCGCCGAGTTGCGCACCGGCGACCTTCCCGTGCAGGTAGCGCACCCCCTCACCGGCGACCCGGTCACCATCGGCACGGTCGCGATCACCGAAGTGGAAGGTGTGTCGCACTCGGCCTCGGGGGTTGGAGGTAGCGGGGCGGCCGGTGCTGGCGGCAACGGCGAAGATACCCAGCCGGACGGGTTCGACTTTGGCTACGGGGTCGTTTTCGGCCAGAACGAACGCAAGGCGATCGCGATGTCCATCCTCGATCTCGCCCTCAGCATCCCCGGCAACGATGGGCCAGCGGCGGACGAGGAGTTTGTCTTGCAGCATTGTGATGCGCTTGAGTCCTCCGGGTTCGTTGAGCACCTCAAGTTGCCCCACTACGTCACCTTCCAGTCGCAGCTTGACCGACTCCGGTTCGGGCGGCTGGCGAACCTCGCGGCGGCGGGAGAATCGAGGCAAGGAGCATGAGCCGCGGGACAAGCGGGGCAGCGGTGGGCATGACCGATACACCGAATGTGGTGCCACCGAGCAGTGCCACGCCGCGGCTCTCCGCCCTGGCGGGAGACCAGCCGGGGTACAACTTCGCCTTCCTCGACGAGCAGACGAAGAAGGAGATCCGGCGGGCGATGCTCAAGGCCGTCGCGATCCCTGGCTACCAGGTTCCGTTTGGCTCCCGCGAGATGCCGATCGGCCGGGGGTGGGGCACCGGTGGGTTGCAACTGACCCTCTCGGTGATCGGGCCAACGGACACGCTCAAGGTGATCGACCAGGGGACGGACGCCAGCGTCAACGCCGTCAACATTCGCCGCCTGGTCGAGCGGACCGCACCGGGCGTCGAGACCACCACCGACACGACCGCCGCGACGGTGATCCAGTCCCGGCACCGGGTGCCGGAAGAACCGTTGCGGCCCGATCAGGTGCTGGTTCTGCAGGTGCCGATGCCGGAAATGCTGCGGATGGTCGAGCCGCGCGAGGTCGTCACCCGGCAACTGCACGCCGAAGCGGACTACACCCGAGTCTGGGTCCACCTCTACGAAGATATCGTCACGAACGGCGAGATCAGCCGGGCGGCCGGGTACCCGGTGCTGGTTAACGGCCGCTACGTCATGTCGCCCAGCCCGATCCCACGCTGGGATATCCATCGCCTGAACCAGTCGGAGCACCTGACGCTCCTCGGCGCGGGCCGGGAGAAGCGGATCTACGCGGTTCCGCCGTATACCGACGTCGTGCCACTCGATTTCGAGGATTACCCCTTCCGCGTCGAGGAGTTCGCCGGTCGGGCCTGCCCCCTCTGCGGCGCGACCGACACCTACCTGGACGAGATCATCCGGGAGGGCGGCGCGCGAGCGTACGCTTGCTCTGATACGGCGTACTGCGAGAAACGGAGGGGGACGGGGCTGCGCCCCGAGGGGGACAAGGCTGACAGCTTTGAGGGAGACACGGCTGCGCCGTGAGGGGGAGAGGACATCGTCATGATACCTTCCCCTTCTCCCCCACAGTCCGCAGGGCTGTCCCCCTCAAGGCATCAGCCGTGTCCCCGCTCTACTTCGTGTCCACGGCGTGACGAAGCGATACGGGCAGGGCTGCTCAGGTTGCCTGGAATTGACCGGGCCGGAGCGCGAGACGAATGCCTGCGCGAACTGCGGCGCGATCATCGCCTGCGCCGGGGTGTCGTTCGAGCTGGCGAAGGGCCGGACACTGGGGATCGTGGGCGAGTCCGGATCCGGGAAGAGCACGTTGCTTGCAGCGCTCTACGGCGATGTTTCGCCGACCTCCGGCGAGGCGTATCTGGGCACCTTCGCCGATGGGCAGCGGAATATCTTCGAAGCGAGCACGGCCGAACGGCGCCAACTGCGCAACTTCGCCATGGGCATCGTCTATCAGCACCCGCAGAAGGGCCTCAATCTGCGCATCTCCGCCGGGGGCAATGTGGCAGAGCGGCTGATGGCGGTGAAGTGGCGCCGGGTGGCCGATATCCGCGAGCGGGCCGGGGGTCTGCTCACGCGGATGGAAGTGCCAATGGCACGGATGGACGATCCGCCGGCCTTCTTCTCCGGCGGGATGCAGCAACGTGTCCAGATCGCCAAGGCCGTCGCGAACGAGCCGCCCCTCTTGCTGCTGGACGAGCCCACCTCTGGCCTGGACGTCTCCGTCCAGGCCGGGGTGCTCGACCTCATCCGCGAGTTGCAGAATCAGTCCGGCATCACCCTTTTGATCGTGTCGCACGATCTCGGGGTGATCCGCCTGCTCACCGAACGCACGCTCGTCATGAAGAACGGCCGGGTGGTGGAGTCCGGCCTGACCGATCAGATCCTGGAAGACCCGCAACACCCGTACACGCAACTGCTCGTGAGTTCGATCAATCCGTAGTTGGGGATCAGAGGCGAGTAACAGGGGCGATCTTTCCGCCGATTCCTAACGATCAATCTCCCATCACCCCACATTGGAGGGCCTGTGACGTCGCCGCTGCTCCAGGTAGAGAATCTCGAAAAGACGTTCACGCTGCACCTGCTCGGCGGCAAGCGGGTCGAAGGGTTGCAGCCGGCATCGTTCGAGGTGGCCGAGGGGGCCTTCGTGGCGGTGGTGGGTCCGAGTGGCGGGGGCAAATCGACGCTGCTCAAGTGCCTGTACCGGACCTACCTGCCAAGCGCGGGCCGCGCCCTCTATCGCTCGGCGGAGGGGAGCATCACCGACCTCGCCAGTGCGCCGGATGCCGAGATTGTGGCGATCCGGGGGCGGGAGATTGGGTATGTGTCGCAATTCCTGCGGCCGACGCCGCGGGTGACGGCGGTCGATCTCGTCGCCACGCCCCTGCGCGACCGGGGCATCCCTTCGCCCGAGGCGCGAGAGCGTGCCGCCGATCTGTTGCGTCGCTTGAGGCTACCCACCGATCATCTCGACGGGTTCCCGGCGCTCTTCTCCGGCGGCGAGCAGCAACGGGTGAATATCGCCCGTGCGTTGATCGCGCCGAGCCGGTTCCTGCTCCTGGATGAGCCAACGTCGGCGCTCGATGCCGGCAATCAGGAGACCGTGGTTGCGCTGCTCGATGAGGCGCGGCAAGCGGGGACGACTATTCTTGGCATCTTCCACGACATCGCATTGGTCCGTCGGCTTGCCGACCATGTCCTTGCCTTGGACCATGGCCGGTTGGTCTCTTCGGGGACCATCGAACACCTTTCCCCACCGCTCAGGGAAACCGCCTAGCCCGTCGCCGGAGAACAGACTGTTAGCGCGGAGGCCGCATGCCAGAGAACCGCTACCTCCTTACCAACGCCCAGATCGTGACGCCGGACCGCGTCATCGCCGGGGGCACCGTCGCCGTCGAAGGTGAGCAGATCGTCGAGGTTTCGGAGCGGACGTTCCCCGCCGCGCCGGATGTCGCCGACCTGGGCGGCCGCTATGTGCTGCCTGGCCTGATCGATCTCCACGCCGATAACATCGAGCGGGAAGTCGCGCCACGGGCGGGCGCCGACCTCGATCCGGCCTACGCCCTCTCGGTCTACGACCGGAAGTTGGCCGCCGCGGGCGTGACCACCCAGTTCCACGGCATCTACTTCGCCAACAAGGCCGGATTTGGCCGGAGCGTCGAGCACGGCGTCGAGATGGCGCTGGCGGTGGACGACTTTCGCGCGGCGCCGCACCGATTGGTGGAGCACAACATCCTCCATCGACTCGACCTGCGGACGCCCGGCGCGCTGGATGCCCTGCTGGGGGTCATCGACCGGTCAACGCCCGCCCTGATCTCCCTCAACGAGCACATCCCCGGGCAGGGCCAATACGGCGACCTGAATGCCCTGCGCCGCTCCATCCGGTCCGGATTTGGGCCGGAAGCCACCGACGCCGACGTCGAGGCCGAGATCGTGCGCCGCCTTGGCCATGTTGCCGCCACCGACGCCCTTGCCCACGAGACCCTTACGCGGGTATCCGATGAGGCGGCGAAGCGCGGCATCATCCTGGCGTCTCACGACGACGATTCTCCCGATCGTGTCGACCAGATGGTCGGACTCGGCTGCACCATCGCCGAGTTCCCCGTCAGCCTGGCCGCCGCCGAGCGCGCCCGTGAGCGGGGTATGCACATCGCCGCCGGCGCCCCGAACGTCGTCCGCGGCCGCTCGCTGACGGGCAACACCAGCGCCCTCGATCTCGTGGGCCTTGGTCTGGTCGACCTGCTGGTGGCCGATTACCACGCCCCCTCCCTCTTGACCGCGATCTTCAAGGTGGCCAGTGCCGGTGCGCTCGATCTCCCGGCGGCGGCCCGTCTGGTGACCGCTACGCCGGCCTCGGCTGTTGGGCTCGACGACCGGGGCGCGATCGTCGAGGGGCGCCGTGCCGATCTCCTCGTGGTCGACCTGCACGGCGGGATTCCGCTCGTCGAAACAACCATCGTCGCCGGGACGCCGAAAGCGCTGCTCGGTCCTGCCGCGGCTGCGCTGGTGCGGGTGGGGGCCGTCGTGTAATCGCTGGCGATGGACGGGCACTTCCGTGGTTTGCGTTGAATCACGCCTCGCGGCGTTGGCCTGGTGGCGGCGCGAGCGCACGGATGTTGGCGATGGTCGCGAGGGCGTCGCGCTGGGCGCATATAGGGGCGCCGTGCGGGGGTGGCGCGGGGTCATTCTCGGCACGTGGCGATGGCGTTGCCTGGGGTGAATGGGTGGTGCGGTGGTGGCGTTGCCCGGGGAATGGGTGATGCCGCAACCACTGCCGGCCGGAGCAAACCGGAGCGCCGTCCAGGCGTCGCCCGGGGCTAAAGACCCGGGGCTGAACCCGATAACCCCCCTGAAGGGGGCTGCAACAACGGGGATTGGAACGTCGGATCTCTCCGATAATCGAGACGGGTGGCAGCCGGCTTCAGCCGGGTTATTGGGGTCAGCCCGGGTCTTTAGCCCCGGGCGACGCCAACGCGGCGCCACCGATGCCGACACATCCGCAGAAGTACGCCGAAGGGCCGCCCATGTCAGGGCGGCCCTTCGATCGGTTCGTCATGCTCTGGAGCGATAGCCGATAGTGCGCTAGTCGTCGTCGCCGGATGCGACCAACTCGCGGTCCTTGACGGTGATGCCGAGGCCTTCGGCGACGCGGGCGCCGTACTCGGTGTCGCACTTGGTGAGCATGCCCACCATCCGCTCCTGGATGTCCGGGTTGCACTGGGCCAGGTTGGAGATCAGGTTGGAGACCAGTTCGTCCCGCTCCCACTGTTCGATGGTGCGGTAGCGCTCGCCGGCCTGGGCGAAGTCGTTGGTGCGGCTGATCTTCTGGCGGACGACGTGGCCGGAAACGTAGGGCGTGTGCGGCGTGCCGCCCGAAGGGGCCTCGACGAGACCGTTGCGGGAGCTTGGCTCGTAGTTGATGTGCGGATTGGCGCCTGCTTCGTTGCCATCGACGTTGTAAGTCATCTGGCCGTCGCGCTGGTTCGTCGCGACCCGAACCTTGGGCTGGTTGACCGGCAGCTGCAGATAGTTCGGACCGACCCGATAGCGCTGGGTGTCGGAGTAGGAGAAGGTGCGGCCCTGGAGGAGCTTGTCGTCGGAGAAGTCCAGGCCGTCGACCAGGACGCCGGTGCCGAAGGCGACCTGCTCCACCTCGGCGAAGTAGTTGACGGGGTTGCGGTCGAGGACCATGCGGCCGACCGGGCGCTTCGGGAACTGGTCTTCCGGCCAGGTCTTGGTGGCGTCGAGCGGATCGAAGTCCAGCTCCGGGTGGTCGTCGTCGGACATGAGTTGGACGGAAAGCTCCCACTCGGGGTAGTCGCCGCGCTCGATCGCGTCGTACAGGTCCTTGGTGGCGTGGTTGAAGTTGGTGATCTTGTCGGCTTCGGCCTGGGTGAGGGAGCGGATGCCCTGCTTCGGGGTCCAGTGGTACTTCACGATGACGCCGACGCCCTCGGCGTTGACCATCTTGTAGGTATTGACTCCAAAGCCTTCCTGCTGCCGGTAGTTGGCGGGGATGCCGCGCGGGGAGAAGAGCCAGGAGATCATGTGCATCGATTCGGGCGTGTTGCTGACGAAGTCGAATTGCCGGTTGGGGTCCTGGCGGTTGGTGACCGGATCCGGCTTGAAGGAGTGGACGATATCGGGGAACTTCATCGCGTCGCGGATGAAGAAGACCGGCAGGTTGTTGCCGACCAGGTCCCAGTTGCCATCTTCCGTGTAGAACTTGACGGCGAAGCCGCGCGGATCGCGCAGGTTCTCGGGCGAGTGGCCGCCGTGGATGACGGTCGAGAAGCGGATGAAGATGGGTGTGCGCTTGCCCTTCTCCTGGAAGAGCTTGGCCCGGGTGTAGGTGCTGGCCGGCTCGTCGCCGATGGTGCCATAGGCCTCGAAGTAGCCGTGGGCACCGGCGCCGCGGGCGTGGACCACCCGCTCCGGGATGCGTTCGCGATCGAAGTGGCTGATCTTTTCGAGGAAGTGGTAGTTCTCAAGGACGGTCGGTCCGCGGTCGCCGACAGTGCGGTTGTTCTGGTTGTCGCTGATCGGGTGGCCCTGGCGGTCTGTCAGCGTCGGTGGGGTTCCGTTGGTCTTGTCGTCGCTCATCGGTCGTGATCCTTTCGTGCCGGTGGCACGGTCGGAAGACCGTGCCAGGCATATCGGGACTGTTGTCACCGCTAAGATACCAAAAAGGACCTCACCCCTACCCCCTCTCTCCCCTAGCCCACTGCGGTGGAGGGGGCGTCTGGCCGTGCCGTTTTCCCAGACGGAGAGAGGCCCCCTGAACCCCCCAACCCCCTTCCCCCCGCTGCACTAAGGAAGGGCAGGCGGAAGGGGGAGGACGGTGCGGATTGGGGACAGGGTTGTAGGGGCGGACCGATGTGTCCGCCCGGTTGCCGACCACGACGTTTCGCGGTCGGAGACGGCGTGTCCAACCAGGGACCGGGTGGGCGGATGACGCGGGCAGACACATCGGTCTGCCCCTACGACGGGGACGCGTCGGCACCGGTGATCCTCCGGGATGGGCGGTCGATGGCCTAGTGGTCCGCGGGTCGCTGCGACCCGATCACCTGTGGGGGTGATCCGGGAGCGCGGGGTAGCCCGGGACCTGGATGGCGGCTGGGAACCCGAGCCGGGTGTGTTGGGCGCCTGCTGGCTGCCCAGACCCGCACCCACGCCGGGTGTTCCGCTTGAATCACATAGAATATTTGTGCTTATTGTCAAGGGCGAAAGAGGAACACGCACCACTGATTCCCCTCGCCATCGCAATGGCGAGCGGGTAGGGGTGAGGTCGTTCTTTTGTCCTACTCCGTCAACCCCCGCCCGGCCGCAGCGTTCCGGTACAGCCGGTGAATGTACTCGATGACCATCCGGCGGGCGGAGAAGCGCGGGGCGGTGGTCCGGATTGCTTCCTTGGCGACCCGGGCCCAGCCTGCCGGCAGGCCGGTGGCGTCGCGGTCGTAGTAGAGCGGGAGGACCTCGTTCTCCAGGACCTCGTAGACCAGATCGGCCTCTGCGGCGTCCTGCTCCGCTTCGTGGAGCGGCACCGGCGAGATGCCCCAGCCATTGGAGTTGTCCGGGCGCCAGCCTTCCCGCCACCAGCCGTCGAGGATGCTGACGTTTGGAACGCCGTTGATGGCCGCTTTCATTCCGCTCGTGCCGCTCGCTTCCATTGGCGCACGGGGGGTGTTCAGCCAGATGTCCACGCCGGAGACGAGGTGCGCCGCCAGGAACATGTCGTAGTCCTCGGCGAAGGCCACCCTGCCCCCCAGTCGCGGGTCACGGGCGCGGTGGATGATCTCCTGAATGAGCTTCTTGCCGCCCTCGTCGGCGGGGTGGGCCTTGCCGGCGAAGACGATCTGGACCGGGCGGTCGTGGTTGTTTAGGATCCCGGGCCAGCCGGTCGACATCGTGGAAGGGCGAGATTGATCGCGCTTGTAGGTTGCGAACCGGCGGGCAAAGCAGATGGTGAAGACCGACCGGTCGAGGAACGGGCCCGCGGAGACGACCTGGGCCGGGTGGATTCCACCGGCTGCCCAGCGCCGCCGAGAGCGCTCGTCGAGCAGGTCGAGCAGGTCCTGTTTTGCAGCCAGGTGGACATCCCAGAACTCGCGGTCCGGGATTGTGCGGATGCGCTCCCAGATGAGCGGGTCGTCCTGGCTTCCTGCTCGCCACCGGGGATCAATGTGAGCTGAACGCTGGTCGGGGTGGTGCGTGAATGGGCGTACTCGCCGGGGTCGCGGGCGAACCGGCCGCCTTGGGTGTTGTGGCCAGTGCCGGCCATGGTGGGCATGGCGGGCAGCATGGGCTGCTGTTGCTCGGTGGCCTTGGCCAGCATCGCGGCGATCTTCGACACGCTGACCACGTCGAGGTCCAGCGCCCGGGTGCAGGCGGTCTCGACGGGGTCGGGGCCGTAGCGGGTGACCAGGCCTTGGAGCCGGTAGACGCTGCGCATCCTGGTCCAGGGCAGCGGGTCGTCGAGCAGCCGCTCGGCGTAGATCCCGATGCTGGGTCCGTGTCCGGCGCAGATCGCGATGAGGCGGGTCAGGTCCCGCATCGCGTAGCCGGCCTTGTGTTCGGGCAGGTCGGCGGGGTCGGTGGACCGGCCGCCGGGTGGCTGACGTGGGTGGGTCTTCACCAGCCGGCCGCCACCTGCACCAGCGGGGCCGCCGGTGGAGTAGAGCTTGACCAGCTCGCTGTCCGCGCGGGCGTCCAGGTAACGACCCAGGTGCGCCTCGGGCACCGAGTAGAGCGCCTTGGCGACCTCGACGTGGAAGTCGCGGTGCACCTTGACCCGGGTGAAGATCGGCTGGTCATAGGCTGCCGGGACCGGCAGCAGGCAGCCCGCTTCGAGCTCGGCGAACATCTCGGCGGGGCGACGCTGCGTGGTGCCGTGGACCCGCATCCCGGCCCGGTGCGCGCACCAGACCTCGGCCCGTGCCTGGGCGTCGGCCAGGTCGACGAAGGACTCCCCGGCCCAGAAGTTGCCGCGGACGTACTGCACGACACGCTCGACCCGGGGTTTGTTCCGTGTCGTCAACTACTCCTGATTCCGTTGCTGCGCAGCGGACTATCCGGGTAACGCACCGTTCCATCCGTGGAGTGGCCGCGAGTTCGTGTTCCTCGCGGTCCGTCAGACCTGGGCCGAGGATCGGGTGTTCTTCCTCGACGAGGATGGCGTCCAGCACTCGCTGCCGGTCGGGTGGACCGACGCGGTGGACCCGCCGGTGTTCGTGGTGATGGCGGCCGGGAGATGCCCGTTCCGGCTCGACGATCTCCTCGAGCTCGCCGATCTCCTCGACCGGGTGACGTCAGCGACATCGGCGGGACTGTAAAGCAGACTATGCCGTAAGTGTCAGGTGAATTACGCCGGGCCGGTTGCGTCGGAACAGTCTGGGGCACGTGCTGCTGCTGTATTGACCCTGTACTCAAGGCAGAATCACGTGGGTTGTGCATCGGCGTGTCGCTTGGCTCAAGCAGATCGGCGGCGTAATCATATTTACATCAATGTGATTCGGGAGGCAGCGATGGGCAGGCGCCGGGTGAGGACCCGAAGGTGGATGCGTTGCGGGAGGCGCGCACCCTGAACCCGCGCCCGGAGTCGGTGGTCGATGAGGAGTTCGCCGGGTCGGAGTTCTTCGACCCCCGGGACCTGGTGCAGGTCAAGTACGAGATGGTGCGCCGGGTGGAGGTCGACGGGGTGCCGGTGGCGCACGCAGCGTCCGGGTTCGGGTTCTCCCGCCCCTCGTACTACCAGGCGGCCGCGGCGTTGGCCCAGGGTGGGCTGCCTGCGCTGGTGCCGGCCCGGCCCGGCCCTCGGCGGGCGCACAAGCTCACCGAGCAGGTGCTCGCGTCACGCCGAGGAGCTGCTGGCCGCCGACGCCTCGCTGCGGCCGGCGGACCTGGTCGAGCCGCTGGCCGAGGAGTTCGGGGTGCGGGTGCATCCGCGCTCGATCGAACGGGCGCTGGGCAGGCGCCGGAGTCGGAAAAGTGGACCCCGGAGCAGGTTGAGCCGGCCGCTCGGCCGGGCTCGCTCGACCGGTACGAACAGATGCGGGCGGCCGCCCTCGGCGGCGGCGCCGACGGCTGGCGGTTGGGGCTCGGAGTGCTCGCCGGCAAGGGGGTGGCCGGGTGGATCCGCGCCGCCTCGACCTGCACCAAACCCATGCCGGAACCTCCCTCGGCCGCCGCGGGCAGTCGTGCCGGCCTGTCCGGCTGTCCGGCCGGCCGGGCCGAGGGAACTGGTGCGGGTCCTGGCCGCGATGACCCTGGCCCATGCCTGAGGAACACGAGAGGAGCGACAGTGAAGCCAACCAGTTCGGTGGCGGCGGAGAGGATCGAGGCCGCGAGCAAGGTCACCGCCGAGCATCTTCGCCGGGACGCCTACCTGTACGTCCGGCAGTCCACGCTGCGTCAGGTGCTCACCAACACCGAGTCCACCCAGCGGCAGTACGGGCTGCGGCAGCGCGCGGTGGCACTGGGCTGGCCCAGCGACCGGGTGGTGGTCATCGACACCGACCAGGGCCAGTCCGGCGCCTCGGCCACCGACCGCGAAGGCTTCCAACGGCTGGTCGCCGAGGTCGGCATCGGACGAGGCCGGGATCGTGCTCGGCCTGGAGGTGTCCCGGCTGGCCCGCAACAACGCCGACTGGCACCGGCTGCTGGAGATCTGCGCGCTGGCCGGCACCCTGATCTGCGACGAGGACGGCCTCTACGACCCGGCCGACTTCAACGACCGGCTGTTGCTCGGCCTGAAGGGCACCATGAGCGAGGCCGAGCTGCACTTCATCCGCGCCCGGCTGCGCGGCGGCCAGCTGTCGAAGGCCCGCCGCGGCGAACTGCAGATGCCGCTGCCGGTCGGGCTGGTCTACGACCCGGCCGGCCGCGTGGTGCTCGACCCCGACACCGGCGTCCAAGACGCGATCCGACAGGTGTTCACCCTTTTCGCCCGCACCGGCTCCGCACGCGCCGTGGTCACCGAGTTCAACGCCGCCGGGCTGCTGTTCCCGGTCCGGGTCCGCACCGGCACGCACAAGGGCGAGCTGGCCTGGATGCCGCTCAAGCACTGGCGGGTGCTGCGCACCCTGCACAACCCGCGCTATGCCGGCGCGTTCGCCTACGGCCGCCGCCGCGAACGCGTGGGCGCCAACGGGAAGAAGACCTTCGAGGTCGTCCCGCGTGACCAGTGGGTCGCGCTGATCCCCGACGCCCACCCCGGATACATCGGCTGGGAGCAGTACGAGGCCAACCAGAAGCTGCTGCTGGGCAACGCCCAGGCCCACGGCACCGACCGGGCCGCCGGCCCAGCCCGGGAAGGCCCCGCGCTGCTGCAGGGCCTCGCGGTCTGTGGGCGCTGCGGCCGTCGGATGACGATCCGCTACCACACCCGCCGCGGTGTCGAGGTGCCCGACTACCAGTGCATGCGCGCCGCCATCGATGACGGCGCGCCACGCTGCCAGACCATCCCCGGCGCCGGCGTCGACACCGCGATCGGCCAACTCCTGCTCGACACCCTCACCCCGCTCGCCCTCGAGGTCGCGCTCACCGTCCAAGCCGAGCTGGACACCCGCGCCGCCGAGGCCGACACACTGCGCCGCCAACCACGTCGAACGCTCCCGCCACCGCGCCGACCTCGCCCGCCGCCGCTACCTCGCCGTCGACCCGGACAACCGGCTCGTCGCCGACAGCCTCGAGGCCGACTGGAACGACGCGCTGCGCGCCTTGCAGGCCGCCCACGACGACTACGAACACGCCACCGCCGCTCCGCACGCCCACTCAGCGAGGAGCACAAGGCCCGGGTCCGCGCGCTGGCCGCCGACTTCCCGCCCTGTGGGCCGACCCGGCCACCCCGCAACGGGAACGCAAACGGATGGTCCGCCTCCTCATCGACGACGTCACCCTGGTCAAGACCGACCACATCCACCTGCACGTCCGGCTCCGCGGCGGACAGAGCTCAAACCTTGCCATCCCGATCCCCCCGAGAGGCCTGGCAGGCCCGCCAGACCCACCCCGACACCCTCGCCGCCCTGGACCGGCTTCTCGACGAGCACACCGACGCCGAGGCCGCCGACCTGCTCAACGCCGCCGGTCACCGCTCCGGCGACCGGCAAGCCGTTCACCGCCCGGATCGTGCTCGACCTACGCGGCAGCAACAACCTGCCCAGCCACGCCGACCGGCTCCGCGCGCGAGGACTGCTCAGCATCGGCCGAGATCGCCGAACGACTCGGCGTGCACCCCTCCACCATCAAGAGCCTGGCACCGCGCCGGCCTGCTCACCTCCCACCAAGCCAACGACAAGAACGAACGACTCTACGAACCACCAGACGCCGGCGACCCACGACTCGTCGCCACGCAAGGCAGCCCCATCAGAAACCGAGTTCCCACCCAACCCGCGCCAGGAGGTGCAATATGAAACCAGATCCTTGTCCCAGCAGACCCCGGTCCGGCCCATCGACCGGGTGATGCCGTTCGCGGTGGCGAACCGGGTGATCTGCTCAGATGCATATTGAGTTCCTCTGTCGGCATGGAACACGACCTTCTCGGGGAGTTCGCCACGCAGGGTGATCGCCATCTTTAACGCGTCCTCGACCAGGTCGGTGCGCATGTGGTCAGCGATCGCCCAGCCGATCACGCGCCGTGAGCAGGCATCGATCACGGTCGCGAGGTAGAGCCACCCTTCCCAGGTCCGCAAGTACGTGATGTCCCCGATCCAGACCGCGTTGATGACGCCGGTGTCCCAGGCCCGGTTGACCGCATCCGCCGGGTAGGTGTCGTTGCTGTCGGTCACGGTGGTGGTCTTCCACCGTTTCGGGCAGATCCCGCGCAGCCCGAGCTTGCGCATCGTCTTGGCGACGGTCTTGCGTGAGATGATCTCGCCGTCCTCGCGGAGGTCGGCCAGGATCCGTGGTGTCCCGGAGACCTCGTCGGACTCGCCGTGAAACCAGGCCATCTTGGCCTCGATCCGCTTGCAGCGAACCGCTCGCGCCGAGGGCGGTCGCTTGGTCCACGCGTAGTACCCCGACCTCGAAACACCGAGCAGCCGTGCCATGCGACAATCGTGAAGTCGCTCTTCTCCGCGTGCATCAACTCGAACGCTTCGCGTTCGTATCCGAGGCTTCCTGGGCGAAGAAGAGTGACGCTTTTTTCAGGAACGCCCGATCCAACTTCAGCTCAGCGACCTCCTTGCGCAGCCTGGCCAGCTCGGCCTGCTCGGACTCGCTCAGCGGCGTGTCGTCGGCACCCTGGCGGTCCTTCTGGAGGTTCACCCACCGGCCGAGCGTGGCCTCGTTGATGCCGAGCTCGCGAGCGACCACAGCAACGGTCCGGCCAGTGTTGATCACCAACCCCACGGCCTCGTCCTTGTACTCCGGGCTGAACTCCCGACGCTGTCTTCCCATGATGCAGATCCTCTCTTACGAGGTGTCCACCGTCAGGGGTCAAGGCCACCACATCCGCCAGTATCCATCGAGCGCCCCCCGCAACTACGCTGGGACGACTCGCCAACCAACGCTCGGCGAGGGATCGTGTTGCGACCACCGCCAGAATCCGCCGATCCCCGTGCGGTGACGGCCGTGCTTTCGACGTCGTTGCCAGCGGCGATCGTGGCTGGACCGATAGCTGGGTGCGGTCCGTCTGTTCCCCGTACTTCCAATGCCGACGATGCCGCGGGTGTTCACTGGTGCGATGACAACCTTTCCGGACGGCCGGCCAGCCGGAGTGCTGGCCGCTGTCGGCGGGACACCCATGGTGGAGCTCCGGCGTCTGGTGCCGAACTCGGGGGCGCGCATCTTTGTGAAGTGGGAGCCGGCCAACCCGACCGGGTCCATGAAGGACCGGATGGCGGTCGAAGTGATCCGATCGGCTGCGGCGGACGGCCG
>CAVRUD010000026.1:0-215235 GCA_963724285.1 uncultured Chloroflexia bacterium | reverse complement strand
ACAATAGGCAGACGGCAGCTACCCCGCGTCAGCGAATCCACCGTATCGAGGCACCTAATCGGACTCATGTTGGATACCTAATGGGCATGCTGAGGTGCCCGACCGTTAGACCTTTCGGTCGGGGTGCATGGAAATCCCCCGTCCGGGCGCCCCGGCGGGGCTTTCAAGCCCGGATCGGGGAGGACTAGGTCAAGCCGTGCTCGACGGCGAAGCGGATCGCCGCGCCGCGGTTGGGGACGTCGAGCTTGCCGTAGACGCGCTGCAGGTGGGCGTCGACGGTGCGCCGGCTCAGGAAGAGGTGCTCGGCGACCTCAGCGTTCCCTAGACCTCTGGCCACCAAGCGCAGCACCTCGACCTCCCGCTCGGTCAGCCCGGCGGGGTAGCCTGGGGCTGTGCTGGGGGTCTTTGTGGGTGCCGCCGCGAAACCGGTGACCAAGGCAACCGCCTCGTCGATGACTTGCTCCACCGGCTGCGCCCGACCCGCCGCGTGGGCAGCCGCGAAATCCGAAGGAGCGAGCGCGCGGCGTGCGGCCGCCATCCCCCGCTCGTGCGCGGCGCGCTCCGGCAGCTTCGGCAGCGCCCCGACCTCCTCGGCCAACGCCTCCGCCGCGCCGAACAGTCGAGCCGCCGCTTCGGACTGACCGGTGGCCGCCGTCAGGACCGCCACGTTGGCCAGTCCGCCCGCGACCCCGTCTCGCGCTCCTATCTCTCGGAAGAGGGCAGGCGCTCGGCGTAGAGTGCCGCGGCGCGCTGCTGATCCGGGCGTTCAGTAGCCACCAGGCCAAGGTAGTCGAGGGCGCTGGCGGTGCCCCACGGGTCCGGAAGCGCGCGAAAGCCGGACAGCGCCGCCTCCAGCCGTGCCACGGCGACCTCGACGTGACGCTGCCCGTAGGCCACCACCCCGAGATGGAAGAGCGTCACCGCCGTCCAGGTCCGGTCCCCCGAGGCACACGCCAGGTGGTGTGCCTCCTGAAGCGAAGCCTCCGCGATGTCATAGCTGCCTTGGTCCTCCGCAATCACGCCGCGCGCGAGCAGGGCGAGGAGATGCACCCGGCGCTGAGGGACGACCTCGTGGGTGTCGTCGAGGTCCCTGGTCAGCTCCAAGGCTTCGTTGACCAAGTCGTTTGCCTGGTCATCGTCGCCCTGGTAGTGGGCAAGAAAGGCCGCCCCCAGCAGGGCCCGAGCCCGCACAGATGCGGGTGCCTGCGGAGCGGCCGCCAGCCCCTCCCGCAGCCAGCGACGGCCCTCGCTCAGGTGGCTGTGGTAGTGCCAGAAGGGCCAGAGCGCGGCGGAGATCCGCAGGGCCGTCCCCGCATCCCCGGCGCGGAGCAGCCACCCAAGGGCGCCCCGGAGGTTATCGTGCTCGGTCTCCAGCCGGTCCAGCCACATCCGATCAGCCCCCACGCCGCCGAGGGTCTCCTCCGCCGCTTCGGCGAGCCGCAGGTACCAGGCGGCATGGGCTCGCTTGGCATGCGCGAGTTCGCCGCTCGCCACCAGCAGGTGGTGCGCATACTGGCGTACCGGTTCAAGCAGCCGGAACCGGACAACCTCCCCCGGCTCCGTCGCGACCAAGGACTGCTCAAGGAGCAACCGGAACGGGCCGAGGGCCACGTTGTTCGCCGTGTTCGGATCCGCCCCAACCGCCTCAGCCGCTTCGAGGGTGAAGCCACCGGCGAAGACCGCTAGGCGCCGGAAGAGAGCCTGGGCAGACGAATCGAGCCGGTCGTAGCTCCACGCGATGGTGCGCTCCATCGTGCGCTGACGGCTGGGCAGGTCGCGCGGTCCGTCGGTCAGGAGCGGGAGCACGTGGTCCAACCGGGCGAGCAAGGCCGTCGGGTCGAGCACCCGATCCAAGCCGCCGCCAACTCGATCGCCAGGGGCAGCCCATCGAGCCGCCGGCAAATCGCCGCGATGGCCGCGGCGTTTGTCCGGGTGAGCGCAAACTCCGGATCGACCGCCTGCGCCCGCTCCACGAACAGCTCTACCGCGGGACTTCCCGCGACCTCAGAGAGGGTGGGGATCCGCTGGAGTTGCGGCAGTTCCAGCGGCCGAACCGGATATTCCCGTTCGCCGCGCAGCCGCAGCGGTGCCCGGCTGGTCGCCAGGAGATCCAGATCCGGAGCAGTCGCGACCAACTCGGCCACCTCGGCGGCGGCATCGGTAAGGTGCTCCAGGTTGTCGAGGACCAGGAGCATCTGGCAGTCGCGCAGGAAGGCGTGGACGGTATCGCGCAGTGGCGCCCCGCCGACCTCGCGCACGCCCAAGGCCTGGGCGATCGTCGGGACGACCAACGCCGCGTCGACCAGCGGCGCGAGGGCGACGAACACCGCGCCGTCGGTGTAGCGGTCGGCCAGCCCGCGGGCCAATTCCGTGGCCAGGCGGGTCTTGCCCACGCCCCCCGGGCCGGTGAGCGTGACCAGCCGCGCTCCGCCCGCGTAGAGCCGCACGAGGTTCGCCAGGTCCTCGCCGCGGCCGATCAGCCCGGTCGGTGCCGCGGGCAGGTGGCCGATCCCAGATTCCGGGGGTTGCGGCGTGGCGCCGCGCCGCGGCACCGACGAGGCCAACTCCTCGGCGGCCGCCGCCGGCAACTCCAGCGCCGCGACCAGCGCCTGCACGGTGTGCGCATAGGGGCGCCGGCGCTCGCCGCGTTCCAGGGCGCTGATGGCGTTCGCCGTGAGTCCAGCCCTGCCCGCGAGTTGCTCCTGCGTCAGCCCCGCGGCTTCGCGAAACCGTCGTAAGCGGGCGCCAAATTCGCCGTCGTGCTCGTGGGGCATGCTATCCACCTGCCATCCGCCATCTGGCATTGACTCGGCGTCGGGTCCGTCCCCGACGTCATGAACCGCGCGACGCCTCCCTCGCTTCCAGTGCTCAACCCGTCCGCGCTCCGAATGTTGGAGTCAATGTGTGAGCACTGTTGGTGGAGTCGACGCGGGTCAAACTCCACACTTGGTCAACGGTGATCTGAGCGACCGCCGCTGTCGATTGCGCCGCACGCGGGCGGCGAGATGAGCTATGGAGTCGGCATCGATTATGACAGCACAGCGCGATTGCGAACATGCCCGGGCGAGGACACTCGTCACCGGCTCACAGACAGGGGGCCGGCTCGCGCTCTTCGAACTGCTCGAACTGGCAGGAAACGAGCCACCCCGCCACGTCCACTCCCAAGAGGACGAGACCGTCTACGTGCTCGAAGGCCGGCTGACGTTCTTCATCGGGGAAGAAACGCATGAAGCCGTCACGGGGACCTGCCTGGTCCTGCCGCGGGGGATCGAGCACGGATACGCCGTCACGTCTGGAACCGCCAGACTCCTCATTGCCCTGACGCCGGCGGGCATGGAGGGGTACTTCGGCGAATGCGACGATGGGTACGGGTGCGCGGACGTGGAGCGGCTCATCGCGGGCGCCGCCCGGTACGGGGTGACGATCACGGGGCCGCCGCCGACGCCGGACGCCCGGCGGTGAGGATGGGCACCGGAATCACCCTGCCTGGATGACAGCAATCGCCCGCTGGAGCACCGTCTCCCATGGCCGAGCCGGGATGGCGGGTAGGCCAAGGCGCTCCGCGTCCTGGCGGATCGCCATCGACTGCCGCCAGCTTATCCTCGCCCGCCCCGGCTGGTCCTCCCCGTCCCTGGCGAGATAGTTCCGCCGGATCTGTTCTTCGTCCTCCTCATAGAGGAAGAGCGCCCGGACCTGACCGGCCGCGTCGAAGTCGCCGAAGCGGGATTGAGCGGCCAGCGCTGGCATGATGAAGTCACCCTCCAGGAGCACGGGCGCGCGGTTTTCGAGGTGGTTGGCGACCACCAGTTCGATCGCCTGCGCCATCCGCCCCGCGTAGCGCCGGCCGAAGGCAAGGTGCTCCTCCTCGCTCATGCTGCTCGCGAACTCCGGCTGCAATCGCTAGAAGTGGAACTCGGGGAAGTCATCCGGAGAGGTCATCGCCTGCAGGATCACCTGGAAATCGTCGACCTCGGTCAGACCGACCCCATAATGGCGCGCGAGGCGGTAGCCGATCTGCGTCTTGCCAACGCCGCTCGCGCCGCCCAACAGGAGCACATGCCAGCCGCGATCACCTGGCGAACGAGGTGAGTCGGACATGAGGTAGTCCTCCGCGTGGCGAGCGTGGATGACCTATCCGCGCAGCGCCGTCTGCCGCTGCGGCGAGGACTCGACGAGTTGCATCAGCTCGATCGCGTTGCCGTCCGGGTCTTTGATCCAGGCCTGGAGGTTGCCGTCCAGGCCCTCCTTGATCTCGCGGTCGATCGTCACGCCGTTCGCGCGCAACGACTCGACGGCGGCGGAGATGTCGGCCGTCAGCAGGCAGATATGCCTGAAACTGTGGGTCCGGCCGCTCTCCGGCTCCGGACCGTTGGGGAAGAGCTCAAGGAAGCGGTCGCCGCTGATGTGGATATAGATCAGCATCAGGGAGCCGTCGGCGTGGTTGAGCCGGAACGACTCGGTCAGCCCGAGCTTGGCGTAGAAGGCGAGCGCCACGTCCATATCGTGGACGGCGAAGGCCGTGTGCCCCATATCCGTAATTATTTTTCCCACGATTCCCTCCATTGCTGCTGCCTTTCGGACGGCCCGCTAAACGAGGGCCGGCAAACGGGGTCGCACTATACCGCCAGGCGTCAGGGCGCGGAACCCGTGCGGACGGAATAAGCAGACTTGCCGATGCGACGACGGGTAGCGATGGCCAGGATAGGCAACGTCTGGCCGGCTAGCTGACAAGCCGGCATCGTTCGCCGTCTGGATCGACGCAGGAGAAGGTTTTCCCATGGCCCTTGCCTCTCCCATCCACCCTCGCCGTCCAACCTGGGATGTCATCGTCGTCGGCGCTCGCTGCGCCGGGTCTCCGACGGCCATGCTCCTCGCTCGGGCGGGCTTTCGCGTCCTCCTGATCGACCGCGCCCACTTCCCCAGCGACTCGATGCGCTGCCACTTCATCCAACGGACCGGCATCGAATACCTGACGGTCTGGGGGTTGCTGCCCCGCGTGGCGGAGTCCGGCTGCCCACCGATTTCACCAAGAACGTCAATTTGGGCGACTTTTCGATGGCGATGCCGCCCGAAACCGGACCAGACTTCGCCGCCCATTACGCCCCCCGCCGCTACGTCCTGGATGCCATCCTCGTTGAAGCCGCGGCCGAGGCGGGTGCGTCGGTGCTGCAGGGGTGTACGGTCCACGATCTGATCTGGGAAGACGGCCGGGTCGCCGGGGTGCGGGGGCGAACCGCCGGAGGGATGGACATCGTCGAGCGGGCTCACCTCGTCGTCGGCGCCGATGGGATCTACTCGCGCGTCGCCCGGTCCGTGGGCGCAGCCACCTATGACGAGAGGCCCATCGCCACCTGCTGCTACTACAGCTATTTCGCCGATGTTCCGGTCGATGGCCTGGAGGCCAACTTCCTCGAGGACCGGTTCGTCGTCGCGTTTCCCACTAACGAGGGACTGACCGGCGTTGCCGTCGCCGTCCCCATCGCCGACTTTCCCCGGTTCCGCGCCGATATCGAAGGAGCGTTCCTGGCGACCCTGGAGAGGACCCCGTCATTGGCAGACCGCGTCGCGGCCGGCCGGAGGGCCGAGCGCTGGTTCGGGACGGGCGACCTGCCCGGCTACTTCCGGCAATCGCACGGTCCTGGGTGGGCATTGGTGGGCGATGCCGGCCACCACAAGGACCCGATTCCCGCCAACGGCATCAGCGACGCCTACCACAGCGCCGCCTTGCTTGTAGAAGCGATCGAGACGGGCTTCTCCGGCCAGATGTCGCTCGAACCTGCACTGGCCGAGTACGAGCGCAAGCGGAACGAGTCTGCCTTGCCCGGCTACGAGGAGGCCAACGCTCGGGCCGCCTTCGCACCGTTCCCGCCCGAGGTCTATGCGATGCGGGCAGCGCTGCGGGCTACCGCCGCCTGACGGTCGAGCTGCCCGATCCGGAAGCGATCGCTACGGGTGTACCCCGGGGCTGGCTGACCGCGGCTCTTGCCGAGGTACGACGGTCTCCCGAATCGCGGCCCCGTACTCTTGCTCGGCGAGCCGGAGATCGTACGAGGCTTGCAGGTTCATCCAAAAGTCCGCCCCCGTCCCGAACCATCGCCCGAGCCGCAGGGCGGTGTCGGCGGTTATCGCCCGCTTGCCCGCCAGAATCTGGTAGATCCGATTTTTCGGCTGGCTTATCGCTATTATTGGGAATGTGTAGTTCTCGCCCGAGTTGGACCGCACTCACGCCGATCTCGGCCAGTTCGTCGGCCAGGATTTCGCCAGGATGGATGGCTGGCCGTGTCATGGCTATCCACTCCTCAGCGCTAGTCAACAATCTCGATGTTGAACGCGGCGAATTCTTCGCTGGCCGAATGACACCGATCGAGTCCTCACACCGAGTCTCGCAATACTAAGTTCCCATATCGAAATCCCGCGTCGGCCCCGCCCGGGACTCAAAGTCCCGGGCTACCTATCGGAAGTCGGCTCAAGCCGACTGACGACGTGCAATCCGATGGCAAACCCGCGTTCGTAGTCCCGGAGGGACTTCCGTCGGTTAGCCCGGGACTTCGAGTCCCGGGCCTGGAGTTTGGCTCTTTGCGGGCAGGAGGGGGTCGTGCTGCCGGCGCGGACGGGGTCAGGTGTGGCTGGCGGCGCGGACCGCGTTGGACTGGGCGGCCGCCCGGTCGGCCATTTCGGGCCAGTTGCGCGCCGTCCCGCCCCACACGGGCCGAAAATCCCCGAGATCCCACAGCTCGGCCCGCCGCGCCGCCCAGAGCCGGTCCGGGCTCCACCGGCCGCTGCCCCGCCACCACCGGGTCGTGGGCACGGCGGCGGGGGGCGGCCCAGCCCCCAGACGGTGAGGCCCGTCAGCACCAGCAGCCCGTAGAGCCAGCCGGCGAATGGCCCCGAGGTCACGGTGGAGCGGCGACCCCAGCACCGGGGGTCGCCCAGGCCGAAGGCGGTCTTCTGCTCGCGGTGGGCCACCTCCCCCTCCCAGCGCCGCCAGGCCCAGGCCAGCAGGGTCGCGGCGGGAACGGGCAAGGCCCAGCCGCCGTCGGGGGTGGCCTCGGCGCTGACCAGCCAGTCGGTCGGCTCGCGCCGCACCCGCCGCCCGCGACGGCCCGGGCGGTCGACGCCCTTGACCACCAGGAGGAAGACGGGGTGCGCGGCGGCGCGCTTCAGGCGATACGGCCCCTCGACCCGGTAGCGCGGGCGCAGCGTTCGGCCCCGGACCGCCAAGACGGCCCGGCGCCAGCCGCCGCGCTCGGCCAGCCACCCCCCGGGGTGGCGCGCTTGCGCCCCGTAGCGCCGGGTCCGGCCCTTCTGGCCGGGTCCGGGCGGGGTGGGCAGGGCGAAGAGGGCCCGGTTCTTGGCGCAGCGGGCCAGCAGCACCACCCCGGCGGGCAGCCGTTTCCACAATTCCACCGTGGCGTCGGTGCCGTCGGCGACCGCCACCAGGCGCTGGGCGGCGCGGCCCAGGGCGTCCAGCTCGCGCCGCACCCAGCCGAGCGCCGCCAGCCCGGCCGCCCACTCGGGGCACGGCGGCGACCCCGCCGCGGGGACCGCCTTCGGGGTGAAGGCCGGCAGCCAGCGCAGGGGCAGCGCCCGGCTGGAGCCGTCGGGCGACGGCCGCGGCAGCCAGCACAGGTCGACGAAGCGCTGGCACCGCGCCAGGCCCCGGTTGAACGGGGCGGTGCCGGCCGCCCGCAGCCAGCCCGTCCCGGGCATCGTCCGGCTGCGGCGCGGGATGGCGGTGCCGTCCACCGCCACCAGGTAGGGCCCATCGGCCGGGGCCAGCGCCAGCGTCTGGCGCAGCAGCGTCCGGCAGAGCGCGTCGTAGGCCAGCCGGTCGCGAGCGAAGAGGCGGTAGAACGCGCTCCAGTCGACCTCCACCAAGCCCAGCGCCGCCAGCACCCGGGGGACGGTGTGCCGCCCCAGCGCCAGCAGCCAGCCGACCGCGAACCCGCTGAGCCGGTGGAAGGTGCGCTCCTGGCGGCAGGCGGCCCGGTGGGCGGCGAGCAGGCCGAAGAACACGGCCGTGAGCGGGAACGGGGACGATCCGAGGGCATCGAGACGTTTGGTCGACTCCATGCGGGCGGCCTCCGACGGCTTGCTGTGCGGTCAGAGGCCATCGAGCGTACCGGCGGTCGCCCACGTCCGCAATCCCCCCGCCCGAAAGGGCCAAAGTCCAGGCCCGGGGTCTTTAGCCCCGGGCGACACCTACATTGCGTCGCCTCTAGTGACGGGCTCTCTGGCTCGGCCGAACTGCCGATCGCGCACACAGTCATGGCTCTGGCTACCTTGCTTAGCCATGCGATACTCAATCTCGCCGAGCCCCGTGGCAATCGGAGGAATGATGTCGGACACGACCACAAACGAAAGTGCACCAACCTACTGGATCATCGTCGGCTCCCCGGACAACTTCGCCCGGACCGCCGAACTCGGCTTCACGGTCCAGGGCATGAAATCCCGCCACCGGAAAAAGGCGGAGCGGATGGCGCCGGGCGACAAGCTCGTCTGGTACATCACGGGGCAGAAGGCGTTCGCGGGATACGCCACCATCACGTCGCGTTACTTCGAGAGCCATGAGCGCGTGTGGTCCAGCGGCGACCCCAAGAAGGCTGCCGAGGACTACCCATACCGGGTCGAGATCCGGCCGGAGGTCGTTCTGCAGGAGGGCGAATTGTTGCCGGCCGAGGGTGTCGCCCGCCAGATGGCCTACGTCGCGAAGTGGCCCGCCGCGAACTGGACGCTGGCGTTCCAGGGGAACGTCCACGTCATTAGCGAGGGTGATTTCAATCTGATCCGGGAGGCGATCGAGGCGCGGGCACCGGTTGCCGCGACACCGGTGGGTTTCGAGGCATTGAGTGGTGTGGCGGGATCGTAGCGACCATTCCGATGACGACGCGGAGGCGGCCCCCTCGTACAGGGTCCACCTCTGCTTCGGCCCGAATTGCACGCCCCGCGGCAGCCGTGCGCTGCTCCCGGTGCTCGAGGCGGCGGTCGCCGCCGAAGGGATCGGCGACCGGGTCGAGATCATCGCCAGCACCTGCCGCGATCGCTGCGACTACGGCCCGTCGATGAACGTCTACCCCGGTCCCGTCTTCTACAACGAGCTCACCCCGGAAGCGATCGAAGAGATCGTGCGCGAGCACCTACGCGACGGCCGCCCGGTCGCCCGTTGGTTCTTTCGGCCAAAGATCACCAACCGCTCGTCTCCTTCCAAATATCCCCGGCCATACCGGCGATAGAGCGAAGAATCGGTTTAGAGCGCCTATCAAGACCGCCGGGCGCCGCGCCGTTCGGCCCAGTCCCGGCGGGACGTCGTCGGTTGAGCGCCAGGTTCCAACCTGGCGTCCGCCGCCGAGGAGGTTTGATGGGAGGTCTAAATACGCGTGGTCGGCGGGTGGGCGGTAACGTTCAGTCCGCGCGCCGCGAGTCCTGAGTCCCCGGTCGGTTAGGATGCGCGGGCAGCGGCGGAGGCATGATCTCGCGGACGACGCGACCGCTGCCCAAGACGATATGGCCACTCCACCTCGATAAGGAGATCGATCCACGATGCGCGGAGTTTCAACTTGGTCCCTGCACCGAACGCTCGGCCGGTACGCGGCCCCAGACTCTGCCGCGCTGGGAGGGCCGTTCATGGCTACCCCGCCAGGGGCACATGGGCTTGCGCTGCTCGACCTCCCCGCCGAATTGAAGCGGCGCGGCTACGACGCTTTGCAGGTCTGCCACTTCCACCTGCCGTCGCGCACTCCCGAGTACCTGGCCCAACTCCGGGAAGCCCTGGAAATCTCCGGCATCCAGCTGGAAGCCCTCCTGATCGACGACGGCGATATGTCCGATCCCGCCCATGCCGATCACGTGGAAGCCTGGATTGGCGAGTGGCTGGATGTGGCGGTTGCGCTTGGCGCCACCCGCGCCCGGGTTTCCGCCGGGCGTTCGGCGCCGACCCCCGAACGCCTGCGCGAAAGTGCCCAGCGGATCGTGCGTCTCGCAGAATCTCATCCCGGTGTGCGAGTTGTGATTGAAAACTGGATGGGGATGCTCCCGGATGCGGACTCCGTCCTGGCGCTACTCAACGAATCCGGCGATGGGGTCGGTCTGTTGATCGACCTGGGTAACTGGACCGGCCCAGGCAAATACGACGAACTGGCCCGCATCGCCCCCCTGGCGGAGTCCTGCCACGCAAAGTGCCACTTCACCGAGGGCGCACTCGACACCGAGGATTTCCGACGGTCGTTGACGGTGTTGAACGATGCCGGCTACCAGGGCATTCTCACCTGTATCTACGATGGGTCCGACGACGATGAATGGGGCCAGCTTGACGCGGAGTACGCGCTGGCCAAGCGGGTTTTTGGATAGCGTATCGGGAACCGAGTGGCCTCAGCCGGCAGTTTGGCGGAGGATGCATTCCCTCCTGGCGGTAAGCAAGGCGCCGATCGCTACAGCCGACCGTACCGGCGCCGGTTTCAGCGGGTGGAGAGGCTTACAGAGCGGTCGGGCGTCCGAAAGGTGGGATCATTGCTGGTGGGTGGTACTGGCACGCCGTTCGCCATCTTCCGGGGAGAAGTCCGTCGTGTTGCGGAGGGATGCTTCTGGAGAGTGGAATGACGCTGATGCAGTTAGGGAGGTGTGGCACCGTGCCTCTTGGAGGGACGCGTTAGGGTAACCGGGGCGGCTACGTCGCCAACGACGGAGACGAACACGGGGAGCAACACCTTCAGCAATAGCTCTCCCGGTGCGGCCGCATTGGACTCGTCGATCACCACATTGCCCGGCCGACCGAGGTGACGGAGCGGCGTGAGAAGTAGGCGAAGAAGATCAACGCGACCGTCGGGATGATCGCTACAAGGAGCGCCTTGTCGGCCGTACCGAGCAGGACGCGGGATCCACCCAGGATCGTGAGCGACCGCCTAATGCGTTCACCGAACACCTTGGCCGCTATCGCCCCTGGCCTCGGAGAGGCTGTGCCGTTGAGCCCGGGCCAACCTTGGGCCAACCTTGGGCCGTGCGCCCCGGGCGGCCGGGGACACGCGGTCAACCGATCCGATGAGCGCTCTAGGGCACAAGAAGATCGACAAGACTCTCAACATCTACCCGCACGTCTGCGCCGGAACTCCGGCGCGTGGTCGCGGACGACCTGGGCCGACACCTCTTCGGGGATGGCAATACGGACAGGGAAGGCGACATAAACGTTCGCCACATGAGAATCAGAACCTGGGACCGGTACGAACACGGCGGAACTCAGGGCGGAAGACGACGAAACCCGCGCCAATGCGCGGGTTTCTGACGAGTGGTGGAGATGGGGGGAATCGAACCCCCGTCCAGAATCCTTAGCCGAGCGTGTACTACATGCTTAGCCGATGCTTTGTGTGCCGCCACGGACCCCCACCGGCCGGGTTCCGCCACGGTTAGCCAGACTGCCTTTGGTGCTCGCGCTCCGGCGAACTAGAACACCGCACCCTCTCTTGGTGACGCCCGCATCCGGTCCCGAAAGGGGGAGAACCGGGCGGACGCGCTCCTAGAAGTCTATGACTTTAGGCAGCGAGAGCAACAGGCTCAGTGCCAGTTACTTGGTTTGCCCGTTTTAACGAGGCCTCGGGCACCTCGGCATGCAACGCTGGGACCGCCGACCCTGTCGAAGCCAAACATCCCCAGTGCCGTAATTATAGCACGAGCCCCCAGCTTTTACTAGACACGTTATCGCTCGATATCGAAGACCAGCACCGACTCCGAGACCGCGTCGATCAGGGGGTGAACCGCCGTGTGCTCGGGGTGCGGGAAGTAGGCATCCCGGGCGTCCATGCTCTCAAAGGTCATGACGAAGCCGTGGGTGTAACCCTGGTCCAAGCCCTCCGGATTCACGTTCGCGCCCCAGGCGTAGTCGAGGATGCCGGGAATCTTCGTCGGCAGGGCGGCGAGCACATTGGCCAGCTCGCCGATCGCGGCCTCGTCCGCGTCGGCCTTTGGCTTGAACAGGACAACATGCAGCACCATGGTGGAGATGGGTCCTCTCGCTGGAAAATCTAGTCGCGGTCCTTCAGGGACCGCTCGATATCGCGTTTCGCCTGGCGTTCGGATTCGGCGGCGCGCTTGTCATAGAGCTTCTTGCCCTTCGCCACGCCGATGTCCACCTTCGCCCGGCCGTTGTGGAGCTTCAAGCGCAGCGGCACCAGCGTCAGCCCCTTGCGGTCGAGCTGTTCCTGCAGGTGGTTGATCTGGCGCTTGTGTGCCAGCAACTTGCGCGGCCGGTCTGGCTCGTGGTTGGCGTACGCGCCGTGGGTATAGGGAGCGATATGGGCGCCGATCAGCCACAGCTCGCCATTGTCGATCCGGGCGTATGCCTCTGAGATGCCGGCCTTGCCGGCTCGGATCGATTTGATCTCCGACCCGGTCAGGGCGATGCCGGTCTCCAATTCCTCTTCGATAAAGTAGTCGTGATAGGCACGGCGATTGTTGGTCACGACCCGATCGGCGCCGCGATTGCTTTGTGTCTTCTCTTGTCCCTTAGGAGCGGTCTTCGTAGCCATCTGCGGACTATAGGAGGTGCCAGGAAGAGCGTCAATCTCCGCGTGAATTCGGGGGTAGAAGGCGGTGAGTGACTATGAGACCGCGCTCGGGCCATAGGAGTGCCTTCCGCCATCATATCCTCCCGATGTCTCCACGGAGAGGAATGCAAGGACCGGACATGAGCCGTTGACATAAGGAGAACGGAGTTAGGCCCCAATGCGGCGCTGTACCGATACCCAGTACCTGACAGGGAACATCCTTTGAAGCGGTCCACCGGCCAGGGCCTTCGGGACTGTCACCCTGTGCCGGTTCATCGGGATCATGGCACTTGCGTTGCGACGCGGCCTGGTGCGTCCCTCGGCTGAAAGCCCGTTCCGCAGTCAGGGCTCAGGCAAGGTCTTCGCCGAAAGCGTGCCGCCGGCTGCCTCGTCTGCGACGACCCCGTCGGGGCCGCGCGAGGCGAGCAGTGGGTAGCCACCGAGCGCTGGGTCCGTATTCACGGCCGACCTCAGGGTTCGATGCGCGCGTCACCCCGCTCGAGAACCACCGGCTCGTTCGGCGCCGGCCCGGCGCTCAACGCCGCGGCGGCGGCGCTGCTGCCGGGCGCATCCTCCCCCGTACCCACCCGCTCCGCCTCCGCCCGGGCTTCCTCGGGCGTCATCCGCCGCCCCGCCTGCCACGCCGCCGCGAAGGCGACCTCCCCCAGCGCCGCGCGCAGCGACCGCCACGTTCGCCTCGTACGCCGGCAGCAACCCCGGCACCAGGACGACCCCCAGGCGCTCGCGTAGCGCCTCGGCCGCGCCGAACAGCCGGGTCGCCCGCGTCGCCTCCCCGCAGGCGGCGGCGATGGCCCCCAGCCCTTCGAGCGCGAAGCGTTGCTCCCAGTCGTACCCGGTCAGGTGCAGCCGCTCCTGCCAGAGGGCCGCCGCCTCGGCGTGCTCGCCCCGCCGCAGCGCGATCCTGGCCAGGTTGCTGAGGACCAGCGCCGTGCCCCGAGGGTTGCCCAGGCGACGGTAGCGGGCCAGCGCGTCCTGCAGCAGGCGCTCCCCCGAGTCCGGGTCGCCGTCCAAGACGGCCAGCCAGCCGGCGTTCCGCGTCGCCCAGGGGGTCCAGAAGGGGTGGTCGAGGGGCCGGGCAAGAGCAAGGGCCTCCTCGTGCAGGGCGCGCGACCGGGCGACCTCGCCCCGGTCCTCGGCCACGAAGCCGAGCAGGGCCAGCGCTTCGACCACCGCCAGGTCGTCGCCGAGGTCCCGCGCCAGGGCCAGCCCGTCGCGACCCAGGGCCTCGGCCTGGGCGAGGTCGCCGCGAAACCGGGCGATCCGGCCCGCCGCCCGGACGACGGCCGCCCGGAGCGGCGGGGGCACCGCCTCGGCCACCGCCAGCGCGCGGGCGAGCCAGTCGTGCGCCTCGGTGAACCGGGTGAGAAAGAGCCAGGGGCCGAACAGGTCCGTGGCGAGCTGGGCGAGGACCGTCGCCTCGCCGCGCTCGTCCGCCCAGGCGAGCGCCGCCCGCAGGTTGTCCTGCTCGGCGCCAACCCGGTCGGCGGCGTCCGTTGGGTCGGTCCCATCGTAGACCCGGGCGGCGACCGCCGCGGCGACCGCCGCGAAGTGCGCGGCGTGCGCCCGCCGAATCGTCTCGCCTTCGCTTGCGTCTGCCAACCGCTCCGCGGCGAACTCGCGCACCGTTTCCAGCATGGCGTAGCGGGGAGCATCATCCGTGCCCATCTGGCGCACCAGGCTCTGATCCACCAACCCGGCCAGGACGTCGACCGTGTCGACGACGCCGTCCGGGTTGGCCACCGCCTCGGCGGCTTCCAGCGTGCAACCGCCGGCGAAGACCGCGAGCCGCCGGAAGAGCACCTGCTCGTCCACCGAGAGCAGGTCGTTGCTCCAGGCGATCGCGTCGCGCAGCGTCCGCTGGCGGTCCGGCAAGTCCCGCGCCCCGCCGGTCAAGGCCGGCAGCGCCTGCGTGAGGCGCTGCAGCAGGGCGGCCGGGGGCAGCATCTTGACCCGGGCGGCGGCCAGCTCGATGGCGAGCGGCAGGCCGTCCAACCGGGCGCAGATTGCGGCCACCGCCTGCGCATTCTCCGGCGTGAGGGCAAAGCCGGGCCGCGCCTCGGCCGCCCGCTCGGCGAAGAGCCGCACCGCCGGCGAGGCGGCAAGGTCGGCCGGCGCCTCGCCCACATCCGGAAGCGGCAACGGCTCGACCGGCAGCACGTGCTCTCCGCGAACCGCCAGCGCCGCACGACTGGTCCCGAGCACGACCAGCCGCGGGCAGGCGGTGAGCAGGGCGGCGATCCCCGCCGCCGCCGCGACCACCTGCTCCAGGTTGTCGAGCACCAGCAGCGGGCGCCGCTCCCCGAGCGCGATGGCCAGTGCCCGGTCCGGAGGGATGCCCGGCGCTTCCCGGACATCGAGCGCCTGAGCGATCGCCGGCAGGACGAGGGCGGGATCGCGCAGCGGCGCGAGGTCGACGAAGACCACGCCCGCGGGGAACGCGGGCGCCGCGGTGCGGGCCGCGTCGATCGCCAGCCGCGTCTTGCCCACCCCGCCGGGGCCGATCAGCGTCACCAGGCGGTGGGAGACGAGGAGCGCGACGATCTGCCGCACTTCATCATCGCGGCCCAGGAGCGCGGTGAGCGGCGTGGGTAGCCGGATTGGACCCGGGGTGTCCGTGCTGCTCGGGGGAGCATCGCGGGGAGGCGCAGCGACCGCAACGCCTGCCCGCTCCAAGCCGTGCAGCACCTCGGGCAGCCAGTCGCGCTCAGGCCGGTCCAGGACCTCGATCCACTGAGCGGCTTCCAGCCAGTACGCCAGGTCGTCTGGGGTGGTTACGGTATCCAGGCGCAATGGCAGGATGGGCCGCTCATGCGTCCATGCCAAGGCCACCTCCTGGCGGACGTTGCGCGAGGCGAAGGCGGCGGCCGAGCAACAGACCAGTAGCGCGCGCGCTCTCACGGATGGCGGCGACGATCTCGGGCCCGTAGGTGGCCCCGCCCGGAATGCCGGTCCGGTCGAGCCAGGCGCGGACGCCGGCGCGCTCCAACGCCGCGACCAGGGCGGCCACCCGGGCGTGGTCAGTGCTGGCGTAGCTGACGAAGACGTGGGGCGGCGCCGGGTCGGCCACGGGCGGCTCCTGCGACGGAAGCGAGACGTGCGGCGGTCGGGCGGATGCCCCCAGTTTACGGTACCCGTCGGTGGCGGAGATGAACTAACGCGCCCACCCGTACGATTGCCGATCATCTTCACGATCGGAATCGAGTCTTTTGACCGTCGAGCCGTGCGCCAGGCTGCGGTGGTGGCGACGGGTGCCAGGTCGAATAGCCTGGAGCCGTTGGCGCATGCATCAGCGAGTTCAGTCGCCACCGCACGCGTAAGGCGGGTCTTACCCATTTAACCTGGTCGCCAAAATCATTAATTCCGGTGAGGGCCGCAGCCGGGTCTCGCCGAGAATACATGGGCGTCGCCTGCTATTCTGCTGATTCGTAGACGCGCATCGGCGGAACAGTGCCGTGGTTCGGGAAGGGTCAAATCCATGACAAGTCAGATGGGCGGCGCCGGTCCGATCGAAACCCTGCTCTTTGGCGTCCCGATTCCTGATGAGCACCTGGCAAACCTGCGGGAGAAGTACCCCGAGATTACCTTCATCCGGGCCCCGTTCGAAGAGATGGACCCCCACTTGCCAGACGCAGACGCCGTAATCGCCTGGCATCTCACGCCAGAACAGATCGCGGCCGCGCCCCGGCTCAAGTGGTTGCAGAGCTTTGCCGCAGGTGTCGAACGGATGCCGTTTGCCGACCTCGCGGCCCGCAACATCGTGGTAACGAACGCCAGCGGCGTCCACGCCGCCAACATCGCCGAACACATCCTGGCGATGATGCTCGCCTTCGCCCGTCAACTGCCCTGGTTGCTCCGCCACCCACCGGCGGGTGATTGGTTCGAAATGCCGGTCCGCAGCCGCATCTTCGAGTTGGGCCAACAGGAACTGCTCGTGGTCGGCATGGGCGACATCGGTCAGGGCCTGGCGGAGCGGGCACGGGGGCTGGGGATGGTGGTCAACGGTGTGCGGCGCCGCGTCGAACTGCCGGCGCCGGCAACCTTCGCGAAGGTCTACCCGGTTTCGGACCTGGCGGACGCCCTTCCATCCGCCGACCACGTCGCTATCTGTCTGCCCCTGACTCCCGAAACTAACCGCCTCTTCGACGCGGCCATGCTGGCGCGGTTGAAGCCCACCGTACACATCTACAACGTCGGCCGGGGCCAGATCATCGACCAGGACGCCCTGATCAAGGCGCTAGACGAAGGCGCTGTCGCCGGGGCCGGATTGGACGTCACGGACCCGGAACCGTTGCCCGCGGACTCTCCCCTCTGGGCGATGGAGAACGTCATGATCACGGCGCACACGTCCGGCTCAACGCCCCGATATTGGGAAAGAATCCTGGCAATCCTGGAAACCAATATCGCCCGGTTCCAGGCAGGCGAACCGCTGCACAACGTCGTCGATGGGGTAGCTGGGTACTAGGCATTCCCCGTACTTATCGGTACGTCCTATCGGGTTGACAGAACGTTCGCTGAACGGTAATGTACGTACACCGCTCAGGGAGGTATTCGCCTTCCCTCTTCGGTGAACCCGTTGGCTTCAGCGATCTCGGCGACGCTTGGGACCGTCGATTCTCGCTGGGGAAGGAGAAGCCAATGCGCGATCATCGCGTGGCGTTTGTCTCCCGGCATGCCAACCAGCGCCTCGCCCGGCGCAACCTCAGCCCCGACGATGTGGACTACGTGTGCGCCCATGGTCGCAGGCTCCACGCGGGCAAAGCCCTCTTTATCCACCTTGGTCTGCGCGATATTCCCGATGGCGACCTGCGCGACGATCGCTTGCGCCGGTTGGAGGGTACGGTCCTGGTGCTCGATCCTGGTACCGGACTCCACCTGACGACCGCCTACCGCAACCGGCGGAGAGGCATCCGCGATATCAAGCGAAAGTCGAAGCTGGCGCTCTCAGCCTGAGGCGATATCCGTCACGACGTGCGCCGGTCCGGCAAAGGCACAGGGTTGGATGACGCCCGGGCGATCTGCCAGGCCATATCGCTGGTAGTAGCCTCCGCGGAGGGCTGTCTCCAGGGTGCCTAGCCGGTCCTTGCGCAGCAGCGTCAGGGCTGTGCCTCCGCCGCCTCCCCCCATCATGCGCGCCCCAAGGACTCCATCCACCGCCAGGATCTCCCTGACGAGCTCCTCAACCCGAGGATGGCTTATGTCGTAGTCCGTCGCGGAGGAACGGCCGGATTCGGTCATCAGGCGACCGAACTCCTGCCAGTTGGCTGCCCGGAGCGCAGTCATCCCCGCTTCAACCCGCTCGGTTTCCGAGACGATGTGGCGCAGCCGGGCCGCGAGTTCGGCATTCAGCACCGGCCGATCGCCCATTGTGAGGCGATCGAGCGCCGCCCTGTTCAATTGCGCCGGATGCTCGACCGGGTAGCCGAGCGTCTCGCTGGCCAACGTCCGGATCTGGTTCGCTTCCTGGACCCGAGTTGGATACGCGGAGGCGCCGAGCGAACGATCCACGGCCGAATCGGCTACCGCAAAGACATAGTCGCCCAGATCGGGTTGCAACTGCTCAACGGTCAGCGTGGCGCCGTCGTACCGGATGACGCCACCGGCCACCGACGCCGATTGGTCCATCGTGCCGCATGGCGTCCCGGCCCGGTGTTCGGCCGCCTGAGCCAGTAGCACCGTCTCCTTGAAGGTCAATTCGTCCGGCACAAGGGCCATCGTCAGGGCAACACAGAGGGCGGCAGATGATGAGACTCCGAACCCGATCGGGACATCGCCCGCGAACGAAAGTCGCACTCCAGCGCGGGGTCTGTGGGTGCCATTGGCCAGAATCGCGGCGAGCAGACCACGGGCGTAGTCGAAGGGCTCGCCTGGCGCGCCGGCATTCGCCCAATCCCGTAGGGCATCGATCTGGAGTTCGGTTGTGGCGTTCTCAGCATCGGCGGCGACGATCGTTACGGTGCCCGGGGTGCCCCCCTCGTCGAGGAGCACTACCACCCGCCGATCGATGGCGCCCGCGAGGACCGGCCCGCCGTTGTAATCGAGGTGATTGCCGAGCAATTCGATCCGGCCGGACGCCACCGATCCCACGCCCGGTCGCCATGTGGGGCCGAATGCCGACAACCCCGCCGTCATCGCCCGGGTGTACGCCGGTACCGCGCTGATGCGTTCCACCGGCTGATGCTCGCCGCTTGTCACGCCCGCTCCCTCAGCACTACCGGCGCAACTGGACGACTTTGAAGGCCTCAGCCATCTCAAAGGGCTGGTCCTGGGCGACCTCGCGAGCGCGCTCCGCTAACCGCTCCATCAGCGTCTCGCCGTCGCCGACCTGGGACACGTGGGCCTTCAGCGCCTCGATCTTGCCGTCGATTGAATCGGTGATATCGACGTACTTGTCCGGGTGCTCCGGTCCGGTGAACCAGAGTTCGGCCACCTTCCAGGTGTCGTACCCCTCATCAAAGTGCTCCGGGTAGGCCCAGGGATCGCGGGCGCAGGGGTAGACGGCATCGGTCGTGGCCATGCCAACGTGCCGGTGATCCGGATGGAGGGCATACGGCCGGAAGCCGTCGTGGGTGATGACCACGTCCGGCTGGTGCTTGCGGATCTGGCGCACGATATCTCCGCGCAGGGCGATATCGTGCGGAACCTCGCCATCCGGGTAGCGCAGGAAAACTACCTCAGAGATGTTGAGCCGCCTCGCGGCTTCTGACGCCTCCAGTTCACGCCGGGCCGAGATCTCCTCAGGCCGCACGCTGCGGTCCGAGGTTCCCCGGTTGCCCGAGGTCACCTGGACGAGCACGATGCGCTTGTCGAGCCGCCCCAGCTTGGCGATCGTGCCGCCGCATGAGAATTCGAGGTCATCTGGATGGGCGACCACGACCATGTAGGAGTCGTACGGGAACTCGTCGGTGGAATTGGGTGTGTCGGTCATCAGGTGTAGAACACTCCTGCGTCAGATCGAACGCGTCGCGACCGTAAATCGTGGCTGCGCGGCCTACCCAGCAGTGAGCGCGGCCGCGCAAACCTCTATGCGGGATTCTCCCCGAGAAGTCCGCGAACCGCACCTGGCAGTTCGATCAGGGGGACAGTGCGTTGTTCACCCGAAATCAGGTCCTTGACCGCGATCGTGCCTGCCGCCAGTTCGGACTCACCGGCGATCACGGCCACCGGAACGCCCTTGCGGCCGGCGTATTTGAGCTGGTCCCCTATCCCACGGTTGGGCAGGAGGGTCAGGTCCACCCGATGCCCGGCTGCGCGTAGGTCCCGGGCGATCCCGGCCGCGCTGCCCAATGTCTCCGGGAAGGCCGCCACGAAGACGTCGACGACGGTTCCCTTGACCGGCAGCAGCGAGAACTCCTGCACCACCTCGATGATCCGTTCCATGCCCAGGGACATTCCGGTCGCCGGAACCGGACGGCCCAGGAAGGTGCCGATCAGATCGTCGTAGCGCCCGGCGCCTCCCACCGAGCCGATCTTCGGTTGCTCGACCGCCGCTTCAAAGACCGGACCGGTGTAATAGTCAATTCCCCGGGCCAGCGCCAGATCCAGCGAGTACGCCGCCGCCGGAACTCCGAGTTGCGCCAGATAGTCGAAGACGCGTTCCAGGTCGTCGATTGCCTCGATCGCTCCGGGCACATTCGTTAGCTCGTCGCGGAGCGTCGAAAGCAACGTGTCGGGCTCGCCTGTTCGGGTAACCAGATCGAGGATGTTCGCCGCCGCGCTCTCCGCGACGCCAAGATCGACCAGTTCGCGCTGCACGCCCTCAGCCCCGACCTTGTCTAGCCTGTCGATCGCGCGGTAGACGCTGCCCGCCCGATCGGCATCGACGCCGGAGAGGAGCGCCAGGGCGGTGAGGAGCTTGCGGTGATTGATCTTGATCGTCGCCTGGGGAAGACCGATTGCCGCCAGGGCTTCGGCCATCACGGCGATCGCCTCGGCGTCGGCGAGCTGGCTCGTGCTGCCGACGATATCGGCGTCGCACTGCCAGAACTCGCGACCGCGTCCCCGCTGCGGCTTCTCGGCCCGCCAGACCGGGGCGATGTGGTAGCGCTTGAACGGCAGGACGATATCGTTCTGGTGCATCGCAGCCACCCGGGCCAGGGGCACGGTCAGGTCGTAGCGCATCCCCACTTCGCGGCCGCCGGCATCCTCGAAGCGATACATCAGCTTCTCGTTCTCGCCGGCCTTGCCCGTCAGGATCTCCAAATACTCGAGGGCGGGCGTGTCGAGCGGTTCGAAGCCGTGCCGCTCGAAGATCTCGCGGAAGGTGCCGATGATGCGCTGGCGCAGCAGCATCTGGGACGGCATGTAATCGCGGAAGCCCTTGAGGACCTGCGGCTTCCGCGTGCCCGGCTTGGCGCTTGTCGTCGGTGATATCGTGGTGTCCGTCATGTTTTGGCTTTCCAATCTCGTGGCGTCACGTTGCGCCCATTCGAAGGGAGAATCTCATCTACCAGTCAGCATCCATGGGCCGGGGCGCCGGTACCCGGCGCCCGTGTGCAATCCCCGATTCCGCTCATCACCTGCTCATCCATAGCATTCACATTCATGGCGCAAGCTGCTTGTTGATTTCGTAGACGACGTGTGCCATTTCCGGCAGGATCAACTTCTCCATGCCGAGGCGGACTGCGTTCGAGCTGCCGGGTAGGGAAAAATCACCGTCTGGTCGATCACCCCGGCGACAGCCCGAGAGAGCATCGCCGCAGCGCCGACCTCGGACCAGCTCAACATCCGAAAGAGTTCCCCAAAGCCATCCAGGCGCTTGCCGATCTTTCCCGCAACGACATCGTACGTGGTGTCGCGCGCGGCAATCCCGGTGCCCCCATTCGAAATGATCACCTGGATCTCTGGATTCGCCGTCCACTCGTCCAGGAGCGGTCCGATCTGCCCCGGCTCATCCGGCACGATCCGATAGTCGACGACGGGGTGTTCGGAATCTCGCAGGAGCTGCTTGATCAGGATCCCGCTCGTGTCCGTCTTCTCGGTGCGGGTATCACTGACCGTTAGGATGGCGCAGCGCACCCGATCGGTGGCGGCGGCCCGGTGCTCGGCGACGGAGGCGCTGGCGGGCGCAACGTTTGGATCGGCCTGGCTCATGCGGCGCCTTTCGGCAGCGCGGTCAGGTCGAGCGCGAGGGCGGCATTGCCGAGCAGCGCCTCGTGCATCTTGGCGATGTCGCACTGGTCGTGGATCGTGTGGGCAAAGCGTTCCTCGCCTGGGGCAAACCCGATCGTGGTGATCCCATGACGGTTGAGATGCCCGCCGTCGGTGGCAAAGGTCCAGGTTCCGACGTCAACCGGGCGACCCAACGTCGCCTCCAGCGATGCCCGCGCCCCGAGGACGAGCGGGTGATCCGCCGGCGTCTCGAAGCCGTTCGTTGGCGGCATCACGTCGCTGACTCCCGTGTACGAGGTAACCGGGCGTCCCATCACCTCAACCCGCGCGGTGACTCCCTCGACCGCCGCTGCCGCGGCGTTGGCCAGGGGCGTCAGTTTGGCGACTATGTCCTCATGAGACTCGCCTGGAACGTTGCGCCAGTCCAGATAGAGGTCGACGATCCCCGGGGTGACATTGCCGCTGACCTGGTCGGTATTGGTAAGGGTCGGCGCCACGCTGGAGCCGGTAAACGTCGGATCGGGGACCATCGGCAGGTCTTCGAGCGCAAGCAGAAACCGCGCCGAGGCGTAGTGCGGGTTGTGGCCGCGCTCGGGCGCGCTGGCGTGGACCGACAGGCCGGTGAACGAGACCTTCAAGAAGGTCCGCCCACGGTGGCCCCGACGAAGTCCATTGTTGGTAGCTTCGGCGAGCACCGCATAGTCGGTCGGCATCTCCTTGGCCAGGATGGCGCTACCCAGTCCGCCGACCTCTTCGAGGACCACGCCCACGACGTAGACGTCTCCGGCCGGCTGGAACCCGGCCTCCTTCAGAACCGGAACCAGATAGACCTGGGTGGCCATCGCCCCTTTGACGTCGGAAGCGGCCCTGCCATAGAGGATGCCGCCTTCGATGATTCCACCGAACGGGGGACGTGACCAGAGCGCATGATCGCCCGGCGAAACGTGGTCGATGTGGGCATTGAACTGAACGGTTGGACCGCCGCTCGCGCCCCGAATCACGCCGATAACGCTCCCGGCCCGGTCGATCCAGACGTCGTCGTAGCCGATGCGGCGCATTTCGTCCGCCGCAAGGTTTGCGACATCCTGCTCCTCGCCCGGAAGGCTGGGCGTCTGGATCAGCCGCTGGGCGAAGTGGACCATCGCGGCGGCATGCTCTGCCGTCGCGGCCTTGAGCGTCGCGGTGCGTTCGGCCAGTGTCGTGGTGAGATCTACCGCCATCCGTTCAATCCTGAAGCATCTGGGCTCTCTGCAGGAGTGGTCGCCTGCAAGGGCGACCAAACGATCTTAGCGCAGAATGCGACGGGGCGCGGCGGATAGTGTCCGCCGCGCCCCGCCTTGCAACCAATGAATGCGCCCGTCGACCGGTTACGCGGCCGGAGAAGCCTCCGGGGTTGCGCCAGCGGGCGTGGCATCCTCGCCGACCGCTTCTTCGGATAGCTGGGACGCAACCATGATCGTGACGGTTGTCGAGGCGCCGTCGCCGTTGTCATGTAGCCAGGCGATCCCGGAGATTTCGGAGCCATTCTGCTCCCGCAGGCCGATGAAGAGGTCACCGTTGGCGTCCGGCTCACCGCCGATCGCACCGCAGGCAACATAGACCTCGGGCTGCTCGGGGCTGAGATGGACATTGATGGCGTGTTCCGCCGCCAGGATATCGGCTAGCGCCAGGGGAACATTTGTCGTGCTGTGACCCGCTTCAATCGCCATCGCAGATCCCATCGCGCCCTCGGCAACGGGAGTAGCATTCATTGGAGTCGCCGGCGAATCTCCGTCCTCGGCTTCGGCACCCATGAAGATGATGCTGGCGAGCGGGGCGAGCGGGTTCGGGTCGAGGGTCTCGCAGTTGCCCGCGTGGATGTGAGCAGGGAGTTCGGCGCTTGCCGAGTCCGGCGCCTGGCTCACCGGCGTGGCATCCTGCGCCCGCGAAGTGAGCCCCCCGATTGCCGCCATTCCGATCAGCGCTATGGCGATGCCAACGCCGATCCACCGTCGCTGTACCTCGGACATGCCGCTTCCCTCCTCAGGTGTCTCTTCGGGGATACCGAAGCGCGGACGCATCGGCCCACCGTTCGCGAGCCCCGCAGCCGTTAGGGACCAGACGAGTGTAATCCAAGAAGCATGCCAACCTTATCTGCAAGACATTGACGAATGAGGACTCGCAATAGATTGCTACCACTCGCCGATCGCGTTCGGGATGTGATTCACCCTGCGGACAGTACCGCCGCGGTCCAGCGTGATCGCCACCAGATCGATCCGCCAGATCTGCTCCTGAACGTCGGGATGACCGGCCACATACATCTCCCCGGCGCGCAGTAGTCGCCGGGATTGCGCCCGCGAGACGCCTTCTTCCGCCCGGCCCATGCCTTCGCCGTGACGGGTTTTTACTTCGACGAAGACGAGTTCGTCGCCGTCGCGCATGACGAGATCGAGCTCACCGGAGGGGCATCGCCAGTTGGATTCGATGTAGCGCAATCCTCGCGCTTCCAGGTACCGGCGGGCATGGTGTTCGCCCGCGGTCCCGAGGCCGCGCCGAGGCGTCGTCATTCGACCTCGACGGGATCGGTTGGCCGGATCAGCGTGAACGACCGGCGATGGATCGGTCCCGGTCCATGCGTTCGGATCGCCTCCAGGTGGAGGGACGTGCCGTACCCCTTGTGGATCGCGAAGTGATAGCGGCCATCGCGCTCGTGGTGGTTACACATGATCTGGTCGCGGGTGACCTTGGCGACGATCGACGCCGCGGCGATCGAGAGCGACGAGGCGTCTCCCCGGATCGGCCCGACCTGCGTGATGCCCAGGTCGATCACGCAGGCGTCGAGTAAGAGCGCATGGGGCGTCTCTTGTAATCCCAGTACCGCCCGCTCCATCGCGACCCGGTTAGCGGGTCCAACGCCGATCTGGTCGAGCTCATCGGCTTCGACGATGCCGATTGCCAACCCTGACGCGCAGGCAGTGATCTGGCCGAGCAAGCCTTCCCGGATTTCCGGCCGCAGCGCCTTCGAATCGCGCACCGCGGCCAGTTTGGTGCGGAGCCGGCGAAGGTCCCAGCCCGCGCAGGCGCCAAAGACGACGGCGGCGGCGACAAGCGGTCCTGCCAGAGCACCCCGTCCAACCTCATCAACTCCGGCCACGATTGTGTGGTCGGCGCGCCAGAACGCCCGCTCGGCGTCGAGTGATGGTGCAACAGGTTCCGAACGTGTGGAACGCATGATCACAAGGTGAACGATAGCAGGAACGACGAAGCCGGGGGAGTGCTCCCCCGGCTTCGTCGCGCCGTCATTCGGAGGATGATGCTACTCGTCGGTCGCGATGGTCTCCACGTCTGCGACCTCATCGACCTGAGGAGTTGTCTCCTCGACCTGCGGCGCTGACTCCTGGATCTGGGGCGCGGCCTGGACCCGGGTGGCTGGTCCGGCCGACATGCCCCGGGCCGGGAAGATTCGACGCTCTTTGATCCGGGCCGCGCGACCGGTCCGGCCACGGAGGTAGTACAGCTTTGCCCGGCGCACCTTACCGCGACGAACCACCTCGAGGCGGTCAATGCGCGGGGAGTGGAGCAGGAAGGTCCGTTCGACGCCGATGCCATGGGATGCAATCCGGCGCACGGTGAAGTTCTCGTTGATCCCACCGGCGCGCCGGCGAATCACGACGCCCTCGAAAACCTGGATGCGCTCGCGACTGCCTTCAACAACCTTTGCGTGCACACGGACTGTATCCCCAGGTCCAAAATCGGGGACCTGAGAATCCTCTTTAAACTGCTCGGCCTCAATCGACCGAATCAACTGCGCGACCATCTGCGTACCCTACCTTGGAGATTGATCGACGACGGCGAACCATCAGCGGCGAGTTGCGAGTTGGCGATACCCCGTCCAGGCAAGCCATCCCAGCACATTACATTCAGTGAACACAAGCCAACCGGCCCACCGGTGGCGAGAACCTGCGGAGTGTACCAAACCTCCTTAGGTCAGGACAATGCCGTGATCGGTGGTCGAAAATTAGCCCGATTCGCACCTACAGGCGAGTGTGGGGAGAACTCCAGCCAACAACGAAATCCATGACATCGAGAACAGCATTCTCGGCGGCGTCACGGCCAGATTCGCGCAGTTCCAGCTGCAATGCTTCGAGATCGAGGAGAAGCTCTTCGCGATCATGCCCATCCGCCAGGAGTCCCCGAATGACACCACGAAGCTCCCACACGGGCTCTACCGAATTCAGTGCGCCCTCAAAGAGCTCGTGCGTTGTGATTCCCGTCGCTAGAGCTGCCATTCCGTATGCCTTTTCCAGAGATCCCTGGTCTCCGCGATCGCCCGTTGATACTCCGCAAAGGACATTGGACGGGCTGGTTCGATGAAGCCATGATTGAGCGGGTCGAGGGGATCGTTCCGATACGCCAAGGTCAGTGGCAGCGCATTGCTGTCGATGCCATATATCGGATCTCGCCCTGTTCCGCCATGTTCGGGAGGGCGTCGAAATCTCGGTAGTCGGCGCGGATCGTCCGGGCTGACGGACATTCCTCCTGTACCAGGAACAACATACCCAGAATCAACGATGATGTCGATGCCATCTCGTACGCCAAGCGTCCGCGCGCTCGGTCCGACGACGGGGTAACCGTCCTCTGCTTCCTGCATACTTCGATACAAGATCGGCATGGGCGCTCGATACCTTGCCGGCGATAGCGACTGTTATTAGAAGAGGGGTCCGGCCGGAAGGCCGGACCCCTCTTCATTTGTGCGGAAATTGCTTCGCCGGACTAGTAGTCCATGCCACCCGGCATCTGTGGCATCGCCGCGCCCTTCTCCTCGGGCTTCTCCGAGATGATGGCGTCGGTGGTCAGGATCATTCCGGCGATCGAGGTCGCATTCTCGACGGCGGAGCGGGTGACCTTGGCGGGGTCGGTGATCCCGGCCTTCACCATGTCGACGTACGCTTCGGCGATGACGTCGTAGCCGACGTTCGGATTCTTCTGCTCGGCCTGCTGGCGGCGGACCGTCTCGATGATGACCGAGCCGTCCTTGCCGGCGTTGGCGGCGATCCCGCGGAGGGGCTCCTCCAGGGCGCGGCGCAGGATGTTGACGCCGGTGCGGATGTCGCCCTCGGCCTCGATGCCATCGAGCACCTCGATGGCGTTGATCAGGGTCACACCACCACCCGGGACGATGCCCTCCTCGACGGCGGCGCGGGTCGCGCTCAGCGCGTCCTCAACCCGGTGCTTCTTCTCCTTGAGCTCGGTCTCGGTCGCGGCGCCGACCTTGATGACGGCCACGCCACCGGCGAGCTTGGCGAGGCGCTCCTGGAGCTTCTCGCGGTCGAAGTCGCTGGTCGTGGTCTCGATCTGGGCGCGGATCTGCTCGACGCGGCCCTTGATGTCGCCTTCCTGGCCAGCACCCTCGATGAAGGTGGTGTTGTCCTTGGTGGCGACGACGCGGCGGGCGCGGCCGAGATCCTCGATGTTGGCGCTATCCAGCTTGCGGCCGATCTCCTCGGAGATGACCTTGCCGCCGGTCAGGATGGCGATGTCGCGAAGCATTTCCTTGCGGCGATCGCCGAAGCCCGGGGCCTTGACTGCCAGCACGTTCAGGGTGCCACGCAGCTTGTTGACGACCAGCGTGGCCAGGGCCTCGCCGTCGACGTCCTCGGAGATGATCACGAACGGGGCGCGGGCTCCCGCCACCTTTTCGAGAACCGGGAGGATGTCCTGGATCGAGGAGACCTTCTTATCGGTGATGAGGATGTACGGATCCTCGAGCTCGGCCTCCATCCGCTCCGTGTTGGTCACGAAGTAGGGGGAGATGTAGCCGCGGTCGATCTGCATGCCCTCGGTGTACTCGGTCTCGAACTCGAGGCCGCGGGACTCTTCGACGGTGATGACGCCGTCCTTGCCGACCTTCTCCATGACCTCGGCGATCAGGGCGCCGACTTCCTTATCGGCGGCGGAGATGGAGGCCACCTGGGCGATCTCTTCCTTGCCCTGGACCTCGGTCGCCAGCTCGCGGATGCGCTCGGTGATGGCGCTGGAGGCCAGGTCGATGCCCTGCTTGAGGAGCATGGCGTTCGCGCCGGCGGCGACGTTGCGCATGCCCTCGTGGACGATGGCCTGGGCGAGGACGGTGGCGGTGGTGGTACCGTCGCCGGCGACGTCGTTGGTCTTGGTCGCCGCTTCCTTCAGGAGCTGGGCGCCCATGTTGGCGAAGTGGTCCTCGAGCTCGATCTCCTTCGCCACCGTGACGCCGTCGTGGGTGACGGTCGGGGCGCCGAACTTCTTGTCGAGGGCGACGTTGCGGCCCTTGGGGCCGAGGGTGGTCTTGACCGCGTTGGCCAGCGTGTCGACGCCGACCTTCAGGGACTTGCGTGCTTGTTCGTTGAACTCGATGACCTTAGCAGCCATGCATTCCTCCGGAAGATGCTGACAGCCATCAGCCGTCAGCATTCAGCTTTTCGTGTCAGTAATTGTCGTAGGATGCCGTCGGCGCCCAGCTCTTTAAAGAGAGCTGATGGCTGATAGCTGAAAGCTGACGGCTAGCTGGCGATGACCGCCAGGATGTCCTTCTCGGAGAGGATGAGCAGATCCTCTTCCTCGAGCTTGAACTCGGTGCCGGCGTACTTGGCGAAGAGGACCTCGTCGCCGACCTTGACGTCGAGCGGGATCCGATCGCCATCGTCGTCACGGCGGCCCTGGCCGGCGGCGATGATGGTGCCGCGCTGCGGCTTCTCCTTGGCGGTGTCCGGGAGGACGATGCCGCTCTTGGTGGTCTCTTCGCGACCGGCCGGCTTGATGACCACTCGGTCACCGAGCGGCGTGAGCTTCGAAGCCACCGCCGTTCCGTTGGTTTCCGCTGCCATGATGTTCCTTTCCTCCACTACAGACGCGACACACGGTGCGCTCCGGACTTTCCCGGAGCGCCTCGATGCACATTGCGTCCATGATGGTAGCACCAGAATTAGCACTCTTCAAGTGGGAGTGCTAATGAATTGGCAATTGGATGAGGGGAGTGCCAGCCGGGAGAGTAGAGTATGGACCATTCGCACGGCAGTCTCAAGCAGCGCGCGGACTCGCGGTGGCTGTTTCCGCACAATCGACGTTGGCGAACCCCGATGCGGCCGCGGAGACCTCGTTCGAACACTTGACGATGTTGGCGGATAATTTCGGATTGTGGAAGTAGAACCCGAAGCCTTCTCGGCGTTGATCTCGGCCACATTGGCGTCGACTAGGTTGTCCATGCCCCAGTCCATGTCGTTGATCACATGGGTCTGGTAGCCGTCTTGTGGACTGTTCGTCCCGATATCGCCCCGGACCGTAGTGCCCATTGCCTTTGACGTCCACCCAGGAGCCGGCCCCGAGGAGACCCGAGCCGTCGAAGCGATTGTCTTCGATCAGTCCGCCGGTGGTGCCCTCGTTGATGTCGATTGATTCGGCGGTCGTGGCCCAGACCTGGTTGCGCAGCACCCGATCTCGGTCGCTCTGGTCGGGCTCGCCCTTCCTGTACTTTTCCCAATTCTGGCGCAACCTGGCGGCCGGCGGCATGTGCAAAAGGCATGGACTTCCCGCGCGGAGTTTCAGTCGGGGAGCCGGACCCAGAGGCTGTCGTCGGTGCTGGACGAATCGCTGCCCTCGATTGTATATGCCGGACGATCCTCGGCGATCATCGCCAGGCCGTCTTTGCGCAGGCTATCGACCACGCCGGTGATCCACGGCAGGTGCTCATCCGAAATCTCGGCCCTGAGGGCGCGGCCGAGCGAGCGAAGTTCGATGCCGTCGCTGTTCGCCCGTAGCGATGCGAGCACCTTGCCCCGGAATTCGCGGTTCGTGCCGGCGTGGGCCGATGTCGACCTGGCTCGAGCCGGTCGCGGTAATGCGGCCAGGGCCGTGCCGATAGTTGCCCTGGCTGCGCAGCCATTCTGCACTGGACACACCTCGCAGCATGGACGCCGGGCCGTGCAGACAAGTGCGCCCAACTCTATGACCGCCTGGTTCCAGATCCAACCCCGTCCTACCGGCACGGCCTGGCCGGCCAGTCGGGAAAGCACCCTGGGCCGCACCGTCGCCGCCGGAACATCGCAGCCGATAAAGACCCGATGGATGACCCGGCGCGCATTGGTGTCCAGGAAACCGACATCTTGCTCGAAGGCAAAGCAGGCGACCGCCCCGGCCGTGTAGGGTCCGATGCCCGGCAGTGAGCGCAGCACAGCCACGTCCGCCGGGATTTTGCCGTTAAAGTCGGCCACGATCCGCTTCGCGGTGGCATGTAGGTTGGTGATCCGCCGATAGCGGCCGAGATTACCCCAGACGTGGATCACGTCGGCGATCGGTGCCTCCGCCAGGACCTGGATGGTCGGAAACCGCTCCAGGAAGGCGAGGTAGAACGGTATTGCCCGCCAGACCTGGATCTGCTGGAGCATGATCTCCGAGACGAGGATGGCGTACGGATCGCGCGTCTGGCGCCAGGGGAGGTCGCGGGCATTCGCCTCATACCAGGCGATCAGGGACGTTTGGATAGGTACAAGTCTGGATTCGTCGATGTCATCTGGACCCGATTCTGGGCGGTGCATCTCTGCGCATAAAACGCATAATACGCGAACCGATGTTCTTATTCTAGGCTAAACGTGACCTCTTTCCCAGTCTCTCGGGCGGACGGTCAACGGTGGATTCGGTCCGAAGTGCCTCCAGATCCGGCTAAAATGGTGCGGACATGGTCCGTCGTTCGTGACGGTGAGCATCGCGACACGACCATCACGAAAGGAAGATCGATGCAGACTGCTAATCCCGCCGCGAAACGGCGGGCGGACGACTTCGTGGCGGCCTCGCCGGCGCTGGTGGTCTCCGACATGGTGCGCTGGAGCTAGGTGGAGGACCTGCGGTCGATCGGACGGCCAAATGGTGGCGAAAGGGCGAAGGTGCCAGATGAGCGGTGATCGGGTCATCGAACGGCCTAGGTTCCAGGAGCGCATCGTCAGTAATCCGAAAGTCCTGGTCGGTAAGCCGACCATCAAGGGCACTCGCATTTCCGTCGAGCTAGTCCTTGACCATCTATCGCAGGATCTCGATTTGGATGAGTTCTTTGCGGCCTATCCTCATCTAAGTCGCGACGACGTGCGGGCGGTCCTTGCCTATGCGCGGGCGGTTGTGATCGGCGAGGTTGCCGCACCGCCCCCTCTCGTTGAAGCGGGCGGACTCGCCGGGCAATGACGAAACGGTCGATTTTGCTGGACGAAGGCGCGAATCGTCGCCTGGTTCCTTGGCTGCGTGCCGCCGGATGGGACGTGTCGGTCGTTTCCTTCGACTACCCTGCCGGCATCGATGACCGGGAGATCTTGGAGATCGCCCGCCGCGAAGATCGGATCGTGATAACGAATGACGCCGACTTTGGCGAGTTGATTGTGAGACACGGAATGCCGCACGCTGGCGTCATCCTGCTTCGCCTTCGCTCCGTTTCGTTCGGTCTCCTTCAAGCGCGGCTCGCATTCGTGCTGACGACGTTCGCTGATCGGCTCGACTGCTTCCTGACCGTGACCGAAGACGACGTGCGGGTGCGCTAAGTTAACACGCTCACCTGCCTCAGCGCGTGTCCACCGTTAGAATGCACGCCATCCGCGAGAATTGCTCTGGATCGAGAAGGACGGCTAATCGCGGGAGCCGCGAGGAGTGACGCGACAATGCAAACACAACAAACCCGCCGCGGCCCGGACGCCTTCGTCGCCAGGCGCGTGCTGGATCTGGCGCCCTCGCCGACGCTGGCCGTTTCCGACAAGGCCCGCCAGCTCAAGGCTCAGGGCATCGATGTCATCGATCTCGGCGGCGGCGACCCGGATTTCATCACCCCTGCTCACATCCGCCAGGCAGCCGCGGATGCGATGAACGCTGGCGATACCCACTACGTCGCCTCGGCTGGCACTCCGGCCCTGCGCAAAGCGATCGCCGCCAAACTCAAGGACGACAATGGCGTCGAGTATGACCCCGCCTCCGAGATCATCGTCACGCCGGGCGGTAAGGCGGCGCTCTTCCAGGCGATGCTGACCCTGGTCGAGCCGGGCGTCGATATCCTCGTCCTGGAGCCGGCCTGGGTTTCGTACGTCCCGATGATCGAGGTTGCAGGCGGCCGGGCGATTCCGGTAACGCTCTCCGGCGACCAGAACTGGCGGGTTACGCGGGAGTTGCTGGAGTCCGCCGTGACTGCTGCCACCCGCGGAATCCTGTTCAACTCGCCGTGCAACCCGACCGGCCACGTCATGTCGGACGACGAGCTGCGGGCCATCGCCGATGTCGCCAGCAAGCACGATCTGCTGGTCTTTGCCGACGACATGTACGAGAAGATCCTCTACGACGGACACACCCACACGACCATCGCCTCCCTGCCGGGGATGTGGGAGCGAACCCTGACCTTCAACGGCCTTTCCAAGGCGTACGCGATGACCGGTTGGCGTCTCGGCTACGTGGCCGGACCTCGGGCGTACATCGACCAGATTGCCAAGGTCCACAGCCATTCGGTCACCTGCGCAACCTCGTTCGCCCAGGCGGGTGGCGCCGCCGCCCTCACCGGGCCGCAGGAGTTCATCGGCGAGATGGTCGCCGCCTGGGACCGCCGCCGAATCATGGTCTGCGACGGACTCAGTGCCCTCAAGGGCATTTCCTGCCCCCGGGTGGAGGGGGCGTTTTACGCCTTCCCGGACATCCGCGGCACGGGGATGTCGTCGATGGAGTTTTCCGACTTTATGCTGAAGGAAGCACACGTCGCGCTCGTCCCCGGCAACGCCTTTGGCGACGCCGGAGAGGGCTACGTCCGCCTGTCCTTCGCCACCTCCGATGAGCTGCTCTCGGAAACCCTGGTTCGGATGGAGCGCGTTCTCGGGAAGGGCTAGTGTTCAGCCGACATTCGGCCAATAGTTCCGTCGGTCCGCGCACCTAAAGTCGGCGGGCCAGATAGACGTTTCTGTCATTGGGAGGTAGTGATGTCGTTCGACGCAAGAATTGCCGAACTCGGAATCGAGCTCCCCGCGCCGGTCAAGCCGATCGCGACCTACGTCCGCTACGTCCAGACCGGCAATCTGCTCTACATCTCGGGGACTGGTCCGAGTGCGTCCGCTCCGACCGGCAAAGTTGGATCCGACCTGACCATCGAGCAGGGATATGCCGTTGCTCGCGAGGTGGGCCTGCAGATCATTGCGACGGTCAAGGACGCCCTGGGAACGCTCGATCGGGTCACTCGGGTCGTCAAAGTTCTCGGGATGGTGAACTCCGCTCCCGATTTCGGCGATCAGCCCAAGGTCATCAACGGCTGCTCCGATCTCATGGTCGAGGTCTTCGGCGACGCCGGGCGGCACACCCGTTCCGCCGTCGGCTTCGTCGCCCTCCCCGGCCAGATCGCCGTCGAGATCGAAGCGACATTCGAGGTTTCTTAGGCGTTCGGCGTTCGGCGCTCGGCGTTCGGCGCTCGGTTCCTAGGCGTCAGCGTCCGAGTGCGAAGGGATGAGTTCTCTTTCGCCGAACGCCGAACGCCGAACGCCGTGCGCCGAACGCCGAACGCCGAACGCCGCGTATAGGAGGTTCCAATGGACACCAAGCAGGTTCCGGTGACGAAAGAGGGGTTGGAGCGGCTGAAGGCCGAGCTGGAGGAGCTGCGCGAGGTGCGCCGCCCGGAGATCATCGCCCAGGTCGCCGAGGCGAGGTCGCATGGCGACCTGCGTGAGAACTCCGCCTACGATGCCGCTCGCCACGATCAGGCGATGAACGAGAAGCGGATCGCCGACCTCGAAGGCATGCTCCGCAACGCCGTTCTGGTGGACGAGGAGTCCTCCGTCTCCGGTGGCTATGTCCGGGTCGGGACGACGGTTGTCGTCGACTTCGACGGAGAAGAGGAGACCTACCGGATCGTCGGCGCCATCGAGGCCAAGCCCTCGCTCGGCTACATCTCGAACGAATCTCCTATGGGTCAGGCGATGCTGGGTAAGCGGCCAGGGCAAGAGATCTATTTCAGCACGCCCGCCGGCCGTCAGAGAGTCGTGATCAAGCGGATCGAAAGCTAGAACGCCAAGGGAAACCGAGTTCTGTCCATCCTCAGTCCCGGAGGGACTTCGTAGGTTGAGCGCCAGGTTTCAACCTGGCGTCCCCCGGCATCGTTCATAACCCCCGGGGTCTTCGTCGAGTTGAAAGGGCGCGGGCGTGGATGACGCCAAACAGCGTGCGATGGAGCAGTTTGGGGCCACGGCCGAGTACTACGTCGCCAGCAAATCCCATCAGGCGGGCGACGACCTGCCGCGGATGATCGAGTTGGCGGAGCCACGCCCGGTTGATCGGCTCCTGGACATCGCCACCGGAGGCGGCAACGTCGCCCGCGTTTTCTCGCCCCACGTCGGTGAGGTCGTCGCCTCCGATCTCACGCCCCGGATGCTGGCTGCCGTCGAGGCATCGTTCGCGAAGCTTGGCCTGACGAACGTTCGCATCGCCGAGGCCGACGCCGAGCAACTCCCGTTCGAGGATTCCTCATTCGATATCGTCACCTGCCGGATCGCGCCCCATCACTTCCCGCATCCGGACCGGTTCGTCGCCGAGGCGGCGCGCGTCCTCCGGCCGGGTGGCCGGTTCTTGCTTGTCGACTCGACGGTTCCGCCCGGTGACGTTGGTGAGTTCTGGAACCGCTTTGAACTTATGCGTGACCCGTCCCACGTCCGCACCCTGACGTCCGACGAGTGGTCGGCGCTGATTCGCCAGAGTGGGCTGGAGTTGCGAGTGGTCGAGGACTATCCGAAGCGGCACGACTTCGCCGAGTGGGTCGCACGGGCAGATGTACCCGGCGCAGGAATCGAGGGGCTTCTGGCCGCAGTACGCGAAGCCGGAGCAGCAGTGAACGAGTACGCCCGTACCGAGTGGGATGGCGACCGGCTCGTTGCATTCACCGACGTCAAGACCCTCTTCTTCGCCGTAAAGTTGGCATAAGAAAGTCATTTCTCGCTTCACCCCGCGTGTTGGCAGCACTGGGGGCTGGATCAGGTCGTGTTGAGACGTCCCAGGATGCAAGAGCGGGCCGGCCACGTCATTGCCGAAGCGAGGGAGAACTCAATGATGGTTTCCAGCCGACCGAACGTGCGCGCCCTACTGGTCTGGGCGTTTGTCGTCTTGCTCTCGGCTGCCGCAAGCGCGCAACTCATTTCGGCGCAGAGCACGCCCGACGCATCGCTGGTCGCAACGCCAGTAGCATCGCCCGCCGCCTCGCCAGTCGCGGGCGATCTGGACGCATTTCTGCAAACACCGGTGGGTCAGCAATTCGCTTGGGTGCTGGCTGGCCTCAACGGCGAAGGCGAGGAACTCACGCCGGAGGTCTACGAGGCCAAGTTCCATCCGTCGTTTGTCCAGGCGGTGCCGTATGACCAGTTTATGGAAATCTTCGCCCAGTTGGCGGCAGCCGGTCCCTGGACTCCCACGGACGTTGCGGACGGCGCCACCGACCTTGCCGCGATAGTGACCATCCAGGGGACAGGGGCGTCGTACGACCTCCAGATAGTCGTTGACGATTCGCCGGAGCATCAGATCATCGGCCTCCTTCTCCAGCCGGGTACGCCGCGGAGTTGGAACGAGGTCGACGCCGGTATCTCGGGATTTGGCTCGACCGTCGGCCTGCTCGCCGCTGAACTCTCGGGAACGATGTGCACGCCGGTCCACGAACTCAACGCCGATGTGCCGATCGCCATCGGCTCCGTGTTCAAGCTGTACATCCTGGGCGAGTTGGGGCGTCAAATCGCGGCCGGGGAGCGAAGTTGGGACGACCAGATCGCGATCGAAGATGCCTACCGGAGCATGCCGTCCGGCGACCTGCACTTTGCCCCAGCGGGGAGCGTCTACACCCTACGCTATCTCGCCGACGTGATGATCTCGCAGAGCGACAACACGGCCACCGACCATCTGCTCTACACCCTTGGCCGCGAGAACGTCGAGGCGATGGTCGCGACCATGGGCCACGCCGATAGCTCCCTCATGATTCCGATGCTCTCCACCCGGGAGTTGTTCGCGATCAAGACGATGCTCCCGCCCGACCGCCAGGAGGCCTACGTCAACGCCACGCCGGACGAACGGAGGGCCATGCTCGATGGCGAGATCAAGGCGGCAGCGGACGCGATGACGATTGCCGACGGAGCAGGTTTCGTCAACCCCCACCTTGATCGACTCGGTGGAGTGGTTCGCCAGCCCCGCCGACATGTGCGCCGCGATGGCGTACCTGGCCGATCAGTCGAACCAGCCCGGACTTCTACCGTTGCGGGAGGTGCTCCAGCTCAATCCAGGTGGTCCAATCGACCGCACCGTCTGGCCAATTGTCGGCTTCAAGGGCGGATCCGAACCTGGCGTGCTGGCCCTCACCTGGCTCCTGCAGCGGGCCGATGGCCGATGGTTCGTCGTCTCGGCGGGCGTGAACGACACAGCAAATACGATTGACGAGCAAGGGTTTGCTCAGGCGGTGACACAGGCGATGGCGGCGCTTGCCCAAACACCATAGAGAGGCCGCGCTTCCCTGCCGCCCGGGGCTCACGACCCAGGGTTGGCCCGGGCTAAACAGAACAGCCTCTCCGAGGCTAACGCGCACGGGTCGTGCTCAGTCCCGGAGGGACTTCCGTCACTCAGCCCGGGACTTCGAGTCCCGGGCGGCAGGAGAAACACCGAGTTGCCCAGCCAGAACGGTCTCAGGCCCTCTCCCGTTCCTCGCGGATCTGGATGAGACGAACAATCGCCTCATCCTCTGTCCGGACCACCCCGAGCGACAGCTGCAGGCCACCGACAACGAGCGCGTTGACGTAACCTGCCTGATTGTCGACCCCGGTTTGGGCAGGGTTGGGTGGACTGTTGAGGCGGATGTCGGTCGCCATGCCGAGCACGCCGTAGTAGCGGTCGGGGTCGACGAAGCGGGAGAGGCAATCCATATAGCCAGCCTCCCAGTTGGAGCCGGAATCTTCGCTCACCTGGAGGAGGGCGACGTTGCTCGCCCGCAGCTCGTCGATGTCGAAGTTGTAGACCATTTGCGCGGTGACATCGTGCCGGGTCTTGTCGTTGATCGGTTCACTCTCGTTCGGGCAGTAGACCTCGAAGCCGTGCTCGCGTAGACGCTCGGCGAGGCGGAGATTGAACGCGACCTCGGCGGCAGAGAACATCGGACCGGCCATGTAGATGCGCATTCCCTCCGAACCCTCCACCTTCAGTGTAAGAGGCAGGCCAACCTTCAGTCCGCCGCGATGATACTCCCCGCGATGAACTGCGCCCTCGTCGCCGGATACCTAGAGACCGGGCTGTCGATTCCTCCGCCGGAGTAGGCGAAATCACGGATTTGCGCCAGGTCGCCCCCGCGTATCGTGCTGGTCATGGGCACCGCTGACCGAAGCGGAGTCTGGCTCCACTGATGGAGGGCTGACATAGCTATGACCACTCGATTGCTCTCGGTCTCGACGTTGTTCGTGCTGCTCCTCAGCCTGGCGGTGGCCGGGCAAGCTGACGCGGCGCCATTTCGTCCCCGCCCGTACAGCGAATCGTCGCGTTTGGCCGCCAAGGTCGATTGCCAACTGGGTGGTGGCCATCAGTTCGTGACCGTCTACCACTACGAGTTTGGAAGCAGCACGCCGACAAGCGCGACCACGACCTGCCATGGCGGTACGAACGATGGCCAGACGTGCGAGATCAGCGGAAGCAACAAGCAATGCACAATGCCGCTCGACGGTGGCGATGGACGCTTCAGCCCATCGTTGGGCGGAATCGTCGAGCAACTCTAAGAGGACGCTTCAGAAGCGGGTGGACGTGGCATCCTGCGGCTCATGAGACAAGAAGCCTTGATCCCCGACGATCTCTGGGAAGCCATCGAACCGCTCCTGCCCAAGAAACCGCCGAAGCCCAATGGCGGCCGGCTGCGCGTCCCGGACCGCGTTGCGTTGGCCGGCATCGTCTTCGTCATCAAGACCGGCATTGCTTGGCGAATGCTGCCCACGCCCACGACGCTGGGCTGTGGGAGCGGCTCGACGTGTTGGCGGCGGCTACGCGACTGGCAGGAAGCCGGTGTGGGATATGCTGCACGAACGCCTCTTGAACTGGGTGGGGTTGACTCGAGCGAGCGGCTTGGAAGACACCGCTAGGTGGTGGAACGGACCATCGCCTGGCTGCTCGGCTTCCGGCGCCTCGGCATTCGCTACGAGCGGCGGGCCGGATTGCAGCAGGGGCTGCTCCACCTGGCCTGCTCCCGCCTCTGCCTCACGTTCCTCGATTCCCGCACGGGACGCTAGGCGAGTGTGCGCAGCGTCTCGGCCAACTCGTCCGGCATCGTCAGCATCGGCACGTGGCCCGTGGGCAGTTCGCGGTACGCCCAGCCCTCGCGCTGCGCCCGCGCCGCCGCTTCCTCGAAGTGGGCAAAGAGCGGGACGCCCCGGCTCTCCAGGCACGCGATGTAGGCGCGGGGCAGCCGGGTTGCCTCGGGGTTGCGGACCGCCAGCGGCTGGCGCACCGCGGCAAGCAGAACGTCGGTGCGGCGGTCGGCGTCCGGCGGGTCGTGCGGCACGCGCCAGCCGTCTCCCAGCGCTTGCGCCCGTGCCTCGAACCAGCCCGTCGTCTCCGGGCCGAGCAGGTCGGCCAACGCCTGACCATCCGTGGGCACGAAGGCGTCGAGATAGACGAGCCGGGCGAGCCGCTGGGGCGCGCGCTCGGCGACTCCGGTGATCACCATGCCGCCGTAGCTGTGGCCGACCAAGACGACGTCGGTGAGGTCCTCGTAGTGAAGCACGTTGACCACATCCTCGACGTGCGTGGAGAGGTCGACCACCGGACTAGCGAGGTGGGCGCGTTCACCGGAGCCGGTCAGGGTGGTGGTGAAGACCTCGTGCCCGGCGGTCTGCAGCCGGCGGGCGACGGGCCGCCAGAACCAGGCACCGTCCCAGCCGCCGTGTACGGTGACGTACGTGGCCATCGTGTCCCTCCTTGGTGGTGATGACGACCAGTGTAGGGACGCAAAGCCGGACGGTCAACTGGAAAGTTCGGCCGCCGAGGGCGTTTTGCAATACGCTCATAGTGATCCCGCCGCGGCCAAGGTTCGTCCTTGGCCGGGGATTCCACGCCGTGCCTTGATCAGATGTCGCTTGGGCCCTGATTCTCGGCCGCGGCATGGAACATCAAGGGACCGAATCGCCGACGGACAGTCCCACAGCGGCTGTCTACCCGCACGCCTGCGCCGCAATCGCATCGCCCATGGCGGACGTCGCGACCGGCTCCTGATCGCTTGCGCGGATATCGGCCGTGCGGGTTCCGGCATCGATCACGTTGCGAACCGCCGATTCGATGGCAGCCGCTTCATCGGATAGTCGCAGGGATGTGCGCAGCATCGCCGCGACCGAAAGGATCATCCCGACGGGATTGACTATTCCCTTGCCGGCAATGTCCGGCGCACTCCCGTGGATCGGCTCGTACAGACCGATCACGCGGCCGTCTGCCGATGCCGCTCCCAGGCTGGCCGATGGCAGTAGCCCGATCGAACCGGCGAGCACCGACGCCTCATCCGTCAGGATGTCCCCGAACATGTTCTCGGTAACGATCACGTCGTAGCGTCCCGGGTTCCTGATCAGAGCCATCGCGGCCGCGTCGACGAGTTGGTGCTCCAACTTCACATTAGGAAACTCGGCGGCGACTTCAGTCAGGATCGTCCGCCAGAGCCGGGACGACGACAGCACGTTTGCCTTGTCGACGCTGACGACGTGGCCACGGCGCTCCCTCGCCTGGGCGAAGGCCAGGCGGGCGATCCGCTTGATCTCGTGCTCCCGGTAGACCAGCGTGTCGATTGCGGCCCGACCCCGGCGCTCGCGCCATTGGCGCGACGGCCGGCCAAAGTAGATCCCGCCCGTCAGTTCGCGCACAACCAAAATATCGACGCCGCGCACGATCTCCGGCTTGAGCGGGGAAGCGTCCGCAAGCGTGTCGAGCACGGCGACAGGCCGCAGGTTGGCGTACAGTCCGAGGGCTTTTCGGATCGAGAGGAGGCCCTGTTCGGGCCGGATCCTGGCGTTGGGGTTGTCCCACTTGGGTCCCCCAACGGCGCCAAGCAGAACTGCATCGGCAGTCCGGCAGCGTTCGATATCCTCCGGCCGCAGTGGGACGCCGTACGCGTCGATAGCGGCTCCGCCAATGGCAGTTTCGAACAGGTCAAAGGTGTGACCGAAGCGGTGCTCGATGGCGCTCAGGACCTTGCGGGCCTCCGCCATGATCTCCGGGCCGACCCCGTCACCCGGTAGCAGTGCGATCGTCGCGGTGATTCCCATCGAGCGTCAGTGTCCTCCGTATCAGGTTCGGCCCGGTCGTCGCGGCAGGTTACACCCAATCCGAGTGGTACGTCCGCTCGCTCTCCTCAGTTCCCGTATTGACGGTACCGGCAGGCTCGAAGAGGACGATCTGCGTCTCGACCTCGGCGAATGGGGCGTGCTCGACGCCGCGAGGCACGACCAGGAGTTCGCCCGGTTCCAGCCACACGTCACGATCGCGGAATCGGAGCAAGAGACGCCCGGAGACGACGTAGAACAACTCGTCTTCCGTCTCGTGGTGGTGCCAGGGGAAATCGCCCAAGACCTTGGCGAGCTTGACTTGCTGACCGTTAAGCTCGGCCACGATCCGGGGTTGCCAGTGCCCGTCGATCCTGGCGAATTTTTCGGCGAGGTTGGCCTTTTCGATCATCGTTCTCCCAATGACTCGATGCCGTTCATTCAACCATCCGCGAGCGCTTTGCGAAGAACCTTTAGCCGACCATGCGGCGCCCGGGGCCAAGACGGAACGCCGCCCAGACGTCGCTCGGGCAACACGGAGTGCCGACCAGGCGCCGCCCGGTGCTGAGGATCCCGGGCTACATCCACAAACCCGGCTGAAGCCGGCTGCCACCCGTCTCGAATGGCGGAGTACTCCGACCACGGCCCCGGCGTTCCAGCCCCCTTCAGGGGGGTTATCGGGGTCAGCCCGGGGTCTTTAGCCCCGGGCGACGCCTGGTCGGCGCCAACCTCTTGCCCCGTGCGATGCCGGGACGACGTGAACCATTCCCGACGGGCGACGCCTGCACGGCGTTGACTATGTCCACCGGGCGACGCCGGGACGGCACTCCGTGGTCCCCCAAACGGTGCTTCCGGGACGGCGTTCCAAATGTCTCAATCGGCGCCCCCGAATAGCGCCAATCTCGATGACGCTCGCTCTAGGCTGTCGCCGTATCGATGGACGGCAGCCAGGAAGCGCGCTTGGCCTCGTACGCCTCGACGGCATCCTCATGCTGTAGGGTCAAGCCGATATCGTCGAGCCCCTCGAGAAGTCGGTGCTGGGTGAAATCGTCGAGTGGGAACTCGGCGCGGATGTTGGCCGCCGGTGCTTCGACCACCCTGCGCTCGACATCGACCGTCACAAACAAGGTCGGATCGCGCTCGACCGCCCGGAGAAGCGCTTCCGCCATTTCTGGGTGGATTGCGGCTGTGACGAGTCCCGTCTTCGTGGCGTTGTTGCGGAAGATGTCGCCGAACCGGGGGGAGACGATAGCCTCGAAGCCGTAGTCCTGGAGCGCCCAGACCGCATGCTCGCGCGAGGAGCCCACGCCGAAGTTCGGCCCGGCGACCAGGATCTTGGCCCCGGCGAACTCCGGCCGGTTGAGGACAAAATTCGGGTCATTCTCTCGCCAGGATGAGAACAATCCCACTCCAAAGCCGGTCCGCTCGACGCGCTTGAGCCAATGGGCGGGAATGATCTGGTCGGTATCGACGTCGCTGCGGTCCAGTGGCAGCGCCGTGCCGGTAATCACGCGAACTGGTTTCATCTTGTCCTCTCAATCGGTGGGTGGCAACTGGTTGGGATGAGATTGGAGGTTAAAGATCGGCCGGAGTGGCGAACGAGCCAACCACCGCTGTCGCCGCGGCAATCGCCGGCGAGACGAGGTGAGTACGGCTGCCGCGACCCTGGCGGCCTTCGAAGTTGCGGTTGCTGGTCGAGGCGCAGCGCTCTTTCGGCTTGAGCTGATCCGGGTTCATGCCGAGGCACATTGAGCACCCGGCCGAGCGCCATTCAAAGCCTGCCGCCTCGAAGATGCGGTCCAGCCCCTCGGCCTCTGCCTGGGACTTCACCCGCATCGATCCCGGCACGACCATCGCCCGCATTCCTTCACGAACATGGCGGCCCTCAAGGACAGACGCTGCGACCCGGAGATCTTCGATTCGGCTGTTGGTGCAAGAGCCGATGAAGACGGTATCGACCGGAATCTCGCGCATCGGTGTGCCGGGCTTGAGATCCATGTAGGCCAACGCCCGAGATGCGGCGTCGCGTGAACTCGGGTCGGCGATCTCCTTCGGGTCCGGGACGACATCGTCGATGGGAACGACCTGTCCCGGATTGGTTCCCCAGGAGACGTGCGGCCGGATCTCGTGCGGCATCAAAGGTGAATTCGGCGTCGAACTTGGCGTCGTCGTCGGTACGCAGGGAGCGCCAGTCGTCAAGGGCGTGCTCCCACTCGACGCCCTTCGGCGCGTGCGGCTTGCCTTCAATGTAGGCGAACGTAGTATCGTCCGGGGCGACCATCCCGGCTTTGGCGCCGGCTTCGATCGACATGTTGCAGATCGTCATTCGGCCTTCCATCGACAGGGCGCGGATGGCGGAGCCGCGATACTCGATGATCGAGCCGATGCCGCCGCCGGTACCGATCCGGCCGATGACGGCAAGGATGATGTCCTTGGCCGATGACCCTGCTGGGAGTTCGCCTTCGACCGTGATCGCCATCGTCCCTGGCCGTCGCTGCGGCAGACTCTGGGTGGCGAGCACGTGCTCGACCTCGCTGGTGCCGATGCCGAATGCGAGGGCGCCGAAGGCGCCGTGGGTCGAGGTGTGGCTGTCGCCGCAGACGATGGTCATGCCGGGCTGGGTCAGACCAAGCTCCGGCCCGATGACGTGGACGATGCCCTGGCCGGGATCGCCCATCGGGTAGAGCTTGATCCCGAATTCCCGGCAGTTGCGGGTCAGGTGGGAGAGCTGGGTGGCCGAGATCGGGTCCGCGACGGGCAGGTGTATCCCGACCGTCGGCACGTTGTGGTCCGCCGTGGCAACGGTCAAGTCAGGGCGGCGGACTTTGCGCCCTGCCATCCGCAGCCCCTCGAATGCTTGAGGCGTGGTCACCTCGTGGATCAGGTGGAGGTCGATGAAAAGGAGATCGGGCTCGCCCGGCGCCGAATAAATAACGTGCCGCTCCCAGATCTTGTCGCTCAGAGTTCGTGGACGCTCGGCCATCGTGGTTCCTTCAATCACTTTCGTTGGTTTGGGCCTACTGATCGGGGAAGAGCCGGAGACGGCCCCCTAACCCCCCGGCCCTCTTCCCCCTGCCGCAGCGGGGGGAAGGGGGAGAACGACGTCCAACCCGAAGACGGCGCCGCCTGACGCCCTTCTCCTCCGCAGAGGAGAGGGGGTAGGGGGTGAGGTCCGCAATTCTCTACACCGCCGCCTTCTCTTTCGTCTGGACCTTGCTCAATGCGGCCAGATAACCGCGGGCGCTGGCCTCGACGATGTCGGTCGCTAAGCCGTGGCCGGTGTAGACGGTATCCCCGACTTTGATCCGGACCTGGACCTGACCCTGGGCGTCCTCGCCCGGGGTGACGGCTTCGACGTGGTAGGAGATGAGCTCGTTCTCGATGCCGGTGGCCGCGTCGATCGCCTTGAAGAGAGCGTCGACCGGGCCGTTGCCTTCGCCGTCACCGGTGAACTGGCCGTCGCCACGGGTGATGATGACGCTCGCGGTGGCGGGTCCGGCGTTACCAAGGCTGGCGTTCCAGCGGTTGAGAATGAAGCCGTCGCCTGGGGTTTCGAGCTCATCGCTGACGAGCGCCAGGAGGTCGGCGGCGGTGACGGTCTTCTTCCGGTCGGCGAGGACCAGGAAGCGGTTGTAGACCTCGTTCACCTGGTCTTCCGCCAGTCGGATCCCCAGGTCGTCCAGGGTCGCCTTGAAGCCCTTGCGGCCGGAGTGCTTACCCAGGACGAGCTTCGTGCCTTCCCAGCCGACATCGGCGGGATCCATGATCTCGTAGGTGGTGCGCTCCTTGAGCACGCCGTCCTGGTGGATCCCGGACTCGTGGGCGAAGGCATTCGCCCCGACGATGGCCTTGTTCGGCTGGACGACGACGCCGGTCAGGGTGCTGACGATCCGGCTGGTCGGCACCAGCCGCTCGGCATGTACGCCGGTCCACGTGCCGCCGTAGGTATCGGGCCGGGTGCGGATCGCCATCACCACCTCCTCCAAGGAGGTGTTGCCGGCCCGCTCGCCGATGCCGTTGATCGTCACCTCGACCTGGCGAGCCCCCGCCTGGATCGCGGCCAGGGTATTGGCGGTCGCCATGCCCAGGTCGTCGTGGCAATGGACGGAGATGATGCAGTTCTCGATGCCGGGGACCCGCTCCTGGAGGTGGTGCATCAGGGCGGCGTACTCGTCCGGGGTGGTGTAGCCGACGGTGTCCGGCACGTTGAGCGTCGTGGCGCCGGCTTCTACCGCGCGCTTGAACATCTCCGCCAGGTAGTCCCAGTCGGACCGGGTGGCATCCATCGCCGAGAACTCGACATCGGAGACGAACGAGCGCGCGTAGGAGACACAGGCGGTTACCCGGTCCAGGGCTTGCTCGCGGGACATGCGCATCTGGTGCTGGAGATGGATATCAGAGGAGGAGAGGAAGGTGTGGATCCGGGCTGCTTCCGCCACCCGGACCGCCTGGGCCGCCTGCTCGATGTCCGACTCGACGGCGCGGGCCAGCCCGGCGACGACCACACCCTTGGACCGCTGAGCGATTGACCGGACTGCCTCGAAGTCGCCCGGGGACGCGGCGGGGAACCCGGCCTCGATGACATCGACGCCCAGGGCGACCAGCGCATCGGCCACTTCGAGTTTCTCGTCGGCGGTCAGGGTCGCGCCCGGTGACTGCTCACCGTCACGAAGGGTCGTATCGAAGATGATGACGCGGTTGCGCGGGTCGCGACTGGGTACGTCAGGCTGGCCGGTCGATTCGCTCACGGGGTCCTGCTCCTTGCTCCGATCGTTGGAGCGGCGCGCCGAAATTCTCCGGTGCATCGCCCCAACGACCGGTGCGGTTAGTTACGTACTGACGACGCCGCTGCCGGCACCTTGCCCTTCTTCAACCAGGGCATCATGGACCGGAGTTCGGCGCCGACCTTCTCGATCGGATGGTTCTGGGCGGCTCTGCGCGCATTGCAAGGAAGTTGCCGCGGCCGCTCTCGTTCTCGGCGATCCATTGTTTGGCGAAGGTGCCGTCCTGGACCTTGCGCCAGGATCTCCTTCATCGTCGCCTTGACCTGGTCGTTGATGATCTGAGGGCCGGCGAAGTAATCGCCGTACTCGGCGGTGTCGCTAACCGAGTAGCGCATGTAATTCAGGCCGCCCTCATAGATCAGGTCGACGATCAGCTTGACCTCGTGGAGGCATTCGAAGTAGGCGCTCTCCGGCTGGTATCCCGCATCCACAAGGGTCTCGTAGCCGGCCTGGATGAGGGCGGAGACGCCCCCGCAGAGCACGGCCTGCTCGCCGAAGAGGTCCGTCTCGGTCTCTTCCTTGAACGTCGTCTCGAGGACGCCGGCGCTGGTCGAGCCGATACCCTTGGCGTAGGCGAGGCCGTTGGCCTTGGCCTCTCCGGTGGCATCCTGTGCGACGGCGATGAGCGCGGGAACGCCGATGCCCTCTTCGTAGAGCTCACGCACGCGGTGACCGGGAGCCTTCGGCGCGACCATCGAGACATCGACACCCGGCGGCGGCACGATCTGTCCGAAGTGGATGTTGAAGCCGTGGGCGAACATCAGCGTCTTGCCCGGTGTCAGGTTGCCCTTGATCTCGTCGAACACCGACTTTTGCACGTGATCCGGGACCAGGAGCATGACCACATCGGCGGCCGCGGCGGCATCGACGGGCGTCCGTACCGTCAGGCCCTCGGCTTCGGCCGGCGCCCGGCTCTTGCTCGTCTCCGGCAGACCGATCACGACCTTGACGCCCGAGTCGCGCAGATTGAGCGCGTGGGCATGGCCCTGGCTACCGTAGCCGATGATGGCGACCGTCTTGCCGGAAAGGCGGCCAAGGTCGGCATCCTGGTCGTAGTAGATCACCGCGGGCATCGTGTCTCTCCACCCCGGGTATTCCGGTCTTCCTATGCCCGCTCATGCGGGCCGATCTCGCCACACGTTCCAAGTCCGTGATGAAGCGCGCTCTTGTCGCCCGGCCGGTGGGCGGTTGGGAACGGCAGCGTTCCTGGCCAAACGACGATGGAAAGAGGAACGCCGCCCAGTGTGGCGGCGTTCCTGGATCGCTAACCGGTCATTTCGCGATCGATACGATGTCCGCCGTAATCGCCGCCGAGCGGCCGTTGCCGCCGTTCGTGCCATTGCTGGCGCTCGGTGAGCTGGCGGTCGCCGGCTTGGCGCTGACGGTCGATGCGCCGCGGGCCATGGCGATCCGGCCCGTGCGGACCAGCTCCCGGATGCCATAGGCGCGCAGCATGGCCAGCAAGGCGTCGATCTTCTCTTCGGTGCCGGTCATCTCCAGCATGAGTGTGTTCGGGCTGGCATCGACGACGCGGGCCTCGTAGATCTGGGCGATCTGCATGATTTCGCCCCGGTGCTGCGGCTTTGGCGGCCACTTTGATCAGCGCGAGCTCGCGCGCCACGCAGCTCGAATCGTCCAGATCGGTGACCTTCAGGACTTCCATCAGCTTGTAGAGCTGCTTGCCGACCTGCTCGATCTCGTTCGCTTCGCCGTTGACGACGATCGTCATGCGGGAGACGCCCGGAATCTCCGAGTGCCCGACCGTGATCGAGTCGATATTGAACGAGCGGCGCCGCATCAAGGAGACCACCCGGTTGAGCACTCCGGGATGGTCTTCGACCTGGACGACGAGCGTATGGCGGCTGGCACTCATGGCAAATCCTCGTGGTGGTTGGCGCGGCACATTCTGGAAACGGCGGCCTTCTTCGCTCTCCTCGAAACGCTCGTGCCACATCTCGGAGTTGCTGCCGCCCGGCGGCACCATCGGGTAGACGTTCGCTTCCGGGGTGATCACGAACTCGACCAGGACCGGACCGTGGATGCTCCGCGCCATCTCGATGGCCGGCACGATCTCGGCGTCCTTTGTCACCCTGATGCCCGTCATGCCGTAGGCATCGGCCAGCTTGACGAAGTCCGGAGCGGAAATCTGGACTTCGGAGTAGTTCTTCCCGTGGAAGAGGTCCTGCCACTGGCGGACCATGCCAAGGTAGCCGTTGTTGATGATCGCGACGTTGATGTCCAGCCCTTCTTGAACGGCGGTCGCCAACTCGCTGAGCGACATCTGGAAGCCGCCGTCGCCGACGACCGCCCAGACCTCGAGATCAGGTCGGCCGATCTTGGCGCCGATTGCGGCCGGCAGGCCAAAGCCCATCGTGCCGAGGCCGCCGGAGGTGATGCCAGCGGTCAGGGTGATCGAAACCGAAGTGCTGGGCGGTCCACATCTGGTGCTGGCCGACATCGGTGGTAACGATCGCCTCGCCGTTGGTCGCCTTGGCGATCGCCTTGACGATCGCGTACGGCTCGGGTGTCGTCCGGCAAGTCCTCCAGCGCGGCTTCGAGAACGCGGTTCGCGCCTGGAGTCGATCCAGCCCATCCACTAGTCGTGGCTGCGCTCCTCGACCTCGTCGAGCAGCAATCTGCAGGGCTTCGCGGGCATCGCCCACGACCGGCACGTCGGTGACGACGTTCTTGCCGATCTCGGCCGGATCGATGTCGACGTGGATGACCTTCGCCTTCGGCGCGAACCCGTCGATCCGCCCGGTCGCGCGGTCGTCGAAGCGGGCGCCGATGTTGACCAGCAGGTCGCACTCTTCGAGCGCGTCGTTGACGTGCTTGTGCCCGTGCATGCCCATCAGGCCCAGCGCGAGCGGATGATCCTCCGGGAAGCAGCCCAGGCCAAGGAGGGTAAAGATGACCGGCATGCCGGTGCGCTCGACGAACTGGTGGAACTCGTCGGTGCCGCCCGAAATCAGAATGCCGTGTCCGGCCATGATGAGCGGCTTCTTGGCGGCGTTGATCGCATCGGCCGCCAGGCGGACCTGGCGCATATTCGGCGTGAGGGTCGGCTGGTAACCGCGGCGGGAGACGCTCTCGGGGTAGTAGAACGGGGCGTTGGAGGTGAAGACGCTCTTGGGAATGTCGACCAGGACCGGGCCCGGCCGACCTGAGGCTGCCAGGTAGAAGGCTTCTTTGATCGTCGGGGCGATATCCTCCGCCGTCTGCACCAGGTAGTTGTGCTTCGTCACCGGCAGGGTGATGCCGGTGATATCGACCTCCTGGAAGGCGTCCCGCCCGATGAGCGCCTGGGTGACCTGGCCGGTGATGGCGACGATCGGCACGGAGTCGAGCTGGCGTTGGCGAGGCCGGTGACCAGATTGGTGGCGCCGGGGCCGGAGGTGGCGATGCAGACGCCGACCTTGCCGGTGGCGCGCGCGTAGCCGTCCGCGGCGAGGGCGGCCCACTGCTCGAACCGGACCAGGATGTGATGGAGATCGAACCGAGGGAGGGCATCGTAGAGCGGAATCACGGCACCGCCGGGATACCCGAAGACGGTCGTCACCCCCTCGGCGACCAGGCTGGCGCAGGTGATCTCCGACCCGGTGAGCGTCGGCTGCTCACCCTGGGTGATTGCCTCGAAGATTGCCCGCCCGAGCGATCCCGAATGTGCGGCCAGCGGGGCGATGGTGCCGCGATTGGGTGGACTGGCAACCGCCATGTTCGTACTCCTCGCTCCTGCTCACTGGCGGCGGTGATCCCCGCCGTCGTCCGTCTGGTCGAGGGTCACTCGTTGACCCCGAGCCGCCCCGTTGCGGCAGGAACCGTCTCGTGCTTCCCGATTTCCCGTTTTCCCGCCTTCCCGTCTCAGAACGGCGGACAACAAAAAAGCCCCCCATTTCGGGAGGCCCGTCGCACCACCGTCGGTGCTCGTCTTGGTGCGCGCTGCGCTAGTGCTCCGGGCCTCGCCAACACGAATAGCTCCCTACTGGGAGCTCGATAAGTACGAGGCCAATAATGATGGAGCTTGGGCGAGCCGGGGTCGAGTTCATCAGACTCTCTTGCGTGTTAACGGTCACAATGACGCGTTTCCTCCGCCATCCTAAACGGTCCGAAATAGCGTGTCAACCGCAACAATCCAGTTAGCGCGCTCGCCGTTACGAGTTGAGTGGTCTGTCACACGTCATTCGCCGGGGCGTTGGCGTCTGTAAAGGCAGGGGTTGCCCTGCACGGGCATCGTTGTCGGGAACGTGGGCAGGGCTTGCCCTGCCCCTACCAGATCGGCAAATCAGACCTGACGGACCATTGAGTGCGATCTTTGCAGGGCTCTGTCTCCGGGCAGCGCGAGGCCATGCCACCCAGGTGAAGCCCGGGCTCGACAAGAATCACGCGCGTACCGGCGCGCCGCGGCGACCGCCGCGATGACCCCGCCGGCCGTCGCCCCGTAAACCACGATATCCGCCGGCACCGGCATCCTCGCCTCGTTGGAGGTCGATTGATTTAGGGGAGGGCTCAGGAGTCCAGGTCGTCGTTGTCTTCGACCGACTCGTAGACGAGCGGCAGGTGGCCGTTCATGTGGGGGCAGGCGTGGCCTTCGGGGCTCATCGGCTGGCCGCACATCGTGCACCGTGGCCGGCCGGCGGAGACGACCGCGGCGGCGTCGGCGCTGATCTCTCGGGCCTGGGCGCGCGTGAGGCGGCAGGCGAAGTTCGGCCGGCTGCGCTCCAAGTCGATCGTGTCGTCGTCATCATCGTCGTCGTCACGCTGCATGTCGTGGGCGGCGATGACCAGCCGATCACGGCGCTCGTCGTAGCCCAGCTCCATGCGGCCCGCGCGGAACTGGCTGGCGGTCTGGGTATCAAACTCCAGGGGGAGATTCGCCGGTCCCAGATCGGGTCCACCATCGGGCAGCTGTTCAAGCAGCTGCTCCAGGGCAAGCCCGAGCGCCTGCAACTGCTGTTTTTCCATCCACACAATGTGGGTGTTGCCATCGACAACGGCCAGGAGACGAAACCGACGTTGCCCGGGTTGCCCTATCGCTTCAACTCGGAGCCGTTGCGCCTCAAGGGCCGGGCCGGAACCGGTGTCAAACGCGTCGTCGGCCATCCGACCACTTTCCACATTCCAAAACGCCCCGAAAATGGTGGTTTGAGCACGGGGCGACGGGCGGCTAGACCACCATTGCCGAAAGGATAGCACGCTCGTTCGGCTTCGCTGCCCCGCGACTTTCCGCTTTCGGCCGGCCTGTGGTGGAAACGCGAAGGGCGCCTCGATTGAGGCGCCCTCGCAATTCGTATTGATGAATGTCTGACCCGTAGATTACTGCTCGACCTCAGGGGCCTGGGTCGGCTCCTCGGTCGCCGCCGGCTTGTTGGCGGGTTTGGTGGTCGGCGCCGCCGGGGCGGCGACGATCGCCGTTGTCGCGTGGCCGGTCGCGCTGCCATTGCCATTCTGGGACGCGCTGCCGTCGCGGTCGTCACGGACCTTGGCGACGCCGCTCATCATGTCGGCGAGGTTGAGGCCGGTCAGCGACTCCAGGATCGCCGGAACCTGAGCGATCATCTGGGTCATATCGCCGGTGACGCGGTTGATTCCGGTGCCGGGGCCGTTGCCGTTGCCATCGCCGGTCGAAACGACCGTGATCTTATCGACCCGGGATAGCGGCTCGGCCAGCGCCTTGACGATCTCCGGCATGCTCGTGAGAAGCCGGTCGACGATCGCGGCCTGGTTGTACTCCTGGTATGCGCCGGCCTTCGTTGTCATCGCTCGGGCTTCGGATAGTCCCTTGGCCTCGATGATCTCGGCTTCGGCCATACCCTGCAGGCGGATGACCTCGGCCTGCGCCTGACCGGCGAGGCGGGCAGCCTCTGCCCGGCCGGTTGCCTGAAGCACCTGCTGCTGCTTGTCGGCCTCGGCCAGGGTTTCGATCCGCTTCCGCTCGACCTCGGCGGCGCGCAGGACGGTTGCGATCAGCTCCTTCTCGCGCCGGAGGATTTCGGCTTCCTGGACCGCGATCTCACCTTGCTTGCGGACTTGATCGATCTTGACCTGCTCTTCGATGACCCGCTGCTGCTGCACGTTGGCCTGGATCTCGTAGGCCTTGTCGGCCGCTGCCTGTTGGGCCTGGACGGACGCGTTGAACTCGGCCTGCTTCAGGTTGAGGTCGCGGGTCGCTTCCGCCTGCTTGGTTTCACTGGCGGTGCGGGCGATCACTTCGTCCTGCTGGGCGACGGCCTCGGCGATGCGGGCCTCACGGGCGGCGTTTGCCCGTTTGATCGCGGTGTCACGGTCGGCCTCGGCCGTTGCGATGTCTGCCTCCCGCTGGACCAGGGCGATATTTGGGCGGCCCATGTTGAGGATGTAGTCGTTGCCGTCCCGGACTTCCTTTATCGTGAACGAGATGACCTCAAGGCCCATCTTGCTCATGTCGTCGGCGACGTTGCCGCGCATCCTGTCCGCGACCATCTCCGGCTCTTTAACGATCGATTCGACCGTGAGCTGACCGACGATACCGCGGAGGTGGCCTTCCATCACCAGCCGGATGAGGGCCTTGCGCTCCTCCAGCGGCTTGGTCAGAAACTGCTCGGCGGCGGTCAGGATACTGACCGGGTCGGACTTGACCTTGATCTGAGCGACGGCTTCGACGTTCACTGCCACGCCCTGGCTCGTGTAAAGATCTTGAGTCGGGGCGACGTCGAAGCTCATCAACTCAAGTGACAGTTCCCGCGACTGCTGGACCATCGGCCAGACGACTTTGCCGCTGCCCTTGACGACTTTGGTCCCGCCAAAGCCGTAGATGATCAGTGCCTGGTTTGGGCCGACCTTGCGGAAGAGCGTCGCCGAGATTGCCAGGATCGCGAGGACAACGAAGACCAATCCGATAACAATGACGAGGACACCGCCCATTTCCCGTTCCTTTCACTGGCCAACCGTTTCGATGATGGCCTCTTGAACTCGCGCTAAGGTGCTTGTTGCCTGAGCACGGACCGACTTTCGCACCCAGTCCTTCCGAAGACCTTCCTAAATGAGAAAGACATCGCGTAGCTGGAGCATCACCACGGTCGGGACGGGTTGCGCTACGCCCGGATGACGGGAGTTCCGTCGCCGGCGTTGAGTGACGGTGACAGATCGGCGTGCTCCGCCAGAAGCGACTCCCACTGCTGCACAAACGCGATACCGTGCTCTGCCCTCAAGATAACGACTTCCGCCCCGCGCGGGATCGCCTCACCGTCGATGCTCCTGGCGGCCGATACCTGGCGAATGCCCTGTTGCTCGAACAAGACCTCGCCGACGCCGCCCGGGCGGATCGACGAGGACACCCGGCCGATGGTGCCGGGCAACTCGAAGTCTTTCGGGTCGAGTGGCTTGTCCGATGGCGCGATCAATTTGACCAGCAGCGTGTAGACCACGACCGCCCCAGCCAAACCGCCGAGGATGGCGGCGATGATGCTGAGGATGGCCGGCCAGTCGAGTCCGTTCTTGACCAGGTAGCCGATTCCCCCGAACCAGGCGACGAATCCGAGGATCGTGCTGAGGTTGAATGGGCCAAGATCGCCACCGTGGTGTCCGCCGATGTCGACGGAGCCCACCACGAGAGTCACGAGGACGAACAGGATGCCAAAGAAAAAGGCGCCAAGGTAGATTGCGTCGAGCAGGTCGTTGACCGCCAACATTGCCGGCCTCCCAGGAAATCGAGTACTGATACTGAGACGTCGGTCGCACCGGATTTGTTCCCGTCCCCGGGCTACGCGGCGCGCCTGATCTATCCTAGCACTCGGTTCATCGTGGACATCGGCCCGATCGCTGTCTTTGGACGCCAGGTTGAAACCTGGGGTCCGCGTCACGCCGCCGCAATGGTTGGGATCGCCGGCCGGGCGTTGATCCATTCCGTGGCCCGCTCGTAGGCGTGCCCAATCTTGAGGATGGTCGCCTCGTCCCAGGCTTTGCCGAGCAGTTGCAGGCTCACCGGCAGCCCGTTGCTCATGCCGCAGCGCAGGGCAAGGCCGGGAATCCCCGCCATGTTGGCGGGAATGGTGAAGACATCGGCCAGGTACATCTGGTACGGATCGTCGGTCCGGGCTCCGATTGGGAACGCCACCGTTGGCGACGTCGGCGCGACGATCGCGTCGACCCGCTCGAAGGCATCGTCGAAGTCCCGCTTGATCAACGTCCGGACCTTTTGCGCCTTCAGGTAGTAGGCATCGTAGTAGCCCGAGCTGAGGGCGTAGGTCCCGAGCATGATGCGGCGCTTGACCTCTGGCCCAAAGCCCTGGCCGCGGGTGCGCTCGTAGGTTTCACGCAGGGTTTCACCGGGCACGGAGAGGCCGTACTTGACGCCGTCGAATCGCGACAGGTTGGCGCTGGCCTCCGCCGGGGCGGTGATGTAGTAGGTCGCCAGGGCATACTCGGTGTGCGGCAGGCTCACCTCGATCAGCTCGGCGCCCAGCGCTTCGAGTCGCTTGACTGCCTCATTGCAGGCGGCGGTAACGCCGGGCTCCATACCCTCAACACTGTACTCGCGCGCCACCCCGATCCGGACCCCAGTGAGATCCGGCTCACCAGTGCCGAGGCGGCCGGCAAAATCCGGCACGGGGATCGAGCCGGAGGTGGCATCGTTCGGGTCCTTACCCGCGATCGCTCCCAGCAGGATAGCGGCGTCTTCGACCGAACGGGTGAACGGACCGATCTGATCGAGGCTGCTGGCGAACGCGATCAGGCCGAAGCGGGATACCCGGCCGTAGGTCGGCTTGAGGCCGACCGTACCGCAGAAGCCCGCCGGCTGCCGGATCGACCCGCCGGTATCGGATCCGAGCCCGAGTGCCGCAAGCCCGCCACCCACGGCCGCCGCGGAGCCGCCCGAACTGCCGCCGGGTACGCGGGAAAGATCCCAAGGGTTCTTGGTGGTGAAATAGGCCGAGTTCTCGGTCGAGGAGCCCATTGCGAACTCGTCGGTGTTCGACTTGCCGACGAAGACCGCCCCCTGGCCGCGCAACCGCGAGACGACCGTCGCGTCGTAGGGCGACCGGTATCCCTCCAGGATTTTTGATCCCGCGGTCGTCGGCGCATCGACGGTGCAGAGCACGTCCTTGAGGGCGATCGGGATGCCTGTCAGCGGCGCGACATCATGCCGGGCAATTCGCCTGTCGGCCTCGGCCGCCTGCTCCCGGGCGACGTCGTCCATCACCGTGATGAAGCAGTTCAGGTCTGGATCGAGCGCGGCGATGCGCTCCAGATGAGCCTCGGTCAACTCGGCCGCCGAGATCTCCCGGGCGTCTAGCTTGCGCCGCATCTCGGCGGCGGTCAGCCAGACGAGCGCGTCTGTGTCCCTCATTCCGGCTCCTCCTCGGACCCGCCGAGCACCGCCTGCACCGCGAAGAAGCCATCCACGGAGCGGGGCGCATTGGCCAGGATCGCCTCCCGCGGCAGCGAGGGGCGAATCTCATCGTCCCGGAGGACGTTGGCGACCTCGATCACCTGAGCGGTCGGCGGGATGCTCGAAACGTCGAGCCGGTTGAGCACCGAGATGTGGTCCAGAATGGAGGAGAGTTGCTGGGAGAGGCGTTCTTTCTCGGATTCGGACAAGCCGAGCCGGGCAAGCGTGGCAACATGCTCCACATCGGCGATGGAGAGCGTGGGCTGGGACATGGTCGGTTCCTCGAACGGCGTGGGAGCGTGGGCTCGGACTCCAGCAACGACGAAAAAGCGCCTGAAAACGGCGGCGTTACAAGGGCTGAGTCTAGCATAGTGCCTCTGGCAACTCCCCTTTTGTGATGCACCATGGATGCGGTGGTGATAGAACCAAAACGGGTTTGAGACGGGCTTGATGCGATCGGCCAGAAGGATCGGTACAATTCTGGGACAGCCAGCCGCTCCAAAGGGGCACCAATGGACAGCGTCCCTGCGAACGTGGGCCGCACCGACGGTCGAGTCGGCGTTCACTCCAGGCGCTCGGCGTCCGTCCTCGTCGGCCGGACGTTGGAGCAAGTCCTCCTGCGCGAAGAGCTCGCCGCCATTCTTGGTGGGCGAGGCCGGCTTGTGCTCCTCGATGGCGAGGCGGGCATCGGCAAGACGGCTCTCGCTCGCGATCTGGCCGCCGCGGCCGTGGCACGGGGCGTTCGGGTGTCGGAGGGCGCGTGCTTCGACCTGACGAACACGCCGCCGTACGGTCCGTGGCGGGAATTGTTCGACGCCTGCGAGCACGGCGACGAACTGCCTTCCCCCCCAGCTACGTTCGCCGGAGGACGGATCGAGCCCGTGACCGATCAGGCGGTGCTCTTCGCCGACGTCCGCCGGTTCTTCTCCGAGCTCTCCACGACCGGCCCGGTTCTCCTCCTCCTAGAAGATCTCCATTGGGCCGACCCTGCCAGCCTTGAGCTTCTTCGGCACATCGCTCCCCGTCTGAGGCACTGGCCGATCTTGTTGATCGTCACGTATCGCGGCGACGAGCTGACGAGGCTCCACCCCTTCGCTGTGCAGCTGCCGGCGCTCGTGCGCGAGTCAGACGGGCTCCGGCTCGAGCTTCGGCGACTCGACACGGATGCACTTCGCGCTCTCATCGCGTCGCGCTTCCGTCTCGGACGGGCGGATGAAGATCGGCTCGTTGCCTACCTCGACCGGCATGCCGAGGGCAACCCGCTGTTCGCCACCGAGCTCTTGCGCGCCCTGGCCGAGGACGCGGTGCTCACGCCGAGCAATGACGGGTGGACCCTCGGTGAGCTCGACCGGGTGATCGTGCCATTGTTCCTGCGGCAGGTGATCGAGAGTCGCATCGCGCGCCTCGGTGAGAAGACGCGACAGGCGCTGGCAGCCGCTGCCGTGATCGGGCAGGAGGTTCCCCTCGCACTCTGGTCATCGGTCACTGGCCTCGATGACGATGCGCTGCTCGACATTGTCGAACGGGCAGTGGACGGGCATCTGCTGGATACGAATCGTGACGGCGACCGCGTCCGCTTCGTCCATGCCCTGACCCGCGAGGCGCTTTACGAAAGCATCCTCCCTCCTCGGCGGCGAAACTGGCATCGACTTGTCGCCGACGCAATCATCGCACGGCGGACGCCCCGATCCCGACTCGGTTGCCTCCCACCTCCAGGCGGCCGGCGATCCGCGCGCCTGGGAATGGCTGGTTGAGGCGGGCGACCGTTCCCAACGCTCCTATGCCTGGATCACCGCCGCCGAGCGGCTGCGAGCTGCAGTCGCACTCCTCGACGGCATCGAGGGGAAAGAAGCCACGCGGTGCCGGCTAGCCTGCCGCATCGGCTATCTCCGCCGGTTCTCGGACCCGGCCGGCGGCATTGAGGCCGTCCAGGAGGCCGGCCGAATCGCCACGCAGCTTGGCGATCCGGTCGTCACCGCCGAGGTTCGTTGGTTGCGCGGCCTCTTGCTCTGCTATCTGGACCGCTTCCGCGAGGGATTGACCGAGATGCGCGCCGGGATCGCCGCGCTCGAAACGATGACGCACGATGCGGCGGTCGTCTCCTCCACCATACGGACCTGGTTCGCCGGCGCGCTCCCAGACGCCGTCCCTGAGTCGTCTGATTCGAGCCCACCGACCGTCGCCGGGCTCGATATTGAGAGAATTAGCGCCCGGCGTACCGCTCCCCTCGGCCTCGGTCGGTTACTCGCCTCTGCCGGCCACCTGAGCGAGGCGATGCTTGGCAGCGAGAGGCGCTTCTCCTGGCTCACCGGCGCACCCGACTTGAGCGGCGGCGGAGCCGCCGTCGGGTTCGCTTCCAATGACCTCGGCATCGCGCAAGCCGCCATGGGCCGACCGGCGGAAGCCCGCGAGTCGCTCGGCCGGGCGGCGTCGATCTTTGCGCACCTCGACCACCACGCCCTGGTCGCTTTTGCGCGCCTCAACGAGTTATCTGACGTTGTCCTTACTTACGGCGCGACTCAACCGGTATTGCGGCGGCAGTTGGCGGCCGAGGCGGAGGCCGCCCTGGACCGGACCGGCGGCGCCCTGCGGCCAGGGGTTTCACCTCGCCTGGCCTGGCTCGGCTGCTTGATCCTCGATGGCCGGTGGGAAGATGCGACCCGCATCCTGGATGACATCCCTGACCCCGGCAACGCCTTTCTTCGGCGGGAGATCACTGCCGCGCGAGCAACACTCGCTCGCCATCGCGGCGATCGGAAAGGTGCCTGGGCGGAGATCCGCGCCCTGCTTCCCGCCGGGCCGCAGACGGAGCCTGGCGACGTGATCCACCAGGAAGGACTCTTCCTCCAGCGCCTCGCGGCCGATCTCTGCCTCGATGCGGGCGATCTTGGATGCACGCGCCTGGCTAGACGCCGCACGACCGCTGGCTCGCCTGGAGCGGCGGTGTGCTCGGGCGAGCGGCTGGGCAACTCGCCAGGGCTCGCTTCGATCTGGCGACCGGAGACCTGGCAGGTGCCCGAGCAACCGCGACCAATGCCCTCGTGTTCGGCGTCGGCGCCTGATCAACCGTTGATCCGACTGACCGCCCACCGCCTGCTCGGGAAGGTAGAGACCGCCGCGAAGTCCCACCAGGCAGCCGAAAAACATCTTGCAACCGCCCTCAGTCTCGCCGCCGACTGCGATGTCCCCTTCGAGCGGGCACTCACCCTGCTGGCACTGGCCGAGTTGCGACTGGCGACCAACCGGACCGGCGAAGCCGAACAGTTGCTGAACGACGTTCGCAGCGTCTGTGCATCCCTCGGTGCGAGGCCAACGCTCGCGCGCGTGGATGCCCTCGCTGCGACCAGCACACCGGCAGGGCAGGCTGCATCGGATCCATTCGGCCTCACCCCTCGTGAGCTGGATGTCCTGCGCCTCCTGCCGCACGGCCTCTCTAACGCCGAAATCGCCGACTCCCTGTTTGTCAGTCCCCGCACGATCCAAACCCACCTCACCAACCTCTACACCAAGCTCGGCGTGGGCGGCCGCGCAGAAGCGATCGCCTACGCGGTCGGCCACGGCGTCGCCTGATCCGGCGCGTCGGGCTCCTCCCCTTACCTGACCGTCTACGCATCCCTGCGTAGACGGGTGCACGGCTGGGGGGAGATCAGTTCAGCGGATCGGCGGATGTGCATCCTCACGCGCGAGCGCATCCTTGGTTCCGGACCACATGTCTTTCGGCACGGCCGGCATTTGGCGTCGGCTGCAGAGAACCAGAGGTGTGCAATGACCGGGACGATGACCACAATCCTCGATCCGGATGCGATCGATACCTTCGCCGGCGGGATGCGTGGCAGTCTCATTCGTCCCGGTGATCCCGCCTATGACGAGGCCCGGCAGGTCTGGAACGGTATGATCGACCGGAGGCCGGTTCTGATCGCCCGGTGTAGTGGCGTGGCAGACGTCGTTGCCAGCGTCCGCTTCGCCGCCGAGCATGACCTGGTCCTGGCGGTTCGCGGCGGCGGCCACAATGTCGCCGGGTTCGGAACCTGCGACGGCGGCCTGGTCATCGATCTCGCGGCGATGGGCGGCGTCCGGATCGATCCCGCGCGTCGCACCGCCCGCGCCGAGGGCGGGGCCACCTGGGGCGACCTCGACAGGGAGACCCAACTCTTTGGATTGGCCGCTCCCGGCGGCATCGTCTCCACGACAGGCATCGGCGGCCTCACGCTGGGCGGCGGCCAGGGCTGGCTGCGACGCACCCACGGCATGACCTGCGACAACCTGCTCTCGGCGGACGTCGTGACCGCCGACGGACGTCTCCTCGTCGCCAGTGAATCAGAGAACGCCGACCTCTTCTGGGCGCTGCGGGGCGGCGGCGGCAACTTCGGCGTGGTCACGTCCTTCGAGTACCGCCTCCACCCGATTGGGCCGCTGGTCTCCTTTGCCGGCCCGTTCTACCCGTTGGAAGAAACAGGAACGATCATCGCCGGGTTTCGCGAATTCATCGGTGGGGCCCCGGACGAGATCAACGTCGCGCCAACGTGGTGGACGATCCCGGCGGTCCCGGGATTCCCGGAGGAGCTACACGGCCGCACCGGGCTCATCCTGGGTGCGGTCTACGCCGGTCCCCCGGATGAGGGAGAGACCCATCTGAAGCCGCTACGCCAACTGGGCACGCCGCTCCTGGATCTATCCACGACGTTGCCGTACACGGCGCTCCAGCAGATCTTTGATCCCTTCTTTCCAAAGGGCGAACTGCGTTACTACTGGAAATCACTCTACCTCGCCGGCTTCGGCGACGAGGTAGCGGAGGAGATCAGGTCCTGGGTGGAGCGCCGGCCCTCGCCGCTGTCGATGGTAGGCACCTGGGCGCTCGGCGGGGCACTCGGTCGGGTCGCCCCGGATGCGACCGCCGCCGGCGACCGCGGCGCTCCCTTCCTCCTCGAGATCCTGGCCAACTGGGCGCCCCCCGAGGAGAGTGAGCGGAACGTCGCCTGGGCGCGCGACTTCTTCGCCGCCATGGAGCGCTTCGGCACCGGCAAGACGAACATGAACTTCCCCGGGCTCGGCGAGGATGCTCACTTCGTGCGATCGGCGTTAGGCCGGAACTACGGACGGCTCGCTGCGCTGAAGCAAAAATATGATCCGACTAACCTGTTCCGCCTGAACCAGAACATTGATCCCCGTGACAGTGCCGGCGAGAGCGGCTAACGCGCGAAACGCCGTCACCCCTGCCGAGCGCTCTACACCCACGGATCGATCGGCACGTCGATAATCGTCGGCAGGTCGCGGGCGAAGGCCGCGGTGATCGCGGCGAACATCTCCTCGGGCGACTCGGCGCGGACACCTTCGATGCCATAGGCGGCGGCCAACTTGACGTAATCCGGGTTGACGAGGTCGACACCGATGAACCGGCCCCCGCGGGAACGGCCCTGCGCGTCCTTCACCGCCGAGTAGGTGGAGTCGTTGAAGATCACGATCGGGACGCCGATCCGGTGATGGACGGCGGTGCCGACCTCCTCCATCGTGTACTGGAAGCCGCCGTCACCGCAGACCGCGACGACCGGCGTATCCGGCCGGGCGATCTTGGCACCCAGCGCCGCCGGCACCGCGAATCCGAGCGTGCCGTAGCCGGAGGGGAACATGAAGGTGCGGGGCTCGTAGGCGGGGTAAAAGCCACAGGCGACGTAGCTCATCATCGTCATGTCGAAGGCGACGACGCCGTCTCGCGGAACCGCGTTCCGCAGCGCTTCGATGTAGGGCAGGCGGTCCGCACCCCACGACTCCAGATGGGTGGTTATGCGCACCTCGGCGATACGCTCCGGGCCAAACCCAGGATTGCGGACCTCGTTGCCGGCGAGCAAGGAGGCGATGCCTTCAGCCGCCAGGCGGGCGTCACCGAGGATCGGTAGGGTCGGCTTGGCGTTGAGGGTCAGCTCGCGGGCGTCGACATCGACCCGGATCAGCTCGTCCGGGATCGGGAACTGGAAGGTCGAGGTCGCCTGGATGCCGAGCTTCGAGCCGATGACCAGGAGGCAGTCAGCCTCCTTCATCATCGCGTCGACGGTGTTCCCGGGGCCCCACAGGCAACCGAGGACGTTGGGGTGATCCTCCGGGACGCTGCCCTTGCCCATGATGCTGGTCAAGACCGGGGCGCCCAACCGCTCGGCGATCTCGAGGATGTCCTCGGCCGCCGGGGACGTGACCGCTCCGCCGCCGCAGTAAATGACCGGTCGCTTCGCCAGGGCAAGGCGGTTTGCCGCCTCACGCAGCATGTCGGGATCGGGCCGCAGGGCCGCGGGACGTCGTCCCACCGTTGGCTCCGTCGTCGCGACCGGCTCGTCCAGAACGTCCAGCGGGACCTCGACGTGGACCGGCAGCGGCCGGCCAGTGCCGAGGCGATGCATCGCCTCCGCGATCGCCGCCGAGATGCGGTTTGGATCGTTCACCCGGGTGTTCCATTGGGTGACCGCCGCCATCACGCCGAGCTGGTCCTTGAGATCGTGGAGGCTGCCGCGCATGTCGTCGACGTAGGCGCGCTCGACGTTCGAAGACAAGATGAAGACGGGAGACGAGTCGGAGTAGGCCTCTCCGACCGGGGTGGCCACATTCGTGATACCCGGGCCGGTGATGATGACCGCAACCCCCGGCCGCCCGCTGGCGCGAGCGTAGCCGTCCGCCATGAAGCCCGCTCCCTGTTCGTGCCGGGCGAGGATGTGGGTGATCGCCGAGTGGTGGAGCGCATCGTAGAGGGCCAGTGTGTGCACGCCGGGCACGCCGAAGACCGTTTCGACGCCGTGCGCTTCGAGGGTGGCGATCGCCATCTCGGCGGCCGTTGTTGGCGGGTGGTCCGCCGTGGTTGACGCGGCGGGGCGATCGAGCTCAGTAGCGGTCATTTCTGGCAAACTCCAGTCGATTCGATGGAACCCAAGTGAATGAGCGCAGACGAATGGGAGCTACGGCGTCGCCGATCGCCAGTGCTTTCCCCAAGATGACACCCTCCAGCGGTACCGGCCTCGCGATCCCCGCGGCTGGAACGGCTCGATCAGTCCCCGAGTTCTGGCGCTGGTAAACAGGGCGTCGATGAATGGCTCGGTAACGTCGCAGGCATCCGCCGCGGCGCTCACATCCGCTGGGGTCGCGGGTGCAAACCCGGCCGGAAGCGTGTCGAGGTGGTCGAGGAAGCGATGGATGAAGCCGTCGAGCGGAGAGGGGGCCTGTTGGCGAAACGGGCGTCTAGGCATCGCGGACGGGGGCACTCCTAAACTGGTCCGACTGGCGGTTCGGCAACATCGATGCTGGGGAATTCGCGCCTGGGAGTCTAGCACGCGAGGAGGATCGCCCCAGGCTCTTTGGTCGGGGAAAAACTCCCTGTTATGATTTAGTCAGAATGGAATTCCGCCGAATGGCAGGACATTGAGTTGTCGGAACAGGTTAAGAGCGAGTTGCGTGCACAGACCCAATCGAATCCCCCCGTGCCTCTCCGGGAGCACAGGCATTCCGGTGACGGCATGACCGATGGAACACTTCGTTCGCCCAGGTTGCCGGGCGGCAGCCTCATCGATGCGGTTCTGGACCGCTCTGTTATGGGACTCGCGGATAAGGGGGGAGCCAGCGGCCTCGTCGGCGCCCGCTGGGCCGACCTGTGCGCCGACCATGTCGCGGGCTGGCATGGCAGGGCGATGGGTGTTCCCGCGAATGTCCACCGACCGACGCCGTTCCAGGTCCACACCGTCGATCGGGTCGTCAGGCTGGACGACACCCCGGCCATCGCCGCCACCGCCGCCAGCCAGGCCCTTCAGAATCCCGACTTCTTCATCATCGGCGAGCACGAAGGGCGGCACACCCTCCAGGCCGCGGATGCCAAGTTCTCGGTCGAGACTGCCCGGGCCAAGCAGGTCAGCAGCGAGGTCCTATCCGGGCTACTCACCCTAGGCCCTCTCATCGAAGACCTGCTCGGTGATCTCCAGGAGCCGGTCCTCGTCGACGGCCTGTTCATCTGCCCCGACTTTCCCCTGACCCATCTGATGCTGCGCAAGCGTCACGGCATCGTGCGCAGCACCGTCCGGGCCGATCAGGTCGAGATGTTTCCGGCGAGTGGAGCGGAGTTTTTTGGGCCGGTGCCCGGCGCATCGATCATGGCGCCGCTGGCCGCCGCCGACCGGCTGCCGATCTCGATCGACGATAGCCTCCTGGCGGCGCTCTACTACTTCCGCCTGGCCCGAGCGGCGGGCGGATGCTGGCTGGACGCGACCGGACCGCTGCTTGCCTACGCCGATACCCGGTTGATGGACGAGGAGGCAGTCCGCGAAGAGGTCATCGCCCGCGGCGCCGGGGCTCGATCCGCCTGGGAGCTCATCCAGACCTGGGATCTGGACGTCCAGAGCGTCCGTAATCAGCGTTTGCAGGTGGAGCAGGTGGCGGGGTTGCCGATCATCAACCGCGAGCTGCGGGAATTGATCAACCGGCTAGCCGCAGCCAACGGCGGCGAAGCTCCTTCGATGAACAAGGTGCGCCGTCGGATTGGCGGCTGGTACCGCGCCCAACTGCGGGCCGAATTCGGGCCGATCCTGCCCCCTGTCGCCAACCTGGCTCCGGTCCTGCGGGACATCAGCCGGTACTCGTCCTCGCTCAACGGGGATCTCCGCCAGGAGACGGTACGCATCATCACCGAGCTGCTCGCTGAACCGGCCGGACGAAACGACAAGGTGGCGATCACCGGCGAGGCGGCGTCCTAAAGCGCTCGTCGGAAACCTTGGCCGGTGTCGCCTCGAGCCTCGGAGAGGCTGTAACGTTGAGCCCGGGCCAACCCTGGGCCAACCTCCGTGAGCCCCGGGCGGCATGGGGACGCGGCCAACCATTCCCACGAGCGCTCTAGATCTCGCGCAGCGCCCGCGAACGAAATCCGATCAGCGCCGCGAGCGCCGATGACGCAATCGCGCCCCCGGCGACGGCTGCCTGCGTGCTGAACACGTCGGCGACGATGCCCATTGGCATTGCACCCAGCGGCATCAGGCCGAAGGTAAGCAGGTAGGCGGCCATCACCCGGCCCCGGACCTCATCGGTGATGCGTAGCTGAATCAGGGCGTTGTTCGAACTCATGTACATCGCGCCCACGCCTCCCGCGCAGTAGAGCAGCGGCAAGGTTACCCATACCCAGGGCGACAACGCGATCCCTACGACGAAGGCGCCGTAGACCACGGTCAGAATGACGTTCAGCCGGCCCGCCCCGGTGGTGTCCCGGCGCTTCGCGATCAGCAGCGAGCCGGTGACCGCGCCCAGCCCCGAGGCTCCCATCAGGAGGCCCAGACCGCCTGGGCCGATCTCGAGGATGTCGCGGGCGAAGACCGACAGGAACTGGACGTAGGGAAAGACGAAAAAGGTCGGGATACAGGCCAGGAGGAAGAGGGCGCGGAGGTCCTCCCGCTGCGCGATCAACCTGATGCCTTCAAACGCGCTCTTCACGCCGCCGGCCGCCCGACGGGGCAGGTGGGCCGGCAGGGGGATGCGGACGATCAGCCCGAACGAGACAACCAGGCAGATCGCCTGGAGGACGAACGCCGATCCGGCCCCGGCAATCCCGATGAGCGCACCGGCGACAAAGGGTCCGCCGGCACGGGTCATGTTCATGCCGGCGCTGTTGAGTGCGATGGCGTTGGTCAGATCCTTCCGTTCGACGATCGCCGGCACGATCGACTGCTGCGTCGGGGTCATGATTGCCTGCAACGAGCCATTGAGGAAGGCGGCGACGAGGAGGTGCCAGGGCTCGACGAAGTCGAGGATGACCACCGTCGACACGATCACCGCCAGAACGGTCGCCAGCGCCTGGCAGATGAGCAGTAATCGGCGGCGATCCATCCGGTCGACAAGGACCCCGGCCGGAATCGAGACGACCAGGAAGGGCAGACCCGCCATGAAGCCGACCATCCCGACGAAGAACGCGGAGTCGGTCAGGTCGAGGGCAATCCAGGACAGGGCGACGTTCTGCATCCACTGGCCGAGCGAAGCGCAGAGCATCCCGACCCACAACCGCCGGTAGGTCGGATATCGGCGAAGGGCGGCAAACATGCCGGCGTCGCGTTCGACCTCGACACCGGGAATCGATTCGTCAACGGGCGCGGCGGCGAGCTTGGCGGCTCCTGGGGCGGCCAGCCGAGGCGCGAAGGGGTTGCGCAACAGAGTCTCCGACCTGCGACGTGGTCTGGTCCCAGGCCACTGACTGTGCATCGGGTCGGCGACACTATAGCATCGCCCGTCTTCCCGTCCTGTTCCTGCAGTTCATCCGCGAGGAGTTCTTGGCGTTAGCATCCGGTTCGTTGGCGACGTTGGTTTTCGGGCTCCGCGAGGAGCCTCGAAATCTACTGATTCGTGAGTGCTCAATCGCCGGAGGAGAGGTTCGTAGGGGACGGGCGTACGCTTCCCAAACATGGTGGCGGAACGGTCCAGACGAACGACGCGGTCGAGGTGATCCCGATGCCGTACCCGCTCAGGTCGCAAGACAGTGATCGCCGGAACGCATGCATGGCCGCGATCGAGCGGGGTGCGGATTGGTTGGCGAATGTTGCTCAGTTGAGAAGTCGAGAGCAAGTATTCGAAGACCCCAAGCACTACCCGCACGTCGACTACACCGGGGCAATGCGGACCGAGTACGACACCCGCACGCAGATCTGGTCCATGAACGGGCCGGCCTTCCACACGGGCCAGGCCATCCGTGCGCTGCTCGTCGCCGCCCGGCGCTTGACGGACGACCGCTATGTAGATTCAGCGAAGTTGGGCGCCGAGTTTCTCCTGCGCGAGCGCATCACCGAAGAAGACCATCCCCATCGGGGCCTGCTCCTCTCGCTGGAGCAGAACCACGACGAGGTGAACATCCAGGTCACCTTCGAGGCGCTCAGCGGCCTGATCGACCTCTACGACCGAACAGGCGACCGCCGCTATCTCGCGGTCGTTCAGGAGAACGCCAACCTACTCGTCGACCACGCCTACCTGCCCGACGAGCGGCTCATGAAGGACCACTATTCGCTCGGCCGCCGCGGATTCATCGGTGACTGCGAGAATGACCTGCCCGGCCGTGCGATGGTCGACGACGCCGTCCTGCTCAAGCTAGCCGACCGGACGGGAGACGATCGCTACCGCCGGATCTTCCTGTCAATGGCTGACCGCCTGATCGAAGAGGAAGGACCGCCAGGAACCTGGCTCCGATTCCCTCCCTGGCGCCCCTCTGAAGGTCGGATCCATGGCCGCAAGAACTGGTGGTGGGGCTATCCCCTCCTGGCCGCCTTCGACGTCACCGGCGACGAGCGGTACTTCCAGGCTGGCAAACGCGCCGGCGATTGGTACCTGGAGGAGCAGAACCTCGACGGAGGCTTCTACTACACCCCATCCCCCGACCGCCGCCACAACTCCTACGGCCTCTGCACTTCCGTCGTCGCCTGTGCCGTCATCTACTGGGCCGAACTGTGGAAGCGACTTGGAGACCAGAAGTATCAAGACGGAATCAGTCGCGGCGTTGGCTTTCTGTTGGCCGCGCAATTTTCTGATGACGTCGAGGACGCAAACGTCCGCGGCGCATTCTTCGAGTCGCCGCATCCGCCGGATGGGTCGCTGGCGCCGGGATATCAGGTGCGGGACATCGCGACAATTTTCTCTATCCGGGCACTCGACGCGGTCTTAGAGATTCCTGGGCTCGTCGAAGAAGGACGTGCGTGGGCAGACACCAGTATGGAGTGGTGATCGCCTCTTGGCCCGATCAGTCAAGAGTTAGTTAGTTGAATATTGAATGTACCAAGTTGGTTCAGACGCTTTACGCCCGCCGCTGTTGCGGTAAGATCACGTAGTTATTCCTGCGGCGATTCGATACGAGTTGGCGCCCCGCGCGATGGTGCGCAACAGAAGGAAAGGTAGGTAGCATGGCGGAAGCTCCCGCGAAGGTTGCCATCAGCGTTACGGTCAACGGCACGTCTCACTCCGCCGAGGTCGAGCCCCGGCTCCTGCTCGTGCATTTCCTCCGCGATACCCTCGGTCTCACCGGCACCCACGTCGGCTGCGACACCAGCCAGTGCGGCGCCTGCGTCGTCCACCTCAACGGCGAGAGCGTCAAGAGCTGCACCGTCCTCGCGGTCCAGGCCGACGGCGGCGAGGTCCTGACCATCGAGGGACTGGCCAAGGACGGCCAGTTCCACCCCGTCCAGGAAGGTTTTTGGGAGATGCACGGCCTCCAGTGCGGCTACTGCACCCCTGGCATGATCATGGCCTCGGTCGCCCTCCTGAACGACAACCCGAACCCAACCGAAGCCGAGATCCGCCACGGCCTGGAGGGTAACCTCTGCCGCTGCACCGGCTACCAGAACATCGTCAAGTCCGTCCAGTACGCGGCGAACAAGATGGCGACCAAGTCGTGAGACGTGAGACGTGAGACATGAGAAAGGACGTTCTACTTACGTCTCACGTCTCACGTCTCACGTCTCGTTCCACACCGTCGTGGGAGGTCATGGATGAGCGATACCCTCGATGCGGAAGCCAAACCGCAGAAGATGGTCGGCCAGGCGCTAAAGCGGCGTGAGGATCCCCGGCTGATCTCGGGTGCCGGGAACTTCCTCGACGATGTCAAGCTCCCGAGGATGACCTACGCGGCGATCCTGCGATCGCCGTACGCGCACGCCAAGATCCTGAGTATCGACACCAGCCGAGCAAAAGCCCTGCCTGGTGTCGTCGGCGTGTTCACCGGCGACGACTTCATGGACGTCAATCCGCTGCCGGCGGCGTGGCAGGCGGCGAAGGTCCAGAACAATGTCAATACGCCTCGGGTGCTCGCGGTCGGTGAAGTCCATCAGGTCGGCGACGGGATCGCCGTCGTGGTGGCCGAGCGGCTGGAGCAGGCGATCGACGCGCTTGACGCGATCGACGTGCGGTACGAGGAATTGCCGACGGTAATCGACGCCAAGAAGGCGACCGAACCCGGTGCGCCCCAGCTCCACGAGAATGCGCCGAACAACGTCGTGTTCGAGTGGGCCTGCGGCAAGGAGGCGGCCGAGGTCGACGCCGCCCTGGCGTCATCCGAGGTCCAAGTCGAGCAGCATCTGATCAACCAGCGCCTGATTCCCACGTCGATAGAGCCCCGCGGTTCGATCGGATCCTGGGATCCCGGCACCGACCAGTACACGCTCTGGACGACCTCGCAGGCGCCGCACGTCATGCGGCTGATGATCGCGGCCTTTGTCCTCGGCGTACCGGAGCAGAACATCCGGGTCATCTCGCCGGACATCGGTGGCGGCTTCGGGTGCAAGATCTTCTTGTACTACGACATGGCCCTGACCCTCGCGCTGTCGAAGAAGATCGGCGGGCGCCCCGTGAAATTCTTCGAGGATCGCTCCGAGAACTACCTGACGACCACCCACGGCCGTGACCACATCACGGACGTCGAGGTTGGCGCGACCAAGGACGGAAAGATCACCGCCTTGAAGGTGAAGACCTGGGCAAACCTAGGCGCCTACTTCTCCACCATTGCCGCCGGCATTCCGACGACGCTTTACGGCCGGATGATCGCTGGCTGCTACAAAATTCCGAACATCCGCGTCGATGTTGTCGGGACCTACACCAACACGGCGATGGTGGATGCCTACCGTGGCGCTGGCCGGCCGGAAGCCGCCTTCGTGATCGAGCGGGCCTGCGATCTGGTGGCCGACGCCACCGGCGTCGACCCGGCCGATGTCCGCCGCCGCAACTTCATCCAGCCGGACGACTTCCCGTTCGACACCGGCGTCGGCATGCTGCCCTACGACAGCGGCAACTACGAGCCCGCCCTCGACAAGGCCCTCCAGATCGTCGGCTACGATGGTCTCAAGGCCGATCAGGCGCAGCGCCGCACCGAAGGGGCGAAGAAGCTGCTCGGCGTTGGCCTCTCGACCTACGTCGAGGTCTGCGGCGTGGCCCCGTCGAAGTGGATCGGGCTTCCCGGCGAAGGCTGGGGGGCAGGGCTGTGGGAGAGCGCCAACGTCAAGGTGCACCTGACCGGCAAGGTGGTGGTGACGACCGGCAGCCTGCCGCACGGCCAGGGACACGAGACGACCTTCGCTCAGCTCGTCGCTGACGAACTCGGCGTGCCCTACGACGATATCCAGATCAAGCACTCGGATACGCTCGGCACGCCGTTCGGCTTCGGCTCCTACGGCAGCCGCTCCCTCGCGGTTGGTGGCACCGCCATCTACAAGAGCGTGGCCAAAGTGCGCGAGAAGGCCAAGCTCCTCGCCGCCCACATGCTCGAGGCCTCCCCGGAAGACATCGTGTGGGAGGACGGCAAGGCCTACGTCAAGGGCAGTCCGGATAGTTCGAAGACGCTTGGCGACATCGCCCTGGCGGCGAGCGTCGCCTACGACCTGCCGGAGGGCATGGAGCCCTACCTCGACGAGACGACCTACTACGATCCGCCGAACTGCACCTTCCCCTTTGGCACCCACATCTGCGTGGTCGAGGTCGATCGGGATACCGGCAAGGTGGACGTGCTTCGCTACGTCGCCGTCGATGACGTCGGCAACGTCGTCAACCCGCTGATCGTCGACGGCCAGATCCACGGCGGTATTGCCCAGGGTATGGCCCAGGCGCTGTACGAGGGGGCCGTCTACGACGAGAACGGCGAACTGCTGACGGGCACCCTGAGCGATTACGCTATTCCGAAGGCGCATATGGTTCCGGCCTACGAGCTGGATCGGACCGTGACGCCGTCCCCGACCAATCCGATGGGCGTCAAGGGAGCAGGCGAAGCGGGTACGATCGCCTCTACCCCGGCGGTCGCCAACGCGGTCGTCGATGCCGTTTCTCACCTTGGAATCCGTCACATCGACATGCCCCTGACCCCGGAGCGCGTCTGGCAAGCCCTGCGCTCCGCCGATCAGGCCACGCCGATGGCCGCCGACTAAAGGCGCATGTCGAAGGCGTCCGTAACGCCAATTGTCGTCCTTAGTCCCGGAGGGACTTTGTAGGTTTAGCCCCAGGTTTCAGCCTGGGGCACCCGCCCCGATCGTCATAGATTCGCTAGAAGGAGAGATGCCGTGTTTCCAGGCCAGTTCACCTACCACCGTCCGGGCAGCGTGCAGGAGGCGGTTGCTCTCTTGGCGGCTGATCCGGACGCCAAGCTGATCGCAGGCGGCCATTCCCTGCTGCCGGCGATGAAGATGCGCCTCGCGGTGCCGACCGCCCTGGTCGATCTCGGCAAGGTGCCCGGGCTATCGGGCATCAACGTGAGCGGCGACAACGTCGTGATCGGCGCGATGACCACCTATCGGCAACTGGAGAAATCGTCCGAGTTGGCATCGGCGGTGCCGCTGCTGGCGTCGTCGTCGGCCCACGTCGGCGACCTGCAGGTCCGCGCCCGGGGTACCTTGGGCGGCTCGCTGGCCCACTCCGATCCCGCCGCCGATCTCACCGCCGTCTTCCTGGCCCTGAACGGCTCGGTCAAGGTGGTGGGAGGCTCCGGCGAGCGGACGATCGCCGCCGATGACCTCTTCGTTGACCTCCTGACGACCTCGCTGAATCCGGACGAGGTCATCACCGAGGTTCACATCCCGAAGCAGGGGAGCGTCAAGGGCGCCTACGAGAAGATCGAGCACCCGGCCTCCGGCTACGCGGTGGTCGGTGTGGCGGTCGCGGTGACCATCGGTGGTGACGGCACGGTCTCTTCCGCCCGCATCGCCGTTACCGGCTGCACGAGCAAGGCGACTCGTTCGACCGCCGCGGAAAACGCCCTGGTTGGTAAGAAGCTGGATGCGGACGGCATCGGCGCCGCGGCCGCCGTCGCCGCCGAGGGCCTGGAGATCAACGGCGACCACTACGCCTCGGCCGAGTACCGGGCTCATCTGGTCGGTGTCGCCACCCGGCGGGCGCTTGAAAAGGCCGCCGGGTAGTCCGAATCGCCATGATCGTCGTACAACCGATGCACGATGATCGCGGGGGACGGTTCGTGCACGAACCGTCCCCCGCCGGTTTCTTTGCCGTTCGGCTCCAGCAGCAGAGTGGAACACCATGACCCAGCAGAACATCGCAAGCATCGACATCGGCAGTACAGTTCGGACACCGGAGTTTTTTCGGGATCCCTACTCGATGTACCGGGCGTTGCGTGAGGCTGGGCCGGTCGTCCGCGATGAGGTAAACGAGACGGTCGAGCTCTTCGGCTACGATGAGGTATCGGCCGCGCTTCGGGATTCCCGCTTGATCGCCGCTCGCTCGGATCACTTCTTCAGGGGGCTCGAGCCGGATCAGCAAGCGGTGTTCGCGCCACTCGCCGTGTCGCAACGTAACATGATGCTGTTTTCCGATCCGCCGGCGCACACGCGACTGCGCGGGTTGGTCAACAAGGCCTTTACTCCGCGGGTGGTCGAGAGCCTGCGCCCCCGGATTCAGGCGATCGTCGACGACCTCATCGCGCCGCTCGACGGCGCGGGCGAATTCGACGTGATGGAAGCGCTCGCCTACCCGCTCCCGATTCTGGTCATTCTGGAGCTGCTCGGCGTGCCCCGTGAGGACCGGGGGCTGCTCAAGGCGCGGTCGAACGCGTTCGCCGCGTTCCTCGATGGAGCCGGTGGAGCTCCCGGCATCCCCGAAGCAGCGAACACCGCCATCATCGAACTGAACGACTATTTTCGCGAGGTGATTGCCCAGCGCCGTGTCGCGCCTGGGGTTGATCTGATCTCCGGGCTGATCGCCGCGGAGGAGCAGGGGAACGTTCTCTCCGAGGACGAGATGCTCGCCACCTGCGTGATCATCCTTGTCGCCGGCCATGAGACGACGACAAACCTGATCGGTAATGGATTGCTGGCGCTGTTCCGGGATCCGGCGGCGAAGGCCGCGTTCACCGGCGCCGACATCAACCCTCGGACCGCGATCGATGAGCTGCTCCGCTTCGACAGTCCGGTGCAACTCACCAGCCGGATGACCTCGGAGCCGATCGAGTATGGCGACATCACCGTTGAACCCGGCACCTTCGTCGATATCTGGCTGGGTGCCGCGAACCGTGATCCCGCCCGGTTCGTCGAGCCGGATCGGCTGGACCTTGCTCGGGCCGACAATCGCCACATGGCCTTTGGCTACGGGATCCACTTCTGTGTCGGTGCGCCGCTCGCTCGTCTGGAAGGCGAGATCGCCCTACGCACCCTCCTCGGCAGGTTCCCTGAACTGACATTGGCCAGCGAGGATCTCTCCTACTACAACTCCCTCGTATTCCGCGCGCTCACGCGCCTGCCCGTGTGGACCGGGACGATCCATGATATGAACGGGCGTGCGTAGATCATCGTCATGCACGGGGAGTGATCCAGATGGGCGGAATCATCTCGCGTGGGTTCCGTGGCCGGAGGCAGCAGCCGGATGTCAGCGGCCGGCTGCCACCTGGGCAGTACCTGACGACCGACTTTCCGGTACTCTCGGCGGGACCGACTCCCAAGGTGAACCTGGCAACCTGGAGCTTCGCCATCACCGGCGAGGTCGATCAGACAAAACGCTGGTCCTGGGAGGAGTTCAGCGCCCTCCCGACCGAGACCTTTACGGTCGATATCCATTGCGTGACGAAGTGGTCCAAGCTCGACACCACCTGGACCGGCGTTTCGGTTGATACGCTCCTGGAAGGCGTGGAGACCCCGGCCGACTATGTCGTCGCCTACTCCGATGGTGGCTACACCACGAACATTCCGCTGGAGGACGTCACCGGCGGCAAGGCATGGGTCGTCCATACCTTCGATGACGAACCACTTGAACCCAAGCACGGCGGGCCAGCCCGCCTGCTGGTGCCGCACCTCTATTTCTGGAAAAGCGCGAAGTGGGTCCGCGGCCTCGAGCTCCGCAGCGACGACGAGCCAGGCTTCTGGGAGTCGCTCGGCTACCACAACTACGGTGACCCATGGCAGGAACAGCGGTACTGGGGCGACTAAACTGGCGCGTCGGCGAGGTTGTCGACGTCATCCATGAAACCCCCCGGGCGACGAGTATCGTCCTCGCGGTGCCGGGCTGGTCGGGGCACCGGTCGGGCCAGCATGTCGATGTCCGCCTCACCGCCGAGGACGGTTATCAGGCCCAGCGCTCGTACTCGATTGCCTCGCCGCCGGAAGACGGCGAGCGGATCGCGATCACGGTCGAGCGCCTGGACAACGGGGAGGTTTCCCCATACCTGGCCAATGAGCTCAGGGTCGGCGATCCCCTCGAGTTACGCGGCCCGATCGGCGGGTATTTCACCTGGACGGTCGCCGACGGCGGGCCGCTGTTCCTGGTCGCCGGCGGTTCCGGCGTCGCGCCGCTGATGGCGATGCTGCGCCACCACGCCGCTCAGGGAAGCGACATCCAGGCGACCCTGCTCTATTCGGCCCGTACCCCGGAAGACATCATCTTCACGGACGAGCTGGACCGGCTCGCGGCCGCAGGCAACCGCCGGGTGGTCTACACCCTGACGCGCCGGCAGCCGGCCGATTGGACCGGCTATCGCCGCCGGATCGACCAGGAGATGCTGAACGAAGTCATCGGGGCACCGTCCGCCAGCGCGATTGCCTACGTCTGTGGACCGACCACCCTCGTCGAAGCCGTCGCGACAGCCCTCACGGGGATGGGATTTGCCGCCGACCGCGTCCGCACAGAGCGGTTCGGCCCAACTGGAGGGTAGCAACGTGGCAAGCACTGACCCCCAAACCGACGATTCCCAACGACTTGACGGCAACGCCGCTGCCGGATTGCTGGCGGATTGCTTCCGCTTCGACCTCACCACCGCCTACGTGATCTGTGCCGGGTGCGGGATCGGTGGGCCGCTTGGCACCTTCCCCGTCTACGGCATGACGATGGGCGCCGTCGTCCGCTGCGCCTCGTGCGATGGCGTCGTCGCCCGTGTCTCCGAAACCCGCGGGCACATCTGGCTGGATCTGCGCGGCGCCAAGTCGATGCGAATCGAGCCGTCGGCCGAGGCTGCCGGGGCGGGATTGTAGAGTGCCCTGGGCGCTCCGAGTGCGCTTACTCGGGCTGTGAGTCGCCCCAAGCCCACGGCGCCTCGTTTACCACGTCGAAAAGGGACCGTCATTCGTCCGCATTAACCTGGATTATTCACGGGTACCGCGCGGGAGCGGCGGCGCCGTGTCCTTGTCGCCCGGGGCTGAAGACCCCGGGCTCTGCTAGCGACTCCGATAACCCCCCTGATGGAGGGTGCGGAATTGATCGGGTGTTTGCGGGGCGGTGCTGGGACGGGAGATGCCGGCTCCGCTGCCGCCCGGGGCTCACGGCCCGGGCTAAACAAAACAGCCTCTCCGAGGCTAACGGAACCGGGCTTGCTAGCCTCGGAGAGGCTGTCCGGTTCAGCCCGGGCCAACCTTGGGCCGTGAGGCCCGGGCGGCGGAGGGACGGCGTTCCAAAAACCACCGATTAATTCCGCAACCTCCATCAGGGGGCTGGAACAGCGGGGCCGTGTCCGGATCATTCCGCCCCTGGCGCGAGGTGGCAGCCGGCTTCAGCCGGGTTATTGGGGTCAGCCCGGGGTCTTCAGCCCCGGGCGGGGCCAACACGGCGCCGCCGTTCCCATGGCGCCCATGAATCATCCGCCCTAAACCGATAACGCCGGGACAATTGTCGCTGGCACGTCGGTGCACAGTCCCACGGCGCCCAACTGCTTGACGCGGTGCGCCTCAGCCACGTCGTTGACCGTCCACACCGCTAGACCGAGCCCCGCCGCCGAAAGGCGCTCGACGACGTCGGCCGTGGCCGCGATCGAGTGCAGCGATACTGCGCTGGCGCGGACCTCGGCGGCGCAGGCCAGGACCTCGTCGGTGAGGGTAACGGAGATCGGCCAGAGTTCGGCGGTGGCAGAGATCGAGCGAGCCTGGCGCAAGGTATCGAGGTCAAACGAAGCGATCAGCCAGTCCGCGTTGGGGTATCCCTCCAGGACATCGATCACCGTTTGCGCGATTCCGGCCTGCTTGACTTCGACGTAGAGCTTGAGCTTGCCTGAGACCAGGTGCAAAACCTCGGTCAGGGTTGGAATGCGCTCGCCCTTGCCGGCGTCGAGACCCTTGATCGTCCCCAAACTGAGCTCGTCGATGTTTCCCTTGCCGTTGGTCGTGCGGGAGACATCCCGATCGTGGATCACGACCGGGACGCCGTCGCGGCTCAGGTGCACGTCGAGTTCTACCCCATTAGCGCCATCGGCGATCGCCTGGCGGAACGCCCGGATCGTATTTTCTGGTTCGGTCCCTGATGAGCCCCGATGGGCGTAGACAATCATCGACCCGGCCCTCCTGCAATCGCGTGGCCCCACGTTGCGGCAATCCTATCCGACACGGTATGCCAAATGCTGGCGCTCCTTTGCGCCTAAGTGTGACGGACATATGTTGACACGAATCGTATCAATGTTTATAATTCGCTACAGTTAGTCATGGGAGGCGAGCGCATGCCTGCGCGTTACAGCGAACCACTCTTTGTGATCAGCGTCGCGGCCCGCTTGGTCGAGATGCATCCCCAAACGCTGCGGAAGTACGAGCGTGAGGGTCTGATCGCGCCGTCGCGAACGACGGGTAATCTTAAGGCTTTACTCGGACCGGGATATCGAGCGACTCCGTCAGGTGAAATACCTGGTCGAGGAGCGCGGGCTCAACCTGGCCGGCGTGCAGCTTGCGCTCGAACTCACGCATCGGCTGCGCGAACTTCGATCCCGCCTGTCGTCTGACGGGCACGTCGAGAACGGCATCCAGCCAGACGACGATTCCGGCGTCGAAATGACCCGCGAGCTTGAGCGGTTGCTGGCGATGCTCGGCTTCGTTGACGAGGCCGAGGTCCGCCGGGGCCGCTCGGAGCGGGCGGCCGGAGTCGGTTCGTCCACCTCGACGTTCGACTAGCTCATTGCACCGACGAACGCTTGAATCTTCGGCCCGATCGCGAGGAATCGCGGCGGCTCTTTGATGCACGCGCATTCTGGCGCGATTGCTCTCCGGCAACGAGTCCGGAAGGTGGTGACTCTAGATGGCATCAAACCAACGATTTACCGAGAAAGCCCAGGAAGCCATCGTTTCCGCCCAGCAGATGACCCAGGAGCGCGGACTGGCGCAACTGGAGACCGAGGCGCTGCTGGTCGGCATTGCTTGAGCAGGCCGACGGCGTCGTGCCTCAGGCGCTGCTCAAGATCGGCGTCGATCCGAGCAGGATCCTCACCGACGCGACCGCCGAGGTCGAACGGTCTCCGCGTCTGCAGTATTCAGGCGGAACCCTCCGTAGGACCCAACTTCCGCAAGGTGCTGCAGACCGCGGAAGGATCGGCCAAGCAGTTCGGCGACGACTACGTCAGCACCGAACACCTGCTGATCGGCGTCATGGACGCCGAAGGGACGCCGGCGGCGAAGCTGCTGACCCGGCACGGCGTGACCCGGGACAAGGTCTTCGCAGCGCTGACTCAGATCCGGGGCAGCCAGCGGGTGACCGATCCCAACCCGGAAGTCGAAATATCAGGCGCTGGAGAAGTACGGCCGCGATCTGACCGCGCTACGCCCGTGATGGCAAGCTCGACCCGGTCATCGGCCGCGACGAGGAGATTCGGCGCGTCATCCAGGTCCTCTCTCGCCGCACAAAGAACAATCCGGTCCTGATCGGTGAGCCGGGCGTCGGCAAGACGGCGATCGCCGAGGGCCTTGCCCAGCGGATCGTCCGCGGCGACGTGCCTGAGGGTCTGAAGGACAAGCGGATCATTGCGCTCGACATGGGCGCGCTGATCGCGGGCGCCAAGTTCCGCGGCGAATTCGAGGAGCGGCTGAAGGCGGTGCTGAAGGAAGTTCAGGACGCCGACGGGCAGATCATCCTCTTCATCGACGAGCTGCACACCGTCGTCGGCGCCGGTGCGGCCGAGGGCGCGATGGACGCCGCCAACATGCTCAAGCCGATGCTGGCCCGCGGCGAACTCCACGCCATCGGCGCGACGACGCTCAACGAGTACCGCAAGTACATCGAGAAAGATGCGGCGCTGGAGCGGCGGTTCCAGCCGGTCCTCGTCGGCGAACCGACCGTCGAAGACACGATCTCGATCCTGCGCGGTCTGCGCGAGCGGTACGAGGTCCATCACAAGGTCCGCATCCTCGACGCGGCGCTGGTGGCGGCGGCGGTCCTGTCGGATCGCTACATCGCCGACCGGTTCCTGCCGGACAAGGCGATCGACCTGGTCGACGAGGCGGCGGCACGGCTGCGGATGGAAATCACCTCGATGCCGGTCGAGCTCGACGAGGCCGAGCGCCGGATCATGCAGCTGGAAATCGAGCGCGAGGCGTTGAAGAAAGAAAAGGACGACGCCTCCGCACGAGCGCCTCAAGACGCTGGAGAAGGAACTGGCCGATCTCAAGGAGCAGCGCAACGCCCTCCGCTCGCGCTGGGAGCAGGAGCGCCAGGCGATCCAGGCGATCTCCGAGCTGCGCGATGCGATCGATCAGACCCGCAACGAGATCGAGCAGGCCCAGCGGCCTACGACTGAACAAGGCAGCCGAGTTGCAGTACGGCAAGCTCGTCGAGCTGCAGCAGCAGATTGAAGGAGGCAGGAAGCCACCTTCGACCAACTCCAGGCAAACGGCAAGTTGCTCAAGGAGGAAGTCGACGCCGAGGACATCGCCGAGGTCGTCAGCCGCTGGACCGGCGTCCCGGTCAGCCGCCTGCTGGAAGGCGAGATCGAGAAGCTGCTCAAGATGGAAGAGCGGCTGCATTTGCGGGTGGTCGGTCAGGACGAGGCGATCTCCGCGGTCGCGAACGCGATCCGGCGCTCGCGGGCCGGCCTCCAGGATCCGAACCGGCCGCTGGGAAGCTTCATCTTCCTGGGCCCGACCGGCGTCGGTAAGACGGAGCTGGCGCGGGCGCTGGCGGAGTTCCTGTTCGACAGCGACCAGGCGATGGTCCGGATCGACATGTCCGAGTACATGGAGAAGCACGCGGTCAGCCGCCTGATCGGTGCGCCTCCGGGCTACGTCGGGTACGACGAGGGCGGGCAGTTGACCGAGGCGGTTCGCCGCCGACCGTACAGCGTGATCCTCTTCGACGAGATCGAGAAGGCGCACCCGGATGTCTTCAACGTCCTGCTCCAGATCCTGGACGACGGCCGGTTGACGGACGGCCAGGGCCGGACGGTCGATTTCAAGAACACGGTCATCATCATGACCAGCAACCTCGGCTCGGCGTCGATCTCCGGCATCAGTCCGGCGCAGCACGACGAGGCCCGGCGAAGGTGATGGATGCCCTCCGGGCGAACTTCCGGCCGGAGTTCCTGAACCGGATCGACGAGGTGATCGTCTTCCACGCGCTGACGCGGGACCAGATCGGCGAAATCGTCGAGATTCAGATGGACACCGTCGCGAAGCGTCTGGCGGATCGCCGGATCAACTGGTCCTGTGACGCCCGCCGCGACGTGACTGGCTGGCGACGCGCGGCTACGATCCGGTCTTTGGTGCCCGCCCGCTGAAGCGGCTGATCCAGAGCGAGGTCCTGGATCCGCTCGCGATGAGGCTGCTCACCGGCCAGTTGCACGAAGGCGAGATCGGTGACGGTCGACGCGGCCGACGGCAAGTTGACCTTCAACGCCAACCTGACCGAAGCGCCGATGGTCGCCTAACCCAAGAATTGAATCAAACAAGACGCGGTGGGCCTCTCAGTAATGGGAGGCCCACGGCGTTTTCGTGTTTGGCCGCGTGTACATGCCGCCCGGGGCTCACGGCCCAAGGTTGGCCCAGGGTTGGCCCGGGCTGAACATGACAGCCTCTCCGAGGCTAGATATTGGACAGGCGCAACCCCTTGTAGGGGCAGACCGATGTGTCTGCCCTCCTCGCCCGCCAACCCGGTGCGCGTTCGGAAACGGTGTTCGGGAACCGCGTCCCGATACCGCAACGCCGCGTCCATGACGACGGGCAGACACATCGGTTGTATAGACCGGGGAGATCGTTGACGGATCGACGGGGACATGGTTGACACCATGGGGGCATGCTGGGACCGACGAAGGAGGTCTGGGCATGCCGTTTCGGGAGACGTCGATCATGGACCAAAAGCAGGCGTTCGTGACCCTGGCGGAGCAAGGCGGCATCCCGTTCGCCGCCCTGTGCCGCCGCTTCGAGATCAGCCGCCCGACCGGCTACAAATGGCTGGGACGGTTCCGGGCGGACGGGCCGGCCGGGCTGGCCGAGCGCGATCGCCGGCCCCACACCAGTCCGCACCAGACGCCCATCGCCATCGAGCAGCAGGTGGTGGCTTTGCGGGACGCCCATCCGCGGTGGGGCGGGCAGAAGCTGCGCGCTCGCCTGGAGCGGCAGGGGCTGGAGCCGCTGCCCGCCGCCAGCACCATTACTGCCATCTTGGACCGGCACGGGCGCCTCGATCCGGCCGAAGCGGGCAAGCACACGCCCTGGCGGCGGTTCGAACACCCGGCCCCCAACGACCTGTGGCAGCTCGACTTCAAGGGCCATTTCCCGCTCACCACGACCGGCCGGTGCCACCCGTTGAGCGTGCTTGACGACCACTCCCGCTACCTGCTCGGGCTGACGGCCTGCGCCGACGAGCAGGATGGGACCGTGCGGGCCATCCTGACCCGACTCTTCCGTCAGTACGGCCTGCCCTGGCGGATCCTGACCGACAACGGCCCGCCCTGGGGCTCGCCGGGCCAGGACCTGACCGCCCTCGGGGCCTGGCTGATCCGTCTGGAGGTTCGCCCCTGGCACGGACGACCGCTGCATCCCGAGACCCAAGGTAAGGTCGAACGCTTCCACCGGACCGTGAAGGCGGATGTCTTGCAGGGGGCCGCCTTCCCGGATCTCGGCGCCGCCCAGGCCGCCTTCACCGCCTGGGAGGCCGTCTACAACCACGAGCGACCCCACCACGCCTTGGAGCTCGCCGTCCCCGCCAGCCGCTACCAGCCGAGTCCGCGGCCCTTCCCCGAGGTGATGCCTCCGTGGGAATACGACCTGGAGGACGAGGTGCGCGCCGTGGCCCCGAGCGGCCAGGTGACCCACCGCGCCCGCACCGTCTTCGTGAGTCAGGCCCTGCGCGGGCAGCGGGTGGCCCTGCGGCCAACCACGACCGACGGGGAACTGGCCGTCTACTATTGCCGGGAACGGCTGGGCACGGTCGACCTGCACCAGCCCACCCTGACCCTGGATCGCACCGCCGCCGATCCGGCCGTTCGGGTGTAAACGATGTCCCCGGCGATGTGTCAACGATGTCTCCGGTCCAAACAATCGGTCTGCCCCTACGAGAGGACGCGGGGATTCCGAGAGTCGCTCTCGTGGAAATGGCGTGGAGCATGTGCCCGGCATGACCAGATTGCTCTTACTGGGCTTTCAGTTGGGCTGTCAGCTCCGCGATTAGCGCCCGGCGCTCGACTAGCCGAAAGGCTGCTCGCATGTCCGGCCGTGGGTCGCGCTCGGCGAGAATGCCTGGCCGCGAGGATTCGGCCAGGTCGCGGACTGAGACCCCCTGAGCGATCGCCGCGGCCTGGATGGCGGCCCCCCTGGCGGCGTGCTCTCCGCCGGCGCGGACCGTCACCTGCAACCCGGTTGCGTCGGCGATCGCCTGTTGCCAGGTTCGGTGGGTGCTGCCACCACCGACGAGCGTCACCCGATCCTTGCGAACGCCGAGTTCGATCAGGGCTTCATGGCAATACGCGAGTCCAGCCGCAACGCCATCAACCGCGGCCCGGACGATGAGTTCTGGGGATGCGTTGGATTCGGTGAGGCCGACGAGTGATCCGGTCCCGTTGGGCAGGTTCGGCGTCCGTTCGCCTCCGAGATAGGGGACCATGAGGAGGCCACCAGTACCGGGGGCGATCCCTTCAAGGATGTCTAGTGCGTGCCGGGGGTCGATCGTGAATAGCCGGGCTGTGATATCGACGACCCGGGTGCAGTTGATCATGCAGGCGAGGGGAAGATATCGGCCGGTCGCATCGGCGAAGCCGCAGACCGCGCCGGACGGATCGGCGGTGGGATGATCGCTGATCGCGAAGGCCGTGCCGCTCGTTCCCAAACTGATCACCAGTTCCTCGGCCGTTGCGCCGATTCCCAGTGCAGCGGCCATGTTGTCTCCGGTCCCTGGTCCGACCGGAATACCTGGTGGCAGACCAAGTGCCGTCGCTGCTTCGGCGGTCAGGTAGCCAGCGATCTCATCTGCGCCGCGTATAGTCGGAACCTGGAGGGATTCGGCTCGATCTGTACCGACCGCGAGGGCGAGCAGGTCCCGGCGTACCTGACCGGTCGCCGGTGACCACCAGCCGGAGCCAGAGGCATCGCCGCGATCGGTGGACAGGTGGCCAGTCAGGCGGTACGTCAGCCAATCGTGGGGGAGGCAAACCGCCGCTGTCCGGTTCCAGTCGTCGGGATCGGTCCGGCTCAGATGCGCCAGCTTGGCGATCGTGAACGACGCCACCAGCCGTGATCCGACCTCGTGAGCGAAATCCGCCTCGTCGTTCAGCCGCTCAGCGTCGGGCGCGGCCTCGACGTTGTTCCAGAGCGACGCCGGCCGGACGATCTCACCGTCCGTATCGAGCGTCACCAGCCCGTGTTGCTGCCCGCCGACCGAGATAGTGGCGACCGACATCCCGGGCGCGACCGCCCCCGTGACGGCGGTCGCCAGGGCGTCCCACCATTCCCGCGGGTGCTGGGTGGTGCCGCCGGTGTGGGGCGCGCGCCCTTCGCCGGCGATCTCCATCGTGTCGAGGTCGAAAGCGACCACCTTGGTTGATTGGGTGCCGGAGTCGACTCCGAGCACCACCCTGCGCTGCATTGCGCAACTCCACTAGAATCATTTGCCGCCGCCATCTGCGCGGCGGCATCGAATCTTCGAACCGAAGAACCGGCATTCTACGGGAGCGGCGTCCGGTACGCCGGAGCAGAAGGGAACATGCGGTGGGCGAGATGCCGAGTTGGCAGCCGATCAAGGTGACGTACCACGTCCGGAACTACGCCTTTGGCGCCAGGCTCATCCCGGAGATGCTGGGGAAGCGCGGAACTCCGGATGGCATCGTTGCCGAGACGTGGGAGATCAGCGATTACGCCCATACCTCCGGCCACATCGTCGAAGGACCGCACACGGGCCACACCTTGCACGAACTGGTGATGGCTCACCCCGAAGAGGTGGTCGGCAAAGGCTGGAGCGGCGTTCATTTCCCCCTCCTGGCCAAGTTTCTGGACGCTTCGAACATGTTGCCGGTCCACCTGCACGCCGACGACGAGACGGCCAGGCGCCTGCACCGGGCTCCCCACGGCAAGACCGAGGCCTGGCACATCCTCTGGTGCGCCGACAATGCCTCCATCCTGGCGGGCATCAAACCCGGCTTGGATCGTGCGGACTTGGTCGCGGCGTTCAAGGCTCAGGACTACGACCGGGTGATGCCGCGCCACCCAATTCACCCCGGCGACACCGTTTACGTGCCGGGAGGCATCCTGCACTCGTTCGGCCCGAATACCCTGATCTTCGAGATCCAACAGACCTCCGATCTCGCCCAATCGGTCATGCCGACCGATCTAGCGGGCAATCGCTATCCGGACGACGTCTGGGACCAGAAGATCGAGTCCACGCTGGCAGAACTGAAGACGGACTACCTGCCGAAGCCGAACAGCGGTCTGAAGAAGGTCAACCCCGCTCCGAACGGGAACCGGTTCGTGGTTGGAGCGGCCGGTCCGCATTTCGCCCTGGAGCGCTGGTCGCTCGTCGCGCCACACCGCCACACGGCCCAGGTTGGCAAGTGCTTGACGTTGACCAATCTGGGTCTGGTGGTCAGCATCGCCTTCAACGGCGGCGTCACCACGCTGGGACAGGCCGAGTCTTGCATCATCCCGGCCGCGCTGGGCGAGTTCACGATTGTTCCGGACAACGCCACTGCTCTGATCGCCTGCTACGTGCCGGATCTGCGCACCGATATCGTTCTACCGTTGCGGGAGGCCGGCCACTCCGACGAAATGATCGCGGCGCTCGGCGAGGTGCCGAGCGCCGCGTTCGCCTGAAGCGCCGTGCGGAGCCGCACGGCGCTCACACATCACGGTAGGCGATTGGCGGGCCGGCAATAAGCCGGCCCGCCAGGATTGACTAGCCGCTTCGCTTCAGGCGGCCGGTCCGTTTGGCGAAGTTCTCGCCGCGTTGGAAGATCCACACCCCGAGCGGAATGCAGACCACCCCCATGATTAGTAGCGGCCAGATGTCCTCCCACCGGGAAACGAAACTGGCGCCTTCGGTCAGGGTCGCGCGCATGCCGCGGAGGGCGTAGTAAACGGGCGAGAATCGCGCCAGCCACTGCATCCACTCTGGCAGGACGTCGATCGGGTAGTAGACGCCTGAGATCAAGAGCAGGAACGAGCCGAAGATGAACGTGACCTGCTCTCCCTTTTCCGGCGAGAGCAGCGGCATCACCGCGGCGACCATGCCGAACCCGACGAGCGAGAACGACGCGATCGCCAGGATGGCGAACGCGGCGGCGAAGTTTGCGTCCGCGAGATCGAGATCGAAGAAGAGCGTTGTCGCCCCGAGGATGATGACCGTCCGCGCGATGCCGTAGGCGACCGCAAAGATGCTGATGCCCAGGAGGTGCGTCGCGCGGCTGGCCGGGGCCATGAAGGTGTACTCGATCGTCCCCTCCCAGCGCTCCCAGCTCACCGTTTCCGACAGGACGTCGAAAAGCATCGAGAGGTAGCTCCAAAGAAGGGCGCCAATCAGAAGAAAGGTCGTCAGCGTTGCCGGATCGAACCCAGTTCCGGCCGCGGCCTCGCCCGCGCCCGCTCCGATGAAGCCGATGCTCAAGCAGTTCGCGATGGTGTAGAGCAGCCAGACGAGCTCCCACCAGAAGTAGCGCTTGGTGAGATAGTAGTTCCGCTGGGCGAATCCCCAGGCGGCGATCAACTCGTTCACCCACCGCGACTTGGGACGAGTTGAAAGGCCACCGGCCGCGATGGCCGGCGGGGACGACGGTTGCATCATTTCACCCCTGCCTTTTCCTCCTCACGGAGGAGCCGTTCCTCGGCTTCCTCGAACGAGGAGCCGGTCGCGGCCATAAAGACCTCCTCCAGACTCGGAAGGTGGCCGTTGACTTGATACCGCCGCTTGAGCGCGTCGGCGGTGTCCATTTCGATGATGTCTCCGTTCATCATGATCCCGACCCGGTCGCACAGCTCCTCGGCCTCTCCCATGTCGTGCGTGCAAAGAAGGATTGAGGCGTCGTGGTGATCGCGGATCGCGTTGATGAACCCCTGAACGTCCTTCTTCGAGCGGGGATCGAGGCCGGTCGTCGGCTCGTCCAGCAGCATCAGCATCGGCGACGTCAGCAGCGCCCGGGCAAGGGCGACCTTCTGCTGCATGCCCCGGGAGAGGTGCTCCATCGGCTCATTGGCGCGACCGTAGTCGAATCCAATCGTTTCCAGGACCGCCTTGATCTTCGGCCGGGCTTCGGCGTTGGTCACGCCATAAAGCATCGCGCCGTAGAGCAAGTTCTCGATCGCGGAGAGCTTTTTGAAGAAACTCGCCTCGACGCTGACCCGGTTCATCGAGCGTTGCACGACCTTCGGGTGGGCGACGGCGTCGACGCCGAAGACCCGGATGTCGCCGGTGTCGGGCAGAATCAAGGTCGAAATGATCCGCACCAGCGTGCTCTTGCCGCTCCCGTTTGGTCCAAGGATGCCCACGACCTCGCCCTTGCGGACATCGAGGGAGACCGCATTGAGCGCATTGACGTACTCGTTCTTTTTCTTCTTGAAGCGCTTTCCGACTCGGTCGAGTTCGAGCGCGAACTCTGTGTGCATGGCGTTGTCTCCTTGACCACAATCTGGCACGCCGGAGTACGACGCACCGTGGGTTTCGATGTCAGATCACCACCGATCGCTGCTGGGTGGCCGACCCGGCGAATGGGGCGGTGGGCAAGACGGCAACAAAAAACCCCAGGTTTGGTGCCTGGGGAACGTCCTGCGACTGATGGGTTTGATGCCTGTTCAACCTAGCGAGGCATTCTCCATCTCGTCGTTTGGACGCACTTCTCCCCAAGCAGGGCCCAGATTCGCGTAGAGCGATTGATTGGGCGGATCACTTGAGGCATTCGATGCTCCGTGGAATCGAGATGTCCGACGCTGCTCAGACTAGGGCAGGCCAAGGACACTGTCAATACGCCGACCGCTAACCTTTTTCGTCAGCGCCGGCGGGTTCCACACAGCACGAAGCCACTCCCTTACGGGAGGGGCCCGTGCTCGTGGAGGTTGTCGGCGTAGGACCTAACGTCGACGGTTCCAGAAGGACCGGCGCGATGAGCCGGAGAAGATGTTGGACCGCGTGATCACCCCAGTGCCCGAGTCACCACCGGTCGCGGCGGAGACGATCTCGCTCAGGGACGAGCTCGTCCCGCTGAACAATCCGCCCGGGCTGGAAACGGATACGCTCCCCCCTGACCCGCCCGCTGCCGTCACGGTCGTCGTGTTGCCGCCGATGCTGTAGCCGGACGACGGAACTACGACCGGATTCGGTGCGCTGTTGGCGTTCGCTGGGTCCTCGCTGCCGCCGCCCGCGGCGGAAACGGTGGTCGAGCCACCGCCCCCTCCACCGGTCGCGCCGCCGCTGGCGGAGCTTCCGCCGGCGCCGCCGGTCGCGCTTCCGGTCGATGAGTTGCCGCCGGAGCCACCGGTGCCGCCACTTCCGCCGACGCCACCGGTGGCGTCGCCCCCGATTGCCGTGCCGGCATCACCGCCGATGCCACTGCCGGCGTGACTGTCGCCGCCGGCGGCGCTGCCGCCGCTACCCGCCTGGTTGCCCCCGCCGGAGGTGTTTCCCCCTGCTGTGTCGCCAGTGGTTGCCCCACCGCCGGCCCCATCGCCGCCGGTGCCGCTGCCGCCGGTCGAGCCGCCGCCGCCGCCCGAGCCGCCGGAGCCATCGGCGCCGGTATTGTCACCGCCGACCACATCTTCGCTGGCGTCGCCCGCAGTGGAGTCGCTGCCGGTGTCCTGGGCGGCGACTCGCAGTGTGGCGAGCGCGGGAACCGCAAATCCCGCTGCTGCCAGTCCCCGCAGGAGGCGCCGCCGGCTCAGGGTGGTTGTCTGTGTCTGCTCTTCGAGATCCATCGAATTGTTCCCTCCACTGGCCCAACGGTTTTGGACCTGATTGTGCATTCCATCCACCACCCTACACCGCGGCGCGGCCAAAGGCAATGCCCACCGGGCCACAGCACCAAACCGAGATCTCTGTAACGGGTCCGACTCCCAAGGAATTCTGAGTTACTCGGCTGCTTAACCCATCAACCCGAACCCGCAGAGGTCCGCGACTGCTGCCCGAGATGCGCGAGGGTGTGCATCTGGTCCTTCGTCCGTTCATATAGCGCCCGCGAGAGTTCGACGTACGGTTGGTACGGCGCGGTGATCTCCGGCCGCGGTTCCAGGATCTCGGCAATCGAGACCCAGTCCCGTTCCAAGGCGTCGAGATGAGGAATGATGCCGCTGCCCAGGCCCGCCAGGAAGGCGTCGCCGTAGGCTGCCCCAATGGTTCGCTCGGGGATCACTTGGGGCACGTTGCCAACGTCCGAAACGATCTGGAGCCACAGCCGGTTCTTAGCACCGCCGCCGACCGCGACGAGCCGCTTCGGTGCGGCGCCCATTGCGGCCATGACCTCCAGGTTGTGGCGAACCCCGTAGGCGGTCCCTTCCAGCACCGCGCGATAGAGGTGGGCCCGGGTGTGGGTCAGATCAAGCCCCACGAACATCCCCCGGGCCAGCGGATCATTGATCGGCGTGCGCTCGCCGCTGAAAAATGGCAGGCAGACCAACCCGTCCGAGCCGGGCGGGATCGATTCGGCCAGGGCGGCCAAGCTGGCATACGCATTGGGGCCGCCAGATGCCTCGGCTGCCGTTTCGAGCGGCGCGAGATTGTCCCGGAACCATCGCGTGAGCGCCCCCGTGGTCGAGAGGCCACCGGCGATGTCGAACAGGCCCGGCACCAGAAATCCGGTGGCCCACATCCTTGGATCCGGGACCGGCCGGTCGGTCACGTTGATGAAGAACATCGTCGTGCCGTACATGCACATCATGTCGCCCGGGTTGATCACCCCAACGCTGATCGCCTCGGCCGCCGCGTCGATTGTGCCGGCCGTAACCGGAGTGCCCTGGCGCAGCCCTGTAAGATCCGCCGCCTGACCGGTGATCTGCCCGGCAATCTCGCTCGACCAGAGCAGGCGGGGCAGTTTGTCCGGCTCGGTGATCGGCTCCATGAACCGCTCGTCCCATTGCAGCCGCCGGAGGTCGATCAGCGGGTTGTAGTACGAGGCCGTGTGCCGGTCCATCACGTGCTCGCCGGTCAGGCGGAGGACGAGAAAGCCGGCGGCGGAGTGGAGTTTATGGGTCTTGGCCCAGACATCGGGCTCGTTGCGGCGGAGCCAGAGGATCTTCGGCCCAATTGCCTGCGAGGTCAGGGCCATGCCGCCCAGGTCGAAGAGTGCGTCCTCGCCGAACCGCTCGTTCAGGAGCGCGATCTCTTCGGTCGCCCGGGTGTCGATGCCGTAGAGGATGCCGGGGCGAAGCGCGTTGCCTTCGGCATCCACCGGCAGCAGGCAGGCGCCGATGCCGCTGACCGCGACGGCGCCGACATCCTCACCCCTGTATGGCCCCGAAAGAAGCGTCCGGCAGATCGCGACGAACCCGCCCCACCAGACGGTCTCGGGGTCGTGCTCGGCCCAGCCGGGACGAGGAACGGAGAGTTCGTGCTCGACCGTGTGCGTGGCCAGAACGTCGCCACCGGGCGTGCAGAGCACGCCCTTGGCGCTGTAGGTCCCGATGTCGACACCCAACAGCAAGTCTCCAGCCATCGCAGCGGCCCTCTCCAATGATCTTCAATTGAGGCCCGATCATACCAGAGGCTTGCGCTGGAACTTGCCGGACAGACGCGGCGTTCCCATCGTGGCAGACTACCGTGCAGACGGATATCTGCCGGTACGAGCAGGGGAGACGGAAATGACTGACGCCGGAAAGAGCTCTGCCATCAAGCAGGTCGCCGTGATCGGCGCCGGCACGATGGGATGGCAGATCGCGGCCAAAACCGCGAACAGCGGTCGGAGCGTGGCGCTCTACGACGCAATGGATGGGGCGGTGGACAGGGCATTGGGCAAGATCCGGGATGATCTGCCCAGCTTCCTGGTTGAAGTTGGAAAAGACTGGGACGTGCCCGGCTTGATCGGACGGGTCCGGGCGGCGACATCCCTAGCAGACGCGGTGTCCGGCGCCGATCTGGTGATCGAAGCCGTCCGCGAGCATCTGCCGACCAAGCTTTCGGTGTTTGCCGATCTCGACCGGCTGGCCCCGGATGCGATCCTGGCCACGAACTCGTCGTCATTGCCCTCAGGACGCCTGGTGGAGGCGGTCGCCCGGCCCCAGCGACTGCTCAATATGCACTTCTTCTCGCCGATCTGGCAGCGCGAGATGCTGGAGGTGATGACCTGCGGCCAGACCGATCGGATGGTGATTGACCAGGCGGTCGATTTTGGGCGATCCCTGGGGTTGATCACCGCCGAGGTCCGAGGCGAGAGTATGGGCTTCATCATCAATCGGATCTGGCGGGCGGTAAAACGGGAGTCGCTTCGCGTCGTCGATGAAGGCCACGCCACGCCCGAGGATGTCGATCGCCTCTGGATGGGGTTCTTCGGCACGCCGGCCGGTCCTTTCGGCGTGATGGATATGGTTGGTCTGGATGTCGTCTCCGACATCGAAGCCTCCTACGTGGCCGTGACCAACGATCCCACCGACCGCGTCTCTCCAATACTGGGTACCAAGATCGCCGCGGGTGATCTGGGCGAGAAGACCGGGAAAGGCTTCTACAGTCATCCCAACCCAGCGTATCGCGACCCCAACTTCCTCCGGGGATCGCAGCCCGCCGCGGAGATGGGGGATTAGCGGTCATCCATGACAGATACCCGAACGGCCTCGCCCTCACCGACCGACTCTTGGCGCGATCTTGGCGAGATTGCCACCGCCCACGTGCTCATGCTCCGCGACGTAGGCATCATCGAGGACGCCGTGCTGGCGGCATTGCTGACGGCCCTCGACGGCGTCTCGCGCAACCCACTCTCCAACGAGAACGTCAGCCTCACCGAGCTCGCCGCCCGGTTCGATGAGCGGGTCGATGCCCTGACACCGGCGGGAGTTGTCGGCACCGTCTCGGTGGCGCGCAGTGGCTTCGACACCACGGCGGCGCTGGTCCGACTGGGACTGCGGCGTGAATGCGTCGCACTCGCTCGCTCACTGTCTACCGTGCGGAGGACTTTGATCGACCTCGCGGGCCAGCACGCCGCGACGACGATGCCCGTGATGGTCTCTGGACGCCCAGCCCAGGCAACGACGTTGGGCCACTACCTGGGTGGGCTCGCCGCCCCGCTCGGGAGGGCGGCGAGCCGCTTGCAGTTGGAATTCGAAGCACTGAACAGGAGCCCGTTGGGTGCGGTTGCCATGGCCGGGACCAGCCTACCGATCGAGCGGGAACGGACGGCAGAACTGCTCGGGTTCGATGGACCGGTCGACAATACCTTCGACGCGGTCGTGTCGGTCGATCACATCGTGGCGGTGAGCCAGGTCGCCGCTGCAATCGTCCACCCGGTACGCCGGTTTATCGGCGAGATAGGTGAGTGGATTCGGGCCAATCCGACTAGCTTCCACTTGGCAGACTCGTGGGCATACTCTGAGCCAGGGCTGCCTCAGTTCGTCAATCCCATTGGCCTGGAACGTATCTCGGCGAACGCTGACGCCGTGGCGGCTAGCGCAGCGGCCTGCGATCGGGCGGCAGCGACGCTCGGATACGAGCCTCCAGGGCAGGCGCTCGACGCTATTGCGCGTGCGGCGATCAGTGCGGTGCGCACAGCGACGCTCGTTCTCGACCAACTGAATGACCTCCTGGCGACCGGGCTCGAAATCAACCGGGCGTACCTGGCGAATGTCGCAGGAAAGGGGCACACGACCACCAGCGACCTGTCCATTTTCCTGATGGAGTCGGAAGGGCTGGATCCCGTGTCGGCCGCCAACATCGCCTCGATGACGGTCAACCGGGCCATCGCCGACGGGATCGAGGCCAGTGGCATCAACACCCAGATGATCGACGCCTCCGCCCTGATGGTGATCGGTCGGGAACTCGCCGTCGAATTCGAAGCAATCAGCCGCTATCTGGCGCCCCGCAGATTCCTGGAGCGCCGCACCAGTACCGGAACCCCCTCACCGGCCAGGACCAGGGAATACCTCGGCCGCGAGGAGGAACTCCTTACCGCTCACGTCGAATGGATTGCGGCCCTCGAACGCAGGATAGATGCGGCGAATCGTGAGCGGGAGCGACTCGTTGCCGAAGCGTTGGCAAACGTGGATTGAGTGGGAAAGAGTGTCTGGAGGGGCAGTTGCCCGTAGTTGCCGCCCGGGGCTCACGGCCCAAGGTTGGCCCGGGCTAAACGGAACAGCCTCTCCGAGGCCAGAAAGCACGATGCCTTAGTGCCTCCGGCACTAGGACGGGGGCGGCGGGCCGAATCACCCGATCAAAACGCCGGGAACCGGGGGCCGCGCTGGTCGAGAGGCGGGCGTGGATAGGTGGCTAGGATGGGCCGGGGCAACTGACCAGCCATTGGGTGCCGAACTTGTCGACCAGCGAGCCGAAGTAGTCGCCGTCGGACATTTCCTGGAAGGGGTATTCGACGTTGGCGCCTTCGGAGAGGGCGGCGAAGATGCGGTCGGCCTCGGCGTGGGTGTCGAGCTCGACGCCGATGTCCATGGCGTTGCCGTGGACGAGGGTGCCCATCCAGGCGGGGGCGTCGTTGCCGATCAGCAGGTGCCCGCCGGCGATCGGGAGCTTGACGCTCGAGACCTGGTTCTTCTCCTCGGCGCTCAGCTCGGGCTGACCGGGCTGGGCCGGGAGGTCGCCCATCCGCTCGATCGGGCCGACGAACTCGGTGCCGAACGCGGCCTTGTAGAGATTGAACGCGTCCTCGGCGGTGCCGCCGAAGTGCAGATAGGTGCTGGTGCGCGCCATGGGTTGCCTCCCGCCATGCGATAGATGCGATATGGGTTCGTTCGCGGGGTGACGCCGACCGGTTCGACGCCCCCGGAACCCCCGGAATGACCAGAAGCGGCTCCGCCATCCGGTGACCACCGCTTCCGTTTGGTTGTCGAACGGGACCGCCCGGAATCGACAATCGGGTCGCGAGCATTTCAGGTTGCGGTTGCAGGGCAGACCCGGTGCGGCACCACGCTGCCTCTCAGTGGCTCGTTCGGCGGGGTCGAGGTCGCCTACCTCAGCGGCCTCTCCGGCGACAACAACGACTCGAGCACTGGCGAGAGCCGATGGCTCAAGCCGTCCCGGTGACGCTTCCTCGGTCACCGCTGGCGTCGTGCTCGCCGCCTCATCAACGAAGCGCGCACCCGCTTTCGGTGGGACAATCGCCCGACGACCCGCAGACTCACATGACGCCTTTTGCCGGTCGCTCTTAGCCTCGGAGAGGCTGTGACGATTAGCCTGGGCCAACCCTGGGCCAACCCTGGGCCAACCTTGGGCCAACCCTGGGCCGTGAGCCCCGGGCGGCAGGGAGATGTGGTCACCGCTATCTCGCCAGTTCTGCCAGATACCGCATCTCCGACCTCAAAGCCTGATACGTGCGCTGGAAGATGCCGAAGAGGTCCTGGTATAGGGCGCGGTTGCCGTCGATCGGATTCGTCGTTTCGGCTTCGGTTCGCCAGGACGTGGCCGCGGCAACTGGGTCGTGCAGGCCGACTGCCGCTCCTGCCAGTATCGCGGCCCCGATGGCGGTGTGGTCTTCGCCCGCGAGTGAGACGGCCGGCAACCCGAAGGTATCGGCGATCGCCTGCCGCCAGGGTTGAAAGCGGGCTCCGCCTCCGGCGAGGTAGATCTGCGCAGGCTCACCGCCAAGCGACCGCAGGGCGAGATTCGCGTCGTAGGCGGCGAACACAATCCCTTCAATCGTCGCGCGCACCAATTCCGCCCGGCCGTGGGTGGTGGAGAGCCCGAGAAAGACCCCCCGAGCGTTGGGATCCATGTGCGGGGTCCGTTCCCCGATCAAATACGGCAGGAAGACGAGTCCCCGACTTCCGGGCGGCACGGTTTCGGCTTCGGCAACCAGCTTCGTCATCGTTTCCGCCGACGGCGGCAGATTGAAGATCTGCTCGGACAGCCAGGTGAGCGCCATGCCGGCTGTCAGGGTCGCGCCCATGGTGTACCACCCTGGGCTGCCCGCACCCGGGTCCAGAACGGAACAGAACGTGTGGAGCCGTCCCAATGGGTCGGTTGCCACGTCAAAGCGCGGAACCAAGACCTGTGTACCGGTGCTAAACGTCAAGAGGAGCGATGTTGGATCGGTGACTCCACAGCCGAGGGCGGCGCAGGCTGCATCGGCGCCGCCGGTGGCCACCGGAGTCCCCGGTTGCATTCCCAACGCTTCCCCGGCGCGCGAAGTCAAGACTCCGGCGATTCCCGAGGATGGGAGCACATCCGGGAGCGCTTCCCGGTTGGTCCCCGTCGCGTTCAGGATCTCGGTAGACCAGTCCCGCTTGCGAACGTCGAACAGCAAGGTACCAGAAGCGTCACTGGGATCGACTGAATGCTCGCCGGTAAGTCTGTGCCGGATGTAACCGCCCGGCGTCGTTACGGTGCGTGTCCGGGATAGCAGGTCAGGCTGGTGCGCTCCTAGCCAGCGCAGGGTGGCTGCCTGAAAGCCGGATGCCACCGGACTGCCGGCCAACTCGACCAGCCGCTCCGCGCCGATCTCTTCGGTCAACTGCCTGGCCGCGTCCGCACTGCGGCCGTCGGCCCAGATGATCGCGGGACAGACTGGCTGGTCTTGTTGGTCCAGGAGGACGGTACCGTGCATCTGGCCGGTAACCCCGATTGCGGCCACGGCCGGATGGCCGGCGGCTTCGAGGGCGGCGCGGGTGGCCGTGATGGTTGCCTGCCACCAGATGTCTGGGTTCTGTTCGGCGAACAGCGGCTCAGGTCGGAGGGTGGGGTAGTGCGCCGAGGACGTGCCGGTCACTCCCCCAGACGGCTCTACAACGACGACTTTGACCGACGACGTTCCGAGATCGATGCCCACGATTTGGGGAGGGGTTGTCACGCTGCCTCTCGATCGGTGGTCCGGCCGCATGGTCCAGCCTCCATCCACCGGTCCAAAGCAACGGACGGTTGGAGCATTTGACTCAAATGGTTCTCACTGGAACCTAGTTGGCCGGATTCAAAGCCTCGTCAGCCAGTACTGTTGCTGAGTGCGGTGCGCCGTCCGGCACGTTGGCGAGGGCAGGGCGACTGACGAGGTGGATGTCGCGCGGTCCTTGCGGGCGCAGCAGGGCGACGACGCGCTCACCGCGGCCGGGAGCATGGACCAGGACAATTACGGAATCAGACGGGCGGTCACCGAGATTCAGGTCGCTCTCCGAAACCCGAACATTCGTCCGGGAAAGCTGGGCCGCGAGGTCTCCGCGTGCGCCGTCGAGCACGCGTGTGTTCGAGCCGTAGCCGGAACCATGGAGGGAGGCGAGCACGCCGCTCAGGCGATCACGGTCAACGACGGCGATGACGGATTCCCCGATGGCGGCCTCCTGGCGAGGCGCCCAGCCGACCGACGGCTTCGGTCGCGAGGCCCTGTAGCGGCCATTTGAGCGATGACGTGACGGGGCAGACCAACTCCCTTTGCCCATGAATCGGATCCCTCCCACGCCGGCCGGGGTGCCTTCCGTGCGGCACCTGGCAGACCGGGAATTATCCGTATCGGGCCGAGGTGTGTCTAGGGGTCAAGGGATCATGAGATTTGACCGCGTGTCTCCAGCCGCCCGGGGTTCACGGCCCAAGGTTGGCCCGGGCGACGCGGAGGCGGCATCACAGCAAGAACACCTGCGCCAACGTCATGTAAATGATCAAACCGGTTCCATCGACCAGTGACGTAATCAGGGGCGCTGAAACCACGGCGGGATCGATGCGCAGCTTGCTCAGCATCAGCGGCAGGATCGAGGCCACCGTCGCCGACCAGACCACAATTCCCAGGACCGAAAGTCCGACCGTAATTCCCAGCTTGAAGCCGCCGTCATCGGCGATCAACCCCCGGGCGAACATGAGCGTCGCCATGACCGCGCCGAGCGCCAGCCCAGTTGCGATCTCTTTACGCACCACCCGGAACAGGTGCCGGGGTCGGACATCATCGACCGCCATCGCCCGGATGAGCGTCGTCACCGTCTGACTTCCCACATTTCCGCCGGTTCCGATCAGGATCGGGATGAAAACCGAGAGCACGACGAGGGTTTCGATCTCCGTCTCGTAGTGCTGCAACACGGCGATCGTCAAGAACTGGCCGAAGAACAGGACGATCAACCAGACGATGCGCTTGCGGAACAGTAGGATCGGGGAGGCGCGCAAGTACGGTTCGTCCAGCGGTTGGGAACCACCGAGAAGGGCGATATCCTCCGTGGCCTCGTCCTCGAGGACATCGGCGACATCGTCTGCCGTGATGATGCCGACCAGCTTGTTGTCGGCGTCGACGACCGGCAGGGCCATCAAGTTGTGGTCGGTGAGGAGGTGGGCGGCGACCTCCTGGTCGGCATCGACCGGGACGCGGATCGCGTCCCGGATCATGATGTCCCGGACCGGAGTATCTGGCCTGGTCAGAACGAGGGCATGGAGCGAGAGGACCCCAAGGAGGTGCTCCTCGGGATCGACCACATAGACGTACGAAATGGTTTCGGCCTCTTCCGCCACCCGGCGAAGGGCGTCGACGGTTTCGTCGGCGCGGAGATCCGGTGCGATGGCGACGAAGGCCGGGGTCATGATGCCGCCGGCGGTGTCCGGCGGATAGGCCATCAGCTCGCGGAGTTCGGCCGCCTCCGCCGGCTCCATCTCGATCAGGTAGGTCTCGGCTACGGCGGGATCGACTTCGTCGAGAATGTCGGCCGCGTCGTCCGGATCGACCTCTTCCAGGATGTCGGCCACCTGGGCGACCGTCATCCGGCTCAGGATCCTGGCGGCGTCATGCTCGTCGAGCCGGGCAAGCAGGTCAGCCAGGGCCTCGTCACCCAGAATGGAGAAGAGGACAGTGAGCTCCTGCGGCTGCAAGTCTTCGAGCAGCGCGAGGGCGTCGTCTTCCAGCATCCGGGCCGCACAGGCTTGCGCGCGGGCGGCATCGCCCGCGGCTACGGCCTCCTGGATGTTGGCAAGCAGATCCTCTCCAGTCTCAGGCGGCGCTGGAGGGCTGTCGATCATTCTTGGATCTCAGGTGGGCGGCGCTAGCGACCGGACCGTCCGATGTAGGGAAGATGCGGGCGGTGGAAGCGTCCCGCCGTGCGACCGGAGAAGGCGGCGACGCGAGATTCGGGCCGGTGCTCGACCTGCACGGCCGATTCCGCCGTGCTCGTCGACGGTTCGTTGGCGGCGCCGAGCTCGACCCGCGGCGGCGCGGCGCAGACAGTCTTCTGCACGGGAACGCTTGTGATGACCGCATGGTCATCCGCCCGAGTGATGTAGAAGCGCTTTGAGGTCGTTGGCATCGGGTCACCATCCTCATGGACCGGCGCCGTGGAGAACGGCGCTCCGGCTCATTGCCCCGGACGAACCGGGGCGGGTGACACCGAAACGGTGGATACCCTGGCCCGCTAGTCCGAGACCGCGACTAAGTTGTCGAAGCTAGGACTGCCAGCGTCCAAGATGAGTCCCTTCACGAGGGCGAAGCGCGTCCGGATAGGTCCTGAAACCCACGCTGGACCGGCACACGCAACCGGCGATATCGCTTCGCGACATCAACGGAATTGTACCCTCCAGGGGACGAATGGGTCAACGCCGGAACCGGGGCCGGGTGTACATGACCGAACTGGCGTCCTATACTGATCTGAGCAGGGGAGTCGGGGGCGTTTGCCACCGGCTCTCTCTCAATTAATCGTTTCAGCTCCAGTAATCACGCGGTTCACCGAAAATCGGCGCGGCACATGGACCATATGGTGGACGTGGCCATTGCAACTGACCGGGATGCCCATCAGCGTTCCGGTCGTACCCAGGTGCGCTGTCCTCCCAGGAAAGGATTCTTCGATGGTCAAGGAGCGCGGGATCCAACTCACTGTTGCCGGAAAGGCACGGCTCCAGGATGAGTTGGCGGCACTTACCACTCAGAAGCTCCCTGAACTTCGGAGCCGAATTCTCGAAGCGAACGAGCACGGCGATATCTCCGACAACGGTGAGTATGAGGAGTTGAAAGAGTCACTGGTGCTTGCCGAAGCTCGCATCCAGGAACTCGAGCAGTTGATGGATCGAGCTGAGATCATTCAGCGCGATCCCAACGACGACACCATCGGACTCGGCTCGATCGTCACCCTGCAAGGAGACGACGGCGAGCAGGAGACGTGGACACTGGTCCGGCAGGAAGAGGCCAACACCTTGGACGGTACGATCTCCACCGAATCTCCGGTCGGGAGCGCGCTGGTCGGACGCCGGGTCGGGGATTCGGCCGTCGTCACAACTCCTGGTGGCCAGATCGTCTACACGGTCATCAGCATCGCCTAGTGAGTTTGGAAGTGAATCATTCTTCCAGTGATCAGGACGCGCCGGGTGAGCCTCAGGTGTCCGCGGTTCAGTCCAGCGCGGGCGGCAGCGTGGCAGAAGGGGCGGAGCGGGCCAGCCTCGATCAGTATCTCGCCGACCTACACGCTCCGAGCAACCTCCTCCGCCTGACCGAACTTCAGGAGATCCGGCGCGACAAGGCCGACCGATTCCGGGCGGCCGGGGTCGATCCCTACCCGCATCGAACGGAGCGGTCGCACACCACCGCCGAAGCCATCGCCTACTTCGAGTCGGTCGAGTCCGGCCTGGACGGTGACGCCCCGGAGGTCGTAACAGTCGTCGGTCGCGTGATGAGCCTGCGGGACATGGGCAAGACGCTGTTCGCCCACGTCGAAGACGGCCACGGCCGCCTCCAGCTCTATCTGCGCAAGAACGACCTGGGTGAGGAGACCTTCGAGCGGTTTTCGAAACTCATCGACCTGGGCGACTTCGTCCAGGCGACCGGCACGCTGTTTCGCACGCGGACCGGGGAGGTTTCACTACGGGTCGGTCACTACCGGATGCTGAGCAAGGCTCTCAACGCTCCGCCGGAGAAGTGGCACGGCCTTCAGGATATCGAGACGCGCTACCGCCAGCGGTACGCAGACCTGCTCTCGAACCCAGAGGTGCGCCGCGTCTTCGAAATCCGGGCCCACACGGTAACGGCGCTCCGGCAGTTCCTCGACAGCCGGGGGTACCTCGAAGTCGAGACGCCGGCCCTCCAACCGCTCTACGGCGGTGCGGCGGCGCGGCCGTTCACGACGTATCACAACGCCCTTGGCCAGACTTTTTACCTGCGCATCGCCGACGAGCTGTACCTGAAGCGGCTGATCGTCGGCGGGTTCGAGCGGGTCTATGAGATCTGCAAGGACTTCCGTAACGAGGGCATCGACCGGAATCACTCGCCCGAGTTCACGATGCTCGAGTTCTACGAAGCCTACGGCGACTACTACTCGATGATGGATCTGGTCGAGGCGATGATCGTGTTCGTCACCGAGAAGGTGCACGGCGGCTATCACTTTACGTACCAGGGTCACGAAATTGACGTTACGCCGCCATGGCGGCGCATCACGCTCCGGGAGGCCATCCTCGCCGAGTGCGGTGTCGACTACGCCGCCTATCCAGAAGCCCCTGACCTCGTCGCCGCCGGGCGCGCGGCCGGAGCGGATATCGAGACGGGCACCGTCTGGCCGCGGGTCGTCGATGAGCTGCTCAAGCAGTTCGTCCGGCCGACGTTGATCCAGCCGACCTTCCTGACCGACTATCCGGTGTCACTCTCACCCCTTGCGAAGCGCAAGCCGGACGATCCGACCCACGCCGAGCGATTCCAGCCGTTCATCGGCGGCGGCGAGATTGGCAACGCTTTCACCGAGCTGAATGACCCGCTCGACCAGCATGCCCGGTTCGTCGATCAGCAAGCCGACCGCGAGGCTGGCGACGACGAGGCGATGCCGATCGACATGGATTTCATCAACGCGCTGATGTACGGCATGCCCCCGACGGGCGGAGTCGGCATTGGTATCGACCGGCTTGTGATGCTACTGGCCGATCAGCCGACGCTACGCGACGTTGTCCTCTTCCCGGCAATGCGAAACCTGACGCCGTCTGGATCTTGATTGCGTTCGTATCTCTAAGATCGGGCGCTGCGCTATTATGGCTGGCGACGTGAACAATCCGAGCAACCGGCCGGCTTTGGCGGGTTGCATTGCTGAATGGACGGCGGCATGGGTGGGCTGATCAATCGGGTCAAGGCGATGTCGGGCATCTATGGGCTGGGGTTCGAGCGCGAGTCGGTGGCCGGGATGTTGCTCCCGTTCATCGTCGTGATCGGCCTTGGCGCGATCGGCTGGGTGCTCATTCGAAACTTCTTGTAGCTGAGTCCGTGAAAGCCACTTCCGACGCGCCAAACCGGCGGCTGGTCGATCGACCAGCCGCCGGTTTAAGGTTTTCGAGGAATGAGGCGGCGGGGATGAATCGCCGCGCGATCGCAACGCCAGAACGGACCGCCCCGGTGGGCCGTCTGGGCCTAGAGCGCTCAGCGAAACGGTTGGTGCCGTCCTGGCTTTGCCCGGGGCTAAAGACCCCGGGCTGACCCCGATAACCCCCCTGAAGGGGGCTGCGATGTCGGGGCCGTGCTCGGATCTCTCCGCCGTTCGAGACGGGTGGCAGCCGGCTTCAGCCGGGTTATCTGGCTCAGCCCGGGGTCTTTAGCCCCGGGCGACGCCAACACGGCGCCCCGCATCGGCCCCGGGTGACAAGGGCACAGCGCCAAGGTTCGCGCAACGCGCCCTAGCGTGCATCTACGCGCTACCGGCGAATGTCACTCGGAAGGTGCTGCCGCTGCCAGGTGAGCTTTCGACCGAGATCGCGGCGTTGTGGTCGCCCGCAATGACTTTGGCGATCGCCAGACCGAGGCCCGTGCCGCCTGTCGCGCGGGCTCTGGCCGTGTCGATCCGGTAGAAGCGCTCGAAAATGTGGGGAAGGTGCTGTGGCGCTATGCCTTCGCCATTGTCCTGAACGGTGAGTTCCGGCTCACGATCCTGGTTCAGGCCCGTCGAGACGCGGATCACACCGTCCTCGGCGGTGTGGCGGAGGGCATTGTCCAGCAGGATGATCACGAGCTGTCGCAATTGATCGGGGTCAGCGACGACCGTTGTTGCCGAACCGGTGAACTCTAATTGCTGACCATGTGCCAGTGCGCCGGCCGTTCGGACTGCCTCAGCCGCGACGGAATCCAGGCGGACGGGAACGTGCGTCGAGGTCGTTATCGGAGTATCGAAGCGGGCCAGGAGGAGGAGGTCGTTGACGAGGCGGCTCATGCGCTCGGCCTCGCGGCGCACATCATCGAGGGCGGCGACCGCATCGGCCTGGTTTGGAAGCTCGGTCCAGGTCTCCGCCTGGCGACGGAGGACATCGGCGTTGCCCCGAATCGCGGTCAAGGGCGTACGCAGCTCGTGAGACGCGTCTGCTAGAAACCGGCGCTGGGCGACAAAGACGGCCTCGAGGCGGTCAAGCATGGCGTTGAAGGTGCGGGCAAGGCGAGAGACTTCGTCGTTGGCGTGCGGCTCGTCCAGCCGGGTAGAGAGATCGACCCGACGGTCGCCGCCGGTGGCGATGTGGGCGGCGGTCGCGGTCATTCGATCAATCGGACGCAGGGCGCGGCCTGCTAGTAGCCAACCGCCCAGCGCCGCTCCACCGATTCCGATAATCGCGCCATAGAGCAGCAAGCGCTGGAGCAGGTCGACCGTGCGATCGACGGGTTCGCGCGATGTTGCGACGGTGATATACCCGCCAAACAGATCGCCGTTGGTGTAGAAGTCCTCCGCGTAGTAGGGAGAGGTCAAAATGCGGAGGTCGACGCCGTTGATGCGTTCCGACTCATAGACCGGTTCTTCCAGACGCCTCCCATCCGGACGTTCGTAGGTTGGCAGACTCGATGTTCCCAGATTGCTGGAGGTGTAGCTCTGGCCGTCGACATTCGTCCACTGAATAAAGACGCTGCCGGAGGAAAACGGGTCAAGATTCGTAGGAACGCGGATCTGCCGCGGCGCTGTCCGCTCAACAAGTTGGTTGAATTGCTCGACCGTATCGGCGAGCCGCGTGTCCAGATCCTCTTCAAGTTGGCGCTCGAGGATGAGTGACAGCGCAACGGCCAGGGCGACGATCACCGTCGCCAATAGGACCGTGTAGAACGCGGTGAGGCGGAACCGAAGGGAGCCGAGCCAGGCTGGCATGGGGCGGTCCTCCGGGGTGGCGCGCTTGGCCCGCTAGCGCCCGAGGCGCAGGACGTACCCGACGCCACGGACCGTTTGCAGCAGCCGCTCCTCGCCGCCGGATTCGAGTGCCCGGCGGAGGTTGCCGACGAAGACTTCCAGCACATTGGAATCGCCGAAGTAATCGTCTCCCCAGATCCGGCTCATGATCGTCCCCCGAGGCAAAACCTGATTGGGATGGCGCAGGAAGAGGGCGAGCAAGTCGAACTCTCGCGGCGTGAGATCGATCTGGCGTCCAGCCCGCATTGCCGTGTGTGCACCAAGGTCGAGAACCAGGTCGTCGAAGGAGAGACGTTCGGTATCGGCCGCGCCGTTCGCCGGTCGCGTCCGCCGCATGATCGCCCGGATCCGGGCAAGCAACTCATCGAAGGCAAACGGTTTGACCAGATAATCGTCGGCTCCGGTCTCCAGACCAGCAATCCGGTCGGGGACGGCGTCGCGGGCGGTCAGCATCAGGATGGGGAGCGGCCGCTTGCCCTCGGCCGCCTCGACCGCCCGAATCCGGCGGCAGACTTCGAGGCCGTCGATTTCTGGAAGCATGACGTCGAGCACCATCAGATCCGGCTGCCTATCGGCCACTGACCGGAGCGCGGTCTTCCCGTCACCGACGACATCGACTTCGAAGCCCTCGTAGATCAAGCCCCGGCGAACAAACCCCGAAATGCTCGGCTCGTCTTCGACAACAAGAATCCGGGCCGGCTCCTGCCCGCGGTCGCGGTCAGACGCAAATGTTCCGTTCGTCGATGTCGCAGTCATTAGCCTATCCGTGATTCCATCGCCCATAGCTCGATGATAGCCCAGGACCACGCCGTAACCCACCAGCCCCGTAGGAATCCTATGCGAACGGGCGCCTGGCTGTGGCGCCCGTTCGCACGGGATAGGGAAGTGGGGAGGGAAGGGAAAAGAAGAGGAATGATCGTGGTATGAGGGATCTAGGCGGCTAGAGGTCGCCGGGCCGCTCACCGAGCGTGACCTGCAAGGTGATCTCCTCGTTGTCCCGCTCGACCGTCAGCGTGACGTCGTCGCCCGGCTGGTGGGTGAAGAGAACGCTCTGCAGCGAGGTGTTGGCGTCGATCTCGGTGCCGTCGATGGCGGTGATCACGTCGTTGGCCTGGAGTCCGGCATCATCGGCCGGGCTACCACTTTCGACCGCGACCACGCCGTGGCCCTCTTCCAGGGGCTGCCCCTCGATGCCGAGGTAGGGCCGGGAGACGCTGCCCGCTGAAATCAACTGTTCGACGATGCCCTTGGCGGCATTGCTGGCGACCGCGAAGCCCAAACCGTCGGTCGAGACAGCGTCGAGTTGGGAACCGTTGGCGGTGGCGGTGTTGATGCCGATGACCTCGCCGTTCGTGTTCAGCAGTGGCCCGCCGGAGTTGCCGGACGAGATCGGGGCGTCGTGCTGGATCAGGTTGTCAAGGCTGCCGGTGACATCGGAGAGGTTGCGGTTGACGCCAGCGACGACGCCGGCCGAGACGCTGTTGGCGAACTCGCCGAGCGGAGTGCCGATCGCGATCACATCGTCGCCCGGGCGGACCGTGTCGGAGTCGCCCCAGTTGAGGGTGCCGGGGACGCTTTGGCCGTCTTCCAACTCCAGCTGCAGCACGGCGAGATCCTGAACGGAATCGCTGCCGACGAGCGTGGCGTTGACGGTCGTGCCGTCATACAGCTCGACGAGGAACTCATCGCCGTTGGCCACGACGTGGCTGTTGGTTACGACATGCCCCTCGTCGTCGATGATGAAGCCGGACCCTGCGCCCATGATCTGGCCGGACCCACTGGGGTCATCGCCGCCTGGACGCTGATCCTGGAAGATATTCGGCCCGGTCATCTCGACGTAGATCGTCACCACCGCCGGGTTGGCCGCCTCGGCGACGTCGGCCCGCGACTGCGTGCCTGCCGTCGATGTCGAGTCATTGGTCGACTGCGATTGGGTCGCGGACGGAGCGTCGTTTCCGGGCAAAACGCTGGCGACTGCCTGAGGTCCGCCTGATAGAACGAGATTGAGGCTGAGCACCATCGCGAGCAGGGCCGAAAGGATGACCCAGCCAGGGCGGCCTTGCGTTTTTGCTCGGCCGTCGGATGACGCCGGCGTGTTGTCAGACATGACGAGACTCCTCCTCAGAGAGTTGTGACTTCAGTGGGTGCGAATCCGCCACGACCTCGTTGTCGTGGCGGATTCGCTCCTTTCGATCAGTCTCGTCTACTTGCCTGAAGCCTGGCTGAAACAAACCTGAACGATTCCTGAAGATGGAAAAACGGCGCGTGGGCCGGATTGTCGTCCGACCCACGCGTGATTTACCTCATGGCGTGCCCCTAGCTTGGTTGACTGATTGACCCGACTCTTCCGTGAGGTCAAGTCAGCTCGACGAGGTGGGTGTGACGTGCAGGTTGAACCGGGAGTGCGGGGGCCAGATATACCGTGATCTCGGGGCGCGCGGGTGTGGTCGTTGTCCCGAATGGATATGCCTGCCGCGACTAAGGCACATTCCGGTAGATGGTGCGCAACGTGTCCATGACCTTTTCGTGGTAGTGCTTGGGTATGAATTGGCAGAGCACGGTGTCGGCAGCCGCGTCGAGCGCAACGATCCGGATCGTTGCGCCGATGCGCTCAATCGTTCCGCCCCCGGACATCGCGCTCTGGGCCGATCGACGGAGGTCTCGCCGCCGTAGGGCGACGACGCGATTACTTTCCTGCTCGAAGCCCGTCGCGAGCGACCTTCCCGATGCGCTGCGTCTGACGTTCGTCGTGCAAGGGTTGCCACCCCGCGCCCGCGTTCCCGTGCCGGGGTGCCCGTGAGCTGTCACAGCCAGGACTGCCGTCTTGTCTATTGGGGTGTAGGTCTTTGCAATGAAGGAGTTTACGATGGACCTCACCCTGTGGATCGTTACCGGACTGCTGGCGGCAGTCTACCTGTTTGCCGGCGTTGGCAAGCTGTTCGTGCCCAAGGAGAAGCTGGCGGCCGCCCCCGGCGGGGGCTGGGTCAACGACTTCAGCCCCGGCGCCGTCAAGGGCCTCGGAGCGCTCGAAGTCCTGGCCGCGGCGGGCCTGATCCTGCCCGCCGCGCTCGACATCGCTCCGGTTCTGGTGCCGCTGGCCGCGGTCGGACTGGTGGTGATCATGGCCGGCGCGACGTTCACGCGCATTCGCCGTCAGGAGGTCATGCCGATGATGGCGGACCTGACCTATCTCGCCCTGGCCGGCTTCGTTGCGTGGGGCCGCCTCGGTCCCGAGTCTTTTATCGGCTGAACGCGCGCGGCGCCGCGAGGTTCGATCTCGCGGCGCGACGCTTGCTGCCCCTACAGGCGGCAACATGAAGGAGTCCAAGATGAACGTGTTTGTTGCGGGAGCGACGGGAGCGATCGGGAAGCAGCTGGTGCCGCGTCTGGTTGATTCGGGCCATGAGGTCTATGGCATGACGCGGAGCGAGTCGAAGCGGGCGCTGCTCTCCGAGCTTGGCGCCGTGCCGGTGGTCGCGGACGCGCTCGATCCCGACCAGGTCGCGGAGGCCGTCGCCGGGGCAAGGCCGGACGTGATCGTCGACCAACTGACCGCGCTTGGCGAGGTGAACCCGCGCCACATGGGACGCGACTTCGCGCTGACCAACCGCCTGCGGACTGAGGGCACGGATCACCTGCTCTCGGCCGGGCAGGCGGTCGGGGTGCGCCGGTTCGTGGCGCAGAGCATCGGCCTGTACGCGCGCGCCGGCGGGCCGGTCAAGCGCGAGGACGACCCGCTCGATACGTCGCCCGTTCCAGAGATGCGCGAGATCCTCGCCGCGGTCCGCTCCCACGAAAAGGCGGTGCTCGATGCTCGGTGGACCGAGGGTATCGTCCTGCGCTACGGCGCGTTTTACGGGCCAGGCACATCGATGGCGCCCGGCGAGATGCAGTTCGAGTTGGTGCGCAAGCGCCGGTTCCCGGTGGTCGGCGACGGCGGCGGCATCTGGTCGTTCATCCACATCGGCGACGCGGCGGACGCGACGGTGGCGGCGGTCGAGCACGGCACGCGCGGCGTCTACAACGTCGTCGACGACGAGCCCGCCCCGGCCGCCGTCTGGTTGCCGGCGCTGGCGGAGACGCTGGGCGCCAAGAAGCCGATGCGCGTGCCCCGGTTCGTCGCGCGCCTGCTCGCCGGGGAGGGCAGCGTGGTGATGATGACCGACGCCCGCGGCGCGTCGAACGCGAAGGCGAAGCGGGACCTCGCGTGGCGCCCGGCGCACCCGAGCTGGCGACAGGGGTTCGCAGCGATATGACCGATCGCGAGCGACTGCTTGACGAGCTGCGGCCGGGCGCGTTCGCGATCGCCTACCGCATGCTCGGCAGCCTGTCCGAGGCCGAGGACGTGGTGCAGGAATCGCTGCTCCGGGTCCATCAGGCGCTCGACGCCGGCGAGCACATCGCGTCGCCGCGCGCGTTCGTCGCGACCGTGACCACCCGGCTGGCGATCAACGAGCTGCGCTCCGCCCGCGCCCGCCGCGAGTTCTACGTCGGCGAGTGGCTGCCGGAGCCGATCATCACCGACGGCCGCGACGATCCGGCCCGGCACGCCGAGACCGCCGATTCGCTGTCGGTGGCGTTGCTGGTGCTGCTGGAGCGCCTCTCGCCCGAGCAGCGCGCCGCGCTGCTGCTGCACGACGTCTTCGATTATGGATACTCGGAGATCGCGGCGATCGTCGGCAAGAGCGAGGACAACGTGCGCCAGCTCACCGCCCGGGCCAGGCGCCACGTCAAGCAGCGCCGGCCCCGGTTCCAGACGACCCGCGAGCAGCGCGACGAGCTGGCGAAACAGTTCTTCGCGGCCACCGAGCGCGGCGACCTTGCCGGGCTTGAGGCGCTGCTCGCCCACGACGTCGTGCTGACCGGCGACGGCGGCGGCAAGGTGCCGGCGACTTGCGCGGTCGCTGCACGGGCGCGAACGGGTGGCGCGCACGTTGCTCAGCGGCCTCCGCAAAATCACCTCCATTCCGGGCGTCACGTTGCGGCCCGTCGAGGTCAACGGCGGCCCGGGCGCCCTCTTTCTCGACGGGCAGGAGCGGGTGATCGGGGTGCTGGCGCTCGATATCGCCGGCGATCAGATCACAGGCGTCAGCTCGATCGTCAACCCCGACAAGCTGGCGCACCTCGGGCCGGTCGCCGACCACAAGGCGCTCCTGCGGTCCGTGCGATGACCGGTTTCGCGAACTCACGGTCGAGAACATCCGGCTCGGCCACGTCCCCAGCGCTCCCAACCCGATCGCCAGTCTCGGTGATTGCCTCCGCGTGACCTAGACTAAGAGCGCCTATCACAACCGCTTGGTCGGCGGCTCCACCCCTAGTTAGAGGGACTGAAGTCCCGGGCTAAACCGACGAAGTCCCTCCGGGACTGAGAACGAACCCGGCCGCAACGGCGGGTTTTGACAGGCGCTCTAAGTCACCGATTTGGACTGTGCCCGCGGAGGCCAACCGCGATAAGGTCCGCCGAGGAAGAGTCGACATAAACCTGAGGGCCGTAACCGAGACACGACGCTAGGTGGTTCTTGGCGTGCCGCTAGGCGCTCATCGCCTGCTTCATCAGTCCCGGGACCTGGGATGGCGCCTGGGCGACGCGGACACCCGCCGCTTCCAACGCCGCCATCTTGGCGGCGGCGGTACCGGCCCCACCGGCGATGATCGCGCCGGCGTGGCCCATCCGCTTGCCCGGAGGGGCGGTCTGGCCGGCGATGAAGCCCACGACGGGCTTGGTCACGTTTGCGGCGATGAATTCGGCGGCAGTCTCTTCGTCGGTTCCGCCGATCTCGCCGATCATCACGATCGCCTCGGTGGCGGGGTCATCCTGGAAGAGGCGGAGGACGTCGAGAAACGATGTACCAATGATCGGATCGCCCCCGATTCCCACCGCCGTGCTCTGCCCCAGCCCGGCCCGGGTGAGGGCGTCGACCACCTCGTACGTCAGCGTGCCGGAGCGAGATACGAGACCCACCGGGCCGGGCCGATGGATGAACCCCGGCATGATTCCGACCTTTGCCTGCCCGGGCGTGATCAGCCCCGGGCAATTGGGGCCGATTAGGCGGGTGCCTTTTGCCTGCACATAGGAATAGACCGGAACCATGTCGCGGACCGGGATGCCCTCCGTGATGCACACCACCAGGCCGATTCCGTTGTCGACGGCTTCGTAGATGGCATCCGGGGCAAATCGAGCCGGGACGTAGATGATGGATGTGTTCGCGCCGGTCGCCTCAACCGCGTCGGCGACCGTGTTGAAGACCGGGACCCCGGCGACATCCTTACCCGCGCCGCCCGGAGTTACCCCGGCGACGACGTTCGTGCCGTATTCGACCATCTGGGTTGTGTGGAACGAACCTTCCCGACCGGTAATACCTTGCACAAGCAGCTTCGTGTCGCTGCCAACGAGGACGCTCATCGCTCGATACTCCTGGGGGTTCGGCGCCTACGCCGCGGCCGCGGCAACTACCTGGGCAGCCGCTTCATCCATCGTGTCCACGGCGGTGAGCCCGGCGCCGGCCAGGATCTCCTTGCCTTCCTCCGCGTTCGTCCCGGAAAGGCGAACGACGATCGGCACCTTGACGTCGACCCGGCCGAGCGCTTCGCGGATCCCGTTCGCGACGACATCCCCACGGGTAATGCCGCCGAAGATGTTGATCAGGATCGCGCGCACACTGGGGTCGGCGGTGACGAGCGAGAACGCCTTCGCCACCTGATCGGCGCTGGCGCCGCCACCAACGTCGAGGAAGTTCGCCGGTTCGCCGCCATGGAGCTTGACCGCGTCCATCGTCGCCATGGCCAGGCCCGCGCCGTTCACGATGCAGCCGACGTTGCCGTCCAGCTTCACGAAGGAGATGCCGCTCTTGCGGGCATCGACCTCGGTCGCGTTCTCTTCGTTCGGGTCGCGGAGTTCTTCGATGCCGGCGTGGCGGAAGAGGGCGTTGTCGTCGAAGCTCATCTTGCTGTCGATTGCCAGCCACTCGCCCGCGCCGGTCAGGATCAGCGGATTGATTTCGGCCAGGGTGGCGTCTTCGGCGACGTAGGCGTTGTAGAGCTTGCTGGCGATGCCGGCAAAGCCGTTCACCTTGTCGGCCGGCAGCCCCAGCCGGAACGCTAGCTCGCGCGCCTGGAACGGATGAAGGCCAAGGATGGGATCTGCGTGCACGCGCACGAGTTTCTCCGGACGCTCGCGCGCGACCTCTTCGATATCCACGCCGCCCTCGGCGCTGGCCATGATGAGGATCGTGCGTTGCGGGCGATCGAGCACGACCCCGAGATAGAACTCCTGGGCAATATCAACCCCGGGCACCACCAGGACCTTGTTGACAGTATGTCCGCGAATATCCATGCCGAGGATCGTGTTCGCGGCAGCATGCGCGTCTTCCGGCGTGCGGGCCAGCTTGATTCCGCCGGCCTTGCCGCGCCCTCCGGTGTGCACCTGGGCCTTGATCGCGACCAATCCACCGAACGACGACGCGGCGGCGGCGGCCTCTTCCGGGGTTGTCGCCACCGTCCCGGGGTTTACCGGGATCCCGTGGCGAGCCAGAATCTCGGCCGCTTGATACTCGTGGACATCCATCTCCGGGACGTACTCCTCGTGAGCGGCGCACGCCCCGTTTCTATGACCGAAGGCGGCGCGGACTGACCGTGCGGAGGACAGGTTGGGGAACCGATAACCCGTACCGGTCAAGCATCCTAACATAGTCGGGAAGGCCGTCAGCAAAAGGATTTTATCCTGGTCAAGTGGTTGCCTTTGCGGTTCTGTGACCGGTTGACAATTCAGGCCTAATGGGATAATCAAAGGGCTAGAGACGGTTTCAAAGCGCACGGATCGTCGGACCCGCTCAGTCGGCGTTTCCCGGTGTCACGTTCCGCCAGAATCGGTCTCGTCGGTGGTTGTTTGGTTCGGTTTAGGTCGTGGAGAACCACGGCGCAGAAAGGTTCGGGCGGGATGGATCGCACGCTGACGTGCAGAGACTGTAATCAACAATTCACGTTTACCGCTGGCGAGCAAGCGTTTTACCAGGAACGAGGATTTTCTGAGCCACAGCGCTGCCCGGCGTGCCGTCAGGCCCGCAAGGCTCAGCGCAACGCCTCTGGCGGCGGCTACGACTCTGGCGGATACGGGAACGGCGGGGGTGGATACTCCTCCTCCGGCGGCTACGGCGGCGGTGGCGGTGGCGGCGGATACTCCAGCGGCCCACGCCAGATGTACCCTGCCGTGTGCTCCGGCTGTGGAAAGGACACGGAAGTCCCCTTCCAGCCACGTAACGACAAGCCCGTCTACTGCAGGGAGTGCTTCCAGGATCGCCGGAGTTCCACTCCGCGCTACGGGAGCTACTAGGTCGACATCGACGCATCCCGCTCGCTCACGATGACGTGAGAACATCCTCGACAGGGCCGGTCGGACACTCCGACCGGCCCTGTTGGTTTCTTGGAGGGTGGGTCCTCGATCGGTGGGGCTCGAATGGGCACATGTATACTGCCCCGAGGATCGAGATCCGTGCTCCGGATCGTCTACGCCGGGCTGGTTTTCCGTGCTGTTATCTGTCACCTGGTTCGGCCGCCTGCGACGCGGAGCGCTCTGGATCGCCGGAGCAATCGGCGTGGTCGCTGGCACCGCGGCCCTTCGACTCTCCCCACTGGCCGGTCGGGCTCAAGCGCAGCTACAGGTGCGAGCGACGGATGTCCGTCTCCGCTGGGCTGCCGCCAAACATGTCTGGAATGACGCACGCATGATCGACGGTTACGCCGGCATCTCCACCGAGGGCGACCCGGTGAATCTGCAAAGCCTCGGTCAGCTTGTGCGCGAAGGCAAAGGGGTGCGGTTGCGGCGACAGGTTCCGGCGAACCGGGCCGCGTTCCAGCGCTGGTACGCCGATCCGGAGATCGCCCGCCTTCTCCGGCACGACCAGGAACCGCTCACCAGCATGCAGTCCCGGGGCTACTTCGACACGATCATCCTGCCGCTCTCCGCCCGTGGGTTGTGTTTCGCGATTCACGAGGTTGATACAGACGAGGTCATCGGCATGTCCGCGCTGACCGATATCGACTCCGGTGCTAGGTCCGCCTTCTTCCGCATCGTGATTGGCGAGAAGGACCGATGGGGCCGGGGATACGGGACGGAGGCGACCCGGCTGGTGGTCCGTGAGGCGTTCGAGCGGCTGGACCTGCGCGAAGTGCGTCTAGAAGTATTCCGTCACAATCCACGGGCACGCTCGGCCTATGCTCGGGTCGGGTTCGAGGTGACCGGGGAGCACGTCGAGTGGGTGCAGCGTCTGAGCATCCAGCTTAACGTGCTGGAGATGCGCCTGCGCCCCGACGAGTTTTACCGGCGCGAGCAGGAACGGGCCGATCAGACCGGCGAAGTTCCCGCCGAGTAGGTCCACGAGACTTCTAGTGGTGCGTCAAGCGTCAAATGCCGGGTAGATCGCCCCTGACAGACCGCCGGGCGGTTCGCGCACCGTCCCCATGGCCATCCACGAACCCGGTATAAACTTGTGCCGGGCGGATGCCACACCGGGTCGGCGCGGGGGGAGCGGATGCGCACGGTTCTGCGGCGGCGCGACTTCGCCCTGCTCTGGTTCGCCGGGTTGGTCTCGTACACGGGCGACTGGATGCTCGCCGTCGCCCTCCCGCTCGCGGTCTACGAGCTGACCGGGTCGGCCCTGGCCACGGGCGGCATCCTGATCGCGAACAAGCTCTCCGCGCTGGTCCTCGGCTCGGTCGCCGGCGTCTTCGTCGACCGCTGGGACCGCCGGCGGACGATGGTGGCCGCCAACCTCGTGCGGGCGCCGCTCCTCCTGCCGCTGCTGGCGGTCGACTCCGCCGAGCGGGTCTGGATCGTCTACGTCGTCGCCGCCGCCCTCTCGGCCGTGGGCCAGTTCTTCCGCCCGGCCGAGAACGCGCTGCTGCCCCGCCTGGTCGGCGAGGAGCACCTGATCCCGGCCAACGCCCTCAACGCGCTGAACGACAACCTCAGCCGCCTGGTCGGGCCGGCCCTCGGCGGGCTCGTCGCGGCGCGGTTCGGCCTGGGCGGGGCCGTCGCGGCGGACGCCGCCTCGTACCTGATCGCGGCGGGGATGATCGCGGCGATCGCCGTCCGGACGCGACCGGAGCGGACGCCGCAGCCGGCCGCCGCCGGGGTGGCGGGGAGCTGGGCGGCCGCCTGGCGGGAGTGGCTGGCCGGGTTGCGCCTGATCCGGGACAACCGGGTGCTCCGCGTCGTGTTCGGGGGCTTCGCGATCGCCTCGTTGGGCGAGGGCGTGATGCAGACGGCGTTCTGGGTCTACATCGACGAGGCGCTGGGGGGCGGGACGCGGGAAGCCGGCTGGCTGCTGAGCGCGCAGGCGGTCGGGGGGCTGGTCGGGGCGGTGGCGGTCGGTGCGTGGGGCAAGGGGCGCCCGCCTCTCTTCCTGCTCGGCTGGGGGTGGGTCGGGATCGGGGTGATCGACTTGGCGCTCTTCAACTACCCGGCGTTCGTGGCGGGGATCGGGCTCGGGCTGCTCCTGATGGCCGTCGGCGGCGTGGCGGCGACGGTGAGCGGGACCGGGTACGCGGCGGCGCTGCAGACCGAGGCGCCGGATGCGTACCGGGGTCGCGTCTTGGGCGCGCTGCTGGCGACCTCGGCGCTGCTGATGATCGTCGGGGCGGCGATCGCCGGGCTGGCGACGGAACGACTCGGCGCGGTCGCCGTGCTGACGATCGACAGCCTGGGCTACGTCGCCGCGGGAGCGTTCGTCCTGCGGACGCTGGCACGCGTGGCGGCGGCGCGCCCCGGACGTCCCAGGGCGAGCCCGCCCTGATCGGGGCCCCGGTTTGGCGAACGCCGGCGGTTGGCCGACGGGTGGAGGGGCCCAGGCCGCCTTCGCCTCGGCGTCGGCAGCGGCACCATCAACCGGGAGTTCAACCGCGGCCGCCACACGCCACACGCTTCGCCGCCTCCGCCCGGCATTTGAGCCTTGACGCTCTACTAGAGCGCTCATCGCAATGGTTGGCCGGGCGACGCGGTGACGCGGCCGGCCTTTTTACACGGCGTTCCAGTCCGCCAGCTCAATGCCCCGGCGGCGCCTGGTTGGAGGAGAATGCCCGCGCCTTGCGCCGGATGCGGCGCCAGTGCCTCCGGGTGTCGTCCAGACTCAGTCCGGCATGGCGGGCGACGTCCGGAAGCGCGAGCGATTCCCAGGCGTGCAGTGCCAGAATTTGCCGCTCCGGCGGTGAAAGGAGGGCGACGAAATCGTTGAGCATCGCCCGTGAGTCGAGCCGCTGCGACGGGTCATCCGTGCCCTCCGCCGAGATGCCGTACCGGATCCACGGCTGGCTGCCGTCGAGATGGCGAACGGCGGTCGCCAGGCGTTTCGGGAAGACGGCGTAGAAATAGGCGACGAAGTCGCCGGAGCCTGGCCAGGCGTCGAGAACCTCCACGAAGACGAGGAAGGACTCCTGGTGCAGATCCTCCATATCCCAGGCGGCGCTCTCGTGGGCACGACGGGCGTAGCGGGCGAAGAACCGGGCAACGGCGGGGCGGAAGGTGTGGAACAGGGTGTTCCGTGCCGCGCGATTTCCCGCCTTTGCGGATACTGCCTCCCGTGCCACTGATTCGATGTCAAGCGAAACCGCGTCGGTGCCCATCGAACCTCCGGGTGCGGCGAATCGCCAGATGGCCCGGGGATGCCAGGGAGGGAAGGACGCCGGGTGCTGGCACGAGTTCGGAAAAAGAACATATGTTCTATTTCCTGCCAGTCTATCGCTCCTCGCCACTCGCCGTCAAGCCGAAGGTGACGCCGCGATCACGGTTTTGGAGATGAGGGAATCACGCCGAGAACCGATGCTGTGACCGGTAGGCACGGGAGAAAGCGTTATTCCATTCCGTTTGAACTAAGAGCGCCTATCACACCCGTCGGGCGCCGCGCCGTTCGGCCCAGTCCCGGAGGGACTCCGTCGGTTCAGCGCCAAGTTTCAACCTGGCGTCCGCCGCCGCGAGGGGCTTTGATTGGCGCTCTAAGGGCGCTGCTGCGGCGAACCAAACTGGTCCGCGGTCGGCTCTGCTCAGCAGAACCAACTCTCGGTTAGGCGAGGCGGTTTCGGCCGAATCACCTTTGGCTGAGGCAGGGGAGGAGCATCGCGGTCGTCATCAACCGCGTAGGACGCGTTCCAGATGTGGACGAATGTTTCGCGATTGGGTGCCAGCGTCCGGGTGGCATCCTCGACAATCGCTGAGACTTCCCGGTAAAGCCGGTCCATCCGCGGATCGGGATGAGTCCACCGGTAGGTGAAGGCTTCCGCGTCGAGGTCACCGAGCCAGGCGTCACGGTCGGGGTCGTCCAGGATCGCGGACCCGGGCGGAATCAGCAGCCGGATCGCCATCATCACCGGGTCGATGTTGTCGTAGAGATCGGCGTCGGCGATCCAGCGGATCAGGTCGCGGTAGCCGTCGAGGTTCTCCCAGGGGCTGAAGGGCAACAGGGAGGGCCGCATTGGCACGCCGACCTCGTCGAGGGCGGCCAGCGCCTCCTGGATGTCTTGGCGATTGTGCCCCTTGTCCAGGCGCAGCAAAACCTCGTCGCTCAACGACTCGACCGCCGAGACGACGAATGCGCATCCGAGTTCGGCCAGCTCTGGCAGCCGATTGCGGTGCTCAAGCAGGTGCTCGACCTTGATCGTGGCGTCGAAGGTCACGCTCGGGAACTCGGCGTGGAGTTCACGGCAGATGCGCAGAGAGTGGGTCGGGCCGTTGAAGAAATCGGGGTCGCCGAAGGTGATGTGCCGCGCCCCAGAGGCGATCTGGCGGCGGGCATCTTCGAGGACCAGGTGGCGCGGGACGACCGCAAGCCGACCGCCGTAGACTGGCGTGATCGGACAATGGCGACAGGTGTGGTGGCAGCCGCGGGTCGCCTCGACGTATCCGGCCGGGACGATCACGCCGTCGCGTTCAAGGCCGGCGTAGGAGCGCAGCGGCGGGAGCTCCTGACGAAGGGGGACGATCGGCTCCGGGCGCTGCAAGACGGGAGGCGCGGGACGCAACCGGGTACCCACACCGGCGATGTCGATTGTCTGGAACCGTGGGTTCTGAGCTGTTCATCGAGCGCCCGGGCAAGCTCCAGTAGGGGAGCTTCGTACTCGCCCCCGATGACGCTGTCCCCGCGATCCGCTCCGAGCAGGTACTCGGCGTTCAGATTGGCATACAGGCCATAGAAGCAGATATGGGCTGCTGGGTTGATCTCTCGGACCTGGGTGGCAATCGCCGCGCCCAACCTGAGCGCGGTGTGCATCGGGACCGAAATCGCGACCAGGCCTGCGGCGCTGACCGCCTCAGACAGCAGCGTCTCGACGCTCGTATCCAATGTGGACGGCGCAAACCCCGCTTGGGTGAGATGGGCGAACGGGGACGCCAGGGTCAGGGGTTGGTGGCCGAGTTCGTAGCAGGAGATCAGGAGGACACCTCCAGGGCGGCGCAATCCCGAGACCTGGTGCCGTCCAGATCGATGTGCAGTTGTACCGGGGCAACCACCGGGACCGTTCTCCTCCCTGACGAAAGGTTTCGCAACCTGAAGCCCACCATATAATCCTCGCCATTGAACCACGACCGGGATCAGGTTCCAAATCCGCGCTCCGCGGAACGACTGGCGTAAGGAGAATCGAGGTGCCTGGGCCCAGCTACCTGACCGGCGAGCGGCTCTATCTGCGCGCGCCGCTCAAGGACGACATCGCCGCATCGGCAAACTGGTATCCGAGCGTCTTGCCGGTTGGCTCCGGGAAAGCGGAGACCTATCTCAAGGACAAGTTAAAGGGGGTCTGGTGGGTTAACTCCCCCATTCATCTCATGGTCGTGCGCGTAGCGGATGACCAGGTCGTCGGCGGCGTCATCATCGAGCATCCAACGGGTCCCGCGGCCGAGGTCTCGCTCCGCTTTGCGCCGACCCTCGAGTTTGACGAGGCCGACCGGACTCAGGCCGACGTTCTCAAGCTCCTCGTGCCCTGGCTGCTGAACGAGGCGGAAACGTTGACGATCACCGTCAACATTGCCGCGGATCAGACGCGGACCCTGGAGGCTGCCGGCGAGCTGGGAATGTCGCAGCAGATTCGGCTGCGCGAGTTTCTGGCCAGGCCGGGCGGTCGGGTCGACATGATCCAGCTTCAGGCGTTGAATCCACGCCGCGCCGCCCGGGTGGCGGCCGAGGGTGGCATGGGAGAGCGTGACCAGGCATGAAAAATCCGATCGTGGTTGGCGAGCGCGTCTATTTGCGGCCCCAGGAAGCGGATGACGCCGAGGCGTTTGCCAACGGCCTGACACACGAACCCGAGACCTTCTTCGAGCGAGGCAGGTTTCCGGTCAGTCCGATGGCCTGGGAACGGATGATCGAGCAACCGTTGAAGCCGGGCATGCCGGACGGAGGTATCGTTCGCTGTCTGCCTGATCGCCAACGACGAGGTGATCGGCAGCTTGAACATCGATCACCTCGATCTGATCAACCGCACCGGTGAGACGGGCATCTTTCTGTTCGCCCTTTATCGCAATCAGGGCTATGGGCCGGAAGCCAAGCACCTCCTGCTCGAATACTGCTTCGACCACCTCCATCTCCACGCGATCTGCTCGCATGTCTGGGAGCCGAATACCCGATCGGCCGCGGCGCTGAGGAAACAGGGCTACCGGTTCGCCGGCCGGCTCAGGTGGGACGACTACAAGGACGGCGTCTACCGTGACACCCTCGTGTTCGACCTGTTGCGGGAGGACTGGCTGGCAGCGCGAGACGCCTGGCGACAGAGCCGCCAGGCGTCCACGTAGGCCAACGACGAAATCGAACGCTACGCGGCCCCACCGACCGCGCCACGGGCCAGCCGGGCGAACATGCCGGCGGCGGCGTTCATGAGGTGCAGCGCGAGCAGGATGACCACCGGCGCCAGGATCGTGCAAGCGAGCGCTTCCTGGATCGTATCGACCTCCCTGCCGAGGAAGTCCATTCGGGCATCTTCGAACGGGAACGTCGCCAGGCTTAGGGCGAGCGCGATCGGGACACTGACGGCGAAGGTCGTCAGGGCGAACGAGGCGATTCCGATTGGAAGCTTTGCCAGGAGGAAGGCGATCCCCTTGTAGGTCGAGGGGTGCAGCAGGCGGGCCTTCAGTCGCGACCAGAACGATGGCTGGTGATCGGCCTCGGTGAACGGGGCCGGGATCGACTGGCCCAGGACCGATCCGGCGAGGTGGCGCTCGATCGACATGAACTTCCAGGCCAAGGAAATGGTCAGAATCAACACCGGCACGCCCAGGACGACCATCAACGAGCCGAGCCCGATCGCAATCCCCACGACGAGGAACGTGAAATACGCGATCCCGAGCGGCAGCGACAGCAGCAGGTAGGCGATCGACATGTAGGTCCGACCCTCGAACGGGACCGCGATCATTTTGAGGAACCTGCTCTCGTCCTCCATGGCAGGCTGCGGCGTTGAACCGGCCGCAATCGGCGTTCCGGACGGGGCGGTTGCCGCTCCAGCGAACGCGGCGGCGGTCTGGTCAATAGGTGGGTAAGACGTGTACGCGACGTTCGGATCGGCCTGGAATGAACTCGGGGTGTTCACCGGCACGGTGCTGGTCGCATCGTGATGGCCAAGACGCCCATGGTGTCCCTCCAGACTACCGTGGAAAGCGTGGCCGGTTGACTGAGCGTGCCCAAAGTCGCCGGCGGGGAAGCCATGTCCGAGGTGAGTCGCCACGCCGGCAGGGGCGGCAACTCCGGCGGGACCGGCCGAAGCCGCCCCAGGGGTGGCTTCGGGGAGAGCGGCATCGGCGGGACCTTCGACCCGGAGGTCGGGCAGCCATTCGAGCCAGCGCGGGAGATACCAGTTCCATTTGCCCAGGAGGGCCATGCTCGCCGGGACAAGGATTGAGCGGACGATCGTGGCGTCGATCAGGACCGCGACCGCCAGGCCGAAGCCCATCTGCTGCATATCCACCAACCGGCCGGAGGCGAACCCCCAGAAGACCGCAACCATGATCACGGCCGCGCCGGTGATGATCTTGGCGGTGGCGTGCAGTCCGAACGCGACCGACTCACGGTTCCGCTTGGTGATGTCGTAGTGCTCCCGGATCCTGCTGAGCAGGAAGACGTGGTAGTCCATGCTCAGGCCGAACAGGATGCAGAACAGGAAGATCGGGATCCAGGCGGTGACAACCGGCGATTCCTGCAACCCGAGGAGATCCGCGCCGTAGCCCTTCTGGAAGACCAGCACGAGGAGCCCGTAGGCCGCGCCGACCGAGAGCAGGTTGAGGATAATCGCCTTCAGCGGCACCACGATCGAGCGGAACGCGACCATCAGCAGCAGGAAGCTCAGGCCCAGGACGAAGGCGAAGACGATCGGGGTGTAATCGTTCAGGATGGTGTTGAAGTCGAGGTTGAAGGCAATGTCACCGGTGACGTAGACCTCGGCGTCACTTCCTTCGAAGGCGGCGGGAATCGTCTCCTCGCGCAGGTTCTTGACCGCGGTCTCGGCGGCGGGATCGGCGGCATCCAGCGACATCGGCACGGACACCAGGGTCAGATCGCCCGCGTCGCTCGTCTCGATCGTGGCCGGGCCGTAGATCGGATCCTGGGCCAGGGCGTCGACGAGGGCGGTCACGCCGGCCTGGGTTGCCGGATCGTTGGCGGGCGCGTCGATCACGATTTCAACCGGATCGACGACCCCGGCGTAGAACTCGGTACTGATGATCTCGTAGCCGGTCTTCAGGTCACTGTCCGGCAGGCTGTTCAGGCCGGGCTCACCGGTCTTGAGATCCGTGGCGCTCCAGGCGGCCGCGACGAGGATGCCGATCGCCAGGATCGCGCTGATCGCGGGGCGGGCCATCACGACCCTGGTAATGCGGCCCCAGAATCCGCGATAGATCGCGGCGGGGTCATGGGCCGATTCTCGGGAAACGGTCTTGCGCTTGCGCCGGGGCCAGTCAATCTTGTCGCCAAGGATGCTGAGCATCGCCGGGATCAAGGTCAGGCTGGCGAGCACCGCCACGATGACGACCAGCGCCGCGCCGATGCCCAGACCCTGGAAGACCGTCACCGGGATGAGGAACATGCCCAGGAGAGCAATGACGACGGTAACCCCGGAGAAGACGACCGCCTTGCTGGCGCTCGCTCCGGCCCGCTCGATCGCGTCGCGCTTCTCGATGCCGCGCCGCCGTTCTTCCCGGTAGCGTTCAACGACGAACAGGGCGTAGTCGATCCCGACGGCGAGGCCAATCATCGTGATCAGGCTGATGACGGTGTCCTCGAGCGGGATCACCTGGCCGACCATGGCGGCCAGCCCGACGGCGATGAAGATCGACACGAGCGCCAGGATGAGCGGCAGGCCAACGGCGACCAGGGCGCCGAAGACGACGATCAGGACGACGATCGCGATCGGAATGCCGACCATCTCGCCCTTGGCGATATCCTCCGACACGATCTCGTCGAAGGTTATGTCCGCGGTCGCGCCGCCGACGCTGTAGACCTCAAATCCATCGCTACCCAGCGTCTCGACGAGATCGACGTACGCTTCCGGCTCCGCCACCAGCTCCTCATCGACCGTCAGCAGGTTGACGGGGATGATCGTCGTGTGGCGGTCGTCAGAGACGAGTTGTTCCGCGGTGGCATCGCCCGCGTCGAGCAGGTCGTAGTACGAAACGGCGCTCTGGACGCCATCGGTAAATCCGAGCAGCGTTGCGGTCGTCTGCTCGACTTCCGCACGGAAGGCGGGATCGTCGACCGTCGCCGTCTCCGAGCGGACGATGACCGTCTCCGACATCGGATCGGCCCCGCCCATCCGCTCCTGGACAAGATCGGCGCCTCGTTTGGCATCCGGGTTGTTGGTGAAGCTGTCGTCGCCGTCCAGCGCGCTTTCCAGGTGGCCCTGCGCGACGGCCGCACCAGCAATAAATAGGATCCACAACAGAATCATGAGCCATGGATGGCGCGCGCTCCCGCGTGCCAACCCTGCAGTAGAAAAGAGCGCCACAGACCGTCCTCCCGTAACTCGATTCCGCCGAGTGTCCACAGCGCTTTGCCGGGAAACTGACTGTCGGATTACGAGATTAGGGAGAGCCTGTGGCGCCCTCGGGTCGAATCTGTTGCGTTCCGGTCGACTGCCTGTGCGAGTTTTGAAACAGTTGCGAACAAACTGTTGTCGAGACTGACGACGCTCACCGCACGTCGAAGAGTTGGCGGCGGGCGGCTACGGGGTGGCGACCGGCGTCCGGGCGGCCGTCAGCACCTCGTCGATGATGCCATAGTCCTTGGCCTCGGCCGCACTCATGTAGTAGTCGCGCTCGCTGTCTTGCTTGACCTTGTCGAAATCCTGTCCCGAATGCTGCGCAATGATCGAAATGCACTTGTTGGAGAGCGTCAGCGTCTCGCGGGCGGCGACTTCGATGTCGGGCACGTTGCCGCTGAATCCGCCCGATCCGCGGTGAATCAGGATCCGGGCATTGGGGAGTGAGTAGCGCTTGCCCGCCGTTCCACCGGTGAGCAGGACCGCGCCCATGCTGGCGGTAAAGCCCACGGCGTACGTCGCGACGTCCGCCTTGATCATCTGCATCGTGTCGTAGACCGCCAGGCCGGAGTAGATCACACCGCCGGGGGAGTGGATGTAGAGGTGAATATCCTGGGTCGGGTCGTCGTGCTCCAGAAAGAGCATCTGGGCGATGATCGCGTTCGCGACCTGATCGTTGACCGGGCTGCCGAGGAAAATGATTCGATCTTTCAGCAGCCGGGAGTAGATGTCGTACGAGCGCTCACCACGGTTGCTCGATTCGACCACCATCGGGATCAGATTCTCGATCGTTGGGATTTCCACCTGAGGCGTTCCTTTCGTGCGCGTCAAAACGTCTGACATGGATAGAGCATGCGCCGGACCGGGTTCAACTGCCCGTCCGGTGAGGTCCGTTTGTACGCGCGGTCAGGCGGGCGCCGCCGGCGACGTGCGTCCACGCCGCAAGGGACTGCTCGATCAAGGCCAGCGTGTTCTTGGTCGATCGCTCCCCGCGGGCGCCAGCGCCCGGGTTCAGCCCGGCGATACCGGCGGCCGCGACGATCCAGTTGCGAAGACCGTCCCCATCGCCCCCGCTGCTTCCGTCACGGTCAGACCGGTGGCGGACGGTGTGGAGGCGCTGGGCACGAGTGATGGATCGAGGATGTCGAGATCGACATGGAGGTAGATCAGCTCACACGAGGCCGCCAGCCGCCGGATGGCGTTCGCCAGGCTGTCGCCCGAGCGGATGTCGTCGGTCGTCAGCAAGCGGACATCGGTCGATCGGATGAGGTTCGCCTCCTTTTCGTCGAGATCCCGCGCTCCGGCGATCAGGATACGGTCCGTCGGAATTGGGGCGTCGAGGTGGGCTGCTCCGCGCCACAGCGGACCTGCCAGCCCAGCGAGAATCGCCACCGGCATTCCGGCGAGAATGCCGCTGTACGACGTCTCAGGCGTATTGAAATCGCCGTGGGCATCTAACCAGACAACCCCGATCGCCGCTCCGGCCCCGGCCGCCTGTTGCAGCCCGGCCACGGCGCCGATCGCGGCGGTGTCGTCCCCGGCAAGCACGAGCGCACCGGCTCCAGCTCGACGGGCATCCGCCACCAGGGCGGCGGTCTTCGCGCCCAGCTTGCCGATGTTGACGGCAACCGGTCCTGGGGTGCGCTCCTCGTCGGTCAGGACGGACTCAACCGGATCGGCCACGTCGTGCCCGGCGGCGCGCAGCTTTCCCACCAGACCGGATTGCACCAGTGCACCAGGACCGCGCCCGAGGCCCTCGTCACGCTCGTCATAGCGGTAGGGAACGATGACAGGTTGAAGTCGCATCTTCCGACCCCTTCGACCTCTATTCGTGCGTGCGCCGCACCGCAGCGGTGCGATCAGCCATTCTACACGCGGGCATGCAACGACTATTGCCGTCCTGAACGTGGTTGCCTGGAACGCGATTCCGACGTGGTCCAGCGCTACAATGCCGCTGGCAATTCGTGCGCCGTCTTTCCGCGCACTGAGAGGTTTGTGTGCCGGGATTTAGTGATCGTCCGTTTCACGCCCACCAGACCACCTCGAACGAGCGAGCCCGGCGGACCGCGGGCGACGCCGGATCATACTCGCGGCACGCCGCACCTCCACCGCCCGAAGAGACCCATTACCAGTTGCTTGGGATTCACTACGGGGCGAAACCGGCCGAGATAACCCGGGCCTACCGGGAGGCGATGAAGCGTAACCATCCGGACCGGGTCCACCCCGAGCGCCGGGCCGCCTCCGAGGAACTCGCCAAGCGGCTTAACCACGCCTATACGGTCCTCTCCAAGCCGGCGTCCCGGAAGGCGTACGACGAATCAATCCGGGCCCAAGGCATTCAGGAACAGATCATGGGCCGATATGTCGGGGGATTTGCCGGTCCTGGATTGGGAGGGGCCCACGATCCGTTTGCCCAGGACCTGCGCCGGGAGAAGTCGGCGTTCGAGTCGCGCGAGCAGGTGCGGGCGGGGCGCTCGGCGACCCTGACCATGTTTGCCGCGTTCGCCAGCGTCGCGGCGGTGATCATCGCCGCGATCCTGGTTTTCAGCGTCCTGGCGTTGGTGGTCGAGCGGGTTTTCTAGCACTGCGCGGCGACAGGCGGGCCCCCGGGTTGGTGGTAATGATAGGACGAGGAGTGCCGTCTCCGTTGCCGCCCGGGGCCTTACGGCGTGAGCTTTACCCACAGCTTGACCGGATGGCTAGACTGGGGCAATGGACGCACTGCTGCGGCCCGAGACGACGCTCGATCCGGCGGCCTGGGCCACCGCCACCTTTGCCGATGCCGTCCTGGGCGACCAGCGCCGGACCGACCGACTCGTCGGCACGGCGGCCCGGTTGGCGGGCAATCCGGGGGCCTCGCTGCCGGCGGCGCTGGGCGATCCGGCCGCCCTGAAGGCGACCGATCGCCCCCTGCACGAACCCGACGTGGACGTGGCCGCCCTGGTGGCGCCCCAGCGGCAGGCGACCCTGCGCGCGGCGGCGGCCGTCCCGGTCGTGTTGTCGGTCCAAGACACCACGGAGGTCGACGACACCGCCCACCACGCCGCCGCCGGCTTGGGGCCGATCGGCAGCGGCGGCGGGCGGGGCTGCCTGCTGCCGAGCGTCCTGGCGCTCACCCCCACGCCGGGCCAGATCCTGGGCCTGGCCCACCTGGAGCCCTTCCTGCGGGTGCCCGCCCCACGGCATGGCGAACGCAGCGACCAGCGGCGGGACCGCCCCCGCGCATCGGACGTCTGGGCGCGCGCGGCGGCGGCGATCGGGGCGCCGCCCGCGGGGGTCCGCTGGGTGCACGTGGCCGATGCCGGCGCCGATGGCTTCACCTTCCTGGACGAAGCCCACGCCACGGGGACCGACCTCCTGGTGCGGGCGGCCCAGGACCGGCGCGCGACCGCGCCGGGCGGGGACGTCACCCACCTGCGCCAAGCGGCGCGGGCCCTGGCGCCGCAGGCGACGCGCTCCCTGGCCCCCCCGGCGCAACCGGGCCACGCCGCCCGCACCGCCACGCTGGCCGTGGCCTGGACCGCCCTGACGATCCAGCCGCCCGCCGGGCTGGGGGGGCGCCGCTGCCGGCCTGGGGGGTGCGCGCCTGGGAGCCGGACCCGCCGCCCGCCCGCGGGGAGCCGCTGGGGTGGATCTTGATCACGACCGTGCCGGTCACCGGGAGCGCGGCCGCCTGGGAACGGGTCGACTGGTCTGCCCGGCGCTGGACGGTGGAGGAGGCCCACCGGTGCCTCACGACCGGCTGTCGCCTGGAAGCCAGCCACCTGCGCGACCGCGCGGCGCTCTGGCGGCTGCTGGGCCTGCGCGCCCCGGTCGCGGTCCGCTTGCTGCAGGTGCGCGCCCTGGCCCGGGACGAGCCCGACCGCCCCGCGCACCCGGTCGTCGGCGGCGAGGTGGTGGCGCTGGTGGCGGCCAAGACCCGCACCCCGGCGGCGGGGATGACGCTGGCCGTCTTCTGGGCCTTGGTGGCGCGGCTGGGCGGGCACCAGGGCCGCCGCGGGGACGGCCCACCCGGCTGGCAAACCCGCTGGCGCGGCTGGCTCCGCGTCCAAACCCTCCTCGAGGGCGTCCATCTGGCTCACTCCCTCCCGGACCCGAGATGTGGGTAAAGCTCACGGCTCAAGCCCCGGGCTGAACCGGATAACCCCCCTGAAGGGGGCTGAGCACGACGGTCCCCAGGGAGATACCCGTTCTCAGCCGGTCTTTAGCCGGCTTATTAGGGTCAGCCCGGGGGCTTTCAGCCCCGGGCGAAGCCAAGACGGCGCCTCAATTTAGCCCCGGGCGTTGCCAGGACGACGACTTGGATCCAGCCGAACCTCATACCGAACCTCATCACTCGCAGCGCCCTTGAAGAAATCGGCGTCTTTGGTCGTGCGGACGAACAGGAAGCCGAGGCGCTCGATCAGGGTGATGGACGCCTGATTGCGGGTGTCGATATCGGCTCCCACGACCTCCACGCCGTGGCGCCTGCCGAGGTGTCGCAGGATTTCGGAACAGACCTCGCGGGCGAAGCCCTGTCCCTGATGACTTGTGAACGTGATGTAGGCGATGTCGGCGGTGCGATCCGGGTAGACGGTGGCCTGGTACAGTCCGATGACCTCCCCGTTATCGCGTCGCCGGGCCGCCCAGTTCAGCCATGCCTGTGTACCGTCCGGTGATCGGCCAGAGGCGAGCCGGCCGAACCGCTCTCGGAGCGCCTCTTTCGAAGGCGGCGGATCCTGCGGGATGTAGGTGTAGAGCCGCGAGTTCTGCAGGGGCTCGAACAGTTCATCGGCGTGACTGGGCAGGATCGGCTCAAGCCTCAGCCGGGCTGTCCGGAGCGTCTCGCGGTCGTCGGTTCGCGTCTTGCCGGGGTTAGATCGCATTGCGCGGAATCATGAGTCTGCGGAAGGCGGCCGCCGCCCGGTCGATGTGCCGTTTGCCATCCTGGAGCGAAATCGCGAAATGGCCCGGTAGCAGGGCATCGAAGTCGATCCTCTCCATCTTCTGGGTGCTGGCCGAATACTCCTGGATCGAGCAATCCGGGATGTTCTGGGCGACGATCGTGCCGCCCCAGAAGACGAGGTCGCCGCCGATCAGATAGCGCCGCTCGTCGCTCTCGACCAGCAACGACATGTGGCCGCGGCAGTGGCCCGGCGTGTCGTACGGCGTTACCGTCAGTTGCCCGACCTTGAACGACACACCCTCGACTAGGTCGCCGGTCGCGGGGCATGGGCGGAAGACATAATCCTCGGGGTAGAAGCCTGAGGTCTTGGCAACGTTGAGGCTGATGGCCTCTGCGTCGCCGGTTTCAAGTGCCATTGCGGTGAGCGGCGAGCCGTGGACTGTCACCCCGAGTTCGTCGTGCACTTCGGCCGCGCCGCCAGCATGATCGGCGTGGTAGTGGGTGAGGAGCAGCCTGGAAATGTCGCCGGGGTCGTAGCCGTCGGCCCGGATATTGTCCAGAATCTGGCCGGTGTTGCCGGTTCGGTGGCCGACTCCCGCATCGACTAGCGCCAGTTCGTCGCCGCCGTCGAGGAGGTAGACGTGGCAGTCGAGCGGCGCCGAGATGTTGAAACCGTTGTCCCCCCCGCCGACCAGGGCAACGTCGCGAGTGAGCCGCATCCAGCCAACCTTTCATCGCCCGCGCATCGCACCGGCCCCTTCGTCCGACCCAGACCGCGGCATCTTGTGCTCCGTATCCTATCCGGAGGCCTGTTCCGTCGTCTGTGGTACTCCACAGGCGTGCGGCCTGTGGATAGGGACCGCCGAACCTGCCAAACTCTGTCGAGGTGACCGACGTAATGGATTCCCGAGATCTAGCAGGAGGCCCTGCCGCTCATGCCGGCCAGCCGCACGCTTCGCGACGATATCCGCTTGCTCGGCGACCTCCTGGGCGAGGTGATCCGAACCCAGGCCGGCGAGGAGGCGTTCGAGCGGGAGGAGGACGTGCGCGCGCTCGGCAAGGCTTTTCGCAGCGGCGACGCCGCCGCGGGTGATCGTCTTGCCGCGATGGTCCATGGCACGCCAGACGAAGATCTCCGGGTTCTCACGAGGGCCTTCACCAGCTACTTCCAGTTGATCAATCTGGCCGAGGACAATGAACGGATTCGCCGGATGCGCCGGCGAGAGTACGACAATGCCCCCGCGCCCCGCCGTGGGTCGCTGCGCGAGGCGATTGAGCTCCTGGCAGAACGCGGGACGACAGCGGACGACCTGCAGCAACTTCTGAACCGGGCGGAAGTCCGGCTCGTGCTGACCGCGCACCCGACCGAGGCCCGCCGACGGACGATCATCGACAAGCTTGCTCGCGTCTTCGCGGTGCTGCGCGACCTTGACGAGCGCCGCCTGATGCCGGGCGATGTCGAGCAGGCCCGCCGTCGCCTGGCGAGCACCGTCGCCGAACTCTGGGGGATCGGACGAAATCCGTTCGGTGTCGCTCACGGTTTTAGATGAGGTCCGGGCAGGGCTCGTCTATTTCGGCTCGACCATCCTCCACGTTGTGCCGCGCATCTACCGCGACCTGGAAGAGGCCGTCGAGAGCTGCTACCCAGGGGCCGGGATCACGGTGCCATCGTTCCTGGGCTTCGGCACCTGGATGGGCGGGGATCGCGACGGCAATCCGAACGTCACTCCCGAGGTGACCGCCGAGACACTCCGGGTCATGCGCGACTCGGCCCTTCGCTTCCTGGAGGAGCGGCTGACTGAACTCGCCGGGCGGTTGTCCCTTTCGACCTGGGCGGTCGGTCACGCCGCCCTGCTCGAGCCGCTCCTCGAGGAGAACCGGGCGCGATTCCCGGCCTTGGCCCACGAACTTGATCGCCTCAACGAGCGCGAGCAGTACCGGCAGACGCTGTCGCTCCTGCGCGAGCGTGTGCGAGCGACCCGCCTCGGCGCGGAGCATGCCTACCGGGACAGCGCGGCGCTGGTGGCCGATCTGCGCGTGATCGAAGCATCCCTGCTCGCACAGCGGGAGGCCCTGGCGGTAACGGGTGATATCCACGACGTCATCCGCCAGGCGGAAGTCTTCGGGTTCCATTTCGCCACGCTCGACATCAGGGATCACAGCCGCCGGTTCGAAGCGGCAGTCCACGAGTCGTTTGCCCGCGCCAATGTTGTCTCCGACTACAGGTCCCTCTCCGAGTCCGAGAAGATGGACGCGCTTGCGCGGGAGATTGCCAATCCTCGGCCGCTCGTTCCCCAGAATCTTTCCGGTTACTCGCCGGAGGGCCGCGAGGTCATTGAGACGTTCCGGACGGTGCTGGGATTGCTCGATGGTGAGCACTCGGGCGCGATCCGGACGCTGATCATCTCCGGTACGGAGGCCCCGTCCGATATCCTGGAACCGCTGCTGCTCATGAAAGAGTCGGGGCTGGCCGATCCAGGCGGCGCCAACGTCCGGCTCGGGATCGCTCCCCTATTCGAGGCCGGGGACACGCTGCGTGACGCGGCCACGACGATGAAGGCGGTTCTGGCCGAGCCGGTCTACCGGGAGGCGCTCCGTGCCCAGGACGATGCCCAGGAGATCATGATCGGCTACTCCGACTCGAACAAGGACGTCGGCTACCTGGCTTCGGCCTGGGCACTCTACGTCGCCCAGGGTGAGCTGGCCGAGACGTTGTCGGCGGAGGGCATTCGCTTCACGTTCTTTCACGGGCGCGGTGGCTCGATCGGGCGGGGCGGCGGTCCCAGCAACGTCGCCATCCTCGCGCAACCGCCTGGCTCGGTTGCGGGACGGATCAAGCTGACCGAGCAGGGCGAAGTGATTTCCGCCCGCTACTCCACGCCGCAGATTGCCCACCGCGAACTGGAGCTTGTGACCGGCGCCGTCCTCTTCAGCACGGTCGGCGCACTGGAACAACCCAGCGCCGAACGATTGCCGCTCTACCGCGAGGCGATATCCTTGATGGCGGCGCGTTCCGCCGAGGTCTACCGCGACCTCGTCTACGGCGATCCGGACTTTGTCGCCTTCTTCCAAAAGGCAACCCCGATCGACGCGATCGCCAAACTGCAACTCGGCTCCCGACCGGCGCGTCGCTCGGGATCGACCCGAATCGAGGACCTGCGCGCGATCCCATGGGTTTTCGCCTGGACCCAAACGCGTACCCTGCTTCCTGGTTGGTATGGCCTGGGTACGGCCCTGGAAGCCGGCCGGGATGCTTTCGGGCTGGATCTCCTGCGCGAGATGGACGCCGAGTGGCCTTTCTTTGACGCCCTGCTCGGGAACGCCGAGATGGCCCTGGCCAAGGCCGACCTCGCCATTGCCGAACGCTACGTCGCCCTGGTCGAGCCCGCCGACCTGCGGGATAGAATCTGGTCGGCAATCTCCGCCGAGTACGACCGGACCCGAGACGCACTGTTGGCGGTCACCGGTCAGGACCGGCTTCTCGACCGGGAGCCGGTCCTGCAAAACTCGATCGATCGCCGCAACCCGTACGTCGATCCCCTCTCCTTCGTCCAGATCGAGCTCCTCTCCCGCCTCCGCCGCTACCCGGACTCGGACAGCATCGTCCGTTCCATCCTTCTAACCATCAATGGCATCGCCGGCGGCCTTAAGAACACGGGTTAGCCCCTTGTCGCAGCGCCGCCATCATCCGGTGGAGCCAGGGCTTGCTCTGCCCGGCCACCCACACGGCGAGTTGGGCAGGGCTTGCCCTGCCCCTACAACCATGTCCCCCGGCCGAAGCGCGACCACTAGCCTCGGAGAGGCTGTCCTGTTCAGTCCGCTAAGTAGGCTGGAGAGGGGCCGAGAGCTTCCGGCGGCGAAGAAACGGGACAGCCCGAGCCAGTCTCGGCACCGGTTCACGGTGTCCAATCGATAAATCTTGGTAAATCTAGACACGGTCCCGATTAGAATAATCCGCGGTTCGACCTTTCGGGACGTCCGCGAACGAGTTCTGCCTGTGTGGTCGTGAGGCGGTAGGAGCACATAACCTGTCCACTCATCTGTTGATGGTTGGAACCGACCATCATCGCGCCGCGGTCGAGATGCGGGAGCGGCTGGCGTTCGATCCGGTTCGGCTGAAGGCCGCGCTGGTCGATTTGGCTGTCCATTGCCGCGAGGGCCTGATCCTTTCCACCTGTAACCGGACCGAGATCTACGCGGTGGTCGAGCCGGCCGGTGATTCGGCGCCGGAGGAGGCAGTCTTCGCGTTCCTCGCCACGCATTGCCGGGCATCGGCGGACGAGTTGTCCCGAGCGACGACCGTGCGGTTCGGCGAGAACGCGACCCTCCATCTGTTTCGGGTGGCCTGCGGCCTGGAATCGCTCGTCTTGGGTGAGCCGCAGATTCTCGGGCAGTTGCGCGATGCCCTGGCTGCGGCCCGGTCCGCCGGCACCGCTGGACCCATCCTCACTCGCCTGGCTACCGATGCCCTGCGCGTGGGCAAACGCGCCCGCAGTGACACGGACATCGTCCGCAACCGTCTGACGGTTCCCCACGCCGCCCTGATCCTGGCAGGGGAGCAGGGCGGCGGCCTGCGCGGCAAGGACGCCCTGGTGATCGGCGCCGGCGAGATGGGCGACCTCACGGCCAAGCTGCTGCGCTCTGCCGGCGTCCGCTCGTTGGCGATTGCCAACCGCTCGCTCGAGCGGGCGAAGGCCCTGGCCGATGCCACTGGCGGTAACGCGATCGCGCTGGATGGCCTGGCCAGCATGCTTCCCCAGGTTGATATCGTCTTCGGCGCGGCCGGTGCGGAGACCTATCTCGTTCATCCCGAGCTGGCGGCTGGTTCCATGCCGTGGCGTGATCGGCTCGTGCTGGTCGATATGGCGGTGCCGCGCACGTTCGATCCTGCTCTCACCGCGTTGGCCAACGTGTCACTGTTCGACGTCGACGATCTCGCTGCCCCTGCGGCCAACCTGCAGGCCGACTATGAGGCCGAGGTCCAACGGGTGGAGGCGATCGTTGAGGACGCGGTCGACGGGTTTATCGGCTGGAGCAAGGGACGCACTGCCGCGCCTACCATTGCCGCGCTCCGCGATGCCGCCGAGCAGGTTCGCCAACGCGAGCTGAATCGGGCGCTTGCCCGGTTGGGCCACCTGTCCGAGCGGGACAGGGAGGTCGTGGCTGCCCTCAGCGCCGGCCTGGTCAACAAACTGCTCCATCGGCCGGTCACCACACTCCAGGCCGGCGCCGGCCAGGCGGACGACTATATCGCGGCAACCCGGGCGCTCTTTGGTCTTGGCGACGACCTTGACGGCACCGGCGCTCCCTGAACCGATTCACACAGGAGTGAGCATATCGTGGCGACCGCTGCCTCAACCGTGAAGCACACGAGATCGATTGCCGCCTACCAAGCCGCATGCCAGGTGATGCCCGGTGGGGTCAACAGCCCTGTGCGCGCCTTTCGCGGCGTTGGCGGTGATCCGGTCTTCATCGCCCGCGGTAGCGGCGCCCGGTTCGAGGACCTCGACGGGAACGTCTTTCTCGACTACGTCCTCTCCTGGGGGCCGTTGATTCTCGGTCATGCCCATCCCGTCGTGGTGGACGCGGTGGTCGAGGCGGCCTCGGGTGGCACCAGCTTTGGCGCGCCAACACTGGCGGAGACGGCCCTGGCTGAGGAGATTGTCGCCCTCTACCCGGGAGCCGAGAGCGTCCGCCTGGTCTCCTCCGGCACCGAGGCGACCATGAGCGCCCTGCGCCTGGCCCGGGCGTACACCGGGCGCAATAAGATCATCAAGTTCGCCGGCTGTTACCACGGCCACGCCGACCTGCTCCTCGTCCAGGCCGGCTCCGGCGTGGCGACGCTGGGATTGCCGGACAGCCCCGGTGTACCGCCCGGTGCAACCGCCGACACGTTGGTGGCGCCGTTCAACGACCTGGCCGCCGTTGAAGCCCTGTTTCACAAATTCCAGGGTCAAATCGCGGCAATCATCGTCGAGCCGGTGGCCGGAAACATGGGTGTGGTCCCGCCAAATCCGGGGTTTCTGGAGGGACTGCGCCGGGTCACGGAGAATGATGGGGCGGTGCTGATCTTCGATGAGGTGATGACCGGCTTCCGGGTCGCTATGGGCGGAGCGGCGACGCACTACGGCGTGACGCCGGATGTCGTCACCCTGGGCAAGGTAGTCGGCGGCGGGTTGCCGCTGGCAGCCTACGCCGGCCGCGCGGAGATCATGGCGACCGTCGCCCCGGCGGGCGCGATGTACCAGGGCGGGACACTCTCCGGCAATCCGGTTGCGACCGCCGCAGGACTGGCCACACTCCGCGTCCTGCGTGAACCCGGCATCTTCGATGGTATCGTCGCGCGTACGGCCCGCCTGATCGATGGCGTCACCCGGGTTGCGGCCGGCGCCGGCATCCCCGTGCAGACCGTGGCAATTGGCACCATGGCCGGAATCTTCTTCGCTGACCGGCCGGTCCACAACTACGATGACGCTCGTACCAGCGATACAGGTAGTTACAGCCGGTTTTTCCACGCCCTCCTGCGGCGCGGGGTCTATCTGGCCCCGTCGCAATTCGAGGCGCTCTTCCTCTCCTCCGTCCACACCGACGAGGACATCGAGTTCACCATCGATGCCGTCGCTCAGGCATTGGCTGAGGCGGCTGGATAGGTCCTGCTACGCCCTTTCGCAAGGGCTTCTTCGACCAGGTCCTGCGCCTGAATCAATGTCCAAACGAACCGGTTCCGCCCTCGGAGCAGGGTCGCTTGCAGGATGCCGCGCTCGTGCTCGTCATTGCCGGCTCGGGGCGCCGTGAGCGCCGGTATCTGCTTCGCTCATCGGTGTCTTGCTCTCTGCCCATCTTGGCCGCGGGCCGTCAATCCGATCGATCAAGTCGTCAACGCACGGGCATTTTATGTCTATGCCCATCGGTGTCAAGCTGTCACAAAATGACGGTGTTTGACGCATCCGGACGCGGATGTTACGGTAGAACTGAATATCCCGCTTATGGGCCGGAAGTTCGTTTCTTACGGCGTCGTGTGTGGTAGCAACCGTCCAGTCGAGCCACTTCGAGGGGCTTCTCCGGCGATCGTTGCTGAGCTCCTCGATGGTCGCAACCCGTCAAGCGCGCTGTTCAGGGGAAGGGTTCAACACAATGTGCGAAGACACGGCGGCCGGAGGGGGCGGGTCGAGCGGAACATGGCGTGCCAGCAGGCGTGTCATTGTGAGGGCCGCCACGATGGTCGGCGCGATCGCCGCGGCCGGAGGCGTCACGCAGCGAGCGTTGGACGGCGTACGGGCGCAGGAGTCCGCACCGTCGGAAACGCTGGCGGGCCGGTGGTTCCAGGCGGATAACGTCTCCACCTTCAGCGCTGCCTCTGCGAGCGATCCCAAGATTTTCCACACTGACTTCCCGTTCTACGCCCTCGGTGTGAACTGGAGCATCGATGCGGGCGAGGATCTCCAGATCGAGCTGGCCTTCGGCGTCAACGGGGTCGACTTCACCGCCCCGGTCATCGTCGGCGCCGACCTCGAAGATGCACCTCTCCGCGCTCCTGACGGCAAGGTCTTCTCCCACCTCGCCTGGGCGCAGGGAGCGGAGTTTATCCGCTACCGAGTGCTCGACGGCGCGGGCAACCCGGTCGACGTTCCCAGCGTCGGCTTCACCTACATCGATGCCACCCGCGGCCCGTCGGTCGACGACATCTTTCAGCCGGCTGCGCTGCCCACCCTGCAGAAGCCTCCGATCCGCACCCGCGCCCAGTGGGGCGCAAACGAGGGCTATCGATTCGACAGCGAGGGCGAGGCCTGGGCGCGCGAGTACCGCGAGGTGAAAGAAGGTCATCATCCACCACACGGTAACTCAGAATGGCGCCGACCCCGTGGCGACCATTCGCTCGATCTACTACTACCACGCGGTCGAACGGGGTTGGGGCGACATCGGTTACAACTATCTCGTCGACTACCTGGGAAACGTCTACGAGGGTCGTTTCGGCGGCGAAAACGTCGTCGGCGGCCACGCCTATCAGTACGCCTTCGGCTCCTCCGGCATCGGCACGATGGGGAACTTCTCTATCGCCGACGTGCCGGAGAATTGCCAGGCAGCGATCGTCGCGATCACCGCCTGGGTAGGGCGAAACCTCAACCCGCTCGGCAGCAGCGACTTCCTCGAAGCGCCGAACCTGCCGAACATCTGCGGTCACCGCGATGTCACCCAGGATACCTGCCCGGGCGACTTCCTCTATGCCGATCTGCCTGCCATTCGCCAGGCCGTCAAGCAGGTGCTGGACGCCACCGAAAGCCCGCCGGACACCAACGTGCCGCCGCCGGCGGGCGAATTCGTCACGGGCGCCAACGTCATCACGTCGGCCAGGGTCAACCTACGCTACGAGCCGAGCCTGAGCGCGCCAGTCAATGCCGCGCTTCCGCAGGGCGAGCTGGCGGCGGTGATTGGCGGGCCGCGCGTCAACGAAGGCCGAACCTGGTACCCGATTCGGACCCAGAACTACGGCGACGGCTACGTTGCCGGCACTTTCCTTGATTTCGCCCCGGCCGGAAATCCGCCCGCGCCGAAGTTCACGGTTGGGAGCTTCGTCACGGTCAACACCAATGGCCTTGCCCTGCGCACCCGTCCGGGACTCGCCCAGACGATCATCGCGACCATCCCGCAGGGCGTGAAGCTCGAGCTCACCGTCTCCTCGGTGGCGGCGAATGGATACCGCTGGTGGGGCGTCTATCACAGCAGCTACGGCGGCGGCTGGGTCGTCCAGGATTACCTGACCGCCAGCAACCCGCCGAACCCGCAGTTCAAGATCGGCGATAAGATCGTCGTCAATACCGATGCCCTGTACCTGCGGAGCGGACCGGGGACAGGATCGAGCGTCATCGCGACAATGCCGGCCGGTACCAAGGGTTCTGTGATCGGCGGGCCGAGGAGCGCCAACGGGATCACCTGGTACCAGCTCTCGACGGGCTACGGGAATGGGTGGGCGGCCGCCCAGTACCTCTCGCTCGATAGCGGCCCTCCCCCGTCGACCAAGTTCAAGATCGGCGACGATGTCGTCGTGACGGCATCGGTCAGCATGAACCTGCGTCAGGCGCCGTCTCCGACGTCGAAGACGATCGCCAAGCTGCCGAAGGGGACGACCGGCGAGGTCATCGGCGGGCCGGTCAGCTCGGGCGGCGCCGTATTCTGGCAACTCTCGACCGATCTCGGCGCCGGCTGGGCGGATCAACGACCACTGAAAAAGGTCTCTCAGCCGCCACCGCCGCCGGGTGATTTCGAGATCGGTGATGTCGTCCAGGTTCAGGCAACGGTGGGCATCAACATGCGCGCCTCGGCCGATTCCAGCGGATCGGTGATCGCCATGCTGCCGACCGGCACGACCGGCACGGTCACCGACGGCCCGGTGACCAACGACGGCTACGTCTGGTGGCGCCTGCAAACCTCGCGCGGCTCCGGCTGGGTGATCGGCAAGTTCCTCATTCCGTCGTCGTCACCGCCGCCGTCCGGGAACAAGTTCTCAATTGGCGACAGTGTGCGAGTAACCGAAGCGCTCAACATGCGCTCGAGCGCCTCAACGGGCGCCGGCGTGGTTGCGGTGCTGCCGGCGAACGCGGTCCTGGAGGTGGTCGGTGGGCCATCGTCGGCCAACGGCTTTGTCTGGTGGCGGATCACGAGCAGCACCTACGGCACTGGTTGGAGCGTCCAGGACTACCTGACCGAGGCATAGGGGCGTTCATGGGCAGAGTTGGCGCCGTCCTGGATTCGCCCGGTGGCAGACGCCGCGGCGATGGCCGGCCGCCATGCGGGCGTCGCCCGGGGCAAGGGGTCGCGTCGTGTCGGCGTCGCCCGGGGCTGAAGACCCCGGGCTGAACCGGATAACCCCCCTGAAGGGGGCTGGAACGCCGGGGCCGTGTTCGGATCTCTCCGCCTCCGACGCGACCCCTTGCCCCGGGCGACGCCCGCACGGCATTGACCTTATCCGCCGGGCGACGCCTGCACGGCGCTACCTCTTGCCCCGGACGGGACCGGGATGGCGCCACCATCCCGCCCCGCGCGGTCGGGGCACAGCGCCACGTCCCACTTTCCTCCGGACGGAGGACGAGCTAACCGGCCCGCTGGATCAACTCCGGGCTATCGACCGACGCGTTGTTGACCCGGGTCGAGACGGTCCATTCGGCCATTTTCTTGGCCGGGAACGCGGCATAGAGCGCTTCGAGGGCTTCGGGCTCCTCGATCTCGGGGTCAAGCCACAGATCCTCGTCCTCTGGGCGCAGGATAACGGGCATGCGGTCGTGAAACTGACCAACGAGCTCATTGGCTGCCGTGGTGAGGATGGTGAAGGCCGGTCGGTCGTCGGTGTCTTTCTCGGTTGGGGTGCGATACAGACCGGCGTAGGCGATCAATGGCTCAGCCGTGACCGAGAAGAAGTGGGGCACTTTGGTCGAGCCGCGGCGTTCCCACTCGTAGAACCCGCTGGCGGGGACCAGGCAGCGCTGGGTGCGGAGCAGTTTGCGGAACGTGGACTTCTCGGCCACCGTCTCTGAGCGAGCATTGATCAGGGGTGGCGGGGTCGTTCCGTTGCGTCCCCAGGTGGGGACGATCCCCCAGCGAAACAACTCCGCCGTGCGCTCGTCGCCGTCACGGAGCGTAATCACCGGCATCGTCTTGGTTGGGGCCACGTTGTGGCTCACCGGAAAGTCGACCGATCCGGTCGACGCCGAAAATCGGGCGGCGATATCTTCGGGAGTCGTCGCCAGCACGTATCGTCCGCACATTGTTACATCCTCTCGCACAGCGAACACGACACGGTCCACTCGACGCTAATAGAACGTTTGATCTGCCATCATGTCACATCCGCAACGCCGTTCGGGGTAATCGACAGCACGACATCAGCCGCGGGCACCCGGGCGTGCAGCGCTTGCTACCGGCGAGGCGTCTGTCCCTGGAATGGAGTCGGAGGAGCCGGGCGTCGCCTCGGTGGGTTCCGGGGTCGCCTCAGGACTTGCGACCGGTGTCGCCGCCGGGGTGGCGGTAAAGAGGACGTGTTGTTGGCTCTGGGGATCCAGCCGTTCGATCGCGAACGCCTGACCTGCCCCCCCACTCTCCTCATCCGTATCGACCGGCTGGCTGCGCCAGACAAGCCCCTCGGCGGTCCACCAAAGCTGGGTCACGGCTTCATTGCCGGGGATCGGTACCGGCACGGTGGCCGTTCCATCCATGGCGCGGACCCAGAGGCTATGGAACATGAGGCGCTCCCCGGTCGAGTCGGGCGTCGCGATCGTGTAGGCGAGCGAACTGCCATCCGGCGACACGGCGAAGTCGACGATCTGGGCGACTGGAGCCGCCCGGCCGGCGCTGGCGATCAAGCGAGGGTCGCTGCCGTCTGCCTGAACGGTGAAGAGGTCGCCGCCGGTCGTCCCGCCGATGTCCCCGCGTTCGGCGTAGACCAGGCCCGATCCGTCCGGCAGCCATGAGAAGGCGCTGACCCCGTCTCCCGCCCGGCTGGCCACCACGAAGGCGGCCGGATCGAGCGCACCGTCCACGACCGGGGCGACGACGAGTTGGCGCGTATCCTCGCTGGAATCGGTGGCGACGGAGGCCATGAAGGCAATTGCGTCGCCAGCCGGCGACCAGGCGGCCTGATTGAAGTTGCTGGCGGCGTCACCGGAGACGATCACTTCTGGATCGCCATCTTCCGGAATGGCAACGATGCCGCCCTCAGCGAAGGTGACCAGCAGGAGGTCGCCCTGCGGCGACCACGTCACCGACGTGGCGCTGGGTTCACCCGCTATATCCTCGCCAAATACCGACTCCAGCCGGTCGATGCGGCGAACGACCTCGCCCGCCCCATTCAGGAAGATCAGGCGGGCGGTCTCCTTGCCGTCATCCTCACGGACGATCAGGATCGCAACTTCGTCGCCCGCGACCCCCGGGGCCTGCGCGGTCGAGCGAATCTCGCCCTGGTCGGCGTTGAGTTCCAGGAGGGCGCGGGGATCGTCGCCATTGGCGTCGATCGTCCAGAGCTCGGTCTCGTCTGAGAAGTACAGCCGTTCGGGCGCGCCGCGGGTCGCCAGCAGTGCTCCAGGTGAGCTAACCGGTGGTGCCTGGGGCGCGGGCGTCGTGGTTGCCGCGGACGCCGCGGTCGCGGTCGAAGGGGCAAACGTTGGTGGGCGCTCATTCGCGAAACGACGTGTGTCGGTCGTTCCTTGTTCGCCGCAGGCGGTTGTAAGCAGAACAACGAGCAGCCCGAGTGCCACGGGGACCAATCTCGGTCGGGCGCGGACTCCGCGAACGGCTGCGATCACGCGCTTACCGCCGCCCGCCGAGGACAAGCCCACCAAGACCCGGCAGTAGCCGCGGCTCACGTACACTCAACAGAAGGTGTGCAAAGCATTGAAACTTGCTGGGCATGGGCCTATAGTGAAGCCTGGGGAAGGCGGGAAACAGCACAATGTTCAACCATCTCGCCGGGGTTCCAGTATATAACACTCGGGCCGTGGTCCAACGCACCGGGGTACCGGCTGATACCTTCCGGGCATGGGAGCGACGGTACGGCATCCCGAAGCCGGAGCGAACGTCCGGCAACCAGCGCCTCTATTCCGAGCGCGATGTCTCCATCATCTCGTGGCTACGGGATCAGACCCGACGGGGTCTGACGATCAGCCAGGCCGTCGCTCTCTACCATACCGAGGGCGGTGCCAGGGTCCAGGTTCCGCAAGTCCGTGGCGACCAGGTCCCCAGAACAATCGCCGCGAACGGCGGGCCGCCGGATCAGTTTCAGCGCAGCCAGTCCGCGATGGTGGCCGCGCTCTCGGCCTTCGACGCGGCCGGGGCGGAGCGCGCGCTCGAGGAAGCGATTGCAATCGGCTCGGTCGAGCAGGTCTGCATCAACGTCCTCGATCCGGTACTGGTCGAGTTCGGCGAGCGCTGGGAGCGGGGCGAGATCTCGGTCAGCGTCGAGCACTTCGCGACCGCGTTCGTTCTGCGCAAAATCGGGGCACTTTTCAACGTTTCGGGTCCCGACTCTGGCCGGGGGCCGATCGTGGCCGCCTGTGTCGAAGGCGAATTGCATGAGGTCGGTCTGCTCCTGACCTGCCTGCTGCTCTCCCGGCGCGGCTACCAGATGATCTACCTCGGCCCGAATCTGCCGATTCCGGATCTGGTCCAGGCGATCCTCACGATTCGCCCGCCGATGGTGTTGCTTTCGACATCGACCCTGGCCGGTGCCGAACGCTTGATTGTGGCGGTCGACGAGGTCAAGGCCGACGTGTCCAGGGTTCAATCCGAGACCGTGCATGACTGGCCACTGCCGATCGTTGGGTATGGTGGCCGCATCTTCGAAACCCATCCTGAGCTGCAGAAGCGCACCTCCGGGATCTTCCTCGGGACGGACATCGACGCCGCGCTTCTCAAGATCGACGCGCTCCTGGCAGAGACTGTTCGGGCCGGCGTTACCTAGGGCGACGTCCCGACCACGTGCCGGGATAGGCCGGCCAGGTCTGGGACGACTCGCCACTCCAGCGCGGGGAGGTGATGTCGTCCCAGGGCAACCGTTGCCTCGGCCTGGGATGGATCGATCTCCAGGCCCACCGCCCCGGCCGGTGCCAGCAGGCGGGGCACATCCGCTAAGAGCTGACGAATAAGATCGAGCCCATCCGGGCCACCAATCAGCGCGAGGACAGGTTCGGCCGCCAAGTCGCGGTTCCCGGATACCTGGTCGAGACGCAGGTACGGCAGATTTGCCAGGACCAGGTCGATCGGGCCACCATGCCAATCGGCCAAGCTACCCCGCACGAGCGCAACAGCGTCCTGCAGACCGAGCATCCGGCGATTCCGGGCCGCGATCCGCAGGGCATCTTGGCTGACGTCGCTCGCGACGATGCGGTGCCGGACACCGGCCGTATTCTCCGCCGCGATCGAAAGCGCGATCGCGCCACTGCCGGTGCCGACGTCGAGGATGCGCCTATCCCCTGGGTGGGACGCCAGCCAGTCGAGCGCCCACTCGACCAGGATCTCCGTTTCCGGGCGGGGCACCAGGACCCCTGGAAAGACCGCGAACGATCTACCCATGAACTCCCGCGAACCGATGATGTAGGCGATCGACTCACGGGCGAGCCGGCGCTCGACGAGTCCGGCGAATGCCTCCCGGTCCTGCGCGGATATCAGCTCCGTGCGCTTCAGAAAGTAGCCGGTTCGGTCCAGTCCCAGGACATGGCGCATCAAGACTTCGGCGTCCAGCCGGGGCGACTCGATGCCAGCGGACGCAAGCCGTCGCGCCGCATCCTGGACGGCGGCAAGGATCGTCTGATTGGATAGAACCATGTCAAGCTTGCTCAAGGGTCACAGATCCGTCTCAATGTCAGCCGCGCATAGGGGGCAAATGTCCCATCGCGGACGCCACCCGCGGCCAGTATGATGGCTGCCAGGAGCCATTCGGCACTCCGGTCAGCTTGAAGGCATGGGGGGTTCGACATGTGTTCGCCTCTGGTCATGGCTCGGGTTCAGGCGGAATTAACTCGGCGAGGGCTGCTCCGCGCCGGATTGGCTGCCGGGGCAGCGGCGGCCGTCACAACTGTCGCGGGCCGGCGCTCGGTGGCGGCCCAGGCCACGCCGGTCTCCCAACCGGTGGCCACGCCGGTGGCAATGCCCAGTCTCGCCGGTTTCTCGGCGATGGTCGATTTGACCCATGTGGTCTCGCCGGCATTCCCGGTGTATCCCGGCACCGGACAGATGGAGATCGAATCCGCCCGGACCATTGCCGACGACGGCTTCTACTCGGTCAAACTCACCTTCAACGAGCACACCGGCACCCACATGGATGCGCCGGCCCACTTTATCGCCGATGGCACGACCGCGGAGCTGATCCCGATCGATCGCCTGGTTGCCCCGCTGGCCGTGATCGACATTTCGTCCCGGGCCGCGAGCGACCCGGATGCCCAGCTCACCCCAGACGACATCATGGCCTGGGAAGCGGCCAACGGGGCGCTCCCGAGCGGCACGTTCGTGGCCATGTTCTCCGGCTGGGAGGCCCGCCTGCCTGATGCCGAGGCGTTCATCAACGCGGATGCAAGCGGAGTACAGCACTATCCCGGGATCCATCCGGACGCGGCCATGCTCCTGGTCGAAGAGCGCGATATCGTCGGGGTGGGCGTCGATACCCTGAGCCAAGATTTCGGCGCTTCGGTCGATTTCGCCACCCACGTCACCATACTGGGCGCGGGAAAGTACGGCGTCGAAGGCATCGCGAACCTGGGCGCCGTCCCTCCCGCCGGGGCAAGCATCATCGTGGGCGGGCCGAAGCACGTCGCGGCGTCCGGTGGCCCAAGCCGTCTGTTCGCGCTCTACTAGGATCGGTTTGAACCGGGGCTTACCGCCACGCCGTCCTGGCTCCGCCCGGGGCTAAAGACCCCGGGCTGAATCAGATAACCCCCCTGAAGGGGGCTGGAACGCCGGGGCCGTGGTCGGAGTACTCCGCCATTCGAGACGGGTGGCAGCCGGCTTCAGCCGGGTTTGTGGATGTAGCCCGGGACTTCGAGTCCCGGGCCTGGACTTTGGCCCTTTGGCCGGGGCCGGGGGTGGGTGCGGAGGTCGGGTCTGGCTGGCGCTGCGGGCCGCGTTGGTCTGGGCGGCCGCCCAGTCGGCCATTTCGGGCCAGTTGCGCGCCGTCCCGCCCCAAACCGGGCGAGAGTCGCCGAGGTCCCACAGCTCCGCCCGGACGGCGGACCAGAGTTGGTCCGGGCTCCACCGCCCGCTGCCCCGCCACCAGCGGGCGGTCGGGGCGCTCGCCGGGGGACGGCCCAGCCCCCAGACGGTGAGCCCGGTCAGGAGCAGCAGCCCGTGGAGCCAGCCGGCGACCTGGACCGAGGTGACGGTCGAGCGGGGTCCCCAGCACTGGGGGTCGCCCAGGCCGAAGGTCGCCTTCTGCTCCCGATGGGCCACCTCCCCCTCCCAGCGCTGCCAGGCCCACGCCAGCAGCGTCTCGGCCGGCAGGGGCGGCGTCCAGCCCCCGGCGGCGGTCGCCTCGGCGCTCACCAGCCACCGGGTCGGCTCGCGCCGCAGCCGCCGGCCGCGCCGGTCGACGCCCTTGACGACCAGGAGGAAGACGGGGCGCGTGGCCGCCCCCTTGAGCCGGTACGGTCCCTCCACCCGGTAGCGGGGGCGCAGGATCCGGCCCCGCACCGCGAAGACGGCCCGGTGCCACCCGCCGCGCTCGGCCAGCCACCCGCCAGGATGGCGGGCTTGGTCGCCGTAGACCCGGGGCCGGCCCCGCTGGCCGGGGGCGGGGGCGGGGGCGGGGGCAGCTCGAAGAGAGCCCGGTTCTTGGCGCAGCGGACCAGCAGCACCACCCCAGCGGGCAGCCGTTTCCACAATTCCACCGTGGCGTCGGTGCCGTCGGCCACGACCACCAGCCGCTGGGCGGCCCGGCCCAGCGCGTCCAGCTCGCGCCGCACCCAGCAGAGGGCCGCCAGCCCCGCCGCCCGCAGCCAGCCGGTGCCGGGCATCGTCTTGCTGCGGCGCGGGATGGTCGTGCCGTCCACCGCCACCAGGTAGGGGGCGTCGGCCGGGGCCAGCGCCAGCGTCTGGCGCAGCAGCGTCCGGCAGAGCGCGTCGTAGGCCAGCCGCTCCCGCCCGAAGAGGCGGTAGAACGCGCTCCAGTCGACCTCCACCAAGCCCAGGGCGGCCAGGACCCGGGTGACGGTGTGGCGCCCCAGGGTCACCAGCCAGCCGACGGCAAAGCCGCTGAGCCACTGGAAGGTGCGCTCCTGGCGGCAGGCGCCCCGGTGGGCGGCGAGCAGGCCGAAGAACACGGCCGTGAGCGGGAACGGGGACGATCCGAGGGCATCGAGACGTTTGGTCGACTCCATGCGGGCGGCCTCCGACGGCTTGCTGTGCGGTCAGAGGCCATCGAGCGTACCGGCGGTCGCCCACGTCCGCAATCCCCGCCCGAAAAGGGCCAAAGTCAAGGCCCGGGGTCTTTAGCCCCGGGCGGAGCCGACGCGGGATTTCGATAGGAATTCGAAGCTTGACGTCAAGCGTCAAAACCATACCGCGACAAGGGGTATGCGCCAGCCTGGTGCAGGGCTTCAATGTGTCTCGTGCTAACCTCGCGTACCGGACGGTTCGCGTTGGTGCTTGAGGGTTCTGTCGATTCTGTGCGGCCAACTCCGGGCTCAGGTAACGTAGGGAGCGACAACGTGATCGTGATCGAGACCGAGCGGCTGGCCATGCGCTACCTGCGCCCAGACGACCTGGACGATTTCCACGCGCTGACCAGCGACCCGGAGATCAACCGGTACATGGACGACGGCCAGCCGCTCTCCCGCGAGACGACGGACGAGTGGATCCAGGTCTCGCTGGCCAACTATGAGGCCCGGGGCTACGGCTGCTTCGCCGTCACGCCAAGAGGCGAAGACCGGATGATTGGCTTCGCTGGGTTCGCCCGCCCCTCCGACCGGCCTGGTATCACCGAGATCATCTACGCCTTCCCCAAAATCCACTGGGGCAAGGGCTACGCGACCGAGGTCGCCCGCGGCCTGATCGACTTCGGCCTGACCCGCGGCGGCCTCGACCGGATTGAGGCGACGGTCGATCCCGCCAACGAGCCATCGAAACGAGTCCTCCTCAAAGCCGGCATGACCTACGACGGCCGCCGCCCCAACGACGACGGCACGGAGACCGACTTCTTTTCTGTAGAGCGGTCGCCTGAGGCATCCATCGTCGGTGAGCCGGCGTCCGGGTCGGTATGATGACGCCCCTGCCCTCCTTCTCATCCCGAGCTTGTCGAGGGATCTCGAAGGGCGGGATGTACCGAGGAAGCCCCGGCCTCCGAGAAAACGGCATCATGCTCTCGGAAACGGCAGCGCCATCGGGGCGCCGTCTCCATCGAGATCCCTCGACAAGTTCGGGATGACCGGGTGAGGCCGGGGCGAATTCGTGGCAATCTGGTTCCGAACGCCGAACGCCGAACGCCGAACGCCGAACGCCGAACAGGAGTGCCCGTGGCCATCGACACCGCCTCTATCTGGTTTGCCCGCGCGACCGAGACCGCCGACCGGATCCGCAAGAAGGAGGTTTCGGCCCAGGAGGTGATGGCCGCCCACCTCGCCCAGATCGACAAGGTCAACCCGACGGTCAACGCGATCGTTTCCCGTTTGCCAGCAGAGAAGGCGCTGGAATTGGCCGCCGACGCGGACCGGAAGCAAGCGGCGGGCGACCCGATCGGACCGCTGCATGGGCTGCCAGTCGCGATCAAGGACCTCGATGATGCGGTCGGGTTCCCGACCACCCAGGGCTCGCCGTTGCACGTCGATAACTGGCCGCAGCGAGATTCGCTGGTGGTCGAGCGTATCCGTGCCGCCGGCGCCCTGATCATCGGCAAGACCAACGTGCCCGAGTTCGGCCTGGGCTCTCACTCCTTCAACCCGGTCTTCGGCCCGACCCGTAACCCCTACGACCCAACCAAGTCGGCCGGAGGCAGCTCTGGCGGGGCGGGGGCGGCCCTCGCGAGCAGGATGCTGCCAATCGCCGATGGCAGCGATATGGGAGGATCGCTGCGCAACCCCGGCAACTTCAACAATGTCGTCGGTTTCCGGCCCTCGCCGGGGGTCGTCCCCACCTGGCCCTCGGGCACTCCGTGGATCCCCCTCGGGGTCAAGGGGCCGCTCGGGCGGACAGTCGGGGATGTGGCCTTGCTCCTATCGGTGCAGGCCGGAGCCGATCCCCGGGACCAACTGGCGATGGACCTGCCGGCCGACCGGTTCACCCGGTCGCTGGACCGCGACTTCCGGGGGGTGCGCGTGGCCTGGTGTCCGGATCTGGGCGGCCTACCCCTCGACCCGCGGGTGCGTGCCGCCCTGGAAGCCCAGCGCCACGTCTTCACCGACCTCGGATGCGTGGTCGAGGAGGCGGTGCCAGACCTGACCGGCGCGGACAAGGTCTTTCTCGATCTGCGTGCGGCGCTGCAAGCGGCCAATCATGGCGAAACGCTGCGGCTGCACCGCGACAAACTCAAGCCCGAGGCGATCTGGAATATTGAAGAGGGGTTGAAGCTGGACGCCGCCGCCGTCGGCAAGGCGATGATCCTTCAGTCGGATCTGTATGCCCGGGTCAACGCTTTTATGGAGCGCTACGAATTCATCCTCTGCGCCGTCAACCAGGTGCCCCCCTTCCCGGTCGAGGAACGCTACCCCAAGGAGATCGATGGGGTCGCGATGACCCACTACATCGAGTGGATGCAGTCGGCCTACTGGATCACCGCAACGCGGCGGCCGGCGATCTCCGTCCCGGCCGGATTTACGCCGGAGGGATTGCCGGTCGGCATCCAGATCGTCGGCCGCGACCGGGCGGACGTCTCGGTCATGCAACTTGCCCAGGCCTTCGAAGGCGCGACGCGGTTCTGGGAGCGGCGTCCGGGGATCGCGGGGTAAAGCGGAGAGAGCGTTGGACCTTGATTCCAACGCCCATCGCAGCCCTCACCCCGGCCCTTTAGGGCCGGCCCAGGGTTGGGGTGAGGGCCGTATTCAGGGTCCAGCTGTGAAGCATTTACGACAAAGCGACTGGCCACGACTCGCAACTTTTATCGCACTTCCCGTCAAATCGGCCCTACCTCGAAAGGTACACAGAGAAGCCTGAGAATATGTTTGTCAAAAACGACTGGTTCCCATGGCTCCCACGGGTTCCCGACAACACCCTAGATCCACCCTAGGGTAAACACCCTAGACGCCCTAGGGTGCCTCCCGGATTCCCGAGACCGATCCCGCTAAAAAATGAGGCGTTCTCCCGATGTTCCCAGGGGCTGGCCAGGGCATCATAGGGTCGTGGTCAGGGGAACGATCCCTGGCCCCCGAGAACGAAGCCCACCGCGACCCAGGAAGGGCGCGGCCACCGAGAAAGAGGGACCAACGCCATGTCGATCACGCACGTCATCCGCGCCTAGTCTTCTCGCCCTTACTCGGTGGCCAGCCCCACCGAACGCTCCCGGACCCTTCATCACCGCCCGGCGGCCATCGACCAGACACCAACCCAGCCAACCAATCCGCCAGCTAGCCAGCCGCCCACAGCCCGTCCGGGGCGCTCCTAAACACCCCACTTCCCTTCCCAACCTCCCTCCCACTTCCCTCCCCATCCCAACCGAAACCGGCGAGGCCCCAGCCAGGCCTCGCCGGTTCGCGTTTTCCCTCTCTGGCACTTCGGACAAGCGAACCCCAGGGGCGATGGCGCTAGAATCGGCACTCCCCTGCCGCAGTCGCAGGGCCCTTGATCCGGCGCGGCGGGCGGCACGGGCTTCACCCCAGGAGGGATCTCCATGAGCGAGCACCAGGCGCCACGATCGGACGGTCCGCAGGGACCGGTCGTGCCGATGGCAACCGCACCGAAGCCGATCGACCCCGGGGTGACGATCGGCCATGTCCACCTCCGCACCGCCGATATCGACCGGGTACGCGCTTTCTACGTCGACGTGCTCGGATTCGACGTGGTGCTGGAGGCGCGGGGCGTGCCCGGCTGGGGCACGACCGGCGATATCCTCTTCCTCGCGGCGGGCGGCTATCACCACCACATCGGCTTCAACACCTGGAAGTCGGCCGGCGGCGGCCCCCAGCCGGACGGGGTCGCCGGACTGCACCACGTCGCCATCCGTTACCCCACCCGAGCCGGTCTGGCCGATGCCCTGCGCCGCCTCCAGGCGGTCGACTGGCCGCTCCGCCAGATAGCCGACCACGGCACCCACGAGGCGATCTACATCGAAGACCCAGACGGCAATGACCTGGAGCTGTGCTGGGATCGCCCGTTCGTGGAGTGGCCCCGGGACGCCGAGGGCCACGTCGCCATGGGCGGCGAACCGGAACTCGACCTGGACGATCTGCTCCGGGAACGCGTCGCGATCTGAAGCGAGCCGTCCGGTTCCTGCCCAGGAACGATCGCCGCCCCGGCGAACGACGAGGGGTCATTACAACGTGTTAATCCTCGGCTAGGATGTCGCGTCACCTGGACGACGGCTCACGGCCGGTCATGAGAAGGGGCCATTCGTGGGGAAAGCGGACAAGGCAGGAAAGTCGAACAAGAAGAAGGCAGCCAAGCAGGCGACGGCCACGGCGGCGCCCGCCGCGACACCGACGATCACCTGGAAGATCGAGCAGCCGGAGTACGACGAGCGGGTTGCGAAGGCCCGGGCGGAGATGGAGAAGCGTGGCCTCGACGCCCTGGTGCTCTTCCATCCCCTGCGGATGGCCTACGTCTCCGGCTTTTTCCACATCACCACCGAACGGCCGATGTCGATCGTCATCAGCCACAACGGTGGCCTCGGCGCGCTGGTGCCCCAGTTGGAGCAGGAGCACATCCAGAAGTCTCCCGGTGTCGACCGGGTCAAGGTCTACCCCGAATACCCGAGCGGCGGCACGAAGCACCCACTCAAGCACCTGGCCGATCTCCTCACCGAGATGGGGGTCAATGCCGCCGGCAAGACGATCGGGTGCGACGGCCTCAACTACATCGACGCCAACGGCTACGATGGCCCCCTCCTGACGGAGGTCGTTGACGCCGGCGTGCAGGTCGTGCGCGCCCGGGACCTGATCGACAAGCTGCGCTACATCAAGAGCGACACCGAACTGCTCTTCATCCGCGAGAGCTGCGTCTGGGGCAACCTGGCCCACCGGCTGATGCACGAGAAGCTCGAACTTGGCCGCACGGAGATGGAGATCTCCCAGGAAGCCTCGACCGAGGCAAGCAAGGTGATGGTCGCCGCCCTCGGCCCCAGCTACCAGCCTCTGACCGCCGTCTGGGGCGCACCGGTCACGGTCGGCTTCCACGCCGGGGCGAACACCTCCCTGCCCCACGGCCTGTCGAACGCGACCGGCCTGCGCCTGGGCGACATCCTGGTGACAGGCGCCGGAGCCGACGTCGGCGGCTACAACTCCGAACTCGAGCGGACGATGATCGTCGGCGAGCCGACGCCCGAGTTCGAGAAACACTTCGACCTGATGATGCAGCTCCAGCAGGCCGCATTCGATGCCCTCCGCCCCGGCCGTACCCTGGCCGAGGCCGAAACCGACGTGGTCAACCTCTACGCCGAGCTGGGCATCTCCCACATGCAGCGCCACCACTCCGGCCACGCCATCGGCCTCGATTTCCACGAGCCGCCCTTCATCGACAAGGGCGACGACACGGTCATCGCCGAGGGGATGTGCTTCACCGTCGAGCCCGGCGTCTACGCCCCGGGTTTTGGCGGCTTCCGCCACTCCGACACGGTCGTCATCCGCTCCTTCGGCTCGGAGCGCTTCACCTTCTACCCGCGCGACCTGGAGAGCATGATCGTCCGGTTGTAGCAATCTAAACCACGAACATCGATCTCGTAGGGGCGGACCTCCGTGTCCGCCCAGGTTCCCAGATTAACCCATTCCCGATTGGAATCGCTGTTCCCGGCCCGGGTACGACGCGGTTGGTTACAGGGCGGACACGGAGGTCTACCCTTACCAATCAAGGCGACGGGGCTAGATGTAGATCAACGGATCCCAACAAACCGGTCTATTCGACGTTCTCGACCACCAGATCCAGAATGTCGTGCAGGGTCGAGATGGTGGCGTCTGGGCGGGGATCGCCGAGGGTCCAGGGGGCGCCGGTCCGGTTGACCCAGACCGCGAAGATGCCGGCGCCCTTGGCCCCGGCGATGTCGTGAGCGGGGGAATCACCGGCGAAGATGGTTGCTTCGGCGGTGGCGCCGCCCTGGCGCATCGCCTCGACGAAGATCGTTTCGTCCGGCTTCTCGACGCCGAACTCGCCCGAGACCACGGCAAAATCGACGAGACCGTCCAGCTCAAGCAGGGCGATCTTGGCCCGCTGCGTCTCGGCGGGACCGTTCGTCACCAACCCGATCGGGCGGGAGGGAGCGGCGGCGCGCAGGGCTGCCAGGGTCTCGACCGTCTCGGCGAAGAGCTTAAGGCCGTGGTAACGGTTCGTTCGGTACCACTCGATCGCGGCGCTCGCCGCCTCGGCCGAGACGCCGTGGGGCCGCAAGACCTCCGGGAAGTGGTCGGAGGCATGGGGATGGATCGCAATGGACTCGGCGATCAAGTCGTCGACCAGTGGCCGGGCGCTGCCGGCCGGAATCGACTCCAGAGCAGCCGCAAACGCCGCCTCCAGCCGTAGCTCCCGCGCCCCGGCGTAGTCGCAGAGCGTGTCGTCCAGGTCGAAGAGGACGAGATCGATCTGCGTTGCCGGACGCGGTATGTGCCCTGCTCCCCGCCGCGCCCTGTGCGTATGTTGTCTGGAACGAATGGCCATGATGGGAGGGTAGGCAGCGAACCCAGCCGCGTCAAGCAAGCCCCCACATTGGCCTCGGAGAGGTTGTCTGGTTCAGACCGCTGGGTAGGCTGAGTAATGGCCGTGAGCCCCGGGCGCCCCCAACGCAGCCACCGTTGCGGCAGAAGCTACCCCCGCGCCCAGGCAATCCGGTCGTCGAGGATCCGCCGCATCCAATAGGTCACCGGCCGGAATCCGACTCCCTGCCAGAACCGCGCCGCCCTGCTCGCGGTGAAGTAGTTGACCGTGCAGTCGTCGTAGCCCGCCTCGCGCGCCCAGGCCATCGTGTGGGCAAAGAGCGCCGCCCCGACTCCCGTCCCCCGCGCCTCCGGCAGGGTGCTGGCCAGGAACAAGTAGACCCCGTTTCGGGTCGACTCGATTTTCGGCTGGTGCCAGTTGGGGGAGGTCGGCTCCTCGAACACCATCACACTCACCGGACGGCCGTTCACGGACGCCAGCCAGCACGGACTGCCCGGATCGGCCAGGTGGGCGGCAATGAGCTCTCGCCCGCCAGTCCGGACCTCGGGCGGATAGGGAACGAACACCGGTGCATCGGCGAAGGCGCGGTGCAGTTCCGCCATGAGCGCCTGCACCGACTCCTCGTCGTCGACGGTGGCGCGACGCACCTCGATTTCCGGGGCCGGGCGCACGTCGGGCACGGCTGTCGACCTGACCCCCAGCGCCGCGTAACGCCCAAAACCGAGATCGACCCAGGCGTCCATTGCCGCTGGCTCGGCGGAAACCGTCACGTAGTGGCCCATCAGCCCGCTCGCCACCCACTGCGGGGCGAGTGCCTCGTACAGCAACGGGTAGACAGCGTCTTCCTCTCCCGTCTCCACCGCGTGCCCCTCATAGTACATCGAGGCGGCGCGCGGGTGCATCATTCCGGCGAAGGGCCGCGTAGGCGAACCGACCTCCGGCGCGCCGAGGAGGTACCCGGCGACCTTTCCACCGCGAACGCCGACCACCCCGCTCGTCCCGTCCGCGGCGAGCAACTCCTTGATGAGCGCCATGGCATCCGCCTGATCTTCGAACTCTGGCGTCAGGTCCGGCGCCCACGGCGAACCCGCCGATGGCGGGCGGCCAGAAGCTGGGCGGCCGGCTCAAGATGCTCCGAGGTGAAGGGCTCGATGATGACGCCCATGTCGGCCTCCCTGGTTGATGGCTGCGTAGACCTCGGATTCTGCGCCTGTCATGAGTCCTGTAAACAGCGGCGAGCCGAGAGCGATCTGCGTGATTTAAGCGCCCCGCCGCAATCCCTCGGAGCACGGCGGCTCCTGATATCCAGTCGCGAGGCACGCATCGCCCGACCCGTCCGGCCCGTCGTGCGATGCACCCCTGACCCGTCGCGGGCTGGCGACCGGGCGAGGCATGCATCGCCCCTACACGACGGGGTGCGCCAGGATGAACCGTTCCACAGTCTCTGAGCGGCGAGCCTTGACGCCCGCTGACTCTGTGTATACTGATTCGTATCAGTGATACGTATTACTAGCCGACTGGTCCGGGTGGCTTTATGCAGACCGACCGACGACCACCTTCACGCGGGAAGCGGCCCACCCAGGCCGACGTTGCCCGCCTGGCCGAGGTCTCCCAGACGGTCGTCTCCTACGTCCTGAACGACATCCGCACCGTCTCGATCTCGCCGGATACCCGGAAACGCGTCCTGGATGCGATCGCCGAACTGAGCTACATACCCGACAACGCCGCCCGCTCCCTCCGCTCCCGCCGGACGATGACCATCGCTGCCGTCATACCCGACATCACCAACCCGTTCTATCCCGACCTGATCCGGGGCATCCAGAACGTCACCCAGGCCAACGGATACGACCTGGTCACGTACAACACCGACGGCACCCTGGAGGGAGAACGGCGCGGGATCGACACCGCCCGACGCGGCCGGGTCGATGGCCTGATCCTCAACCCGTTCCACGTCGACCCGTCTTACCTCCTGCCCATCCTGGCCGATAGCATCCCGATGGTGATCAACGGCGAGTACCACCTGGACGCCTTCCCGCCCGACCTGCCCCTCGACCGCGTCTACGTCCCCGGCGACGCCGCCGCCCGCTCGATCGTCGATTACCTGATCGAAAAGGGGCACATCCGCATCGCAATGATCGCCGGGGAAGACGCCACCCCGCCCCGCGAAGGGCGGGTCCGCGGCTACCGCCAAGCCCTCGCCGCCCACCACATCCCGTTGGAAGAGGCCCTCATCCGCGGCAGCGCCTTCAACGAGGAGGGCGGCTACGAGGCCATGCGTGAACTCCTCTCCATCACGCCCCGCTTCACCGCCGTCTTCGCCGCCAACGACCTGATGGCTTTCGGCGCCTTCATCGCCTGCCGCGAGCAGGGCATCCGCGTTCCGGACGACATCGCCATCGCCGGGTTCGACAACATCCCAGCCGCCCGGCTGGTCAGTCCCGCCCTCACCACTATCGCCCAATACCCGGAGCGGACCGGCCGCCACGCCGCCGAGCAACTGATGGAACGCCTCAGCGGCCGCTACGACGGTCCAACCAGACTCGACCTCCTCCGGCACGATCTCATCGTCCGCGAATCCGCCTGACTCGATCCTCTAGCGTCCAAAGGAGGTGCAACCAGAGCCAACCCGGCCTTCCCGTCATCCCGAGCTTGTCGAGGGATCTCGAAGGCGATGGTGCAGCGAAGACGCCCCGGCCTCCGAGAACAGGGCATCGTGCTCTCGGAGGCGGGAACAACCTCGTTACGCCGTTTCCCTCTAGATCCCTCGACAAGCTCGGGATGACCGGCGGCTTGAGTGGCTCGGTCAAGGACCCTGACGCCTGACGCCTGATGGCTCACGTCTCACGTCTACAAAGGATGGTGCGCATGTCACGTCGAACATCCTGGTTCCGCTCCGTCTCCCTGCTCCTGCTGGTGCCCTTGCTGGCGATGGCCGGGTTGAACCTGGCATCCTCCGCCCGGGCGCAGGACGGCCCGACGATCACGATGTGGTTCAACACCACCGGCGGCTCCGAAACGGCCGAGTGCATGATCGCCAACGCCGTCGAACCGTTCAACGCTCAGGGCGGCCCCCAGGTCGAGGCCACCCTCCAGGCCGACAACTGGACCGCCACCCGCACGGCCCTCGCCGGCGGCGCCGGCCCGGACGTCGTCACCACCCCCGGACCCTCCTTCAGCTACGAGCTGGGCGAGGCCGGTCAGGTGATCCCGCTGGATGAGTACGCCACCCAGTACGGCTGGTCGGACACCTTCATCCCCTGGGCGCTCGACCTGGGCCGCGTCAACGGCCAGCTCTACTCGATCCCCAGTGAGATCGAAACCCTCGTCCTCTACTACAACGAGACCCTCTTCCAGGAGCACGGCTGGACCGTCCCCACGACCCTGCCCGATCTGATGGCCCTGGCCGAGACGATCGCCGCCGAGGGCATCATCCCCTTCGCCCACACCAACGCCGAATGGCGCCCGACCAACGAGTGGTTCGTCGGTGAGTTCATGAACCACCACGCCGGCCCGGAGAAGGTCTACCAGGCCCTGACCGGCGAGGCGCAGTGGACCGATCCCGCCTTCGTCGAAGCACTGACCATGCTCGACCAGATGCAGCAGAACGGCTGGTTCATGGGCGGCCTCGACCGCTATTACACGACCCCAACCGATGATGCCGCCGCCCTCCTCTCCGAGGGCGAAGCGGCCATGAAGATCGAAGGCACCTGGTTCGTCAACGACGCCCTGACCTTCTTCCCCGAGGTCGAGCAGGAGTGGAACTGGGCCCCGGTGCCCTCTGCCACCGGTGACGCGATCTACGACCTGGGCATCGGCTCCACCTACTCGATCAACGCCAACTCCGAGTACCCGGCCGAAACCGCCGAGTTCATCTCCCACCTTTTCTCCCCCGAGGTTCAGGCGACGCTCGCGGTCGAATGCTCGCTCGCGCCCGCCCCGGTCAACATCCCGCCGGAGAGCCTGGCCGGCCTCGACGAGCGCTACGCCGGTATCCTGGCAGCCATGAACGAGGCGGCCGCCGCCAACAACTACGGCTACACCACCTGGACGTTCTGGCCGCCGCAGAGCGACCTCTACATCTACGAGGAGATCGAGAAGGTCTGGTCCGGCGACATGACCGTCGAGGAATACCTCCAGGGCCTCCAGACCCTCTTCGATCAGGAAGTCGCTGAGGGCGCGGTGGTCCCGGTGCCGGCTCGGTAAACGAGGCGGCGTCCGGCGTCCGGCGTCCGGAGCTATCGTCATCCTGAGCTAAGTGCGAAGGATCTTGGCCGTTTACGGCCTTTGTGGCCGACCCCGGCGTTCCGGTGTACCAGCGGTGCCTCGCCTCCTCGAACGAGCACGAAGGCGCTGAAGCGCCAAGATCCTTCGCTCCGCTCAGGATGACGGTCTATCCGAACGCCGAATGCCGAACGCCGGACGCCGAGTCCCGTCTCCCCGTCTCGTCTCCGGAGGTCCTAACGTTGAGTACCCACGTCGAAACCGGCAGCACCGCACCCTACATCCGGGCGGCGCCGCGGTCGCACTTTTGGAGCCGCCCCACCTGGCGGAGGAAGGTCGTCCCCTGGCTCTTCGTCCTGCCGATCATGCTGATCAACATGGCGGTCGTGCTCGGGCCGGCCGCCGCGTCTTTCTATTACTCGATGACGAGTTGGAGCGGAATCGGCAAGGCGGAGTGGGTCGGGCTGGACAATTTCCGGCGGCTCTTCACCGACGACCCGTCCTTCGGCCACGCCTTTCGCAATAACCTCATCTGGCTGGCGATGTTCCTGACCATCCCCATCCTGATGGGGCTCGTTGCCGCCAGCCTCCTGGCCCCGATCCAGCGGGGCGCCATCTTCTACCGCATGACCCTGTTCATGCCCTACGTCCTGCCCAGCGTGATCATCGCCAGCATCTGGCGCGTCGCTGATGAACCCCGATCGGGGCATCGGCGCCACGCTCTCGGACTGGGGCATCGGTGGGCTGGACCGCGCCTTCCTCGGCGATCCGGACACCGTCCTGCCGGCGATCGCCTTCGTCGACAACTGGCACTGGTGGGGCTTCCTCATGGTCCTCTTCCTGGCGGCCATGCAGAACATCCCGCCGGACCTCTACGAGGCGGCTCGGCTCGACGGCGCCAACCGCTGGGACGAGTTCCGCGACGTGACGATCCCCGGCATCCGCCCGACGCTCGTCTTCATGGTCTTGATGACGAGCATCTGGTCGTTCCTCACCTTCGACTACATCTGGATCTTGACCCAGGGCGGTCCGGCCGGCTCCTCGGAGGTCCTCGCGGTGCTGGTCCAGAAACACGCCTTCCTCGGACGTGAGGCGGGCTACGCCAGCGCGATCGGCCTGACGATGAGTGTCTTCGTCGGGATCATCATCGGCATCTTCATCGTGCTCCGGAAGCGAGGGTGGGACATATGAGCGCCACTCCCAGCGTGCAGCCATCCTCGCCGGGCCGCTGGCGGCCGGGGAAGAAGCGCCGCGAGCGCAGCGTGGCGATCAACCATGGTGTCCTGATCGTCCTGGTGATCTTCGCCCTGGGGCCGATGGTCATTATGGCGTTCAACTCGCTCAAGGACAGGGCGGAAATCGGGCGCAACCCGATGGGCTGGCCCGCGACGTTCGTCTGGCAGAACTACCCGGACGCCTGGAACGTCGGCAATTTCGCCACGACCACCCGGAACAGCAGCATCCTGGTCGTCCTCACCGTCGCTGGCGTGCTCTTCCTCGGCGGGATGGCGGCCTACAGCCTCGCCAAACTCGACCTACCCGGGTCAGGAGCGGTGATGCTCTACTTCCTGGTCGGGTCCAGCCTGCCGCTCCAGCTCTTCCTGGTCCCCCTCTTCTTCGCCTGGCAACGGCTCGATCTGGTCAACAACCTTTTCGGGCTGGCGATCATCTACATCGCGATCAACGCGCCACTGGCGATCTTCTTGCTGCGCTCCTACATGCTGCAATTGCCCAGAGACTTCGAGGACGCAGCCCGGGTTGATGGCGCGAACGAGTGGAAGATCTTCACCGGCATCGTCGTGCCGCTCTCCTGGCCCGGCTTCCTCACCGTCGGCCTGGTCGTCGCCCTGTCGGTCTGGAACGAGTTCCTGCTGGCGTCGGTCTTCCTGACCGAGCAAGAGCTCTTCACGGTCGTGACCAGCTACTACAACTTCACCACCCGCTTCAGCCGCGACTGGGGTTTAACCAGCGCCGCCGCGATGATGATGATCCTGCCGATCATCGCCATCTTCCTCGCGCTGCAACGGAGGTTCATCGACGGGCTGACGCAGGGGGGGTTGAAGGGGTAACGGGTTTACAGCCCCCAAACCCCCCGGCCCCCGTCCCCCCGTTGCGACAGGGGGAAGGGGGAGGAGCGCCGCGTTTACCCGTAGGGGCGCATAGCATGCGCCCTTCCAGGTGGGCGGGGCCGCAAGGATGCCAACCCGGCGCGGTATCGCGTCCTCGTTCCGCCGGCCCGCCGTCGCGGCGACGCGGTCGGAGACCGGGCGCATGCCATGCGCCCTTACACCCGAATCGATCAGTCCCCAGACGCCTCGTTCTCCCCCTTCCCCCTGCCGCAGCGGGGGGAAGGGGGCCGGGGGTAGGGGGTATTCCTCGGAGGACCCAGAAGCAATGTCCCTGACGCTTATCGAATCACGACCACAAACCGGCATGTCGCTCCCAGCCGACTACACCGAGCGGGTCTACGCCGGCATGCTGGGCAAGCTCATCGGCGTCTATCTCGGCCGCCCGTTTGAGGGGTGGTCGCACGAGCGGATCGTCCAGGAGTTGGGCGAGGTCGATCACTACGTCCACGAGCGGTTCAACATGCCGCTGGTCGTGACCGACGACGACGTCACCGGCACCTTCACCTTTCTCCGGGCGCTGGAGGATCACGGTTACGACCCGGATCTGACACCACAGCAGATCGGCGAGGCGTGGCTGAACTATACGATCGAGCGCCGCACCATCTTCTGGTGGGGCGGGTTCGGCACCTCGACCGAGCACACCGCCTATCTCCGCTTGAAGAACGGCATCCCCGCGCCGGAGAGCGGCTCGATCGCCCGCAACAGCAAGGTGGTGGCGGAGCAGATCGGCTCCCAGATCTTCATCGACGGCTGGGCGATGGTCGCCCCCGGTGATCCGGAACTCGCCGCCGACTTTGCCCGCCGGGCCGCGAGCGTTTCCCACGATGGCGAGGCGATCTACGGCGCCCAGGTGATTGCCGCGATCGAGGCGGCCGCCTTCGTCGAGTCCGACATCAACACGCTGATCGACACTGCCGTCGCCCTCATCCCGGCCGACTCCGATATCGCCGGCCTCATCCACGACGTACGCGAGTGGCACGCCGCCGATGATGATTGGTACAAGACCCGCGCGCTGATCGGCGCCAACTACGGCTACGACAAGTTCCGTGGCAACTGCCACATGGTCCCGAACCACGCCCTGATCATCCACGCCCTGCTGCACGGGAACGACGACTTCCGCCGCTCCCTGATGATCGTCAACACGGGCGGCTGGGACACCGACTGCAACTCCGGCAACGTCGGCGCCATCCTGGGCATCAAGAACGGCATGGCCGCCTTCGACGGGGCCGACGACCTCCGCTTCCCGGTCGAAGATCGCCTCTATCTCTCGACCGCCGAAGGCGGACGCGGCATCTCAGATGCCGCCATCGAGACGACCCGCGTCGTCAACGCCGGCCGGGCCCTCAAGGGTGAAGCCCCGATCGCGCCGAAGGACGGCGCCCGCTTCCATTTCTCCCTGCCGGGTTCGGTCCAGGGCTTCCGGGTCGATGCCCATGATCCGGCGATCGTCGAGAATGTCGCCCAGAATAGCGGGGAGCGGGCGCTGGCGATTACCCTGACGGGGTCCGGCACGGCGACGGTCACGACCCCGACCTTCATCCCCGAAGAAGCGATCAACATGAAGGGATACGCGCTCTACGCATCCCCGACGCTCTTCCCCGGCCAGCAGGTCGAGGCGGCCGTCACGGCGAGCACCGCGGACAGCCACCCTATCGCCGCCGCCCTGGTCCTGCGGTTCTACGGTGCGGACGACAAGCTGGTCACGGTCGAAGGGCCTGGACACACGATCGCCGCCGGGGAGTCTGCGACCCTAACCTGGGAGATCCCAGACACGGCCGGAGCCCCGGTCGCCCAGATTGGCGTGCGCATCGGCGGCTCCGAGGGTGACTCGGTCCTGCTCGATCGTCTCGGCTGGACGGGCGAACCATCGGTCACGCTCGGACGCCCGGCCCACGGCGGCGACCTCTGGCGGCGCGCCTGGGTCGACGGTGTCGACCAATGGGAAGCGCGATGGTGGCAGGACTACCACATCGTCCAGAACCACGGCACGGGCTTGATCATGCAGGGCACCGAGGAGTGGCGCGACATCTCAGTCGCCGCACCGGTGACGGTCTCGCTCGCCAGCGCGGCCGGCGTCGCCGTCCGTGTGGGAGGACTGCGCCGCTACTACGCCTTCGTCCTGGTCGAGGGAGGAGTGGCCCGCATCGTCAAAGCCCAGGACGGCGAGACCGTTCTCGCCGAAGTCCCGTTCGCGTGGGAGACCGAGCGGGAATACGCCCTTTCCCTGTCTGCGTCCGGCACTTCTCTGACGGGTTCGATCGACGGCCAGGTGGTAATCGAGGCGACCGACGACTCCAGTACCCCGCTGCGAGGCGGCGGCATCGGCTTGCTGATTTCGGAGGGCACGCTGACGAGTGGGCCGGTGACGGTGGGGGCGGCATATACGGCCCACCATGGGCGTCCAGCGAAGGGGAATCGGGGGGTGGCGGGATGACAACGGGGACCGGCTCTGGCCGGGCGACAGGGCAACCGCCCGTCCGGCCAGAGCCGGTCCCCGCACGGCCACGGGCGGCCCACGGGTCGCGACGGCGCTGGCGCGCGTCCTGACCGGGGTGCCCGGGGGGGACGCCGAGCGCCGGCACGCTGGCCCTGGCCGGTTGGCCGCCGCTGGGCACCGCCGCCCCCCCGGGCGTGCTCGCCATCCGCGCGGCGCCGGTCCTGGCCCGGGCGCGGGGGCAGACCGCGCTGCTCGCCAAGCCGCGGAAGGGCGAGGGCCCCCGCGATGGGTGGCGCCGCGCCGACCCGGCCCGGATCCGCCGCGAGGCCGCCGCCAGGCTCGTCGCGATGGCGCCCCGGCGTCGGCCCCTCCTGGCCGGCGGTCGGCTCGTCGCCGGCCGCCCCCCGACCAAGGCCGCCCAGGCCGTAGGCGCCCACGCGATCGGCCCCCTCCTGGTCTTCGCCTTCCGCGCCGGGGGGGTCGCGGGGCCCCCCGCCCTCGGGCGCCGCCTGGCCGCCGGCCGCCGCCTCGACCGCCGCCGCCGCACGCCCAGGCCCTTCCACCTCCTCACCGACCCCGCCCGCGGCGGCTTGGCTCGATGCGGAAGGGAGGGCACGGGACCATCTGTTCCGACTGATTCGGCGTAAGCTGCGCGGGCGTGGTGTGGAGGCCAGGTCTGTCCCGCCGCCGGAGGTCCCCGCCGATGCCCGCCGCCGCGCCGCCCGTCCCGACCGTCTTGCCCCCGACCCGGCCGTCGTCGATCGCGTCGAGGGGCTGCTCGCCGAGCTGATCGCGGGGCTGGAGCCCGCCGCCGGCGCCGCCGGGCGCAACCGGGGCCGCCCGCCGATCCTGCCGGCGGCGCTGCTGTGGGCGGGGCTGGCGGTCTGGGTCCTGCGCCGCGCCACCAGCCAACTCGACGTGTGGCGGCTGCTGAGCGCCACGGGGCTCTGGGACTTCCCGGCGGTCCCGGTCTCCGACGACGCGGTCTCCAAGCGGCTGGCGCAGGACGGCCCGGCGGCGATGGCGCGCCTCGTCGCCGACGCCACCGCCCTGCTGACCGCCCGCCTCGACGCCCACGCGGACCGCGCCCTCGCCCCCTTCGCCGCCGAGGTGGTCGCCCTCTCGACGCCCCGGCCTGGCTCGGGAAGCACCGCGCCGACCGGGCCAAGCACGCCGTGCGCCTGGTCCAGTTCCGCCGCGGCGCGACGCTGCACCGGTACCTCACCACCGTCCGCGATCCGCACCGGCTCCCCCTCGACGAGATCGCCCGCCTCGACGCCCGCCGCTGGGACATCGGGATGGCCGTCAACCTGGTCAAGACCGACCTCGGGCTGCACCTGCTGGGGGCGGCCAAGGCGGGGGCGGTCCTGGCCCAGGTCTGGGCGGTCCTGCTCATCGCCCACCTCCTCCAGGGGCTGCGCGTCCTGGTGGCGGCCACGGCCGGGGTCCCCGTCTTCGACGTCTCGCTGCCCCTGCTGGTCCGCTACCTTCCCCAATACGCCCGCCGCGGCCTCGCCGACCCGATCGCCGGCTTCGTCGCCGACGGACAGCGCCTCGGCTTCCTCCGGCCGTCGCGCCGAACCCGGATCGCCGCCCCGGCGACCCCGCCGACCGCCATCCGCCCGCCGCCCCCCGACCTGGTCCTCCGCCGCACCCCGCGCTACGCCCGCAAAGACTGCGGCCCCCGCCCCGCCCGCCCCCGCCACGGGCTTACCATGAATTAGTCGGAACAAATGGCACGGGACCCTCCCCTACGACGACGGGCGCAAAACCGTGAGGCGTACCCCTCGGGCCACATCGCGGCCCGAGGGGAATCCCAGGGTTGATGGAGGTTGCGTAACGGGACGGGGAACGGCGTCTCCCCGGGCGGCGGGAGGCGCGGCGTCGCCCATGTCCACCGATGCTTCTGAAGGCACCTAATCCTTTTCGCAGCGTTCATCAACCCCGGGCTAAGCTCAACGGAGCCCTTCCAGGGCTGAAAATGGGCCGATTCCGTTGGCGACCCGGTCTTTGTAAACACGACCTACGATTGCTTCATGGACGGTACGCCAATGACTCCCTATTCAGATGCCAACGATCTCTTCCCGGTGGTGCTGGAGGCGCTCCGGGAGACGCTGGGGCCAAAGCTGGTTGGGTTGTCCGTCTTCGGGTCGATCGTGACCGGGGCGTACGAGCCGGGGATTAGCGATATCGACTTTGTGGCGGCGCTGACCGACGACCTGGACGAGGCGGACGGGGCGCGGATTGCGCGGATGCACGCCGAGATTGTGGCTACGCACCCGGTCTGGACTGAGCGGATCGAGGTCGGGTACCTCTCGGTGGCGACGCTGCGGGCGTTCGAGCCCGGCCGCCCGATGGGCAGGATCAGCCCGGGGGAGCCCTTCCACCTGACGACGGCGGGGATCGACTGGCTGTTCAACCTGGCCCTTCTTCGCGATCGCGGGGTGACGATCTGGGGCCCAGACCCCGATACCCTGGTGGGGCCGATCCCGGCGGGGCGGATGCGGGCGGCCCTGCGCGAACTGATGGAAGGGTGGCGGACATGGATCACCGAGGCGCCCTACCTCGACGAGATCGGGTACCAGGGGTACATGGTCCTGACGATGTGCCGGGCGCGGGCCCTGGCGCAGACAGGCAGGAATCTCGGGAAGCTGGAAGCAGCGGCCTGGGCGGAGGGTGCGCTGCCGGACTACGCGCCCCTGATCGCGAAGGCGATCGGCTGGCGACGGGCCGTCGCTCTGGGCGAACCCGTGGCCGACGATCCGGCCCTGACACTGCCGGTGGTGCTCGATTTTGTGCGAGCGTCGATCGACGCGGTGCTTGACTAGGCAAACTAAGAAGGAGGATTGTGGCACCGATACCCGTAAGCGCGGGATTCGTCAGTACCTCGACGTTAAGGTCAATCGCTTGACGTTTGCGTGACTTCCTGTAGATTGAAATCGAATAGGGAAGAAATTCTCGGTCGTTTGCTGAGAATAGGGAGCACCGCGACGTTTCTCCAACCCGCGATCGTGACGGCATGACTATCGTCAGTGCGGATGCGGGTCATGCCTAAAGGACGAAAACCCCCGCGATGTTGAATCGCGTCAATCGGCCGGCGGGATTCCGCCGCGCCGAACCAGGCTCCTCGGCCCCGTGGGAGCACGGGCGAACGACGCCCCGGCCCCGGTTTGAGGCCGGTCTGACCCTGTGCATGCTGCTGGCCACGGTCGTGGCCAGCGTCCTGTTCGCGGGGGACATGATCGAAACGGGGATCGGTCTCTGGGAAGACCGTTCCTGGATCGAGGCGGGCCGCCTGGCGCTCTTCTCCGGTATCGTCCTGATCCTCGGCTACGGCAATGTGGTCTACCAAATTTCCCGGCTGGGTTACTACCTTCGCCTGCGCCGCCACCGGCCAACTGCTTACGACGAGCTGGTTCAAGCCACCGCGGGGCGTCCTGCCCCGCCGGTCGTGGTGCTGGTACCGTCGTTTCGTGAGGATTCCCGGACGATCCGGCAGACGCTCCTCTCTGCGGCCTTGCAGGATTATCCGAATCGCCGGGTGGTCCTCCTGCTCGATGATCCTCCGCATCCCAATGAACTGGAGAATATGGCCCTGCTGGCGGCGGCGCGGCAGTCCCCGGCCGCGATCATGGCCCTGCTGGCGGAGCCGGCGGGCCGGGCCCGCGCCGCCTACGACGACTTTCTGGGGCGGGTGAAGCGCGGCGGGTTCGACCCGGTGCGGGAGAGCGATGCCCTGTTCGTCGCCCTGGCAGAGGCCGATGCCTGGCTGGCGGCGCAGGCGGCCATGAACGACCGGACCGACCACACCGACGACCTCTTCGTTGCGCTGACATTTGACGGCGCCCGCTCGCTGCTGGCCCAGACGGTGCGGCGGCTGCTCGATACCCCGCCCGGACGCCCGGTGACGTTTATGGATCTCGATCGGGACTTCCGGCGGCTGGCGGATCTGTTCCAGGTCGAGATCACCTGCTTTGAGCGGAAGCGTTACGCCAACCTCTCCTGGGAGCCGAACAAGGCGGCCAACCTCAACGCCTACCTCGGGGTTGTCGGCAGGCGGGTGCAGGAGGTCGAGCGCGACGGCGCGCTCTACCTCGAGTTCGTTGGGCCGGACGAATGGGGCAGCGGCAGCGTGGTGATCCCGGACGCCGCCTACGTGCTCACCCTCGACGCCGATAGCCTCCTCTCACCGGATTACGCCCGCCGCCTCGTCGGCCTGATGGAGGCGCCGGGGAACGAGCGGATTGCCGTCGCCCAGACCCCGTATAGCGCGATCCCGAACCCGCCCGGCGTACTGGAGCGGATCGCGGGGGCGACGACCGACGTGCAGTACGTGGTCCACCAGGGGTTCACGTGGTGCAACGCGACCTTCTGGGTCGGGGCGAACGCGCTGTTGCGTAAGGCGGCGCTGGACGAGATCCGCACCGACGAAACGGAGCGCGGCTTCCGGGTGCCGAAGTACATCCAGGACCGGACGGTGATCGAGGACACGGAGTCGACCGTCGATCTGGTCACCTGCGGCTGGCGGCTGGTGAACTACCCGGAACGGTTGGCCTACAGCGCCACGCCGCCCGATTTTGGGTCGCTGCTGATCCAGCGGCGGCGCTGGGCGAACGGTGGTCTCCTGGTGTTGCCGAAGCTGTGGCGCTACGCCAGGTCGGCCAGGTCGGCCCGGACGCGGCCCAATCGCTGGCGATGGTCGCTGGAGATCGTGGTCCGGGCCCACTACCTGGGCTCGATCTGCGGCTCGTCGATCGGCCTGTTCCTGCTGCTCTTCCTGCCGGTGGAGGCGGGCCTGAGCAACGCCTGGCTGCCCCTGACTGCCATCCCGTACTTCCTGCTCTGCTGGCGCGATCTGCTCCAGGCCGGGTACCGGGCGGGCGATATCCTGCGGGTCTACGCCTTCAATATCCTCCTGCTGCCGATCAATCTGGCGGGAGTGGCGAAGTCGATCCAGCAGGGCATCACCGGCAAGAAGATCCCGTTCGGGCGCACGCCGAAGGTCGGGGGCCGGACGGCCGCGCCCCGCTGGGCGGTGCTCTCCGAGTGGCTGCTGATGGGCTACTGCGTGATGGCGGCGGCCTGGGACTTTACCGCTGGCCGGGTGATCGAGGCGCTCTTCCTGTCGAGCACGGCGGTGATGCTGGGGTACGCGCTGGTCGCATTCGTCGGGCTGCGGGCCAGCGCCCAGGACACCTTCACCGGTCTTTCCTGGCCGCGGCCAGGGTGGCCGAAACTGCTGCGTCGGAGGCGCCGTCACTCGGTGCCTCAACCGCAACTCGTGCCGAGTACGGACCTGGGCGGGGATTAGACGGAAAGAACCCCCTACCCCCCATCCCCCTTCCCCCGCTCCTCCCTAGCGCGGCAGGGGGAAGGGGGAGACGACGCGTCCAGCGTTCAGCGGGACGATGACAGCATGGCGTTTCCGTCGTAGGGGCGGACCTCCGTGTCCGCCCTGTAACCAACCGCGTCGTCCCGGGCCGGGAACAGCGTTCCCAATCGGGAATTGGTCAATTGGGGACCGGGCGGACACGGAGGTCACGTGGACCAACTAAATCGGATCTGGGGTGCGGCGGTCGCGCTTGCGGCGGGCGTGGCGGGGGGTACGGACCCGGCGCGAGGGCCGGATGAACCCCAGCCGCCGGCCGTCGGCGGCGAAGGCGGCGACGGGATCGCCATGGCCCCGCGCCGCGTACTGGGGCAGGTACTTCGCCAGCAGCGGCGGCGACACGTCGAACGGGTCGACCCGGGCCTCGGCCGCCACCAGCACCCGCAGCGCTTGCAGCAGCTGGGCAATCGTGAGCACCGCCCAGACCTGGTGCAGGATGACCGCCGGCTTGCTCGACCACAGCAGGTGCAGGTGGAGGTCGGTTTTGGCGGTGTTGACGGCCATCTCGATGTCCCAGCGGCGGGCATAGAGGCGGGGGATCTCGGCCAGGGGCAGGCGCCGAGGCGAGAGGACGTTGGTGAGGTAGCGGTGCAGCGTCGGGCCCCGGCGGTATTGGACCAGGCGGACGGCGATCTTGGCCCGGTCGGCGCGGTGCCGGCCGAGCCAGACCAGGGCGTCGCGGGTGTCGCCGTCCTCGCAGAAGACGTGGGCCACCTCGTAGCTGGTCTTGGCGCGCAGGCGGCTGACCCACCGGAAGCCCCCGGTGGTCAGGTCGTCGAGCCACGCGAAGGCGCAGTAGCCCAGGTCGCACAGCAGCAGGCTGCGGCGGGGCAGCCCGGTGACCAACTCGCGGCAGGCGAGCTTCTCGTTCTGGCGCGGGTCGGGCAGGTAGTCGACGCGGCGCCAGAGCTGGCGGCGGACGTCGAAGACCCCGGCCAGCTTGCCCGGCAGGAGGCGGTCGTCGCCTGGCGGCATCCCGCGCAGGGCGGGCAGGAGACGGGCGACCGGATCGAGCGTCGTCTGGTCGAGGGCGAAGACCTCGGGGGCGAAGGGCGCGAGGGTGCGGTCGGCGTGGGGCTCGAGGCGCGCGACCAGCAGGGCGGTCAGGTCGGCGAAGAGGCCGGCCACCGGGCTGGGCCGGGCTTCGGCCAGGCGCTTGTAGACCGCCTCGTCGGAGACGGGGAAGGGGGCGAAGTGCCACAGCCCGGTGCCGGCCAGCCGCCGCCAGAGGCCCTTCTGGTCGGTCCAGCCGCGCAGGACGCAGACGAGGAGGCCGCCCCACAGCGCCAGGGCCGGCAAGATGCGGGGGCGGCCGCGGCCGGTCGGGCCGGGCGCCGCCGGTTCCAGGCCGGCGGCCAGCTCGGTCAGGACCGCCTCGACCCGGTCCAGGACCGGGCGGTCGGCGGCGGGAGCGGGCGCGGCGGCGGCGGGGAGCAGGGCGGGCAACGCCGGCATCGCGGGCACCTCCGGGGGCGGGGACACGCGGCCAACCGCCGCGCCCCTCCAGCTTACCGGGAATTAGTTGGCCCAGGTGACACGGAGGTCCGCCCCTACAAACCTGTTCCCAATTCGCGACGTCCTCCCCCTTCCCCCGCCCTTCCTTAGTGCAGCGGGGGGAAGGGGGCGGGGGGTTAGGGGGCCTTTTCCCAACGTCCATGTCCGAAAATCGCGAGACGTTCTCCGGTTTGCCTGGGATACTGCGGGCATGGACAGACATGGACATCTCACCTTCCCCGATCCCGATCCGCTTGCCCTGCTCGACGAGCTCGATCGGCTTGATCCGGAAGCGTGCTACCGAGCCTGCGCGACCCGAGATGTGCGCTTCGATGGCCGGTTTTTCACCGCGGTACGGACGACGGGAATCTACTGCCGGCCGATCTGCCCGGCCGGGCCGCCGAAGCGGGAGAACGTGACCTTCTATCGCACCGCCGCCGCCGCGCAGGCGGCCGGCTACCGGCCATGCCTGCGCTGCCGCCCGGAAGTATCGCCGGATCACCCGGCGTGGCGGGGCGGATCGGACACGGTTTCGCGGGCGCTGGCCCTGATTGAGGCCGGCGCGCTGGATGAGGCCGGGGTGGAGGCCCTGGCGGCCCAGTTTGGCATCTGCGGGCGGCACTTGCGCCGGCTGTTCGAGCTGCATCTGGGGGCGTCGCCGGTGGCGGTGGCCCAGACGCGGCGAGTCCACCTGGCGAAGCACCTGATCCACGAGACCGACCTGACGATGACCGACGTGGCGCTGGCCTCCGGGTTTGGCAGCGTCCGCCGCTTCAACGAGACCTTCCGGGGGCTGTTTGGCCGCCCGCCCGCGAGCCTACGCCGGACGCGGCACCACCTGAGTGATCCGGCGGCGGTCACGATTCGCCTGCCGTACCGAGCGCCGTACGACTGGAACGCGGTGCTGGACTTCTTGGCGGCGCGGGCGATGCCAGGGGTGGAAGTCGTTACCCGCGACCGCTACGCCCGCGCGATCGGGCTGGATGGACTGTTCGGGTCGCTGACGGTGGAGCAGGGCGGTCCGGGCGGTCCGGGCGCCGGGGGGACGCTGCGGGTGACCGTCCGGTTTCCGCGGCTGCAGGCCCTCCCCCGGATCATCGCCCGGGTGCGGCGGGTCTTCGACCTGGCGGCCGACCCGGAATTGATCGGCGCTCATCTGGCGGAGGATCCTCGCCTGGCGCCGCTGGTGGCGGCCCGGCCGGGGTTGCGTGTGCCGGGCGCCTGGGATGGGTTTGAGCTGGCGGTACGCGCCATCCTCGGGCAGCAGATCACGGTCACGGCGGCGACGGGGATCGCGGGGCGGATCGTGTCTGCCTACGGCGATCAGATCGAGGACCCTGCCGCCCGGGTCCTTGGGTTGACCCACCTGTTCCCCAGCTCAGAGCGGCTGGCCGGGGCGGATATCGCCGGGATGGGCCTGATGCCCGGCACGCGGGCGCGAGCGCTGACATCGTTCGCGGCGGAGATCCTGGCCAATCCGGCGCTGCTCCATCCGAACCGGCCGCTGGACGACGCGGTCGCCGATTTGCTGGCCTTGCCGGGGATCGGCAAGTGGACGGCGCACTACATCGCGATGCGCGCCCTGCGCGAGACCGATGCCTTCCCGGCGGCGGACGTGGGCCTGATGAAGGCCCTGGTCGACCCAACCGGGCGGCGGGCGAGCCCGGCGGAGTTGCTGCTGGCGGCCGAACGGTGGCGGCCGTGGCGGGCATACGCGGCGATGCATTTGTGGGCATCGCTGGCTCCATCCACGGCGGCGGCGATGGTTGAGCCGGGGCGGGTACGGCGGGCGGCGTAGCGTGCATTGGGGTGGCATTGCCGGCGGTGCGTCTGTAGGGGCGAGGCATGCCTCGCCAGATCCATCCGGCACGGTGCCTCGGCGTGGGAATAGGCATGCCGCAATCGGTGATTGGGCGAGGCATGCCTCGCCCCTACCTGGGGTACCAAGCGATGTACGCCCGGCTAACGACTCGCGACTCCGCGCGTTTTGCAGCCAGCATCCAATCGTCGGTAACACGTTCGCTCGATTCACGCCGAAAGGACAACCCGATGGTCGATGATCGCCTTGGGGCCAAGGCGGCCGCGTTTCGCGCCCTCAATCTGGACGGCGGCCTGGTGCTGCCCAACGCCTGGGACGCGGTGAGCGCCCGGATTCTCGAAGTGGCAGGGTACCCGGCGGTCGGGTCGACCTCGGCCGGGGTGGCCTATGCCCGGGGGTACGGCGACGCCGAGCGCATCGGGCGGGACGCGATGCTGCGTGAGATCGAGATCATGGCGGGGGTGGTCGAAATCCCCGTGACGGCCGATGTCGAGGCGGGCTATGGTCCCACCCACGCCGATGTCGAGGCGACCGTCGAGGGCGTGATCGCCGCCGGAGCGGTGGGGATCAACCTGGAAGATCGGGTCTATGGGGCGGATCGCTCCGTGCGGGGAGTGTTCCCGGTAGATGAGGCGGCGGCGCGCGTCGCGGCCGCGCGGGCGGCGGCGGAGCGGCAGGGGGTGCCGGTGGTGATCAATGCGCGCACCGACACCTTTCTGCTGGGGCTGGGCGCCGATCTGGCCGAACGGGTGGCGCTGACCATCGAGCGTGGCCGGGCCTACCTCGCGGCGGGCGCGGATCTGGTGTTCGTTCCCGGGGCGGCGGACCTCGGGACGGTGCGCGAGATCGTCGCCGGGATCGGCGGTCCGGTCAGCCTGATGGTGGTGCCCGGGTTGGCGCCCGCGGCCGAGGTCTTTGCCGCCGGGGTGAACCGGATCAGCATGGGACCGGCGGCCCAACTGGCGACCTTGGGGACGCTGCGGCGGGTGGCGAACGAGGTTCGCGCCACGGGCGATTGGGCTTCGCTCACCGGGCATGGATTTGGGTTCGGCGACGCGGAGGCGCTGTTCGCGCGGTAGCAGGCGGATCCTGTGACGGACAATCGACACCTGGCCAGCGCCACCCCGTTTCGGGGTGGCGCTCTTGTCGTTGGTCGCGGGGTTGGATTGGGTAGGGTCATGTCGGCGTTGCTCGTGCGGTAGATGGCTTCCTTCGGAAATCCACGGTCCAAGCCGATGGAGCCTGGAGTACCCGGATCAGGGGGTCGAAGCGGAACCGGCATGTGTCCGCCCGAGGGCACCTGCTGTGACGACACGCGATGCTGCACGCCGCCCTTCGAGTGCCGCCACGGCGAAGGCCGGTCGTGCGGTCTTGGGATGACGCTCGACCCGGTGACCGGCGATTGCGTTTAAGCGGTCTTGGGCGGCAGTACCTTTGGCTGATTTTCCGCTTAACAGCTTGACATTTGCCCTGTGGCCGCTACGCTGCGAAGTAGCAGACAACAGCATCTCCGGGGTTTCGGCGGATTCCGGTTTGCGCCCATGTGGGCAACGCTGTCTGTCACATCGGTTGGACCCAACGAGGGCCAGCGGACATACGTGGGGGACGGTACATCCGCTCTGGCACTCGTCGCACGGACGAGGGAAACGTATGAACAAGCATGGCTCCGGGCGGGAACAGCCCCGTGCGCGTCGTCGTGTGCCGCTGACGATTCTGGCGACCCTCACGGCGTTCCTCCTGATCCTCTCCGTCTTGCCCGCGTACACGTCTGCCACTCCGCCCCTGGCCCAGGAAACGCCTGAAGCCGGCCAGGACGAAGAGCCGACACAGGAGCCCACCGCGGAACCTACCCAGGAGCCGCAGGGTCAAGACGGCGAGACCGAAGACGGAACCGAAGACGGGACCGGCACGGAGACGGACACCGAGAATCAGCAGATCCAGGGTGCCGGCACCGCCTCGATCGTGGTCAACAAGTACGAGTGCCTGGCGGATTATCAGGACGACAAGAGCAAGTACAGCTCGTACTGTTTCCCGCCGAGCTCGGCGATCGAGTTCCAGGTGAACGGCCCGAACTTCTCCCAGACCTATCAGGGCGGGTTTTCGGAGAGTAACCTGGAGCCCGGCGTCTTCCAGATTCGGGAGATCCTGCCGCAGGGTTGGTTCCCGACGGTCTACTGCCAAAAGGCGACCCAGGTGCCCGCCGACGGCGGCACCCAGCAGGTCGTGATCTACGACGGCTACTACGAGGTCGAGGTCCTGGGCGGCGAGTACCTCGTCTGCGACTGGTACAACACGCCGACGCTGCCGGCCGACCTGATCATCAACAAGCACTGGTGCCCGCAGGCGTACGACGCGTACGCGGCGTATTTCAACGAGCTGGTGGAAGAGTGCCAGGAACCTGGGCCGGACGCCGAGTTCACGATCTCGCAGAACGGGGCTGAGGCCGGCAGCGAGACGGCGACCGGATCGCCCCAACAGGCGACCTTCAGCCAGATCCAACCGGGGGAGACGACGATCGTCGAGACGATCCCGGAGGGCTACGGCGCCCCGATCGTCAATTGCAGCGTCAGCGATTCGCTCGGGAACGACATCGCAAGCGATGCCGCCCCGGTGGACAACGACCGGTGGACCTGGCCGGTCGGGAGCGGGCACGCCGTCCTCTGCGACGTGTACAACGTCTACGCCGAGCAGTACGGCACCATCTCCGTCCTCAAGATCACCTGCCCGGAGGAGTTCACCCCGACCAACGGCGGGACCTACGAGTACTACGCCGAGGAATGCACCGAGCCGACGGAGGGTGTTTCCTTCAAGCTCGATGGCGAGAGCACTGGCAACCCAGGCAGCCAGGAGACCGACCAGAACGGTCAGGTGACCTGGAACGAGCGCGAAGCCGACACCTACTACATCACAGAAGAGCCGCCGGAAGATGAACCGTGGCCGTGGAGCCGCGCGGTCGTCTACTGCTCCTACTACGACCCGGCCGCCCTGGCCGACCGCGAGTGGGAAGAGTACGAGCTCGACGATGAAGGCCGGATCATGTTCGACCTCGAGGAGGATCAGAACATTGCCTGCGTCTGGTTCAACATCTACGACGACGAATACGGCTCGGTGACGGTCTACAAGTACGTCTGCCCGGAGGATATCGGCTACGGCGCGGGCTCGTACGAGTACTACCAGACCGAGTGCGACGCGTGGCCCGAGGGCATCTCGTTCAAGCTCGACGGGGAGAGCACCGGCAACCCCGGCAGCCAGGAGACCGACGACGACGGCAAGGCGGTCTGGAACGAGCGCGAAGCCGACACCTACTACCTGTCGGAGGAACTTCCGGAGGACGGGGACTGGCCGTACGGGACGCCGGTCATCTACTGCTCCTACTCCGTTCCGCCGCCGGACGATCCCGAATGGGACGAGTACACCCTCGACAGCGAGGGCCGCATCCAGTTCGAGCTGGAGGACCAGCAGGACTTCGTCTGCTACTGGTTCAATCTCTACGAGGACGAGTACGGCTCCGTCACCGTCTACAAGTACACCTGCCCAGAGCATATCGGCTATGGGGCAGGTTCGTACGAGTACTACCAGTTCGAGTGCGAGGACTGGACCGAAGGCGTCTCCTTCAAACTCGACGGCGCAAGCACCGGCAACCCGGGAAGCCAGGTCACCGACGAGAACGGGGTGGCGTACTGGGATGAACGGGAAGAGGACACGTACTTCCTGAACGAAGAGGAGCCGGAGGACGGTCCGTCGCCGTATGGCCAGCCTGCGGTCTACTGCTACTACTACGTTGCGGGCGCCGATGGACCGGAATGGGAGGAGTACGAGACCGACGACGAGGGGCGGATCGAGTTCGAGCTGGCCTACCAGCAGGATATCGTCTGCGTCTGGTTCAACCTGTATGAGGACGCTCCGCCGGCATCGCCGGCGCCATCGCCCTCGGCAAGCCCGCAGCCTAGTGCCAGCCCGCGTCCGACGGGACCGGGCGGGTATATTCCTCCCACGGGCGGTGGTCAGGGCACCCCGCCGACCGGACCGGCGACCCTGATCATCAACAAGTACGACTGCGAAGACGGCTACGACTGGATCGCGGAGGACGCCGAACCGGCCGATGACTGCACGGAGCAGCCGGACGGCATCGTCTTCGAGCTCGCGCTCTACGATGCTCCGCCGAATCAGACGCCGCGCCAGGCCGAGACCGGCGAGGACAACCCGGGCGAGGCCCGGTTCACCGGCGTCGACGCCGGGGACTACGTCCTGACCGAACTGGATCTGGACGAAGGGGTCTTCGCCTTCATCCTCGCCTGTGACAGCTCGCGTCGCGACTTCGACGACTACCCGTACTACCCGTTCGCCATTGCTACGGCCGAGGGCGTCGTCTACCTGACGATCGTGGCGGGCGAGACGCTGGAGTGCGACTGGTACAACATCGCGCCGGACCCGGACGCCGAGGACCAGAATGGTCAGAACGGCGAGGGCGGCGGTACGGGCGGAGGCACCGGTGACGGCGACGGCCAGGGCGGCGGCACCGGCGGTGGCAACAATCAGAACGACGATGAGGACGAAGACGAGGACGATGCGTACGGGCTGAAGGTTGAGGTCTACTCCTGCGACGGCGATGAGCAGTCGCCGGACGCCTGCGACCCGCAGACCGATCCGACCCGCTATTCCCTGGTTCCGGTGGACGGCGGCGAGACGGTCACGCTGGAGACCGAGGACGGGAGCGGACAACTCTCTGGGCTGGACGGGGTCTACACCTTCGTGCAGGTCGGGCAGCAGCCGTGCGTGGTCGAATCCGCCGATGTCGATGCCCAGGGGAACCTGAGCCTGAGCGCCGACAAGAGCACGCTGGTGCGGGTCTTCAACTGCGCATGACGCAGGGCGGTGTCGCCTTTCGCGTTCGCTAACTCCATGTGCCTGCGACGGCCCGGGGCGTTTGCTCCGGGCCGTCGTGGGTTTCCCGAATCCTGGGGAAGGCGATCGCGAGTCGCCGGGCCGCGGCCTTGCCCGAGGCCGCCGACCCCGGGCTACGTCCCCTCCGCACCGCGGTCAAGGCGCGTGACGGCCGGAGGCCTCACTGGAGGGAGTAGATCGCCCGCGCAAGCCAAGCTCGTCCCGCGTTGTTGCCTCGAGTGGCTCCGTGGGGGCCTCGATCGCCAGCGCCTCGGCAATCACCTTGTCGAGCGGCAGCGCCCGGCCGGTCGCCCAGGCCGCCGCGAACACCGAATCGTCGAGGGTGGCACGGGTGGCGGCGACCGACCGCGCATGGGGCTCCTGCTCGCGCGGTGGCAACGCGGCGCCGGCGGATTGCCGCAGCCCCTCCGCCGCCCCGAAGAGCCGAGCCGCCTGCTCCGGTAGGCCCGCGAGGCCGGCAACGCGCGCCAGGGCCTCGACGCACGCCGCCATGCCGCGTGGATCCCGCAGCTCGGCGTAGTGGATGAGCGCCTGCTGGAAGTGCACTGCCGCCCGCGTGACATCGCCCTGGGCACGCGCAGAGGTGGCCAGCCCCTTCAATGCGATAGCCACCCCCCATGCGTCGCCACGCGCACGCCAGAGCGCCAGTGCCTCCTCATAGAGCGGCGCGGCCCGCTCGTGATCGCCGCGTTCACGGGCCGCGTCCGCGATGCTGGAAGAGCATCATCGCGATCCCATGGTCGTGCTGCGCCTCGCGAAACTGCGCTAGCGAAGCCTCGAACCGCTCCTGCGTCCGATCGAGGTCGCCTTCTATGGTAGACAGCGTGCCGAGCAGGAAGAGGGCCATCGCGGTCCGAATGGTATCGCCACCCGCCTGCGCGCAGGACAAGCATTCCTCGCCGTACGCCCGGGCCCGTACGAAGTCGCCCTGCTCGCGAGCGAAGCAGCCCGCCCCGTACAGCACCTCGCTGCGGAGGTCCGAGGGCTGGTCACCGCCGGCGGCGAGCGCCCGTTCCAGCCACTCCCGCCCCTCGCCCAGATGCCCGTGGACGAACCAGAATTTCCAAAGTGCGCCGGCCAGCCGGAGCGCGCGTGTCGTCTCGCTCCGTTCGATTGCCCACCCGAGGGCGGCCCGGAGGTTGGCGTGATCGGCCTCCAACCGGTCCAGCACCGCCTGCCCATCCGGCCCCTCGATCCGAGGGCGGAGCGCTTCCGCCAGCGCGAGGAAGTACGTCGCGTGGGAGCGCCGAACCGCCTCTTCCTCACCGGAGTCCGCGAGGCGCTCCGCGGCGTACTCGCGAATGGTCTCCAGCATCCGGTAGCGTGGCTCGTCGTCCGATCCCTCCTCCCGGCGCAGGAGGCTCTGGTCGACCAGGGCGCCGACGATGTTGAGGATTGGAGACGTGTACATCTCGATCCCTCGGTTGCGCGATGCCTCGCCATACCTGCTCGGCGGCGTCGAGCGTGCAGCCGCCGGAAAAGACCGCCAGACGCTGGAAGAGCACTTGCTGCTCGGGAGACAAGAGGTCATAGGACCAGGCGACGGCGTCGCGCATGGTCTGAAGGCGGGCCGGCAGGTCCCGCGGGCCGCCGGTAAGAAGCGGCAGCCGAAGCCCCAGACGGGCCACCAGCGCAGATGGCGGCAGCACTTTGGTCCACGCCGCAGCCAATTCGATCGCCAGCGGCAGCCCGTCCAGCCGGCGGACGACTTCGACGACCGCGGCCGCGTTCGCGTCTGTCAGGGTGAAGCTGGAATCAGCGGCACGCGCCTGGTCGACGAATAGCCGGACGGCGGGGATGGCGCTCAACCGCGGGAGGGGCGGCAACACGCGGCCCCGCGCGGGGCGAGGGGGTACAGCGAGCGGCGCCACCGCGAACTCGCGCTCGCTCCGCAGGCGCAGCCGGACGCGGCTGGTCGCCAGGACCTGGAGCTCCGGGCAGCCGGCCAGCAGATCGCTCACAAGTCCGGCCGCGGCGTCGACCACCTGCTCAACGTTGTCGAGTACCAGCAGTGCGCGGTGTGCGCGCAGGTGGGATACCACCAGGTCGAGAAGCGGCTGCCGGCCGTGCTCCCGCACGCCGAGCCGTCCAGCGAGGGCGGCGGTCACGAGGGCGGGATCGCGGACCGCGGCGAGCGGCACGAACCAGACCACGTCCGCGACCTCGTCGGCATAGGCGGCCGCCACCTCAAGGGCGAGGCGGGTCTTCCCAACACCACCGGGGCCGGTCATGGTGACCAAGCGGACGTCCGGGGCGCTCAGGAGGGCCAGGACGGCCGTGACCTCCTTCTCGCGGCCGACGAGGGGAGTGGGCGGCCGCGGCAGGGCGGGTCGGTCCGTCGTGGCCGCGGCAGGCCGGTCGGGCGCCGGCAGCGCCGCGGCAAACAAGGCCGCGCGGTCTTCGCCTGACAGCCCCAAGCCATCGGCGAGCATGCGAACGGTCTCGGCCCGGGGGACGGTGCGGAGGCCGCGCTCCAGGTCGCTGATGCCACGGGCGCTCAACCCGGCGCGCTCCGCGAGGGACTCCTGGCTCAGTCCGGCGGCCAAGCGCAGACGCCGCAGCTGGTGTGCAAAGCGGGTGAGCGAGTTCTCGGTCATAGGCTACCCCGCGGCGCACGCCGTTGGGTCAACGGCGGCGCGTACCCGTGGGCATCGTAGCACGGGCGTCTTCCCTCGATCCGACTGCGCAATGCGTGGGCCTTGCGTGGACAGGCGTGGGCGTTGCGCGTGGTTCCTCCGCCCACGTCGGCGCAGGATGGAATCGCTCCCGGAGACACCGGGTTGCGCCGCCGCGGCGCCACCGCGCCGCGTCGATCGATACATCGCAGGAGGTATTCCCATGCGCCGTCGCTCCTTCGCCCTGGCGGGTGCCGCCTTGGCCCTCGCCGGCCCCATCGCCACGGGTCGGTTCGCCGCCGGTGCGGTCGCCCAGGATGGCACACCCGCCGCCCTCCCCGCGCCGCTGGCCGGGTGGGTGACCGGCTGGGAGGCCCAACCGCTTGTCGCCGAACCGATTGCCGCTGCCTACGTGGATGATGCGGTCTACGAAGAAGTCGCCACCGGAGTCGTCCGTACGGGACGAGCGGAGATTCTTGCCTATTTGACGGACTTCTTCGCGGCCTTCGCCGACGCCCGCGCGGAGGTAGAGGCGGCCTTCGCCGCTGGGGAGTACGGGGCGGCTACGTGGACGTTCAACGGGCGCTACACGGGCCAACTGCCGGGCTTTCCGCCCGGGACCGGCCAACCGGTCACCTTCCGCGGGGCGAGTATTCTGGACCTGCGCGGTGGGATGATCGCCCGCGAAACCCAGTACTTCGACGTCTACGGCCTCCTGGTCCAGCTCGGCATCATTCCGGCCCCGGACGGCACGCCGACGCCGTAGCGGCGACACACGGGCGGATCGTCCACCCGGCGGAGGGGTCCGCGCGGCGGGTCGGGGGCGGCTGCCTCCGACCCGAGCCGAGCACGAAGCAGGCGGCGGAGTTGCACCGCGCTCGGCTTTGGCGCGAGCGGGGCGAAGCTCGACGCCGCCGCCGTGATCGTTGCCCGCCCCCTGGTAGTCCCGTGGGCGATGGCTAGCCGCCCCGCCCACCTTCGCGATCCGCTATCCTCAAGCTTTCGGCATCGCCCGTCCCGAGCGCCAGACGCCGAACACCGAATGCCGACCCATCCATGGAGGTATCCGTGCGCATCGGAGTCGTCTTTCCACAGATCGAGTTCACCGGCGACCCCATCGCCATCCGCGACTACGCCCAGGCCGTCGAGGGCATGGGCTACCGCCACTTTCTCGCGTACGACCATGTGCTGGGCGCCGACGTGACCAATCGTCCCAACTGGGGCGGCGCGTACAAGTCGACCGATCCCTTTCACGAGATCTTCGTCCTGTTCGGCTACCTGGCCGGGCTGACTGAGAAGATCGAGTTCGTCTCCGGCGTGGTGATCCTGCCTCAGCGCCAGACCGCGCTCGTCGCAAAGCAGGCCGCCGAGATCGACGTGCTCAGCAAGGGCAGGTTGCGCCTTGGTGTCGGTGTCGGCTGGAACGCCGTCGAGTACGAAGCGTTGGACAAGAATTTTCGGACCGCGGTGCCCGCTCCGAAGAGCAGATTGCGCTGTTGCGCGAGCTGTGGACGAAAGAGGTCGTCACCTTCGAGGGTCGGTGGGAGCGGATCACCGAAGCGGGGCTCAACCCGATGCCTGTCCAGCGCCCGATCCCGATCTGGATCGGCGGCTACGCCGAAGCGACCCTCAAGCGGGTCGGCCGCATCGGCGAGGGCTGGTTCCCCTGGCGCGCTCCGGACGAGACCATGCGGGCCGCGATGGACCGCCTCCGCGGCTACGCGATCGAGGCCGGCCGCGACCCCGCCACCATCGGCATCGAGCCTCAGCTCAACGTCGGCCGCGGCACCCCGGACGAATGGCGCACCTACATCGCCGACTGGGAGGCCCTGGGCGCGACCCACTTCTGCCTCGGCACCATGGGCAACGGTTTTGCCACCCCGCAACAGCACATCGAAGCGCTCGCCCGCGCGGCTACGGAACTTGGGGTCGGCTAGACAACCCTTAATGCAGAGGGGCCAGCGGCATTGCCGCTGGCCCCTCACTGGACTTTGGCCCTTGTGGACCGCCGATGAGCTGATCTGTCCGCGTACGGACCATCCGCGCGGTGCATTCAAGGCCGGTTGCCCGTGGTTCGCGCGCAAACGGCACGACATTCCGCGCATCGTGCATTGTTAAGGACCCCCTCCGAGGCGCGCAAGAAGAGCCAAAGTCCAGGCCCGGGGATCTCTCCGCGGCCCGCGTCGAAGCGTCGTCCGGATGGCGTTCGGTCTGCTGCGCGGCTCATTCTCCCTGCGTGGACCTACGTACGACGTTTGGAAAGAACGTCGATATGCACTTCACCCGCCCGCTGCGGTCTCGTTGGCCGCTGTGATATCCACCAGCAGGGCATCAAGGTCGGTGGCCAATTCGGCCGCCGCCGCGAGGTCCTCGTCGTCAGCCGCGGCCCGGAGGTCGGCCAGCACGTCACCGATCTGGCCGGCGGCATCCGCGGGGATCGTCGAGTCGATGCGGTCCCAAACTGCTTCGATCGCGGCCACATCTCCCGCCACGTTACCGCTCTCGCCGGTGCCGGCATCGTAGCCGAGCTGAACGGTCCACAGGTGGAGCGCGTCGATGTCCGCCTGGAGCAATTCAGCGTACGGGAGCTGAAGGTCGAGCGTTGCCCGCGCCACCGACAGCGCCGCCTGCTGGGTCTCCACCGGATCCTCGTCCTCGACCGCCTCCAGAAGGCCCTCGACGGCGTCGTTCATCTGGATCGCCAGGACAGGCGGCACGTCGCCGGCCCGGTGAACTGCCCAGACCGTCTCCAAGAGAGCCGCGTTGGCGCCAATCTCGTCCCAATCTTCGCCGGGGGCATCCGTCGCGATGCCGGCGGCGACATCCGCGAGGGCCGTCAGCTCCAGCGGCGCCGCACCGCCGATTGCGTCGACCGGGAGGCCGAGCGCGACGGTGACGTACTCGGTGCCGCCAAGTGCGCTGAACTCGCCGTAGCCCGGGGCGAAATACTTGGTCTCGCTGCTGCCGTCTTCGAGCAACTCACTGGTTTCGATCGCCCCTGAGACTGGACCGCGCGGGCCCTGAACCGTCACGTCGGTGGCCGCGACGGTCACCTCCTCGAAGACGAGCCCAGGGATGTTCTCCGGACGGAAGATGTCGCCCACGGCGGGATTCGCCGGGAGAATCATGCCGGGCGGGCCATCCTCGCCGGCGAGCCAGGTGCCATCGGTGTCGGCGACTTCCCCGTCCTCGTAGTTGAGGACGTCTTCCCCGAAGTACCAGACGTTGCCCTCGTCATCCTGCGCGTAGAAGTCGTAGGTCACCTCGAGGATGCGGCCGCCGGCATAGGCGACCACCTGGGAGACGGCGGCGTCGATCTCCTGGCCGCTCCAGTCGATACGCCTGGTCTCGGGCATCAAGCTGGATTCGATCCGGAGCGTCTCACCCTCGTCCACGCCGAATTGAATCAGCCGCTCCTGCTCGCTGATGGGAAAGAGCGGGTTGGTGACCGCGGCGGGATTGGAGAAAACCGGCTCTTCCAGGTCCACCCGGGACTCCGCCGGAGCAGTCGGCAGGCAACCATCTCCCTCCTCTATCGGGATGCACTCCTCGGAGGGCGTTGCCTCCTGGGCGAGGGCGCCTCCACCGGCGGCGAGCGCCAGCACCGCGCTCAAGAAAAAGGTTCGCCAACGCGATGGCCGGACTGCCGTGTGCGTGCTGATGCGGATCGCAATCGGTGCTCGCATGTCCATCACCTCCATCGGAAGTGGCGGCGCGGCAGACACTCCGCCGTGCCAATGCCACGATGGACCGCGGAGATGAAATTCCGGTGAGGAACCACGGGCCGCCCGAGAGGACGCGGCTGCCTCATCTCTGAGCACATCAATGCATTGCGGAATGCGATGCGGGCCGGGGAGCGCTGCCCGGCCCGCTTTCCAACAATTCGAACAACTGGCGCCACACAGCAGATCGCCCTGATCCTCCCTGGCCAGGGCGATCTGCTGTGCGGGCGAGATGTCGGGACGATGCTCCGGGGGCGACCACCTAGCCCGGATTGTTCACGGGGGCCGTGGGAACGGCGGCGCCCATGAACAATCCGGGCTAGGGAGTTGACCGGCGGAATCTGGTGTGCCGTTGTGGCGGTCACGGCGCCGGCACGCGATTGTCCCTGGAACTGGCCGGGGGCATCGTTCGGTGCATGGTGATTGGCCGGACTTGCTTGGCCGGTGTGGTGGAGAGCGCGTCCGTTCCGCCTACGCCGATGTGGCTGCCTCCGTCGGCGTCGGCTCGGGGGGTGGCGGTTCGGTAGGAGTTGGCTCGGAGGTTGGCGTCTCGGTCGGTGTCGGGGATGGCGCGGGGATGTCTGTGGGCATGGCTGGTACCGGCGTCGCGGTCGGTTCGAGCGTTGGGGTCTCGGTCGGAGAGGCGACCGGGCTTGCGTCCGGCGGCTGAGTAGTGGTTGGGGTTGCCGCCTGGGTTGGGGTGGCGGTGGCGGTGGCGGTGGCGGTGGCGGTCGGAGTCTGGGATTCTTCGGCGGGCCGGAAGGTGCCGCCCTGGACGGTGACGGCATTTGATTGGGCGCGGCCGGCGGGGCCGTCGCCGCGGACGGAGTGGGCACCGTCGGCGGCCCAGGCGGGAACGGGGACAAAGACATTGGCGCTGCCGGTGTTGGAGGTCTGAACGGTGGCTAGCTGGATCCAGGAGCCGCCCCGTTTCCAGCGGATGCGGACCACCTCCTTCTTACCAAAGCCGCGCAGGGAGAAATCCACCGATTGGCCACGGCTGACGGTGTTCGGGATGACCTTGACCCTGGGGACGACCTCATAGGTGGCGCTGGCGGACCAGGTCCCGGCTTTCCAGGTGACCGTGTGATAGCCCAGCGGGGTGGCGGGGACGACGAAGGTGGTCCTGAGGGTGCCGTCCGGTCCGGTGGCCGTGGTGCCGATCTGCTTGCCGTCCCAGGTGATCGCCAGGGTGGCATCGATTGGGAAGTTGGCGAGGCTGTACCCGGCGCGGGCGTTGACGGTGCCGCGTGGCGTTGGAATGATGGCGGAGGGCGGCTCGGGCGAGCGGCAGGAGTTGCCGGCCTGGCCGAGGGTGGTGCCGCGCTCGTTCAGCGGGCGATAGAAGTTGATGCGGTAGGTGGCGCTGCCGGTGACGAGGTTTGCCGTGGCGGGGTCAAACCAGAGGATCTCGGCGTTGACGACGTAGCGCGGTCCCAGCGGCAACTGCAGGAACTCCTGGCCAGGCAACGCGGCCGGTTGGGCCGTGGTGGCTGTCCGGCTGACGCGCTGGCTCGTGGCCAGGGGCGTCTCGGAGCCGTCCGGCATGATCTGGATGAGGGTGGCGCGCCAGCCGACCGGCTGCGAGGTGTACCCGGCCGCCGGCGAGACGACCGGGCCGTTGGCGAGGACATCGACGAACCCTTGCGCCAAGGTGCGGTCGATCCGGCAGGCGGCGCCGGGTGAGGAGGCGGTGTCGACGAGCGTGGCGGTGCCGACGGATCCGCTGCTGGCGACGGCCGTCCAGGCGGCGACCCCGGCGGCGGCTCGCGGCGTCCTGGTCTGAGGCCATGCGCCGAACCCGGCGACGGCCAGGAGGAAGACGGCGGTGATCGTCAGTGCACATCGACGCAGGGTAAGAGGGGTAGGTGCGGACATCGAGGTCACTGGACGCGTCTCCGGCGCTCAACGTCGAACCGGTCAAGGTGGTGGAACCCGATTGACCCGCCCGGCTGGCGCAGCTGGTAACGCGACGCTTCCGGATGTCCCGTATGTTTGGTGGTTCCAGGGTTATAACAAACCTGGAGTAAGGCTGCCTACGAGGTTGTTCCACGATGAGACGCGAAGTCCGACACCTGACCGGCGGCCGGCCCCACTCGGGGTCCTTGGGGATAGCCAAAGGGTTATGCGGCAGAAGCCGACGGATGTGGTTCCGAGGTGCTGTCAGCGCCTCGAGGTTGAACGTACGATCACGATTCGCCGCTCGCTCTGGTGAGTTCGCGGAGGGCGATGTCGGTGCGGTGGTGGGCGCCGGGGAAGGAGATGGCGGCGACGCCGGCGTAGGCGCGGGCGGTGGCGGCGGCGAGGTCGGGGCCGGTGCCGACGACCGAGAGGACGCGGCCGCCCGCGGTGACGATGTCGCCGGATTCGTCTTGTCTGGTGCCGGCGTGGAAGACGAGGACGTCGTCTGGGGTGGTGTCCAGGCCGGTGATGGGGAGCCCGGTTGGGTAGGGACCGGGGTAGCCGCCGGAGGCCAGAACGACCGTGACAGCGGCCCGGGAGGGTGGGAGCGGCGGGGTGACCGAGGCTAGGGTGCCGTGGGCGACGGCGGCGAAGAGGGTGGGTAGGTCGGCCTGCAGGAGGGGGAGGACCACCTGGGTTTCCGGGTCGCCGAGGCGGGCGTTGAATTCGATCACCTTGGGGCCAGCGATCGTCAGGATCAGGCCGGCGTAGAGGATGCCCTTGAAGGGGAAACCCTGGGCGGCCATTTCCCTGATCGTCGGTTGGAGGATGGTCTCTTCGATTGTGCGCACGAGGGCCGCGTCGACGATGGGGACGGGAGCATACGCGCCCATGCCGCCAGTATTCGGGCCGGCATCGCCGTCGCCGGCGCGCTTGTAATCGCAGGCGACGCCGATGGTGAGGATGGTCTCGCCGTCGCTGAGGCCGAAGACGGAGATTTCCTGGCCGCTGAGGTGTTCTTCGATCAGGACGGTGCGGCCGGCCGCGCCCAGGGAGCCCTCTTCCATGAAGGCGGTGAGGACGCTGGACGCCTCTTCCCAGGTGGCGGCGATGACGACCCCCTTGCCGGCGGCGAGGCCGTCCGCCTTGATCACGATCGGATAACTCCATGCGCTCAGGGCGTCACGGGCGTGTGCCAGATCGGTGACGACGACCGCGTGGCCGGTCGGGACGCCGGCGACCCGCATGATCTCCTTCGCCCAGGATTTGCTGCTCTCGATGCGGGCGGCGGCGGCCGTCGGACCGCAGACGGGGATGCCGGCCGCGGTCAGGCGGTCGGCGAGGCCCATCGCCAGCGGTTCTTCCGGGCCGACGACGACGAGGTCGATCTGGTGCTCGGCGGCGGCGGCGGCGATGCCGTCGAGGTCGTTGACCTTCACCGGGAGATTGGTGGCGACCGTCGCGGTGCCGGGATTGCCAGGGGCGCACCAGAGCGCGGCCGTCTCGGGGCTCTGGGCCAGCTTCCAGCAGAGGGCGTGCTCGCGCGCGCCGCTCCCGACCACCATGATCCGCATCCCCACCCGGGCCTCCTTCAGCGTGCGATTGCCGTTGTGTACGGACAACTATAAGACGGCGGTCGGCGGTCGGCGTTCGGAAGAAGTCTCCCCCTTTCCCCCTTGCCGCAGCGGGGGGAAGGGGGTTGGGGGGTTAGGGGGCCGTACTGAACGCCGAGCGCCGAGCGCCGAACGCCGAGCGCCGAGCGCCGAGCGCCGGTCTAGGTCCCAGCGTCGCCCACGACGTGGCGGATGGCGCGGGATCCGGCGCCGCGTTCTTCGCCGGCGAGTTCTTCGGTGAAGCGGTAGTCGTGCTTGCGAATAACCTCCTGGAGGTGGGCGAGCAGGGCTTCCTCGTGGGTGAGGACAGCGTCGCGGAGGGCGGTGAATGTGGCTTCGTCCGGGGCCTGGGCGAGGGCGGGGCGCAGGTGGGGTAGGCAGAGGCCGGGGGAGTGGGCGAAGGCGTCGCGGAAGGCGGGCTCGGTAAAGCCGGAGAGGAGGGTGCCGAGCAGCATCTTCTCCGAGTCGGCGTGGACGACGCAGGCCGGGCAGGGAGCCGAGGCCCGGGGGGGAATGTTCGTCGCCGCGTCGGATTCGGCGCTACCCCGCGAGCGCAGGATGGATGGGATGCGAGACCCGAAGCGGCGGTAAGAGAGGGAGCGGAGGTCGTTCCGGGCCTGATCGAGGACCTCGGCGTAGATGACCGCGGTAGCGAGGACGTGGGCCGCCCCGAGCCACTGATGGGCATGGGGCTGACAGAAGCCGAGGGTCTGGCGGAGGTGGGCGCGGACGCCACGATCCCCGGCGGCCTCGTAGTTGAGGGCGGCGAAGTAGCGGTCGACGGAGACTTGGGTTAGGGCGCAGATGGCGCAGCCGTCGCCGGCAAACGCGTCACGCAGGTCGTAATGGGTTTTGCTACGGTCCAATCGGGTTCTCCGCATGAGGTCGGGGTGGGACGGTACGGGCCGATGGCCGGTGGGCCGGAGGGTAGCATGGTGGGTGGGGTGGTCGTTTGGTAGGGGAGCGAGGGGGCGCCAATGGGGCGCGGCGTCGCGTCGGTGCATGGGACGCGGTTGCACGAGATAGCGCCGTGTCGGCGTCGCCCGGGGCAAGAGGTTGGCGCCGTCCCGGCGTCGCCCGGGGCTCAAGACCCCGGGCTGACCTCCAGATAACCCGGCTGAAGCCGGCTGCCACCCGTCTCGATTGATGGAGCGATCCGACCACCGCCCCGGCGTGGCAGCCCCCTTCAGGGGGGTTATCGGGGTCAGGCCGGGGTCTTAAACGCTTGGTGTGAGTTGTGAGCGGGTCAGGGCCAATCGATCAGGTCGGCGAATTCGAGGAGGCCACGGCCGTGGTTGCGGTTGAGCCAGCTGCAGACATTGTGCAGCCCGACCGCCGCGGCCAGCCGGGCCAGCAGGCCGCTCATCGCGTGGGGCCGTTCGCGATCGAGGCCGCAGCGGAAGAGCAGGCGGTCGTTGACCGTCTCGATGCCCTGGCGGATGCCGGCGATCCACCGGCGCCAAGCCTTGGACCAGGCCCGCTTGCTGCCGGTCTGGGGGGCGCTGACGACGACCGCGTCGTAGGCGGCCTCCCACTGCGGCTGGCACCCCAGCCCGCTGAAGCCCATGTCGGCGACGAGCGGTCGCTGATCGGGGCGCCGACCCCAGGCAGGCCCGGCTGGGGGTCGGCGCGGGCGGCGAAGAAGGTCTCGGCCAGCGTCCGGTCGTTGGTGCAGGCCGGGGCGATCCCCCAGCCGGTGATCGCCCCGCCCGGCGTCGTCGCCACCAGGAGGCGGACCCCTCGTACCACCCGAGCCGGGGGCACCTGCCGATGTCGGCCTGCCCCCAGAGCCAGCCCCGCCCGCGCCGCTTGGCGTTGCGGGTGACCAGCCCGGTGCCGTCGACCACCTCGTAGGCCCGGTCGTCGCCGACCGCCAGTCGCCCGCCGAGGGCGTGGGCCACGGCGGCGATGGCGGCGTGGTGGGCCCGGACGGCCCGGTTGAACTGGGGGCGGCTGGGCAGGGTCGGGAAGAGCGGGCGCAGCCCCCGCCACACTACCCGTAGGAGGCGGTCTCGGAGCCGAACCGCGTCCACTGGCCGGAGATCGCCAGCGTCACGACCTCGCTCGGGCTCAGCGCCGGCGCGGGGCCGGGCCGGACGGGGACGGTGAGGTCGGCCTTGCAGAAGGTGTCGACGGCCACGGACACCTCCGTCCGGACGGTCTCGGGATCGACCACGGGCGGGGCTCCTGTCGCGACGGCGGGGGGTACAGCACCCCAACCGTCGGCGACCGGGACCTTCCCGGCTATCTCACACCAGGCGTTCAAGACCCCGGGCTACCTCCACAAACCCGGCTGAAGCCGGCTGCCGCCCGGCTCGACCGGCGGAGAGATCCGAATAGAGCCCGGGCGTGGCAGCCCCCTTATGGACATTGCGGAATTGATCGGTGGTTTTTGGAACGCCGTCCCTCCGCCGCCCGGGGCTCACGGCCCGGGCTCAACCCGACAGCCTCTCCGAGGCTAACGGATTCGCGCGTACTAGCCTCGGAGAGGCTGTCACTGTGAGCCCGGGCCAACCCTGGGCCGTGAGCCCCGGGCGGCAGCGGAGTCGGCGTCACCCGCTCCCGGCAACGCCACGCAACCGCCTAACAATTCCGCAACACCCAATCGGGGGGTTGTCTTGCTCAGCCCGGGGTCTTTAGCCCCGGGCGGCAGGGGAACGCGGCCAACCACTCCGACGAGCGCTTTAGTTCGTGTTGGCTCAGGTTGTGATTGTGCTCAAGAAAGCGGAGCCAGTCGATTGACGAAGTTCTTGCCGCGGACCTTTCTTACGAAAACGCAGTGTGCAAACGTGAGTTGCATGTTCTGCAATGACCATCAAAGTACTGTGAAATGTCGCGCCGGATAGCTACTTACTGTGGCCAAAGCACTAGCCGTTAAGCACTAGCCTCACTGTGTTGACATTGCCATCTCATCCCCTACCATGTGATCGATTCCGGTAGCCAAAACCGCACCGATCGGGATCCATCACGGAGCCCGGCTTCGTTGCCGTCCGCCTGCCACGTTGTGGCAGGCGGAATACGGTCTGCTTAGCGTTCGGTGCCGCAACTTAGCAGTCGCGGTTCGATGTCAGAGAAGGGGTAGATCGACGTGGACAGTTCCAAATTCGATGCCCTGACCCGAACCCTGGCAGGGCCACGGACCCGAAGATCGGTAGCTCGAGCGCTCATAGCAGGAGGTGCCGCGGTCGTTGGGGGTCGCTTCGGTCGAGCCTCGGCGGAACCGCAAGACAAGGTGACGATCTGTCATTTCACCGGCAGCAGTTCGAACCCATATGAGATCATTTCCGTTTCCGGCAATGCCCTCAGCGAGCACCAGCAAGAACACGGCGACTTCATCTTCACCGACTGCTGCCTGGATTCGGAATGTACCGCCTTCGCCAACAGCTTCTGCGATAGCGGGGCCTGTTCATGTGCGCCCGATACCTGCGGAGATCTGGGCGTCGAGTGTGGTGTATGGGACGACGGTTGCGGCGGCCAGGCACAGGGATGCAGCGAGTGCACGGCATTTCCGAACAGCTTCTGTGACGCCGATGGGCAGTGTGCCTGCGACGCTCTGACGCAGGACGAAGCATGCGCCGGAGTCTTCGGCACCGTGTCAGACGGTTGCGGAGCAACATATTACTGTGGTTGCGCCGCTGCCGTTATCTCATCCAGCCCGACCGATGCAACGGCCCCGGTGAACAGGGACGATGACGTGCGGGTCCAGGTGAACGGCACCACCGTGTATAACGAAGCGAACGGCTTCGCCGGCCCGTCTCAACTCATAACGCTTGGTTCTGTGCGGAATGGAGACACGATCAACGTGGTTGCCTGGGATCCACAATTTGGCGATCTCTGGCTGCTCGACCCGCTGTACCTCCACTGTCCGGCTGACGGTCGGTCCCAGACGCTCGACAGCGTCGGCTTCTTCCAGGATGTTGACGACTTCCAGACCGCTCCGCTGCCGAACGGCTTCTACAACAGGAACTTCACCGTCGCGCTCTGAGACCCGGCGCGGTCTAGCAGGAACATTAACAGGGGCCGGGATTTGTCCCGGCCCCTGTGTCGTTGTTGGCGTGACGGAAAGGCCCGACGGGACAGTGGCCGTTTGGAAAATACGTATCCAGTGTGAATGGCCAAGATCCAACCGGCGGTGCAGGGAAGGGGATTCAGAGTCGAAGGATGCACTGTGGCAGCCTGGTGTCGCGTGCCGATGATCGCTTGCGTCAGCACCGACACTGAGGCGAGACGCGGAGGTCGTGCTGCCCGGTACTGGCCCCGCCCGAGGATCGTCGTAGAGACCGAGGCCCTCCACCTCATGGCGGAGGGTGACACGATCGAGCCCAACGCGCGACTCCCTTGGCTCTCCGATCCGGCCCGTCGCCGTGAGTTCTTCTGTTGGACGTGCAACCGCGTTGAGAAAGCATCGGGTTGGGCTTCAGCGTCCGGTGTATGGGTTGTCCTCGATCATAGGAACGTAGGGGTCGCTGGGTCCATGCGGATCGGTGGCGGGCAGCAAGACGGACTCGGCCGGCAGCGGCTCTGCCCCGGCCTGCCGCAGCAGGTCGGCGGTCCGCGCCTCGACCCAGGTCTCCGTCACCCGGCCGCCATCGAGGCGGAACACGAACGCCCCGGCCTCCTCGTAGGGCGGGCCGGTCGGCGCCAACCCCGCGAACGAGCCCCGCACGGTCCCGCGCAGGGACCACCGCACCGTGACGCGCTCGCCGATCAGGTCGACCCCCTGGACCGTCAGGACCAGGTCGGGGAAGGCGCGCCGGTAATCGGCGGCGAGGACGCGGGGGCCGGACGAGTCGACCACATCGGGACGCCCGGCGACGTGCAGGACGTGGCCGAAGGCGATGACGTCGTCGATCGGGCGGTCGTCCCCCCACCGCGTAAGCCCGTCGTCGCCGTCGTAGGCGCCGCCGGCGAAGGGGATGGGGGGCTGGGTCAGCACGGCCGCCGCCCGCTGTGCGACGGCGAGGGGATCGGTCGCGGCGTTGGCGCCGCCCGGTCTCGATAGACCGACAATGCTGACGACCACGGCCAAGACGATGATACGGCGACATGGCTACGAAGGAGAACGACCATGGATGCCTCCGATGAGCGATCGCCGGCGCCGCTGGTAGGCTATTCCGCGACCGGTGCGGCTCCGCCAAGCGGCGTCGATCCCAGGCGTGAGCAGGGCAGGGCCGTGGCCGCGTAGGCGGTGCCTGGCGTCGGCGTCCCAACACTGACGTCATAGAAAAAGGGCGCCACGCCGCGGGGCAGGGCGAGCGTGGCGCGCTTCTGGCTCGGCTGTGCGAGCCCCTAGCAGCTGCCGCCGGTGATGGTACCGGCCGCCGCCGGGATCGCCGCGCCTGTTTCCCCTGGCTGGCGGCGCTATCCGGGGCGATGCCGGGGTCGTCCCCGTCGGGGAAGTGGCGGGGTGTCCCTTTCGCCAGATCGTGGCTCGTGCCGACACCGCCACCCGGCGGGACGACCGTGATCTCGTGGGCGGCGGCAGCGCCGATGCTGCCGAGGGACAGCGCGGCGAAGAGCGCGAGGGCAAGGAGGACGCGCTTCATGGCGTGGTTCCTCTCAGGTGCTAAGCGGGCCCGACGGCGGCGATCACGAGCCAGGCCGCCAGGCGGACGGCGCGGGCAAGTTGGTCTCGACGACATGGTCATCCTCCTCGGTCTTCAGCCGGCCAAGTGCCGGCTCCGAAGCCGCAGCGGTTGATGAGCGGCACGAACCACACCCCGGCCGGGAAGACATCGGCGAGTTCTCGCGCCACCTCAAGGGCGAGCCGGGTCTTGCCCACGCCGCCCGGGCCGGTCAGCGTGACGAGCGCCACATCGGGCCGGAGGTGCAAGGCGCGAACGGCGGCAATCTCTGCCTGCCGGCCGACCAGCGACGTACGCGTCCGGGGGAGCGCCGGTGCGCTTGGTGCTGCCCGGTCGGAGAACGGGAGGATCCTGGGCCTGTAGTGCTGCGTCGGGACCTGAGGTGTGGCGGCGATCCCGCCCCGCCTGCGGTAGCGGTCGAGTTCAGCAGGGGTGATCCGGTAGACGCCGGCGTGCTTGGTGGCATGCAGGTCGCCCCGGGCGATGGCGCGGCGGATCGTGCGTTTGTCGACGCCCAGCACGACAGCGGCCGAGGTGGCGGACAGGAAGCCGTCCATATCCGCAGCCTGTCCGGTGTCCGGTGTCCGGTTTGCCGCCTGCTTGTTCACAGCAGGCACAGCATGGCAGACGCCCGGTTCCCGCACAAGCACCCAGGTCGACACGCCGCCGGGTGCCAAGCCCGTCATCCACGTCTTCGTGACGCCACCGATCAGCGCCAGTCCGCGCCCTGTTTGCTTGACCACTGGCGGAGTCCCGACCGCCGTGAGCGGCGACGCCAATTGATGACGACATCTACCTCAACATTTCGCGCATCGACAACGAGCGTCTCTCCGATCGCAAGCCCGGCGAGCCGTCGGCGGTTGTTGGAGCAGGGGCCTATTCACGCGGCTGAAACGAATGTAGGGGTTCCGTTCCGTACGTACCGTCATCATGCCCTCCCGCGCGACGGATCTGGATCGGCGCCATCACCGATCCAACCCTAAAACGCCTTCTGGCAACGGCACGTCTGTTGGTCAGGTCACCACGGGAGGGTTCACAACCTCAAACAGACGGAGTACTCTGGGGAACCGGGCTGGCTGGCACCCGTGACGCGCTGGCACACGACATGCTGCGTTTTAATCGACACCTTCTACCCGCCGCGAAGACGTCGGACAGCGGGCAACGTTGCCCATCCGGCGAGGAGGGACCCCGATGGAAACCGACCGCAGCACCGCGCGCGACTACGTTATCAGCCGCGAAGGCGAGGCGCTTCTGGCGGCGGATCTCAAGGACGAGATGCAACTCAATCCCGAGTGCGCGAACGACATCCTGCTCGTTGAGTCCGAGCCCACCTCGAGCGAGTTCAACGACATCCACCTCGCCAGCTACACCGACGACTGCGCCACCGACGCTCGCGAACAGATCTCCCACTAGACCTGGTCCCGGGCCGGCCAACCTGCCTGACTCACGAGGTACGCCCACGAAAACGACGAACGCCCGGGACCGCGTGCGGTCCCGGGCGTTCCTGTCGTATGTCTTGAGCGTTGAACGAATAGGTTGGTGCCGTCATGGCGTCGCCCGGGGCTAAAGACCCCGGGCTGAGCCGGATAACCCCCCTGAAGGGCGCTGCCACGCCGGGGCTAGGGTCGGTACGCTCCGGTTCTCTCCGAGTCTCGAGACGGGTGGCAGCCGGCCTTTAGCCCCAGGCGTTGCCGCAACGCGGCGCTCCGAATTGGCCCCGGGCGATGGGGACGCGGCGCGCCGTTGGTCGCCGCCTTGTGTCCCGGGCAACTTTGCCGTAACCAGGAGGTTCCTCCAGGGGCGGATCGTCGGCCGTCTGGGAGATGCCTCGTCCTCCAGGAACCGTCCAGGCGGAAGTCTGGCATACTCGCCGGAGTCGCGCTGTGCCTTCGCTGCACCATCAGGAGACGATCACAACCGTGCGCTTGACCTTTCTCGGCACGGGCACCTCGAACGGCGTCCCGATCATCGGCTGCGATTGCCCCGTCTGCATGTCAACCGATCCGCGGGACAAGCGCAATCGCACCTCCGCCGTCATCCACGACGACGACGACCGCATCTACTTGATCGATACCGCGACCGAGCTTCGTATCCAGGCGCTGGCCGTAGGGCTCAAGCGGGTCGACGCGATCCTGATGACCCACGCCCACGCCGACCACACGGGCGGCTTCGACGACCTGCGCCGGTTCAACGAGATCCAGCAGCAGCACTTACCCGTCTTCGCCAACCCGGAGACGGCAGCGGTCCTGCGCGAGCGCTATGCCTACACCTTCCAGGATATCTTTCCGTTCTATGGCGGCAAGCCGGACCTGATCCTACATGAGGTCACCGGCCCGTTCAGTGCCTTTCCGCCCGACGGCCGGGTGATCGTCCCCATCCCGGTGATGCACGGCCGTCTGGCGATCATCGGCTACCGGCTCGGCGAGATCGCCTACGTGACTGACGTCAAGGCGATCCCGGAGAGTTCCATCGATCTCTTGCGCGGCCTGGATATCCTCGTCCTCAACGGCCTGCGCGCCACGCCCCACCCCACCCACATCAGCATCCCGGAAGCGGTCGAGATCATCCAGGATCTCGCCCCGCGCCAGGCCTATCTCATCCATCTCTCCCACGACGTCAGCCACGCCGAGGCGAGCGAGATGGTGCCGCCAGGCATCGACATCGCATACGACGGGCTGACGGTGGAGACGGGCTAGGCGGGGCTTGATACGGTCAGGATCCCGAGGGGAGCGGGCTCGGCGTCTGCACGCCAAACGGCTCAAAGTCCCGACGGTTCATCGTGTAGACGGGCAGATTGTCACGCAGCGCAAGCTCGATGAGAAAAGCGTCGACGAACGCGACGCGCTGCTCGCCTCCCCATCGATCGAGTGCCCGATCCAGGACCGTGACATCAGAGACGATGCCGGGCCATTGGAGAACCGACCGAATGTACTCTGCGATCACACGTCGATCGGCGAATACGCGAAATCGCATAAAGTTGTACGTCAACTCATGCACGACGAGCGGGTGGACTTCGACCGAAATCGATCCATCCCGAACGCCGTCCAGAAACGCACGACACTTTGCCGACCCCTCGTCAACCAACAGTGCGTGAACGAAGACGTTGGTATCAACCAGCCCCTCATTCATCCTGATGGAACCGTTCCCACCATTCGTCCGCCGCGGCGTCTTCGCCTTGGCGGATGATCTCCTCCACTCTAAGGCCCTCGAACGAAACCAACGAACGGCCGTAGGCAAGCCATTCGTCGAACGAAAGGGCGGCGAGTTCGTCGGCATCTAGCGCCACTGGGTGGTCTGCCACGTCAATCCGGTCCACTGCATCTGGCCCGGGCACCAGTGCCCGGCCAGGTGGCTCCACGTCCTTCACGATCTCAATCCGGACTTGGTCTCCAGGCTGGATTCCGGCCAGTTGGATCTGACTCTCCGGAAGTCGTACGGAGCCATCTGCTTCGACAGTCGTCGTGATCGTCACCTTGGCGACCATGCCTCTACTCCCGCGTCATACTGGCTGCGTCTGGTAGGTCGGACCGTGAAACTGACCGCAACCGTCCAGCAATAATGCTGTTCACTTAGGGGTACGTCAACGCGATGCCGAAGGTCATCCCCTTCTACGGCGCCAGCGATCCGGCGATGTTCGAGATCGAGCGCCGCTGCATGGACCGGGACGGCATCGTCGTCGGCCGGATCGATGAATTGCTTCCGGACGGGCTGATCCTTGATGTCGGCGCGGGCGATGGGTTCACCGCCATGCGGCTCACCCGGCCCGGACGGACGGTGATCGCCCTGGAGCCAGCGGCGGGCATGATCCGGAAGGACCGCCGCCTGCCCTGGATCCGGGCCGCCGCGCCGGACCTGCCGATCGCGGACAGGTCGATGGCGGGCGGCTACGCGACCTGGGCCTTCTTCTTCGCGTGTCTGCCCGGCGTCGATGCCAGCCTGGCGGCTCTGGACCGCGTCGTTCAGGCAGGTGGGCCGATCGTGATTGCGGACAACGCCGGTGCCGACGAGTTCCTCGATTTCGCCCCCAACCCGACGGCCTTCGCGAGCGATCACGACTGGTGGCGCACGCGTGGGTTCTCCGTCGAGATCGTGCATACGGCGTTCCGTTTCGACACCCTCGCCGAAGCCCAAACGCTCCTGGGGTTCTACTTCGGCGAACGGGGCCGCGCGAACGAGAAACTCGAGCTCAGCTACAACGTGGCGATCTACCGGCGCGAAGCCCGATGATTGTGGAATCGATACATCGATGTTGTCGCTTGCGGCGAATACAGCGGGGACCGGGATGACAGGCGCACAGGCGGACGTTCTCGTGATCGGCGGCGGCATCAGCGGGGTCGCCGCCGCCTACGAGCTAGCGAAGGCAGGGGCGAAGGTCACGCTGCTCGAACGGGGCGAGCTCGCCAGTATGGCCTCGGGATGGACGCTTGCCGGGGTCCGGCAGTCCGGACGGCACCCGGCCGAGCTCCCCCTGGCCACCGCGGCCGTTGACCGCTGGATGACCCTGGGCGCCGAACTGGACGCCGATATCGAGTACCGCCAGGACGGCAACCTGCGCCTGGCGCGCACCCCGGAAGAAGTCCCCGTCATCGAAGGGGTGGTGGCCACCGGACGGGCTTCCGGTCTGGACCTCACCTTCTTGCCGGATGGCGCTGCCGTGCGCGCGGTAGCGCCGGGACTCTCTGACGAGATCCTGGCGGCATCGCTCTGCCCGACCGACGGCCACGCCAATCCAACCAAGACCGTGCACGCTTTCGCCGCGGCGGCGGAGCGGCACGGGGCGACGATCCGCACCGGCACGACGGTGACCGGCATCACCATCACGGGCGGCAAGGTGACGGGCGTCGTGACAAGCGACGGCCAGCTTGCCGCCGATACCGTCGTGGTCGTGGCCGGGGTCTACACCGGCGATCTCCTGGCGCCACTGGGACTCGATGTGCCTTTGCGCATCGGCCACGTCGCCGCCGTGCAGACAACCCCGGTCGGGATCGAGCTCAAGCAGGTACTGGGCGTGGCCAATGCCGACCTCGCCGGGCGGCAGCAGGTCGACGGTCGTCTCCGCTTTACGGCCGGCGGCACGGCCTGGCCATTTGCCCTGTCCGACCTGGCGAGCGGCTACGACGCGGTCCAGCCGCTTGGGACCGAGATTGTCACCTTGCTCCAACGGGCGGCCCGAGTCGTGCCCGCCATCACCGAGGCCCGGATAGCCAGGGTCTGGGGCGGCCTGCTCGATTTGACCCCAGACGCACTGCCGGTGATCGAGCGGGCACCGGAGTACGACGGATTGGTCGTCGCGGCAGGCTTCTCCGGGCATGGCTTCTGCCTTGGCCCCGTGACCGGCCGGATCCTGGCCGACCTCGCCCTCCGCGGCGAGACCTCCCTGCCGATCGCGCCGTTCCGCCGCTCTCGATTCGCGAAAACTGGGATGGAGACGCCAGCCGCGCCGACGCTGCATGGCTGAAGGTTGCGCACAATGCGAGTGAGTTCGCTACACTGGACTCCGGTTGGGGCCATCCATATCAGAAGTACGTTCGTAGGAGAAGGAGGAACCGCCACGAAACCACAATGGCGTGGTTCGACGGGAAGTGCCGGGGCGACGTGCCAACCGGTTCTCGAAACTTGGTGTTCAACCACCACTTCACAGAGGGAGACGCAATGAAGCACCGACGATCGTTGATCGCTGTTCTGACGATGGTGATGCTCCTCATGCCGGCCCTCAGCCTGCGCGCGTCGCAGGCGAACGCCCAGGATGGAGAGCGGCAGACCCTCCGCTTCGGGGTCAACGCCCAGGACCTGGCCACCCTCGATCCCCATCTTGCTTCCGGCACCCAGGACCGGACCGTTGTCGACATGGTCTTCAATGGTCTCGTCCGGTACAAACCCGGCGACGCCAGCGTGATCGAGCCCGATCTCGCGACCACCGTTCCCGAGCCGGTGGACGAGGCGGGGACGCAGTCCTGGACCTTCACCCTCCGCGACGACGCGATGTGCCACCCGACGGCCAACTCCGAGGCCTACCCGCTCACCTCGGCCGATGTCGTCTTCTCCTTGCAGAAGGCCGCCAATGCTGAGACCTCCGGCTCCGCCGGAGAGTACACCGGGATGACCTTCGAGGCGGTCGATCCGACCACCGTCAAGGTCACGGTCGACACCCCCCTCTCACCGACCCTCTTCCTGCCCAAGTTCACCAACTACCAGGGCGGCTACATCGTCTGTCAGCAGGCGTACGAGGCTCTGGGAGCCGATGCCTTCAAGACCAACCCGGTCGGCACCGGCCCGTTTATGTTCAGCGCCTACACGCCGCAGACCAGCCTCGAGTTGGTGGCGAACGATGATTACTTCCGGGGCGCCCCGAAGCTCGCCGGCGTCGAAATCCGCTACATGCCGGATACCACCTCCCGCGAGCTGGCCCTGCAGTCCGGTGAGATCGATGCCGGCGCCGGCCTGGCCGAAGCCGCCTGGGTGGATCGGATCAACACCGAGGGCAATCTTGTCGCAGAGATCTTCGGGGTCGGCGAATCCGTCTTCCTCAACCTCGACATCACCAACGAGTACCTCAAGGACCCGCTCGTCCGCCAGGCAATTACCCTGGCAATCAGCCGTGAGGAGCACCAGGCGCTCTACGGCTCGCCGGTGGCCGAGATCACGTATTCGGTCGTACCCGAGCAACTGGTTCCCGGAGGCCTGACCCGCGAGGAAGTGGAAGCAGCTGGCCTGCCAATCGATCAAGATATCGAGCAGGCGAAAGCCCTGCTCACCGAGGCCGGCTACCCGGACGGCTTCTCACTCTCGCTCGTGACCTCGGAGATGGCCGCCTACCGCTCCAACTACGAAGTGCTCCAGGCGGAATTGAGCGAGATCGGAATCGAGATCGAGCTCAGCGTGGTCGACCACGCCACGATGCACAGCCAAATCCGCGAGGGCGTGAACCCGATCGTGATTTACTCGGCGTACCGGCCGACCGCCGATTCCTACCTGAACCGCTTCTTCGCCTCCGACTCGATCATCATGACCGGCGCCAAGCCGGACGCAAACTTCTCCCACTACACCGGCATCGATGACCTGATCGCCCAGGCCCGGGCCGAGCTCGATCCGGCCGCCCAGATACCGATCTGGAAAGAAGCCAACCTCCAGATCCTGAAGGACTTCGTCGCGGTGCCGCTGCACTACCAGAACCAGGTCTACGCCCGCTCCCAGGGCGTCGACTACGGCCACGAACTCGTCTCGGTCCTGGCCCTCTACCCGGGTATCGACGAGACGACGACGGTTACTCGCTAAAGGATCGGCGTTCGGCGTCCGGCGATCGGCGTTCGGGAACGGCCCCTTCCTCCCGCTCCTTCGTAGCGCGGCGGGGGCAATGCAAGAGCCGTTTCCGGACGCCGAACGCCGAACGCCGGACGCCGGACGCCGAAAGCTCATGCTCAAACACATCATCCGCCGCCTGCTGCTCGCCATCCCGACGTTGCTCGCCGTCTTCACGGTGATCTTCTTCATCGTGCGCGTGGCGCCGGGCGACCCGGCCGCGGCGGTCCTCGGCGACAACGCCAATCAGGAGGCCGTCGAGTCACTCCGCGAGCAGATGGGGCTGAACGAGCCGCTCTGGCGGCAGTACATCACCTTCCTGACGGACCTCGCCCAGGGTGATCTGGGCAAGTCCCTGATCAGCCGCCAGCCGATCTCCGACCAGATCACCAGCGCCCTGCCGCACACGCTGGAACTGACCTTCGCCGCGATCTTGATCGGGTTGATACTCGGGGTCCCGATCGGGGTCATCACCGCGATCAAGCAGAACCAGGCGCCGGACTATATCGGCCGGATCGTGTCGCTGATCGGGCTCTCGCTGCCGGCCTTCTACCTCGGCATCCTGCTCATCTACTTCCTGGCGGTGAAGATCGACCTCTTCCCAGCCGTTGGCACAGGCGATTTCTCCGACCCGCGGGACAACCTGAGCCACCTCTTTCTGCCGGCTCTGACCCTGGGTTTGATCGAAATGAGTTACATCGCCCGCATGACCCGCTCGGTCATGCTCGGCGTCATGAGCGACGACTACGTGCGCACGGCCCGGGCCAAGGGGTTGACTGAGTTCATCGTCCTGATCAAGCACGCGCTCCGGGCCGGACTGATCCCGATCATCTCGCTCGTTGGCATCTTCGCCATCAGCCTGATCGGCTCGTCGGTGCTGGTCGAAGAAGTCTTCGTCCGGCCGGGATTGGGCAAACTGATGGTCGGCGCGACCAAGCAGAAGGACTACACCGCCCTGCAATCGATCATGGTCGTCTACGCCACGATCATCGTCCTGATCAACCTCTTTACCGATTTGATCTACACCTACGTCGATCCCCGCGTCAGGTTTAGCTGATGGCAAGCGCCAGTCCCGCAACACCGGCCGCCCCGCTCGCTGGGGCGAACCTGGAGGGGATCAAGCTCGTTTCCGGTAGGCAGCGCGCGTGGCGGACCTTTAAGCGCAACAAGTCTGCCATCTATGGCGTCGTCCTGATCGCGGCGATCACCTTGACCGCGCTCCTGGCGCCAGTCCTCTCCCGGCACGATCCCCTCGAGCAGAGCGTGGTCAACAAGCTGGAGACCCCGAGCCTCGAGTACCTCCTGGGCCGCGACGACAAGGGCCGCGACATCTTCTCCCGGGTGCTCTATGGAGCCAGGGTCGCGCTCCAGGTCGGTATTTTGTCGGTCCTGTTCGGTGGGACGCTGGGTACGGCGATCGGGGTCACGGCCGGCTATTTCGGCGGCAAGATCGACACCACCCTGATGCGACTGGTCGATGTCCTCCTTGCCTTCCCCGACCTGATCACCGGCCTGCTCGTCCTGGCGGTGCTGGGGCCCGGGCTGGACAAGATGATCATCGCCATCGGCCTGACGATCACGCCCCGGTTCGCCCGGGTCGCCTATGGCCCAACCCTCGCGATCACGCGCAAGGAGTTCGTCGAGGCCGCCCGGGCGGTCGGGGTTCGCGATGGCAGGATCCTCACCCGGCACATCGTGCCCAACATCGGCGGTGAGTTGCTCGTCTTCGGCAGCCTGTGGATGGCGTCCGCCATCCGGCTCGAGGCAAGCCTCTCCTTCATCGGTCTCGGCGTGCAGCCGCCCACCCCATCCTGGGGCCAGATGATCAAAGAGGGCACGGTCTATCTGACCGTCCACCCGATGTACTCGCTCGGCCCCGGTCTGGCCCTCCTCCTTACTGTGCTGGCCTTCAACCTGGTCGGGGATGGCCTCCGCGACGTCCTCGATCCCAAGTCGCGGGCGTAGCGCAGGCAACCGCTTCCCCCCCAACGGTCCTAGCCCTTGCCCACAATTGGTAGGAATTCGCGGAATGCTTCCCGGTACGCTGGTACACTCGGCGCATAATGAGTCCAGTTGATCGATGGTGGGGGTCGAGGAGTCCTGGTGTTCACGCGGCAACGGGGAATGCGGGTCAAACGGGGGTGGAGTACGGCCCAAATGACCGTGGCCGGCTTCATCATGATCCTGATCGGCGCTCCGCTCGGAGTATGGGTCAGCGCCCAGAGCGCCGACCCGGATCCAACGCCGACCGTCGCGGCGGTCGGCGGCGGCCCAGCCTCAGAGGCGTCCCCCGACGACGACCCGGACCCCGCCGCGCTGCTGGCTCAGGCGACCACCCGGACGCCAACGGTGGCGCCGACCGCATCCCCTGAGGAGGCCACCAGCGTGGCCCCGGCAGCAACTGCCACGCCGACGACGCGGGCCAACACACCCACCCCGGCGCCCACCGCCACCGCCGCCCCAACCCAGCCTCCGACGCCCACCCCGGAGCCGACCTTCTCGGCGTCGTCGGAACCCGAGTGCGCCGTTTCGGACGAGGCCGCCGTCCCCGATCAGCCGCTGACGATGACCTGTTCCGGCTTCGAGCCGGGGAGCACCGTCAAGGTCTACTGGGAGGGCATCAAGCAGTCGCAAACCTCGTTCGAACCCTCCGCCGGGGGAACCGGCGAGGGCACCTTCCCCGTCCCCGATGTCCGCCCCGGCAACTGGTACGCCCGGGCCTCCGACGGCGACGAGCGCGAGGCGACGGTCCGCCTGCGTGTCACCAACCCGCGCATGTCCGTGGAGACCATCCTCGGTGAACGCGGCGACGGCCTGACGATCGACGTCTCGGGCTATCACGCCGGTGAACAGGTCGCATTGCGCTGGTACGGCGTCGAAGGCGACGACTACAGCACCCTGCGCACCGTCACGGTTTCCGACGAAGGCGCGGCCTCCGTCGATCTCGAAGTCCCAGGCAAGAGCGAGCTCGGTCGCCACCGGATCGCCGCGGTCGGCCTGACAAGCGGCGTCGTGATCGAGCGGATGTACCACGTGATCGCCCCGAACGAAGCGGTGAACTTCTTCCAGGGGACGACCGGCTGCAACCGGATCGCCTTGATCTTCAACGTCGGCATCGGCAACGACGCCGATCCCATCGTCCTCCGCACCCTCGAGAGCGAGGGCGTGGCGGCGACGATGTTCGTCATGGGCTGGTGGCCAGAGCGCTTCCCCGAAAGCTTTCAGCGCATCGTCGACGACGGCTTCATCGTTGCCAGCCATGGCTACAACGCCATCAACCTGACCACCGCCGGCGATGACCAAGTGCGAGCCGAAATTCAGGCCGGCGAGGACGCGCTGACGGCCGCCTTGGGCCGGCCCCCGGCTCCCTACTTCACCCCCTACGCCGGCACCATCGACGACCGGGTACGAACCGTCATCGCCTCCGAAGGCTACGTGCCAGTTGGCTGGCAGATCACCACCAACGACTGGTCGGCCGACGTCACGGCCGACCAGGTGTACGACAAGGTCGTCAACAGCGCCTACGACGGCGCGATCGTCGAGTTTCACTTGGACGGCCCGACGACGGCGTCGTCAACCGCAGAGGCCCTCCCCCGCATCATCGCGACCCTGCGCGAGAAGGGCTACACCTTCGTCACCGTTCCCCAGTTGGAGGCGCCGTGCGGCACCCCGGCCGCCAACGGCGGCCTCCCGACGACACCCGAAGAGGCGTCCAGCACGACCATCTCTCTGCCATCGGCGGCGGTGCTGAGCGATCCGCCTCAGGCCGTTGCCCGGCACCGGCGTCGCCGGGCGGCGAGGATTCCTCGCTAGCCTGGATTGTTCATGGGCGACGTGGCATCCATTACGCCGTCCAGGCTCCGCCCGGGGCGGATTCGGGGCGCAGCGCCGCGGGGTCGTCCGGGGCGGATTCGGGGCGCAGCCCAGGCATCGCCCGGGGCTAAAGACCCCGGGCTGACCCCGATAACCCCCCTGAAGGGGGCTGGAACCACGGGGCTGTGTTCGGGTCTCTCCGATAGTCGAGACGGGTGGCAGCCGGCTTCAGCCGGGTTATCTCATTCAGCCCGGGGTCTTTAGCCCCGGGCGGAGCCTGGACGGCGTAATGGATGCCACGTCGCCCATGAATAAACCGGCCTAGGGTCTGTTATGGACGTGGGGTAGGGCTTGGTTGTAAAGGTAGATCCCCACTCAGCGCGTATGCAGCTCCGCGACGCCCCTCTCGAGCTCGAACAGCGCGCGAACCTCATCAGCTGAGAGGGGGCGATTGAAGCAGGCGAGATCGTCGACCAGGCCGACGTAGTGGCCAGTCCCGAGGCGGATGTTGACCTTGTCGACGTCCCAGGAGAATCGCTCGCCAACCCTGCTCGTCGCCCCCCTGTACTCGGCGTTGAGATACAGGCGTGCTCGCCCAGGCTGGGACGTGTTGAGGCCGTCCCAGGTGATCGCGACGTGGGTCCATTGGCCCGTGCCGAACGGTGGCTCCGCGACCTTTGCGAGTCGGACGTGGAACTCCTCGCTCTGCCCCCGCTGGCCGGTGACATCCCACTCGCTCTGGTTCCCGAAGCACCCGAGCCGGAAGTCCGGCGGCGTGTCGTTCTTCGTGAAGTCGATCCAGATGCAGGCGTCGCTGTAGTCCTTGTCGGTCAGCTGGAAGGGGTCGCAGTAGCGCCCGGGTATCTCCGCGGGATCGCCGCTCAGCCAGAATGATGCGGTCCCGCCGAAGTCCGACTCGGAGTACGCGACGTTCCCAGCCGCCTTGAAGAGCACGACGTGGCTGTTCTCCCGCGTGAACTCAAGCGCCGAACCGAACTTACCTCGACCCTCGGCGATCGTCAGGGCTGGCTGGCCGAGTCCCGGTATCAGCTCGCCGGTTTCCTGTCCATGCTCGACCGTCACACTGTAGATCCGGCCGTCACCGCTGCCGAAGTCGGCGTCGGGACCGTCGTCGAAGGACGCATGAAATGTCAACGCCTCGGCGAGGCCGCCAGTGCTCGGGTACGGTCGGCGCGGTGCTGCTGTCATCCGCTTGTACTCCCTTCCTTGAGGAGCCAAGGATAGCAGCGGCCAACCGCAGAACACATGACAGGCTCTCGTGAACTGTCACGGCTGATTCGCTGGCCCGCCCGTCGTTCTCGTAGGGGAGGGTCCCGTGCCTCCATCGTCTCCCGATGCCCGACGCAGGAGGGCATACCCGTTGACGCGCGGCCCCGGTATCGTCCTGCGGACGATGGGAGGGCACGGGACCCTCCCCTACGACGACGACGACGCCTCCGATCGGCGGATCACGGTTGACGGACCACTAGCCTGGGTCTTCAGTTCTCTCGCCGCGGGCGACGCCCAGACGGCGCCACCCATCGCGACAGACGCGCACGCGGCCGGAACCCGGCACCGGCGCACGTCTCCACCCCTCGATCGGCAATACCATCACATCCATCGCGCGGCGGGCCCGCGTACAATGACGCGACGTGGTGTGGACGAGCGCCGGGCCGGCTGAGCCGCGGCGTAGGTCGAAGGCGATCCGGCCCGGGATGCGATGGGCCGATCTCGGCACGGGGTTGGGGAGACAGATGGCGTCGATTATCTCGGAACGGGCCCGGTCCGGCTACGGAGCGATGATTCCCGGTACCGACCGGCTGGCCTGGTATTTCCTCCGGGTCTCCGGTATCAGTCTCATCTTCTTCGCACTAGGCCATCTCTTCATCACCCACTACCTGAACGTCCCCTCGGACACCACCGCCGACTTCGTCGCCAATCGCTGGGCCAACCCGCTCTGGCGCACCTTCGACTGGGTGCTCCTGATTATGGCGCTGTGGCACGGGCTCATCGGCCTGCGCTACTCCATCACCGACTACGTGCGGAGGCCCGGCTGGCAGGCATTCGCCCTGGCCGCGATCTTCGTCGTCGGGGTCGTGTTCACCGGAATGGGATCGATCACGATCTTCACCTTCAATGAAGCGGCGATGCTCGAGAACGACGGACCGCTCGCCGACGCCTTCTGGATCGCCGACATCCTGGGCGGCGCGCTCTTCGCGTTTGCGATCGTCACATACGTGGGAGCGCTGGCTCTGGCGGTGTGGGTGATCCGGTCGCTACGGGCGGGAAGCGTTCCGATCTACAACGGCGACATCGGCCAGTACGCCTGGGTGCTCCACCGCGCAACCGGGATCGGTGTCCTCTTCTTCCTGATCATCCACATCATCGACATCATGCTCATCGGCCTCGGTCCCGAGGTCTACGACGACTCGGTCGCGGTCTACGGCAACGTCTTCCTGCTCCCAATGGAGATTGCGCTGGTCGGCGCGGTGATCTACCACACCCTGAACGGGATCCGGATCGCGCTGATCGACTTTTGGGAGATGGGCACCCGCCGCGAGCGTCAACTCTTCTGGGGCGCCCTGATCGGTTCGGTCGTCCTGACCATCCCCAGCGCGATCATCATCTTCGCCGCAGAGCTGTAACCCTCCATCGGGAACCCAACGCACGGCATTGCCAAACGGCCGGGGCGGTGATGTCGCCCCGGCCGTTTGCATATCGCCGTCCCACGGCGCAGGGGCATGGGTCTTGCCTTCACCCAGGTACGGCGCGGCAACGAGTGCCGCGACCACCTACCCGACCGAGGAGGCGCACGATGAGCGAACGCACGGACGAGGAACGGGGCACGGAGCCGGAGACCGTTGCTGACTGGGAGCGCGACCTGGAGGGCGCGTCCGACACGCCGCCTACGTTCGAACCACCTCCCACCTCGGAAGCGGGGCAAGACGCCCGCCCCGGTCCGATCGACGCTGGGGGAGCGACCGATCCAACCTCGCCGCCATCGACATCGGAGGCCGGCTCCCGGAACCCGTAGGCCCTCCGGCGCACGACTCAGCCGCGCACCGAACCTTGCGTTCGGTGCGCGGCTCACTTGTATGAGCGAGTGGCTCCTACGATGGCGCCCCCCCGCTGGCGATCTCGCGCAGCTCTTTGACGCGGTCGTCGTAGTCGAGTTGGGTGACGGCACGCACATCGAAGCTCATCAAATCCATGTACGGCTGGAGAAACCGGGTCAGCTCGCGGGCATCGTCATAATCGACCAGGAGAAACCCCGCCCCACCGCCCGCCAGGTTGTACCAGCCTTTGATCCGGTCCTGGTTGTTCGCGCCGGCATCATGTTGGGCGACGAGGCGTTGGGCTACCTGCTCGCGGGTGGTGCCCGGGAACCAGGTGAACTGGCAGAGGAACAACATTGGACCCTCCTTGCACGGAACCACGAAGGCGGGCAATGCCCGCAGTTCCCCACGGACGCAGAAGCTATGCCAAACAGCTTCCGAGAACCGCTTTGGGAATCGTGGTATCGCATACCCTCTGCACGGAGCCCGCTCTCAGCGTTCGTCTGGTAGGCAACACCACATTTCCCATCGTCCTGAGCGCGTTGCGGAGCGGTTCTATATTTATGGTGCGCCACGCGATAGCGCCCACCTCCGGGCGTTTCTCCCCGCAGCCTACGGAGCGCATTGAATGCCCAAAGGACCGGTGCCCGACCACTACCGCGACATCCTCGAGAGCACCCAGCTTGGACACCTGGCGACGGTCGATGAGAACGGCCGGCCCCAGGTGAATCCGGTCTGGTTCCTGTGGGACGGCGAGCACATCCTGCTCAGCATCCGCCCGGAGACGAAGAAGTACCGCAATCTGCGCCGGTCGCCGAACGTCGCCCTCTCGATCCTCGACCCGGCCAACCCGCAGCGCTACCTCGAACTTCGGGGCGAGGTCGCCGAGTGGGAGCTGTACCGCGACCTCACCTTCGTCAACCAGCTCGCCCACAAGTACACCGGCGCCGACTACACCCGCGGCGTGGTCGGCGAAGAGCGCTATAAGGCCACCATCCGCGTCGACGCCTGGACCGGACAATAGGTACCGCCGGTTCGCGAGCGCAACGGTCGCAACGCATCCACGGGAACGCCGTCCACGCCGTTAGGGCCTGGTTGCAAATCGGCTGGCAGCAACCCCGGGGCGGCCAGGCCGGCGGCCGCGACGCGGGCGCGCCGGCGGGGGGCGTCCCCGGCGTGCGCCGCCGCCCCACGCCGCGGCGCGCCGCGGGCCGCGCCGGGATCCCGGCCGCCCCCGGCAACGGCGCCGCCGCCCCCGCGCGCGGAGCGGGCCGCGGGCGCGGGTCCGCGCCGGCTCCGCGCGCCGCCGTCAGGGCCACCGCGTCCGGGCGCATTGGCACCCTCCGGACGCCCGGGGTCCCCCCGGTTCGCCCCAGCCGCGCAGGGCCCGATCAAGCTGTCCCCCTGCATCAACCCCGCGTGGAGCCCGACGAAGCCCTTCCAGGGCTGAGCACGATCGCGCCTGCCCAGGCGGTTTTGATAGGTGCTCTTAGCCGGAATGGGAATGGTTACGGTGGTGATCGTCGCCTAGGTCGAGACGTCCCGGCATCGCCCGACATCCCGCTCCGGCAAGCCGCGAATACCTATTTCTTGGCACCCAGTGGGGCAGGACCGCTGAATACAGGTTCAGTGGTCCTGCCCCTTTTTCCTCTCGATCGTCTGGAATCCCGTACCATTGATGTAACATCGACGCGACCTTGTTACGTCCACGCACCGTTAGAGGCCCACCATGCCGGCAATACGAACCGTTACCGAGTTGTCCTCAACCGAACTGTCTCAACTGGCCGATCTGCTGGTTGAAACGGTTGCCGACGGCGCCTCGGTCGGCTTCCTGCCTCCCCTCCCTTGGGCCAAGGCTGTCGCCTACTGGCAGAAGGTCGTCAACCCCCACACCGTTCTCCTGGTAGCGGATATCGACCGGCGCATCGCGGGGACGGTCCAGTTGTCGCTCGAAACCCGGGCGAACGGCACCCACCGGGCCGAAGTTTCCAAACTGATGGTGGCGCCCGCTTTCCGCCGGCGCGGCGTCGGCCGGGCCTTGATGGAAGCGCTGGAGGACGAAGCCCGGCGCCACGACCGCACCCTGCTCTTTCTCGACTCCCGCGCCGGTGACCCCTCCAACGATCTCTACGTCAGCCTCGGCTACACCGAAGCCGGCCGCATTCCCCAATACGCCCGCTCCGCCACCGGCTCCCTCGACGACACCGTCTTCTACTACAAGCTGCTCGGGTAATTTCCAGACGTAGGACGAGCGTCATCGCATCGGGCCGATGCATCGTCGTGTTGAAAATGCGCGACGACGCACCGGCCAGGGGCGCGGCGGCGCCCCCTGCCGCCCGGGGCTCACGGCCCAGGGTTGGCCCAGGGTTGGCCCAAGGTTGGCCCGGGCGACCCCGGAGATGGCACCTCCCGAGCCCCGGCGTCTTGCGCCCCGGGCAACGCCAACTCGGCGCTACCATTAATCCCTTATCCCTCTTAACACCTATCCGAACCCGCCTACCACCTCCTAATTTCAAAGAAGGTAACCAGGATCAACACAGATTGCCCGCCCCGCAATGCAGCGGGGCGGGCAATCGGCATCGCCGGGATGAGGTAGCGTTGGCTAACCCCTAGATGGACCCGTCCAGGTACGCCTGAACAAAACCGGGCAGGGCCGACCAGTCGGCCGCGTAGATCCAGGCGCCGTTCGGCGCGGTCGAGCCATAGAGGTAGGGCAGCATCGAGCCGAACGCGACACTGTCGTTGCTGAAATCGGGGATCAGCGTCGCAATCGAGAGCATCTGTCCCACGGAGAGATCGGTTCGGACCGCATCCTGGACGGCGTCGATCAGTTCCGGCGCCTGGGCCAGCATCGCCGGATCGCGCACCTTGTCGAGCACGGCACGCAGCACGAGCTGCTGGCGCATCACCCGGCCGTCGTCGCCGTCCATGTGGCGGGTACGGCAGAAGATCAGGGCATCCGCGCCGTCGAGGTGGAGCGGGCCGGCCGGGAAGAAGATCTCCATCGTCTGGAGATCCGGGGTCGGGTACTCAGCGTCGTAGACATCGTACGGGTTCTCGACATCGACCCCGCCGATGGCATCGATGATCTCCTCGAACCCCGCGAAGGTCGTCAGCACGACGGCATCGACCTCGATGCCGAAGTTGTGTGCGACCGTCGCTTTTATCAGGTCAATGCCCGCCTGGGGATCGTCGCTCTGGGCAGAGGAGCCGTAATCGTAGGCGCGGGTGATCTTGTCGCCGCCGATGCCCGGGATATCGACGAAGAGGTCGCGGGGCACCGGCAAAACCCGAACGATGCCGGTGTCGAAGTTGACGCGGGCGATCATGAAGACGTCGGTGTTCTCAGGCTCCTCAGGAGTGCGGGTATCGAGCCCACCAACAATCACTGTCAGGGTATTCGGCAAATCCTCCGCCTGAGCGCGGGCCTCCACCTTGCCAGGTCGCGCCGCGAACCCACCCGCCAGCACGAGCAGCAACAGGGCCATCACCCCGCCGAAGAGCCGCACCGCGCGGCCGTTCGCCCGGAATACATCATTCATCCGAGAACCTCCCTTAACCCAGGACCCGCACGCGCCCGTAACGAACCAGCATCCGTCGCTCGGCCGTTCCAGTTACGCTACCGTCGGTCCCACCTTCAACATGCGAAGCGTACGTTCAGCGTAGCACTGGCCCGCCCGTCGTTTCAATTCCCCCGACGCCGGAAGAGAAGCGACAATCTCGGACGGTATACTGGCCAAACGGCCCAGTTGCGCGGTCGGTTTCTCTCCAAATGGGGTGGACCGCGGCAACCACCGCACATTCCTACCCCGGCGCTCATGCCCATCCCAGCGAGAGGAGACGGCACGGTGCAGGCTTTCCAGCGCGTAGCCCTCGGTGTTGTCGTGCTCGGCCTGGCGTTCGGGATACCCCTGAACGGGGTGGCCCAGAGCGCCACCCCGATCCCGAACCTGCCCCGTCCCGACATCGCCGCGATGACGCTGGCACCTGGCGATCTGCCGGAGCCCGGCTACGGCCTGGAAAGCGGCTCCCGCCTGACGCTCACCGACGAGGCCACCGGCGCGGTCAGCTATCGCGGCGGCGAATCCGTGGCCGGCACAGTGGCGGACTTCGAAGCGCGGCTGAGCGTCGTTGGGTGGCTGGAGCGGTACACCAGCGCGCTCGCCCTGCCGAACGCCAACGACCCGATGCTGGTCGACCGCCGGATCGTCACCTACGTCACCCTGTACACGGACCAGACCGGTGCGGCGGAAGGGTTCGGCCTCCTCGAGGACGAGTCCGTGGTCTCCACCGCCGCCGATATCCCCGGCAGCCGGACCATCGCCGAACAATCCGAAATCACCCAGAACACCGGCACCCTTCAGGGATCTGGGCTGCCATTCCAGTCGCTTGACCTCACCTTCCGGACCGGCATCCTGACCGCCGGCGTGCTCATCTACGACAACCGCAACATCCCCCCCGAGTTGGGGGAGATCGAGGCCCTCGCCGATCGCCTTTTGGGCCGCATTCAGGACACCCTGGCCACCGGCGGACCAGGTCTGGGCGCCCGCGCCCTGCGCCTGGACGGCCCGCCCGCGCGCATTCCCTTTCACGACGAGGTCTACGAGCTCCGCGGCGACGCGATCATCCCGTATCTGGGCGAAGAGCCGGACGTGATCGCCACCCGCGAGGTGCAGTACGGGGTGGCGACCGACGTCTATTCCGTCTACCAGGCACTGGTCGCCGGCGACACCGAGCCGGACGATGACCCCTACGTCGTCGTCCGCCTCTACCGCTTCCCGGACGCCGCGGCGGCATCCAACTGGCTGGCGGCGCTGACAGACAATCTGAGCGGTCAAACCGACGAGTATGCGGAGATCACCACCCTGGTCGGCGGACTTTCCGGCGCCGAAGAATCGGTCTCCCTTGGGTATGCCTACAACGCCACCGATACGCTCGTCACCAAGGGGTTCCTGATCGCAATGCGCGTTGGTCTGATCGTCGCCCGGATCCAGGTCGACGGCCTGCCCCAACCACCGATAGCCGCCGTGCAGGAGATGGCGGAGGCCCAGGCCCGCTGCCTCTCCGATCCCAGCGGCGGAACCTGCACAACGGCCTTCCCGATCCCGACCTTGCTCCTGCCCGACCTGCCCTCCACCCCGGCCGCTCCTCCAGGCGTACCCGACTTCGCTCCGATGGAATGACCCTGGCCATTCTGCCTGCTCTCCCCAATCCCACCCTGGTACCCTGACCACAGCACGGGCGGGCCGCACGTCAGCGCCGCCTGCCCTGCCGGACCACATAGCCAAGCACTGCCCGGCCAGTCGCCGGACACCGAGCGAGAGACGGAGCGTCATGAATCACGCCGCTACGGGCACATCATCCTCCCAGCTCACCATCGCCGATTTGCGGGCCCGCATCCGCGACATCCCCGATTTCCCCCAGCCCGGCATCCTCTTCCGGGACATCACGCCGCTGCTGGCCGACGCCGCCTCCCTGCAAGCGGTCGTCAACACCATGTCCGCGCCCTTCCGAGGCCAGGTTGACATGGTGGTCGCGATCGAAAGCCGGGGCTTCATCCTGGGCGCGCCGATCGCCTACGCTCTTGGGGCGGGGCTGGCCCTGGTGCGCAAGCACGGCAAGCTCCCGTTCGAGGTGGAGGCCGAGGCGTACTCGTTGGAGTACGGCGAGAACACCCTGGAGATCCACCGCGACGCCCTCACGCCGAGGCAGCGCGTGCTGCTCGTCGATGACCTGCTGGCGACCGGCGGCACCGTTCGCGCCGCCGCCAACCTCGTCTCCCGGCTCGGTGGGGAGATCGTCGGCGTCTGCGTCCTCGCGGAGCTCTCCGGCCTCAACGGCCGCGCCCTGCTCACCGACCTCCCCGTGACGAGCTTCATCGTGTACTAGGCCGCTCGACGGACAGGTAGGCCGCTCCTCGTACCCGCTCAGGTCAACGCCGTGGTTGTCATGGCGCGCCATCCCGGCCCCGCCCGGGGGATGCAAGGCGCCGTGTTAGCCCCGCCCGGGGCTCAAGACCGTGACCTTTACCCCCATCTCCAGAACGGCGCGGTATGCCGGGGAACATGGGCACCCTGGTTGGGGTCGAGCGGCGACGCGATGTTCCCGAGATTCCGGCACGGTTTTCGCGCGACCTCATGTGGCCATTGAGATGTGGGTAAAGCTCACGCCGTGAGCCCCGGGCGACAGGGAGACGGCGCCCCGCTTTCACCGCGACGTTACCCGGATCAAGGCATCAATCGCCATAAACCGGCTTAGGAATGAGGCGCGTGGAGGATCCGCTAACCTCGTCCTCAGTCCCGGAGGGATCTTCGTCACTGAGTCCGCTGGGTAGGGGATTTCAATCCCAGGGAACATGAGGACGCGGCTACTATCCCGACGAGCGACCTAGAACGTCACATCAGCCGCCGGGACCACCCGGCTCGTCCGATCGATGGGGAGGCGGTCGAGGGTGTCGTTGACATGGGCGATGATCTGAGAGGCCGTGAGGACGGCACTATCGCTGGTGGTATGGGCGTCGCCTACAAGGGTGACGTCGTAGCCGTGGCTGAGGGCGCTGCGGACGGTGGTGTCGACGCAGTAGTCGGTGTCGCAGCCGCAGACGACGAGCGAGCGGATGCCGCGCTCCGTCAGCTCGGATTCGAGGGTCGTCTTGTAGAAGGAGTCGCAAGCGCGCTTCTGCACCCTCGGTTCCTCCGGCAAGGGGGCGATCGCCGGGTGGATCTGCCACCCCTCTGCCCCCACGTTCATCGGCGGGTAGCGCACATCCTCATGCTGCACGTAGATCACCGGTGTCCCCGCCGCCCGGGCCTTGTCGAGCAGCCCGGCGATCCGTCCAAGGACACCCTCGGCGTCATGGTGCTCCGCCTCCCCGGCGATCACCGCAACTTGAACATCGATCACCAGCAATGCGGTCCCGCCCGCTGCCTCTTCGGAGCCATTCATCCGCGCAGAGTCCGCCATATCGTCCTTCCTACCGCCGTTCGTGCCAACCGATGGTTCGCGTACGTTCATCTCCAAGACGATACCATTGAAACAGGGCATACTTGGCCCGGATTCGTGCGACAAGGCGGAAACGGCCCCCTTTCCCCCGCTGCACGAAGGAAGGGCAGGGGGGAAGGGGGAGAACGCGTCGCTCCTCAACGGCCCCTCTCCACCGCAGTGGAGAGGGAGTAGGGGGTGAGGTCTTTGTACCACCCAACGACCCGAGTCCTGACCGTCCTCGAACTCCTGCAGACCCATGGCCGCATGACCGGGCCGGAGATTGCCGACCGGTTGGAGGTGGACGGGCGGACGGTGCGGCGCTACGTCACCATGCTGACCGACCTCGGGGTGCCGGTGGAGGCGGTTCGGGGCCGGGCCGGGGGCTACAGGCTACGCCCGGGCTACAAGCTGCCGCCCCTGATGCTCAGCGACGACGAGGCGCTGGCCGTCACCCTGGGGCTGCACGCCGCCAGGCGGATGGGGCTGGCGCTGGCGGCCCCGGCGGTCGAGGGGTCGCTGGCCAAGCTGGAGCGCGTGCTCCCCGCACCGGTCCGCGCCCGGGTCGAGGGTGTGCTCGCGACCCTGGTGACCGATCTGCCCGGCCCATCGGCCAAGTCGTCCTCACCCCAGGCGACGGTCGTCGGCACGCTAGGCGAGGCGATCGGGGCGCATCGCCGAATCCGGTTGCGGTATGCCGACTGGCAGGGCGAACTCTCCGAGCGGGAGGTCGACCCGTACGGCATCGCTTATGTTTCCGGACGGTGGTTTACGGTCGGGTGGTGCCATCTCCGTCGGGACTTGCGCATGTTCCGCCTGGACCGGGTCCGCGCCTGCGAGTTGCTACCGAATGGATTCACACCGCCCGAGGAGTTCGACGCCCTGGCCTACATCCAGCGCTCCCTGGCGCTCTCGCCGGCCTGCTGGGATGTTGAGGTCCGCCTCAGTCTGCCGGTGGCGGAGGCCGCCGCACAGGTCCCACCCGCGTTCGCCGACCTCGCGCCGGATACCCATGACCCCGAGGGCCACAGCCGCCTTCGCTGCGCCGCCAACGACCTCGATTTCGTCGCCCGTCAACTGGTGAACCTCTGCTGCGACATCGAGATCGTCGCCCCGCCGGAACTGGCCGACTCCTTCGCCCGCCTGGCGGAGCGGGCGACGCGGATCGCCCACTCACCTCGATAATGTGCTCGTTCTACTGGTTCGCCGCGTACCCTGTCGCCCGGGGCTCACGACCCCGGGCTACCTCCACGAACCCGGCTGAAGCCGGCTGCCACCCGGCTCGACCGGCGGAGAGATCCGGACACTGCCCCCGGCGCTCCAGCCCCCTTCAGGGGGGTTATCGGGGTCAGCCCGGGGTCTTTAGCCCCGGGCGGAGCCTGGTCGGGGTTTCGCTATGCCCGGGCGACGCCTGGATGGCGTCTCGAGCTCCTCAAGGTCATGCGGGGAATCGGACAAGGCTTCCGCGGAGCGGAACGCCGGAATCCCCAGTTACGACACCCAGTACCACTGCGCGAACTGCATCGTCAGCAGGACCAACCCGGCCGTCGAGAGACCGCCGAGGATCAGCCCCTGCCGCCGGTCTTGGACAAGAAGGGCGATCACGACGAAGAGCGGAAACAGGACCAGCCCGAAGCGGGGCATGCTCATCAACGGGTGGACGGTCGACGGCGCGAAGAGGGGGACCAGCAACGGCGGCCAGATGTAGGCGCTGTAGTAGAGCGGCAGGGTGCGCAGCCCAACGATCGCCAGCACGAAGAAGAGGATGGTGCAGACCAGTTCCAGCCAGTCGGCGTCCGCGACCTCCGTCCGCCACGTCTCACTGGTGACCGTGCTCCAGGTTGGGGAGGAAGCCAGATCGCCTAGCCAGCCCCACTCCGCGCCGGTGATGCGGTAGTTCGCCGGGGGACGGTCGCCGAGTGAGAGGGTCTCGGTGCAGCCCGAGATCGCGCAGCGCATCGTCGTGATGGGGTCGGCCTCGAACCGGTTCCACTGGAACTGGACGTAGATGAAGGCCGGGTCGTGCAACCCGGCCTGGTCGAGCAGCCAGGGAATCGGATTGCTGGCCTCGAAGGCGGGATCGAGGTCGTCGCGGCCGTTGCGGGCGTTGATGTCATTGCTCTCCAGGTGCAACCCGAAGATGATCGGCCCAAGGATGGGCAGCCCGGCGAAGACCACGGTCGGCAGGATGCTCATCCACCGCCGGGGCGACTTGATCTGGTCCCCAAACTGCTGCCAGAGCAGCACCGCGAACGGTAGGAGGAGGAAGACGCCCTGGGAACGGGTAAGGGCCGCCAGCAGACCCAGGACCCCCGCAGTGAACCACGATCCGCGCCGGGCGGCGTAGAGCGCTCCGACCGCCAGGAGAAGAAAGAGCGACTCGGTGTAGACGGCGGAGAAGAAGAACGATGTCGGAAAAACGACCAATGCGATGATCGTGCGCCGGGCGATGAGCCGGTCGAAATCGAGCGCGACGATGCGGTAGAGCACCACCAGGGCGATCAGGAAGCTGATGTTGGAGATCAGCCAGCCGGCGGTCTCGGTGGAAATGCCGAAGACGTCGCTGCCGAGGCGCATCAGCCAGGGATAGAGCGGCCAGAATGCCGGGTAGGCGGCCGGGCCATTGCCGAACCCCGGCGTGCCCGCGTACCCCTGTTCGGCGATCAGCTTGTACCAGAGGCCGTCCCACAGGCGAAGGGGCTCGACCAGGGTGCCAGCCCAGCCGCTCAACTCGGGCGGAACCCATGGGGGCCACGGCGCGGAGTCCTCACGCAGGTTGCCGAAGTGATACGCGAGACTGGCGATCAACTGGACGGCGACGATGTGGAGCAGGCCGACGCCGAGCGGAAACCCGAGCCACTCCGCCGTCGTCACCCGGCCGCGGGAGGCGGCCGAAACCCGGGGCGCCGGTTGCATGCGGGACCGGGTGGCCGACGAGCTGGCCCGGAACGTCGTGGGCAGGGTGGGAACGCGGGATGTGCGAGCGGTCATAGGGCGATCCGGCTCCGTGGCGTCCCGATGGCCCACGAGGGCGGCGCTGCCCGGGCACGAAATCTAGGAGGCGCGCCGGCGAGCGGCAGGGCCGCGCCCAAGGGTACGTGCCGACCGCCGGGGGCGACAAGGCGCGCCGTCTGGGATATCTGAGGATTGCGCGGACGAACGGGGCCCCTACAACCGCCGGGCGGCCATTGGAGACGGCGCAACCGGTGTAGGGGCAGACCGGCGTGTCTGCCCGGCCTCGCCCTCCAACCCGGTTCGCGTCCTGGAACCGCGTTCGAAATCAGAACACCGCGTATATGTGGCCGGGCAGACACGCCGGTCTGCCCCTACGAATCGTGGCATCGCGACCAATGCGGATCTCAAAACCCGGGGCTGATCTGGCCGGCGTCCCCTAGTAGTAGATCGTACGGGTGCGGTGATACGGCTCCGTGTCGGGAGGAAGAGACTGGCCGATGCTCCACAGCGCCCAGTCGATCTCGAAGGCGCGGAGCGTGACGCCTCTGGCGGCGACGGCCCGGCGCAGCAGTTCGCAGGCCCAGACCGTCGCCGCCCGGATCTCGACCTCCGGAGTAGAGCCAGCCGGAATGAGCTCCCGCCTGGCGATCCGCGCCGCCAAATCCGGCGCATACGCCAGGATGCCGAAGCGGCGCAGGACCTGCGGCACCTTGTAGTCAGCGAAGGCGGTCAGGACATCGAGGTCGGTAAAGGTCGCCGCGCCGGCTCCGTGCAGGTCGGAGACGAGGATCTGGGCCCGCTTGTACAGGGGAACGCGGAGGTCGCCATAGGTCGCCACATCCGCGAACGACGGGAAGCGGGTCACGACGAGTTCGACCAGCCGCGCGGCCGATCCTTCCGCTTCGTCCAGCAATGCCCGGATCGCCGTTTCACCTCCGTCCGTGCCTCGCCGCGCTCCGGCCAGCAGCCCTCGCCCAAGCTCGCGCAGGTTGGCCAGCCGCTCGGGGAAGAGCGGAACCGGCGTTGTGGCCGGCGCGTCGGCTGGATCGGACGGGCGGAGAATGATCGCCAGGTCTCCTTCGCTGATCCCAGCCAGGTAGGAGGCATCCCAGAGCGGGAATCCCTCCTCGACCGCCCGGGTCAGGGCGGCGGCCAGCGCCCAGTAGCCGTCGAAGACGCGATCCCGATAGGTGACGCGCCAGCGGGCGTTCGGATCATCGCCCTGGGCCCAGAAGCAGAAGTTCAGGGCGTCCAGCACCAGCACCCAGGCGGCGGTCCGCCAGGTACCGTCGCGGAAATGCAGCCCCACCGTGGAGTCGTCGTCTCCGCCCCACTCGGACCCGATCGTTGGGTTCGCCGCCAGTTCGGCGGCAACAGCCTCCACCCGCTCCGGGTCGATGCGCACCTGGGTGGAGAGCTCCATCACTGCCCGCGACGCTGTCAGGACGCCGAGGGGGTCGGTGGCTGGGGCTGCGACAATCATGTCGCGTTGCGCTCTCACTGTTTACGCGGCGCGGTGTTTGCCCGCAGCCACGAGGCGAAGGCGTGGGTTGCCTCGTCGCGATCTGGTGCTTCCGCGATCGCTTCTAGGTGCTTGGCCACCTCGATCGGATCTATCACGAGGCGGTAGCCATTGAGATCGAGGAACAGGCGCATTGCCGCATACGCTGTGCGCTTGTTTCCATCGAGGAATGCCTGAGCTTGGGAGATTCCCACCGCAAGAATGGCTGCCAGTCCAACAATGTCGTCGGTACGTTCGTAGTGGGCACGCATCCGCGGGCGCATGACCGCCGCTTCGAGCCCCCCAGCGTCTCGCAGTGGTTCGGGGCGTTCCCCCAGATCTAGCATCATTTGCCCGTGAAGAGCGTAGACGATCGCCACATCGAGCCAGAAGATCTCTTGCCCGGATCTTGAGCCAAACGTCTCCACGCGAGGCTACCGGTCTTTGAGGTAGCGCAACGCCGGCTCCATCTCTGGCCACAAGCGATCGTATGCTTCCTGCACCGCCGGTGGGAGAATCGGCCGGGTCTCGGCCGGGGTGATGTGGACAATAACGGGCTGTCCGTCTTGAAGACCCAGTTGCTCGAATTCTTCCTTCGGAACGGTGATAACGTAACTGTTGCCTGACTTACGGATATTTTGGGTAAACATGGTGGCACACTCCTGTACGGGGACGACCCTCGTACTCCAGGGTATATTACCACATTGTCAGACAATACTCTAAGAAGACACCACCGCTGCGCTCGCCAGATGTATTCCGGCACTTCGTCCGGCTCCGGGGGCGGGGCGAGGAAGTAGCCCTGGCCGTAGTCGCAGCCCATCTCACGCAGGCGGCCGAGCCCGTCGGCGGTCTCGATATCCTCCGCCGTCACCCGCAGGCCCAGGTTATGGGCCAGGTCCACAACCGTCCGCTGGCGGTGACTCCGTGCGCAGGTCTCTCGATATCGCCGTGCTCATAGACCGGTCCTACGGTCGGGATTTCCTTGGGAACCAAACGCACGTGTTACCGGTGCCGCAATCGTGGCCACGGATCGCCGTCTCACACATTGTCGTGGGGTGCGTCCTATGAACAACTCCGGCGGGACGCACCCCCGGCGGAGGAACCGGACCGACCGAACTGCCCCCACCGCATCCTCGGACGGTCACAGCACCCCGGGCGCCGCACCTCGCCTCCGATGCCCCCACGTTCCTCCTCCTCCATCGAAACACGGCGCGGCGCCCGCCCCACCTCCGGAACACCCGGGGGTGGGGTCGGTGTGTGTGTTCGCCATCAGGGCATCGACGTGCGGCGGGCGGGACAAGCTCCGGCAATCGCCGGCCGCCAAAACCGCCCCCCTTCCCGATCGCGCTACCATAGAAGGAGACAGCTCTGACGCGAACCGGCCCTCCCGCACCGTTCCCCGCCAAGATTTTGACCGGCCGCCGCCCACATCACCGAGCACGCCCATGAGCACTGCCGCAATCACACCACTCGCCACCGTGACCGACACGCCGCCGAGCACCCCGGCGCTGCACGGACTGCCGTCGTTCCATGCGAGGCCCCACATCTTCCCCGCCAAGTTGGCTGCTCCGCCGGTAGCACCTGGCGCCGTCGAGCGCGAGCGGCTCCTGGCCCGATTGGACGCCGGTCTGGCCGGCGGGGCAGCCCTGAGCGTCATCGTGGCGCCGGCTGGGTGGGGCAAGACGACCCTGCTCGCGGCCTGGGCGGCCCGCCTGGCGGACCGGAACCACGGTGTCGCCTGGGTCGCGTTGGACGGGCGCGACGCCGATCCGAATCGATTTTGGTGGACGGTCGTCTCGGCCCTGGAGCGAGTAGCGCCGGGGATTGGGGCGGGGATCATGCCGCTCCTGACCCTGCCGGATCCCCTGCCGGAGCCGGCGGTTGCGGCGCTGTTGACGGCGACCGAATCGGCCGCCGGCCAGAGCGGACCGCTCGTGCTCGTGCTCGATGATCTGCACCTGATCGAGCACAACCATGCCCGGCTGGGGCTACTCGGCCTGGTCCAGCAGCTGGGTCGGGCGGGGACATCGGCCGGGGTGCATTTGGTGCTGGCGGGACGGTCGGAACCGCCCATCGCGCTGGGCCGGTTGCGGGCATCCGGCGCCCTGACCGAACTGCGTGCCGCCGATCTGCGCTTCGACGTGGCGGAGGCGGCCGCCTTCCTGACCGGCACGATGACGCTCGACCTGCCGCCGGCCCAGGTTGCCACGCTGACCGACCAGACCGAAGGGTGGGCGGCGGGCCTGCGCCTGGCCGCCCTCTCGCTCAAGGCGAGGACCACCCCGCTGGCCGGTACCCTGCCGGTGCCCGGGCGCGATGTCCGCGTGTCCGGCAGCAACCGGGCCGTCGCGGACTACCTCCTGGAAGAAGTGTTTGGCTGCCTGCCGGAACGCGACCGCGCCTTTCTCCTCCGGACCTCCGTGCCCGAGCGCCTGACCGGCCCCCTCGCCGACGCCCTGATGGCCGGCGCCAACGGGTCCGGAACCTCCGGCGAAACCGGGTGGGAGACGCTGGAGCGGCTGGAGCGGGCGGGCCTCTTCCTGATGTCGCTCGACGCGGACCGGCGCTGGTACCGCTATCACCGGCTGTTTGCCGACTATTTGCGCGAGCGCCTGGGCCGGGAACACGGCGAGATCGTGCCGGAGCTTTACCGGCGCGCCGCCGCGTGGCACGAGCGGGAGGCAATGCTGGTCGAGGCAATCGACCTGCTCATGGCCGCTCCCGACCATCCGGCCGCCGCCGCCCTCATCGCCCGCGTTGCCCCGACGATCCTGTGGTCCTGCGGCGAGGTCGCCACCGTGCGCCGCTGGCTGGACGCCCTGCCGGATGCGATCGTCCGCGCCGATCCCCGCCTCTGCCTCGCCCACGCCTGGTCCCTGACCCTGAGCGGCGACACCGCCGAGGCGGAGGCACGGCTGGCGGATGCGGAGGGGGACACGGCTGACGCCGTGAGGGGGACAGCCGTTCGGGCTGAGGGGGAGAGGGGGAGGGGACGGGGCGTTCTCCCCCACTCCCCCTCTCTCCCTCAAAGCGATAGCTTTGTCCCCCTCAGCGCCGCAGTGCTGTCCCCTCCCTCCAGGGTGAAATCGCCGCCGTGCGTGGCCGGATCGCGGCCCTGTCCGGGGATCTGGCGGCGACGGCCCGGTATGCCCAGGAAGCGCTGGCTTCCCTGCCGGCGGACGACCCACTTCGGAGCGATGTGGCCCTGAATCTGGGGTTCGCCGCCCTGGGCGAAGGAGATATGGCCGGGGCGGAGCGAGCCTACGCCGAGAGCGAGCGGGCCGCTCGCCGCGCCGGGAACGAGCGCATCGCCCTGCTGGCGGTGCGTTACCGAGCGGCCTTGGAACTGACCCGCGGCCACGTCCGCCGCGCCACCCAGATCCTGCGCGAGGCCTTGGACGACTTGGCCGGTCGTGAGGTCCTGCCCCCGGCGGCCGGGCTGCTCTACGTCGGCCTGGGCGAGATCCTCTACGAGCTGAACGATCTGGCCGCGGCGGAGGAGAATCTGCGCCTCGGCCTGGCCCTGGGGCAGCGCGGCGGCGACGTCAAAATTCTCCTCCCCGGCCACATCGCTCTGGCCCACCTTGAACAGACCTGGGGACAGACGGGCAGGGCGGCGGAAACGATGGCCCAAGCGGCCCGGCTGATGCCGAGCCCCTTCTTGGCGGCGGCCCAGGCCCGGCTGGCACTGGGCTGCGGGTCCAGGGCGGAGGCTGAGCGCTGGGCCCGAGAAGAAGGTCCGGACCATTCCACCCCTGCTAGCCAGGCGCGGGAGTTCGAGCTGGCGACCCTGGCCCGGCTGGATATCGCCCGGGGCGATTTTGCCGCCGCGGACGATCTGGCCGACCGGCTTTACGAGCGGGCCGAGCTGGACGGCCGCACCGGCGGGATAGCGGAGGCGCTGGTGCTCCGCGCCCTCGTCGCCGGAGCGCGAGGCGGCCCGGACGATGCTGCCCGCGCCGCCGACGCCCTCGCCCAGTCGCTGGCGCTGGTCGCGGCCGAGGGATCCCAGCGGGTTTACCTTGACGAAGGCCCGCCGATGATCGCTCTGCTGACCGCCCTCCGCGACGGGGAGCGCCGCGGGGCCGGACGCCTGACCCCGGAAGCCGCTGCCCATCTGAACCGGATTCTGGCGAGCGTGGCCGCGAACGCCGCGGGGAATAGGGAGGAACAGACCGGTGCCGATCAGGCAGCCGCAGCCGATGCGAACGCGGCCCTGCCCGAGCCGTTGACGCCGCGTGAGTTGGAGATCCTGCGCCTGGTCAACGCGGGCATGTCCAACCGCGAGATCGCCGACCGCCTCTTCGTCAGCATCGGCACCGTCAAGACCCACACCCACCGCGCCTACGCCAAGCTCGACGTCACCGGCCGCACCCAGGCCCTGGCGAGGGCGAGGGCGCTGGGCCTGCTGGAGTCATGACGGGAGGATCGGACGCGTCCTCGGCCCAATGACCGTGGACCGACCTACCGGTGCAGGGGGCAATCTTCGATCACGTCGAGACTCGTCCAGTTGTGCAGGAGCGCGGCGAGCGGTCCCGCGTCGAGCAGATATCGCCTCACAGGTCCTCGATCGGCGGGGTAGGCGTACTCTCGTGCCGGATGCGGTCGAGCGCGGCGACGGTCTCTTCCCAGTCGAGGTCGCTCCAGGACCCGATCGCCGCGAGCGCCTTCTGGAGTGTCTGGTCGGGGGTGGTCCGCTCGTCTACGTCTTCTTCGGCGAAGAAGTGCGTCACTTCTCGCCCGTCCTCGGTGGCACGGACACCAACCAGGGCCTGGTCAGGGTGGAGAGAAAGCACAGGGATCGGGACTTCGCCGTGTTCCTTGGCCATCGCATCTACCTCCAGGGACAACTGTCGCAGTGTATCAGCCAGGTGTGAGAACGAGCCTGCCACGCGGCTCCGGAACTGTAGTGGCGCACGGCATACGCCCTTCCCATGACCGTGGCGAGCCGCTATGACTGCCAACTCCTGGGACTGAGACACTTGATCGCCATCCGATAGTCGAGGTGCCACAACCGGCAACCGGGCGCATGCCATGCGCCCCTACAGGTCTGCGCAACGGGTCTCCCCCTTCCCCCTGCCCTTCCTTAGCGCAGCGGGGGGAAGGGGCTGGGGGGTTAGGGGGCTTTCCCCCTACGCCGCCGCCGACCCAATCTTAGCGATGCCGCTGGTGGCGGTGATCACGACGACGCTCGGGCGCGGCGGGCCGTCCCCGGTCGGCCACTGGGAGATCGGCTCCTCGTAGGTGCCGCCTTCGCCGGGGTGCTGGATCGAAGCGAACAGGGCAGTATCGTCCGGGTTGAAGACCGGGCCGGAGACCTCGGCGCCCGTCACGGACGAGAAGAACTGCTTGACGTAGCCCCGCTCCTCGCCTTCGGTCGGGACGGCGAACAGGCCGTCGTTGCCGGGCAGGGAGTTCGGCATGCCGTCGGTCGAGAGCCACAGATTGCCAGCCGTGTCGAAGGTGATGTTGTCCGGCGAGGCGAACGGGCTGACCAACTCCGTGTCGAAGCCGCCGTAGTAGGTGCCGCCGGCGGCCGGATCGCCCGCCAGGATGAACATTGCCCAGGTGAAGGTCGTCGCCGCGTGGTCGTCCCCCGCTTCGGTCAGCTCGATGATGTGCCCGGTAAAATTCTCCGGGCGCGGGTTGGAGCGGATGGTCTCGTCCCAAGTCCGGTTGGAGTTGTTGGTGCAGACCAGATAGACCTTGCCGGTAACCGGGTTGGTCTCGAAGTCCTCCGGACGGTCCATCTTGGTCGCGCCGACCGCGTCGGCCGCGGCCCGGGTCCGGACAGAACATCGGCCTGCGAGGCGAAGCCGTTGGCCTCGGTCAGCGCGCCCTCGCCGTAGACCAGCGGCAACCACTCGCCCGTGCCGTCGTCGTTGAACTTGGCGACGTAGAGGGTGCCTTCGTCCAGGAGGTCCAGGTTGGCAGCCCGGTCGTCCGGGTTGTAGGTGCCGGCGGTGACGAACTTGTAGGCGGATTCGAACCGCTCGTCGTCGCCAGAGTAGATCACGACCTGGCCGCCCGGGGCGACGACCGCGGTGTGGCCTTCGTGCTTGGCGCGTCCGAGCGCGGTGCGCTTCTTCGGTGTGCTTGTGGGGTCATACGGGTCGAACTCGACCGCCCAGCCGAAGCGGTAAGGCTCGTTCGGCTCCTTGGACAGGTCGAAGCGGGGATAGAAGAGCTCCCACTGGCGCTCAGTGGCCTCTTCGTTGATGCCGAAGCGATCGCCGTCGATGAATGCCTGGTCGTCCTCGGCCAGCAACGCCAGGTTGGCGAAGTACTGCTGGAAATT
>CAVRUD010000025.1:0-196617 GCA_963724285.1 uncultured Chloroflexia bacterium | reverse complement strand
GGGCGCGGCATGTCAACTTCGCAGCCGTCCGCGGGCCCGCAACGTCTCCCGCTCCCACCCACGCCGTTGCTGGGGCGGGAACGCAAGGTGGCCACGCCGTGCGCCCTGCTCCGTTCGCCCGCCATCCGACTGGCGACGCTGACCGGCCCAGGCGGGGTCGGCAGGACGCGCCTCGTGCCGGCGGCCGTCTTCATCGACTCCGATGCACTGCCGAGGAAGCCGACCGAACCCGGCGATACGCGCCATGCCGGAGTTCGCTCGACCTCCCTGCGCACCGGCTCCTCGGAACCGTTGATCCGGCCAGACCGCGTCGACGACTTCCCGCTCGCCATCCGCAGCGGCGGCCGGTCGCGCAACGACGACGGCAGCATCGTCGTCGATCCCGGCACGCTCACCCACGCCCGCTTGGGTCAGGTCGCGCGGGCCCTCGCCCGAGATGGCCGTCGACGGAGGAGCCGTGATGCGGACGAGTTTGCTTTCCGGCGCTGTCCAGTTGTCCGTCGTGCGCACGCCGCCGGTCGTGGTCCGGAGAGCGCTGTTCGAGCGGCTCTCGGCCGGCGTGGCGGGTGGCGTGACGCTGATCTCGGCGCCGCCCGGGAGCGGCAAGACCGTCCTGCTTCGGTCGTGGATCGAGCATGCCGGCTCGCCGATCGCGTCGCGTGGGTGTCGGTCGAGCGCGGCGAGCGCGACGCGCAGCGGTTCTGGCTCGCGGCGGTCGAGCAGTTGCGCGCCGCCGCCGGCGCGGACGGGTTCGTCGAGAAGCTCGACGCCGACGCCGGCGTTCAACGGCGACGCGGTGGTCGAGCGGCTGGTCTCCGAGCTCGGCTCGCTGGACGAGCCGGTCGTGCTCGTGATCGACGATCTGCACGAGCTGAGCTCTCCGGAGGCGCTCGCCCAGCTCGAGCGCCTGCTCGCTCGCCGGCCCCCGCTGCTCCGCGTCGTGCTGGCGACCCGCCACGACCCGCAGCTCGGGCTGCATCGCCTGCGCCTCGCCGGCCAGCTGACCGAGGTGCGAGCCGCCGATCTGCGCTTCACGCTGGAGGAGACGCGCGAGCTGCTCGCCGCGTCCGGGATCGCGCTCTCGGACGAGGGCGTTGCCCTGCTCCATGCGCGGACCGAGGGCTGGGCGGCGGGGCTGCGGCTCGCCGCGCTCTTCGCTCGCCGGCCACCCCGACCCCGAGCGATTCGTCGCCGAGTTCTCCGGCAGCGAGCGCACCGTCGCCGACTACCTGCTGGCCGAGGTGCTCGCGCGTCAGCCCGAGGAGGTGCGGCGGCTGCTGCTGCGCACGTCGATCCTCGAGCGGGTGAACGGCCCGCTCGCCGACGCCCTCGTCGGAGCCTCCGGCTCGGAGCGGATCCTGCACGCGCTCGAGCAAGCGAACGCCTTCGTCGTCTCGCTCGACGCCGAGCGGTCGTGGTTCCGCTACCACCACCTCTTCGCCGACCTCCTGCGCCTGGAGCTGCGCCGGACCGAGCCGGACGCCGTCGTGCCGCTGCACCGGGCTGCGGCCGCGTGGTACGCGGAGCACGGGTACGTGGTCGACGCGATCCGGCACGCCCAGGCCGGCGAGGACTGGTCGCACGCCGCCCACCTGCTCGCCGACCACATCGTCCAGCCTCTTGCTCAAGGGCCAGGACGCGACCGTCGGCGCGCTGCTGGCCGCGTTCCCGGAGGATGCGCTCTCCGATCCGCAGCTGGACGTGGTCTTCGCGTGTCATCAACTGGTCCGCGGGTCGCTCGACGACGCGGCGGCGTACATCGCCCTCGCCGAGCGGCACGCCGCCGAGGTGCCCGACGAGCGGCGGCACCGCTTCGAGCTGCTGCTCGCGGTCGCGCGGCTCTCGCTCGCCGTCCGGAGCGGCGACTTCGGCTCCGTCCTCGACGACGTGCAGCCGCTGCTCGAGCGCCGGTGGCGGCGGACACGTTGGGCGAGGTCGCGCTCGGCAACGACCTCAGGGCGCGTCGCGCTGATGAATCTCGGCATCGCCGAGGTGTGGTCGTGGCGGATCGACGAGGCGATCCGGCATCTGGAGCAGGGCCTCGCGCTGGCGCGGCGGCTCGACCTGCCGTATGTCGAGATCGGCTGTCTGTCTCACCTGGCCCTGGCCGGTCAGCCAGCGTTCGTTCGCCCGGGGACGGGAGCGATGCCTGGAGGCGATCGCGGTCGCCGAGGCGCACGGGTGGGCGACCGAGCCGATCGTCAGCGTCGCGCTGGCGACGATGGGCGCGGCCGACGTGTGGCAAGGCCGGTTCGCGGAGGCGCGACCCTGGCTCGAACGGGCCGAACGGGCCCTGCGGCCCGACCTCGAGCCCACCACCGCGCTGCTGGTGCACCTCACGCGGGGCATCCTGCACGTCGGCCAGGGCCGGCTGCGAACCGGCGCTTGCCGCATTCCGCGCCGCCGAGCAGTGCCAGACGAGGCTCGTCGCGCGCCACGCGCTGGCGGTCCAGGTCCGGCAGTTCCTGGTGTACACGCTGCTGCGACTGGGCCAGACGGCGGCCGCCCGCGCGACGCTGGCGGCGCTGCCGGACGAGGAGCGCGACTGGGGCGAGGCGCGCGCCGCGGCCGCCGCGCTCCACCTGGCCGAGGGGACGCGCCGGCGGCGATCGACGTCCTCGCGCCCGTGCTGGGCGGCGCCGCGCCCGTCCTGGGCGAGTTCACGGTCATCCAGGCGCTCCTCCTCGACGCGGTCGCACGCGACCGACTCGGCGACGCGCAGGCCGCCGAGGCCGACGTCGAGCGCGCGCTCGACCTCGCCGAGCCGGATGCGCTCATCTTCCCGTTCGTGCTGATGCCGGCGCGCGATCTCCTCGAGCGGCACCGGCAGCACGGCACCGCCCACGCCGCGCTGCTGGCTGACATCCTGGACGTGCTGGCGGGGTCGTCGTTGCCCCGGCGCAGCCGACGAACCCTTGGAGCTGCACGAGGACCTCAGCGAGAGCGAGCTCCGCGTGCTCCGCTACCTGCCGAGCAACCTGTCCGCGCCCGAGATCGCCGCCGAGCTCTACCTCTCGACCAGCACGGTCAAGACGCACATGCGGCACATCTACGCCAAGCTCGACGCGCACCGGCGCACCGAGGCGGTCGAGCACGCCCGCGCGCTCGGCCTGCTCGGGCCGTCTCCCGACGCCACCGCTAGCGTCGATCGCTCACACGATTCGGACGATGCGCGCTCATCCGCCCGCTCGCTACATGTCGGTCCATGGACGACTACCCGACGACGCCGATCCGCTACGAAATCCGCATCCGCGGCGTGCTGAGCGAGTCGCTGCTCGCCGCCTTCCCCGGCCTGCACGGCGAGGCGCGTGGACGGCGAAACACTGCTTACCGGGACGCTGCCCGACCAGGCGGCGCTCCACGGCGTGCTCGCCCAGATCGAAGCGCTCGGCCTCGAGCTGCTCGAAGTCCGCCGCGACCCGTCGCACCCCTAGCGGATCAGCCGAAGCGTATGACCACAGCGCAGCCCGTTCGGCGCTGACCCCTGCTCAACCGTCGCCAACACATCCGAGTGGAGGCGATGCGCCTCTAGGTCGCCTGGGTCAACTCTCTGGCGGCGGGCCCGGATGCGTCCGCGCTCGGGCGGTGGGGCGCTCATTGAGACCGGCCGCCGGCGACCGGACGGAACCGTGGGCTTCAACCATGCCGATGCCACGCCACGGGGAGCGGCGGCCTTTTCGCCGGAGGCATTCGGGAGCGCATCCCAGCCAGGCGATCGACGAACGGCGGCACAGAAAGAAGGTCCCGCAGACGGAGTCGACCCGCCAGGGCCGAGCCGGCAACTCGCCGGGCGGAAACGCGCCGAACCCAGAGCCCGCGGGGCGACGAAATCGACCGGATCGTGTGACGACCGCTCATCCCTTCAGGCAGGAGAGTGAGGCGGGATAAGCGGTCGACTCGAACAACGCCGAAGGAGAACGACACCATGCGACACCGAACCGACTATTCACCCGTCTATCAGGAGCAGATCGGAATGGCCATCCTGGACGTCGCCATTGGCGCGCAGGTCAGCAATCGAGACAGCGGTCCGCTCGGCCGCGTCACCCGGTTCGTCGTCGATCCAGCCGGCCGGAGGCTTGACGCCCTCGTCGTCGCCCGCGGCCCGTTCTCGATCGACGAGCGGGTGGTGGACGTGGCGATGGCCCAGTGGGATGCCGACGGTGAGATCTTCCTGTCGGTGGTTGGCGAGGAGGCTGAACGCCTGCCGCCGTTCGCCGCGCGGCAAGTCGCGCAGATTCGCGAGCCGTACCCGGAACCGGTGCCGAGCCACAGGTTCGACCACGTGGCCGGTTTCGCGGGAGGCCCGAACGAAGGCGACCCGCTCCCGGAGCTTCTCAGCGACCCGCTCTTCGGAACGGAAACCTTCGTCGTGCAGACGATCTTGAGCATCCCCGAACGCAGCGTCGTCTTGACCAAGTGCACCCCGGTCGTCACCGCAAACGGATACAGGGCCGGACGCTTGCACGCGCTGTCCCTCGACGAACAGCGCCGGGTCGTCGGCCTCGTGATGACGTCGTTCTTCGTCTTCAAATACCACGTGCGCGTGGCGGTGTCGTCGGTGGCAGCGCTCACGCACGACCGCATCCTGCTGACTAAAGGGCTCGACGCTTTGACGGACGCCATGAACGAGGCCGACGTCCGGCCCGCCTAGTCGCGTTCGTCGTCGCCCAGGTCAGGCCGAAGGAGCGCAGGGCGCAGGACCGGAAGGGGGTGAGGAATCGCGGGAATCCACCTCGAAGCGCCGCAGCACTGCCTGCAAGGGGCAGATGACGGGCAGGCCGGCGCTTTGTGGGCCCGCACACGCGCTGAGTTCACCCCCCCGGATGAAAGGAGGATGCTCATGCTCTTCGCGGCCCCCTTTCCGGGGAGGCCGCCCGCGCCAAACGAGGCGCGGCCAACACACCCATCTGCCCGCCCACGGAACAGGCGCCGAGCAAGGCGCTGGCCGCGTAGCGGCCACAAGCAAGAGAAGATCAGGAGGTTCATCATGGTCAAGCCAGTTTCCGAGCAACTCGCCGACCTGTCGGTCCGGGCCAAGCAGGCGGAAGACGCGGTCGCCGCCGCGCAGAAGGAAGGGGCCGCCAAGCTCCAGGAGCGGGAGGCCCAAATCAAGGCCGACGCCGCGCGGCGCAAGGCGAGCGCGCAGCAGCAGGCCGCCGAGGCCAAGGACAGCGTCGGCGCGGCCTGGACGGGCATGACCGCCAAGGTCCAGTCCGACGTCGACAGCCTCCGGGCCAGGATCGACTACAAGAAGTACCAGCACGATCGGGAGCAGGCGGCCAAGGCGGCCGACGACGCGGAAGAGAACGCGGCGCGCGCCATCGACTTCGCGCTGGATTCCATCGATTACGCGGAATCCGCCGTGCTCGACGCCGTCCTCGCCCGCGCGACCGCCGACGCGATGTAAGCCGGAGCGGCGGGCAGCGGCGCGCCGTTGATCCGTACCAGGCGCATCACCCGGGTTGTCGCCCCCACGGACGCGCCCGGGGATGCCCTACCACGGTGAACGGGGCGTCTTCCGCCGTGTGCAGGGGCGGACGTGGTGACGACCCCAACCATTGACTGGGGCCGGCAGCGACAACGGCGGGCAGGAGGACCAAGATCCGAACGGTTCGCGCCTTTCGATCCAGGAGGACAACGATATGAGCGAGCAGGCCCAGGCGACGACCGCCGGTGACGGGACGCAGCCCCGCCCCAGCGACGCCGCGACGGCGGACGCGTCCCAGCACTGGCCGCGCCCGGGCCTGGGCGCGTCACCTCTTCGCGATGGCCGTCCTCGTTGGCCTGGCGCTGCTCCTCTGGACCGCGCGCTCGGCGCTGGGACCGTACGTGTTCGGCCTCTTGCTGGCCTACATCCTGCTGCCGGTCGTCCACCTGATCGAGGGCCGGCTGCCGGCCGACGGCGGCTGGGCTCGAGGCGGCGGCCGGTTGCGGTGCTGCTCACCGCCGCGCTGACGCTCGTGGCCATCGCCGTCTTGATCTCGGTCCTGCTCGAGCCGGTCATGGAGCAAACGGCCGACCTGCTGAAGAGCCTGTCCACCTACTGGACACCAGCTCCTCGCCGAGTACGGGACCTTCGGCGACTGGTACGAAGCCAACGTGCCCGACGAGACGCAGGCCTGGATCGAGGAGAACGTCGGCGACATCGGCCAGACCGTCATCGGCGAATCGCTCTCCCTGGTCGGGTTCCTCTTCAACGGCGGCGGCAGCGGCGTCGCGGGGCTGGCGGCCTTGGTGATGGCGCCGCTCTTCGCCGTCTACTTCCTGCTGGACGAGCAGCGGATCCCGGAGGGATGCGCCACCAGTTGCCGGAGGGATGGGGCGAGGACGCCGTCGCCGTCTACCGCCTGGCGAACGGCGTTCTCGGCACCTACACGCGGGCGGTGATGGTCGAGGCGGTCATCGTCGGCGTCATCACCGGCTTCGGCTACTGGTTGATCGGCGTCGACCTCTTCCTGCCGCTCGGGTTCATCGCCTTCGCCGGCGAGATCGTCCCGATCCTCGGGCCGTGGATCGCCTTCTTCATCTCCTTCCCGGTCGTCCTGGCCACCCAGCCGGAGCTGGCGATCCCGGCGGTCGTCCTCTTCGGGGTGATCCAGGCCCTGGAAGGGTGGTTCCTCGCCCCGAGGATCCAGGGCCAAGTCGGTCGAGTTCAGCGCCTCGGTCGACGCTGCTGATCATGGCGATCGGCGGCGCGCTCGGCGGCGGGCTCGGGGTCGTGCTTGCCCTGCCGGTCGCAGCCCTCGGCCGCGCCCTGATCGTCTACGTGATGCGGCGGCTGAGGGGCCTCGCGCCGGGCGAGGCCGCCGTCGGCCTGATTCCGGGGAAAAGCAGCCCGCCTCCCCGGCGGTGACCGGTCCCGCCCCCGCCGCGAGGTCGGCCGCCGCCGAGATTGCGCCACAGCCGGGATCGGGCTGAGGGCGGGCAACACCTTGAGGCGGTAGCGCCTGCCGCGGCGCGATTCCGACGCGCGAACCCCCCAGGCAAAGGAGGCGCCACGGCGTGAGGAGGGTCGTCGGCATCCGCCTCGGGCGGCACGCCGGGGCGCCACTCCCGCCGCGCACTACGACTTTGGCCCGATGCGAATTCTAGATGCGTCAACGGCCGTTGCGTCACTTCGACGATCGCCTGTCCGGCGCACAACCTGAAGCGCTGGCTCCGCGCGACCGGCTGGGGTCGCCGAGGGGTGCCCGTGCGGCCGCGGCCGTTCCCGCGGCCGCGTGCCCCGCCCCGTGAGCCCAGCGGGGTCGCCACCCACCGTCCACAAGCACCATCGCTCCCCTCCTGTCAAACGCCACAGCCCTTTTTGCATGACGCTGGAGCGTTTCTGAGACTGTAAATCACCAGTCCCTTTCTCTTGGGTACAGCCGGACGCACAATTGATCCATCTAGGCGATTTGGGGAACGGGGGAGGGCCGGCTACCTCAACTTGTTTGCGCTCTGACGATGATCGTCAGATCACATCCTTGCGCACCTCGAGCCAGATGTGACCAAGTCGTGACCACGGCACTGACTTAGTGCGGAATATTGGCGTAGATACGCCGATTATCGGGCGAGGGGTTCGAATCCCCTATGCACTACCACGATGACCTGATCCCGCATGACGATGCGGGATTATTTGCTTTTCCGCGCCATCCGCGTGAGAACACGGGCCGTTTAGGGGTCCGTATTCCCGGTTTTGCCATGTGTAATGTCGTCGCATTTCCACGCGAGCCCTGCGGCATCTCGACGTCCTCCTGCTCGTCGGCGAGCGCGTCGATTGGGCCGCCCAGCGCCTTCTCCTGCATGTGTCGATCAAGAGGTGGGAGTAGAGATCAAACCCCAGCAGAGGGTGCCGTGCCCCGTGCTCGGTGTCGGCACCTGAGTCGCCCGCCAGAATCCCAGCCGGATGAGAAGGCCGCGCAGACGATCGACCGGGCGTATCGGGCGATCCCTGGGGCCGACCCGAAGTCAACGCCGTAGGGCGCGCCCGCATCTCCGGCGTCGCACCTCCGCCGTAACGGCGACTGCGGGGATTCTCGATTCGAACCGCGTAGGAACCCGGATGGATCGCCATCGCCTGGCGGCGGTACGCTCTCGACGGCGAGCGCGGCTGTGGACTGCGGCCCGCCCTGATTGGAGGGAATGCCGTGGCGCCAGAACTCCTGTGCTTCGCGGACTTCCTCCCGTGCACGGGCGTGCTCCCGGGTCCGGAGGGGTTCGAACTTGAGACACTGGAGCGCTTCGCGCAGGTGCGCGGCTGGACGTGGACGACTTCGCCGACGACCGCGCTCCAGGACCCTCCGGGGGAGTGGACGGCGTCGATCTTCGCGCCGTCGACAGCCGTGGGTCTCGGCGTCTCGACCGTCCAGGTTTCGCGCGGCACGGGCCGTTCGGAACCCGAGGCGCTGGCGACGGCACTCACCCGCAAGGAATAGCCACCTCAGGCGTTGGACGATTGTTGGGGTGGGCCAGCAGTCGACACAGTAGCGCATCAGCGATCGTCAGCACGACCGGTACCCCGGTGGTACCGGGTCGGAGCCGGTGGTCACGGTCCGGCCGTCATCCACCGTTTCGCCTGTCCCGAAGCGCGCCGCTCGAGGCATCGGCCATGCTTCCGCGAGAACGACGTGGCTTGTCGTCATGACTTCGGACTGCCGCATATGACCGAACCAGCGTCTGCACAGCCCCTCCGCCGCTTGGACCGGGTCCTCGCGGACTCCCGCCGCCGACTAGAGCGCACGATGGTCCTCGTCGACCAGTCGCTCGACCTCCTCGCCGTAATGCAGAGCCGGCGCGCGCGTCCGATCGGCGCCCCCGACGGGAGCCCGCGGGCGGACCGGGCGTCGACGATTACCCAGCGGTCTCCCGGATCGCTGACGCCCCGTGACGGGCAGTAAGCCGCCGGACCAGGTCTATGCCGTGGTCGAATTTGGCGGAAGACGAAGACGATACTCGCGCTCCGGCACCAGAAAACGTCGCCGAAAGATCAAAGAGACGCGCGGCGGCTCTCCGGATGGGGATCCGGCGGGCCGCTTAGTCCGGCGGGATGCTACGCGGTATGCTGCCGCAGGAGGGCAGGAGAGGACCCAACCGCGGGATGCATGCACACGGCCGAGGCGTCAGTCCGGCCCGTGACCGATGGGGGAGGATGGGGTGCGTGTGCGGTGAAACCGTAGGGGAGCGGCTGCGGCGGCGGCGGTGGAGCGAGTTGCGGGCCGCGCAGCAGGATGTGGCGGCGGCGGCGGGGATCTCTCAGGCCCAACTTTGCGAGGTGGAGCGTGGCACCGCCGGCACCACCGCCGCGACCCTCACCCGCCTGGCTGCCGTCCTGGAGCTCGACGCCGAGGACTTGCTCGCGCACGCCGCGCGGGAGGGTCGGCTCCACCCGTTCCGCGGCCGGGTCATATCGAACTCCCAGCCCCCGCCGCCGCTCCCCGCCCCGATCCGCCCGGCCTCCGGGCCGATCCCCGCCGGGCGCGCCTGGTTGGGCACGGCAGAGGCGGCGGCGGTGCTGCACTGCTCCGACGAGACGGTGCGGCGGCTGATCCGCGTCGGGGCGTTGGCGCCGGCGCGGTTGGAGCCGAAGGGCGGGGGGAGGCAGCGGCGGTGGCTGGTGGCGGCGGCGGCCGTGGCGGCGTACGACCCGGGCAACGCCCGGCGGCGGGGGCCGAACCCGCAACCCGACCCGCCGACGGGCTACCTCGCGCTTGACGCGGCGGTGGCGACGAGCGGGCTGTCGCGGGCGGCGTTCTACCGGCGGCTGGCGGCACTGGGGCTGGCGACGGTGCTGGACGGGTCCCGACGCTGGGTACCTGTCGGGCACCTCGAGGCGCTGCGGGAGGCCCTGACGATGGAGGACGATTTCCCGGGGCGCTGATGCCGCGATGAGCGACTACCGGTGGCCGGCGGTCCCGCGGCGCCACGTTCGCGTCGTGCGCCGGGCTGGAGTTGGCGCGGCCAACGCGGGACAAGCGGAAACGGGCCGGAAACCTTCCGGGCCCGTTCCTATGTTGGGATGTTGCCGCGATGGGCGACGACAAGTGGCAAGCTTTCCTGGTCTTCTCGACGGTCCTGCAGGTGGGGGCGGTGGCCTGTCTGGCCGCCGACGTCTTCGCCTACCAGTTCGAGGGCTACGCGGTCGTCAACCGAATGATCCGCCAGCCCCAGGCAATGAGGTATCGCCGACACGGTCGGCCGCGCGACGACTTGGGAAGTGTAGAGAGTCCTATGGACAAGCGAGACATCGCTGGGACCGGAAAGCAATCTCCGGCCCTGTCCGGGCTGGATGCATGGATGGTGAAACAGAGATCCGTCACCTGATGGCAGATCAGCGTGGAGTGTGTCTGAACCGGCGATAGATCGTGGCAGGCGACACCGTGCGAGGAACAGGCTAATGGTGAGGTATACGGGAAAAGCACAAGTCCCGACGAACTTCGACCTCCGAACCGTTAGCCGCGCCAGTCGACCTCCACGCACCTCGCCCCGCAACGCGTGCGCTTCGTTCGTCTGACCCGAGAGGTCGGCACCGTGATGAGGTACCCCGCAGCACCCTCACCGTCGCCGTTCCCGGTGGCCACTAGCCCGGAGCCCTCGGCTCCTCGGGACTGTGTGTACGGTCAGAATATACGTACACCACCGGTTTGTCAAGGGGTCTGCTGGGGGATTATCGGGGAGGCCCGAAAGGGTTTGTTGCGCTGGGCCGTGTGATACGTTCGATTATAGATCAGGTTTCCGTTCACCGGAAGTGCTCACGACTGAGTCTTGTAGCCAATCTGACGACACCTGGACCAATTTCTCGTTCGTTCAGCACAAGTACCTGGCGTACCAGTGGCCCTCACGCTGCCACGGCGCTCCGCCCGCTGGCGTTTCCCGCGCCCGCCACAACGACCGGTCGCCACCAAAAAGCGGCGGCGATTTCCTCGGGGATCGCCTTGGCTAGGTCGAACTCGAAGATGTCCAAGACCCGCGCGATCGCGTGCTGGTCGGAGATCAACAGTCCGATCTCGCGATTGTCGTCAAGCGACGTCGCCGTCAGGTTCTGCGAGCCGACGTACAGCATCGTCTGGTCCGCCAGAATCATCTTGGCATGGATGTAGAGTCCGCGTGCCAGCCGCACCTCGGCCCCCGCCTGGCGAAGCAACTCTCGTTCGAATCTGCCCTGATCGTCCTCCTCGCTATCCGGGGAGACGATCAGGCGGACATCGACTCCCCGGTCTTCGGCGTCGATCAGGGCAGCGACCATCTCTCCGTCGCGGACGACCTCGGCGTATAGGTCAAGCGTCTCGGTTGCGCCCTCAATCAGATCGAGCAGAACATCCCGGCTGTTTGTTGGGCTGACCACCAGCGGACCGTCGATCTCAGCGCCAGTTCGGTTCCAATCAGCCTCGAAGATGGCGGCCGCCTGGTTGACCGCCGATGTCTGGGTCGTCATCGCGAAAAACTCGCGGTTCTGGGCAAAGGCCGAGGTGGTCAGGTTCTGGTTCATGATGATCGCCACGTGCTCGTCGAGCACGAAGGTTTTGACGTGGCTGAACCGGAAGGCGGGATCGCTCCATCGAACCTCGACGCCGCCGCGGGCCAATCGGTCGAACGTCTCTTCTTCCGTTCCCGGGCCACCGAAGGGATCCTCCTCCAGCAGAACGCGGACGCGAACCCCGCGATCGGCGGCATCCGCGAGGGCCGCAAAGATCTCTTCGTCGGTGAGCAGGTAGATCTGGAGGGTGATCGACGATTTCGCCGCGGCGATCTCGGTCAGGATCGGGTCGTGGCCGTCGTCTGGGAGGACAAAGAGCCCGACGACCCCGTCGGTCTCGGCGAACGGGGGTTGAGTTGGCTCATCCTCCCAGGGCCAGCGACGATCAAGCCAGACACTGGCGGCGACGGCAAAGAGCACCACCGCCACCAGGACGAGACGGCCCTTCCACCCGAGACGGCGATACATCCTGTCAAGGGCGTGATGCCAGATCCAATCGAGGCCGTTACGGCCGCGTCGACCGGATGAGCGTTGTGGTGGGGTGGAACTCATCTGGGGGCTGACCGCTTAGTTGCCGGTCCGTTCACGCCAGGCCCGGATTTCGGCCGCATCGCTCATCATAGTGCGAGGTCGTCGAAGAAAGGACGTTGTTGGCCAGATCGGCCGTCAGGATGTCGTTCGCGTCCACCTCTCGGAGTTGCGTCACGATGGCGTCGTGGTCGCGATGCAGCCCGTCGATGACTGCGTCAAGTGGCTGAGTCGCGATCTCTGGGCCGTGCCGGTCGTTCTCCACCTGCCAGTCCACCGCTGCGCTGGACTTGCCCGCCACTCTATCGCTTAGGTCAACCGCTTCCCATCTGTCCCAGAAGGCGACCTGGCCGATGTGTTGCTTCAATGACCACATACCGGTGACGCCGGATTCTTCCATCGCCGACGCCGGTACGCCGGCAAACGAATCGAGAAACGACGCCCGGCTGAGCGCGAGCTTCTCGCCTACCTCACGCACAATTGACGGTGCCAGGACCATCTCGGCCATCGCCCCTGCTCCCTTCGATCGCAATGATCCAGCTGAGCCTACTCCGTTGAACGGCAGCTGACCCGCCCGGCGGTACAACGCTTCGGGCGGGTCAGCTTTGCGATAACGCGCTTGGTGGCGCTCACGGCTAGCCGGTTACGCCGCCTTCACCGCGCTGATGAGCTTGGTGATCGACTCGCGGGCGTCGCCAAACAGCATCGTCGTCTTCGGGTCGTGGAACAGCTCGTTCTCGATCCCGGCGAAGCCAGATTTCATGCTGCGCTTGAGCACGATGATGGTCTGGGCCTGGTCGACGTTGAGGATTGGCATGCCGTAGATGGGCGACGACTTATCCAGGCGGGCGGCTGGATTCGTCACGTCGTTGGCGCCGATTACGAGGGCGACGTCGGTCTTGGAGAACTCGTCGTTGATCTCGTCCATCTCGTGCAGGACGTCGTAGGGGACGTTCGCCTCAGCCAGCAGCACGTTCATGTGTCCAGGCATCCGGCCCGCCACCGGGTGGATCGCGTAGCGCACATCGACGCCTCGCTCCTCCAACACTTCGCCTAGCTCCCGCACCGCGTGCTGGGCCTGGGCCACCGCCAGGCCGTAACCGGGAACGATCACCACCCGCTGGGCATAGGCAAGGGGCACAGCGGCGTCTTCCGCGGAGATCTCCCGGATCGGCCGCTCTTCGGCTGTTCCCGCGCCGCCTCCGCCGCTGGTCGCGCCGATGCTGCCAAATGCGCCGAATAGGACGTTAGTGATTGAGCGATTCATGGCCCGGGCCATGACGTACGTGAGGAAAGAACCGGAGGCGCCAACCAGCGCTCCGGCAACTACCAGCGCCTGATTGTTGAGCACGAAACCGGTCAGCGCCGCTGCGAGGCCCGTGGCCGAGTTCAGGATGGCGATGACGACGGGCATGTCCGCACCGCCGATTGGCAACACAAGCGTCGTACCTAACGCGAGCGCGGCCAGCAGCACGAGCACCAGCAGCAGGCGGGTAACGGTGTTCACATCGGCGATGATGACCAACAGGCCCAGGATCAGGATCGCGGCAGCGAGTCCGGCGTTGTAGAGCTGCTGATTTTGGAACTGAATCGGGCGTCCGGAGATGAGTTCCTGCAGCTTGAGGAAGGCGACGATGCTACCGGTCAGGGAGATTGCGCCGATCACCGTGCCCAGCACGATCGAGGTCGTTTCGCCCCGGCCGATCTCGTCCTTGTGGGCGAACTCCGCGACCGACACGAGCGCGGCGGTCGCGCCGCCCATGCCGTTGAAGATTGCCACCATCTGCGGCATCTGGGTCATCTTCACCGCCCGGGCGGAGTAGAACCCGGCGCCGGTGCCGATCAAGATGCCGACGATGATAAGGATGTAGTTCGTGTCTTCAAAGCCGGGGGTCGCGAACGTCGCCAGGACGGCGATCGCCATGCCCAGGGCCGCGATCTGATTGCCGCGGCGGGCGGTCGCTGGAGAGCTGAGCTGCTTCAGGCCGAAGATGAAGCAGACAGCGGCGATGAGGTAGCAAATATCGACAAATGCTTGGCGGCCGTCGTCAATCATTGCTTCTGCCCCGCCCCACCAGCGTTGGCGCCCGGCGTCGGGCGCTTGCGGAACATCTCGAGCATGCGGTCGGTCACGACGAAGCCACCGACAACGTTGAGCGCGCCGGTGATCACGGCCACGAAGCCGATCGCCTGGAGCCACCAGGTATCGGCAGTGCCGAGCACGATCATGGCGCCGAGGAGGACGATGCCGTGGATTGCATTCGTGCCGGACATCAAGGGCGTGTGCAGGGTGGCGGGCACCCTGCTGATGATCTCAACCCCGAGGAAGATAGCGAGAAGAAAGACGTACGTTCCGAGGAGAATCTCCTGATCCATCGTGCCCCCTGTTCCCTGTTCCCTGAAACTACCGTCGCGTCGGTAGATTGTCTTATCGGCATCGGTGCCGGCCGGAAATCGGAGTCGATCCGGGATTACTCTGTCGGCGAGCGCCCGGGCTCCTCGTCGGTGGGGAGATCGGCGTCGTGCGACGCAATCTCGTCTTCGATGTCCCGAACTGCCTGTTCGAGCATCTCCTTGGAGGCCGGAAGCGTATCGGCGATGCTGACCGGCGGCACAAACCCGGCGGCGTCGCTGGCCGCCCGTTCGTCGACGTCCGGCGCCCATTCGAGGTCAGGGCCACTGTCGGCGGTATCGTCGATATCCGGCAGAGACGTGTCGTCGGCCGGATAGGCCAAGTCGCCTTCAACGTCCTCCGGCAACGTCACCTCCGCGTCGGCACTGTCGGCGTCGGCGGTCGCCAGGGACATGGTCTCTTCATCCTCTGGAGGGGCCGATGCCACTTCCGGGGTCAGGGGCGGTCCGCCTTGGGCTACCGCCGCCGTTTCGGGCTCACGTGCAGCAATCGGCGCGGGAGGCGGGGGGGTCGGCAGGTTGCGGTCGCCCAGGCCGAGCTTGTTTCTGGTTGGCCCGTGCAGGATCTCGCCGTCGTGTGTGATGCACGTCGCAGCGACGATATCGTCGTCGAGATTGAGGGCAAACGAGCCATCTTTGGCCAAGAAGAGCTCCATCAAGTTCTGGAGGTTCTTGGCGTACATCTGGCTGGCGTGGACGGGCATCGTCGCCGGCAAATTCAGGGGCGACATGATGACCACATGGTGGCGCTCGACTGTCTCGCCGGGCTCCGTCAGCTCGCAATTCCCGCCGGTTTCGCCGGCCAGGTCGACCACGATGGAGCCTGGTTTCATTCGCTGGACCGCATCCGCGGTGATCAGCTTGGGCGCTGGGCGTCCTGGCACCAGGGCGGTCGTAATAACGATGTCGTTGGCGGCGGCCCGGGCCGCCAGGCCTTCTTGCTGCCGCCGGATCTGTTCCGGGGTCATCTCTTTGGCGTAGCCGCCGCTCGTCTGGGTATCCGACTCGCCGATGTCGATTTGGACGAACTTCGCGCCGAGGCTTTCAACCTGCTCCTTGACGACTGGGCGAGCATCGTACGCCTCGACGACGGCGCCCAACCGGCGGGCCGTGCCGATTGCCTGGAGGCCGGCCACCCCGGCGCCGATGACCAGCACCTTGGCCGGAGCGATCGTGCCGGCGGCGGTCATCAGGAGCGGGAAGAACTTCGGCAGCCGCTCGGCCGCTATCAGGACGGCCTTATACCCGGCGACGGTGCTCATCGCCGACAGCGCGTCCATGTATTGCGCCCGAGTCGTGCGTGGGATGGCGTCCATGCTGAACGCCGTCACCTTGCGATCGGCGAGCGCCTGGACCAGATCGGGGTTGAAGAGTGGTTGAAGAAAGGCGACCAAGGCCTGGCCCGGTCGCAGCAGGTCGAGTTCGTTGCCGTTCTCGCCGGACTCCTGGGGACGATGGATTTTGAGGATTAAGTCCGCGCGCGCGTAGAGCGTGGCGGCGTCCGGAACGATTTCGGCGCCCGCGGCTGTGTACTGGTCGTCGAGCAGGTAGGCCGCGTCTCCTGCTCCGGACTGGACCAGCACCGGATTGCCGCGTTTGACAAGGCGACCCACCGCCTCGGGAATCAGGCTGACCCGTCGCTCGTCCGCGACGATTTCGCGTGGGACTCCGATTGTGACGCCGGCTGGCCGGGATCCTCCCGGTGCGGGATCTGTCATAGATGGACCGCCTCCCCCCGATTCACTTGACCTTGAGCGTGCGACGCTGACACCGCTCTGTTCCGCACACTGTTCGCCGAACCGTGCGCCGGCTCCACTTCGGCTGCAGCGAAGCACCCGGCTGATGGATAAGGCGCAGGGGACTCAATGACCGCTCCCGCCGGTCCGTTGACCTCTCAGGGTCTCCGCATACCCAAATCGCTAGATACGCCGAAGACACCTCGTTGAAACAGGGCATCTTAAAGTACTCGCGTTGGGTCAACGTCCGCGCGAGTTTACACGAATGGTGTGGATGGTGAAGGGGGGAGTGTTTTCCAGAGGTGGCACCGTGTCCGCTGCCGCCCGGGACTCGAAGTCCCGGGCTGAGTGACGGAAGCCGGTTAAAAACCGGCTGGAGGATGCAGCGGCGTTCGGCGTTCGGCGTTCGGCGGTTGGGCGGTCGATGGCCTAGTGGTCCGCGGGATCGCTACTACCCCATCTCGGCTTGGGTGGGCGGATCGGGGAGCGGGGTCATCAGGGGCTCGAACCGGGTGGGACGTCCGCCGGGAGCGCGCGCTGGGGCCTGGATGACGGCTGGGAACCCGAGCCGGGCGCGGTGGGGCGCTGCCCAGGCCCGCACCCGCGCCGGGTGTGCCGCTTGGGGTCATTATAGAACATATGTTCTGATTGTCAAGGATTGGGAGGATCTGGAGCGCCCGGTGTGGGCGTGATAAGGTCGTCGTTCGATGGATCGCCTGATGCGGGAGCGCAGAGCGATGAGTGGGCAGGGAACTGATGGTGTACGCATTGGGAAAGGGAGTCCGGTGAACGATCGGGAATCCGGCGGAATCGGGGATCGGCGCGTGGCCGTTGCCACCGAGGGGGATGCTATTCGGTTCTCGTGGGGGAGCATCACGTGGTTGTGTAGCGGGGATCTCCAGGCGGATGCAGAGACCACCTTCGGCTACGTCGAGATCCGGCCCGGGATGAAGAACCCGAAGCACCTTCATCCAAATAGCGATGAGGTCCTCTTTCTCATCGAGGGTGAGCTCGATCACAGCCTGGGCGATACGGTGCATCATTTGACGGCGGGGATGGCAATCCACATCCCGCGCGGTGTCGAGCACGACGCGGTCAACACCTCGGACAGGATGGCCCGGATGGTCGTCTCGTATCCGACGCCGGAGCGCCAGGTCGTGTTTCGCGACGATGAGGTGGTGGACCAGGAGTAAGGGGCCCTGGGTTGAACCTCGGTGGGGACACCTGATTGAAAACCGCTCCCAGCGTGCTGAGCCCGACGAAGCCCTTCCACGGCTGAGAACGACGACGCCTGTTCGAAAATTTTTGAGAGTCTCCAAGCGTCAGCCGGCCAGATCGATCGTTCGCCCCGCTGGCTCCCGGAACGCCTCGTAGATCCGCATCATCTGCCAGGCGTCGCGCAGGCCGGCGCGCTCGGGCGTCGTGTTTGCGAGGACGCTTTGGCAGAAGGCGCGGACCTCCTGGACGTAGCCCAGGAGGAAGGCGTTGTCGTTGGAGAGCACCCCGAGCGAGAACTCCGGCTCCCACCGCAGCGGCGCCTCGTCGTCTGGCGCGATGAAGCTGGGGGCGCGGCCATAAGGAAGCGGCTGGCCGGGGCGGTAGTAGGTTAGCTTGACGCCGTTTTCGATCACCAGATGCGCGCCCCGGCCAACGACCTCGACTCGTTCGAGCGGGGCATGGCGTCCTGGGCCACCGACGGAGTGGAGGCAGGCGACGCCGCCATCGCGCAGGCCGAGAAGCGCGAACATTCCGCCCGCGCGTTCGTCGCGCTGGTAGAGCAGCGTGGTGACGCCGCTGCCCAGGAGCTGGATGACCGAGAGCGGGTGGAAGATGTGATCGAGGAAGCCAACGGCGGCCGGAGTCCCCGCCAGGTCGAAGCGGGTCGCGGCCGGCGGAACGGCCTGGGGATAGCGAACGGTGAGTTGGGAGACCCCGCCGAACTCGGGTCGCTGGGAGATCTCGCGGGCCTTCTCGTTGGCGGGGGTGAACATCTTCTTGAAGCCGACCTGGACAAATTTTCCGGTCTCCCGTTCGACCGTCATCATCGCCTCGATCTCCGCCAGGTCGGCAGCCGGCGGTTTCTCGATCCAGGCGTGGCAACCGGCCCGCATCGCGTCGATGGCGATGGTCGGGAAGCGGGGCCGGCCGCGGTCGTCGTAGTTGGTCACCACGAAGACGCAGTCCAAGTCCTCTATGGAGAGCATCTCGCGGTAGTCGCGGTAGGCACGCTGCGCGCCGAACTCGCGGGCGTACCCCGCGGCACGCTCCTCGGCGACATCGGCAACGGCAACCAGATCGACCGGCGCGTACCGAAACGTGGGATAGATGTTGCGATACGAATGGCCGCCGCAGCCGACGAACCCGGCCCGGACCGTCCGCACTGCTTCGAATCGATAGTCGATCACGCGCTCGGACTCCTCAATCCGCTGCCCGCCGTCGGATGCGGCGTGCGAACTGGTATCGCACCCGTATCTTTCTGGCAAGAGCTGGGGAGTACAAAAGAGGAGCCGGAGAAGCCCCTAACCCCCGGCCCCTTCCCCTCCTGCCGCAGCGGGGGAAGGGGGAGACACGCGGGACATGGGGCGCGGAGACTGTCTGGTGAGACGCACCGATGATGAACCATCTCAAGTTGCGAAAAATACGCGAACGCCGCTGACTGTCAGCGGCGTCGTGCGTCTTGAACCCGCCGTGGACGATGTCTGGCGACCTTGACGGCCAGATCAGGCGGCACCAATGGTCGATGCCGGGCGGACTTGAGCTATCGATGTGGGTGAGACGGCGACCGATTTAGAACCGGCGATCGACCCGGTATCGCCCTGGCTGAACGCTGCGTGCCGGAACCCGGACTGGTACCGGGACGGGGCGCTTGCGCCCGAGCATCCGCTCGATACGATCGATGATTCGATCGAGAATAGTGCGGTCGTCGGGGCGCTGGTTAACCATGATGTTTCTCCGTCTGCCATGGGAGACGGAGCGTTTCGCGCCTCCCCTTGTATAACTATAACGCGTCCGGACCCAATATGGTTCCATATCTGCGTCATTTCGGCCGGATGTCATGCACGAGGCCCGTGTGGCAAACGCTGGCCGCCCGGCCGAACTCGGTTCAATCGGGGTATGCGCAAGATGGAGACCACAGAAAACGACGGCGGCGGGAACATCCTCCAGTCTATGGCGGGTTCGGCGACGCGGAGGACCATGACCCGTCATGACTTCTTCGCCGAGGTGGTGGCCGGGCTGCGAGCGAACGTTCCCGAGGCGTACCGCGACTTCAGGCACCGGTCGAACCCGCTGCTTCTCAAGGTCGATTACGGCAACCCGCGTGTGCATTACGAGGTCTGGTGCGACGCCGAGAAGGACGTCCTCGGCGTCGGGCTCCATTTCGAGGATGGTCCGACGAGTACCGATGCGTACCTGGCCTACTTCGATCGCCATATCCTCGAGATCAAGCACATTCTGGGGACCGCCGTCGAGCTGGAACGATGGACCGCTTCGTGGGGCCACCTCTACGAGCACCGCGAACTGCGGCCGTTGACGGACGGGATCGCCAGGGAGGTGGCGATAAGATTGGCCCAGCTGATCGAGGTGCTCCAACCACTGGTGGAGAGCGCCGCGATCCCGCCCGAGCGCTCGGCTGAAGGCGGCGAACGCAAGGGGCCGTGGCGGAAGTGGCGTCGCTAACGCGCCCGGCATAGACGTTCGGCGCGTCTCGCCGATTGTCGGGGTTGAAACCCTAGGCTATACCTGCGAAGTCCCTCCGGGACTGAGCACGCTGGCGGATGTTGCCGCTACTTCTCCTCGTGGTAGTCGGACTCGGTGTTGACCTCCCAAATGTTTGTCTTGTCGGACTCGCCGTTGACGATGTTGTCGACGGCGGTCATGGCGGTCAGCATCGAGTGGTCGGCGTTGTTGTAGCGGTGCATCCCGTTGCGGCCGAGAAGGAAGAGGTTCGGGAAGCGATCGACGTACTCGCGGATCTTGTCGAAGTGCAGGTACGCGCCGAAGTAGGACGGGTAGGTCTTCTTGACCCGGACGACCGTGCCGTCGAGCACATCCTTCTTGTCGATGATGCCGATGTGGGCCAGCTCGTCGGTGGCGAAGGCGAGGAAGTCCTCGTCCTTCATCGACCAGAGATCGTCGCCTTCGTTGCAGAAGTACTCGAGGCCAAGCCAGACGGTATTGGGATCGGCGACGAGGTACGGGCTCCAGTTGTTGAATATCTGGAGCCGGCCGATCTTGACGTCGCGCTCCTGGATGTAGATCCAGTTGTCCGGGACCAGATTAGTGGGTCCGGTGCCTCCTGGCAGGGCCAGCCGCCTGAGGAGCAGGCCGACCGTGATGAAGTCGCGGTAGGGCAGGTTGTCCGAGACCTCGCGGACCTCTTTCGGGGCGTCGCCGAGGGCCTCGACGAGCTCCTTCACCGGCATCGTGGAGAAGACGTAGTCGCCCTTCACGTACCGCGTGCCGCCCGTCACCTCGTCGAGGACGGTCGCACCGGTCACGGTCTCGCCTTCGTGCGAGATCCCGACCACCTTGTGGCGCATGTGGACCTCGCCGCCCTCGCGCTCGACGCGCTTGGCGACCTGTTCCCACATCTGGCCGGGGCCGAACTTGGGGTACATGAACTGCTCGATCAGGCTGGTTTCAACCTCCTTCTGGGCGAGCGTCGATTTCTTCTGGAAGGGTTGTTTGATGGCGTGGGCCAGGACCTTTCGGACGGAGAGGCCCTTGACGCGCTGGGCACCCCACTCGGGCTCGATCTGGTCGCAGGGGACGCCCCAGACTTTCTCGGTATAGTCCTTGAAGAAGGTGAGGTAGAGCTCGCGGCCGAAGCGGTTGATGAAGAAGTCTTCGAGGGATTTTTCGGGCTTGATGGGGCGGGCGCGGACGGCAAGGTAGCTGGCGCCGATGCGGGCCATCCGGACAGGTCCGAGGTTTTTCACGGTCTCGGGGCTGAGGGTGATCGGGTAGGTGAAGAATTTGCGCAGGTAGTAGATCCGCGAGAGCCGGTGGCGGATCAGCATCACCTCGTCGGTGGCGTCGGGGTGGGGGCCGTTGACCGGGAGGGTGATGCCCCGGGTCTGCTTGCGGTAGGTGACGTCGATGGTCTGGTCTTCGTCGCCTTCGGCGCCCTGGAGGGGCATGATGTCCTGCCACCACGCCATCACCCGATCCGACTTCGAGAAGAACCTGTGCCCCCCGATGTCCATCCGGTTGCCCTTGTAGTTGATGGTTTGGGAGATGCCGCCGATGGCGTCGCTGGCCTCGAAGACGACCGGCTTGATGTCGGTGCGTTTCAGGAGTTCGAAGGCGGCGGTCAGGCCCGCTGGCCCGGCTCCGATAATGATGGCGGTCTTGCTGGTCATCTGCTCACACACTGTTGGGCCACTCATAGAGCGGCGGGCATCTCGTCAAGAAGCTAGCAGCTAGCTGGCCAAACAAAAAGGACTAGGTCCAAGGGGCCTAGCCGGCGGCACAATAGTACAAGCATGATCCGGTCCACGCCGATTTGTGGGTCCGGCGCGGGTGCCTGAATAGGGACGTCACAAAGAACCCCAAGTTGAAACCTGGGACTAAACCTACGAAGTCCCTCCGGGATTGACGACCGTGGCGGCCGGTACGCGGAACGGCGGCGGGATAACCCCGCCGCCGTTCCCGTGCCTGATTGGGGTGTCGATTACCGTCCGCCGGCAGCGGCATACCGGGCGTTGATGGCGTTCCAATTGAGGGTGTTCCACCAGGCGGAAAGGTAGTCCGGCCGGCGGTTCTGGTACTTGAGGTAGTAAGCGTGCTCCCAGACGTCGACGCCGAGGATGGGCGTGCCAGAGCCGTCCATCAGCGGGTTGTCCTGGTTCGGGGTGCTGGTGACGGAAAGTTTGCCGTTGTTGTAGATCACCCAGGCCCAGCCGGAGCCGAAGCGGCCGGCACCGGCCTTGTTGACGGCGTCCTTGAGGGCGTCGAACGAGCCGAAGTCGCGGTCGATTGCAGCGGCGATCGCGCCGGTCGGGGCGCCGCCGCCGTTCGGGCCCATGATCTCCCAGAACATGGTGTGGTTGACATGGCCGCCGCCGTTGTTGCGGACGGCGGTGCGCTTGTCTTCCGGGACCTTATCGAGACTCTTGATCAGGTCCTCGGGGGACGAGTTCTCGAACTCGGTCCCGGCGACGGCGGCGTTGAGGTTGGTGACGTAGGTGTTGTGGTGCTTGTCGTGGTGGATCGACATCGTCTGGGCGTCGATGTGCGGCTCCAGCGCGTCGTTGGGGTAGGGAAGCGGGGGAAGTTCGAACGCCATTAGATGGGTCTCCCTTGCGTGAGAAGTTGTGCCAACCGCCGACCGTACGCACGACCGGCGGGGCGCCGTTCGCGTTCCCGCGAGGTCGCCAATGGCTGAATCACAGCAAACACCGTACCAAAGATCGGGAATCCTGGAAAGTGAGATGGCGTGCGGCGTGCGGCGTGCGGCGGTCGAGGAACGGTCCCCTAACCCCCCGGCCCCCTTCCCCCGCTCCTCCGTAGCGCGGCAAGGGGAAAGGGGGAGCACCGTGCCCCTCTTGGAAATGGCGCTCCGCAACGGCCCCTCTCCACCGCGGTGGAGAGGGGGTAGGGGGTGAGGTCCTCTCTCCGAACGCCAAACGCCGCATGCCTAGCCCGTATGCCGGGCGACGAAGTCGTCGATAAGCTGGCGGGCGATGCTGAGCTTTGATGGAGTCACTGGGGGAAGGGCGGTCGGAAGGAACCAACCAGCGGCGGCGATCTCGGTGGGATCGGGGTCGATCTCCCCGCCGGCGTATTGGGCCGTGAAGCCGATCATGAGCGAATGGGGGAATGGCCAGGGCTGGGAGCCGAAGTAACGGATGTCGGTGACGTGAATGCGGACCTCCTCGAAGATCTCGCGGCGCACCGCCTGCTCCAGCGTCTCGCCTGGCTCGACGAAGCCCGCCAGGGTCGAATGCATCCCGTTGGTGAAGTTCGCGCCCTGGGCCAGCAGCGCCCGGCCATCGCGCTCGACGAGCACGATGATGGCCGGGGAGAGGCGGGGATAATTGTTCAAGCCACAGGCGGGGCAACGCACGGCGCGCTCGCCGGGGATCGGTTCGGTTGCGGTGGCGCAGCGGCCGCAGAAGCGGTGGGTTGCGGCCCACTCCACGGTCTGGATCGCGCGGCCGGCCAGGGCGAAGAGTTCGTCCGGTACCAGGCCATACCACCCACGCAGGCTGAGATACGTCAACGACACCGGGAGGGCCGCGCCGGGGTCGGGCTCGACGGACCAGCAGGGCTGGCCATCGTAAAACCCCAGGAATTGGCGGCGGATCGAGGCGACGCCGAGCGCTGCGACATCATGGCCGGTCGGAAGTTTGGCCGGATCTTCGGACGCAACCAGGATCTCGCCCGGGCGGCAGACGAACCAGATAGTTTGGGATTCGTCGACCGTGCCGGGGTCGGGCGGGGTTGCGGACGGGTGGAAGCGTTCAAGGTCGGATTGCGTTCTCATGCCCAACTTTCGAAGGCGATCGGGGATTGCTCCCAATTTCCGGCGTAGGCGCGCTCGTCGCCGGCCTCTTCCAGCCGGATGAACGACGCCAGCCGGTATTCCCAGATCGCCACCGCCTGGGGATCGCCGTCGACCCCGGCGAGGCGGACGATCTCGTCGAAGGCATCGGCCACGGCGTCGGGATCGCTGGTGTGGTCATCCCGGCGGCGCCAGTTCAGAAAATCGATGTGGTACTCGGCGGCGGCCAGCGGATCGCCGTGCTCTTCGGCGATCGCGGCGAGGTGGCTGATCGCCTCGGTGATCACGTCCGAATCTTCTTGCTCGAAGCCGAGGGCGAGGAGCGCTTCCCAGAGCGTGTCCGCAAGCGCGTCGTCGTGGCCCTCGACGATCTCCGCCAGGTCGGCGATCGCCAGTGCCCGCTCCTCTGGGTCAGTCGCCTGCAGAAACGCCTCGGCGTCCGGCTGCAACTCGGCCCTGAGTTGCGGGCGCCCCAGACGCTGCGCAATCCAACCGGCGACCGCCGAGGAGCCAGCGGCGCGGGCCGCGCGTTCCCATGCCTCCCAGCCCTCGGCGAGGGAGGCATCGAGCCGAGGGTTGAGGGTTAGGGAAATCGGTGTAGCAGGACGCGGTTTGGACATGGGCGGGTGTGGCCTGGTGTGACGCCTATGGACGAGGCACGGTCGCGTTCGGATCGTGGTGCGGAGTGTAATGGTCGCGGACCACAGGTGATAGCGGACCGGCCGTGGGCTGTTGCGCGACTTAACGGATCTGAGTGGGTCGGACTGGTCATATCGGTGCGTCAACCACCTTTCCCTTGCGCTTCACCGTCCCGTCAGGGTTGACGTCGATCTGGTTTGCGCCAGAACGGCTCTGCACAGACCCAGCTGAATTACGGCGACCCGGACCGCTTTTCGGCAGGCCAGGCGCGGTGACGCAACGCTTGGTCAGCGAACATCGCTGTCTGAGTCAATTCTTGCCGGGATGGGCGCCGGGTGCGGCGACCGGGCTTGCGGAACGTTGCCTTACGCCTGGCAAATTCTGAACCCGAAGCCTAAGAGCCTCGCCAAGAGGCGAGCCCTTACGGCTTGCGGCGAGGGCGGGTATCCCAGCGGTAGCGCGTCCGGCTTTCCCGGCTTTCTCGCACGATCCGCATGATTGAGCCCCCGTGCCCCCATGCCCAGCGCCCCTTGCACGACCCCGGTGGCGCAAGCCCCGAGGGCTTGCATCGGCGGGGGCCGGTGCCTATGCTGGCGGCAATACGCTCCACATCGATTGCGCCAACGGACGCCTGGGGGCACGCGGTCTGACCGCGGAGCATCGTCGCGGCCGGCGGAGAGGGGGTTCCATGGTCGAGCTATCTATCTCTGTCGAGGGCGTGTTCGGCGTGGGGTGGCCGGAGTGGAAGCGCCTTGTGCGCACCGTTGAAGACCTCGGCTTCACGGGGCTGTACCTCTCCGATCACTTCGTGATGGTCGCCCCGCCCGACAACCCCTCCCTGGAACCGGTCGTCGCCCTCACCTACCTGGCCGACCACACGGATCGAGTCCGCTTCGGCCCGATGGTCTCCCCGCTCTCCTTCCGCGATCCTGTCATGCTGGCGCGGCAGGCGGCGGCGATCGACGATCTCAGCGGTGGGCGCATGGTGCTCGGCCTGGGCACGGGGTGGATGGAGCGCGAGCACACGATGTTCGGGTACGACCTCGGCGATGTGCCCACGCGTTTCAACCGCTTCGAAGAGGGCCTGGAGGTCATCACACGCCTGCTGCGGTCGTCGGAGCCGGCCGACTTCGGGGGGCAATTCTTTCGGTTGCGCGGCGCCGCGCTCCCCGGGCCGGGCCGGACCGGTGGGCCCGAAATCCAGATCGGTGGCAAGGGTCCGAAGCGGACTCTGCCCCTGGTCGCCCGGTACGCCAACGCATGGAATGCCCACGTGATCGGCCCGGAGGAGCTTCGCGCGCATCAGCACCTGCTCGACACGCTGCTCGAGGCAGAGGGCCGGAAGCCCGAGGATGTCCGGCGGACGCTCAACGTGCCGATCGTCTGTGGACATTCCCGGCCGGAATTGGAGACGCGATTGTCCAGAATGCCGGAGTTCCCCCCGTGGCGCGGCCTCTCAACCGACGAGATCCTGGCTCGGTTGGTGCGTTTCCCAGCCATCGTTGGGTCGCCCGAAGAGGTGATTCGCCAGATTCGCGACTTCGAAGCAGCGGGCGTCACGGAAATCGCGCTGCAGTGGTTTGCCCCAGACGACATCGAAGGGCTGGAGGTACTCGCGGCGGATGTGCTGCCGCAGGTCGCATCGGCGCCTTCGTAACCCCAACCGCAAACGCCAGGACCAACACGAACGCTGGCGCGCTTCGTTTGGCTACCGCGTCGCGCTTCCCCGTCGCTGTCGGTTTTCCATTCTCTTAACTGAGGCGGTTTGCTTCAGGCTTAGACATCGGGCCGACAGGTACAGCTGGAATCCGTGACCGACTGATTACCGTCGCTGGTACCACGAGTGTTGAGGGAGACGGTACACGGTGGGCTGTCCCTATTGGCGCAAGCTCTAAGTCTTCACAGGTCAGTTCAGAACCGCAAATCGAGTTACTACATCGGGGCTGGTTTGCCTCGCCGCAAGGTTGATAGACGTTAGAGGTGAGATTGGATTGTCAGACGAGGCCGGAGTCGCGGCGGCCGAACTCCCTTGGTACCGATCCGGCGGGCTTCGACTTCTAGTTTCGGACTGGCCGGTATCCTCCACTCTTGCATGCGGCTATAAAGCACCGGCACTATGGCAGGATATTGAGGGGGAACGGGAATGGCGACGGGTGTAGTCGATGGGCGGATCGTCGGTGACGTTATCGGCGGGAAAGAGAAGCGCTACGACGCCATCGTCGTTGGGTCCGGGCACAATGGACTAATCGCCGCCGGGTATCTCGCCCGGGCGGGGAAGCGGGTGCTCGTCCTGGAGCGCCGGGACATCATCGGCGGGGCGACGGTGACCGAGGAACCGTGGCCAGGTTGGAAGCTCTCGACCTGCTCATATGTCTGCAATCTGCTTATGCCCGAAGTCATCGCGGACCTCGAGTTGCTCACATACGGCTACGATGTCCGCCCGTTCGACCCGCAGTACTTCGTCCCCTTCCCGGATGGCCGGTACTACATGTCCCGCCTGGATGGGCAGGAAACGCGCAAGCAGATAGCCAAGTTCTCAAAGAAGGATGTCACCGCCTACGACGCATATTGGGAAATGTGGGACCGCATCCTCGCCCGGATGCAGCCGTTGCTGCGCCGGGGCGCACCCACCTGGAGCGAGATCGAAGCGGCGTTTGACGGTCCCCAGGGGATGGAAGACTGGCGGATCCTGACTCGCAAGAGCATTGCCGAATTGCTGGACGAGTTTTTCGAGTCGGATCAGATCAAGGCGCCGCTGTGCACAGGCGGTGTCATCGGCGTAAACGCCGGCCCAATGACGCCGGGAACCTGCTATGTGAAGTTTCACCACTTGATCGGCAGCATCGACGGACATCAGGGAGCTTGGGGCTTTGTCCGGGGCGGGATGGGTAGCGTCTCTGGCGCCATCGCCCGGTTCGATCTCGATCATGGGGTCGAGATTCTGACCGATGCCGAGGTCGCCGAAATCGAGGTCTTCGACAGCCGGGCAAAAGGCGTCCGCCTAACAGATGGCCGCCGGTACGAGGCCGATCTCGTCCTCTCGAACGCCGATCCCCACCGAACCTTCCTCAGGATGGTCGGGGCGCAGCATCTGCCGTCGGAGCTGGTCGATGGCGTGTCCCGGTTGAAGGTGAAGGGATCCGTCGTCAAGGTGCTGATGGGCCTGGGCGAGTTGCCAAATTTCACCGCCCTGCCGGGGACGGAAGTCGGTCCGCAGCACACCGGCGGCATCGTGATCAACCCATCGATCGCGTATTTAGAGGCTGCCTGGGACGATTGCAAACGGGGGCGGCCGTCGGCGCGGCCGTTCATGGATTGCTACATCCAGACGGCCACCGAAGACGGCCTGACGCCGCCGGGCAAGCACACGATGAGTCTCTTCGTGCAATACGCCCCGTACGACCTGGCCGAAGGCACCTGGGACGAACGCCGGGACGAGATCGGCGCTAACATCGTCGATACGCTGGCCGAGTACGCGCCGAACCTGCCGAGTGCCATCGAGCACATCCAGGTGCTAGGACCGCCGGACATCGAGCGTATCGTCGGCATCACCGGCGGCAACATCTTCCACGGCGAGATGTTGCCGGACCAGATGTTCGGCTACCGGCCGGTGCCGGGGTATGCGGGGTATCAGACGCCGGTCGATGGGCTCTACCTGTGCGGATCGGGCGCCTGGCCCGGCGGAGCAGTCTTTGGAGCGCCGGGGCGGAATTGTGCGTTGCAGGTGCTGGCGGACGTTGAGGCGGGCGTCGCCGGCTGACAACGGTGGTGCCGATATGAGCGAGTACCAGTACTACGAGTTCCGGGCGATCGACCGGGCATTGTCGAAGGAAGAGATGGCGGCGCTGCGGCGGATCTCAAGCCGCGCTGAGATTACCTCGCGCAGCTTCGTGAACACCTACAACTACGGCGATCTGAAGGCGGAACCGCTCGAACTGATGGAGCGGTACTTCGATGTGTTCACCTACGTGGCGAACTGGGGGACTCACTGGTTAATGGTGCGGTTGCCGCGGGCCGAGGTCGATCTGGATCTCCTCAGGCCGTATGTTGCCCGGCCGACGATGATGCTGCACGAGCGGGGCGAGTTCGCGATCCTCGAGTTCCAGGCAAACGATGAGTCGGGCGAGTCATCCGGCTGGGAGGAGGGCGAGGAGTGGATGCCCGAGCTGATCGGCCTGCGTGAAGAGATCGCGGGTGGGGACCTGAGAGCGGCGTACCTGGCCTGGTTGAGCGGTGTCTATTACGGAGAACTGGAGGACGAGGCGCCCGAGCCTCCCGTGCCGCCGGGATTGGGTTCGCTGACGCCATCGCTGGAGTCGTTCGTCGAGTTCATGCGGGTGCAGGACGACCTGCTGGATCTTGCCAGGGAGCGAAGCGGTCCGGCAGCCGGGCGCGAGCCGGCGGACGAGGGGTTCGCGGATTGGGTGCGGGCGCTGCCGGCGAACGAGAAGGATGATCTGCTCATTGCGGCAGTCAATGGTGAGACGCACCGGCTGGGGTCGAGCCTACGCCGGCGATATCTGCGCGAGCATAGTCCGGTATGGGGCGAGGTCGTCGAGACCGGCCGGACGGCGGGGGAACTCTTTGCGGCGGCCGAGGAGCGGGAGGTGGAGCGGGAGCGGATCGAGGAGGCGAAGCGGGCCGAGGTTGCGGCTAAGCAGGCGGCCGCGCAGGCGAAGGCGCGCGAAAAATACCTGGACGGATTGGCGACACGGGTTGATGGGGCGTGGCGAGAGGCCGAGGGGATGGTCGAGTCGAAAAAGCCGACCGAGTACGACCGGGCCGTGCGGCTTATCACCGATCTCCGTGACCTGGCCGACCGTGACGGGGAGATCGATGAATTCTGGGGGAGGCTTCGGACCCTGCGCGACCGTCACGCGAAGAAGGTGAGCTTTATTGGCCGGCTGGACGAGGCGGGGCTGGAGGGGTGAAGCGATAGCCGGAAAAGCCCCCGTAACCCCCCGGCCCCCTTCCCTCCGCTGCGGCAGGGGAAGGGGGAGACGAAGCCGCCCTCACCCCGGCCCTAAAGGGCCACCCCGCTCCCAATGCTGGGAGCGGGGACGACGTTCTCCCCCGCTCCCACATTGGGAGCGGGGATTGGGGGTGAGGGCTGTTCGAGGATAGGGGTTGAGGTCGTTTTACAGCCCCGCCAGCGTCCAGAGCTTCTTCATCGACTCGGCCGTCTCCGTCGCTGCCGCCAGCGGGTCGGTCGCGGCGAGGTCGCTGATGCGCTTGCTGAACGGCTCCGGCATTACGGGGCCGTCGTAGCCAAGCGTCTTGAGAGCGTCCATGAATCCCTTGATGTCGAGGACGCCGGTCTCGAGCGGCAGCGCCCGGACCAGGTCCTCCTGCTCGTCGACGTCGATGCCTGGCGGGGCGTCGTTGACATGGACGGCCACGATATCGCGCTCGTTCAGGGCGAGGATGTCGTTGTTGGTGCCGTGCGAGGTGTAGTTGTGAAACAAGTCGAGCAGGACACCGACGTTGCCGGTACCGAGGTCGCGAGCCAGGTCCATCATCCCGTTGAGCGAGTAGATGAACTCGTACCTGAACCGGTTGCGCAGCGTCTTCGGGCCAATAAACTCGAACCCCAGGCGCGCGCCGGAGTCCTTCAAGGTCTGGGCGACCGGGAGCAGACGCTCCTTTGTCCAGGCGTACTGCTCGTCGAAGGGTCGCTCATTGGAGCCGGGCGTGATGCCAGAGGTGGCCCGGTCGCTGCCCAGTTCGAGCGCAAGGGCGGTGAGCCGGGGCAGATCCGTGAGGTCGCCGTCGCGCTTCTCGTCGTTGTTCCACGAGACCGGCAGGTTCCAGTAGGCGGGTCGGACCCCGGCATCGGCAAAGAGCTGCTTGACATGGTTGATGCCGTGGTCATCGGCGAGCGACGCGACCTCACGGGTGTCGAACGTCACACCCTGGAAGCCGCTCCGGGCGGCCAGGTCGATCGTCTCCGGCAATGACAGCCCCTTGATGCCGATGGCGCCCGGGGCGAGCGTGGTGAACATGACGTCTCCGTCCTGTGAATGACGCCAGGTTGAAACCTGACGCTCAACCTACGAAAGCCCTCCGGGGTTGATTGCGTTCTCGGGTATGTCCGCCCGCCTCGGCCCAGTCCCTGAGCACTTTGTAGGTTGAGCGCCGGGTTTCGACCTGGCATCCGCCGATGGTCAGAACCACCCCGCTACTCCGCCGGGACGGGGTCGGCGGTCGGATCCTCGGGCAGGATCATCGTGCGCTTCTCTTCGGAGGCGCGGTAAGCCGCCTTGGTGAGCTGGAGCACCCGGGCGCCATGGCGGAAGGTTGCCAGGCTGTCGACGCCGTTCTGGATGATATCGAGGAAGTGGGTGACCTCGGCGGAGAAGGTGTGGGCCGGGGTCACCGGGCGCACGGTGGGGCTTGGCCACCGATGGAGTTGGTGGACGATCTTGTTGTCGTTGCCGGCGATGGCGCCGTGTTCCGCGGCGACCTCGAAATGAAGCGCATCAACCGTCGAAAAGGCCCAGGAGGTCAACATCTGGCCGATCGCGCCCGACTCGAACCGGACCTGGAGCGATCCGGTGTCCTCGGCCGCCATGGACTTGACGAAGAAGTTCTCCATCATGGCGGTGACTTCGACCGGGCGGTCATCTCCCGCCAGCGCGAGGAGCCGGTAGCTGCCGTGCCAGCCGGTGTCGAGCACCTCGCCGCCGCCCATCTTGGACAGATCGGCGCGCCAGGCCCAGGGGCTTTCGCCGTCCTTCATGTGCGCGGGGACGACTCCACCGCCCATGGACTGGTGCTGAAAGACCTCGATCGAGCGGAAGAGGAACGGGCGGCCCAGGGTGCCGGCCTTGAGCAGGCGGCGAGCCTCGATCATGGAGGGCTGGAAGAGTTGATTGTGCGCCATCATGAAGATGACACCGTTCTCATTGATGGCCGCTTCGATCTGGCGGGCGTCCGCGAGGGAGGTGCAAAGGGGTTTTTCGCAGAGGATTGCCTTGCCGGCCTTCGCCGAGTCGATGATCGCGTTCGTGTGCAGGTGGTGGGGCAGGCAGATATCGACCGCATCGACCGTCGGATCCGCCAGAAGGGCGTCGATGCTGTCGTAGATACGGGCGCCGTTCGAGTAGTTGTCGGCGATGTAGTTCGCCCGGGTCGGCGAGATATCGGCAACGGCGACGATCTCACCCCGGCCCGCGTTGGCCTTCCAGGCGGTGCCGTGTGCTTGAGCGATACCACCCGCTCCGACGATTCCGACACGCAACGTATCCACGAAGTTCCTCCCTAGGCGGCAGATTTTGGCCGGCCATGGTGAGTCGGAAGAACGGCCGGGAAACTCTCCCGCCGTTTGAACCGGCGCATTCTACCCGCTCGTTTTCGAGAACGTGCGAGCGGCGTGAGAAGGACCCCCTATCCCCCCCGGCCCCCCTTCCCCCTGCTCCTCCCCAGCGCGGCAGGGGGAAGGGGGGAGAACGCGCGGGGCGGGGGGTGCACATTTAAGGGGCTTGACGGAAGGCAAAATGACCGGTAGGGTACTGGCCATGGACGAACGGCGTAGCGGAGCGGCCACCTTCAGCATTTACGAGACCACGGCGGCGCCGTGGGTTTCTTCGTGCGCTTCGTGCGTTGCGACCTGGGTCTGGTTTGGCTTTACCTATATTCCCCCGGCCGAGCTGGTGGGGTGGGTATCGCCTATGCGTTAGCCGCCCAATGTCGCGAGACAGCAGATCCAGTTCGAGCCGGGGGAACCGAGGCAAACAGCCTCGGTTTTTTGTTGCCCGCGAAACCTGCTCACGAACCATCATCAGCAATTATCAGCGAAGGAGAACGACCGTGATCATCATCCTGAACGCCGCCGCACCGGCTTCAACCCTCGACGCCCTACTCAGCGCCGCAACCGCCGAAGGTCTGGAAGGGCGTACGATGCTCGATGGGCGTGGCGGAACCCTCGTTGGAGTCGACGGAACGTTGCCCGACGATGTCCTCGCCCTCCCTGGCATTGAAGGCATCCACTTGACCCACAAGCCGTACATGATGGCATCGCGCGAGCATCGCGAACGCAGCGTCATTCGCGTTGGGGACGTCGAAATCGGCGGGGATCGGCCCGTCCTGATGGCCGGCCCCTGTGTCGTCGAGGGCCGGGCCGAACTGCTGGAAGCCGCCAGGGCGGTCAAGGCGGCCGGCGCCGACATGCTGCGGGGTGGGGCGTTCAAGCCCCGCACTTCGCCGTACGCGTTCCAGGGCCTTGGGGTCGAAGGGTTGCGCCTGCTGGCGGAAGCCCGGGATGCGACCGGGATGCCGGTCGTGACCGAGGTCATGGAGCCGGACCAGGTCGATGTCGTCGCCGAGTACGCCGACATGCTCCAGGTCGGCTCACGCAACATGGCGAATTTCTCCCTACTCCGCCGGGTAGGTGCGTCCCACCGGCCGGTCCTGCTCAAACGTGGGTTCGCGGCGACCGTGGAGGAGTGGCTGATGAGCGCCGAGTACATCCTGGCGGCGGGGAACCCGAACGTGGTCCTCTGCGAGCGCGGTGTGCGCGGCTTCGACCCGATCCTCCGCTTCACCCTCGACCTGAACGCGGTCCCACTGGCCAAGGAACTGACCCATCTGCCCATCGTTGTCGATCCGAGCCACGGCACCGGCCGGCGCTCACTGGTCGAGCCGATGGCGATGGCCGGCCTCGCGGCCGGCGCGGACGGCCTCATCGTTGAAGTCCATCAGACCCCGGACCGGGCCAAGTGCGACGCCAACCAGACCATCACGCCGGAGGTGCTGGCTCGGATTCATCGGCGGGGCTCCGCGCTGCGGGAGGCGCTCATCGCTGCTGACGAAGAGCGCGATATTGTCGAAGCGGAGTTGATCGTGACGTCGTAAATGGAGTTCGGCCCCTCCCCGTCTGGTCGTGAAGAGCAGAGTCACCCGTGCGCGCGTCGAAAGCGGTATAGTTGCTGGCCTCCAAACCACTCAATCGCGGGCCCATGTGTCCCACCCGAGGAGGAGGTCGAGGATGTCCTTCGACACGCCGGGGGCGCCGCCGGGGTCTGGCCAGGCGACCGCGAGCGCGCTCCATGTCTTCCTCTCATACGGCAGTGCCGACCGGGAGCGGGCGCTCCAGGTCGCCGACGCGCTGGATACCACCGGTGTGCCAGTCTGGGTCGACCGGCGCGGCATCTCCGGCGGTGCCGAGTGGGCGGGCGAGATCGCTACCGCCATCCGGGGCTGCGTGGCGGTGGTCGTCCTCTGCTCGGTGGACTCGTTGGTGTCCCGCAACGTGCGGCGAGAATTGCAGCTCGCCTGGGACCGCGACAAGCCGATCTTGCCGCTATTGCTGGACCGCACCGTGTTCCCCGACGCAGTCGCCTATTTCCTTGAGGGACAACAGTGGGTAGAGGTCCTCGACCGGCTGGAAGCCGACTGGCTCCCGGAACTGACCGCGGCGCTCTCTCGGTTTGGCGACGGCAGCACGCGTGGTACAGACGAGAGTCTCGTCTCCGTCCCGCCGGCGGCGTCGCCACCGTTTAGCAACGCTCCATTGACAGGCATCCTCCCGACGTCACCGACGCCTTTAATTGGGCGCGAGGCCGAGATTGACGCCGTGGTCGCGTTGCTACGGCGGGACGACACCCGACTGATCACCCTCGTCGGACCGGGTGGGGTTGGCAAAACCCGCCTCGCCTTGGCCGCGGCCGCCGCGATGGTGGAGGAGGAGTGCTTCGCTGACGGGGTGCGATTTGTCGATCTGGCGCCGGTTTCGGACCCGTCGTTGGTCCCCACGGTCGTCGCGCATGCGCTGGATATGCGGGAGGGCGGCAACCGCTCGCCGCTCGACCTGTTGGTGGCGGCCCTGCGCGCGAAGCGGCTCTTACTGGTGGTGGATAACTGGGAGCAGGTGATCGAGGCGGCGCCGCTGGTCGGCGAGCTGCTGTCCGCGTGCCCCGGTCTGACGGTCCTGGCCACCAGCCGGGAGCCGCTCCGGCTGCGAACCGAGCGGGAGGTGTCCCTCGCGCCGCTGGCGTTGCCCGACCCGGGCGGGCGGGCGCCGCTCGCCGAGCTGCAACGAGTGGCGGCGGTGAGTCTCTTCGTCGAGCGGGCGGCCTCCGCCCGCGCTGGCTTCGCCATAACGGCGGAGAACGCCGCCGACGTCGCCGAGATCGTTCGCCGCCTGGACGGGCTGCCACTGGCGATCGAGCTAGCGGCAGCCCGCGTCAAGATGCTCCCGCCTCGGGCGCTGCTCGACCGCATGGGGCAACGGTTGCCGGTGTTGACCGGCGGGGCGCGGGATGCACCGGCCCGGCAGCGGACGCTGCGCGACGCGATCGCCTGGTCCTTCGACCTCCTTGGCGAGGAGGAACGCACCCTGTTCCGCCGCCTTGCCGTCTTCGTCGGCGGCTGCACACTCGACGCGGCCGAGTCGGTGATGGCGAGTGGAACTCTCTCACCGTCCATATCTGTCCTCGATGACCTTTCCTCCCTGGTCGACAAGAGCCTGGTGCGGCAGGAAGAGGACGCGAGTCGAGAGGGTAACGCGGAACCGCGGTTCCGGATGCTGGAGACAGTCCGGGAGTACGCGCTGGAGCGGCTGCGGGAGAGCGGCGAGGAGGTGGCCATCCGTGCCGCCCACGCCGGGTACTTCGCGGAGGTGGTCACCCGGGAGGGGCCGGCTGTCCTGCGTTTTGGCTCGCCGGAGGAAGGGGCCTGGCTCAAGTTCCTCGCGGCCGACGGCCCCAACGCGCGCGCGGCGCTGATCCACCACCTCGAGTGGGGTGACGCGGAGACGGCACTTCTCATGGCGTCGCTGCTCGCGGCCGCCCGGAACGGGCGCTACCAGTTGCGTGACGAGCAAGCCTTGCTGGAACGTGCGCTGGCGAATGCCACCGGCGTCTCAGAGGCAACACGCGCCGTTGCCCTGGAGGTCGCCGGAGCGAAAAATGGCTCCTGGGCGACTATCCGGCGGCGAACAAGCGGTTGGACGAAGCGCTCGCGCTCTACGCGGGGCTGGCAGACGACGCTGGGATAGCCAGGACGCTGATGCTCCTCGCCGGCACGCGCTGGTGTCTCGTGGACTACGATCAGGCGCGCCAGTACCTCGAGGAGTCAATCGCCGTCTCCCGTCGCCTTGGCGACGTGGCGATGACCGCGCTCGCGCTCTCCTATAAAGGCGCCGGTATGCGGTGGGAAGGCATCCCCGACGAGGCGGAAACGATCTTGCGCGAGGCACTTTCCCTCCTCACCGGCGCCGCCCTTCCGGTCAACCGCATCCTCCCGCTCAACCACCTCTGCCGGCTCGCGCTCGATCGCGGCGACCTCGACCGGGCAACGGAGTTGCTCGCCGAGGGCCTCGAGCTGGCCCGGGCCCACCGCGACGAACCGGGCACGATCTTCGGGCTCGTCACTGCGGGCCGGCTCGCCGACGCGCGCGGCGATCCTGCCCGTGCGGTTGAGATCTTTGCCGCCCTCGAGGCGCTGAATGACGAGCGGGGGGCGGTCTGGATGCCGCTTGAGCGTGCGGACATTGAGCGGGCGATTTCGGCGGCTCGTGGCCGGCTGACGGATGAGGCATTCACGGCCGCCTGGGCCGCGGGGCGTTCCCTTTCGCTTGATCAGGCCGCCGCCATGGCCGAGGCGTTGGCGGGTGAACCGTCGCCGTGACACGCCGGGATGCGGCGGCAGCGGTCCGGACAGTTGAGAGCTAGGATCGGTCCATCATCGCCGTATCTCATATCGACGTGAGAGCCGGGGGTTGCCAGCATTCCGACCGCCTCCCCGTCGCCGATCGGGCGGGTGCTGCGTCGCACTGCCCGCTAAGCCGCTGATTGGTGCCGCTGCACTGTAATACGGCCCCGATCCAGGAGCGTCGGGCGATCCTCGGCGTCGAACGGCGATCGGAAATCGAAGGCAATGGCGCTCGCGCCGTGGTCGTGCAGGTGCTCCAGCCGCGCGTTCGCCTCCGGCCAGTCCGGCCAGTCGTCGTCGGCCACCCACCACGCCGCGTAGGTCGGCCACGCGGGCTTGAGGAACCACTCCCTCCGGTGCCGGAGCGCCTCGGCGTGCGGCACCGCGTAGGCGAAGGCGGAAACCGCTTCGAGGTCCGCCCATAGCGACAGCGTCTGCTCCTCGCGCCCGGCGAGATCGGCCGTCACGAAGCGCCCGGTCGTGTACGCGCCGAACGGACTCCCCTCCGCGCTGACGCGGTACTGGTCACCCTGGCCGCGGTAGTAATCGATCTGGCCGTGACTGGCCTCCGCCGTCGCGAACACGGTGCCGCTGCGATCGAAGAACCCCTGAACTTGGGGGTGGCCCGCCGGTTCCCGCAGAACGCCGAAGGTGATGAAAGCAACGCATGACATAATGTTGTCCTCCGTCGCCCACAGGCAGCAACGCGCACTGGTGAAGGTTGCCCCACCAGCAATTGATTCGACACCTCAGTTGCCGCTTGGAGCCAGGCGAGCGGCGGTCGGCGCCCACGCCTCAGCCGGCCGGTCCTGGCCGACCGCGACGACGGGAGAGGCGAAGGGAGACGGTCCGGCCGCGTCTGCCGCGGGCTCTATCGCGAGCACCGGCGCGTCCGCCAGGGATGGCGCCAGTTCCACGAGGACCCGGCGCAACCCGGCCTCGGACACGACGCCGGTGGTCCAGACGGCGTCGACCCAGTACTCTGTCGTCAGGTCTCGCGCCAGAACTTCCAGCCGCGCCGCGTCGGGGGAGGCCGTGAGCGAGCCGGCGGGGACGCCGAGCCCACCCTCGATGAAGGCCAGGATCGGATAGGCCGGCCGCACGCTTGGAATCGCCGGCCCGGATGCCGGAAGGCCACGATCGCGAGCCCGATCGTTCCAGGAAACGCCGCGCGTGGCGAGATCGTGCTCCTGGGATCGGATGCCTTCCCGGCTGTCCTGCCCGAAGCGAAGGGCGAGTGCGCCGAGGGCGACGAGGGCGACGACGAAGAAGATGACGTCCATGATTTCCTCCCGGTTGGTCGTCGACGATGACGGAACCCGGTGGCCTCACGATTGGGCCGCTGCCCGCCCGGCGCCGGTCTTGATGGGCCGATGGCCGATGTGGAGGAAGGTGGTGACGGCGCCATGCAACCGGGTCCATGCGCGGGGCAGTGAGCGCAACACCGGGGGGGACGCCTCGGGCGCCGTGACCAGCGACCGGATCTCGCGGTTTCGCTCGGAGGCGGCCAGATTCTGCTGATTGCGCTGGGCGATGACGTGGATCTCTTGCTCGGCGAGGACGGGAAACATGGCCTTACCCTCCGCTCTCTGCACCGTCCCGAGCAATCCTCGGTTCGTGTCCTTACTCTGCGCCTCCCGAGGCCGCCATACCACGACGTTCAGCCACGCAACGGTCACATATTGCCCACGGAAGACTCCGGCCCCGGCGCCCCCTGCGACGTGTCGGAGAGTTGGGCGATTGTGTGTTAGGATCGACCCTCATTCACTGTTTCCGATTTCGACGGGAGAACCGGGAGAGGGGCCAGGATGCCGACCGCCTCCTCGTCGCCGATCGGGCAGGCGCTACGGCGCCTGCGCCTGGTGGCGGGCCTCAGCCAGGAAGAGCTCGCCGAGCGCGCCGGAGTCAGCGCCCGGGGCGTCAGCGACCTTGAGCGCGGCCTCCGCACCACTCCCCGGCCCGACACCGTCCGACGGCTGGCCGATGCCCTCGGGCTGGAACCGGATGACCGCGCCGCCCTGATCGCGGCGGCGCACCCGGAGCTGGCCGCAATGCCGGCTGCTCCGTCCGCGCCTGCCACCGGCCGCCGCCTGAACCCGCTCGACCTGGCGCCCCTGCCGATCCCGCCGACCCGACTGGTCGGGCGCGAGGTGGAGTGGGCCGGCTGTCGCCTCCTGCTCCTGCAGGAAGATGTCCGCCTCGTGACGCTGACCGGACCGGGGGGCGTCGGCAAGACCCGCCTGGCGCTGGAGGTGGCCGGGGACCTGGCCGGAGACGCTCGGTTCGGCGACGGAGTCGCCTTCGTCGGGCTGGCACCGGTGCGCGATCCTGCCCTGGTCGCCTCGACCATCGGCGCCGCCTTCGGCGTGACGGAGGCCGGCGACCGCCCCGTGCTCGACTCGCTCCGCGCCGTGCTGCGGGAGCGTCAGATCCTGCTGGTGGTGGACAATTTCGAGCACGTCCTCTCCGCCGCGCCGCTGGTCGCCGACCTCCTCGCCGACGCCCCCGGCCTCACGGTCCTGGCGACCAGCCGCGAGCGCCTCCACCTCCGGGGCGAACGCGAGACTTCGATCGAACCGCTGCCGCTCCCGCCGAGACGCGAGACAGGAGACGTGAGACGTGCGATCGAAGAACGTCCGTCTCACGTCTCACGTCTCACGTCTCCTGTCTCGTCCGATGCCGTGCGCCTCTTCGTCGCACGGGCCGAGGATGCCCAGCCAGGCTTCGCGCTCACTGGCGCGAACGCCGGGGTCGTCGGCGAGATCGTCCACCGTCTCGACGGGCTCCCCCTCGCGATTGAACTGGCGGCGGCACGCGTCCGGGTGTTGCCGCCGGCGGCGATGCTGGAGCGGCTGGGGCAGCGGCTCCCCCTGCTGAGCGACGGCGACCGCGACCTGCCCGCCCGCCACCAAACCCTGCGCGACACGATCGCCTGGTCCTACCACCTGCTCACCCCGCCGGAGCAGGCGCTCTTCCGCCGCCTAGCGGTCTTCGTCGGCGGCTTCACGCTCGACGCAGCGGAAGTCGTGAGTGACGAGGCGGCATCCAGCTGGGGCGGGCGGCAAGGCGGCAAGGCGGCGAGTGATTCTCTCGACTCACGACCCACGACGCTCGACTCCGTCGCGTCACTGGCGGACAAGCACTTGCTGCGGCGGGTGATGGAGCCGGAGCGCGAGGAGGAGAGTGAACCGCGCTATGTGATGCTGGAGACGATCCGGGAGTTCGGGCTGGAGCGGCTGGCGGCCAGCGGCGAGGAGCCGGAGATCCAGCGGCGGCACGCGGCGTGGTGCCTGGACCTGGCCGAACGTGCCCACCGCGTCCTCTTGCGGCTCTCGGGTGACGAAGACTGGCTCCGGCGGCTGGAGACCGAGCGCGACAACATCAGGGCGGCCCTGGCCTGGACCGAGCGCACCGGCGACCGAGAGACGGGCTTGCGGCTGGCCGGCGCGCTCTCACAATTCTGGTACCTGCGAGGCGGTTTCCAGGAAGGGCGCCGCTGGCTGGAGGCCACCCTGGCGGGCGACGCGACGGCGACAACGGCGCGGGCCTGGGCGCTTTGGGGATTAGGGTTGCTGATACTCTACCAGGGCAACACCGCCGCGGCGACGGGGTTCTTCATGGAGGCGCTCGAGATCTTCCGGCAACGAGGGGATACGGTGGGCACGGCTCATTCGCTGGGAATGCTGGGCATGGCGTCCGAGAATGGCGGGGAGTACGACCGGGCCGCGACGCTATTGGCGGAGGCGCGTGCGATCTTCGTCGCGACGGGGGACACGCCCCACGACGCCAGCACGTGCTACCACCAGGGCGTCGTGGCGTGGGGCCAGGGCGACTCGGCGCGGGCGACGGTCTATCTGGAGGAGGCCCGCCGCCTGGCACTCGCGGCGGGGAGCACATTTGTCGTCGGTTGGATCGTCGAGCGCCTCGGGCTGCTCGCCTGCGAACGGGGGGACCATGCCCGCGCCGCCGCGTTGATCGGCGAGGGGATGGCGCGCCAGCAGGCGAGCGGGGATATCCAGGCCATGCCAAACTCGCTTTCCACGGTGGGAGTGCTGGCAATGGCTTGTAACGAGGTCGAGCGCGCGGCGCGCTGGTTCGGGGCCGACGATGCCTTGAGCGCAACGATCGGGGTCACCCCCAGGCTGCCCGAGCGCACCGTGTTTGAGCGGGCGATCGCCACCGCGCGGGTTGCGCTCGGGGAGGCTGCCTTTGCCACCGCATGGGAGACGGGGCGAACACTGTCGCTCGACGAGGCGGTCGCCGAGGCGCAAGAATGGGCCGGCGTGATCGCCGCAGGCCACCCCCGATTATCGCCTAGCCTTGGCTAAGATGGTCACCGGGGCAGTGGGGGTAGGGGCCGCTATACTCCCGGCGTGATGAACGTAGCATCTTCGAGTCGTTCGTTTGTCGTCGGGACAGCCGGCCACGTCGACCATGGCAAGTCGACATTGGTTAAAGCCCTGACCGGGATCGATCCCGATCGACTTGCTGAAGAGAAGGCGCGGGCGATGACGATCGAGCTGGGATTCGCCTGGCTCGATCTGCCCAGCGGCCGCACGGTCGGGGTCGTCGATGTTCCCGGGCACGAGCGATTCGTCAAGACCATGCTCGCCGGCGTCGGCGGCATCGATGCCGCCCTCCTCATCGTCGCCGCCGACGAGGGGCCGATGCCCCAGACCGAAGAGCATCTCGCCATCCTCGATCTCCTCCAGGTGCAGCACGGCATCGTCGTGCTGACCAAGGTCGATACCGTCGATCAGGACTGGCTGGAACTGGTTCAGGAGGAGGTTCGGGAGCGTATCAATCGGACCAGCCTGGCGGGCGCTCCGATCGTGGCGGTCTCGGCGATCACCGGCGCCGGGCTGGCGGATCTCAGGGCCGCAATCGACGGTGTCCTCGATCAGGTGCCGCCGCGGGTGCGGCACGGGGTGCCGCGCTTGCCGGTCGACCGGGTCTTTACGATGCCCGGCTTCGGCACGGTCGTGACCGGTACGCTCCAGGGCGCGTCGCTGGTGGTTGGGCAGGACATACGGGTCTACCCCGGTGAGCAGATCACCAAGATCCGTGGTCTGCAATCGCACGGGCAGAAGCGGACCGAGGTGTCGCCGGGCAACCGGACCGCGGTCAACCTGGCCTCCCTGGGAGTCGAGGACGTTCGCCGTGGAGACGTGCTTGCGCGGCAGGGCGACCTCGTCCCTTCGCTGCGCCTCGATGTCCGTTTGCACCTCCTGGCGGACGCGCCACTGATCCTCGAACAGAATGCCGAGGTCGATTTTTTCACCGGAGCCTCCGAAGTCTCGGGCCGGTTGACGTTGCTCGACCGCGAGCAGCTCCAACCGGGTGACGACGGATGGGTCCAGGTCCGCCTCCGCCAACCGCTGGCACTCGTGACGGGGGACAGGTTTATCGTTCGGCGGCCGTCCCCGAGCGTGACGATCGGGGGCGGCGAGGTGATCGACCCGGCCCCGGCCCGGCACCGCCGGTTCAGGCCGGATGTCCTGGCGGCCCTGGACACGCTATCCGCGGGCGACCCGGCCGACATCGTTCTCCAGCGACTGTCCGAGCCGCGCGAGGTCAGATCGCTCCTCGGTGGACGGTGTGGTGGACTGAGCGATGCCGAGGTCCGGGGCACGCTGACACGATTGCTCGCAACCGGTGAGGTACGCAGCCTCGCCCGACACGACGACCCCGATCCCCGACCTGGAGACTACGTGGTCGCCGCAGATGCGTGGGGCGCAATTGCAAGCCGAGTGAGCGATGCGGTCGCGGCATTTCACGCCGCCTTTCCGTTGCGCGGGGGGATATCCAAGGAAGAGCTCAAGCGCAGGCTGACGCTCTCGCCACCGCGCCTAGCCGACGAGGTTATCTCCTCGCTGGCCGAAGATGGCCGGATCGTGGACAACGGGCAGTCCCTGCGGCTGGCATCCTTCGAGATTATCCTGGACGGACCAAGGCGCGCAACCGCGGACGAGTTCATCAACGCGGTTCGGGCTACCCCCCATACTCCCCCGTCGCCGGCCGAGTTCGGCATCGATGCCGATACCCTCGGAGCGTTGGTCGAGCGTGGTGAGTTGGTCAGGGTTGCCGACGGCGTCGTCTTCGCGCCGGAGACGGTCGCGGAGATGTCGCGGGAGACGGTGCGGTTGATCGAGGAAGGGGGGCCGCTGTCGCTGGCGGTTTTCCGAGATCACTTCGGCACCAGCCGCAAGTACGCGCAGGCGATTCTGGAGTATTTCGATTCCCGGCAAGTCACCCGCCGGGTGGGGGACGAACGGGTGAAATACTCGGGCGTTGGATCGCGGAGGGAGAGGTCGTAGCCGATGGCACAAGAGAAGACGGGGCTGCTGGCGGTGTCCGAGTTGGTACGGCCGGAGCGTCACCTGTTTGTTTCGCCCCACTATGACGACATCGCCCTCTCGGCGGGGGGCACCGCGGCACTGGTCCGCAAGATGGGACGGACGCCGGAGGTGGCGATCGTCTTCGGGGCGGAGCCACCTCCCGATCATGTCTTCACGCCGTTCGCTACGGCGATGCACGAGGGTTGGGGCATGGCCGCGGGTGAGGTCATTGCCAGCCGGCGGGAGGAGGAAGCCGCCGCCGCCGCAGTCTTGGGTACGGTTCCGTCGTTTCTGCCGTTCCACGATGCCATCTACCGGGGGGAGCGTTACCTGGGCGATCCCGATCTCTTCGGCACGGTTCGCGCCGAAGAGGGCACGCTGGCGTCGGACATCATCGCCGAGTTGCGCCTTGGCGGATTCGCCAAGGACTCCACCCGGGTGTACGTCCCGCTGGCGATCGGTTGGCACGTCGATCACCAGGTGGCGTTTCAGGCGGGTGTCAAGTTGCACCTGGCCGGGTGGGAGGTCTGGTTCTACGAGGATCTGCCCTACGCCCTCAAACCGGGCATTACGGACGACAGAATCGAGCGGGCCGGGAGGCAGGTGGAGGTCGGGGCGCTGGTGCCGGTCGAGGAGACCTGGGGGGCGAAAGTCGACGCCGTCATGGCCTACCCGTCGCAACTGGCGACGATCTTCAATTATGTCGGCGCGGGGTCGAGTCGGGCCGAAATCGAGGCGCTCCTTCGACGCTACGCGGAGGAGGCGGGCGACGGAGTTCCGGTCGAGCGATTCTGGCGACTCGGAGCGTCGACATCGACATAATGCCGCGTTCGTTCGCAGGTTTCCGGCCGGGTTCAAGATTGCCCAAACATTGTTGTTGAAAGGGTATTGACATCAAGTCACACCGCTGATAGAGTGTACGTACTGAAGCGCCTGACCGACCCGAAAGGGAACGGAGCCAACGAAAACGGAGCAATCCGGTGGAGTTGGCAGGGACGGTAGCGCAGCCGGAAACGGCGAAGCGAATCGGTTCAGGGACGGACTAGGGTGTCGGTTTCGGCCGATGCTAACGCGCAGATCAACGTAGGATTTCGGTCCTCGACGGAGCTTCGGCTCTACGATCTCGCGGCCCCGGCACTCACGTGCAGGGGAGCCAGGGCGCAAGCTCGGGTAACTGGTCTAACGTGACAAACCCGCGTTTCGGCGTAGGGAAGTCGCGACCCAGAACGCGGACCGCCGCAAGGCGGAATGCCCCAAGGTCCTTCAAGGCAAGACGCCGACGGCTGCGCAAGCGGTTGTCGGCGTTGTTGCTTTTCCCCGGACGCGCTTCCGCCGCATCGCGCCGAGGGTGCCCGCTAGAACGTTGGTCGGTGGCCGTCACTAGAGCGCTCGTTGAAAAGATTGGCCGCGTCTGCGGATCGCCCGGGGCTCACGGCTCACGGTTGGCCCAAGGTTGGCCCAAGGTTGGCCCAAGGTTGGCCAGGTTGGCCCGGGCTCACAGTTACAGTCTCTCCGAGGCTGGGGGCGACGGTGGCCAAGGTTGTCGGTGAGCGCATTAAGTCGGCTTCTGCGAACTTCGGGGGGAGTTTGAGTCACGGGCGGGCCCGCCCGCCAAACGGTGTTGAGAATGGCATTTAATGGCTTCTAGTTCGCTGCAGCGCATAGAAAATCCGAAAAACTCGCCAGGGCTGGCATATCTTTTGCGTAGCGGGTGCATCGGTATTTGAGCAATGAGGTCGCACTCCGACCTTACCGGATGGACCGGGAGCTCAACTCGGTGGGAGGTTATCGATGTACATCGGAGGCGGAGCGCTTCTTCTCATCATCATCATTTTGCTACTGATCTTGATCTTCTAGCATTGCCGTCTCTGGCTTCGTCTTACCTGTCCGGCAGCGCATTCGGCTAAGCGCTTATGGATCACTTTGTCGGTGTTGTCGGGATTCGTGCCAGAGATCTTCACACGCAAATAACAGAACCTACGCGGAGCGGCCACCCGGGAATCCGGGGGCCGCTCCGCGGTTCAGGCACATATCAGATAGGTCAGATCCTCCCTACCCTCCCTAGCGGTAGACACGCACCAGGATGTCGGTCGGATTGTCGCCATTGGTGGCGTCGTCGGATTGGCTGCAGGCGGAGACGGCGATCACCGAATCCATCAGCACGGACAGGACGACGTAGTCGTTCCGCTCTGACAGCGGCTCGCGGACCTCGATCTCGCCACGGCCTTTGATGCCGACGTTCATGAACCAGTTGACCGGGTCCGGAATTTGGTCGGCTTGGATGCCGTATGCGCCCAGCGCCTGGCTCATAGCGGTCAGGCACCCGGCCGGTTGTGCGACTTCCGGTTCAAGCGGAGCGGTTGGCTCTTCTGCGCCTTCTGCGGGCTCCTCCGTAGATACCTCTGCTTCCGGTGAAGCTTCGGTCGCGCCTTCACTATTGGTCGCATCTTCGGCTTCGGTAGCGTCGTCCGACTGGGCCCCTTCGGTGACGGGTTCGGCGTTCTCAGCTACAGGCTCGGGAGTCGCTTCTGGCTCGGGCTCTGGCGCCGCAGCCGGTGGCTCCGGCGGTTCAGGCGCCGGGCGGTCGCACACGGCAACGAGCATGTCGTGCCGGCCGACGGTGTCCTCGATCAGTTCGAACATCGGGGAGCGCCGGTTGGAGACGAGCTGCATTCCCTGCTGGAGCATGATCGAATTGCCGACCGTGCGGGTTGCGGAGACGGAGAGACGCTCGGCCCGATTGTCGGCGTTGAAAGCGACGAAATCGGCCACCTGCTTGCCGGAAACGTCGGTGATCTGGATCAACTGACCCGATTTCACCTCGACGGCGTACGCCTCGCCTGGCTTGACCTGGCGGGCGCGAATCGCAATGCGGCCCTGTAACGCGGTGCTCATGCGAAGGATGGCTCCCTGGTTCGAGTGCGACCCGGCGACCAGGTCACCCGGGTACGTCGTGTCTGGCGATCTTCCGTATTGCGCGCATTGTCGCCTAGGGCCGCGCCGCCGGTCCAACCGGCACGCGCACCCGTCCTGGGCCACCGGACTGGGCCGTTCGGCTGGGTGCGAACCAAGGTGGGTGTGCCATACTCGCGCATCGCGGGCGCACGGGCTGCACGCCCAGCCCAACCAATCAAGCAAACATGGCTCTGTGTGTCGACGACGACATGGATCGCTCGCGACGCGGGGCAGACAAGGACGTAGGAGGTTACGGGTGGAGCGCTGTCCAGTTTGTGGGTCGCCGGTACGAGCAGGGGCAAACTTCTGCACGGCCTGCGGCCATCGCCTCACCTCCAGTGAACGCTCGGCGCCCGCGGCTCCCACCGCCGTCGTGGCCTCGCCGTCTGCCGAGACCGTTCCCCAGAAGCCGACGTCCGATATCGGTTTGGAGCGTGCACCCGCTCCGGCCGAGACCGCCGCGGCGACCTCCGCGAATGATGTCGAGAAGACGGCAGCTGAATCCACGACCCCGGCCCCGTGGGCGATGCCCGCTCCCGCCGAGAGCCGGCCGGTCAACGACCAGCCGTCGGGTGCCGCGGCGCCACGGGCATCGGCCGATCTTTGGCCGTCACCGGAACGCGCGGCCGATCCCTGGGGAACCCCGGGAAGTTCCGCGGGCGTCGCCGGTGAGCCATCCCGCGAGGGCTATGCCGCCTGGGACGCGGCCCCGTCGTCCTGGATCGGCTGGAACACCCCCAGCCAGGAGGAGGTCGAGGAGAAGGTCCTCCTGGAGACACCGGAAACGCCTGCCGAAGCGGCCGAGCCGACGGCTGATCAGGATGAGACCGCACCGTTCGCCTGGCCAGGTGAACCAGGCTCCGGCACCGAAACCGAGCCTGAGCAGGAAGAGGCCAGCGCTGCGGCCGGTCCGACAATCGTTGAGCAACCAGAAGCACCAGAGACCCCGGAGCCGACACCGGGCTCTGACGAGGAGATGCTGTTCGTCACCGAAGACGACGAACCCACCACCTCGGCGCCGGACGATGAGCCCACTGCCTCCGCCAAAGAAGAAGTCGAGCCCCGTCAGTCAGCGCCCGACGCGGCTGCCCGTGACGGCTGGGATGCCTACATTGCCGCCCGGGAATCAGCCCGGGCCCAGGCGGCCGAAGGGGATGTGGTTGCCAAGGGGATGTCGTTGGTCGAGCAGTTGCGCGACCTCCTCCCCGCGATCGTCCTGTCGGAACCGGCGACCATGCGCCGGGTGGCCAACGACCTGATCAACGCCCGCAACGAGGCAAGCGTCGTCCCGCAAGAGGATCTCGACCGGCTCCGCGGTGTCCTCGAATCGAGCCGGGACAATCCGCGCGACATCGAGGCCCTGATGCAGCTTGGCCGGCACGCGACCGAACTGCTCGACCTGATGGGATCGTTCGAACGGTACACGGGCGCGGTCGATCGGGCCGTCGCCGAGCTGTCGCGCGGCGGCGAGACCGCCGCGATCGGCGGCGCCGCAGTCGCGGAGGAACTCCCGCCGGAGACGGACGGAACGGACGGTCGATCGTAGCAGCAGGGTCTGGACCGGAGTTCGCGCCCGTTGACCGTAAGCGAGTTCTGCGCGGCTGGGGCTGCGCTGCTGCGCCGCGTGTGCTTGACGCCGCGGCGGATCGGTGTAGTGTGATCCCACAGTAGCGCAGGATTCCTTCGGTCAGTGGAGGGGCCGCGACGTGGCGGTACGCGAATCCGAGAATGGCGCGATCGTGGACCTGCCTGGTGGGCCGGCGCCGCCGTCCAGTCGGAATCTGGTTCTGGCGGGCGATCTCCCTGTGCCGCTGAGCCAGTTTATCGGCAGGGAGCGCGAGATCGCGGCGGTCTCGGCGCTCCTGCGCCGTGCCGACATCCGTCTCGTGACGCTGACAGGGCCTGGTGGTGTGGGGAAGTCGCGCCTCGCGCTCCAGGTAGCGACGGCATTGCGAGCTGGCGGGGATTTCGCAGATGGGCTCTGCTTCGTCCCTCTAGCGCCGATCCGGACTCCCGATCTGGTGCTGACCGCCATCGCGCAGGCTGCCGGGCTACGAGATGAGGGGCGGTCCCCGCTCTTCGAACAGGTGCGCAAGACGTTTGTCGGGAAGCGCCAACTGCTATTGGTGGACAACGTCGAACACGTTGCCGCTGCTGCTCCCCTCCTGGCCGATCTGCTGGCAGCCTGCCCCGGGCTGACGATGCTCGCCACCAGCCGCGCGGTCCTGAGGCTCTCGGGGGAACACGGCGTGGCGGTCCCGCCGCTGGGGCTGCCCGATCTCGCCTTTCTCCCCGCAGTCGAGCGGCTTTCCCAATACGAGGCCGTGCGGCTCTTCGTCGATCGCGCCTCCGCGGCCAAAGCCGGGTTCGCGCTGAGCGGGGAGAACGCCGTCGCCGTTGCCAGCATTTGCCACCGGCTGATGGCCTGCCGCTCGCGATCGAGCTGGCGGCGGCGCGCATCCACCATCTGTCGCCGGCGGCGCTTCTCGCGAGGCTGGAACACCGGCTGCCGCTGCTTATCGGCGGTGCGATCGATCAGCCGGTTCGGCTCCAGACGATGCGAAGCACGATTGCCTGGAGCTATGACCTGCTCGATCCGCAGGAGCAGGCGCTGTTCCGCCGCCTCGCGGTCTTCGTCGGGGGCTTCACGCTCGACGCCGCCGAATCCGTTAGTCGTGAGACGCGAGACGTGAGACGTGAGAAAGAGGACTCTACGTCACGTCTCGCGTCTCACGTCTCAGGTCTCACGACTCTGGATTTGGTGAGTTCGCTCGTGGACCAGAGCTTGCTCCAACAGGTCGAGCCATCGGATGACGGGCTCGATTCGGGGTCGCCGCGCTACGCGATGCTCGAGACGGTGCGGGAGTTTGGTCTGGAGCAACTGGCGGCGTGTGGCGACGAGGACGAGGCGCGGGAGGGCCACGCGCGGTACTTCCTCGATTTCGCGGAGGCGTCGGAGCAGGGGCTGCGGGGACGAGGGCAGCTGGCCTGGCTGGAGCGGCTCGAGACGGAGATCGATAACGTCAGGGCGGCGCTGGGATGGAGCCTGACCAGGGACGATCCAACGATGGCGCTCCGGATGGTCGATGCGCTCCATTGGTTCTGGCACATGCTCGGGCATTTCGTCGAAGGGCGAGGCTGGCTCGAGGACGCGCTGGCGCGCTCGACCTCCCAGGTGCCTGGAGACATCCGCTCGCGGGCGCTCACCGGCGCCGGGCTTCTTGCCCTGCTCCACGGGGACGTCGCCGCGGCACGGGAGCGGGCGGAGGAGGGAGCGGCCGTCGCCCGTGCCTGTGGGGACCATGCCGGCGCCGGCTACGCGCCCCATTTCTTGGGTGCGTCGTCGCTGCTCTACGAGGAGAACGCGAACACGGCTGAGCGACTGTTGCCGGAGAGCGTCGCCTGCTTCCGCGAGACGGGCGACCGCTGGGGGCTTGCCCTGGCCCTCTGTGGGCTCGGGGTGCTTGGCGTCGTCACCATGCGGCTGGACGATGCGCGGGACATCCCTCGAAGAGAGCAGGCGGCTCTTCCGAGAACTCGGCGACACCTGGGGGTTGGCTCGAGCGCTCAACCATCTCGGTGAGGTCGCCCGCGCCGAGGGTGACGACGCACGGGCACGCGCACTCTACGAGGAGGCGCTCGTCTACTACAAAAACCTTGGCTACAAGACGATGGTCGCGACGGTGCTCCACAATTTGGGCTATCTGGCGCAACGCGAGGGAGACCTACACCGCGGCGTCGCCTACTTCGCCGAGGCAAACGAGCTGGGGCGCATCAATGGCGACCAGCGCGTGATCTGCCACGGGCTGGCCGGCGTGGCCGGCATGGCCGGGCAGCTTGGTCAGCCCGAAGCGGCGGCACGCCTGCTTGGCGCGGCGGAGGCCGTGTTTGCCGCGATTGGCGCGTCAATGTGGACGATTGACCGGATCGAACACGAGCGGAATGTTGCGGCCGTGCGGACGATCATGGGTGACGCGGCGTTCGACGCAGCCCGCGACGCGGGACGGGAGCTGCCGCAGGAGCGCGCTCTGAGCGAGGCGGCCGAGCTGGCGCGCATCGTGTGCGCGTCGATCGGGTCGTCTGGTGAATCAGGCCCGGCGAGTGCCTCTCTCTTGACCCAACGGGAACGAGAGGTGTTGTGCTTGCTCGTCGATGGCCTATCCGATCGCGAGATCGGCGCCGCGCTGAGCATCAGCCATCGGACCGTAGCCCGCCACATGACCGGGATCCTGAGCAAACTCGGGGTTGCCTCCCGCACCGCGGCCGCGACGTTGGCGGTCCGCCAGGGCATCGTCTGACCCCTCGCCGCGCCGTAGCGCGAAGTGACACTGGGTAGTCGTACCCAACCAGGTTCGATTGCGAGATTGGGTAGTGCAGTGGATGCGCGCTGGCGAGACGGCGCGCATCGTAAGGTCCTGCCGGTCTTGAATCGGTGCCGTTGGATAGAACAGGAGGCCAAGATGACGGGTTTGAACGGGTACGCCCATCCAGAGTCGCTCGTCGATACGGAGTGGGTCGAGGCGCACGGCCAGGACGCGACCGTCCGGCTCGTCGAGGTCGATGTCGACACGAGCGCTTACGAGTCGGGGCATATCCCCGGGGCCATCGGCTGGCACTGGCAGGACGATCTGCAGCGCCGCCCGATCCGCGACATCCCGACCCAGGAGGAGTGGGAGGCGCTCCTCGGGCGCTCTGGCATAAGCAACGAGACGACGGTGGTGCTCTACGGCGACAACCACAACTGGTTTGCCGCGTTCGGTTTCTGGCTCTTCCGGCTCTACGGACATGCCGACGTCCGCCTGATGAACGGCGGCCGCGGGGCGTGGATGGCGGAGGGCCGGGCCATGACCACCGATGTGCCGAACGTCACGGCCACCTCGTATCGGGCAACTGAGCCGGACCGCCGGCTCCGGGCGTTCCGCGACGAGGTCGCGGCCGCGATCGGCCGGTCGGACATGGAACTGGTCGACGTCCGATCGCCGGGAGAGTACTCGGGTGAGCTGCTTGCCCCGGCGAACCTGCCGCAAGAGGGGGCGCAGCGGGGCGGGCACGTGCCGGGAGCGCAGAACATTCCCTGGGCAACGGCGGTTGCCGACGATGGGAAGTTCAAGCCGGCCGCGGAGTTGGAGGCGATCTACACCGGAAAGGGGATCACGGCAACACAGCCGACGATCGCCTACTGCCGAATCGGGGAGCGTAGCGCCCACACCTGGTTCGTGCTGTCGCAGTTGCTCGGTCACCGCGACGTGCGCAACTACGACGGCAGTTGGACGGAATGGGGGTCGCTGATCGGAGCCCCGATCGAGCGCTAGACCGGGCGAATGGGTCCGCCTCAGATACCGACCGAAGAAGGGAATAGTCGATGATTCCCACAACCAGGCTGGTGGGGGCGACTCCTAGAGCGCCCGTGAGAACGGTTGGCCGCGTATCCCCGGCCGCCCAGGGTTGGCCCGGGCTGAATATGACAGCCTCTCCGAGGCTAGCGGCGGTGGCCCGGGTATTCGGTGAGCGTAATAGTGAAGGGAATGGGCGGGTGTCGCTCTCCCAGTCGATCTCAGGCAGCAATTGCGGGATGCGTTCGATCGTGATGCGCGAGCCGAGTACCGAATGGCTTGCGCCATAAATGCCCTCGCATCATGATCGCCGGTTGATCCACCGTCAACCGCCGGAAGCGCGGACGCGGTTGGAGGATGTCTCGAACAGATCCTGCCCGAGTCTCATTCGTGAGTTTGGAACAGCGGTCGCCATGCTACGTCGTGGCGTCGGAGGGTAGCGGGCTCTGACAGAAGGCGCAGTACTTGCCGGCCGGGGTGACTCGGCGGCAGTTGGGGCAGACGACCCGGCTGCCGACAAGTTGTAGGCGATCGAAGTCGGCAGCCTTCTGGAGGAAGTACCAGCCGGCGCCGAGCAGCAGCCCGGCCACGGTCAGGTTGAACAGGAACTGCACCGTGCTGCCGGACTGCTCCGCCAGCAAGCCGATGACCGCGTAGCCAACGGCTCCGCCCAGGCTCGCCGCCAGGGGCACGACCATGTCGCGAGTGTCGCGTGAGAGGTCGAACTGCCAGATGGCGAGCCCCACCAGGGCGGCGATCGTCATCAAAATGATCGGCCGGAAGACGACGATCGAGAGCACCGCGACGGTCCAGTCGGCCACGCTGCCCTCGACCCGGTCTCCCGTGATCAGCGGCCAGAGGTGGACCAAGGCCGTGCCTAGGGCGAAACCGCCCGCCGCCGCCGCCGCGAGAATCACTCCGTCCATGACCTCATTGCGGAACGCCGGCCAATGCCTGGCTGCCACCGGCGCCGCCAGTATCGCCGCCACCGAGAGGCCGGGAACGACGACACCTGCCAGCGCATAGATCGCCAGCGGTGGGTTATCGACCCTGCCGACTAACTCCCCGGCCAGCCCCACCGCGCCGATGTGGTCCACGGAATTCTCGTCCCAGAACTCATCCAGGAAAGCCCCGTTGAGCAAGCCAATGAGTATGCCGGCCGCCGCCCCGGCGGTGCCGATGCCAAGCAGGATGAGTGGCGGCTCGCGGTCGAACACGTCGATCCGATCGAGGGTCACGATCAGGACAAGCGGAAGGATGCCCGCAGCCAGCAGAATGGCGACTCCGGCCTCCGAGGCTAGCAGGGCAATCAGGACCAGCACGGCCCCACACGCCGCAATCTGGATCCTCGGGTCAGGCATGCGCTGACCTCGCCCAAGGCGTCCCGCCTGACCGAACGCGCCGGGGACCGACGGGCGTCGGAACCGTCTCCGCTCAGACGCAGTTTCTGACTCTGTTGCACTCGCGGAGGAGTCGCTTGGGATAGTAGACGGCGCTTCTCGTTCGGTGCGTGTCGGCGTCGGGGTGGTAGGAGGCGGTGCCGTCGTAGGCGGCAGGACTGTGGTCCGATCAGCGCTGGATGCCGATGCCTCCGGGATGCCTTCGTCGAATGAGGAGCCTGACTGCCAGGCTAACTCCGGCTCAGGCGAATCTTCGGGATCGGCGAACGGATCGTCGCCGGGGGGTGCTTGCCAAGGATCGCTGGACAATTCCGTGCCGGGAATCGGGTCGATCGGCACTGTCGCGTCCGCCGGGATGGTCGGCTGGGCCGTGGGCTTGTCGGGGGACTTGTCGCCTGGGCCGAAGGTCGTGGAATCCGTCACGAATGCCTCACATCCAGCTCCCCGAGAGTCCGGCGACTGCCAGTCAACCAGCGTTCAGATGAGCGTATCACGGTGGTGGGTGGATTGTCGGATAACACGGACAAAAGCGAGGGGTCGCGGCCGTCTCGGCTTTGACAGGCAGGAACCGTGAGGCTACACTTTTCCGCGGTCGTGCTAGATGGGGAGGTAGCGGTGCCCTGCACCCTGAACCCGCTCTACAGGGGTTGAATTCCTTCTCGAGGCCCGGTGTTGTAGGACTGCCGGCGTAGCGCGGTGGTGATGGTAGCGGTCTCGCGCGGCGGGGAACTGCGAACCCGGTCAGGGCCGGAAGGCAGCAGCCGTAAGTGGACCTCCTCGGGTGACGCGAGGACGCCGCTCCGGAGCAAGCGAACGCAGGGTAAGCTGGAGCATCGCGGTCGACAGAAGGTGCACGGCCATTCCCTGATCAACAACGAAGCCCGCGCCAATCGGCGCGGGCTTCGCGATTAAGCGCCTCTATCAAGTACGCTCGGCCGGCGGGTCCGCCCGGGGGGTTGAAACCTCGGGCTAAACCCACGAAGTCCCTCCGGGACTGAGCACGGGCGGCGACACGGGGTTGTGAAAGGCGCTCTAAGTGCAATGTGGAGCGTTCAGTCAACCCGCGCTCAGCGGCGCCGGCGACGGACCTCCTTGCGCGGCTCGATGCGGACGGCCCCGCCACCGGCGTGGGCTGGGCGCATGTACTGCTGCTTCACCTGGCGTTCTTGCCAGGCCTTTAGCTGCTCCTGGTAGGCCGTGCGGAAGTAGTAGGCGAAGTAGCCCACCATGACGACGACGGCCAGCAGGGAGATCCACAGCCAGATGCGCATCCCGAAACCGAAGGGATTGATCTGGAGGATGCGCATCCCGAAGAAAAAGAGGCCGGCGCCAAAGACCGCCATCGCGATCGCCGAACCGCGTTGCATCGCCCGGCGCTGGACGGCGTTCGTGCCGTACCGGCGGGCGCCATCGTTATAGATGTAGATCGACGCCAGGAATCCGAAACCGAAGATGATCAAATAGATAATCGCAAACGGGCCGAAGACTTCGGTGGTCTCCGGGACCGTGGTGAGATAATCCCAGGAGAGAGGGTTGTCCATCCGTCATGCCTCACGGTGATTACATGTGGTCGAAGTTCGCGGCGATTGTACTGTACGGCACGCCTGATCGTCGGAAAAGGCATGACGCTTCGTCCCCGTAAGGCGGATAAGCTCTCCGTTCGTACGCGGGAACTAGACCCGATCGTACAACAACGTTCGTTTCACCTGCTCGATTGCGCGAGTGACCTCGATATCGCGCGGGCAGGCGTCGGTGCAGTTGAAGATCGTCCGGCAGCGCCAGACGCCCGAGCCGGTGTTTAGGATGCGCAGGCGCTCGGCAGCGCCCTGATCGCGGCTATCGTAGATGAACCGGTGGGCATTCACGATCGCCGCCGGACCGACGAACTGGTCGTTGGTCCAGGTGATCGGGCAGGCTGTCGTGCAGGCCGCGCAGAGGATGCACTTGGTCGTGTCGTCGAATGCGGCGCGCTGTTCTGGGCTCTGCAGCCGCTCCCGTCCTGCCGGGGCGTCGTCGGCGATGAGGTACGGCTTGACGCTCTTGTAGGCCTCGAAGAACGGCTCCATGTCGACGACGAGATCCTTGATCACTTTGAACCCGATCAACGGCTCCAAGGGTGATCCGCTTGCCAAACTCGCTGACGAGCGCCTTGCACGCCAGCCGGTTCCGCCCGTTGATCCGCATTGCATCCGAGCCGCAGATTCCGTGGGCGCACGACCGCCGGTAGGTGATCGTGCCGTCCTCGTACCACTTTAGTTGGTTGAGGGCATCCAGAACCCGGTCATTCGGCTCCGCCTCGACCCTGTACTCCTCGAAATGCGGTTTGACGTCAACATCAGGGTTGTACCGCTTGATCCGAAGGGTGATTTCCATTTGGGCTCCTGAGATGAACGGGGTTTCGAATTAGGGTCGGTGGTTCATTTAACAGGGGCAGACCGATGTGTCTGCCCGGCCTCATCAACGCGGCGTTTCGATGGCGAGACCGCGGACCCGGCACGCGATCCGGGTAGGCGGGCGAGGAGGGCAGACACATCGGTCTGCCCCTACAAGGCGTGGCGCCGGTCAAGCACCGAAGCGCCGCACGCCGCCTAGTACTTCCTCTCCTTCGGCTCAAATTCGGTGATCGTGACGGGCTTTTTCCGGATTTCGAGGCCGCCTGAGGTCTTGTAAGCCATCGTGTGGGCGAGCCAAGAGCGGTCGTCGCGGGCCTGGAAGTCGTCGCGGTAGTGGGCGCCGCGGCTCTCCTCGCGGGCGAGGGCGCCGGCGACGATCGTCTCGGCACAGTCGAGCATGCAGCCCAACTCGTGCGCCTCGAACAGGTCGGTGTTGAACGTCGTCCCCTTGTCATCGAGGGCGACGTGGGCGTACTGCTGGCGAAGCTGGTTGACGACCTTCATCGCCCGCTGGAGGCCTTCTCCGGTGCGGACGACGGAGACATCATCCATCATGACCTCTTGCATCGTCTTGCGGATGGCCGCGACCCGCTCGCCCTTGGTCCGGCTGAGCAGGTTCGCGACCTCGGCCCGCGCGTAGAACTCGGGCTCCGACGGGAGCATGGCCCAGTCGGATCGTTTGACATAATCGAGCATGGATCGTCCGGCTCGGCGGCCGAAGACGACGAGGTCGACCAGTGAGTTCGTGCCGAGCCGATTGGCGCCATGGACCGAGACGCAGGCTGCTTCGCCGGCAGAGTAGAAGCCGTCGATTACCTTGCCGGCCGGATCGCGGATGACCTGACCGTTGACGTTTGTCGGCAGGCCACCCATGGCGTAGTGGGCCGTCGGCTGGATCGGTACCGGTTCGGTCTTGGGCTCGACGCCGAGGTAGGTGCGGGCGAAATCGGTCACGTCCGGCAGTTTGGCGTCGATGACCTCCGGCGGGAGATGGGAGAGGTCGAGGTGGACGTAGTCCTTGCCGTCGATCCCCCGGCCCTCCTTGACCTCCTGGTAGATGAAGCGGGAGACCATGTCGCGCGGAGCCAGATCCTTCAGCGTCGGCGCATATCGCTCCGCAAACGCTTCGCCGGTGCTGTTGCGCAGGATTCCGCCTTCGCCTCTGGCCGCCTCGGAGAGAAGGATGCCGAGCTTGTATAGCCCCGTCGGGTGGAACTGATAGAACTCCATGTCCATCAGCGGGACGCCCTTGCGGTAAGCGAGGGCGACGCCGTCTCCGGTGCCGGCCAGGGCGTTAGAAGTGATCTTGAAGACCCGGCCGAAGCCGCCGGAGGCGATGAGAACGGCTTTGGAATGGAGCGTATTGATCTCGCCGGTCTTGACGTCCATCGTGACGACGCCACAACAGCGGCCATCGTCGGCGAAGAGGATATCGAGCAGGTGGTGCTCGTCGAAGAAGTTGACTTTGTGCTTGATCCCCTGCTGGTACAGGGTCTGGATGATCATGTGGCCGGTGCGGTCGGCGGCGTAGCAGGCGCGTCGCACAGGCGCTTCGCCGAAGTTGCGGGTATGCCCGCCGAACCGGCGCTGGTCGATCCGCCCGTCTGGGGTCCGGTTAAGGGAAGGCCCATGTGTTCGAGCTCGATCACGGCGTCGATCGCCTCGCGAGCGAGGACCTCGGCGGCGTCCTGGTCGACCAGGTAGTCACCGCCCTTGACCGTGTCGAACATGTGCCACTTCCAGTGGTCTTCTTCGGTGTTTCCCAGCGCGGCGCTGATGCCGCCCTGGGCTGCTCCGGTGTGGGACCGCGGTGGATAGAGCTTCGAGACGACCGCGACGTTCGCTTTGCCGGCAAGCTGGATCGCCGCCATGAGACCGGCGCCGCCTGCTCCGATGATGACGGCGTCGAAGCGGTGGTAACCCATGGATGTCTGTCCTCACTTGACCGAACGACAGGGCGCGACACTGGTGAGTCAGCCGGTCGTTTCCCACCGCGCGAGCGCCTTCATCGGCCTCGTACCGGAACCCTATCTGTGTCGATAAGGGGTGTCAAGGTCGAGTCAGAACGCAGTTCGATCCAGGCTCCGGCGCGTGACAGATTCTCCCGGTCCGGAGCAGCGGAAGCCGGTTGTATACTGCCTTGCGTTGACTGTGGGTCACGTGTCCGAACGGGCAATTGAGGAGAGTACGGGTTGGCAGCGTCGGCGATTGATCGAGTGTCGTCGGCGCTCAAGGTCGGACAGGCACTAATGCCTGACCTCCTCGACCTTACGATCAGGATCGCCGAGATTCCGGCGCCGACGGGCGCCGAGCGCGAGAGGAGCCGGTTCGTCGCCGGCTGGCTCGGCGAGCACGGTTTCCCCGACATCTGGCGAGACGACCTCGGTGATCTGACCGTCAGAGTTCCCGGCCGGTCGCCCGGCGCCCCGGTCATGATCGCGGCCCATCTCGATACCGTCTTCCCCTCGGGGACCGATCTATCAGTCCGGCGCCTGCCGACACAGGCATACGGGCCCGGCGTCGGTGACAACAGCCTTGGCGTCGCCGCCTTGTTGATGCTGCCGGAGTTGCTTGCCCGGCTCAACCACACGCCCGCGGTCGACCTTATCCTGGCCCTGACCGTGGGCGAGGAGGGGTTGGGCAACCTGCGCGGGATGCGTGCCGTGATCGATCACCATCCTGGGCTCGGCGCGGCGATTGCGCTCGAGGGCCATAACCTGGGGCGGGTGACCCACATCGCCGTTGGTAGCCGGCGGCTCAGGATCGAGGTCAGCGGTCCCGGTGGGCATTCGTGGGGCGCCTTCGGTCAGCCGAGCGCGATCCACGCCCTGGCCCGAATCATCACTGAGCTCGATGCGCTGTCGTTGACCGCATCTCCGAAAACGACGCTCAATGTGGGCCTCATCGAAGGCGGCGTCTCCGTCAACACCATCGCCCCGTCCGCCTCGTGTGTGGTCGACATGCGTTCCACCGACGAACGGGCGCTCGCCGACCTTGCCGAGCGGTTGGAGCGGATCGTGCGCGGTGCCGCGCGCGGTGGAATCTCGACGGAGTGTGTCGTTCTCGGTGTCCGGCCCGCCGGGACCGTTCCCCGGGATAGCCGGTTGGTGCAGATGGCGTCGAGAACGTTGAAGGCGCTCGGGTACGATGCGATTTATGATGCGTCCAGTACCGACGCCAACATTCCGATCAGCCTTGGCATCCCGGCGGTCTGTCTCGGCATCACCAGCGGTGGCAATGCCCACCGGGAAGATGAATACATCGACCTTCCGCCGGTGGCTGCCGGAATGACGCAGATCCTCTTCACGGCGCTTGATGTCGCCGAGCACCTGGCATCTCAGACGTAAGCATCCGACCCCACACCTGTCATCGTACACACTTCGCCTGATTCGATTCGCGTCGATCACCCGTTTCCGCCTTACGGCCTAGAAAGTCGAACGACTTCGTGCAAACCAGTGCGGCGACCCCGCTGTCGTCCAACTCCGAGACATTTCTCGCGCTCGATATCGAGGCGACGGGCATGGACCCCGCTCGCCACGAGATTATCGAGATCGCGATGATCCTCTTCGATCGCAACGGCGAACGTGATCGCCTCTCGACGCTCGTCCGGCCCCGGACCAAGATATCGCTCGATATTTCGGCATTGACCGGAATCCATCCGTCTTCGCTGGATACCGCGCCGCCATTCTCGGAGATCATTCCAGCGGCGCGGCGGCTGGCTGCGGGCCGACCGATCGTCGGGCACTCGGTCGGCATGGACATCGCCATGGCCGAGGCGGCTGGACTGACCCTGCGGGCGCCGGTCTACGACACCTTTCAATTGGCCACCCTCCTGCTCCCAGACCTTCCAAACTACAGTCTGGCTTCTGTTGCGGCACGCCTTGGCGTATCGGGAGGAAGCGGACACCGAGCCCTCGCCGACGCCGAAACAACCATTGGGGTGTTTCTTGCGCTCCTGGCAGAGCTGGATGCGCACGATACGTCAACCCTGGAAGAGGTAGCAGCACAGGCCCGGGCCGCCGGTTGGGGACTTGCCGGCCTCTTTGCTGGGGCGGCCCTCCGGCGACCAACCGGGCCGTTGTTCAAGCCGGACGAGGGTGGCACCAAGCGGGGCCCGCACGAGATGGCGTTCCTGACGCCTCGGGAGCGGCCGGAGACGCTGAAGCCGACCGGATCGAGCGGGCTGGTGTCTACCGAGGCGATCAGGGAGACCCTGCGCAAGGGTCCATTGCCAGAGCTGGTTCCCCAGTACGAGCACCGGCCCCAGCAAGAGGCAATGGCCGTTGCGGTGGCGGACGCTCTCAACAACGAGGGCCAACTGATGGTCGAGGCCGGAACAGGGACCGGCAAGAGCATGGCCTACCTGCTCCCGGCGGCGATGTATGCCGTCGAGCGTGGTGAGCGGGTGGTTGTCTCGACCAACACGCTGGCGTTGCAGGACCAGCTTTTCAAAAAGGACATCCCCGACATCCAGCGGGCGCTCGTCAAGCTGGGCAAGCCGGAGCCGGTCGCCACGGTCCTCAAGGGGAGGCAGAATTACGTCTGCCTGCGCCGCTGGTTCAATGCGCAGCGCCAGCCGGCCCTCGATTCGGCCGAGGCGGGCCTGAAGGCAAAGGTCAGTCTCTGGCTCGGCGAGACGGAGACAGGCGATCGGGCCGAGTTGCACCTCACCTCCGAGGAGGAGAGCAACTGGCGCACGCTCTCTGCCGAAGAGGACGCGTGTAACGCGGCCCGCTGTGTCTATCAACAGCGCAACCAGTGCTTCCTCTTCCGGGCGCGGCGTAACGCCGACGCCGCCCACCTGGTCGTCGTCAACCACGCCCTCTTGCTCTCCGACACGGTCGCCGGTAGCCGGGTTTTGCCCGATTACGAGCACCTGGTCGTCGACGAGGCCCACCACCTCGAGGATCAGGCCACGGGGCAGTTTGGCGTGAGCCTCGACGAGCGCACGATCTCGGAGCGCCTCGACGAGTTGATCCGCGCCGAGGGCATCTTGACTGGCGGCACCATCCCCGCGGCGGCCTCCTTTATCAACCGGACGGCAAAGTCGTCGCGCGAGAAGCGCCACGCGGCCGCTTCCGGTGACCGTGTCAAGCTGGTGCTGGACCGGGCCAATCAAGCCCGGCAGACGGCTCACCTGCTCTTCAGCCGGTTGCGCGAGATCGCCACTTCTCAGGGCGGCGACGGCGGCTACGATCGAACCGTGCGGATCACGGACGGGCTGCGCCGGTCTGGCGAGTGGACCGAGATCGAGCTCATCTGGGAGTCGTTGGAGCACGACCTCAATGGTGTGGAGGAGCAAGTTCGCTGGTTCCGCGACGTCCTTGAAGGGTTTGACCTCGGCGAAGCGCCCGATTCGATCCAGCCGGGATCGCTGGAGGAATTGACCCAGACCCAGCACGAAGAGTTGACGCTGGGTCTGACGGCCTCTTTGCGCGATCTGGGCGAGTTGGGCGGGATCTTGTTGGCGACGATCGGGCGCCCGGAGTCCGGAGCGGTCTACTGGATCGAACGGAGCCAGATCCAAGACCGGATCAGTCTCAACGCCGCTCCGATCCACGTCGGCGATCTTCTCCAGGACCAACTCTTCGGCCGATTGCGATCACTGGTCCTGACCTCGGCCACGATCACGACCGATGGGCAGTTCGACTTCGTCGCAAACCGGCTTGGCCTCACGGACGCCGATGAACTGGCGGTTGCCTCACCGTTCAACTATCGGCGCTCGACGCTGCTCTACCTCGCCGACGATATTCCGGAACCGAATGCGCCGGGATATCAGCGCCGGATGCAAGAGACGCTGATCGAGCTGTGCGACCAGACGCGCGGCCGGGCACTCGTGCTCTTTACGTCCCATGCGGCGCTGCAGTCGACCTACCGGGCGATCAAGGGACCGCTTGAGGATCGCGGGATCATTACGCTGGCGCAACGCACCGATGGCAGTCCCCGCCAGCTCATCGAGCGCCTGCGTACCACCCCGAACGTGGTCGTGCTGGGGACGGCGACGTTCTGGGAAGGGGTCGATGTGGTGGGCCCGGCATTGAGCTTGCTGGTGATCACGAAGTTGCCGTTTGCCGTGCCCTCGGACCCCGTCTTCGCGGCCCGCAGCGAACAGATGGAGCAACCGTTCCTCGACTATGCGGTCCCGCAAGCGGTTCTCCGCTTCAAGCAAGGGTTTGGCCGGCTTATCCGTTCCTCGCAAGACCGTGGCGTGTGCGCCGTACTCGACCGGAGGGTGCTATCGAAGAGGTACGGATCATCGTTCGTGCAATCGCTCCCCGATTGCAGCGAGTACGTCGGCAGCGTCGATGATTTGCCACGTGTCGCGGCCGATTGGCTGGCCGAGGCCTAAGAGATCAAGGGAGAGGACGGTCGGGATGGAGAACATCGATCGGAACCTGGCTCTGGAGCTGGTGCGCGTCACTGAGGCCGCTGCCCTGATGGCTGGTCGCTGGATGGGTCGGGGCGACAAGTTTGCCGCCGATCAGGCCGCGGTGGACGCCATGCGCAGTGTGCTCGATACCATCCAGATGGACGGGACCGTCGTCATCGGCGAGGGGACGAAGGATGAGGCGCCGATGCTCTATATCGGCGAACAGGTCGGTTGCGCGGAACAGCCGAAGGTCGATATCGCCGTCGATCCCATTGATGGCACTCGCCTGGTGGCCAATGGGATGCCAAATGCCATCGTGGTGATGGCGGTGGCCGAGCGTGGGTCGATGCTCGCCTGGCAGGATATCGCCTATATGGAAAAGATCGCCGTCGGGCCGGAGGCGGCGGGGAACATCGATATCAACGCCGATGTCGCCACCAATCTGACCAACGTTGCCGCCGCCCTCGGCCGGCAGGTCGGTGACCTGACGGTGGTCATTCTGGATCGGCCCCGGCACGAGTCGCTGATCAACGATGTTCGGTCGGCGGGGGCGCGGATCAAGTTGATTACAGACGGAGACGTCGCCGGGGCCGTGATGGCCGCGATGCCGGGAACCGGGCTGGACGTCATGCTCGGTATCGGTGGATCGCCGGAGGCGGTCGTTGCCGCGGCGGCGTTGAAATGCATCGGCGGCGACATGCAGTGCAAGCTCTGGCCGCGCAACGATCACGAGTGGTCGGTCGTGCGGGCACAAGGGATCGACGTCGAGCGGGTGCTCGGACTGAACGATCTTGTCGCGAGCGACAACGTCTTTTCGCGGCCACGGGCATCACAGACGGTGAGCTACTGCGTGGCGTGCACTACACCGGTACCGGCGCCAGGACGCAGTCGGTCGTGATGCGCTCGCGAACTGGCACGGTGCGGACAATCGATGCGACGCACGGACTGGCCAAACTGCGCGGCTACAAGGCCTTCCCGTTCGACTAGGATCCTGTGCAAGGTCTTATGTTCGATTCGACCAGGGAGCGATGCCGCCCCGTCCGCCCCGGTCATTCCGAGTGTTCATGAGCCGCGACTCGCCACCGCGGCATGAAAAACCGGTGTCGCGTTCGTACGCGGGCGCCGCCGCGTTTTTCACAGCAGCTTGTCGAGGGATCTCGAAGGGCGCGTGGCCTCGAGAAAGCCCTAGCCTCCGAGAAAATGGAACCGTCCTCTCGGAAACGGCAGCATCGAAATTCCGTCTCCATCGAGATCCTGCGACAAGCTCAGTAGTCCGTGCAGGCGTGAATGTCGGGTTGTAGGGGCGCATGGCATGCGCCCTTGTTCCCACCGCGAACGTTGGTGTCCGGCAACCGGGCGCATGCCATGCGCCCCTACGGACACGCCACCCGGACCATCAGCGCTGAACAGACCACTCAGGATGACGGGATATGCTGGGCGGCGTGGGCCCCACACCTAAAAGACAGGCAACTGAGCCTGCACGGGGTGCTAGCCGCCTTGAGCCGGCTTCCGTCACTCAGCCTGGGACTTTGAGTCCTCTAACTGCGGGCGGCAGGAGAAACGGCGCAAGATCGAAGCTGTCGCACCGCTACTGTTGACCGCATGGGATGGTGGTGATACCATCAAGGTGCGTCTCGGCGAACGCATACGCCCCCTGCCCATCGCCGATTCTTCACTTCCCTACACTGGCGGAGTTTGCGAAGCGGCCATATGACCTGATGTGCCCGGCCTGCGCCCTCCGCGTGTTGTTCGGAGCGTGACTGGTTGCTGACGAGGCGCACCGTCGTGCCCCTGTGGCTTGCCGGGATCGGGCGGACGAACGTCCCAATCCCTTTTCGCACCCCACCTTTCCCTTTGAGTCCAATTGCGGTGGCCCGTTGAGATTCGCGGGCATCGCCGAAAAGACCTGTGTACCCTGGAGGATGTCGATTGTTCGCTGAGGAAACCTCGACTGTTGAGGCCGTGGAATCACCTGTGGCCGAAAAGCCGGCGCCGAAGCCGCGGGCTTCCCGTTCACGGAAAAAGGTAGCGGATACCACCGCGACCGCTGTGGCGGGCGTCGAGCCAACGTCAGGCATTGCCGGAGAGACGACAATCGAGCCGGCCCGGCCCGAGCCGTTGGTCGCGCCCGCGTCGAACGGCGTGAGCGAAGCAGAGATCAGCGCCGAAGCGCCCACTGATCCAAACCCTGCTCCGAAGAAGGCGACGACGCGGCGGACCACCAAAACCAAGACCGAGACCGCTCCGCCCGCCGACGTGATCGAGTCGGTCCCTGTTTCTCCCGATTTCTCGGCTGCGGCCACGCCCGTCGTCGAGAACGTGCCTGATGCCTTCTCGGTCGCCCCTGTACCACCGACGCTGCCGGAGACGGAGCCGCAGGCTCGCTACACCGAGCCAGAACCAGTCATGCCCGCCCCGCAAGAGCCGGTTGCGGTGCAGTCGGAGCCCGTCGCAGTTAGCGAGGCGGCTTCTGTGCACGATGCTTCCGCCGGTGGCGTGACGCCGGTGGCCGCCGAGGCCACGACGATCGTCGATCGGCAACGCCCACCCCGCAATCCCCAGCGCGACCGTGATCGAGATCGCGGGGACCGCGATCAGCGGCCGGACCGAGGCGATCGTACCGATCGCGGTGATCGGGGAGATCGGGGCGACCGTCAGGGCCGCTTCGACCAGCGTGGTGACCGGGGCGCTCGCGGCGGCGACCGGCCGGAGCGAGGCAATCGCCTTGATCGCTCGGATCGCCAGGATCGGCACGACCGCGATGGGTATGGCAATGGCCGTGAGCGCGGTGGATTGCCGCGTCCCGACGGTCAGTCGGGTCGCCCGCCGCGAGCGGCCCAGGCGCCTGCCGTTCCGGCTCCCCAGCCCAGCAAGAACGGCGGGGCGCCTCACCTGAACGTCTCCGAGCTGGATGCCATGCCGGTTGAGGGTCTGTTCGAACTGGCCCGGGGCTTCGAAATCCAGGGGTATTCCCGGATGAAGAAGCCGGACCTGGTTGCCAAGCTGCTTCAGGCGCAGACCGAAGGCGAAGGCGGCCATTTCGGCGATGGCGTGCTGGAGATCAACGAAGAGGGCTACGGCTTCCTGCGTGGCCCACGGTTCCTGCCCGGCCCGGACGACATCTACGTTTCCCAGTCGCAGATTCGCCGATTTGGTTTGCGGACCGGCGACCGGGTTTCCGGACAGGTTCGCCCGCCGAAGGACAACGAGAAATTCTTCAGTCTGCTCCGGGTTGAGGCGGTCAACGGTGTCGATCCCGAGGTGGCCCGCCGCCGCCCGAGCTTCGACTCGCTGACTCCCATCTTCCCGCTCGAGCTGATTGACCTGGAGACCCAGCCGAACATCCTCTCGACTCGGCTGCTGAATCTGGTCGCTCCGATCGGCCGGGGTCAGCGCGGATTGATCGTGTCGCCGCCGAAGGCCGGTAAGACGATCCTGCTCAAGTCGATCGCCAACGGCATCTCCGCCAACAACCCCGACATGCACCTGATGGTCTGCCTCATCGGCGAGCGGCCGGAAGAAGTTACCGATATGCGCCGCTCGGTCGAGGGTGAGGTGATCTCCTCGACGTTCGACGAGCCGGTGGAAGACCACACCAAGGTCGCAGAGATGGCACTCGAGCGGGCGAAGCGCCTGGTCGAAGGCGGCAAGGATGTCACCATCCTGCTCGACTCGATCACCAGGTTGGCCAGGGCGTACAACCTGGCCGTTCCCCCGAGCGGCCGCACGCTCTCCGGTGGTATCGATCCGGTTGCCCTGTATCCGCCGAAGCGGTTCTTTGGCGCCGCCCGGAATATCGAGGGCGGCGGCTCCCTCACGATTGTCTCTACCTGCCTGATCGACACCGGCAGCCGGATGGACGACGTGATTTACGAGGAGTTCAAGGGCACCGGCAACATGGAACTCCACCTGGACCGCAAGCTCGCCGAGCGCCGGATCTACCCGGCAATCGACGTGCAGCGTTCCGGTACCCGCCGCGAAGAGCTGCTCTTGGACGACTACGCCCTGCGCCAGGTCTGGACTATGCGCCGCATGGTGTCGATGCTGGGCGGCTCTGAAGGCACCGAACTGCTGCTGTCCCGGCTTTCCAAGACCCAGAAGAACGCCGAGTTCCTGGAGACCCTCAACCGGGACGTGTAGCTGGAGATCTCAAGCAGCGCACTATTTGAGCGCGGGCGGCGGGTAGTCCCGCCGCCCGCGCTCAGTTTCTCTGATTCCTGGGGAAGTGAAGGATCTCGCAGTCGTCGCACGTTCCGGATATCACCCCGTCCGTTCCGATCAGGTCCGCCGCGTCAGCCGGGACGTTGAGGAGCAAGACGGGCGCTGAGCGACCGTTGGGGGCAGGCCTCCTCGATCATCGCCGCGTACGGTGCAAGTTGGGTCGATTGCTTCGCGAATACCAGGTGGGTATCGCGAAACCTGCGGACGAGCGAGGCGATTTTGGCTCTGCCCGTTTCCCCGCATTCGGCCCAGAACACAATCTGCCCGTCCTGATCACGTGAACCAGATCAAGCTTGAAGCGATGTCCAATGCCGACTTCGACCACGAGGTTCGGGTATTCGGGCGCGTACCGGGCGAAGACGAGGGATTCAGAGCCCTCGTCGGAACGGTTGACCGCGTGTCCCCTGCCGCCCGGGGCTCACGGCCCAAGGTTGGCCCGGGCTGAACATAACAGCCTCTCCGAGGCTAGCGGCGACGGCGGCCACGGTGTTCGATGAGCGAATTAAGGATGACGTGGCGCTCGGATTCACCCGAGCGCTTGGCCAGAACCAGTTTGCGGCCGTTGGTGCGAACGGTCAGCTTGCGGGCGATGAGTGGCTCATTCTTGGCGCGCATCGGCATGCGGGGCAGCCTCGACTCCTTGCGACGGTACGGGGGTTGCGGCAATAGCCCGGAACAGCCCGCTCACCGCCCCAGGATGCACCTGCGACGCCGCGGATCGTTCGACAGCGGAGACCGGAACAGGAGGGGGCAATGGGGGAGCGACGGGCGGATGTGCTGATCATCGGGGGTGGACTGGGCGGGTGCGCGGCGGCGCTGGCCGCGCTCGCTCTCGGCAAACGTGTCGTCATAACCGAGGAGACGGATTGGATTGGCGGGCAGCTCACCGCCCAGGCCGTTCCCCCGGACGAGCACCCCTGGATCGAGGAGCGAGGCTGCACCGCAAGCTACCGTCGCTTGCGAGAGGGGATTCGGTCCTATTATCGGCGAAACTACCCGCTGACCGACCATGCGCGGGCGGATCCGCACCTGAACCCTGGGCAGGGGTGGGTGAGCAAACTCTGCCACGAGCCCCGAGTCGCTCACGCGGTCCTCCTCGAGCAGCTGGCCCAGTATCGGGCCGATCGGCAGCTTGAGATCCTGGTCCACCACCGACCGGTACGCGTCGAACGTGACGGAGACAGGGTGCTGGCCGTGGCATTGCAGAGTAGTCGCGGTCACGAGGTCGTCGCCCAAGCTCCGTTCATCCTCGACGCAACCGAACTTGGTGAATTGCTTGAGCTTGGAGGCGTCGAGCACGTCATTGGCTCGGAAAGCCAAGACGAGACCGGGGAGCCGCATGCCCTTCCGGGTCCGCCACAGCCGATGGACCAGCAAGCCATCTCCTGGTGCTTCGCGATCGACTATCTCCCCGGCGAGGACCACACGATCGATCCTCCGGAGGAGTATGACTTCTGGCGTTCGTACAAAGCGGACTTCTGGCCGGGGCCGCAATTCGGATGGGTCGATCTCGATCCGGAGACGCTGCGACCGCGTGACGTGCCGATCTTCGACGGCCCGCCGGAGCGGCGGGACGCTCGTGATTTCTGGCACTACCGGCGCATCTTCTGGCAGGGCCACTACCCAACTGGCCGCTACCGAAGTGATGTGTCGCTCGTTAACTGGCCGCACATCGACTACTGGCTGGGGCCAATCGTCGGGGTTTCGGCGGAGGAGAGGGAGCGCCACCTGCACGGCGCTCACCAGCTTGCCCTGTCGTTCCTGTATTGGATGCAGACAGAATCGCCCCGGCTTGACGGAGGAACCGGGTATCCCGGTCTTCGGCTACGCGGGGACATCGTTGGCTCAGGAGACGGGCTTGCCAAGCATGTCTACGTCCGAGAGAGTCGCCGGATTCGGTCCGAGTTCACCGTCCTCGAGCAACATGTCGGCGTCGAGGCACGCCGGGGGCAGGCGGGTGCGGAGCCGTTCGCGGACAGTGTCGGGATCGGCAGCTACCGGATCGACTTGCACCCCAGCACGGCGCCGCGCACCTACGTGGACGTCAGTTCCTACCCATTTCAAATCCCGCTTGGCGCCCTGATTCCGGTTCGAGTCGAGAATCTGCTCCCGGCGTGCAAGAACCTGGGCGTGACCCACATCACGAACGGCTGTTACCGCCTCCATCCAGTCGAATGGAACATTGGCGAGGTCTCAGGGGCACTTGCAGCCTATTGCCTGGATAACGGCCTCGCGCCGACCCAAGTCCGCAACACCCCGTCCCGACTGGCCGACTTCCAGCGCCTCCTCACCGAGCGGTTCGGGTTCGAGCTGGAGTGGCCGGAGGAGATTCGCGGGATCGCGCGATAGTGGCGGCTTAGAGCGCTCGTCTTAAAGGTTGGCCGCGTGTCCCCGGCCGCCCGGGGCTCACGGCCCAGGTTGGCCCGGGCTGAACCAGACAGCCTCTCCGAGGCGAGCGGCGACGGCGGCCAAGGTGTTCGGTGAGCGGATTAGCCCGCCAGCGGTACGTGGATCCGGTGTAGTTCCTGGTAGCTGTCCATCGTCTCGTCCATGTGGATGTAGGTCTTGCCGAGCGCGGTCGAGGCCCCGCCGTGTAAGCCGTCCGCCGTCATCGCGACGATGTTCATCTCGCTCGCGTACGGATCGTCGAGCGCGTGAAGGTCGGTCATTGCCTGACGCAGGGCCTCCTCCAGCGTCATGCCGAAGCGGAGGAAGGTCACCACCGAGTGGGCGGTGCAACACCGGAGGGCCATCTCGCCGCGGCCGGTGCAGGCGGCCGCGCCCCAGCGATCGTCGGCGTAGTTGCCGGCGCCGATCACTGGTGAGTCTCCCAGGCGCCCGGGGTACTTCCAGGCCCATCCCGAGGTGCTCACGCCGCAGGCGATCAACCCGTTACGGTCGCGCGCGATCACGTTCACCGTCCCGTGTGGAGGTTCAGGGAACTGCGGGTCACTGGTCACCGCCCCAACCATCTCCCGGACCCGATGGATATACGCGCCTTTCGCGGACTCTCGTCATCGATCCGCTCTCGCCAAATGTTTTCGGCCTCCGGCGAGAGCAGATTCACCGCCGGGAGCCCGACCTCGTGCGCCAGGCGGGCCGTTCCCGGTCCGGCGATCATGGCGTGGGGGAGATCGTCCATCACGTGACGCGCGAGCTCAATTGCGTCTTGGTGGCCCTGGAGCGCGCCAACGGCGCCGGCGCGCAGACCGCGACCGATCATGATGCTGGCGTCGAGCTCGACATCCCCGTCCAGGTTGGGGAGTCCTGAGTACCCGACACTGTGGTCTTCTGGGTTGGCCTCGACCAGTTTGATCGCGGCGATCACGGCATCTGCGGCGCTGCCTCCGCGGCGGAGCACTTCGATACCTGCCGCAATTCCGACATTCGCGTTGCTGCTAGCGACGATTTGCCCTGACACGCAATGTACCTCCTGGAAATTGTTGATTACGACAACGCGCGGATTATCTCGTCGCTTGAATACTCGGGCAATGGCACGATGTCTCCCGATGCCCGGCGAAGCAACGCGACATCATCGTACACGACTACTCCGATGTCGCTCACGGCAATCCCATGGGTTCGTGCCGCTGCAATGATGTCGTGCGCGGCGTCAGGTGTTGCAGCCGCCAGGAGGCTGCCGGACGCGAGCATGCCGAGTGGATCCAGCCCGAGGAAGTCGGCAATCGCACGGGTTTCGGGCAGGATTGGGATCGCCGATTCGTCCAAGATCACTCCGTGACCGGCGGCGCTCGCCAGTTCCTGGGCCGCCGTGGCCAGGCCGCCCTCCGTTGGGTCATGGAGCGCGGTGATGCCGCCTGCCCTTAGGAGGGTCCGGGCATCCTGAACCACCGAGATCCCCGGAGATAGCAGCAGGTTGGCCGCTCGATCGACCAAGTCCTTACCCAGCACCGGAGTGAGCTTGTCGGGCAGTTCGCGAGCGAGGAGGGCCGTTCCCTCGATGGCGATGCCCTTCGTGAGGAGGAGGCGGTCTCCGACCTGCGCTCCGCCTGGCTTGAGTAGGCTGCCGGCTGTGACGACGCCCAGCAGGGTTCCGACGAGGACCGGCCAGTTAACGGCCGGGGTGATCTCGGTGTGGCCGCCGACCAGCGAGATGTCACGGGCCGCGCATATTTCAGAGAGTTCGCGGAACTGGCGCTCAACGTCCGGTTCGGACGTCTTGCCCTGCGGTAGCAACGCAGTGACAAGCAGCCAGCGCGGTGTTGCACCGAGACAGGCGAGGTCATTGGAATTGACGTCGACCAGATACGCTGCCGCCGACTGCGAGGCGAAGGTGATCGGATCGGTCTTGGCCGCGATGAGCGCGCCGTCTGGCTGCACGACAGCCGCGTCACGGCCCCGACCCGGGCCGACCACAACGGAGGCGTCGGGTCTGCCGGCATAGGTGGCTAGCAGACGGTGCAGCAACTGCCCAGGCAGTTTGCCGAGCGGAAGGGGCGCGTATTCCTGGTGTGGATCTGTTGCCGATTCGTCTGGAGATTCAGTCACGCTCGCACCGATGCGGGGACGTTCGACACAACGGTCGAACGCGGGAAACCAAACGCGGTGTCGTTGCCGGACACTCAGGGAGCCTTATAGCACCACAGAACGCATTGTGAGGCTCATGAAGACCCGCAACGATCGAAACGTGACCCTTCGGCTCGCCTCGACACATCAGCTATTGCCCGAACGCGTCTTCGTCGACCCAGGGGTCATCCTCTGCGCCGGATGACGTCAGGCGGCTGACGCGCAGTTCGGCGCTGGCCAGATCAGCCTCGCACCGCACCGCCAGCTTGACCCCCAACTCGTAGCAGGTCAGGGCGTCTTCGAGCGGGAGTTGACCGCGTTCCAGGCGGGCGACGACTGCCTCAAGGGCGTCCGAGACCTCCTCGAAGGTGCCTCGCTCGAGCGCTATCTGCCATGATGCCAAATCGTCTGCCAGTGGGTTGGTCATCCGGACGTTTCCGTGATCGTTGCAGAAAAACTCCCGCTGGCCAATCGTGCCGAGATAGCCTGGCCGGGGGCAAGTCGAGCCGCTGTCGTCAACGGCTGGTGGGTCACGTTGTCGTAGACAACGGCGTACCCGCGCCTGAGGACGCTGTTGGGTTCGAGAGCCCGGAGCAACGCTGCCTGAGCGAGCAGCCCGGCGCGGAATCCACGAATTACTTCGTGTTGTCGCCTGTCCAGGCGGCGACGGAGGTCGTCGACCTTGCGGCGTTCGGCTCCGGTGCGAAGTCGGGGATCGGTCTGGGCCAGGCGGTGACGACGTGCGGCTAGCTGTTCGTTGGCAACACCCAGGTGGCGATCGATCTCGAGGTCGAGGTGCAACCGGGCTTCCTCCACCCGGAGGCGGATCTCGGCAACGTCAGGGACGCACAGTTCGGCCGCGGCGGAGGGCGTTGGAGCGCGCAGGTCGGCGACCCAGTCGACGATCGTCCAGTCGGTCTCGTGGCCGACTCCGGTCACGACCGGGACGCGGCAGGCAAAGACGGTCCGGGCGACGTACTCATCGTTGAAGGCCGCGAGATCTTCGGCCGAACCTCCCCCCGGGCCAGAATGATCACTTCGACCCGATCGACGTCCTGGAGCGCGTAGAGCGCGTTGGTGATCGCTGCTGGCGCCGCGTCGCCTTGGACCGTCGCCGGAGCAAGGATCACTTCTACGAAGGGGTAGCGCCGGCGAAGTACGTTCTGGATGTCATGCCAGACCGCGCCATCCGGCGAGGTGACGACCCCAATGGTCTTGGGGCGCTCTGGGAGCGGCCGCTTGCGGGCCGGATCGAACAAACCATCGGCCTCGAGGCGCTGCCGGAGGTGCTCGAACTCCAGGGCCAACAGGCCGATGCCGGCCGGTTGGACGACATCGGCGTAGAGCTGGATGGCTCCGTCTTTCGGATAGAGCGAAACAGCGCCATGGACGGCCGTTTGCTGTCCGGCCTCAGGAAGTGATCGCTGGCGAGCGGCCTGTGCCTTGAAAAGGACGCATTTCAGTTGAGCGTCGAGGTCCTTGAGGGTGAAGTAGACGTGGCCCGATTGCGCGTGGAAGACGTTCGAGACCTCGCCTTCAACCCAGACGTCCGAGAGCACCGCATCCTGTTCGATGAGATCGCGAACGTAGGCGGTGAGGATGCCAACCGGAACGACCTGGGCTGTCACCGGTGCCTAGCTTCCGCTCGCAACGACGGTGACCACTCCAGCGCGGGTGGGGTCCAGCCGCACGATGGGGGAGCCGTATTCGACCGCCTCGCCATTTTCGACCAGTACCGCGGTGACCAACCCGGCCCGGTCGGCGGCGATCTCGTTCATGATCTTCATCGCTTCGATGATGCCGACGGTCTGGCCGACTTCGACATGGTCGCCGACCTTGACATAGGGCGGTGCGCCCGGTGTTGGCGATGCATAGAAGGTGCCTACCATCGGGGCGGTAATCAGCTGCTCGTGGCTGGGGGGCGCGCCGTCCACAGCCACGTCGACGACAACGGGCGCAGGCGTCGCCGCGACCGGAGCTGGTCCGGCACTGGTCGATCCGGAACGGAGCCGAATTGACACCTTGCCGAATTCGACATCGAGCTCGGTGATGTCACCCGAGCGCATGATGTCTACGAGGGTGCGAACGGAAGAAACGATTGTGCTTGCATCGGGGACAGGCCTGCCCGGTTCGCTGCCGCGCTTCATTCCGTCGTCAGCACTCGTTGCCTCGCTCATGCTAGGTCACCCGCTCGACGTAGGCACCGTTCCGCGTATCGATCTTGAGGACATCGCCCTCGTTCACGAAGAGGGGCACATTGACCACCAGGCCCGTCTCAAGAGTAGCGGGTTTGGTCGCTCCGGAGGCAGTATCGCCCTTAAGGCCGGGATCGGTCTGGGCAACCCGGAGGTTGACCGCGGTCGGGAGCTCGATGTCGATCGGCTCGCCGTCATAGGTCAGCAGATCAACGACGTCCTGCTCCTTGATGTAGGGGATGACCTCGTTGACGCTAGCCTGGCCGAGCTCGAACTGCTCGAACGTATCCGTATCCATGAAATGGTACTGATCGCCCTCGGCGTAGAGGAATTGCACGTGCTGCCGCTCCAGCCGCACCGAGACGAACTTGGCGCCGGCCTGGACGGTGTGGGTCGTCGTCGAGCCGGTGCGGAGATCCCGCAGCGTCATGCGCAGCTGGGCCGAACCACGGCCCTGCTTGTTGTGCGAAAAGTCGATCACTTTGACCAGGCGACCATCGAGGTCGATGGTCGAGCCTTTCCGAATATCACCGGTATCGATCATCGCGAATATTGCTCCTCGTTCCGGGCGAGCCGGACATGCCGGACATGCCGGTCCGTCTGTGTTGATCCCGATCCTCGGACCGCTCATGCGCCCTGGTCGGATGAAAGAAACGATGCCTTGGGTGCGTGGGTGATGACGCGGAGACCGCCGGCTTCGACGATGCCGACATCTTCGATGCGCACCCCACCCCAGCCTGGAATGTATAGGCCTGGCTCGACGGTCATCACCTCGCCGCCTACGAAGGTGTCCAGAGCTCCAGGCGCCATCATGGGTTGTTCGTGCACGTTAAGCCCCACCGCGTGCCCGAGTCCGTGAATAAGGTACTCCGACAGGCCAGCATCGGCAAACGCGGCCCGGGCGGCGGTATCCGGCGCCTCCCATGTTGCTCCGGTGCGGATCGCGGCGATGCCCGCCGCCTGGGCCGCCTCGACCGCGGCGTAGATCTCGCGCAGGCGCGGGTTGGGCTCGCCGGCCCAGATGGTCCGAGTCAGGTCGCCGTGGTACCCATCGAGCATGGCGCCCATGTCGATAATGACGGGTTCGCCCTCTTCAATCGGACGGTCGCCGGGATCGTGGTGGGGGTGGGCGGCATGAGGGCCAGACGCAACGATCGTGGGAAATGACGGACCTTCCGACCCGCGGGCTTCGAGCTCGGCGTCGATCCGGTTGGCAAGCTCGCGCTCGGTAGTCCCAGTGGTCAGTCCGGTCGTCGCCGCGGCAAATGCCTCGTCGCCAATCCTGGCGATTCGCTCGTACAGGGCAAGCTCCGCCTCGTCCTTCTGGCGGCGCATCACGACGATGGTGTCGCCGATGCCGACCAGCTCGGCGCTGCCTTCGAGAGCGGCGAGCACATCGCGATGGAAGGCGACGGTCATCGCCCCTTCCTCGAAGCCGACCCGCGTCCAGCCGCGCGCCTTGATCTCCTTGGCGACGGCGCGCGGCCACGGTCGGTCCCAGGCATCGGCTTCGAAGCCCCGTGATTCGACCTCGGCTTTCGCCCAATCGAGGTTGGTTCGGCCGGTGAGCAGGCGGGCATCGCGGGCGTCGATGAAGCAGGCGCCGACGATCGAGTCCGGGAGTTCCTCCCGAGCGGTATATCCGGTCAGGTACCGGCGGTTGGCGGGATGGGTGACGACCAGCCCATCCAGGCCCTGCTCCGCGATCACCCCGCGAACCCGCTCCAGGCGCTGATTCATCCCGTTGCTTACTCCTCCCCGGCCGGGGTGCTGTCGCCTTCCTGGCGAGCAGGTATTGCAGGGCGAGATGGTACCCGACCGCGCCCAGGCCCGCGATTTGGCCGGTGGCGATCGGGGCGATGTAGGAATGGTGCCGGAATTCCTCCCGGGCGTGGATATTCGTCAGATGGACTTCGACCACTGGGCAGGTGACGGCCGCCAGGGCGTCGCGCAGGGCAACGCTGGTGTGGGTTAAGCCGCCCGGGTTGATGATGATCCCCTCGGCCAGGCGGCCGCGCTTCTGGATCGTATCGATCAGTGCCCCTTCGTGGTTCGATTGGAACGCCTCGATGGCGATTGGTGGTGAAGCCGCGGCGGCCATGGTGCGCAGGCTGGATTCCACCTCCGGGAGCGTCGTGCTCCCGTACAGATGCGGCTCCCTGGTCCCCAGCATGTTCAGATTTGGACCGTTGAGGACCAGGATGAATGGTTCAGTTTGGGACACGCGGGCTCCTTTGACACCTCATGGATGACCCCAGGTTGAAACCCGGGGCTAAACCTACAATGTCCCTCCGGGACTGACCGGGGCCGGCGACTCGGTCCGAAAACACAATCGACCTCGGAGAGGGTTCGTAAGTTTAGCCCCGGGTTTCAACCTGGGGACTTCCGCGGCGAAACGTTCCGTATCAGCGCCAGGACACGGCGCCCGCAAACCCGACCGGCGTGTCGCTGATCGCCAGGGCGGGTACATACGTTTTGATCGGGTAGGTCTGGTTGGTTCCCTCGGGCGTCACTACACCCGTAAAGACGAAGATCGGCACAAGGAATTGGCCGGACCCCGGCGGTCCCGCCGTGGTGTACGCGAGATCGATCGTCGAGTACGTGACCAGTCCCGAAACGACGCTTCCCTGTTGGATGCCGGAGCCTTCGAGTTCTGCCTCGACATAGCCCTGACCGGATTCCACCTGTCGCCACGCATCTTCCGCCGGCCGGAGCAGGTATTGATCCGATCGCTGGATCGATGCCCACCGCGAAGCGACCTCGAAGGACAGCACCGCCGCGGCCGACCGAAACCGTGATGCTCGGATAGGCAGATAGCAGCCTCGACGGCTCGACCGGGGTGAACACGATCACGATCCGCCCGGCGCCGTCATCGCGGCTGACGACGCGTCCCTCACCCAGATCCGGCTGGATCAGCGTGGAGGTGCGGAGCCATTCGCGGGCAATCTCGATGGCAGCGGCATCATCTGGGAGGTCGCCCTCAGCCGCCTGGTTGGGCGAGAGGTACTGGACCAGACTGGGCGTGACGAAGAGTTCGCCGTTGCCGGAGGCCGAGAAGGTGCCGTTTCCGCGGTCTTCGACCGCTCCGCTGATGCCCAGGGCGGAGGCGAGCGCCCCGACCGATTCGGCCGAGTATGCAGGGATATCGAGCCGGTAGATGGGGGCCTCGGCGTCCACCGAGGCGAGGTCGGCCGTCAGGCTCGCTTCCAGGTTGAACGAGAAACCCTGAACGTTAGTGCTTGGGATATCGGCCGCCGGCAACGCCGCCGTGATCTCAGCCGACTCGACGTCGACGACTTCCCCTTCAGGTGACGGAGTGCCTACCTGCGCGGCGGCTTCGGAAGTGGCTTGTTCGAGCAGGGCGGCGGCCGTGGCAAGGAGTTCATCTCCCGTCGGCGCATCGACGCATGGGTCGGCAGTCGGGGAGACGTCCGCCACCGCGCTGGGTTCGGCGGTGGCGCCGACGACCCGATCGATGCGGTCGGAGCCGGACTCATCTGCCGCCGGCGTCGAATCCGACGCTGCCGCGGGTGCCTCCGGGGAGGCCACATCGCAGGTTGGGTTGGTCCCGTCGTCTTGCTGAGAGGCCGCGGGCACCGAACGGATGCCGAGCAGCGCGATCAGCAGGATCGCCAGCCCGATCGTGACGGCAAATCCAGCCGCACCACGACCCCTGGCCGGCCCTCGACGGAGATTGTTCGTGGACGAAGTAAGCAAACCGTGTGTTCCCTCCTGATTGTTGCGGACGGCGCTCGCGCCCCGGCGCCGGGTCGGGACAACCGACCCGGCATGGGCATCGCCGTGACGCACCGGGGAGGGAATGGTGCCACAGGAGGATCGGGTTGAGCAGGTTTGGCGAGATCAGGTGGCGCGTCTTCGTGCCGCCCGGGGCTCACGGCCCGGGCGGCAGGGGAGACGGCGCTTCCCGTCCCATCACCGCACCTTCAACAATCTCGAGCTACGGGGAAACGAGGCTGTCTAATTCAGGACCGGATCGAACTCGATGATGCGGCGCAGTTCGACAATTTGGTCGCGGATCAGCGCGGCTTTCTCGAACTCCAGGTCCTTGGCCGCCGTCTTCATCTGGGACTCGAGGTCCTTGACCATCCGGACCAATTCGTCCTTCGGGATCTCGGCGATGATGCCGGCGCTGCCCCGCCGCCATCCGTCCGGTACTCCGCCGATTCCTCGGCAACCGGCGGACCCGCTCGGTAAGATCGCGGATCTCCTTGATGATGCCGCGGGGCTGGATATTGTGCTGGCTGTTGTGGGCGACCTGTAGGCGCGGCGGCGATAGGTTTCGTCGATCGCGGCGCTGCATCGAGCGAGTCATCATATCGGCGTACATGATGACCTGACCGTCGACGTGGCGGGCGGCCCGGCCGATCGTCTGGATCAGGGAACCTTCCGAGCGGAGAAATCCTTCCTTGTCGGCGTCCAGGATCGCGACCAGTGAGACCTCGGGCAGGTCGAGTCCCTCCCGGAGAAGGTTGATGCCCACGACCACGTCGTAGATGCCGAGCCTCAGGTCGCGGAGGATCTCGATCCGCTCCATCGTGTCGATCTCGGAGTGGAGGTAGTGGGTGCGGACGCCGCTCTCCTTGAGGTAGTCGGCCAGGTCTTCGGCCATCCGCTTGGTCAGCGTGGTGACCAGAACTCGTTCGCCCCGGGCCACGCGTTGGTTGATCTCGCCCAGGAGGTCGTCGATCTGGCCCTTCGTCGGGCGAACGCTGATGGCGGGGTCGATCAGGCCGGTTGGGCGAATCACCTGCTCGACGGTGTTGGTCGAGTGCTCGGCTTCGTACGGTCCTGGCGTCGCCGAGACGAAGATCGACCTGGTGAGAACATCATTCTCGAATTCGGAGAAGGTCAGCGGCCGGTTGTCGCGCGCGGAGGGCAGGCGGAAGCCGTGCTCGACCAGGACGTCCTTGCGCGCCCGGTCGCCGGAGTACATGCCCCGGACCTGGGGCAAGGACATGTGCGACTCGTCGACGAACATCAGGAAGTCGTCGGGAAAGTAGTCGATCAGTGTGCTGACGGTTGCTCGCCAGGGCGGCGCCGCGAGAGGTGCATCGAGTAGTTCTCGATGCCGGCGCAGTAGCCGGCCTCCTGCATCATCTCCAGGTCGTAGTTCGTCCGCTGCCGCAGCCGCGCCGCCTCGAGAATCTTGCCGGCGCCTCGAGCTCCTTCAGCCGGTCGTCCAGTTCCTCCTGGATGTCCTTGATCGCCACCGCCATCTTGTCGGCGGTGGTGACGAAGTGCTTGGCCGGATAGATCGCCACATCGTCCCGCACGGCCAGGATCTCGCCGGTGAGCGGATCGACTTCGACGATGCGCTCGACCTCATCGCCAAAGAATTCGATCCGGACCGCGATCTCCTCGTAAGCCGGGATAGACTTCCAGGGTGTCGCCGCGGACGCGGAAAGTGCCGCGCGTCGAGGGTCATGTCGTTGCGGTCGTACTGGATATCGATCAGTTGGCGCATGATCTTGTCGCGCCGGAACTTAGCCGCCCCGGCGCAGCGTGACCACCGTTTCGGCGTATTCCTCCGGCGAGCCGAGGCCGTAAATGCAGGAGACCGACGCGACGATGATCACGTCACGGCGGGTGAGCAGCGACGCGGGTCGCAGCGTGGCGGAGCTTGTCGATCTCCTCGTTGATGTCGGCGTCCTTCTCGATGAAGGTATCCGTGCGGGCGACGTAGGCTTCCGGCTGGTAGTAGTCGTAGTAGGAGACGAAGTACTCGACCGCGTTCTGAGGGAAGAACTCCTGGAACTCGGAGTAGAGCTGAGCGGCAAGGGTCTTGTTGTGGGCCAGGACCAGCGTTGGCCGGTTGACCCGCTCGATCACATTGGCCATCGTGAACGTCTTCCCGGAGCCGGTGACGCCCAGCAGGGTCTGGAATTTATGGCCCTCGACAAGGCCGTCGACGAGGCCCTCGATGGCTTTGGGTTGGTCGCCGGTCGGTCGGAGGTCAGAGACGATTTTGAAGTCGGGCATGAATTCTCCGAGGTCAGGTGGTCGCAGGAAATGGTGGCAAAAAGGGTGTGGGGCAACTTGCGAATTATACCCTGTGGAGACGTTCGAGGCCGGGTTTTCGGTCGTATCTGACGTGCAATTCAGGGGCATTGACCTGTTGGTACATTGACGTGTAATCGGGGCCTGTGTGAGGCGCTCTGAGGCGTCCTGGTGGCCGTAACACGGCGTCTGGACGGATCTTGGTAGGGCCCGTAGTGGGTTCAGAAATTCGTGGCGCCGTGTAGGCGTCGCCCGGGGCTAAAGACCCCGGGCTGACCCCATAACCCCCCTGAAGGGGGCTGGAACGACGGGGCTGTGTCCGGATCTCTCCGATGTTCGAGACGGGTGGCAGCCGGCTTCAGCCGGGTTATGGGGGTCAGCCCGGGGTCTTGAACGCCTGGTGTGAGTTAGGAGGGCATCATCGGCTCACCAATCGACGAGGTCGGCGAAGCACAGGAGGCCACGGCCGTGGTTGCGGTTGAGCCAGCAGCAGACGTTGTGGAGTCCGGCGGCCGCCGCCAGCCGGGCCAGCAGCCCGCTCATGGCGTGGGGCCGCTCGCGCTCCAGCCCGCAGACGTCGAGCAATCGATCGTTGACGCTCTCGATGCCCTGGCGGATGCCGGCGATCCACCGCCGCCACGGCTTGGACCAGGCCCGCTTGCTGCCGGTCTGGGGGGCGCTGACGACGACCGCGGCGTAGGCGGCTTCCCAATGCGGCTGGCACGCCAGGCCGCTGAAACCCATGTCGGCGACGGAGCGGTCGCTGGTCGGCACCCCGACGCCGGGCAGCCCCGGCTGCGGGTCGGCGCGGGCGGCGAAGAAGGTCTCGGCGAGCGTGCGGTCGTTGGCGCTGGCCGGGGCGATCCCCCAGCCGGTGATCGCCCCGCCCGGCGTGGTCGCCACCAGGAGGCGCGTCCCCTCGTACCAGCCGAGCCGAGTGCACCGACCGATGTCGGCCTGGCCCCACAGCCACCCCCGCCCGCGCCGCTTGGCGTTGCGGGTTGCCAGTCCGGTGCCGTCCACGATCTCGTAGGCACGCCCGTCGCCGATCGCCAGTTCGGCGCCGAGGGCGTGGGCGACGGCGGCGATGGTGGCGTGGTGGGCGCGGATGGCCCGGTTGAACTGGGGGCGGCTGGGCAGGGTCGGGAAGAGCGGGCGCAGCCCCCGCCACACCTCCCCGTAGGAGGCGGTCTCGGAGCCGAACCGCGTCCACTGGCCGTAGATCGCCAGGGTCACGACCTCGCTCGGGCTCAGGGCCGGGGCGGGGCCGGGGTGGACGGGGATGGTGATGTCGGCCTTGCAGATGGTGTCGACGGCCACGGACACCTCCGTCCGGACGGTCTCGGGATCGACCACGGGCGGGGCTCCTGTCGCTACGGCGGGGGGTACAGCACCCCAACCGTCGGCGACCGGGACCTTCCCGGCTATCTCACACCAGGCGTTTTAGCCCCGGGCGGAGCCTGGACGGCGCCACGTTTCCCGACAAGCGCCCTACCCGAGTTCCTGCCGGTGCCCGATCTTCGCGTCGTCGAGCGCGTAGCTGAGACCAGGGGCGGAGGGGAGAGCTATCGTGCCGTTCTCCGGTGCGAGCTGCTCCTGTTGGAACCATTGCTTGGCGGGTTGGTGGAGGAGCAAGTACTCGGCCATCGGGCAGACCGAGGGCGGCTGAGCGGCGATGACGTGGGCAGCCGCGTGGATCGAATGGCCGTGGGGGAAGACCTGGCGGCCGAAGGCGGAGGCGAGCGTGCAGATCTTGGTCAGTTCGCTGATCCCGCCGCACCAGTCGGGATCGGCCTGCAGGACATCGACCGCCTCGGCCTGAAGAAGCTGGAGGAAGCCCCAGCGGGTGTACTCGTGCTCGCCGGTAGCGATTGGTACCGTGCTCGACCGGCGAATGGCAACGAAATCGCCGATCCGGTCAGGCGGCACCGGTTCTTCCATCCAACGGGGACGATACTCGGCGATCCGCTCCAGGACCCGGATCGTGTAGGTGGCGTCCCAGCCCATCCAGGCGTCGAACATGATCTCGATGTGAGGCCCGACCGCCTCGCGGACCGTCCGTGCCAGGGCGACGTTGCGCTCCATTCCCTCCAGGCCATCGCTGGGGCCGTACCGGAAGAACCATTTCTGGGCGGCAAAGCCCTGGGCAACAGCCCACTGGGCGCGTTCCCGGACCAGACCTGCATCGAGCGAATGCCCGAGCATCGAGGCATAGCAGGCGATCCGTTCCCGTGTCGGTCCGCCGAGCAGGCGGAAGACCGGGTATCCCATCGCCTTGCCGCGCAGGTCCCAGAGGGCGCAGTCGACCGCGCTGATCGCCATCATTTCGTGGCCCTTGCGGGCGTGGCGATCTTGGCGATACAGGATGTCCCAGAGGAAGTTCCCCGGCAAGCGGATCCCGGCCAATGAGATGGGGGGCCAGTTTGATTCGAATGAGCGGCGCCGTTTCCTCAAAGATTGGGCCGAATAGGCCGGTCGGGCCTTCGTCGGTCTCGATCGCGACGTAGCAGGCCGAGATCTCTTGCCGTGCAGGGGCCGACCGCACCTCGCGCCGGGCGAAATCGGGGTAGCTATCGAGCATGCCGACCTGGCGTTCCTCGATCGCCGGCATCTCCGCCTCGCCAGTCACCATGAAACAGCGGACCGCAGTGATCTTCATCCGGCATTCCTTATCGCGAACTTCGCACCCCTTCGAGATTCGAGAGCCTATCAGGGCACGGCGCAAATCGCGCCATCGTCTTCGGCCATGCCGCTACCCGATGGCAGGGCGTTGTCAAGGGGCAGGATCCAGGTTGCAGGCGCCAGGGAATGCTCAACAGCCGCGAGATCGACGGAGGGATCGATGAGTAGTTGGGGTGGACGGTCGTTGAGGGCAACCAGGGCACAAACCCTGACCTGGACGCGCGACGCATCGGAGCCCGAAAGCTCGTCAGCGAGAAAGTGGCCGAACTGGAGAATCATGTCGGGGTGGAAGGCCATTTTCCCCACTTGAAGCGGAGTCAGGTATCGGTGCGAATCGATCTCCTGGGTGACGCCAGTGGCGGAATCTGTGGTGAATATGCGAATCTCGCCGGACTTTGCGCGGAGCTTCATGTGCCAGGAGAATCGGTGGCCCTCCTCGGTCCAACTGACCTCGCCGGGATAGACCAGATGGCGCAAGGGTACGAGGATCTGAACGGCGATATAGGTCGCAAGAGCTCCAGCGACGAGGAATTGACCGGCGTGGCAACGCCCCGAAATGCTTGTTTTGGCGGCGGGAGCGATCTGCCGCGCTGGGGCAACCCCAAATGGCCCAAGGGTAAGAGGAATCGTGGCAGGTCGGGCGGGAAGAAGAGAACCGTCGCGGCAATCATGAACCACGGGAAAATGCCGATCTCGAAGAGATTGGCGTTGATCACGTGGAACGAGATGACGAGGATGAGGGCGGCCCAGCGGGTGGGACGCCAGAGCAGCAGGGGCACGGCGAGGAGGTCGAGGAGGAGCCCTCCGTAGCTGAAGACGTAGACCATCCATTCCTGGTCGAACCAGCGGCCAATGAGCGGGAAGTCCTGTTCGGCCGCGAGCCACATCCGCATCGGCTCGCCACGCAACCAGTCGCCGTTCAGCTTCGCGATGCCGCCAAAGACGTAGACGATCGCCAGTTGGATCCTGAGCAGCCAGAGTGCCCAAGCAGGGGCCGTGGCAGACCCCGTCGATGGGCGGCGGAGGGCATCCAGGGAACAGGCATCGCCGGCCGGGATGAAGACCAGGAGGAAGCTGATCAAGCAGATCAGATAAAAGTGGTTGAGGTAGTACGCCTTCTCCATGAGGAAGACGTAGGTGAACCCGAGGCAGAAGACGGCCGCGCTGAGCCGGTAGAAGCATCCGAGCATGATGCCCAGGGCGGCCGCGGCCAGCACCCAGAAGTGGACATACATGCCAAAGCCGGGCCAAGGTCGCACCCACTCGAAACCGACGAACGGGAAATGGACGGCAGGATCGATGAAGTCTGTCGCGATCAGGTTGGAGTTGAGATAGCCGAACGTCTCGACGAGCATGATCGCGCCGAAGGCGATCCGGAATGTGATGATGGAGGCGATGTGACGGGGGCGAAGAGACGGAGGACAGCCGCTTCCAGGGCGAGCCGGGCCGTACCGGGCCTCGCAGTTTTCCGGTCGGTTGACCGTGTTGCGCCGGGCGGACGGGCGTGCGTGAGCATCGCGACCTCGGGACGTCGTGTAGCGGACGCATCATACTCCTGAACGTCGTCCCTGGTGCGATGTCCCGTTGATGAAACGACACAGTTGCGGACCGTCGAGCCGGCAACCAACAGTCCTTGTGATTGCTGGAACCGTGCGTGGAACTCAGCCGATGCGGAAGAACTCAGAGTCCTCGCTGGCCAGCCCGAGGATGGCGTCGATGTGCCGCACCGCCCAGCGCTGACCGGGCCACAGCAGGCGGGCGGTGGCCTCATCGCGCTCGCACCAGGCCGAGTCGCACAGCTCCTCTCCCAGGACGATGCTGGGCCGTTGCGGGACGGCGAAGGCGAAGACGGGGGCCAGGATGATCGAGTCGGTGTGGTGGTCGTAGAACTGGTTGATATAGTCGGCGGAATAGGTCTCCAAGGCGGTCATGCCGGTCTCTTTTCCATGGCGCGCCTGGCGGCATCGACCGCCGTCTCACCGGGGAGAATCTTGGCGTGGATGCTTTGCCACGTGTTCCCCAGGGGAAGATCGGGGCGGCGCAGCAGGAGGAGAAACTGGAGCCGGGCGTTCACCCGGCGAAAAATATAGGCATCGACCATGTTGGAGACGAGCTGGGGCATGGAAAGCCTCCACCGGTGCCGGGAGGGCCATCCAGCCGGACCGCTGCGGGTCGAGTCCGAGGCAGACGACGCCAAAACCGAGCGCGAGTAAATGGGGCAAGTGCGGCGCAGTGAGGCGGGGAGCCGATGCATCGCCGGGCGCGAATGATAGGCCGTGGAATCGCGATTGAAAACCGCGCGCCGGCGCTCGTCGGAACGGTTGGCCGCGAGTCTCTTGCCGCCCGGGGCTCACGGCCCAGGGTTGGCCCGGGCTGAACCGGACAGCCTCTCCGAGGCTAGGGGCGACGGCGGCCACGGTGTTCGGTGAGCGCATTAGCGCTCAGTCCGCTCTGTGATGTTGGCCTCGTTACGCCGGAATACCGCGATAGACTGCGGTCCGCAGTTCCCTGGCGTAGGCCTCGAACTCGGGCATGTCCGCTGCTTCGGCATCGGCGATTGCCCGCTCTATGTCGTAGGGAACGCGCACGATCGTGACGGACACCGTCCCTGACGCGCCGCCGTCCTCGCCTTCTAGGACCACGTAGCACGCCAAGGTCATGTCGAGTGGGTTGCCGACGCTGCCGACGTTGAACAGCATCCTGTGTCCCCACGTGCGCAGGTAGGCGGAGTGGATGTCCGCATAGCCGACGACATCCGGGGTCGAGTCACACCCGGTGAATGTCCGTGTTCTCGAACATTGACTCCAGCGTCTGGATCGGATCGGTCTGATAGATTCGGTGATAGACCCCCTGAGGTGAGGCGTGGAGCAACCGGACCTGCCGGCCGCTCATGACCAGATCGATGCTGTTAGGCAGGGCCGCGAGGTATGCAAGACGCTCCGATCCGAGGCGGTGCTGGTTCCAGAGAAAGAGGGGGCTAACAGAGTCCTTCCGCGCTATCCCGTCGTCCCAGTTTCCCCGGATGACCGCTTCGCACCGCTCGGCGCAGACATCGACGGCTCTGACCGAGTCGGGACCTTTGCCGACCAGGTCGCCGAGGCAGATGATCCGCCTGATCCCGCGCTTATCGATATCGGCCAAAACCGCTTCGAGGGCGGGCATGTTGCCGTGGATGTCGGAGATCAGGGCGATGCGGTCCAACGGGCGGTGGTCCCCTTCGGATGCTGGTTTGTTGGACGTTGCAAACTATATTCGCGGCGGCTTCCGGAAGCGGTCGCGCAGGTTTTCGAACCAGGCGGGCTGGCCGCTCGAGCCGGGTGGGCGAAACGTGACGTCCATATCGCGGCCACGCCATCGCTTCGCCGACGAGGATTGTGGACCGTTGCGGAACCTATCCACCACCGGCAAGAAGAGCACGACGACGCTGAGGACCGCGAGGATGGTTGCCAGGAGCGGTGAGATATCGCGGAGCAAGAAAGCGAGGAAGCCCAAAATAGCGAAGCCAAAGATCCCACTAAAGGCCCCGAGGCGCGATGGCAACGAACGGGCTTCGTTCCACCAGTGATGGGCGCGTTCGCGGCGCTGCTGCGCCACCTTGCGGCGGACATGCTCGCTCATCGAGACGGGAGTATCGGTCCGTTGCAAGATCTCGAGGACTTCGTCTTCGAGCCGAGAGCGTGGCTTCCCGGGAGGAGGGGACTCACCGTCGGGCTTTTCTGGAAATTGGCTGATGGTCATCGCTGCTTCTCCTCACGCTGCGTTGACCTTACCACGGACGCGAGTCGGGGCGACCGGGGAGTCTCGGTGGAATTTGCTAGCCCGCCGCGATCTCGGTAAGCGCTCCAATCGCGGCGTCGATCTCTTCGCTGGTCGTGAACGGTCCCGGGCTGAACCGCACGGTCCCTTGCGGAAAAGCGCCGATCGTGCGGCAAGCATCTGGGGCGCAGTGGAGACCGGTGCGGCAGGCGATCTCGAACGATTGGTCGAGGATGGCGCCGATCTCTGCCGGTTCCCAGCCTTCGAGTGTGAAGGAGACGACGGCGGCCTGTGTCTCCGCGGGATTGCCGTCTGGCCGATAAACCGTTACCCCCGGAATGGCATTCAGGCCGTCGATCAATCGGGCGGTGAGAAGGCGTTCTCGATCCTTGATTCGTTCGATCCCCTCCCGAGCCACCCACCGGATGCCCGCGCCAAGGGCGGCGATCCCGACCGTGTTGAGGGTGCCGCTCTCGTATCGCCATGGCAGCTCGTCCGGCTGGTGATCGTCTTCGGATCGCAATCCTGTGCCGCCTGCCCGGAGAGGGGGAAGGTGACCGGGCTCGACCCTCGGTCCGATGTAGAGCCCGCCGGTTCCAGGAGGCCCCATCAAGCCCTTATGCCCGGGAAACGCCAGCAGATCGATGCCCAGCGCTTCGACGTCGACCGGCATAGCCCCGACCGTCTGGGCGCCGTCTACCAGAAGCAATAAGCCGCGCTCTCGGGCGATCTCCGCAACCGAACCGACCGGCTGGATCGCGCCGGTGACGTTCGAGGCATGCGTCATGGCAATCAGGCGGGTATTGGGCAGGATGGCATCCGCGATGTCCTCCGGCTTGACGACGCCGTGGGCTGCCACCGGCACCTTCGTGACTTCTGCCCCCGCATCGGCGGCGAGCGAGAGCGGACGGCTGACTGAGTTGTGCTCCATCGTCGTCGTGATGGCGTGATCGCCGGACCGGAGGAGTCCCAGAATTGCCAGATTGAGGCCGTCCGTAGCGCTGCTGGTGAAGATCACCCGGCTCGGTGACTGAGCGTTGAGCAGGCGAGCGAGCGCCAGTCGGGTTTCGGCGATGGCAGCCGCCGCCGCCACGGCCATGCGGTGCCCGGCCCGGCCCGGATTCGCCCCGGCATCCTGGAGAAAGGTGCCCAGCGTGTCGTAGACGGCTTGCGGCTTGGGCCACGAGGTGGCGGCATTGTCGAGATAGATCATTGGAGGATCCAGTCGTGAGACGTGAGACGTGAGACGTGGTGAGGCGTGCGTTCGAAGAGCCAAGAGCCGAGCAAACCTCGTCATCCTGAGCGGAGCGAAGGATCTTGGCCGTTTACGGCCTGTGTCGCCGACCCCGAAGCGTCGTCTTTTCCAACGAGCACGAAGGCGCTAAAGCGCCAAGATCCTTCGACAAGCTCAGGATGGCGATTACTCACGACTCACGTCTCACGTCTCGTTAGTTGCCGATGTAGCGCGCGTACAGCGTGCGGGCTTCGATCGGGTCCGTCGTTCCTTTGATGATCGCCCGGCCGTCGGGGAAAATTGTAAGCTCGTGTTCGGAAGCGAGAGGGCGGAAACGGAGGAGGAAGCGGTTGCGCAACGTCTCTCCGGAGGGCGATAGCCGCGCCTCCAGCGCCTCCAGGTCGAGCGAGACCTGGGTGTGCGCCAGGATCTGAATCGCGTCGTGTCCGCAGAGCGATGTCGATTGGTTGGCCTGTGCGCCGTCGAGATATTCGAAGTTCCCGGTGTCGCAGGTGGGGCACCCTACTATCGGAGTCGAAAGTTCGATCCGGTCGAACGCCATCGTCCAGACGTCGATCGACAGGAGTCCAGGGTTGAGCGATTCGGTTGCGCCGACGGCCAGCTTCATTGCCTCCGCGACCTGCAAGCCGGCAACGACATCGACGGCAGGACCGAGGACGCCCGCCGTGTCGCAGGTGGGCGCTGCGCCCACACCCGGCGACTCTGGAAAAATGCAGCGCAAACACGGCGAGCTGTGAGGTCGGATCGTCATCGTCATCCCGTAGGTGCCGATCACACCGCCGTACACCCAGGGGATACCGTGCTTCACCGCTGCATCGTTGAGCAGATAGCGCCCCTCGAAGTTGTCGAGTCCGTCGACGACGATGTCCACCCCGTCCAGCAGCCGCTCGATCGTGCCCGGATTGACGTCGGTGACAACCGGCGTCACGTCGATCTGGCTGTTGATCCGGCGGATACGATCCGCCGCGGCCGCCGCCTTGGGTACGTGGTTGGCGACATCGACCTCGTCGAACAGAGTCTGGCGCTGCAGATTGTGGAGTTCTACATAATCGCGATCGGCCAGGGTAATCTTGCCGAATCCCGCTCTGGCAAGCAAATTGGCGCTGGCGCCACCAAGGGCGCCGCAGCCGATGACGAGGACGTGCGTTGATGCGATTCGCTCCTGGCCGGGTCGCCCGATCGGCGCGACGAGCGTCTGCCGGGCATAGCGAGCCAAGGGGTCGGCGGATGCCGTGATTTCACGAGATTGCGTGGCTATCATGATGGGGAAATCTCTGGTGTGAACCGGGCACCCGGGGCGGTGCCGCGTGACGATTATGGTACCGTAGCCTCCGGATGCTCGCCATCGAGCCGGGCTTCCACGTCCACAACGGTCCGTACCGGGGTCAGTCCTGTATTGGGATGATGGAACCACTTTCGGGGGTGATTGGTGTCCGTGTTGCGCTACACGGTCGTTGACGACGCGGGGACGATCAGCTTTGTTGGCCCTGGTCACGCGATGAAAATGCTGGCTGCCGCCTGTGCGAAAGAGCCGGCCGATTTCCGATCACTACTTGACGCGGCCGGACGCTACGACGCGGTCTTCGCGAAATCGGTCCTCGATGGCCTGAGCATTTTCGACGAGCACAACACGGCTGAAGACCACGCGTTCAGCGATGTCCAGTTCGCTGACATCGATCCCAGGCGTTGCCCCCCTTTTCGCGTCCTAAACGATGCCATGCGCCACCGCAGCTTGGAACCCGTTGGAGCCGGTCTTGTGGTCTACAACCTGCCCGCCAGGAGGATTATCCAAGTCCAGAACAGTTACGCGGAGCTTCATCGCCAGGGCCGGGGCCGCCATCGCGAAAACGGCCGGCCGGTGCAACGGCTGTACCACTACAAACTGCCAGAGACCTGGACGATCTTGCCATAGTGGGATGGTGGCGTCTCCAGACTTATCACATGGTTCGTCCAGCTAGGATTAGCCACGGGTACCTTGCGGGAGGTGCGGCGCCGTCTCCGCTATCGCCCGGGGCTAAAGACCCCGGACTACCTCCACGAACCCCCTGAAGGGGGCTGCCACGCCGGGATGTGCTCGGATCCTTCCGGCGTTCGAGACGGGTGGCAGCCGGCTTCAGCCGGGTTATCGGGTTCAGCCCGGGGTCTGTAGCCCCGGGCGACGCCAACACGGCGCCGCCGTTCCCACGGCACCCATAATTAATCCTGACTAGACGAGGTGCTCCTTCAACGCGAAGGTAATAGCGGCGACTCGTGAATTAACGCCCAGCTTCGCCAGGATATTGTCGACGTGGTTGCCGGCGGTTTTGGGGCTGATCGAGAGCGCATCCGCCAGGTCGCGATTGGACGTGCTGCCGGTTGCTAGCTGCCGAAGGACCTCCAGCTCTCTGGGAGTCAATCCGAAGGAGCCGCTTCTCTCCAGTGGGGACGGTTGTTTTGGTTCTGGCGTTTGATCAGGACGAATCGCCAGTGCTTCCGCGACGCCCACTTCAGGCGCCAGGGCCATACCCGCCGCAAAGCCGTCAGCAAACCCGTCGTCGCCAAGGACTGCGGTGGTCTCCGCAATCGCGGTCGCGTCCGCGGGTGCTTCGCGCGTCACCACGAGGCCGCTCGCTTCGCGAACCGCGGAGGCCAGCCCCAGGAGGCGGGCGGCGCTCGCCGGTTGTCCGAGCCGTGCTGCCGCCAGGGCGACACTCACCAGCTCACCGCTAACACTGGCGAAATCCTCATGCTCCCAGAACGTTTTGAGGGAGTGCTGGGCCAACTGAAGGGCCCGGCGAGGATCGTTTGCCTGCATGGCTACGGCCGCAAGAACACCGTAGAGCCAGCCAACTCCCCAGGTGAAGCCGATCTGACCGTAGATCTGGATGGCCTCTCCAAATGACTCTTGGGCGAGGTCGAAATTGCCGCGCACATGGGCCATCATGCCCTGAAGCACGAGCGCGGTGTTTTTCCAGGTGCTGCCCTGGATCCTGGGGAGGAGCGCGTTCGCCTGGTCGACAATCTCAGCCAGGCGGGTTTCGTCACGCCTGCGCCAGGAGATCAAACCCATGAAGAAGAGCGCACTCGTCGCCCCTACTGGTTTGTCGAGTTGGTTCCAGAGTGCTACCGACTCCCCCGAGTAGCGCATGCTTACATCATCGTCGACCTCAACCATCGTCAGGATGCCGGCCGCCGCGTTACCGCGAGCGCGCGCTTCCAGTGATGTCCCCGCGCTCCGTTGCAAAGCGCGTTCGACCCAGGATCGACCTTCTCGCACAAGGCTGCGGGTTACAAAGAATCGCTCCATACCCGCCGCGATCCGCAAGGCGATGTCGATATGGTCCGCGGGCGCGTCGGCCCGCAGCGTCCAGCCGAGCGCCGCCCGGATGTTGTCGAGATCCTGGCCGAGCCGGTCCAGCGCTGCCTTCTCTCCCGCCCGGTACTCGGTGAGGTTCGCGACTTCGACCAGACGCAGGAACCATTCTGCGTGGCGCTGAAGGGCCGATTCGGCCTCCTCACTGGACTCCAGTCGTTCCTGCGCGTATTCACGCACCGTCTCCAGCATCCGGAAACGGGTTTCGCCTCCCGGCTGCTCGTCCTGGCGCACGAGTCCGCCGTCTACCAGGTCCGTCAATCCGTCGAGCACGTCAGCGACCGACCCGGCAATGGCTTCAGCCGCTTCAAGCGTGAAGCCGCCCGCGAAGACCGCGAGTTGCCGGAAGAGCGCTTGTTGCTCCGGGAGAAGCAGATCGTAACTCCAGGCGATCGTGTCGCGCAGGGTCCGCTGCCGGTCCGGCAGGTCTCGCGGACCGCCGGTGAGCACCCGCAACTTGTGATCGAGCCGGAGCAACAGCGCCGCCGGAGAGAGTACCTTCGTCCTCGCTGCTGCCAGTTCGATCGCCAGGGGCAGGCCGTCCAGGCGACGGCATATCTCGGTCACGACCGAGGCATTGGTCGAGTCAACCGCGAAGCCGGGACGCACGGATTGGGCGCGGTGCATGAAGAGAGCAACCGCGCCATCCTCTCCCGCGGGCACACTCGCAAACGGTTGTTGCAGACCGGGTACCGAGAGCGGCGCCACAGGGAAGAGCTGCTCACCCCCGAGCCGGAGGGGAATTCGGCTCGTTGCCATGATGATCAGCGAGGGGCAACGGGCAAGCAGTTCCGAGATGTCCGGCGCAACGTCGACGACCTGTTCCAGGTTGTCGAGGGCAATGAGCGTCCGGGTATCGCCGACCGCCACCGCAAGCGATTCGACGACGCGCCGGTCGCCCGCGTTCCAGACTCCGAGTGTCGACGCGACCGCGGGCAGCACCAGGCCTGGGTCCCTCGCCGATGCGAGTTCAACGAACCAGACTCCACCCGCAAAGGCAGCATGCAGACCGGAAAGGACGCGGAGCGCGAGCCGCGTCTTCCCCACGCCGCCGGGACCGGTCAGGGTGAGTAACCGTACATTCCCGTTCAGGATAATTTCTTGGATGGCGGCAATTTCCCGTTCCCGGCCGACGAACGACGTCAACGGGACGGGCAACTGAACCGAGGCGCGCACCGATGCTGGCGCCGACAGCGGCGCGAGTGGAGCGGGCCGGCGGAGATCGAACGCGGCAGGACTACTCATTATTGTGCCAGGGTTTCGGGCGTTTGAACGGAGAATTCACCAGGAATCGTACATGATCGGGCGACAGGCCGCCCGATCACATCCCGGCTTCCAAAATGGCCGGGGCTGAGAATGATGCCGCTCGATCCGTGAATCCTCTTGCCTCAGTTCCGCTTGGGATCCCGGCTGGTGCCGCTGCCGTTTCGTGACGTCATGCCGCGATTGCGGTCCGTCAAGTTCTTGCGGCCCCGGCCAAGCCCGCCGAAGAGCATCCGTCCCAGCTGATCGGAGATGTTGCCGGCGGCGGTGAGCTCGTTCTCGGTGCTCTGGAGCAACTCGCCTTCGCGGTTGGTTTGGGTCGACCACTCGGCCCGGGCGTCCCGCGCCCCATCGAAGAAGGCGAGGAGTTTTTCGGGGGCGTCTTCGGCGTCCGAGCCGATGGTATCCCGGATGTCCTGGAGGGTGGCGATATAGGTGTCGAGCCAGCGGCCGAGCGCTTCCTTGTTGGTGACCACGATATCGCGGTGCATGGCGGGGCTACCGGAAGCCAACCGGGTCACGTCGCGAAACCCGGTTGCGGACAGCGTCTTCATGTCCCGCCATGAGGAGTCCGAGCTGGTCGCCTTCATCAGAGCGGCTGAGATGACGAACGGCAGGTGGCTGACGCCGGCAACGAAGGCATCGTGCTCGTTCGGATCGACGAAGAAGGGCTCGGCCCCGACGGCCGCGATAATCCCCAGGACGTTGCGAATGGCGTCCTCGCCGGCGTTCACCGACGGGCAGACGCACCAGGTCGCTCCCTTGAAGAGGTCGGCCTCGGCGGCCTCGATGCTCTGGGCCTTGCCGGCCATTGGGTGCCCACCGACGAAGCTGACGGTGCGTGGAAGCAGTTCGTCTGCCCACGCCAGGATCTGGGCCTTGGTCGAGCTGACATCCGTCACTACCGCGCCCGACTTCAGGTGCGGCGCGATGTCGACGAAGATCTCGCGGGCGGCGAGAACCGGAGTGGCGATGATGATGATATCGGCGTTCTTGACCGCGTTGACCAGGTTCCATTCGGTCTTCTCGACCGCGTTGATCTTCTTGGCATAGGACTGCTGTTCGAGATCGGTATCGAAGCCCGTTATCTCCAGGGCGTCGTTGCCGCCCTTGGCGTTCTGCGACGACCAGCGCCGCAAGGCGAGCCCAATGGAGCCGCCCATAAGCCCAAGGCCGATGATCGAGACTCGCTGCATGGGACATGGCCTTTCTGCTCATCAATAGCGCTCAGAGACAACTGGACGCCTATTCTTGGAACGGCTCGGTATCGATCTCTCTAAGCCAACCAACGGTCCCGTCCTCGATTTCTACTTCGACCCAAGTGTCGCCATCTTCAGCCGGGTTGTCAGCAGCTTCCGTTTCACCGGTTGCCTCTAGTGGGGTCGCCGGTGGGATCGCGAAGATAATCGTCGCATTTCCTTGAGCCGTCGACGGTTCCGTTCTCAGATTGATCGAAGCGTTCGGATTGGATTGAAGATCAGGTTCAAATTCCTCGGATTCCTCGGTCGGCTCCGGTTCGTCTTCTTCTTCGTCCTCGGGAGGAGTCTCTTCCTCGTCATCGGCGGCTTCTTCGTCCTCGGACGGTTCCTCGGTCGGTGCGGGTTCTTCCACTTCGTCTTCGTCGTCGGCTGGAGGTTCGGTTGGATCGGGAGCGGCCACGACCCGGGCTTCCTCTTCGGGCGGGTCCTGACTGACGAAGTCGCTGATGTACGGCTGCAGCTGGACGTAGATGGCGACGAACCCCGCGATGCAGATGGCGATCGCCAGGGCCATCGAGACGCCGACGGCGAATCCTGAGCGTCGCGAGTGCTGCCGGAGCCTGTTGGAAAGTGATCGGGGGGTGGTCGCCATCATCTACTATCCGCGGTCGATCGAGCGGCGCATGGGGCGCGCCGGGCCAAGCGAGATGGGCTGGACCGCGGGGCGGAGTATAGCACGGGCTTCATCGCCGACCCTTCTCGTAGACCGTCGCGCCAGACGCTTCCGGTAACGCTGGAGGGTCGGTGAGGGTTTCCCGTGTACGGGAGAACGGCCCCGCAGTTGCGCCTTCCAATTTGCGAAATGCAGGGGAAGCAGGATCGAGGAGATCCGGCGTTCGGCGTTTGAGCGTTCGGCGTTCGAGCGTATCGCGTTGGCGACCGGCGAACCTGTCATCCCGAGCGTGTCGAGGGCTCTCGAAGGGCGCGCGGGAACGACGATGGCCCGGCCTCCGAGAACACGGCATCGTGCTCTCGGACACGTCGGCATCATCGGAACGCCGTTCCCCTCGAGATCCCTCGACACGCTCGGGATGACCGGCGGCGGGCCGGATGCGACACTCGTCGGGTGCCAAACGGTGGGCGCCATTGCGCGCCGCCGTGCCCGGCCATAGACTCAGGCGTCCCGATGGGGCGAATGATCGGCGCGGAGCCGGGGAGAGGTGGAAAATGCTGGCATTGTCCCGGGAGGATGTGCGACGGCTCGTTCCCATGGCGGATGCCGTGGAGCTGATGAAGGTCGCTTTTGCCGAGCTGTCGGCGGGCAACGCTACCGCGCCAATCCGGACGGTGATCCCGGTTACCGAGTTCCGGGGTGACGCCCTCTTCATGCCCGCGCACGTCCCTGCCGCCGGGGCCCTCGGGGTCAAAGTGGTCAACGTGTTCCGGGATAATCCGCAAAAGGGCCTGCCGCTCATCCACGCCGTCGTGATGCTCGCCGATCCCGAAACGGGGCGGCCGCTGGCCATCCTCGACGGCTCATACTTGACCGCACTCCGTACTGGTGCCGTTTCGGGTGCGGCCACTGATCTCTTGGCCCGACCCGACAGCAAAACCCTCGTCGTCATCGGCACCGGTGTGCAAGGCGTCACCCAGGCCGCCGCCGTGTGTGCCGTGCGGCCGATCGAGCGCATCATCGGCGTGGATATGCAAGAGGCTTCGCTGGCCCGATACAGGGAAGCAATCGGGCGGGACTGGCCCGATCTGGCGAGTCGGCTGGAGACGACGACTGAAGCCGGGATCGTGGCCGAGGCGGACATTGTCTGTACTGCCACGACCTCGCGCACGCCTGTCTTCGATGACGCGCTGATCCGGCCCGGTACCCACATCAACGCCGTCGGAGCCTACACCCCTGAGATGCAGGAGCTGCCTGCGGCGACTGTGGCCAGAGCGACCCTGGTGGTTGATGCCACCGAGGCTGCCCTCGAAGAAGCGGGTGATCTGATCGTTCCCCTCCGCGACGGCCTGGTCGGCCACGAGCATTTCGAGCGGGAGCTCGGCATGGTCGTCTCCGGGAACGCCCCGGGGCGGACCAGGGACGATGAGGTGACGCTGTTCAAGTCGGTGGGAAATGCGGTTCAGGACGTCTCGGTCGGGAAGCTGGCGGTGGATCGGGCGCTGGCGGAGGGTGTAGGGGTGAGGATTGAGTTGGGGTAAATGACCTCACCCTACTCTCTCCCCTAGCCCGCTACGGTTGAGAGTGACGGTTGGTGGCGGCGTGTCCGGTACGGCCCTCACCCCCCAACCTCCCTCTCCCAAAGCTGGGAGAGGGAGGTTGGGGGGTGAGGGCCGTTCGGGGATGAGGTCCTTCGTTCCGCCTAATCCCCGGCCGCCAGTGCCGGGGTTTCCGGCGCGATCGGGCAGGTGCCGGAGGGGCAGACGCCGTCGATGATGTGGGCGCGGAACTCGTCCTCGTACTGCTTGATCATGCCTAGGACAGGTTCTGGGGCAACTTGACCCAGGCCGCAGAGCGAGAGCTCGATGATGTGCTTGCTCGTTCGCTGGATCAGCGTCAGGTCGTCTAAGGTGCCGCGGCCCAGGCGGATGCGGTCGAGGATTTCGACCAAGGCCGGGTTGCCGAGGCGGCAGGGGACGCACTTCGAGCAGGACTCGTAACGATTGAATGCCATCAGGTATCGGGCGAAGTCGACCGCGCAGACGTTGGTGTCGAAGACGACGAACCCGCCGGATCCGAGCATGCCGCCCGACGAGGTGAGCGAGTCGAAGTCGACCGGCAGGTGGAAGTGCTCCTCCTTCAACGGCCCGGCGGAGACTCCGCCCGTCTGGATGCCCTTGAAGGTGTGTCCCTCCCGCATCCCGCCCCAGATTTCGTTGAGGAGGACGCCGAGGTTGATGCCCATCGGCACTTCGACGAGGCCAGGGGTCTTCATCGGCCCCTGAATCGTCATCAGCTTCGTACCGGAGCTCTTCTCGGTGCCGATGCTGGCGAACCACTCACCCCCGTTGTTGATAATGTCGCGGATGTTGGCGACGGTCTCAGTGTTGTTCGCAACCGTTGGGCGCTTCCAGATGCCCTCTTCGACCGACCTCGGCGGCTTGGTCCGCGGCTGGCCACGGACGCCCATTACGGAGTACATCAGGGCCGAGCCTTCGCCGCAGATGTAGGCGCCGCCGCCGGTGCGAACCCGGAAGGCGACATCCTTGCCGCTACCGAGGATGTCCTTGCCGATCAGGCCAAGACGCTCGGCGTCTGCCACCGCCCGGCGGAAACGCTGGATCGCCAGGGGGTACTCACCGCCGATGTAGTTGTAGCCGCGTTCGGCACCGACGCAGACGCAGGCGATGAGCAGACCTTCGAGGATGCGGTGCGGATCGCCTTCGTGGATGCGGCGGTCCTTGTAGACGTTCGGCTCGCCTTCGTGGGAGTTGCAGACGACGAATTTGGGCGTCGCTCGGGCCTTGCGGCCGCTTTCCCACTTGATGCCGGCCGGGAATCCCGCTCCGCCACGACCGCGGAGATTCGCCGCGGTGACCTCGGCGATGGCCTCTTCGTTCGACATCTCGAACAGGACCTTGAAGTAGGCGCTGTACGCCCCGCGGGCGATCGCCTCTTCGATCGAGTCCGGGTCGATGATGCCGGTATCGGCGAGGACGATCCGCTGCTGGTGCTTGAAGAAGGGATGGGAACTCAGTGTGGGGATGCCACCGAAACCCTCCAGGCCGCGTACGCCGACCGCCCGGTCTTGCAGTTCACCGTTGATGAGCGCGGGGACATCGCCTGGTTCGATGTTGCCGTAGACGATCGGCGGTTCGCCCGGGCGCTTGATCTCGACCCAGGGTTCCATCCAGATCGCGCCATTGCCGCTCGACTGGCGCACGATGGCGTCGGTGCCATGGAGCGCAAGCTCGCAGGCGGCGAGCACCTTTGCAGCACCCTTGGCGATTGACGAACTGTCCAGCCCGACCGTGACAACGTAACTGCCGTCGGCCCAGATCGACTCCCATTTAGAGGTGCATCGGGCCTGGAACGCCTCGAACTCAGAGCGGCTCGCCAAGCGGGAAAGCTCGGTGACGGGAAGATTGTCGGGATGTGCCACGAGCGGCCTCCTAGCCGTGAGATCCGGCCCAGGCTGGCTGACCGGGCTTGTCGCCGTGCTCGTCCCGATACCGGGCGATGGCGCGCTGGATGACATCGGAAAGCTTATCCGGGGTGAGGTCGCCGTAGTAATCGGCATCGAGCTTGACCAGGGGAGCGCGGTCGCAGACGCCCAGGCAGCCGTTCACGACCTGGACGGTCAATTCGCCGTCGGCAGTCGTCTCTCCGTCCTGGATGCCGTAGTTGTCTTTGAGGCCCTGGACGAGCTGCTGAGAGCCGAGGGCGTAGCAGGACATGCCGTGGCAGAGGAGCATGAAGTGGTTGCCACGAGGCTCTGTCCGGAAGTCGGCGTAAAAGGTAAGCAACCCGTAGACGCGGTTGATGGACGTCCCGAGATGATCCGCGACGAGCTGTGCGGCTTCGGGCGAAACCCAGCCGAAATGCTCATTGATCTCCTGCAACGCGTGCAGGATGAGCTCCTGGGCTTCCTGGTGATCGCTGTAGGTAATGTGGGACAACAGTTCCCGCACGACCGCGAGATCGATCTCGCCCGCCGTTGCGTGCGTCACGGACTAACCCCTTCCGACCGAGCGGCGGAATCCTCGGCCCGATCGCCGTTTCCGCCCGTGTCATGTGCCGGCCGCACGTGATGAATCTCACGAACATGCGGCCCACCAGGGAGTATAGGAAGGCCCCGGAAAGGCGTCAACGCGAGGTGGGGATAGGAGATAGGCAGCCGAGAACCTTCACCCCCTCCGGTGCCCTGTTTCCCCCGGGCCCGCCGTGCGGATGGCTTACTCGCGTCGACAGGCGCCCCCGTCGTCGAAGGTGCCGGGCGGACATGGCTCCTGCGCCCCGCCTCCGGCCGCGGGCAGCCGTGCGGCAAGCGCGCCGCCGGCTATCCCGCCGGTGACCCGCCGGAGGACGTCCGCCGCGGGGTTCCGCCTGTCACGGTCCGCGCAAGCCGATCGAACCGTGATCCATCCACGGCAGTTGTTCCTCAGCCACGATCACGATCGATTGGCCGATCGGGTCGGGCTGCTCAGTTCCGCTTGACGATTCCCTCACCGTTCACGTCGGGCGTGTGGCACCGGTCCGCCTGAGCAGCTGCAGGGTGCGCCTGGCCGACGCGCGAAGGGCGGTGAGGGAGCCATGGGGGACGCCCGCGCGGCCGAGAGCCCGCCCGAGCGGCGCCAGATGGTTGACCGGCACCGTCGCGCCGCGGTGGCGGGCGAGTTCGGCGGCGGCCAGGGCGCGCTCCTGGCGTTCCAGCGCTGCCAAGACCTCTCCGGAGCGATCGGCGGCGTCGAAACCGGTGCTCCGGTGCGGCGCGCGCTCGAACGAACCTGGCTGCATCGGGGGCATGGCGTCCTCCAGTTCATCATGCGGAGCGCCCGCGCGGATCCGCCCGGAGTCGGGGCAGACGGGGACCAGCGGCCATCGCCTGGCCACCAACCCGCCACCGCGCATAAGAGCGTTAGAGATAGGGGCCGGGGAAACGGGACGTCCGCCGTGCTGGGCGCACGGCGGCTCGGATGGGCCCACCAGGCCTCCCGGGCGTCGGGGCGGCGTCGATGCGCTAGGTGGGACGGCGCGAGGGATCGATCGCGCCCAACTCAAGCGGCGGCATCTGGCTCGCTGTCGACCTCCGCGATCACCAGAGGAGTTGCATTCTCAGCGGCGACCCGCTCGGACTCCAGCGCCGCGCAGACGCGCTCGAACGCCGCCGCCGGGACCCGCCCGGTCAACCAGGCCCAATCGCTCCAGTGCCGATCCGTCAGTTCGCGGGCGCGCCGCTCCAGGTCCGCGGCGTTCGCCGCCTCCGCAAACCCCGGCCGAGCGCCGGCCCGGGCCCGGTCGATGGCTGCCAGGGTCGGGTAGCGGGGCGGAGCCGCCGCGCGGCGAGCAAGGCCGGCGCGCAGCTCCGCGGCCAGTTCCCGCTCGTGCGCCGAGTCGGTCGTCCACGGGACGCCCAGGGCAGCCAGGTTCTGCTCCTTGGAGCGGATCGTCTCGCGGCTGTCGGGGATGAGCGCGGCGGCACGACCCAGCGCGGATGCGATCCCGTGCAGGAGCCGAGCGACGGCGCCCGGCCGGCGGGTTCCGGTGTCGCCGGAGGCGATGAGCCGGGCCGTCGCCGCCGCCGCGAGGAGGTCCTGCCGGCGGGACTCGGTGACCTGAAGGGCTGCGGGCGAGAGCGAGAGCATACGGACCTCCTCGGGGGTGTCGCGCGATTCGCTGCGCGTGCCGGTCGCGGTTCGTGCGGGCCCGGGGCCGCCGTGGGCGACTGGCGGGTGTGGGTGACGGCGGCGTTCGGCGCACGACTATCCTGCGCCACCGCCCGGCGGCGCGCATCGACCCGAGGGCGTATTCGGCGCGCCGGAGCGGCGAGAGCCACCTACGACCTAAGGATTAGGCCGAGGATCGCGGACGGGACAGGCACGCGTTCGGGATTAGCGGTTCAGGCGAGTCCCTGGCGGTGGGCGTACGCGACCGCGGCGGCGCGGGACTCGAGCCCGAGCTTGGTGAAGATGTGGGCGACGTGGACCTTGACCGTCGGGCGGCTGATGAACAGGGCGTCGGCGATCGCCTGGTTGGAGTGCCCCGCCGCCAGCAGGCGCAGGACCTCAAGCTCGCGGGCGGTTAGCCCGGCGGTCTCCCCGGTCTGCGTCGGCTCTCGAGGGGAAGCCGGTCCCGCGGGCTCGGACAACGACGACGCCGCGGCGATGGCCTGTTCCAGGGGCAGCGCGCGCCCCGCGGCCCACTCTGCGGCGAAGGCGTCCGGGGGCATCGCCGCGCGGGCGACGGCCACCTCACGCTCGTACTCGGCGCGGTAGAAGGGGGGGATAGGGGTGCTGAGGGCCTCGCGCAGGGCTTCGGCCGCGCCGTACAGTCGGGTCGCCTGTGCCGGTTGCCCACTCAGCCCGGCGATGTCCGCCACGTCCTCGAGGTTGGCCGCGATCCCCCACCGGTCTTGGAGCTCCCAGCGCAGGGCCAGGGTGTCGCGGGATAGGGCCAACGCCCGTGGGTAGTCCCGCCGCTTGTAGGCCACGTACGCGAGGCCGTGGAGTGCCCGGGCAATGCCCCTGGCGTGTCCCAGGTCCCGGAACAGGCCCAGCGCCTCTTCGCAGTACGCCTCGGCCCGCTCCTGGTCGGCGGGGTTGCCCGGCGCCTCGAGCGTGCCCAGGTTGCCCAGCACCGCCAGGTCGCAGAGCGTCCGGGCCGTCCGGCCTCGGTCGCCCAGCTCGCGGAACCGCGCCAGGGCCGCCTCGAGGTGCGCCCGCGCGACCGTCTCCTGCCCCCGATTCGTGGCGACGATCCCGAGCACATAGGTCGCATTGGCGATGCCGACCCGATCGCCGAGCTCGTGCGCGAGGGCCAAGGCCTCCTCGGCGAGCACGACGGCCCCGGCATAGTCGTCCTGCTCGGCAGCCAGGAGGCCGGCGACGGCCAGCGCCTTGGCGCGGACGGCCGGCGGGGCGGTCCCGCCGCCCGCCAGGGCGCGCCGCAGCCACCGCTGCCCCTCGCCCTCGTAGATGCCGAACCACCAGAGGGGCTCGAGCGCGCTGGCCAGGCGCAGCGCCGTCTCGGCCTCGCCCTGATCCAGCGCCCAGGTCAGCGCCGTGCGGAAGTTGTCGAGCTCCGGTTCGAGCAGCGACCGCCAGTCCCCGGGCGCCATGCCCCAGTAGGCGGCCTCGGCCCGCTCGGCCAGCGCCAGGTAGTGGGCGGCGTGCGCGCGGCGGGCCGCCTCCGCTGCCGCCTCGCCGCTCGCCTCGAGCTGCTCCAGCCCGAATTCGCGGACCGTCTCCAGCATTCGGAAGCGCGGCGCGCTGTCCGGGTCCTCGCCTTGGAGCAGCAGGCTCTTGTCGACCAGCGAGGCGAGCCCGTCAAGGATGTCGAACGGGGGGGCAGGAGTAATCTCTCCTTCCACCCCCTGCCACCCCCATTCACCCCCGATGGCTTCGGCCGCCTCCAGGGTGCAGCCGCCGGCGAAGACCGAGAGGCGGCGGAACAGGAACCGCTCTTGCTCGTCGAGCAGGTCGTAGCTCCAGGCGATAGCGGTACGCAGGGTCTGGTGGCGGGTCGGCTGGTCGCGAGCCCCGCCGGTCAACAACGGTAACCGTCTCTCCAGCCGGGTGAGCAAGGTTTGTGGCGGCAGGATGTTGCTGCGCGCCGCCGCCAGCTCGATGGCCAGCGGCAGGCCGTCCAGCCGGCGGCAGATGGCGGCCACCGCGGCGGCGTTGGCCTCGGTCAGGGCGAAGGCGGGGGCGGCGGCCCGGGCGCGCGCGACGAAGAGCGCCACCGCCTCCGCCTGCGCCAGATCGGCCAGGGACGGGGGGCGGTCCGGGTCGGGGAGGGCCAGCGGCGGGACCGGGAAGACCTGCTCGCCCGAGAGGCGGAGCACGACGCGGCTGGTGGCCAGGACCGTCAGGCCCGGGCAGGCGGCGAGCAGGTCGGCGACGAGCGGGGCCGCCGCGACGACCTGCTCGACGTTGTCGGCGACCAGCAGCAACCGCCGGTCCCGGAGGAACCCGACCAGCCGCTCGCGGAGCGGCCGGCTCCCGGCCTCCCGCAGGCCCAGGCCGCGGGCGACCGTTGGCAGGACCAGGGCCGGGTCGGCGAGGGGCGAGAGGTCGACGAAGCACACGCCGGACGCGAAGTCCGCCGCCAGCTCGCGGCGCCGCGGGATCGCCAGGCGCGTCTTGCCGACGCCGCCCGGGCCGGTCAGCGTCACGAGCCGGACGTCGGGGCGGCGCAGGAGGTCGCCGACGGCCGCCACCTCGCGCGCGCGGCCGACGAGCGGGGTCAGGGGCACCGGCGGTTGGGCTGGGTCGGGCGCCCGCCGAGCGACGGCGGTGATGGGCACCGGCCGATGCCCGGCTCGGTCGGCTGGCAGCGCGGTGGGCATGGGCGAACCCCGGGGCGCGGCTGCGCGGGTCGGTGACACCCATCATGCGCCCGGCGCGCGGCGACGTCAACCTCTCTCCCACCGCTAGGTAGCGCCCGGAACCCGGCAACGGGGAGGCGCGGGGGGAGCCGGGGCGGAGGTGAGGGGGTGAAGGTTCGCGCTTCCCTATCTCCGTATTCACGTCAACGCGAGGTGGGGTTATTTCGTGCGTGGGATTTCATGGCCTGCTTCCCCGGTCGTTGCCAGCGGCTAGGGCGCTCGTCGGAAGGGGTGACCGCGTGTCCCGCTGCCGCCCGGGCTCACGGCCCGGGCTAACTGCACAGCCTCTCCGGGGCTAGCGGCGTCGGCGGCCATGGTGTTCGGTGTGCGCATTAGGTTACGCCTTCGCCGACCGCGGCGTGCGAGCGCTCGACGATCGTCGGCTCGGCGCCGACGATGCCCACGCCCGTGGTCACCCCTAACCCGACCTGCGACCGGAACAGCTCGAAGTACCGCCCCCGCCGCGCCCACAGTTCCACGTGCGTGCCGGTCTCGACAACCTCGCCGTCGGCCATGACCAGGATGCGGTCGGCGTTGACGATCGTGCCGAGGCGGTGCGCGATGACGACCGTCGTGCGCCCGCGCCGGTTCTCCTCCAGCGCCCGCAGGATGCCCTGCTCGGTCGCCCCGTCCAGGTTGCTGGTCGCCTCGTCCAGAAGCAGGATCGGAGCATCCTTCAAGAGGGCGCGGGCAAGGGCGATCCGCTGCGCCTGGCCAGCCGAAAAGTTCTCGCCGCTGCGCGCTACCTGGGCGTCGTAGCCGTTGAAGAGATCCGAGATGAACTCGTCGGCGTTGGCAAGTTGGGCGGCGCGCTGGATCGCGTCAGACGGCGCGTCGTCTAAGAGAGTGATGTTCTCTGCGACCGAATGCTGGAGCAACGCTGAGTCCTGGAGTACGGCGCTGATCGCGCGACGGAGCTCGTCTGGCGCAATGCGGCGGGTGGTGACCCCGTCGATCAGGACATTCCCCGAGGTCGGGAGGTAAAAGCCCGCGATCAGGTTAGCCAGTGTCGACTTGCCCGACCCCGTCTCACCAACGATGGCAACGGTTTCGCCGGCCTCGATCGCGAAGCTGACGTCCTTCAACACCGGCAGGTGGCGCTTGTAACCGAAGGTGACGCGCTCGAACTCGATCCGACCGCTGACGGTGGGCAGCGGCGTTGGTTCAATCGTCCGCTCGGCCTCGGTCGGCAAGGCGCGGATCTCCTCCAGGCGCTCGATCCCGAGCAGGGCGGATCGAATAACCAGCATCGTCGCCGGAAAGCGCTGGACCGGAGTCAGGTAGAAGGCGACCATGCCGAAGAGAACCAGCAAGTCGCCGGCGGTCATCTGCCCGGATAGGACGCGGTGGCTACTGTACCAGAGGATAGCGGCCGTGATCAGCGAGGTCGCCAGCCAACTCCAAGCAGTCGGCAGCGCCATCGCCCGCCTATTGTCTCGCCGCGCCAAGGCCAGGGCCTTGAGCCGATCTTCAAGCAGCGTCCGGTAGCGCGCCTCGGCGGAGAAGATTTTGATGGTGCGCACCGCGTCGAAGGTGTCGACCATCTGAGCGCCGAACTCCTCCATTCGGACCATGGCGTTGAGCTGCGTGGCCTGGACACGCTCGTTGAGCAGAGCCGTCGCCAGCAGGATCAGCGGCGCGGCGGCGCCGGCGATGAGGGCGGCGAGCGGGTCGTAGGCGAAGATGATCCCCAGCGTCGCCAGGAACATCACCACGTCGGCGACCAGGAGGACGCCCGTCTCGGTGACGGCGAGCTGGATCGGCTCGGCCTGGGTGATCCGCATCACCATCCCGGGCACACAGCGGGCATCGAAGACGTGCATCGGCAGCCGCAGCAAGTGCCGGACGTACTCCCCGCCGTACTCGCGGTGGATGCGCTGGCCGACCTGAGCAACGAGCCAGAGGCGACCGAACTGGAGGATTGCCTGGAGGCCGCTAAGCAGGACGAGCCCAGCGCCGAGGGCGACGAGCAGACCATTGTCGCGTTCGGGCAGTATTCGGTCGACAAGGATCTGCAAGAAGAACGTCGCCATCCAGCCGACCGAGGTTGCGATCAGGGCGGCGACAAGTGCGACGAAGAGGGTGAATTTCTGCTGCCAGGCGAGGCGGAGGAAGAGCCGGACGGGACGGACACTTGGCGCCTTGGGGCGTAGCGCCGGTGTCGCTCGAAAGACGACGAGGTAGCCGCTCCAGGCCGCCTCGAACTCGGCCCGGCTCATCCTCCGCACGCCGAAAACGGGGTCAAGGACGACCACCGCGGTCGAGGACCAGCGGGCCAGGTCGAGGTAGTGTCCCTCCTGCGCCTTGAGGTGGACGATCGCCGGCAGCGGAATCTGCCCGAGCGCCTCGTAGGTGGCGTGGGCCGGGTGGGCGTCGAGACCGATCGCCCGGCCGCCGTCGCGCAGTCCGGCAAGGCTGGTGCCGTCGCGGTCGGTGCCGACCAGTACGCGGGCCTCTTCGAGGGTCAGGTGGTGACCGTGGTAGCGGGCCAGCGAGGCAAAGACCGAGGCGCCGCAGTCGCGGGGCTCGGCCGCGAGGACCCAAGGTAGGCGGCGAGCAATCCGCCACTTAGTCAGCATCGGAAACACCTTGCATAGCGATCGCCCCGACAGGCTCCGGCTCCTCCGGCGCTTCGACGTTCCCCGCTAGGAGCAATTCCGCGAGGTGCTCGTAAATCGGCAGGCCGGCCAGCTGGGCGACGAAGTCGAACTGACCGTTCGGGTTGATCTCCAGGAAGATGTGCTCGCCCGCCGGGGTGACGATCAGGTCGATCGCGCCGTAAACCAGTCCAAGCCGCTCCATCAGCGCGCGGAGCTTGGCGGCGATGTCGTCGGGCAACTCGTAGGGCTCGTGTGGCGTATTGTCGAGGTCGTATCGGCGCCAGTCCTCGCGTGCTCGCTCGCTGCGTTGGGAGTGAATGGCGCAAGCGAACAGACGGCGGCCGACGGCGATGACCCGCAGTTCGACGTGCTTGTCGACGTATGGCTGGAAGATGCCAGGTGTCGGCAGGAAGCCGTCGCCTTCGACCAACTGCTCGGACGTGACGCGGTTGGTCAGGAGTCGCTGGAGGCGCGACGGTTGGTCGCCATCAGCCACGATCATCCGCAGGTAGGGTATGAACGGCTTGTAGATAAGCGAGCCGCCGTGCTCCTCCGAGAAGACGCGGGCCTCGGGAAGCCGAGTGGTGAAGAGGGTCGGCGGAATCGTGAGACCGACCTCGCTGGCGAGGGCGAGCTGACAGCACTTTTCCTCGTACGCGACGTTCCAGGGCGGGGGGTTGACACAGAAGACGCCGCGCTGGGCTAGCAGGAGAGCAAATCCCCGGTGAAAAATCTGCCATTGCTTCTCGTAGAAGCGCCAATCCGCCGGCCGGGCGGCAAGGGGCCGAAGGCGCGCCTCAAGTGGATCGGGCTGCCAACCGCGCCAGAGCCAGGCGGTTTGGACCTCGGCCAGGTCGATATCCCGAGCGCCGAGTCGGAGGATGCTGCGCGTGCCGCCGTTCGGATCGTTGGCGATGAGAACGGCGGAGGGGCGCTCCATGGTCGCCGAGCAGACGACGACGGGGTCGGCGCCTCGGTCGCGCAAGAGCTGGGTAGTATGGCGGACCGAGGGATCGTCCTCGAACTGGGTGAGGATCAGGATCATGCGCGACTCCTGCGGGGGAAAGGATGGGACGGAGCCTCGCCACGCTCCGGACTTCGAATGTTGGACGGGGTGCGGGTACGGGTGACTGCCCGTACCCGCACCCGCGTGCCAACCTAGGCCAGTGCCACCTGATCGGAGTCGTCACAGCCGGTGCCGGTGAAGCCGCCGCCGGCCGTGTCGGTCCGGATCAGGCAGCCGACGACGTCGTGGATTTCAGCTGCTTCTTCCTCCAGGAAGCGCAGGCCGAAGATCGCCGGCATCGGCTCAATCTCGGGCGTCGGCTCGAAACCGTCGTCCGTCCGGAGGTTCTTCCGCTTGTCCATGTGAGGTCTCCTCGTGGAATGCTGGGTCGCCGACCATCGGCGACCTTGGCTATGACGATATGGACGACGGTTTCAGGGAACATCCGTAGAACCTACGTATTCCTGAGATCGGCAATACGAGGGAGCTTCCTCATTAAGCAATGCCATTCTCGCGACCATCCAGGACGGTCGAGTAAACCCCCTTGTCGACCGGAAGGCGTCGAGGGTAGGCGCAGGAATGGCGATTGGAAGCCATGACAGATACTCAAGGTCCGTCGTCTGAGGAGAGGGCCGCGGCGACGTCCCGGCGCGAGTCGACTCCCAGCTTGTTCAAGATGTTGCTGACGTGGGTGGTGACGGTCCGGTAACTGATGAAGAGGGTGTCGGCGATCTCGCGGTCGGTGTAGCGAAGCGCCAGCAGGCGGAGGACTTCGCGCTCCCGGCACGAGAGCCTGGCGAGCGCGGTCTCGCACGGTCGGTGGGCATGTGCCCGCTGCCGGCCCGATCCGGCAACCTCGGCAGGCACGTGCCGGTGCACTGCGGGCGAGCGCGTGTCGCGCTCACCGGAGGCGAAGATCACCAATCGATCCCGTGGTTGTTGTGGAAAGGGTCCCTTGAAGATCATCTAAAACCTCATCCAGGCTCAGCGGTGAGCCGGTGGTGGTCAGGGGCACGGCGTTGGGGATGGGAGGCAGGTGTTCGTCCGATGCCCGACGGATCTCAGGTCGGCAGCGCGAGGTCAGGTCGGTCGGGGCCAGCGCGTGCGCTCCGATGCCCAGATCCTGATCCACGGCGGGGGCTGGCGCATCGGTGACCCTGCCGATTCACGAGGGGTGGACCCGCCGCCGCCGATAGGCAAGCCTGCTGAGGCGTGGCCGCCGCGAAGTCCGTGCAGGCGCGCGATCTTGCCGTCCATGCACTCGTTGCAGGCATCAGCGGCTACCGGCTAGACCCGCTGTTCGATGAACTCATCGAGCATGCCGTGGGTGAGGATGTCCCCGCGCCGATAGCCGGCCATTCTGGCGATCCCAGGTGCCGCTTGTCGGCGTCCGGGCGACGCTGACCGATTCTCCAGTACCTTCGAATCTAAACGAACGGCGCGAGGGGATAGGGGCAGCGCGGTATCGCACCGACTGCCGTAGTCGATCTCGGACGTTGACGGGATTGAATCAGTCAGTCCTGAATCTGCACCCTTAATCGATTTCGATGAATGGCTACCTTAGGGGAAGCGCCCGGGCCGAGGGTGAGTAGCGCTGTAGGTGAGGTAGCTGACGGATTCCCTGCCGAAGGGGTCCAAGGCGGGGTCCTCCTCGTCTCGTACGACGAATGACACCAGACGCAACGTCCCGACCGGCGGCTTCGCGACCTCGCCCAATGCGTCAATCGCCACGGCGACGATGTGGGTGGACGTCAGGACGCACTGGACCGTCACGATAAAGCCGGTACCAGTGATACCGCCTGCGGCCTCCCGAACCCACGGCACACCGGCGGGGAATTCGGTCTCGTTGTTTGCTGTGACTGTAGAGTCAGCTCCCGTCCGGCCTGCACCTTCGGCGGCGCGCCGGCTGCTGTAAATCCCTGCTCGTCGCTTGCTTGTCGCCGGCCGAGCTTTGGCGGCGGAGCGTCGGGGCCGCGGCCTCCGTCCGATAGGTGAGCACGGTTGAATGCTCACGGCATCCCGGCCGCAACTTCCTCAGGCGTAGGGTCGAAGGTGGGCGGATCCCGCAGTTCCCCTTCTTCGACGTAGATCTCGGCGACGATCTCGATCTCATACTCTTGCGACTCCGGCCCTTCGATGACCTCGCCTGTGACCCGCTCACCGCCCCGGAGGCGCTCCGCAATGCGGTTCGTCCGGCCCCGAACGATGATCGGCAACGACTCCCTCAGCGCGTCCGCAGGTGGGCCGTCGCCGACGACTCGAACGGCCAACGTCTGGTCGAAGTCAGGCGCCCGGGTGATCGTGTGGCTGAGGAATAGGTCCGTACCTACGCCATAGAGCCGGTAGTCGAGCAGGCCCCGAGGCGCACCGGGTGCCGGCAGCTTCCGAAAGACGACGACCCGTTCCACATTGAACGTCAATCCCGGTAGGATCTCATTGTTTCCCGGCCGCTCGAAGTGGTTGCGGAAAAGACCACCCGTAAAGGACGTGATGCACTGGGGGTGGCCGGGTTCCAGGCAGGCGATATCGAATTCACCGGGCCGCACCGAGTAGATGGTCGCTCCACTCTGTTGGCGGTCGGCCAGGTAGGCGGCGTGGGGGTCGTCCCCGTCCCGCGCCAGGGTCACCTCGAGGATGACCTGGAAGCGGTGGGTAGGGTCGGTGAACATCGGCAAGTGGGAGAGGTAGATCGTCTCCTCTCCGACGAGGAGCATCCCGTGGGTGCCGACCGTGTGCTGATGTCCTTCCCCCGACCCGTGCCCATGGCTGTGTTCCATTGCCCAACTCCTTCTGGGCTCGATCGCCGACCGTCTGAGCGGCACCCACAACTCCGTGCTCCCGAGCAAGCCCGGACGGAGTCGTGCCGATCCCGGTCGACGTCCGAAGCGTTTCCTGGGCCCGCCTGCGCCGGTCTCGCTCCCGACCTTCTTCGCCGCAACTAGGCCAGGATGGGGACGAGAAGATGCGCCGGCGGCCTACTAATAGTCTGAGGGCAGCGGAGGTTCTGCACATCATAGGAAATACGTATTTCTGCTCGGGTCCTTCCTGGGTTTCCGAGGGCGAGGAGTATTCGTACCGTCCTATCTCCTATCCATCCAACGCGTGGTGTGGTCGGGGAGAGCCGTCAGAGCGCGGGATGCATAACTCCCTGGTTCAGTCCGCATGACCGGAGTGGGCCGGTACGCTGGTCGGGGTAGAGGGCAAAGAAAAACTCGGTTCCAGTGCTAGGTCGATGGCGTCCCCAATATCAAGGTCTTCACCGGTGACCCAGTAGTACTCAAACCGCGAATCGCCGAGCTGGGCTTTTGCCTGATTGATGTACCGGTCGTTGACCTCGGCGTCGTTCGGTGGAAGGGTTATTCCGATCCGCTCCCGTTCGTGGTTGGCGGCGGCGAAGAGCCGGATCGCTCGCTCAGGTTGGTGCTGCGCCGCCGCGAGCAGGGCAAAATTTTCCAGGCACCGGGCCAGCGCGGCAGGGTTCGTCAATCCCCGGCGGATGGTGAGGGCTTCCGTTTGCAGTTCAGTCGCGACGGCGTAGTTTTCCCGAGCGAACTCGACGAGGCCGGCATTGCCGAGGACATACGCGATGCTGTCAGCGGATTTCCGGCGGCGAGCAATCCCCAGGGCCTCGGCGTACAGGTCCGCCGCCTCGTCGAAGTTGCCGCGGAAATAGTGGATGAGGCCCAGATTGTTGAGCATGAACCCGATAAAGGTCTCGTCGTTCAGGGCGCGGAACTCGGCGAGAGCCCGCTCGTACGAGGCGATCGCTCGGTCGTAGTCGAGCACGGCGTCGGCGACCAGCCCGAGGTTCCCGTACGAGTAGCCGATGCCGCGCCGGTCGCCGATCGCTTCGAACGCCTCCAGCGCCTCGAGCCAATCGCGCTCCGCCGCGGTGTAGTCACCCCGGAAGTAGGCCATGACGCCCGCCCCGAGCAGGGCGTTACCGCGCAGGTCTGGAGCCGTAGCGTGGGGAAGGGCAAGCGCGGCGGCGATCCATCTGTCCCCCTCCTCGTACCGGCCACTGGTTGCCCAAAAGCGATAGAGCGAGCCGCAGAGTTTGAGCGCGATTTCGGCGTCCTCAGCGCCGAGCGACCAGGTGAAGGCGGCGCGGATGTTGGCGATCTCGCGCGAAAGCCGCCCAAACCAGACCTCCTGGTCCGGACCGGTCAGTTCGGGTTCGGCCCGCCTGACGAGATCGAGAACCCAGCTGGCGTGAGCCCGAGCCGTTGTGAGGTCGGCGCCGGAGGAGTCGAGCCGCTCCCGGCCGAACTCTCTGATCGTCTCCAGCATGCCGAATCTGGGTGAGATGCCGTCGTCCGGTATCCGGTGGATCAGGCTCTGATCAACCAGCGCGGAAATCGTCTCGAGCATGTCGTAACTGGCTCCAGAGTGAGGGTCACGAGTCTGATTGCCGGCTGCTACGGTTTCGATGCCGTCGAGCGGGCAACCTCCGGCAAAGATCGAGAGTTGTTCGAACAGGACTTTTTCCCGTGGCTGGAGGAGGTCATAGCTCCAGGCGATTGCTGCCCTGATCGCATGATGTCGCGGGGGCAGGTCGCGGAGGCCGTCCGTCAGCAGGGGAAGCCGGGCGGAGAGGCGGGCGAGCAGCGCCGCCGGAGTCAGCACCTTTACCCGGGCCGCCGCGAGTTCGATGGCGAGTGGCAGCCCTTCCAGGCGCCGGGCAATCTCGGCGATGTCTTCGGCATTCTCCGCCGTCAATGCGAAAGACCTGTTGGCCGCCTCTGCCCGTTGGACGAACAGTTCGATGGACGGAACACGCTGGAGTTCCTCCAGATCGGGGAGTCGGCCTTCGTCCGGCATGCTCAACGGACCGATCCTGAGTTCGCGTTCGGCGCGAATCTTGAGCGGGGCTCGCCCCGTGATCAACACGGTAAGTCGGGTACAGGCGGCAAGGAGTGAAGCAATCTGGGGGGCGGCGGCGGTCACGTGCTCGATGTTGTCGAGCAGCAGGAGGAGCTGACGGTCGCTCAGCGCGCCAATGAGGCGGTCGAACAGGGGTGTCTCACCCGCTTCGCTCACGCCCACCGCGCTGGAGATGGCTGAAACGACCAGGGCCGGATCCTGGAGCGGGGCTAAATCGACGAAGGCCACGCCGTCCTGGTACCGGCTGGCGACCTCTCCGCCTACGTCGATCGCAAGCCGGGTCTTGCCGACGCCACCGGGGCCGAGGAGCGTGAGGCAGCGTACGTCGGACTGCACCAGCAGAGTGACGGCGGTTGCTCGGTCCTTGATCCGGCCGACGATCGGTGTCGGCGGTACGGGCAGCGCACTCAGGCGAAGGGCCGGGGTTGGTGGAGTTGGTGGAGGCAGGTGTTTCTGGCCGCGCGCAACCGCAACAAAGTCGTCCCGCTCTGATCCTGTCAGTCCCAGGGCATCACAGAGCAAGCGAACGGTCTCGCGGCGCGGGCGCTGGACCGTGCCGCGCTCCAAGTCGCTGATCAGCCTGGCGCTGACGGACGCGGCCTCGGCGAGCGATTCCTGGGTGTGATCCGCCTCGATGCGCAGCCTCTTGAGGAGGTTGCGAAAAGGTACCGGTGCCTCCGGGGTCGCTGGCTGGTGATCCATCGCGGACATCGGCGTACCTCCCGCGAGGTCGCGGAATCGCTTCGCCTTCACCAATGCTGCTTCGATGCTACCAGACGAGCGCGGCAGTTTCGGTAGGAAGGTGCGCCCAAAACTGTGGGTTTCCTTCGTGGTGTCCGGTGAGGTGCGACTGCAAACTCGGTCCAACCTCTAAACGGCGACGAGGTTGTGACGCAGTCGGGATCGGAGGAAGCATGGACGACGCGCGATTCGATCGGTTGGCACGCTCGTTCGCGCTCTCGCGGCGGAGCGCGGTGCGAGCCATCGCCGGCGGTATCGCCGGCATCGTTGCGGGTGCCGCGCCGAAGGTCGCGGCGAAGCCCAGGGACCCGTTCTACCGGGCTATGAAGCCCTGTGGACGCGGGCAAGAGTGCGGTGAGAAGGCTCCGTGCGATCCGACCTTCCTGGTCTGCATGCCGACGGAGTGCTACATCGAAAAGGTGACCTATGAGCTCGGTGACCCGAACCCGGAGAACTACTGTCAGTTCTGCAACGCGACCACCTATGACCACTGGTTGAACCGGAGCAGGGGCGAGACCTGCCCAGATACGACCGGTAACCCGTGCATCGTCGATTTTGGAAGGTGTTCCAAAAACGGTGACTGCATCCTGGAGAACGTTCCGGACGGCACGCTATGCAATCACGGTGGCATCTGTTGCGACGGCGAGTGCTGCGCTCCGGGGCTCTCGTGCGTGGATGGCAAGTGCCGCGCGTTCCAAGAAGATCCGGATGGTGGTCCGTTCGACGGTGGAGACGAGGACAATCCAACGGAGGACGACGGTCCGCCGGACGAGGAGGATGAGGACGACGACGAAGGCATTCCGGGCAATCCAGACCCGGGCGAGGGCTGCACGGGACCGGACTGCGCCCCAACGTGTCACATCGGGGACGTGGAATGGGCTGACGGAGACGTCAACCCGCAGATGGAGTGCGAGGTCTGCGACCCGTCGCGGAACGCCAACGCGTGGTCGTTCGCGGACAACAATACGTCGTGCGGCGGGGTGCCAGACCGCTACTGCTGCGAGGGCATCTGCTGTGTTCCAGGACAGTGCTGCGGTCAGGTGGGGCTTTGCGTCCTAAATGTCGATATGGCCTGCCCTGATTTGATCCCACCGGGTAACTGACACGTGGGGCTCTCGCGTGAGTGTAAAAAAGGGAGGTCTCCATGCTCGCACCTCTGTCGAGCGGTCCAACCCTGATGAGTAGCCATGTCCGACGCCTGTGCTCCGATTGGCGCCGCTACATCACCCGTCGGCATGTGGGTACGTCCACCTGCCAATTCGATCAGTTCCTGGTTCACACGGATCGCCTGCGCGATGCCGAACGGGTTCTCGAGTTCATGCGTGCGGGAGGAGGTGTCTTGGTCCATAGATGACGTGGTCGTGTCCCCCGGCCACAACGCCGAACGCGCGGAGGCCCGGGCCGCTGGCCCGGGCCTCCGCGTGTCTATTGCTGTCGGGACGGCCGCTAGCCCTCGGCGAAGTCGCCGTTGAAGTCCTGGAGGAACTCGTGCATGTCGAGTACGTCGTGGGTGTTTAGGCGGGGATCTGGAACGACGTTAGCTTGCCGAGCGGCGCGGCAATCCCACGCGAGGGCAAGATCGATCCCACCCGTCGTGACGCGCGTCTTAGCGTTTTTCGTCGAGCGGATCTCACCTATTGGAGCGGCTAGTTTCTCGCCGAGGCGACTTCAATGGCTGCTGTCCGTGCGAGTTCCGCGAGGGCAACGCCGACGGCAAGGGTCTCAACGTTCCCGTGGGTGTCTTCGCGGAGCAACGCGAGCTCATCCGCATAGCGTACGCCATGGATCGCTATCGCTCTTCGAACCACGGCGAGGGCGTCCGGCTCGCTTTCGTACACACCGACAATGTTGTTGGTTTCGGTATCCCAAAGTTCGTAGGTCATGGAGATTCCTCTGATGAGGTTGTCTGGCGGATTGGAACGACGCGAACGACGCATTCAAGGAGTGCCGTCGGTTCTCGCCAAAGAGTGTAATGTCCTCGGCTATGAGTCGTCCGCTCGAGGCGCATGGTGCTGTCATCGGGAATGCGCAGCTCCGCGACGAAACCTGCACCGATCCAGGGCATCCCCTGACCACGCCGTCGAGCTCGGCCTTCGCTGGAGTAAACCGAAAGCCCGTCCCAAAGTCGACGCGTTTCGGGGTCATCACTTGGAAGCGGTCGGCACTTTGCGCTGTTCGAGACGAAGTCGTCTAGCGTTGGCGGTTCCGAGGGCACGATCCGATAGAACGTCCGGGGAGGCCGAGGCTGGACCGTCGCTTCTGCCAGCGTTCTCTGCCTCCGCTCACGTTCCAACGACGACAGGTCCCGCCATGCAAAATGGGCGCGGCGAAGGCCGCGCCCATTGACTTCACAAAGAAAGGGGTTCAGCCCTTGGCGAAGTGCTTGAGGAAGTCGCCGTCGAAGTCCTGGAGGAACTCGTGCATGTCGAGGACGTCGTGGGCGTCGACCCGTTCGCCTTGCTGGGCGCTGGCCTCGGCCAGCTCGGCGATCTCGACGGGCTCGACGACGCCGGTGGCCTCCTCGTGCAGCCGCCGCAGGGCCAGACGGGCCGCGTCCGGGTCACCGTCCTTGAGGACGGCAGCCACGTAGTTGCGGGCATGGCAGTCGGTGCATTCGACCAGCATCATCCACATGTCGGACTTGCGGGAGACGACGGAGATATCGTCGGTATCGTAATCGTGGTGGCAGACGGAGCAGCGGTGCATCCGGTTGAGGACTATGCGCTTGATCTGAACTTCCGAGGTATCCATGCTTTCTCCGCTGGGGACCGGGCCGGGCCCGATACCCCGCGTAGGGCGAACTAGGACCTTTGCCGCTTGTCGAAGTCGTCCAGGTCCAGGGTATTGATGAAGTCCCTGAACACCGAGAGACGCTCTTCGTCGGCGGGGCTGACGTTTTCGGTCTCGAGGGCCGGGGTGGCCGACGCCTCCTCTTCCGCGTCGTCCGCATCGCCGTTCAGGGTGACGCCCGCCCGCTCCATGACCGATTCGTCGACCAGGATCGGGACGTGGGAGCGCACGGCCAGGGCGATCGCATCGCTGGGGCGAGAGTCGAGTTCGACCGAGCGCCCGTTCTGCGCGACGATGATCTTCGCGTAGAAGACATCGGCGTTGAGGTCGGTCACGAGGATGCGCTCGACCATCCCGCCGAGGTCGCCGATGGCGTTCTTAAGGAGATCGTATGGCAAGGGCCGTGCCGTGGCCTGGCCTTGAAGCTCCATCGCGATCGCGTCGGCTTCGTACTGCCCGATCCAGATCGGAAGATGGCGGTCGCCGTTGACCTCTTTGAGGATCACGACCCGGTGCTGCGTGACCAGGCTGACCCGGATGCTTTCGACGACGGTTTCGATCATGCAGAGACCCCTTCGGCTCCTGCCGAACGCCCGCTGAACCCCGCGGTCGATGGAGTTGGCGAGCGGGGGGACGACCGACCCACCGATTGGCGAGCCCACGAACGAGGCGAACCCCGTCTCCATCCATTCTACCGTCCCGGCAGGAGCCAAACAATGGACAGACGTGGCTTGCTATTGATCGCTGATCTCCGGGTAGTCGTAGTGGTCGACGATGCCGACCTCGTCCATCGGCCAGTACCCGATCCAGGCTTTGCCGATGATCGAATCGACATCGACCACACCAAAGGACCGCGAGTCTGAGCTGTTGTTGCGATTGTCCCCCAGAACGTAGACATGACCCTCAGGGACAACGGTATCGCAGTAGTTGCCCCTGCAATCGGTCGCCTCGATGATGTACGGCTCGTTGAGCTGGATGCCGTCAATAAAAACGTTGTCTCCTTCGAACGTCACCCGCTCCCCGGGCAATCCGATAACGCGCTTGATATACGGCTTGTCAGATGAGTCCACCGGTGGGTTGAAGACGACGATGTCGCCTCGTTCCGGCGGGTGGAAGGGATAGACGATGTCCTCGCCGTCGCGTTCGACGAACGGGAGCGCATCGAGGACGCCGTTCTTGTCGAAGTGGAAGTAGACGTTGCGATTGACCAGGAGCATTTCGCCGTTGGTGAGATTAGGGAGCATGCTTTCGCCGTCGACCCGGAAGTTGAGGACGACCAGGCGGACGCCGACGAAGATGACCAGGGCGAGCAGGAGTGTTTCGACGATCTCGCGGATCGCCCGCCCACCGGACTTGGCCGGTTTGGTCGTGCTCGGTGCAGTGTCCGGAGGGGCGTCGTCGGCCGGTGTCGCGGGCACGAGTTCGTTGCCGTCGAGGTGCCCGTTTGCGGCGGCCAGGTCCTGGTCGAATCCCGGCCGGTTAAGCTGCCCCTCGGCCGCGACTCGAGACTGTTGGCTATCCATACGTTGGTCGTGCTTTCTCGATGATCGGGGCGGAGTGCGCCTCGGGGAGTGTCAGGCTGGGATGATAGCGGGGTGGGTAAGTGCCATACAAGCCCCGGTCGTTGACGCCATCCCCGGAAACGCCGCATGGCGACCGCCCGCGGCGGTCGCCATGTCGTGCCAAAATCTCGATTGTCTCGCAGCTCTAGATCTCGTCGGCGCGCATCTCGCGGGTCTCGATCCGGTTGGAGACCGGCTCGTCCTTGCGGGTGGACTTGCTGGCGGTCGTCGTGGTGTCGAGCTCGCCTTCGGTCTCCGACTGGGTCTTGAATTCCTTGATGCCCTTACCGAGGGCCCCACCGATCTCCGGCAGCTTGCCCGCGCCGAAGATGATGATGACGATAACGAGGATGATCGTAAGTTCTTGCCACCCAAGACCGGCCATAACGTTGGTTCCTCCTGAGCTGCCAATACCTTAAATGGTCGGAGGCAGCTGCACGGTTGTGGAGTCGTCTCCTGACGCCGCGAGTATAGCGACCGCCGGTTCGGAGTGCCAGAGTCTAGCCCTCCCGCGGCGAGTCGAAGCCGCCGGACTAGAGCACCAAACTGGTGACGATGGCCATACCAACGAAGCAGACGGCCAAAATGATCGTGAACTGGAAGAGCGACTTTTCGACACCGCGCCGGGTGCGGTTGATCGAGTCGCTGCCGCCGCCAAATGCCCCGCTGAACGATGAGCCCTTTGTTTGGAGAAGAATGACGGCAATGAGCATGATCGAGAGCAAGATCATGGCGATACTAATCGCGGTCTCCACGGTGGTCCTTCCCTGCTTTCCTGGGTGCGCGCGTGTTTTGAGCACAGCATGAGCGGACACCGATCGAAATCCGTTCCGCGTTCACCCAAAAGCTACCATCACACGACGCCTGGATTCAACGCGATTTTAGCGCTAGCCCGCGTCCTCGTCCGGGATGATCGCAACGCCAGGAAGCTCCTTCCCTTCGACGAACTCCAGGGAAGCGCCCCCGCCGGTTGAGACGTGGGTGATTCGGTCCGCGAGACCCATCAATTTCAGCGCCGCGACCGAATCACCGCCACCGACGACGCTCGTGGCGCCGGATTCGGCGACCGCCAGGGCGACGGCCTTGGTCCCGGCCGCGAATGGTGGCCGCTCGAAGACGCCCATCGGGCCATTCCAGAAGATCATGTTGGCCTGGGCGATTTCCGCGGCGTAGGCGCGCTGCGTCTCCGCGCCGATGTCGAAGATCGACATGTCGCCGGCGACGGATTCGACGGGGTTTTCCTGACCCTCGCTCGCGTCGATGTCCTTGGCGACGATCACGTCCGTCGGCAGGTGGACTGCGATTCCGCGCTGAGCGGCCTTATCGAGGAGCGCGCGGGCGTCGTCACGGAGATCCGGCTCCGCGAGCGACTTGCCGATCTCCAGGCCCTGCGCCAGGAGGAACGTGTTCGCCATCCCGCCGCCGACGATCAGGCCATTGACCTTGTCGAGCAAATGATCGATCACCCCTAGCTTGTCGAAGACTTTCGCCCCGCCGAGGATGGCGATGAACGGCCGTTCCGGCCCCTCCAGCAGACGCCCGAGGGCGTCCAACTCGTCCCGCATCAGCAGGCCGGCGTAGGCGGGGAGATGATGGGCTATGCCTTCGGTGGAGGCATGGGCCCGGTGAGCCGCGCCGAACGCGTCGTTGACGTAGAGATCGGCCAATCCGGCGAGCGCCCGCGCGAACTCCGGGTCGTTCTTCTCCTCCCGTGGGATCGAACCGGAGGTTTTCGAGCAGGAGCACGTCGCCGCGCCCCAGCGTCGCCACGGCGGACTCGACGTCCGGGCCGATGACTTCCGAAGCCGCGGCTACGTGCGCGTTGATCAGTGAGCCGAGATGGGCGGCGATCGGCGCCAGGCGCAGTTCTTCGACGACCTTGCCCTTGGGTCGACCCAGGTGGCTGGCCAGAATGACGCGCGCCCCACGCTCACGCAGAAGCTGAATCGTGGGGATGGCGGCCCGGATCCGGGTGTCGTCGGTGATGCGGCCGTCCTCGAGGGGGACGTTGAAGTCGACACGAACGAAGACACGCCGGTCGGTCACCTCGGCGGAGCGAACCGAACGTTTGGTCATGGAGGGGCTCCTTGCCTACGTATGGGACGGGAATGACGCCGGACAGACGCCAGGTTGAAACCTGGCGCTCAACCTACGAAGTCCCTCCGGGACTGGGCCGGGGCGTTCGAGGCGCTCAGCACACGGGGTCAACCCCGGAGGGGTTTTGTGGGTTTAGCCCCGGGTTTCAACCCGGGGTATCTTGGCGATTGGCGGATGCACTACCCCGCGGTGGGGAAGCCGGCTTCGCAGATGAGGGCGGCAAGATCGGCCACGCGGCAGGAGTAGCCCCACTCGTTGTCGTACCAGGCGATGACCTTGACCAGATTGTCGCCGATGACCATGGTCGACTGACCGTCGACGATCGAAGAGCGGGAATCCTGGCGGAAGTCGCTGGAGACGAGCGGCTCGTCGGTGAACCCGAGGATGCCCTGCATCGCGTCGCTTTCCGCCGCCTCGGCAAAGGCGCGGTTGATCTCCTCGACGGTCGTGCCCCGCTCGGTCTCGGCGACGAAGTCGATGATCGAGACGGTCGGCGTGGGGACGCGCAGCGAGAAGCCGTCGAACTTGCCCTTCAACTCCGGAATGACCAGCGCCAGGGCGCGGGCGGCGCCGGTGCTGGTCGGGATGATGTTCGTAGCGGCGGCGCGGGCGCGGCGCAGATCCTTATGCGGCCCGTCGAGGATCACCTGGTCATTGGTGTAGGAGTGGACGGTCGTCATTAGGCCCCGGCGGATGCCGAAGCGATCCAGCACGACTTTCGCCACCGGCGCGAGGCAGTTGGTGGTGCAGGAGGCGTTGGAGATGATGGTGTGCGCGGTCGGGTCGTACTGCTCTTCATTGACGCCGAGGACGATGGTCAGGTCTTCGCCTTTTGCGGGAGCGGAGATGATGACCTTCTTGGCACCGGCGGTGATGTGGCCCCGCGCCTTGTCGGCGTCGGTGAAGCGGCCGGTCGACTCGATCACGAGGTCGATATCGACCGACTCCCACGGGATCGCGGCAGGGTCGCGCTCGGCAAAGACTTTGACACCGTTGCCGTTGACCGAAATGCCATCTTCGGTGGCGCTGATTTCGGCGTCGTACCGGCCGTAGGTGGAGTCGTACTTGAGCAAGTGGGCGAGGGATTTCGAGTCGCTGAGGTCGTTGACCGCCACCACCTGCATCAGGTCGTTGAAGCCGCCTTCATCGATCGCCTTGTAGACCTGACGGCCGATGCGGCCAAAACCATTGATGCCGATCTTGGTCGCCATGCGGATGAATTACTCCCTGTTTGCGCCGAATGAGACAAGGGTGCCGCGCTCTCCCGTGCTTGCCGGCACCGTCGCCGGCTGCGGCCGGTGGAGGTCGAGGTCGGACGGAAGATCGTTGCGCCATTGCTGCGATTCGTCGACAACCTCGCCCCGTGCGATCTCGAGCAGGGCAGCGGTAAGCTTCGCCGGATCATGACGCAGCGGATTGCGGTCGCTAACAACGTCGCGGGTCACGATCTTGATATCGCGCCCGATCCGATGGAGGTCTTCGGGGATCACCGGTTCGACAGCCAGGTCGGGGCCGATGGCGGCGACCGATGCCGGGTTGCTGTTGATCAGGACGTAGTCGATGACGTGCTCACCGACGTGCTCGACGACCGCACGGACGTGGTCGGCGGCGCCGAAGTGGTCGGTTTCGCCTTCCTGCGTCGCCACGTTGCAAACGTAGACCACGGTCCCACCGGACCAACGGATCGACTCGGTTATGCCGGCGACCATCAGGTTGGGCAGGACACTGGTGTAGAGGCTGCCAGGACCAAGGATGATGAGATCGGCGTTCAGAATCGCGCCGAGGGCCGGCTGGTAGCCGGGCGGATTGTCCGGGCCGAGGAAGACCCGTTTGATCGGCGCGGTCTTGTGGGCAATCGACGATTCTCCCTGGATGATGGTGCCGTCGATCAGCTCGGCATAGAGGTCGACGTTCTCGAGCGTTGAGGGGAGGACACGGCCGCGGATCGCCAACACCTTGGCCGACTCAATCACGGCGCGCTCGAAGCTGCCGGTCACCTGGGCCAGAGCGGTGATGAACAGGTTGCCGAACGAGTGACCGTCGAGCGTCGAGCCGTCGGCCTTGAACCGGTACTGGAAGAGCTGGTTGACCAGCGACTCGTCGTCCGCCAAGGCCGTGATGCAGTTGCGGATGTCACCGGGCGCTGGAATATCGAATTCGCTGCGGATGCGTCCCGTGCTGCCGCCGTCATCGGCGACGGTGACGATGGCCGTCAGGTTGAGGTTCTCCAGCTTGAGGCCGCGGAGCAGGTTCGACAGGCCGGTCCCGCCGCCGATGGTGACGATGTTCATCTCCGTCGGTGCAGGGCCGAACCGATGCTCGGCGACGATTTGGGCCAGCCCACGATCGGAGGTGGATAGGGCCATCAACGGTCCCAGGACCGCCCGCCCAAGCTTCCAAATCGAGTACCAGAGAACGGCCACGCCGCCGGCAAGGAGGATGATTTCTCGATAGGGGTGAGCGATGAATTGGAGGGTAACGGTCTGGACGAATGTGGTGAGGGAGGACGGGAAATCGATGGTGCGGTACGCCCAGGCCAGGCCCATTGCCAGGGCAAGGCTGCACAGGGTCATGCTGAGGAGGAAGAGGAGGACCCAACGCTTGATCAGCATGCCGGGCCGCATCCAGGTGCGCCAACTAGCCAGGTTCCGCTCCCTTCCCCACCCGACGGCCGTCGGGCCGTGAACCAAGAACATCGCCACCGCGGCGTGGGTTTTGGAGTATAGCACCCGGCCAGATCACTACTTCCAGCCGGGAACTCAGCGTACGAACGTGGGACACGTTCCGGGCTCAGGACCCGCGGGCGGCGGTCTCGAATCACGGAGCCGGTCTACAATCAGTGGTTGAAGATACGATTCGAAGCCAGAAAGGGAGCAATGTGGGGCGCGACGCCGGTAAAAACGGTGACTCGGGTGGGGTACAGGACGGCCTGAGTGATCTCACCACACGTCGATTGAGCCGGCGTCGGGTGCTCTGGAGCGGGGCGGGTGTGATCTCCGGCGGCCTGGTCCTGAAGGGTCTCGGCGGGGATCAACAGCGTGCTATGGGGGCACACTTCCAGGAAGGGACCGATGTCGAGGGGACGATACCGGCGACCCCCGAATCGACGTCGGGAACTCCTCAGGCGGGAGCGGCGACTCCGGTTGCCTCGCCCGAAGCCACCGCCCTGCAGATACTGCGGAAGCCGTATCCGGTCGATCCGGGTCCGGCAGTGCCAGGGGGTGAACTTAATCTGCTCCTCGGGACCGCGCTGAGCAACCTCAATCCGGTCTCCGCCGCGGTCGATCCGCAGATGACGCTGAGCTACCTCGACGGCCTGCTTACGACTGACCCGGAAACGATGCAGCCGGTTCCCGCCCTTGCGCGCGAGTGGGAGTGGAACGACGACGGCACCGAACTTATCCTGGCGCTCCGAGGTAACGTCCAGTGGCACGACGGTTCGGCGCTGACGCCAGAGGACGTGCGGTTCAGTTACCTGGTTTACCGGGAGGACACCAGCAGCGGGTATGCCCGGTTCTTCGACCTGCTCCGCGAGATCGAGATCATAGGCCAGCGGCGGCTGCGCATCCGGTTCGCCGAGCCGGACGGTGGCTGGCTCGCCAACGCCGCGACACTACCCATCTTCCAGGGGGCGCAGTACCAGGAGTACTGGTCGGACCAACCGGCTGGCCTGCGTTCGCTCGATGGGTTCGATTGGGAAGAGTCCCCGCCGATCGGAACCGGTCCGTGGAAGGTTTCGGCCTGGCGCGAGCGCCGGCTGGAGTTCGAAGCACATACCGACTATTGGAAAGACCCCCCATATCTCGACCGCCTGATCCTCTCATCGTTTGAAGACCCCGTTGCCCGGGTCGAGCGGTGGCGTGGCGGTGAGGCAGACATCGTCTGGTCGATTCCGCCGGACCAGGTGGAATCACTGGAGAATGACGAAGGCAGGCTGTATGTCTGCGACTCCGCCCGGGTAATGTTCGCGGCGTACAACTTCCAGAACCCGGTGAGCGACCCGCCGGGATCGCCGGGACTGTTGTCAGATATCCGGCTGCGAACGGCGCTGTCGGTCGCCATCGACCGACGGAAGTACGCGGAGAGCGTCTTTCACGGCTTCATCCAGCACGACCTGGCCGGGACCATCGCCCAGCCGTGGCTCGTGGACCACTCCGTGAAGAACCCTCCGCACAACACGAACGCCGCCAAAGCACTGCTCGATGCTGGTGAATACGTCGATCGCAACGACGATGGCATTCGAGAGAGTCCGGGTGGTATTCCCCTCCAACTCACGGTCATTGTTCAGGCAAATGGGCCGGAAGGGCTAGAAGCGACGCTCACCAGCGTCGCCGAGGATCTGAGTGAGGTCGGCGTCGAACTCAAGGTGGAGGTGCTCGATCAGGCCACGTTCAATGAACGCTGGCAGGTGACCCGCGATTTCGACCTCGTCGCATTCGGATACCGGCTGTACCCGGGCTTTACGGATTTCGATCTCTACGGCTCGGCCTGGGATATCCGCACGAACCTTCAAGGCTGGAACCCGGGAGCGTACGCCAATGGCGAGGTGGACGACCTGATCGCGCAGATACTGTCGGCAATCGATCTCGACGAGCAGCCGGGACTGCTCCGTAAGCTGCAGTCGCTGGTCAACGACGATCTCTTTGGGCTGTGGTTTGGCTCCCCCCAGGACCTCGTGCTGGTCAAGCCGCATGTCCGCGGATTTACCCCCGCGATCGAGTGGCAGACGCGCGATACACGGACGATCTGGCTTGACGAGGAGTAAGTGGACGCCAGGTTGAAACCTGGCGCTGAACCTACGAAGTCCCTCCGGAACTCCGGGACTGGGCCGAACGGCGCGGCGCCCGACGGTTGTGAGAGGCGCTCTAACTTCCTGGACTGGTCCGCTAGAGGGAGTCGTCTGTCGTCTGTTTGCGCCCGCTGTACGCCGGCGGGTCGCTTGCAGGGAACGAGTCCTCGGACGCCTCATCGACGGGATTCTCCGAATGGGGCAGGTTGGCGACTTCGGTCGCCGGGGTGACGTCCGCTTTTCGTACGACCTTGATGTCGTCGCTCTCCGTTTTGTCGTGGGTGTTGCGATCGTCACGTTCTGGTATTGCGGTCATGTGGCGCTCCCTTGCTGCAACCGGCTCTCCTGAATCCACGCAAGGAGAAGGCCATCATCCCGCGATTGCTCGCCGCCCCAGACGGCGACTGTGGCTCTGGTGGGCATGGAGTTGGGGGTTTACTTGACGGCGCCTGCCGTCAGGCCCTTGACGATGTAGCGCTCAAGCAGAATACCGACGACAAGCAGCGGCGCAATCGCGGTCGTAGCAATGGCCGCCATTGTCCAGTACTTCGCCCCCTGGGAGCTGACTTCGGCGGCGATCTTCGATGGCAGGGTGACCGCATCGACCGTTGAGAGGTTGGCGGCAAAGAAGTACTCGTTCCAACAGAAGATGACGACCAGGATGAAGGCCGCGACCATCCCTGGCCCGGCGATCGGCAGCACAATCCGCCAGAACGCGCCGAACAAGGTTGCGCCATCGACCAGGGCTGCCTGCTCCAGCTCGACCGGTATCGAATTGAACTGATCTCGCATGATCCAGATCACGATCGGCAGGTTGGACACCGTGTAGAGGATGATGAGGCCCATCCTGGAATCGAGTAGATGGAGCTCTCGGTAGAGGATCAGGATCGGCATGATGACCGCTGCCGGGGGCAAGATCAGCTGAGAAATGAACCAGAACGAAATGTCGCGATTGCGCCAGATCATGAACCGGTAGTCGAACCGGGCGAGCCCGTACCCCGCCAGTGACCCGAGAACCAGAGCACAGACACCTGCCGAAACGGCAATGATCAGGCTGGTATTGAAAATCCGCAGAAACTCTTCGCGGTCGTTCGCTTCGGTCAGCACCGTCCAGCCAAGGGTGACCGGCTCAAAGTCGATCCAGGGGAAGAAAAACGGCCCGGTGGTAATCAGACGCAGGTTCTTGAGCGAGGTGACCGCCGTCCAATAGATCGGGAAGAGGCAGATAAATGCCCAGAGCAGCAATGCCAGATAGGTGAGCGTCCGGCCGAGGATGAACGAGGCGGTCCGCCGCCTCCGGGAGCGGAGATGCGGCGTTGTCTGGGTAGTTGTGGCGGTACGGATGCGCAATGTTGCCATCACGTGACGTCCCGGATTTTGCGGCCAACCGTCACCAGGATCAGGGTGACGAAAAGGATGATGATCACCAGGAAGACCTGGGCCATAGCGGTGGCATAGCCGATATTGCCGCCAAGATACCCTTCTTTGTAGACATAATAAGTAACGGTTTCGGAGGAGCTGCCGGGGCCTCCGCCAGTTACCACCTGGATGATGTCGACGATCTTGAACTCGAAGATCACCCGCAGAATCACGGCAGTCAGGCTGACCGGCAAGAGCAACGGAAACGTCATATCACGGAACAGTTGAATGCGGGAGGCACCATCGATCCTGGCCGCCTCGAATACCTCTGACGGGAGCGCCTGAAGGCCGGCGAGGAGCATGACAAGCACGAAGGGGATCCAGACCCAGGCATTGACCATCATGAGAAGGGTCACGGCTCGAGGTCCGGTCTCGAAAAAGCTGTACTGAATGCCGAATCGGTCGAGGAGATCGACCACCGGGCCGATCCGGGCGTCGAACATGAGCCGCCCGACCATGTACCCGGCGGCGATCGGACTCATCATCAGGGGCAGGAGAAAGATGACCCGGAAAAATCTCCGTCCTTTGATGTCCTGATTGAGCAGCAGAGCGAGCCCCAGCGCGATGACGTACTGCGCCGGCACGCCGACTAAAACAAAGACGAAGTTGTTCTGGAGGGCATTCCAGTAGGCGTCGTCGTTCCAGAGCTGTCGGAAGTTGTCGAGCCCGTTGAAGACCCGGCCCGACTGATCGGTGCGCTGCCAGTCGGTGAAGCTGACGTAGATGCCGAAGAGCGTCGGAAAGGTGACCAAGGCTAGCGTGATCACCACCGCGGGCAAGATGAAGAGACGCCGCTGCCAGGCGGGATTGACGAAGTCCCGGGATGGCCGGGCCCGTCCCGAGTCGGCGATTTGGGTGGATTGGGAGAGGGCGGGACGGGTCATGTGGTTCCCAAATGTGACGGTTGCGGCGAGGGAACCCGGGTTAAAACCCCGGGCTAAACCTACGAAGTCCCTCCGGGACTGGGATCGGGGCGGGCTAGGCGCGCCGCGACCGCGATCAACCCCGGAGGGGTTTCGTAGGTTTAGCGCCGGGTTTCAACCCGGCGTCCCTGGCGGCACGGCGCTCGCGGGATTACCCGAGCGACGCCTGATACAAGGTCTGCTGCGTGGCCCGGTCGAGGCGGTCGGTGATCTCGTTCCACTTGGCGGCGGCCTCGTCGAGGGCGGCCTGTGGTTCGATCTCGCCGGCGACTGCCCGCGTCCAGGCGTCCTCAGCGGCGATCCAGTACTCGCCCTGGCCGGGGATACGCAGGTCAACGATCCGGTTCGGGTGGTTGTACGAATCCTGGATCGAGCCGAGGTACTGCGTGGCGAACTCCTCGGGGTAGCCCGCGATCGTCCAGTCAGCCGCGTTGAAGTGGCTCTGGCGGTAGGGATTCATGCCGGACGGGTAAAGCATCATCCACAGGGAGATGTCCTTCCCGGTCAGGTGCGAGACGAGGTCCCAGGCAGCTTCGGAGACGCCGCGCTCTTCGCCGGCTTTGGTCACGTACAGGCCCCATCCGAGGAATGCCAGGTACGGCGCGAAGTTCGTTCTCTGGCGAGCGTGTCCCAGGCTTTGGTCTCCCAGTTGTAGACGTCTGGGGAGCCGGGCAGGATGCTGCACCCGACCTTGTCCTGCACGATCGAGCTGTCGCTGGTGTAGACGTTCGATCCGACGTCGGCCCACCAGTGGCACATTGAGCCAGTCCCGGCCAGGAAGTTGTCGAGGTTGCGGAGGAGGTCGGCGTTGATCTGGTCGGGTGGGGCGGCGTCGCGGGCGGCGATCATGTCCTCAAGGGCGCGCACGAATGCCGGGCTGTTGATCTTCGGGGTCATGTCGGTGGGGTCGAAGAAGAAGGCGGGGTCGTCCGGGTGCTTGGCGTAGGCGCTGGCGCGGGAGTGGAAGAAGTAGTTGCTCACGCCGCCGGCCCGAGCTAGAGTGTCAAGGATGCCGTAGAACGGCTCGCCGTCGAGCTCCTTGCCCTTGAGGAACTGGGAGTAGGCGAGGACCTGCTGCCAGGTCTGGGGCGCGCCCCACTCGCCTTCGCCACCGGAGCTGGTCCACTCCGCGGCCAGGTCGGCATTGGAGAAGACATCCGAGCGGTAGTTCATATGATGCATGTCGCCATCGACGCTGGCGCCGTACGTGACGCCATCCCAGGTTCGGGTGGGCCCCTGGAGGTAGGGGACGATGTCGTCGAAGGCGTAGCCGGGATCGGACTTGACCGAGTCTGGCATTGGCACGGCGTAGCCGCCGCCGAGCAGCTCGCCTTCCCAACCGGCCGACGCCTCGATGACGTCGAACTCGACCGTGTCGCTGGCGAGTGCCTGCGACATCTTCGGATAGGAATCGGCCTGGGTCACCTCGATCCACTCGATAGTGGCGCCGGTGAACTCTTCCCAGGCCCTGGAGAGCGGCCTGAAGACGTTGACGTGGAATGCTAGCGTTGCTCAGGCCCTGGAAGGCCACAGTCTGGCCGGCGAACTTCCCTTGGTTCTGAGAGCGCAGGACCAATTCGCCGACGCGCTCCATGTCCGAGTCGGTGGGAGTGCCGGCGCCTGGACCGGGGATCGCGAGGATTTGGTCCTTGACGCTGTCCTGGGCGAGGGCCCGGCGGTAGGCCTTGCCCGCGAGCCCAGTTGCGCAGAATGCCGCTGCGGTGCCGGTTGCGGCTTTGACGATTGAGCGACGGGAGATCGGCCGGAATAGGACACCATCGTCTCTGCTGGCCACTTGTGCAGTTCCTCCTGCTCTAAACGCCGCCGGCGGCACCTCTGCCGTGGCAACCGAAATCAGGAGATCGTTCGCGAGCGATCACGCGAGATGAGGTTCTGGACTGCGTGTCGCGGTGTGACCGTGGATCATCCGGGAGATGGCGGACGCCGGGGAGCATCTGTTCTGCCTGGATGAGACGACCTCGCATACGCCCCTGAGCGACCGTTGTATACATGCGGACCTTTGGGGTGTCAATCGAGGATCGTCACACGATGACGCCGTGGCGATCCCAGCGTGCTGTGCGAAGCGCGCGCAGTGCGCACGGGAGCCGGATCGCCTCGCAGGAAATCCGGCACCTGATTCCTACAAGCCTCTGCCGCGAACTAGAGCGTCGAGGCAGTCGCGGTGACGCGGAGGCCATCGGCGATGGAGCCGTCGGGCAGGAGGGCGCCAGGGTCCCGCTCGGCGTTGATGACGTACTTATTGAGGTCGGCGAGTTGCGTTTTGAACCACGCGGCGACGTCGTCCGCTTCGACGATGCGGCGCAGGCGGTCGGACCGGCCGCGGCGTTCCCCGAGCGGCATGGTCAGGGCTTTGAAGATGGCGTCGGCGGTGCCTTCGACGTCGGCGGGGGCGACGATCAGGGAATCCTCTCCGAGTTGCTCAACGGCGCCGGCACCCTCCGAGATGATGAGGACCCCGTTGCGCTCGTTGAGGAGCACGCCTTCCTTGGCGACCAGATTCATGCCGTCGATGATCGAATTGACTATCAGCACGTCGTACCACTTCATTGCTGCCAGGGCGCGCGGGTAGTTCTCGCCCATGATGAGGTGGATCGGTTGCCAGCCGGTCTCGACGTTCGCGTAGCGGGCATTGATACGGCCGACCGCGGCGCTGATTTGGTCGAGGTAATCCCGGTACTCGGGCACATCCATGCGGGACGGAACTGTGATCGCAACGAAGTTGACCCGGCCCAGGTATTCCTCGTGGGCTTCAAGGAACCGCTCGAAGGCCCGGAACCCGCGAACCAGGTTCTTGCTCGGTTCGGCTCGATCCACCCGGAGGACGGTGAACTCGTTCAAGTGGTTGGGCAGGTAGCGGTCGTGGGAGCGGGCCTCCTTGCTGTAGGCCGCACGGCGCACGGCTTCGATATCGATCGAGATCGGATAGGCCCGGACTTCGATCCGGCGGCCGTTCCAGATCACGCCGGACGAGCTGTAGTCGATCATCGTCCCTGGCACATACGCCTCGCAACAGTACATAAAGCTGCGGGCGTGGGCAGGGGTCTGGAAGCCAACGATGTCGTTGCCGAGCAGTCCTTCACAGATGCGCCTGGCGCATCTCGACCGGCAACAGCCGCCAGTAGTCGGGATCGGGCCATGGGATATGGACGAAGAGCTGGAGGATCGCGTCCGGTTTCTGGGCCCGGATCATGCCCGCCACCAGATACAGGTGGTAGTCCTGGAGCATAATTACCGGCTCTTCGTCCAGAGCGGCGGCGGCTTCCAGAATCGCGTCGGCGAAGAGTTGGTTGACCGGGACGTAACCGGTCCGCCATGCGTCCCAGGTATCGGCCGTAATGTCCGGAGTGCTCGGGGTGTTCCAGAGGTAGTGCTGCAAGAACCAGAGGAGCGGATTGCTGATCTCGTTGTAGTACTTGTGGTACATCTCGGGTTCTGGGGCGACAAAGCGCAGACGGAACTCCGGGTTGGGTCCGGGCGGGCTGATCAGTGTCTCGCCGCGTCCCTGAGCGATCTTCGCCCGTTGCCGGTCGCCTTCGGTCATCGCTGCCGCAATCCAGATCGGCTGGCGGTCGCGGGCAATCGCGCTGACGGCGGTGACGACGCCGCCGCTGCCTTTCCGGCTCGAAAAACTCCCGTCACTCTCCAGAGTGAATGTCACCGGCCCGCGGTTGGACGCGACGATCAGCGGCCGCCCAGGAAGGGCGTCGTCGAGCGCTTCGGAAGGATCATGCTGCGGGTGAACCATCCTGATCTTGGCGTTTCCGGCTAGGGTGGTCGGTGCCGACATTGCATCCTCCCGCGTTCCTGGTGGTCTTCGATCTGGCGGCTACCTCTTGTTCCGACCAAACCAACCGAAACCAGGCTGACTAGGTGGATTGTAGGTAGCGCATGAGGAAACGTTTGGCCGCGTTTGCGGTCGAACGAATGTAGATGAAGCGCCTCAGCTGCGATCCTCGGCGCAATCTCTGCCCCTATTATGACCTGTCCGTTCAACCTGCGGAACCTGGGTCATGCGATCGGTGCCTCCGCGGATCGCCGTTGATCAGGAGCGTGGCAGGTAGACTGCTACAATATCGCGTGATGTCCTCCTGGCATGGAGGCGAGTACCGTGAGGTGGTGTGGCGATCATGCGGATGCCACAACAAGCCTCCGACATTGGGGAGCGACAGTGCCCCTGGTGTGGGAGCTTCCAGACGCGCTGGGTACAGCGGGGATACACCGGTCCGACCGATGAGGTCGACCAGTATTTCGCCTGCGCATCCTGCGGAAAGCTCACGTATGAAATCATCTCGAAGAATGGCCGCGAGATGCGCATGGAGCGCTACCGGCCGGGCGGCGTCTACAAGGATCTGGTCCATAAGACGAAATACAGCATTAGCCGGATCCTGAAGGTTGGCGTGAACGAGTTTTTGATCTACCTCAAACCTCTCCCTGAGGAGAGCGCCGACGGCGTCGGTACGTCATCCTCAATGGGCACGAATTCCCCCAGCACTCCGGACTAACCACGTTCGTGAGGTTCCCTCCCGATACCGGCTTCGGTCGGTTCGGTCGGCATTCCTCCGCCGGGGCGTGCGAACGTGCCAGTCTCTGATACCTTGACCAACACCTAACTCGGCGGGACCGCCCGCCCAAGGAGTCAACAGCATGAGCGCGGTGCTCACATCGGACAACACTGAAACCCAGACGGAATCGGCGGGCGCACATCCGTATCGCGCCGAGGTTGAGCGGCGACGGACCTTTGCCATCATCTCCCACCCGGACGCGGGCAAGACGACCCTGACCGAAAAGTTGCTCCTCTATGGCGGCGCTGTCACCCTGGCGGGGTCGGTGACCGCACGGCGGAGCCAGCGGCACGCGGCGTCAGACTGGATGGCGTTGGAGCAGGAGCGCGGGATCTCGATTTCCTCGACCGTGCTGGCATTCCCGTACGCGGGCCGGCACGTCAATCTGCTGGATACCCCTGGTCACCAGGATTTTTCCGAAGACACCTACCGGACGCTGACGGCTGTCGACAGCGCGGTGATGGTCCTCGACGCGGCCCGGGGCATCGAGCCCCAGACGCTGAAGCTGTTCGAGGTTTGCAAGCGCCGCGGCATTCCAATTTTCACCTTCATCAACAAGCTCGACCGGCCCGCCAAGCACCCGCTCGATCTTCTCGACGAGATCGAGAAGACCCTGGGGCTGGAGACGTACCCGCTGAACTGGCCGATCGGTGACGGCCCGGACTTCCGCGGCGTCTACGACCGCACGGACCAGGCGGTTCACCTCTACGAGCGCACCCACCACGGCGCGACCCGGGCACCGGTCGTCAGGATCGACAACATCGAAGATCCCGCCCTGGACGCGGCGATTGGGCACGAACGGGCGGCGACCTTGCGCGACGACCTGGCACTCCTCGACATGGCAGGCTCGACGTTCGATCCGGCAAAGGTGGCCGTCGGAGTCCAGACGCCGGTCTGCTTCGGCAGCGCGCTGACGAACTTCGGCGTCCAGCTCTTTCTTGACCGGTTTGTGGGTCTTGCCCCGGCTCCGGGACCGCAGGAGACGACCACCACCGAGATCGAGCCGGACGATGCCACGTTCTCTGGGTTCGTATTCAAGATCCAGGCGAACATGGATCCGCGCCATCGGGATCGGGTGGCATTCATGCGGATCTGTTCCGGGCGATTTACCCGCGACATGGAGGTCTGGCATCCGCGCTCGAAGCGGCGGGTGCGCCTCGCACCGCCGTTGCGTCTCTTCGGCCAGGAGCGAGAAGTCGTTGAAGAGGCGTACGCGGGAGACGTCGTCGGCCTGATCAACCCCGGATTGTTCGCGATCGGGGATACGGTCAGCGAGAAGGAGATAGGGGCGTTCGCGCCGCTCCCCCGTTTCCAACCCGAACACTTCGCCCTCCTGCGCCATACACGGGCGGATCGGTACAAGCAGTTTCTCAAGGGACTGACCCAGATCGAGGAAGAGGGCGCCATCCAGCTCTTCTACCCAGTGACGAGCGCCCGGCGCGAGCCGATCCTGGCGGCGGTTGGCGCCCTCCAGTACGACGTCGTCCGCTTCCGGCTCCAAGCCGAGTACAACGTCGAGACGATTCTCGAACCGCTCGGATACTCCGCGGTTCGTTGGGTTGAGGGCGATCCCGCCGCGATTGCCGCCCTCGGTGACGGTCGCGGTCGTATGCGGGCGGAAGATCGCGACGGCCGCCCGGTGATTCTGTTCAGCACCAGTTGGGACCTACGTTATGCTGAGGAGAACACGACGGGCGTCAACTTCAGCGACCTGGCCGCTGGGCTTGACAGCTACTCCGAGGGATAAGCGCGCCTTCAAGTGGTTCCGGGTGCTACCATCCGGCGACAATGAGCTTTGAATCACCCACTCAGCCGGTAGTCCGCGACGCGGATCTGGAGGCGGAGCGCTCTCGCCCGGGCGCAAAGCCGGTTGATCCTGGCCCGCCGTCGCCCGAAGACCTCCTGCGCGAGATCGACGACCTTCGCAAGGCAAACCTGAAACTCGTTCTGGAACTCCAAGTCGAACGGGTTCGTCAGCTCGAAGAGCCCGCCGGGATCGCAGAGCGGCTGCATCGTGCGTGGGCGGGATTGGGAGGGCGGAGCTGGGAGCAGGGCGAGCCCGGCGCGGCGGTCCGCGCTGTCGCCGCCGTCTATTCGCGGATCGTGCCAACGCGCGAGGGTGCTCCCGCGGCGCGTTGGTCCCTCTCTCGGGTCGAGCTGGCCGCCCTGGTCGTGATCCTGGTAGCCGGAGTGTTGTTGCGGTTCGTCGATCTGGCGAACACGCCTCCAGGTGTCCAGGGCGACGAAGCCGCGATCGCGATCGAAGGGCAGCGGATCCGGGCAGACGGCTGGATCGGACCGTATAGCCCAATTGCGGCGGGTACCCCGACGGGTGCTCTCTATGCGGTTGCCCTGGCTCAGGTCTGGTTCGGGGATAGCATCCTGACGGTCAGGTTGGTGTCGGCCTTCTTCGGGTCGTTGACGATCCTCGTCCTCTTTTTCGTCGTCCGGCGGTCGTTTGGCTCGGTTGCGGGCGTGCTCTCGGCCGGACTGCTGGCCGTGATGGGCTGGCACATCCACTACTCGCGCCTGGGGTTCCCCAACATCCTCTGGCCGTGCTTCGTGGTGGCCGGCCTGGGTGCGCTGGTCGAAGCCGTTCGAGACAACGACCGGCGCTATTGGGCGTTGGCGGGCTTGCTCTTCGGGCTTGGTGTCTACACGTACAACGCACACGTCATCGTGCTGCTGCTCACCGGCGGTTACCTGGCCTTCCTGACGTTCGGCCCGGCGGTTCTCCTCCTCGCGGCCGCTCTGGGCTTGGCAACGGTCAAGCCGGGCATTCTCGCGACAGGCGCACTTGCTGCCGCCGTCGCGGCGCTGATCGGTGGTCGCGCGAAGGTAGTCCGGAACAGGATGACCGGATTGGCGATCTTCGCGGCGGTCCTGATCGCCGTGGCGCTGCCGATGATCCGGTACGCCTCGGACGAGTCAAACAACTACTTCGGCTATAGCGAGCGCCTGTCGGTCGTCAACAGCGAGGAATGGGACCTTAAGTCCGGCACCGGTGAGCGGATACGATGGGTCACCGGTCGCTATGTCGACTACTGGGATCGGATGTGCTGCGAGCCGGTATTCGACGGCGTCGATGCGACAGGAACAGTGCCGGTCGTGCCGCTGGCGACGCTGCTCCTCGCCGCCGCCGGATTGGTGCTTTCCCTCTGGCGTGGCTACCGGATGCTGGCGACGATGAGCGCAATTCTTCTGTTCGTGCTGCCGTTCACGTCGGTGATGAGCGTTGACTTTGCCCTGCGCCGGACGATGATCGAGTCGGTCTTTCTGGCGATGTTCGCCGGGGTCGGTATTGCACGGCTGGCTCAGATCGGCTGGAACTCCCGCTACGGCCGTTATGCCCTGATTCCGCTCGTCGGGCTTATCGCGGTTGTCTCTGTCCGCCAGAACCTTGACGACTACTTCAACGGCACGCTGGTTTCGAGCGAGGTGCGGTGGGTCAACGCCGTCGAGATGGTGGCGGCCAGCGAGTACATTGGGGACCTGCCGCCCGGCAGCTACGTCTACTTCATGGCCGATCGATGGCCGTACTCGCACGAGATTCGGCGATACTTCGCCCCGGGTGTCCCCGGTGAGGATCGCACCGAGCGGTTCGGGGAGGATCGACTCCCGTACGACCCGGCGAACGGGCGGCCGGTCTACATCTTGATCGGCAGCTACGAGGAACGCCTGGCAGACCTGCAGCGGATGTATCCCGGTGGTGACGTCGCGATCGAGGGGACGCCCGAAGATCCGGTGTACATCGCGTATCTGCCACCCTGGCCGCAATCAAATCCCGCGGACCCGGCACCGGCCACTCCAGTTGCCGGGGACGGTTGACCGCACCGCGTTTACATTTCCGCTGTTCCTTGTCACCTTAAGGCGCTCTCTGAGTCCTCGTTTCCAGCTTTCCGCCAGGGGAGCCAGGACGATGAGCGATTCCAATTCGGCCGCGCTCGCCTGACCCGCCAGGATTGCCCGGCTGGCTCTGTGGACGCTCACCGGGTCGGGTAGTCGCTCCGTGACCCTGATTGCATCGGCGCGGGACGCGATTCCTGGTTCGAGGACGCGCAGATACCAGCCGGATCGTGCAGAGTCGAGAAACCGAGCGATGATGTCCGGCCGGCCACGATGGATTCCGAGCTTGTAGCAGGGATACCGGGGCTGGCAGACCTGGAGGACCGCTGTTCCCCAACTCCAGACGTCACCGATGTAGACCTCTCGTTCGACCAGCCCGGCCGTCGTGAGGTTCTCGCCGAACGCGCCGGGACCGAGGTCTTCGCCCAGCTCTGCGCTCCACGCCGGCAGATGCTCGGATGGATAGGCGTAGACAGCTTTGTCGGGGCCGCCGTGGGCACGTAGATCCGCCTGCCCGTCACCTTCTAGATTGGTCATTGTGATCGTCAGCGAGCCATCCCCGACCGGGGATTTGGCGATGCCACTCAGAACTGGCTCGCCGTGGCGCTGCCCGATGATGCGCGGCTCCCCGACGTTCAGCGAAACCAGCGTAAGTGTGGCGATGTCGCCAGATGCATCGGTGATGTCTTGCGCATCTGGCGTCCTCACAAGGATGTCTCCCCGGTCACCTGAGCCGCCAAGGGCGGTCCAGCGATCCCGATGGCAAGGCGAGTGGGATCCAGGTGGCTCTGCGCGGCCCGCTGGAGATCCTCGACGGTCAAGGCGTTGATAATCCCGGGATAGCGCTCCAGGTAGTCGAGGCCCAGGTCGAAGTACTCGATGTTGAGCAGCGTGGCGGCGACCCCGTCGCTCGTCTCGAACGCGAGCGGGAGGACGCCCGTCAGGTACGCCTGGGCGTCGGCAAGTTCGTCTGCGTCGACGGGTTCGGTGCGCAGCCGCTCTACCTCCGCCGTGATGCTGGAGATCGCCCGCTCGACATTGTCCGGGTTGATCCCGGCCCGGCTGGACCAGACGCTGCCGCCGCGTCCCGGCTCGATCTGGGAGTAGGCGTAGTAGGCCAATCCCTGCAGATCGCGGACGTTGGCTCCCAGGCGTCCCATCAAGCCGAGACGGCCCAGGATCAGATTGGCTGTGTCAAGCGCGAAGTAGTCGGGGTGAGAACGAGGAATCGTCGAATAGCCGATGGCGATGTCCGATTGGGTCTTGCCGGGGACCACCCGCGCGTCTCGCAGGCTGCTCTCTGGTGCGATGCCTCCGTCGATCACCGGGTTTGGCGTTACGGCAACATCCCAATCTGAGAAGCGTTCGCCGATCAACGCCGCGGCAGAAACGATGTCCTGGACGCCGCCCACGATGGCCACCGTCATCACCCCGGGTCCAAACCGATCGGCGTGGAAGGCGATCAAATCCTCTCGGCTGATAGTGGCAACCGTGTCCAACTCGCCACTGACCCGGCGAGAGAAGGCATGCCCGGCGGGGTAGAGCAACTGGCGCAGCGTGCGATCCGCCACCGTGCGGGTGTCGTTGTCCGCCTCACGGATCGAGGCGCTCAACTCCTGGCGAACTTTGGCGATCTCTTCTTCGGGGAAGGCCGGATTGCGCAGGATGTCGGCCGCGATGTCCAGCACGGTCGGCAGGTCTTCCCCCAGGCAGCGAATGGAGACCTCTGTGTGCAACCGGCCGACATCGACGCCAACCGATGCGCCCAGGCCGTCGGTCGCCTCGTTGAACGCCTCGTATGATCGGGTAGCCGTACCCCGAGCCAGCATGCGCCCGGTGAACGCGGCGAGGCCATCCTTGCCCTCGGGATCATTGACTGCTCCCGAACCGATCCGGAGGCGAGCGACAACGGAGGGCGACGTTGGCCGGGCCTGACCCAGAACGACGATCTCGCCGGGAAGGGTCAACTGTTCCAGGGGAGCCCAGTGTGACTGCACAGATGCGGACGTGTCGGAAGTCGAGACCGGTTGTTGACCGTCGCTGAACGCCCACCACCGCTTGGGTGTCACGGCTGCTTCTGCCTCGATCAAGGCTTCACCTCCGCCGTCGCCAGATGGAATCAGCCAGCCGACGGTCCGATTCTTCTCGACCAGGTACGTCTGGGCGACGCGCTGGATGTCGGCAGGCGTGACCGCCTCCAGCTCGGAGACGAGGGTGTCGGCCCGGCTGTGGGTATCGACAATCTCCATCTGCCCCAACCAGAAGGCCTGGTTGGTGACGCCTTCTTCCGAATAGACGTGGCCGAGCCTTCACCTGCTTGATCGCCCGGGCAAGCTCGTGAGCCGGCACGAGTTCGTCGCGGACCCGGGCCAGTTCCCGTTCCACCGTCGCTTCGATGTGCTCAGGCTCGACGCCGGGCAGCGCGGAGGCGGCAACCATAAAGAGGTACGGATCGAGGGTCAGGCTGAAGTCCGAGCCAGCGCCACGGGCAAGGCCGCCGCTGACGAGCGCCTTGTAGAGCCTCGCCGACCGGCCCATCCCGCCTCCGCTTATCTCCCCGAGAGCACCGCGTCGAGACGAGGAGCGGCACGGCGTCTCGGCGTGGCGGGCTCTGGGGCGCGATAGGCAATGCGCAGGTAGCTCGTCGGCGCCGGCCGCCGGATGGTGATTCGCCGCTCGCCGAGCTGGTCCGGCTCCAGGGCCCGGGGACGAGGTGGTTCGTCGCCGGCCGGGATCGCAGCCGAACGACCTTCGATCTTGGCGAAGAGGGTCTCGGCGTCGAAATCGCCCGCCGCCGCAATGATCGCGTTGTTCGGCTGGTAGTAGCGGCGGTAATGGTTGTAGAGGTCGTCCCGGCTGATCGAGCGAAGGTCGTGTTCGTGGCCGATCACCATGTGGCGATACGGATGCGCGCGGAAGACGGTGCCGACGACGTCTTCGTAGAGAAGGTAGGCCGGATTGTTCTCCGAACCCTGGCGCTCTGAGATGATGACCGTCCGCTCCGATTCGATCTCGGCTGGGTCGAACAGGGAGTTGACCATCCGGTCCGATTCGATCTCGAGGGAGAGATCGAGCCGATCGATCGGCAAGGTTTCGTAGTAGGCGGTCCAGTCGTGCGAGGTCATCGCGTTCATGGTTCCGCCGAACTTCGACACATCGCGGAAGATGGAGCCCTTGGCCCGGCTGGGCGTGCCTTTGAACTGCATGTGCTCGACCCAGTGCGACACACCGGTCAGTCCGGGCAGTTCGTCGCGGCTTCCAACCCGATACCACACCCAGAAGCCTGCCACCGGAGCGTCGTGCGATTCCCGGAGCAGGACCGTGAGGCCGTTGGCGAGCGTGCGGGCGAAGATGGGGCGAGAGGGGGCGGTGGAATCGGACACGCGGATGGATCCTTTCTGACGCGAAGCCGGGGCAAACCCAGGCTCCACGAAAGGTACGAAATTCGTTCTGGGATTGCCTAGCCGGCTGGTGGATCGCCGCGGTGGCCCCTGCGAGGTCCGGTAGGTACAATGCAGACCAGCGTAATCCAAACGCGGACCTGTTGAATCACCACTTTGGGGAGGTATCGGCGTGGCGCAGTTCAACCCAGGTCCAGCGTACAATCACGATCTGGCCGAACGCGCGATCGCCTATTTGCAGACGCGCGATCCGGAGTTGTTCCCGTTCGCGGCTGCCTTTGACGCCGCGCGGCAACGGGCGTTCATCCGCGACCTGCGCGAGGGCTTAAGTGACCTTACTGACTCCGGGAGCGCCCGCAAGACCTCGGCGTCCGGTTTCATCATGCGGGATCGACGGCTACGGGAGATTGTGGCCGAATGGGCGGCCGCCGGGGGTGGCTGGCCGCGAGGGGCCGACCCGCGCAATCCCGTTACCGCGCTTGGGGCGACGAGCGCCGAGGACGAAGGTCCGGGACTGGTGCCTGGGCGCCGCTAACTAGAGCGCTCGTGGGAATGGTTGGCCGCGTTTCCCCGCCGCCCGGGGCTCACGGCCCGGGCTAAGAGTCACAGCCTCTCCGAGGCTAACAGAACCGTCTCGTTTAGCCTCGGAGAGGCTGTCCGGTTCAGCCCGGGCCGTGAAGCCCCGGGCGGCAGGGGACACGCGGTCAACCGTTCCGCCGAGCGCTTTAGCTGGCCAGTTGATCGGCCGCAGGCGATGAGAGTTCCGGCTGGGGTTGAGTTCCAGCCGGAACCAGGGTGCGGTTTCGGTCACCGAAGCGGAGGCCAGCTCAGAGAATGGCACCGGCGTGATCTCCGGTGAGGCCAAATTCTCATCCAGGAACGTGAAGAGGTTGCGGAACAGCCGGATTGGACCATAGTGAAATGGTCATGCCCGATAGCCGGGAAGAAGACCTTTGGCGTAGGAGTCACGGCGAAGATCCGGTGGGCGGCTGCCAGGGAGATGGTGCGATCGGCCGTACCCTGGGCCAATTCTCCCGAGCGGCTATCCCACTGTCATGCCGAACCTGCTGAGCTTGACCCGTTCCAGCGATGTCGCGGCGGGATCAAGCACCAGATCCGTGAGCACCTCCCCAATCGCCGGGGTGAACTTGAAGCCATGCCCCGAAAAGCCAGCGCCGATCGCAACCCCTCGATGGTCCGGATGGCGATCAACGATGAAGTCGGTGTCCGGGGTCATCGTGTAGAGGCATGCCGCCCGGTCAACGACTTCCGCTGACACGCCGGACAGGTACTGCTCTACCCAGGCGGCGATGTCCGCCTCCTCGCCCTGTCTGACGGTGCGATCGACCGTCTCCACATCGGCCGGTTCGCCGCCGGAATGGTTGGCGACCTTCACGCCCGGCTCGTCACCGAGAGGGAATCCGTAGATGCTGCCCAGCTCGGATTCGGCAATGAAAATCGGGAACCGCTCGGGTGTGAATCGCTCGGGGTAGCCGGTGGCGAACCAGAAAAGGACCTTGCGCAGGATCGTGAGGGGAAGTCCAAGGCCCGCCAGCAACTGTCCTGCCCAGGCACCGGCGGTCACGATCAGGCGGTCTGCGGTGTAGGTGCCGGCGTCGGTTGTGACGCGGAACCCGTCGCCGTCCGGTTGCCACCGCTGGGCGGGCTCGTGCTCGCGGATTGTGACGCCTGAATCCCGGGCGGCGGCGGCCAGGGCGCGGAGGGCCGGCTCGACCTTGAGGTAGCCCGCGCGGGTGTTGAAGCAGGCTTCCCACTCGTCGGGGATGTTGTAGCCGGGCCACCGTTCCCGGACCTCCTGTCCGCTCAGCCACTCAAAGGGGAGGTTCCAGGCCTCGCAGCTCGTCCGCGCCGCGGCGGCGTGATCGAATCCCGGCGCCGCCAGATCGAGTCCGCCGGTCCGGACAAGAATCTGGTGCCCCGAGGTCGCTTCGAGTTCCTGCCAGAGGTCGTCGGCGCGGAGTACGAGGGGGACATAGTCGGGGGACTCGGCGTAGGCGTGGCGGAAGATTCGCGTCCGGCCTGAGTGGGCCCCGAAGGTGTGCACGTGGCCAAACTGTTCGAGCACCAGTGCGCTGACACCGCGCTTGCCCAGCGCCCAGGCGGCGGCGGATCCCATGGTGCCGCCACCGATCACGATGACGGGAAAGTGGTTTGGCATCAGTGTCTCCAACGGTCGGCATCGGCGCTCGGCGCTCGTCGGCGTGCGGTCGGCGGTCGGTATCGACAGCGCCCCGAAGCCGCCCCGCCCCCCCTGTCATTCCGAGCTTGTCGAGGAATCTCGAAGGGCGCGTGGCACCGAGGACACCCCGGCCTCCGGGGAATCGGCGTCGTGCTCTCGAACCCACTGGCGGCCTCGGAACGCCGTCTCCATCCAGATCCCTCGACAAGCTCGGGATGACAGGGAAAGGCGGGGCGGCTTCGGGGCGCTGCGATACCGACCGCCGAACGCCGAACGCCGGACGCCGAACGCCGACCGACCCGCTAGATCTTTTCGAGCGGCTTCCGGTTGCCATATGCCCGCTTCGGGCCGTTCACCGGAGCGGCCCAGCGGACGCCGTTGGCGATCACCCGCCGGATTTCCGGGTTGTAGTAGGTCGGATAGGTCTCGTGGCCGGGACGGAAGTAGAAGATCTTGCCCGATCCGCGGTGGAAGGTGGCGCCAGAGCGGAAGACCTCTCCGCCGGCAAACCAGGAGATGAAGATCAACTGATCCGGCGCGGGGATGTCGAACTGCTCGCCGTACATCTCCTCCTGTTCGAGTTCGATGTACTCGCCAAGCCCCTCGGCGATCGGGTGACCCTGCTCGATCACCCAGATTCGTTCCTTCTCGTTGGCCTCGCGCCACTTTAGGTTGCAGGGGGTGCCCATCAGCTTCATGAACGGCTTGGACATGTGGCCGGAGTGGAGGACGACCAACCCCATGCCATCCAGCACCCTGGCATGGACCCTGTCCACAATCGCATCCTCGACGGCGCCGTGGGCCTTGTGGCCCCACCAGACGAGGACATCGGTCGCGGCCAGCACGTCTTCGGTGAGTCCGTGCTCTGGCTCATCGAGGGTGGCAGTCCGAACGGAGAACCCTCCCGCTTCTTCGAGACCAGCGGCGATCGCGCCGTGAATGCCATCCGGATAGACCGAAGCGATTTGCTCGCTCTCCTTTTCGTGCCGGTACTCGTTCCATACGGTGACGCGGACCATGGTTCCTCCTATACGAGACGTGAGACGTGAGTCGTGAGTCGAGAGCGACTAGAAGTGAGCGGACAGTTCTTCGTCGTATTTACTCACGTCTCACGTCTCACGTCTCACGACTTCGTCGATGGTGATTTCGCGGCCCAGTTCGGCGGAGCGATAGATCGCGTCGATGAGGCGGGCGCGCTCGACACCTTCCTCGCCGCTGGGACTGAACGGCGCTCCGGTCAGGATTGACGTGACGAACGCCTTGATAATTTCTGTGTGACCACTGATTTTCTGGAGACGCGGCGAGGAGTCGGCTGGGATGCCGGCGAACTCGCCGAAGACCCGCAGGGTGTCAGTGAGGGCGTAGTCCTTTGCGAAGATCTCCGCGCCGCCGCTGTTGCCGAACAAACTCACGCCGAAGTCGTCACCCGCGCTCGTGTAGGCTGCCCACGACGTTTCGAGCTGCAGGGTTGCCCCGCCTTCAAGGCGGATGAGCGCCGTGGCCAGGTCCTCGACCTCGTACGGCTGGTTGACATCGACGTGGAATCTCGCACCCCGCCACGCGCCTTTCCCCTGGGGGCCAAGCTCGGCGTAGGTGGCGGCGCTGACGGCGACTACGCCCGGGTTGCCCATCATGTAGAGGGCCATGTCGAGGACGTGGACCCCGAGGTCGATCAACGGGCCGCCGCCGGCTCCCTCCTTTTTGGTGAACCAGGTACCCATGCCCGGAATACCGGAGCGGCGCATCCAAAACGCCTTGGCGTAGTAGATCCGGCCGAACTCACCGTTCTTGACGGCCTGGTGGACGAGTTGGACATCGTGGCGGGCCCGGCGATTGAAGGCGACGCCAAGGAGCTTACCGGCCTTCTTCGCGGCGGCCACCATCTCTTCGCCTTCGGCGGCGGTCCGGGCGATCGGCTTTTCAACGAGGACATGCTTGCCCGCCTCGAAGGCAGCCAACGCCATTGGCAGGTGCAGGTTGTTTGGAACCGCCAGGCTGACCGCCTCGATGTCATCGCGGGCGAGTAGGTCCTGGTAGTGGCCATAGATGGACGGGACGTTGAACTGGGCCGCCAGCTTCCTGCAGCGGTCGGTGTCTAGTCCGGCCAGGGCGACGATTTCCGCGCGGGGATCCTCCGAATAGCCTTCGAGGTGAAAAATGCCGGCGCCGCAGCCGATGATGCCGACGCGGAGCCGTTCAGCAGGGTGCTCTACCGATGACACGTATCCTGTCCCCCTGGCAGAATGTTGACCCACCCGCGCCCAGCGGGCAGACATGAATGCGGCGGGCAGCATGGCATCCGCCGTCGCCTTCTGCAACCCGCCAATTCAGCGTGGGAGTCAGTGCCGCCGATGACAGAATTGCTTGACATGGCGCTGTCCCAGCTTGACCGGGAAATCGCCGAGACGGTCGCTGCTCACGATACGCCGGGCCTCTCGCTCGTGATCACGGATCGGGCCAAGACGCTGGCCATCCGCTGTTACGGCAAACGCGATCTGGCTGCGAACCGAGAAGTAACGCCGGACACGGTCTTCGAGATCGGGTCGGTGGGGAAATCATTCACCGCGATTGCCCTGCTCCAACTCCAAGAGCGGGGCTTAGTCGATCTGTCCGCGCCGGTGACGGACTACCTGCCATGGTTCTCGGTGCGTTCCACCTACGAGCCGATCACGATTGCCCACCTTCTGAGCCACACTGCTGGAATCATCGGCGGTTCGGACATGGCCTACGACGGCCGGTATGAAACCTGGCACCTGCGGGAAACTGACGTCTCAGGACCGCCCGGCGAGCGGTTTCACTACTCAAACGTCGGGTACAAGACACTCGGCTACCTGATCGAAGCGATCACTGAGCGGGCGTACGGCGAGGTTGTCCGGGAGCGGATTCTGGATCCTCTCGGGATGGACGCCACCGTCGTGCCGATCACGAACGCCGACAGGTCCCGAATGGCGGTTGGCTACCGCTCCCTGCACGACGACCGTCCCCGGCCGAAGGGCGGGACGCTCGTGCCGGCGGCCTGGATCGAGACCGCGACGGCGGACGGCTGCATCGCTTCTATCCCCGAAGATATGGCCAAGTACCTCCGGATGCTGCTCGCTCGCGGGCAGGGAAGTGCCGGAGCGATCATCTCGGAGGCGAGCTACGCGGCAATGACGGCCCCGGTTGGGTCCCGGGCGTTCTTCCAGCCCGAGACCTACTACGGCCTCGGAATGTCCCTCTTCCTGGCCGACGACCGCCAGTTCCTGGGTCATGGTGGAGGGATGGTCGGCTATTCCTGCTTCCTGGCGTTTGACCCCGAAGCGGGTCTCGGGGCGTTTGCGATCGTGAACGGCCCCGGCGATCCGATGGGAGTCGCGCTGCGCGCCTTGAAGCTGGTTCGGTCCGCCATGAGCGGTAAGGTCGTTGAATCCCTGGAGACACCCGGAGATCCATTTGTTGTTCCCGATGCCTCCGAGTATGTGGGCATCTATTACGGCGCCGACTTCGACCTGAGCCTGATTGCCGATCAAGGCGGACTGATCGCCGGGGTCGCCGGGGAGCGTTACCGGCTGCAACGCTACGGGGATGGCGAGTTCCTGATCGATGACCCCCGATTTGGTCTTTACCCGCTGGCGCCCGTTCGCGACGACGAGCGTAACCTGATCGCATTTCGCCATGGACCGGATTGGATTGCCCGCGCCGATGCCGACCAACCACGCGTAGTCGAGCATCCACCGTTGTGGGGGAGCCTTCCGGGACACTATCGCTGCCACAACCCGTGGCATCCGCATGTCCGGGTCATCCTGCGTCGCGGGCAATTGCTCTTGATCAGTCCGCATGGAGCGGAAGAGACTCTGACTCAACTCGAGGACGGCGCGTTCCGGATCGGGGAAGAACCCTCGCCGGAGCGCGTTCGGTTCGATGCGGTTGTGGATGGCAGAGCACAGCGTCTCAACCTGAGCGGGCAGGACTACTTCCGTTCGCCTTTGTCGTAGAGGCAGGTTTGCTGACGGCGGCATCGTTCCGGGGTCGCCGGGGGCTCACGGCCGAAGGTTGGCCCGGGCTAAACCGGACAGCCTCTCCGAGGCTAAGAGTGCGACGTTTTTTAGCGTCGGAGAGGCGGTTTTCTTGAGCCCGGGCCGTGAGCCCCGGACGGCGGAGACGACGGCGTCAAGGATTCCGACCAACTCTATGGCGCGGTCGTGACTTCGATCTTCGTCACCGAGCCGGGCAGCGTCTGGACGTCGGCGGCCATCAGGACCGGGTTTCCGACGAGTTCGAGGAGACGGATCCTGTAGATGCCCGGCAGCACCCACATGCGGTCGCCGAGTTCGAACTGATCCTGCCAGAGGACGATACCGGCCTGATCCGCAACCGTGTAGATCTCGCCGGCCCCTTGGGGAAACTCAAGGATGCTGCCTCGGATCAGGGTGTCGCGGTCGGCTTCGATGTTGACTCTGATCTGAGTCTCTTGCCCGCTGGGGTTCGTCCAACTGACGTCGTAGGTCCCGACTGCCAATTCGATCCGGTTCGAGTCGGTGAGCGTGGCGCTGAACGGCTCGCCCTCGGGGTTGCTATCGGTTGCGCCGCCCTGGCCGGTGATCGTCGCCCGCGGGTAGAGACCGCCGATCGACTCGATCTCAAGGAAGCCGTTGGAGACGACCACCTCCAGCTCTTCCAGGAAGGTGAATAGGGCTGCGCTCAGTTCGGTCGCGTTCTGGGCGCCGACGAGCGTGCCGCCGCCGTTGTCGGCGATGCATTGCAAAATCGCCAACTCGTCCTGGGCGAGGCCCAGGCCAACGACATTGACCTGCACGCCCTTCTCGCCTTCAAACAGCGCCGACGCGGCATCGCAGGTCTCTTGCGGTTCCTGGCAGGTCTCCAGGCCATCGGTGACGAGGATGATGGCGTTCGTCACGTCCTCGGCGTCGTTCGGGAAGTCCTCGACTGCTCTCTGGAGCGAAAGGGCAATCGGAGTCCAGCCGACCGGCTGATAGGAGTCTACCTGGCTCTGGAGTGCCTCCTTGTCGACGCCCTCGATCGGGACGACTAGGTCGCTGGACTGGCAGCTTTCTTCCTTGCCGGCGTCGGTGTTGTCGCCTTCATGGCCGAAGACCCGGAAGCCGACGTTGATGTTCGGCTGGTCGCCAGGGATCTGGGTGATCACATCGGTCAAGACCCGTTTGGCGGCTTCGATGCGCGGCTCGCCCGTGTCCGTTGGCTCGGCCATCGAGCCGGAGGAGTCGAGGATCAGCTCGACATTGACCGTCTGGCCGGCGGGCTGGGCTTCGTCCTCTTGCTGAGCAACCGCCCGGCCCGCACCGAACGGTGACAGGCCGACCGCGAACAGGGGAACGATCAGGATCAAGGCTAAGAGCGAGCCGAGAAATCGGGATGGTCGCGCTACGCCGCACATTCGCATACCTCCTTGCCGGCATCGCCGGTCGAACCAGAATCCGTAGCCGCACGGGTTTCTGTTGAATGCCGCTCCTTCGGTGAACGGCGGTGATTCGCCGCCACTCTCGCAATTCGCTCTCCACGGCCCTCGCTGGCCAGCGTACCCTGAGATGGATTGAGCCTGACACGACGGCACACGGAATGCGAACAACGCTCTCGCGTTGTTTCACCAATGGGCTAACCGTGTACGACGGTCAAGGAGGAGCGGATGGTAGGACGGCCGAGATCGACGCCGGGGCTCCGGTTTATCTGCTGGCTCACCCTTGCGGCGCTTCTCGGCGCCCTGACCGCGGGCGTCTTGACGTTCGACTCAGGCGAGGCGCAGGACGACCAGGCGAGTGACTATCCGCCAAATGGCTATCCCCGCAGCGTTTCCACTGCTGACGAGCAATTTCTGTTTGACCGGCTGATCCCCATCGACACATCGTCGCTAACCGAAGTCGGCACCGACGGGGAGGCGACCCTGTTCGCCGCGTCCGACTCAGGTCCCTTCGACCGGGTCTTTGCCGATCTAGATAGCGGCGCGGACGGTCAGGTTGGCCGGTACCTGCCCCTGCAGCTCGGTTCCGATGACCCGGACTGCCTGACCGACAACGCTGAGCTTTCGATCATTACCACTGGAGACGGAACCAACTACGCCTTTGCGGGGGAAGAGCCCGATCTTCCCGCCGACGCCTTGACGAACCTTGGCGTCGCAGATTTTGGCGACGGAGTCGAGCGTACGCTCTCATCCGACAGCAGCGAGCCGCCATTCCCCGAATTCTTCGTCTCTGGTGATGAGGGCGAACAGCTTCGGTTCGTCCTCCTGACGGATGACGTTCCCGAGCTGCTTACCGGCGAGATCCCGATTGGCGAACAGACCTTCACGGTCGATGGCAACGTCGTTGACCAGGTCGATCCGTCCTCGTTGATCGACGTTGGGTGTGTCGGACCGTTTCCACTACGGGCAGCCAACGACGTCACCGCGCCGTATTCGGAGTTGTATGCGCCGGTAGGAAACGGCCTCCTCCGGCTGGTTGCCCAGGATGATGGCCAGGCGGACGACGATGAGGATATCGAGGCAGTTGAGACTGGCACACCGGACGAGGCGGTCGACGAGACACCTACCGATGAGACTCCGGCAGACGACGTAGTTGACGAAGATGCGGCGACCGCTGACGCCACCGCCGATGACACCACCGACGACAGTGAAGATGGCGCGGACGGGGAAGATGGTGAGGATGCCCCTGTGGGCGAAGCCACCATTGCTCCGCTGCCGGACGACCTGCCGGCAGAGGTCACAATCGGCGACGATCGGTTCCTTCTGGACCGGTCCGTTCCCCTGGATAGAGGCGACTTGGAGCGGATCGATAGCCAGGGGAGCCAATTGCTCTATGCCAAGACGGAGCAGGGGCCGTTCGAGGCCGTTTATTTCTCCCTCCCGCCGCGCAACGAGACCGCGCTGGCGCGATACCTCCCGGAGCGGGTCGGTCAGGAAGGCGCGTCCTGCCCGGCGGACGCGGCGCCGAACTCGACGCTCGAGCTTGACGGTGTGACATACCTGTTCGCCGGGTACGAAGTCGATATCACGACTGACAACCTGGTTCAAGTCGAAACCAGCGACGGGACTGAGGTCTACACCGACTCGGTCGATAACGACGGCGCCGACCTTTTCCTGCCGGACGACACCGGATTGGCGCGCTTCGTTCCGGTCGGCGGTGACGGGCGACCTAGAATCGCTGCCGATAACGTCACGTTCGCCGGGGCGGAATTCACGTTTGCCGGTGATGTAAGTGGGTCTGTCGATCCCGCTGGACTGGCGGCCGTTGGTTGCGTTGGCCCGTTCCCGATGTACGCCGATCCAAGCACTACCGAGCCCCCCTTTGGCGAGGTGTTCCTCGTAGCGGGTGGGCGGGTGTTCCAGTACACGGCGGTCGGTGGAACGCCAGCTCCAGAGGTCCCTACTGACGTCGCAACAGAGGTGCCGACGGAAGTGCCCACCGAGGCTCCGACGGAAGTGCCGACCGAGGTTCCTACCGAAATCTCGACCGAGACCCCGACCGAGATTCCGACTGAAGTGCCGACTGAGACGCCCGTACCCACGGAGGTGCCGACCGAGACGCCGGCTCCGACCGAGACGCCGGCTCCGACTGAAACTGCAGTCCCGACTGACGTTCCCACGGAGACTCCTGTAGCCACAGAGATCCCAACCGAGGCTGTAGAGCCAACAGCGGCGCCAACAGAGACGGTTGAGCCCGCTGATGAGGCCACGGAGGCACCGGAAGCGACCGAACCACCCGAGGCGATCCCAACCTCGACCCCGCTGCCGCCCATCGCACCGCCGCCTGCGGAACTCCCGGGCGAAATTCAGGTCCAGAACGTGAGCTATCTATTTAGCAACGTGACGGTCGATGTTGACGTGACAACACTTGTTCAGGTCGACGTCATCGTTGTCCAGAATGTCGAGCTGACGGTTTACGCTCGCCAGGAATTCCAGGGAGCCACGTCGGAGCTCTACTGCGTCGACTCTGACGGTGAGGTCGTAGGACGATACGTGCCCGCCGCGGTGGTACAGCCGCCGCCGCCGCAGGAACTCCCGCAGGAAATCGAGAACGAGGGAAGCACCTACGTCTTCAATCAGGTCAACGTCGACGTCGATATCACCACGCTCGTTCAGGTGAACGTTGTCGTGGTCGAGAACGTCGAATTGACCCTCTATGCCCCGCAGGACGTTTCGGGTCCATCGACGCTGCTCTATGCCGTGGCACCGGGCAATCAGATCATCGGGGTCTACGTGGAAGTGACCATCGTAAGTGCTGTCGCACTTCCGACCCCGACGCCTCAGTTGCAGCCACCCGCAGCGGTGCCCACCCTGCCTCCGAATGCACCGCCGCCACCAGCGGCGACAGCGGCCGTCTCCCAGTGCGTCGGTTCGGCCGGTGCGCTCGATGTCAATGGGCTTCCGGAGCAGTTGCCTCGCCAGATCCAGTACCGTGGCACCGCGTACTCCTTCGCCTCCACGGAGACGATCGACGAGGCCGGTTCGTTGACGCGACTCGGTTGCGCCGGACCGTTCGATGTCTACTCGACCGACCAAGCCCCATTGGAAGAGCGGTTGTACCTCCGCCTGGGTGACGAAGAAGACAGCCCCCTTTACCGCTACGACGCGGCCAAGACCTTTACCGTCGAGGCCGAGGTGACGGGCCAGATTCGCGTCGTGCGCACCGAGGACGCCGATTACGAACTGGTTGACCAGTACCAGCGGTCGATCTACTCCAGCGTCACAGCGATCCTGTTCGTGCAGGATGCCGAAGCTACCGAGCCGGACCTGATCTACGCCTTGCGGGTTGACGCGGACGTGATCGGTCGCTACGAACCGGAAAGCGAGTCGTTGCAGGCACCGTCGGAGGAACTGGCCGCGCAAGCGCAGTCGGCCTATGTCAATCCTGACCTGCTGCTCAACGGTCGAAGGTACGTCCTGACGGAGATTCTGACGCCCCAGGGAACGACGACCAACGGCTTCGTCACGCTCTATGCCATTCCCAACCAGGAGACGCCCGATCTCTACCTGGGAGTCGATCCTCGGAATCCCGACCTGCTCGTGTTCCGTCGTGTTGGCGACGGGTCGTAATCTAGCTCTGACCCGATGTCCCGAGCGTGATCAGCGTCACTTCGGGCGGGCATCGGAACCTGGCCGGGGGCCGGTAGACGCCGGCCCCCCGCGAGACGTATAGCGTCATCCCTTCGACCGGGATCTTGCCGCGCATGAAGCGGCGGCCGAACCGGGGCAGCACGAGCGGCCCGATGATCGGAAAGCGGATCTGGCCGCCGTGGGTATGGCCGGATAGCTGAGCGAACGCGCCCCGCTCTGCCGCCTGGTCGGCGAGGTCGGGTTCGTGCCACAGTGCGAGGATCGCTTCGCCGGGGGGGATCTGAGCGAATGTGCTCCGGGCGTCGTGATTGAAGTGGCTGACCTCGTCGACGCCGGCAATCCAGAGGGTGCCGTTGCCGGTCTCGATCGCAGCGGACTCGTTGCGCAGAACGCGGACGCCCTGTGCCAACAGGGCGGCCGTTATCTTCTTGGCGCCGCTCTCCATGTCATGGTTGCCGAGTACCGCGTAGGCGCCCAGACGGGCGACACCGACCAGCGGCGCCACGGCTCTCGCGGCTGGCTCGGCGTATCTGGGCGATTCGGACGCGTAATCGCCGCCCATCAAGATGAGGTCGGGTTTTTCCTTGACGAGAAGGCCGACCGCCCGTTGCAGATCCGAGGGACTGAAGGTCGGGCCGATGTGGGTGTCGGTGATGAAGCCGATTCGCAGACCGGCAAGCTGCTCGTGGGCCTCGGGCAACGGAATGGTGACCCGCTCCAAGCGTGGTCGCCTCGGAGCGACAAAAAGCGACCACAAACCGATCGCAGCACCAGAAACCACTCCAACCGCCGAGGTCCACAAGACGGATCGCCAGAACGATACTCGGGGCAAACGGAACCTCCTCGGCGGTTGGCCAGGATCGGGACGTTACTTGAGGCGATCGATGACCGCAGCGAGGAGCAGGCCAAGGGCATACAGACAACCAAACCGCATGTGCAGGCCGGCGGTCGCCCGCAGCACCCGATTCAGCGCCGGAGCGTCTGACCCGACCGCGATGTTTCGGCAGAGGCGGTACGCGACCGGCGCCGTGAGGAAGACGAGCAGCACCGGCCAGAGTTCGGGCCGGATGACGACCGTAATGACCGTTAGCAGATACGCGCCGCCAACCAGAAACCAGTATTCGTAGGTCGCTCCCCGCCGGCCAAGTAGGATCGCCAGGGTGACCTTTCCGGCGGCGCGGTCGAGGGGGATGTCGCGGACGTTGTTGGCGTGGAGGATGACCGCGACGAGCATGGCGATCGGCAGAGAAACGAGTACCGATGTCGCGGTGACGTCGCCCGTCATCACATAGTAGGCGCCGACGACCATCACCGGCCCCATGAAGATCAGGACGACCAGCTCGCCGAGGGCGATGTAGCCGAGCGGCTTGGGACCGCCCGTGTAGAGATAGGCGGCGGCGAGGCTTGCCAGCGCCAATACGAGGATCTCCCAACCGGTCTGGGCAACGACGATCAAGCCCAGGGCCGTGGCAATCCCGAAGGCGATGATCATGCCGCGCTTGACCTGCTCAGGGGTCAACAACCCCTGCTGGATGACCTTGCTCGGCCCCAACGACTCGGGCGTGTCGATACCCTTCCGGTGGTCGAAGTAGTCGTTCGCCAGGTTTGCGCCGGCGTGGCAGGCGACGGAGGCCACGAGCATCACCACGAACAGGAGGATATCGAACTCGTCATCGACGAGCGCCAGTGCCGAGCCGATCAGGATCGGGATGATCGATGCGGTGAACGAGAAGATGCGAATCGCCTGCATCCAGACGCGGACGGGGTATGGGAGGTGGGCGAAGGGTGATGGCATTGGAGCCGCTGTTGCCATTGTCGTATTCCTATTCCCCATCACCGCTTAATAGTCACCGTTACTCCGCCGGCTTCCAGGGAAGGGCGAGGCGTTCCACCAGATCCAGGGCGAGGGTCAGGGCCCAGCCCATGATGCCGGTAACGATGAGGCCAACGAACATCTTCTCGATTGCGTAGATCTGCCAGCTCTGCCAGATCAGATCGCCGATGCCGCCCTTGCGCGGCGACAGGAATTCCGCCCCGACGATCACGATCAGGGCAAACCCGAGCGCCAGTCGCAGCCCGGTGAAGATCGACGGCAGGGCGCCCGGCAGGGCCACGGTCAAGAAGGTCTGCAGGGGAGAGGCGCCCAAATTGCGGGCGACATCGAGGAATGACCGATCGATCTGGAGCACCCCGGCCATCGTGTTCAGGACCACGAGGAAGAAGATCGAGAGGGCAACGATCGCCAGCTTCGAGGCTTCCCCCGTGCCGAAGGCGATGATCACCAACGGCAGGACCGCGATCTTGGGGACGGCGTAGATGGCGGCCGCCACCGGCATCACGAATACCCGGACCGGCCAGAACAACCCCATCGCCAGCCCCAGGATCACACCCGGGATGGCGCCCAATGCGAAGCCGCCCAGGATACGGACGGTGCTGATCCAGATATCCCCCAGCAGGTTGTCCTCTTGCACGAGTTCCCAGGAGGTGCCGATCAGGCTGCTCGGCTCCGGCCAGAAGCGGCGATCGATGGTGCCGGTCCGGCTCAACACCTCCCAGATTGCCAAGAGGACAAATGGCGAGGCGAGTGTCAGACCGAGTTCCAGCCAGCGACGTTTGGAACGGGCGCTCACAGGTGGGTACTCTCCTGTTGGCTCCGGGCGAGCAGCACTTCGTCCCTGAGTAGGCCCCAGATCTGGTTGAACAGGGGCGCGAACTCCGGATCGGCGCGGACGTCGGTCAACGCCCGCGGCCGGAGGAACGGCACCGAAAGAACCGCCTTGACTGTGCCAGGCTGAGCCGTCATCACGACAATCTGGTCAGCGAGGGTGATCGCTTCGTCGATCGAGTGCGTGATGAAGACCACGGTCTTGCGCGTCCGCTCCCAGATCCGGAGGAGTTCCTCCTGGAGGATGAAACGGGTTTGCTCGTCGAGGGCGCCGAACGGCTCGTCCATCAGCAGGACATCGGGATCGACCGCGAGCGCCCGGGCGATTGCAACCCGCTGGCGCATGCCTTCGGAGAGCTGGTGCGGGTAGCTGGCGGTGAATCGGGAGAGGCCGACGACCTCGAGCAGGTCTGCCGCGGCAGCCTTGCGTGCTTTGCGCGACACACCCCGGAGCTTGAGCCCGTACGAGACGTTTTGGCCGACGGTCAGCCACGGAAAGACCGAACGTCCCTGGAAAACCATCGCGTTGGTGGGCTTTTGGCCGTCGTCGCGGACCAGCGATACGTCGCCGCTGGTGGGGTGGTCGAGGTCGGCCAGGATGCGCAGAAGGGTCGTCTTGCCACAGCCCGACGGGCCAACGATGACGCAAAAACTCCCCGGAGCGACCGAGAGTGTTACGTCTCTAATGGCGTCGAGCGGACCGGTCGGCGTCTCAAAGCGCCGGCCGACCCCGGAGAGGGTGATCGATACTCCCGACTCCGCCGGAACGGTGATCGCGGGAGCGGGCGCAACGACGCTCCGGGGCATCTCGATCGCGCTCCCGGGAGCCAACATCGCTGCGGATCGATTCATCGTGGATATCCTCGCACTGGCCGCCTCACCTACGGTTGGTAGGGGCCAAGCGCGGTGACCGCCGCGTCGACGTAGGTCGTGTCGATGAAGGTCGACGGATCGATGTCGTCGTCGTACTCGAGCTGATCGCGCTCACGGAAAAAGGTCTGCAGGGTCGCGAAGCTTGCCGGATCGATGTAGCCGTCCGGCTGGTAAAGCGGCTGCACGGCTTGCGAAATGAGCGTCGCGGGAACACCCGTGTAGGCCTCGATGATCGCAAGATTGTCGGAGTTTTTGAACCCATCGCCGGTCAAGTCACGGGAGGCGCGCAGGTAAGCGGTAACGAACCCCTGGGCCGCCTCGGGATTCTCCGAGAGGAAATCGGTGTTGCCGATGATCGCCGTCGGCTGGATGTCCTGAACCGGAAAGTCGGAGAGCAGGCGGACAGCCAGACCATCATTTTCGGCCTGTGTGGCCAGCGGCTCGCCGACCATCGCCGCGTCGATCGCACCCGCGGCCAGAGCCGCGACCGCATCCGGGAACGGCAGTACCTGGAGATCGATGTCGTCCAGGGTCAGACCTCCGGTGGCGAGCGCCTGGCCGAGCCAGTACTCGGTCGCGCCCCGGGCGTTGACACTGACCTTCTTGCCTTCAAGGTCGGCGACGCTAGTGATCCCTTCGGACTCGCAGTTCTCCTTGGAGATCATCAGCGGGGTAGCAACCGGCGAGCCTTCGGCGTGGCCGGGGGCGATAACAGAGATGGGCAGTCCGGAGGAAATCACGTTCCAGAAGGCGGGGCCGGCGCCGATGGCGGCGAAGTCGAGTTCACCCGAGGCGGTCAGCGTGATCGGTTCCGGCCCACCGGCAAATGGCTCGAGGGTGACATCCAGACCGGCCTCGGCAAAGTAGCCCTTGTCGAGCGCGACGAAGACCGGCGCGTAGATCGAAACAGGAACGTAGCCGACGGAGACTTCGATGGCGTCCTCAGGCGCCTCGACGGGAGCAGCAGCACCGGCGTCAGGTGACGCCGCCGAGGGTGTGGCATTGCCGGCGGAGACAAGTGGACTACAGGAGAGCGGAGAGTCCTGGACCGCAGCTGCGCTCGCCCGCGAGATACGTGCGAAACCGATGCCAGATATGGCGGTCACAACGAGGACTGCCACGACAAAGAGCGACAGGAACGCGCGTGGTGCGCGAGTCATAGATGGGAGGCTCCGGTTGTGCCGCGTGGCCGGTCGTGCTCGCTGGCGAGTCTCCGAAAACGGTACAGACCGTCCCCGGCCCACGGTCTCGTCACCGGAAGTATACGATCGTTGAAAAAGTTTGTGAAGGATTGAACGATCTCGGACTACCGATCATGGTTGGCAAGGCGAGGATCGCACTACGCGGTCAGCGTGAAGCCGTTTTCGGCGACTGAGCGAGCGAAGAGACCCTCGTCCAGTTCGAGCCCGAACCCGGGCGTTTCTGGCAAGACGACCGCACCATCCTCGATCCTGTAGCCGTCCGTACCCAGCCCGGTGGCCATTCCTTCGTCCCACTCGGCATAGCGGAAATTCGCCAAGGCAGGCGCCAGGTGGCATGCCGCATAGTTGCCGAAGAGGGTGCCATAGTGATGCGGCGCTGCCCCTACGTTCCAGGCCGCCAGTTGCCGCCCGGTGGCAAGCCATTGACTCAACCCATGACCGAAGATGTCGTACTGGACCACGTCGATCAGTCCGTCACGGGCCCAATCCAGGAGTCCCGGCGAGGCGTCGCCTTCGCCATCGGCAATCAGGACCGGCAATCCCTCACGCGCCAGCCACTCCTTCAAGTCCCGGTAGAGCACGGGGTCCTCATGAAACGCCTCTTCAAGCCAGTAGATGGAGCAGTCGGCCGTCTCATGCAGCACGCGCTTGGCGAGGTTCAGGTTGTACCCGTTATTGGCATCGATCATCAGCCGAGCTTCGGGTCCAACCGCCTCGTGGACGGCGCGTATGACGAGGATGTCACGCCTCGTACCGTCGTCGAGGGGCATGTGTCGCGCGCCTCGGCCGATCTTGATCTTGAAAGCCCGATGTCCCCGGTTCCAGCCATCCATCGCTTCGGCAGCGATCAAGGCAGCGGCCTCGTCGTGGGATGCCAGATGGAGATCATCGATGTAGAGTGACGTGTCGTAACACGGCACGCGTCGAGGGCCAGGCGTCGCGGAGGTGTCCTGCGCGATGAGCCTGTGTACCGGCACACCCGTGCGCTTCGCCTGAAGGTCCCACAGCGGGAACTCGATCGCACGCCATGCCATGGCTACGCCGGATTCGGTATCGAAGGCCTCCTTGAGGCTGGTACCCATGAGGCCCGCGAGTTGCTCGCGCGAGGCTCGCACCCTGCCGAATCCCGTCGCGCCGTCTTCCGTCGTGACGCGGGCGATTGGCACGCTGATCCTGTCGCCGTGATCGCCCAAACGGGCATTCTTTCCGGCGTGGCGAGGCCGTCGTCCTTCGAGGTTGCCGAACTCGATCCGAACCAGGGTCGCATTGGTCATAGTGTCTCCTGCGGAGGGCGTGCGGATCAGGCCGGCGTTAGGGTTAGCATCGGCTTGTAGCGGCCGAAGGTCTGGTCATGGCTTCGTCGACGATACCGTTGCGGCGGCGTTCAAGGAATCTACCAAACGTGGTTAGGTCCGACATTTCTCACCGATGGAGCTCCACCGTCAGTCGTGCCGACCGTTGACTAGAATGATTTGGGACGACGACGATCCGAACGTCAAGATTCAATCTGTTCAGAAAGTGCATAAGGCGCTCGTGTGATACATCACCAAGTCGACCTTGTATCTGATTCGAGAGCGTTGACCCGTCGATGCCGAGTGCCAGTGCCGTCGCTGCCTCGGTTTCAGACCACCCGCGCGCTGTGATGATCCTCTAGATCTCGATCGCAAGCTCTGCCTTTGCCAGTTCCATGTCGGGATCGTCGAATCCAAGATCGGCGTAGATGTTGCCGCTGCTGGGGTAAAGGTCGACTTCGTCGCTCATAGGTCGGTACCTCCCTGTTCGCTTGTGACCCTTGCGAAACACTGCGTCAGATAGAGCTGCCGGCACCCGGTGAATCCAGGAACAGGTTCCGAAACATTCTCTCGTTCGGAGAACAAGTCTCGTCTCCCTCGTTGATGCAAACCCTATTCTGGCATACTAGAGGTGTGTCTCTGCCACGCCGAAGGAGGACACATGACACGACCACCTGTGCCGGCCGGGTTGCTTGGCACCGCGCGACCATCATCACAAGCGCCTGCACCATCGCCGCGGCCGATCCCGCCGCCAGGTCCACCTGAGACCATTGTCAGAACCCCAGGCGGGGCAGGCGGATCGGATCGTATTTACCCGCCGCCGAGGCCGGATTCTCGCGCTAGTTCACGGTGAGGTAGGCGGCGATGGCGAGCGCCAGCGCCTCGACGACCAGCCAACCTATCACCGCAAGGGCGACGCGCCCCTTCCACAGTAGCCGCGCGCGGTTTTCCTCGATCGCGATCACCTATTCTTCGGCAACCCAGCGCCGGAGGGCCGTGCCCTCGTATCCCAGTGCGGCGTATCCCTTTAGGGTTTCGATGTTTGGGCGGAACGAGAGGTTCGGGATGAGAAAGACTATCAACGCGCTGACTAGGAGGAGCACGTAGGCGACTAGAGCGATTTGGACAAGGTAAAGGGTGTCCTGGGACAGCGGCTGACCGCTCCTCACCAGGTTCAGCAGGCCAATCGTTACCGGCAAGACGGTGCTACCTGTGCCGAGGGCCGCGGTGGCGCGTCCGTCCAGGATATCGGTGCTGGTAATGTGGGCGTCGAGTAGACGTTGGGCTGCGGCGAAGAGGATCTGGTCGGACGAGGGCGCATCCGCCGCTGCATCGATGCTGGGATAGATCGCGCCCCGATCAGGAACGCGCTTTCGGGTGCGACGCAGGACGAATCGCCACGCAAGCAGTCCCGCGAGCGAGACGATGCCGGTAATCACATAGAGGGCACCGGCATCCACGGGCACGAGCCTCCTTGCCCATGTCGTCGATCATCGACCTGGGATCATGCGCGATAGCGATGCGACTGTCGAGTCGCGCTGTGTAGATCGCCGCACCGTTGTAGCACGATCCCTTTGAACACCTTAGCGCTTGCCCTGAATTCAAATCGGCTGCTACGCATGATGTGAAATTCAGCGTGGGGCAGCGACGCGGTCCACACGGGCAATAGGCGCGTTCTCGCGCACTACCGCGACGTACCGCACCAGACTCTGATGAAGCACATGAACGTCATGTTGTGCAATGGCGCAGTTCGCCGAGACTACACAGGCGTTAGTGTCACCATTGGCTTGTAGCGCCCGAAGGTCTCGTCCGGGGCTTCGTCGACGATGCCATTGCGTCGATCTTCGATGACCTGATTGATCTCGGCCTTCAACTCGGTGAGCATGTCGGCTTCCTGCACGATCCGAATCTTGCGGCCTTTGCGGAAGATGACGCCTTTGCCCCGACCGGCGGCCAGGCCGACGTCGGCGTCCTTCGCCTCACCGGGTCCGTTGACCTCGCAGCCCATCACCGCGACCCGGATCGGCTCCTTGATATCGACGAGGAACTCGTCGACCTGGGCGGCGAGGGTGAAGAGGTCGACTTCGACGCGGCCACACGTCGGGCAGGCGATCATGGTCGCGCCCTTCTGGCGCAGCTCGAGGCTCTTGAGGATCTCGTAGGCGACGAAGACCTCTTCGACCGGATCGGTCGTCAGCGAGACGCGGATCGTGTCGCCGATGCCCATGGCGAGGAGTGTGCCGATGCCGACCGCCGAGCGGACACTGCCCGCCCGCGGCGTTCCCGCCTCGGTAACGCCCAGGTGAAGGGGATAGTCATTCGGCAACGCGGCGAACCGGCGGTAGGCCTCGATCAGGACTGGCACTTCGAATGCCTTAAGGCTGACCTTGATCAGGCCAAAGTCGAGGTCTTCGAGAATGCGGATGTGGCCCGTGGCCGAACGCACCAGCCACTCGGCGCGGAGGTCGAGTTGGCTAGCCCCCTGTGTCGCCATCTCATCGACGAACTCTTCCGTCATCGGCGCGACCGAGCCGAAGTTGACCCCGATCCGGATCGGGACCTGACGCTCCTTGGCCTTCTTGACGACCTCGCGGACATCCTCGGCTTTGCGGATGTTGCCGGGGTTCAAGCGCAGGCCGTGGATCCCGGCGTCGAGCGCGGTCAGCGCCAGGGTGTGCTCGAAGTGGATGTCGGCGATGAGTGGAACCGGGGAGTAGGGGACGATGTCCGGCAGCGCGGCGGCGGCCTTGCGGTCCGGCACGGCCACCCGGACGATCTCGCAGCCCGCATTTGCGAGTTTGGCGATCTGCTCCAGGGTGGCCTTCGGATCTCGGGTATCGGCGGTGGTCATCGACTGGACGACGATCGGATTGTGGCCGCCGATCTTGACGTCCCCGACCTCGAGCACGCGAGTGGGCCGGCGGGGAGCGACGAGAGACATTGGTTGGCTCCTGTTCGAGACGTGGGACGTGGGACGTGGGACGTGACTAGACGAGCGACGACAGTGTTGCGTGACGATGACGGAAAACCGTCAAGGGAATCTTACGTTCTCCACTCGAGTCTCACGTCTCACGACTACGGAAGGAAGTCGCGGCCGTCGCGAATGCGGTCGATGTCGAAGAAGGCGATGACGAACATCAGGCCGATCAATAGCACGAAACCGACGAGGTGAACCGCGCCTTCCTTCTCCGGGGCAATCTTGCGGCCGCCGCGCAGAATCTCAATGGCGACAAAGAGCAGGCGCCCGCCGTCCAGGGCGGGAAGCGGAATGAGGTTCAGCACCGCCAGGTTGAGGGAAAGCACGATGGCGATCCGGGTGAGAACGACCCAGGTCGGAAGCGGGCTTTGGTCGAGTGCTTCGCTGGTGAGTTGGCCCATGCCGACGGGGCCCGCCACTTGATCCCATTGCGACGGGCTGGTGACCAGGCCCCAGACGCCCTCGACCATGCTCGTGGTCGTGGTCCAGGCCTCTTGGAAGCCACGAGGAATGACCTCGCTGGCGGGAACACTCTCGAAAATCGGGTCGATCCGTTCCTCGAAGCCGATCTCCTCGAACGGATTGAGCGGTACGGCTTCCACTCCGATAGCATCGGCGGCGTCATCAAACGTGGTCGCAGGCTCGACCCCAGTGACCGTCAGGGTAGTCTCGATCTCGGCACCATCACGCAGGATGGTGACCGGGATCGGAGCGCCGGCCGCAGTGCGTACCGCGTCGACGAGTTGGGCACTGGACGTTAGGGGCTGATCGCCGATTTTGACGACGCGGTCATCAGGTTGCCAACCAGCTTCGCCGGCCGGAGAGCCGAATTCGACGTTCGTCAGCTCGAAGCCGATCAGGGGAACGGCAAGGTCGAGCTGGCGGATCTGGCCGTCGGTGCCCTCGACCTCGACCGGAACAGTGCGCCCTTCGGCGTTCCGAACCGCTATCAGTGCCGAGAAGGCGTCCACGACCGGGCGGCCATCGATCGAGACGAACCGGTCGCCCTCCTGGAGGCCGGCGGCGGCGGGCGCGCTGTCGGGAGTCAGCGTCGAGACCTCGACGTTGGCATCCGGGATGTCGCCACCGGAAACGCGGATGCCGGTAGCGCCCTGGCCCTCCGGCGGATCGCTGCGGGGCGTGACCATCGTTTCGATCCGCTCGTCGCCCCGGAGCAGAACGACACTCATCGGCTGGTTGCTAAAGTCGTCGGTGACGTTGCTCAACTCCTGCTGGTTGTCGATCTCGCGTCCGCCGGCCTCGATGATTTTGTCACCTGTCTGCCAGCCCGCGACCGCCGCAGGGGAATTTGGTTCGACGTAGTCGACGTAGAGGTTTTCGGTGGTCACGCCGCGGATCCCGATCAGGACGACGATCAGGACGATCGCGGTGACCAGGTTCATGAAAGAGCCGGCGGCAAGGAAAAACGCCCGTTGCCACGGACCTTTGGAGTTCATCGAATCCGAGTCCATGTTGGCCCCGTCTTCGCCTTTAACCCGGACAAAGCCGCCGAACGGGATGGCGTTGATCGACCAGATGACGCCATTGCGGGTCCAGCCGAAGAGGCGGGGAGGGATGCCGATGCCGAACTCTTCGACCTTGACACCGACCATCCGGGCGGAGACGTAGTGGCCAACCTCGTGGATAAGAATCAGAAAGGCGAGGATCGGGATGATATAGAGGCCGTTCAAGCAGGGTCCGATCGCTTGGCGGTGTTCCGCCCATGGTGATGTATCACGTGTCCCAACGCGAGACCGTTCGCACGGTCAATGGTAGTCAGCGGCGGAATCCGACGCAACACGAGATCCCTCAGGTGGTCTGGGCTCATCGTGTCAAAAAGGCAAGGATCAGGGGGAGCAGGGGGAGCGTTATGGTATGCTCAACCTTCTTGCGATCGTTCGCACCGACGTATCCCGCGTCCCGTTTGGGGTGCTAGTGACCGGGCCCCGGGGGACGACGGGATAGCGAGCCGGGCGTCCAGCGTCGGGGCCGGCTTTTTTGGAGAAAAAGGATCGCGCGGATGATCGTCGGCGTGCCGAAAGAGATCAAAGATCGGGAAAACCGCGTTTCGACGACGCCTGCCGGGGCAGCGGAGTACGTGGCCCGTGGCCACGACGTGATTGTCGAGACGGGAGCCGGCGCCGGCAGCGGATTTGACGACGCGGAATACGTCGCGGCTGGGGCCAAGATTGCCGCGTCTCATGCTGATGTTTTTCTGCGGGCCGAGATGATCGTCAAGGTCAAGGAACCCATCCCGTCCGAGTACGAACTGCTTCAACCGGATCAGGTGCTCTTTACCTACCTTCACCTCGCCGCCGAAGAGTCGCTCACCCGGGCGCTGATGGACCGAAAAGTCCAGGCGGTCGCCTACGAGACGGTCCAGCCCGAGAACCGCACCTTGCCCCTCCTGACGCCGATGAGCGAGGTGGCCGGCCGGATGGCTGTTCAGGTCGGAGCGCACTATCTGGAGAAGACCTACGGAGGACGAGGCATGCTGCTGGGTGGCGTCCCCGGTGTGCCCGGCGCAAATGTCGTCGTCATTGGGGGCGGAGTTGTTGGGACGAATGCCGCTCAGATCGCTCTGGGGATGGGCGCCAACGTCACGATCCTTGATCTCAATGTGGAAAGGCTGCGCTTTCTGGACGAGGTGCTGCACGGCCGGATCCACACCCTCGCCTCGAACCGGCACAATATTGCTGCCGCGACCAAGGAGGCCGATCTGGTCATCGGTGGGGTGCTGATCGCCGGGGCGCGGGCACCGAAGCTGGTCACCCGGGAGATGATCGCCGCAATGCGGCCGGGATCGGTCGTCGTTGATGTGGCGATCGATCAGGGAGGCTGCATCGAGACCGCAAAGCCGACCTCGCATAGCGATCCGACGTATCTCGTTGATGGGATCATCCACTACTGCGTGACGAACATGCCTGGCGCGGTTCCGCGCACCTCGACCCTGGCGCTGTCGAACGTCACGCTCCCCTACGGCCTGCAGCTGGCCGATCTGGGGCTGAAAGAGGCCGCGTCCAGAGACAACGCGCTGGCCAAGGGGGTGAATGTGTTGCACGGCAAGGTGACCTATCAAGCAGTCGCAGACGCCTTCAAGTTGCCGTTCACTCCGCTTGAAGCCGTACTGTAGGATCGATACGAGCGAGGGTGACCTGATTCACAACCACGGTAGCGTGTGCCGGGCGTGGATCGATCTGGGCGTATGGGGGAACCGTTGATGCGAACAAACGTCGACCGATTCTTGCGGGTACTCGAAGAGGAACGCGGCTTCTCGATCAACACGATCGCCGCCTATCGGAACGACCTGACCCAGTTCATTTCCCACCTGGAGAACATGGATCCCCGCGATCAGATGGCGCCGGTCGGTCAGTGGACCGAACTGACCGATGCGCATCTGACGATGTACCTGCTCCACTTGCGGGATCGGGACTATGCCTCGTCGACTGTGGCGCGCAAGACCGCGGCGATCAAGAGCTTCTGCCAATTTCTTCTCAGTGAAGGCGTCATGCGGGCCGATCCGGCCGCTCGAATGTCGTCGCCGAAGGTCGCCAAGTACGTCCCGCGGGCAATCAGCCCGGCAGAGGTGTCGCGCCTGCTGGCGCAGCCCTGCAAGGTCGAGGGCGAGAGCAAGCCGGAAGTGTTGCGCGACAAGGCGATGCTGGAAACGCTCTACGCGACTGGGATGCGCGTCAGCGAATTGGTCGCACTCAATCTGACCGACATCGATATCAATACGGGCCAGGTCCAGTGCGCCGGCAAGGCCGGGCGGCAGCGGACCGTGCCGCTGTCGAACCGAGCGCTGGAGGCGCTGCGCACGTACCTGACCGAGGGGCGCCCTGCGCTCGCGGTCGATGACGAGCCGGCGCTTTACCTGAATCACCGGGGCAATCGCCTCACTCGCCAGGGTTTCTGGCTGATTCTGAAGTCGTATGCCCAGCAGGCAGAAGTAGGTGACGTGACGCCGCACACCCTGCGGCACTCGTTTGCGATGCACGCCCTCAAGGGCGGAGCAGATCTGCGGGACGTACAGCAGCGGCTTGGCCACGTCTCCATCTCGACCACCCAGGTCTACCGCCAGCTTGCCGACGGCTCCGAACGACGGATCGTGTCGGTCGAGGCGAACGTGCAGATTGGCGACCTGGACGAATTCACCGATACCGTACTCGGCAACGGTACCGAGCTGGCGAACGCCAGCGTGGACGGGTAATCCGGCCGGGCTGCTGTTCGTCAGCGTTGAAGCATCTCCTGGGCGGGCCCACGAGTCCGCCCTTTCCTTGTCCGTCGTCAGGAAACCACGTTCATCGATCGGAGGACCCACGTGACCGACACGGCAACCGCCCCCAGGGCCGCAACTATGGACAAGATCGCTGCCCTGTGTAAGCGGCGCGGCTTCGTCTATCCCGGCTCCGAGATCTACGGCGGCCTGGCCAACACCTGGGATTACGGCCCGCTCGGGGCCGAGCTCAAGAACAACATCAAGCAGCTGTGGTGGAAGACGTTCATCCATCGGCGGCGGGACATGGTTGGGCTCGACGGCGCGATCCTGATGCACCCCCGCATCTGGGAGGCCTCCGGCCACGTCTCCAACTTCAATGACCCGCTGGTTGACTGCAAGACCTGCAAGAGCCGGTTCCGGGCCGACCACCTGATCGAGGAGAAGCTGGGGCAGCACGTCGACGGCAAGCCGCCGGCGGAACTGACGGCGATCCTGGCCGAGGCGAACCTGCCATGCCCCAAGTGCGGCAACCGGACCCTGACCGACGCCAGGCAGTTCAACATGATGTTCCGGACGACGATCGGGCCGGTCGAGGAGACGGGGGTACAGGTCTACCTGCGCCCGGAAACGGCCCAGGCGATCTTCTCCCAGTACAAGAACATCGTGGCCACCTCGCGGGTGAAGCTGCCGTTCGGGGTCGGCCAGATCGGCAAGGCGTTCCGCAACGAGATCACGCCGGGGAACTTCATCTTCCGGGTGATCGAGTTCGAGCAGATGGAGATCGAGTATTTCGTCCGGCCCGAGGAGGCCCCCGAACTGTTCGAGCAATGGATCGCTGACATGCGCGCCTGGCTCGATCTGATCGGGATCAAGCCGGAGAACATCCGGGTGCGCGAGCACGCCGCCGAAGAGCTGTCGCATTACTCCAGCCGGACGATCGACTACGAGTACAACTTCCCCGGCACGATGGGCTGGAAGGAGCTGTACGGCCTGGCCAATCGCAGCGACTACGATCTGCGCCAGCACCAGGAGCACTCCGGCGAGGACCTGACCTACTTCGACCAGCCGACCGGCACCCGGTTCCTGCCGCACGTGGTCGAGCCGACCTTTGGCGTGGATCGGACCTTCCTGATCCTGCTCCTCGATGCCTACGACGAGGAGGAGACGGTCGACGTCAACGGCAAGCCGGACACCAGGGTGCTGCTTCGGTTGAATCCGCGGATCGCGCCGTACAAGGCGGCGGTGCTGCCGCTGATGAAGAAGCCGGAACTGGCCGACGTGGCCAGGACCCTGTTCGACCAGCTCCAGGCCGAGACCGATGCCCTGATCGAGTACGACGAGACGGGCAACATCGGCAAGCGGTACCGCCGCCAGGACGAGATCGGCACCCCGTTCTGCTTCACGGTCGACTACGACACGCTGGAGGATAAGGCCGTCACGGTCCGTGACCGCGACACGACCGCGCAGCACCGGTTACCGCTGGCGGATGTCGCGGCGTTCCTGCGCGAGAAGATCGCGTAGCGAGATCCTTAGACGTGAGACGCGAGACGTGACGAGAGCAGGCCGGACCATCGTGGTCCGGCCGTTCGTCTTCGTCTTCATCGGTTGAGGGCGTCGCGTTGTCGTCTCGCCAGCCGACGAATAGCAGGTCCCGCCTGTTCAGAAGGTTGAGGACGATGGCGGGGGTGGAATCCGCCGCCGGAGTGAGATCTATCAGGAGCACGAGGGCTCGGATTTAGCGACGGTCAGGGTCCCATTCCGTGAAATAGTCGGTGTACGGCCGATTGGTGACGAAGCTCATCCCGTTCGCCAAACGGGCTTCGACGATTGGGATCGCTGCTTCGGCGGCTGACCTGTCGTTCATCACCAGCGCGATCAGGTCGTGGGCGAGCGGTGTTTCTGGCATCGGGGTGGCCAGCGACTCATCCGACAGTTACGGCAGTGGTCCGCCGGCGGTGACCCGATCGCCGCCAGTCGGGGGCGCGGCATCGGCTCCAGGACTCCGGCGTCGACCTCCGCCATCATGTCCTCGATGGCGGCGATCTGCTCCGGCGTACCCGGTTCGCCGAGGATGTCGGTGGGTGTTGCCCGCAGCGTATCGCCCGGGATCAGGTAGGCGCTGATTATGTCGGATCGAGCGTGGCTGTTAGCGAGGCTACGTCGGGCTGCTCGGCCAGCGTCGAGGCTCCCCGTCGCCGCGGAGACCATTGTCCGCAACCCCTCCAGGGTCGGTGAGAAGAGCAGGGTGCCGTCCGGCAGGATTGCGGCGTTGTTCATCTGGGCGAGGGCGAGTTGCGCGACGGCGGAGGAGAGGTCGATGCTGTCATCTTCGGAGAATCGAGTAGGCTTCGGCGCGGTCGATGTCGACCTCGGTGTAGCCACTTGCCGTCCAGGCAGCGCGCAATTCGTTCACGTCGAAGCGGCCGCGGTAGATCGTCAGTGCCGCCGGCGGCTCGCCGACGACGATTGACTGATCGACCTGAAATGCGTCGAACCCAAAGACGATCCGCCAGTCCTCCAGCAGTGCCTGCGTTCGCATCGGGTTCGGCAAAGCCATCCACCAGTTGGCACGTACCCACTGCGAGACAGACTCATCGTCGTCGATCGACTCCGGAGGAGTGATCCCAACGGTGTCGAGCTGCAATGTGGGATTGGCGTACTGGGTGATCTGGAACTGCGGCGCGCCACCTGCGAGAACATCGGGCGCGAGGGCCAGTATCGCCGCCAGGCTGCCGTCTCCCGTCGCGACCGCCGGCGTCGCCTCCCGTGCGGCCCCGATGGCGGCGGCGCCCGGAACGCGGGCGACTACCGGCGTCAGGGCCAATCCGCCAAATCTCGTGACGAAATCTCGCCGCCGCATGATTCCCCTTTTCGTCATCGCCGCACTACCACGAGAGAGGAGACAAGATGGCCGAACCGAAGTGGGTCCCGGTTAGGAGCGGTGGAGCCGGGCGAGAGCCTATAGAGACGACGAATCTCGACATCTATGGATCAGCGGTATTGCCCTGGAGCCGGCCGCGCGAACATTTGATCGACGGCCCGCCGCAGCCGGGGACGCCGTTCTTCCTTGGGACCGTGCGGCCCGACGGTCGTCCCCACACGACATCGGTCGGTGCGATCTGGCATGACGGCGATCTCTACTTCACGAGCGGGCCGGCAGTCGAGAAAGTCGCGCAACCTGGCTCACAGCTCCGACTGTACGATCGCGGTCGGGTTGCGCGGTATCGACCTCGTCCTGGAGGGCAAGGCGGTCAGGGTAACCGACTCCGCAACCCTGGAGTTGATCGCATCGCTCGACAGGGCCAGTGGCTGGCCCGCCCAGGTCGACGGTGATGCCATTACGGCGCCGTACAGCGCGCCGAGCGCCGGACCTCCGCCCTGGTACCTCTACCGCTTCACCTTCGACACCGCGTTCGGCGTCGCGACCGCTGAACCGTGGGGCGCTACTCGCTGGCGCTTTGCGCCTTCGCCGGCGTCTGAGTAGGGGAGCGAGACGCCGGGGATCCCGCTCCCCGTATTGGACAAACGAAGCGTCGATGCCGTCCCGGCCAACCCCGTTATCCCGAGCTTGTCGAGGGATCTAGAGGGGAACAGCGTTCCGTAGGTGCCGCCGGGTTCGAGAGAACGATGTCGTATTCTCGTAGGCCAGGGCAACTGCGTTACCACGTGCCCTTCGAGATTCCTCGACAGGCTCGGAATGACAGGGGGTACTAGGCCGACGGCGAGGCTTCCGGGGTCGCGCCGCCCTCGCCGGTGATGAACGGGCCGGCGATTGCGAGGACCTCGTCCGGAGTCTGGGGCGCGTCGGTCGCATTGGGGAACGGTACGGCGCCGGTCAGCAGATTGAGGTAAGCGGCGTGGCGGGCTTCGACGCCGTGGATGGTAAGGGCGACGGTGAGGAGTTCGTTGTCTTCGTTAGGTATTGGGCGGCGCCGGTGGAGGCGTTGACGCCCAGGTTCTCAATTGCGGCGGCGGTGGCGAGGAAGCTGGGGAGATCGGCGTAGCCGAAGTCATAAGAGGCTTCCGCGATCGGTCTTCGCCGAGGTCGCTGATCACTCCGGTAAGTGTCTCGACATGAGAGGCCTCGTGCTCGGCGACGGCTTCGATGTATTCGCGCACGGAGACTTGGAAACCGGTGTCGATGAAGGCCTGCGGATCGAATGTCTCCAGGGCCTCGCGGTAGAGGGCTGATTCCAGGTGCTCGAGGGCCAGGGCGTATTGCAGAACATCGACCGGACCGGCGAACGGCGTATCATCCGCCGGCGTCGTCTCCTGAGTGCTCGCTGACGACTGAAGGTGGGCGACTGTGGCCAGCGCCAGGCCACCACCGGCGGCGATTTTGACTCCGTTGATGAGCAACCCACGTCTTGATTCCAATTGCACTGTATCAATCAGGGCCGCAATGCGCTCGCTGGTGGATCGCATTTTGAGAGCTCCTTTAGCTGAATTTGTCGCTTGTAGGGGCGGAACTGGCGCATCTATGCCTCTGGCGTCACTGCCTCCGGCGCGCCGCCACTGGCGCCAGCGATGATCGGACCGGCGATCTCCAATACCTCCTCCGGCGTCAAAGTCGCCTCGAAGTCGTCCGGGAACGGAATCTCGCCGTTGAGGAAGTTGAGGTAGGCGGCGTGACGGGCTTCGACGGCCACGATTGTCCCGGCCGCGGTGAGCAAGTCAGGATTCTAAAGGGACGTCCCAGCCCCGTAATAGGCGCTTACCCCGGTGGTTTCCAGCGCCTGAGCGGTGGAGAGGAACGAGCCCACGTCCGCGATCCCGAAGTCATACGATTGCTCGATAACCGGCTCGCCCCCGAGGTCGGCGATGACCTGAGACAGGGTGCCGACGTGTGCCGCCTCATGTTCCCCAATCAGGGCCAGATACGTATCAATCGAATTACCAAATGGGTCAGTGCCGAACAGGAACCGGGGTACTCCGTCGCGGTAGAAGGCGTTCTCCAGATGCTCAAGCGTCAGGGCGTGGTTCAAGACATCGATGTCGCTGGCAAAATCTTGCGCAGAGGCACGAAGCCGCGTGAGCGCGGGAGTGCCCAGGGCAGCCATCGCCACCGCGCCCCCTGCGGCAACCTTGGCGCTACCGCCGAGCAGCCTGCGGCGCGTGGTCAGGCGGTGCCGCTCTTCGGTGACGGCATCGAGCATGAGTTCGTGAAGCGGACGCATCATCTTCCTCCGGAATGCCACTCGTGACCGAGGCGTGCTTGCATTCAACGGATGCGCCGGTCGCTCGGCACCTGCGCTTCAGGCCCCAATCGGGCTGATGTGGGAGCAGCCCGCATGCGAAATGCCAGCGCGCGAGCCTATGAGGCAGTTCCAACTTAGCCGTGGCGGCTCTCCGCAGCCGCGGGAGTCAGGCGTTGCGCTTAGTGGTCCATCCACTAAGTTCATGCCGCCATCGGGAGGCGGGCGATGCCCGGCGTGCGCGCCCGCCGTCGCCGACGGCGCGACGATCCCCCGGGCCGCCCGCGCCCTGGGCGTCCGCGAGCAGACGGTGCGCAAGGCCGTGGCCCGGTTCGCGGCCGAGGGCTTCGCCGGGCTGGCCGACCGCCCCCGCGCCGGCCGGCCGCCGCGGTTGACCGCCGCCGACCTGGGGGCGGTCGCGGCCCGCCTCGATGCGGACGCCCCCACCGGGGCGCGGACCTGGACGCTGCCCCAACTGGCCGCCTGGCTGGCCGAGGAGCGGGGGTGGTCGTCCCCGGACCGCCTCGGGGCGCGCCTGAAGCGCCGGGGCTTCCGGTGGAAACGGACCAAACGGGCCACGGCCCACAAGCAGGGAGACCCGGATCGCCAGGAGGAGGCCACCGCCGACCTGGCGATTTTGCCCTTTGGCACGGCCTCGCCGCGCTCGAGACGATCGACCTGTGGTACCTGGACGAGAGCGGGTTCGCCCCGACCTTGCCGCCCGGCTACACCTGGGCGCGGCGCACGACGCGGGCGCTGGTCTGGGACGAGCAGCCCCAGGGCCGCCGCTTCAACGAGCTGGGGGCGCTGGCGGTGGCCGGGGCGGCGCCCGGCTTGGTCTGGACCAGCCCGGCCGGCAAGCTGGACAGCGCGGCCTTCCTGGACTTCGTCTAGTGGGAGGTCGCGGCGCTGCCTGCGCCGCACGAGCGGCTGCCGCGCGGTTACCGGCGGCCACGCCCCTGCGTCATCGCCCTCGACACCTATTCCGTGCACCGGAGCGCCACGGCCAAGGCCACGCTGGTCCAGTTGGAGCGGGTTGGGGTCGGCTACTATTCCCTGCCGCCCTCCAGCCCCGAGCTGAACCGGATCGAGGAGCCGTGGCGCCAGGTTAAGTACCGAGGAGTTGCCGGACCTGAGCTGCCGGACGCTGGACGCCTTGCGGGCGGCGGTGGAGGACGCCCTGACCACCCACGCGACGCACCTCCTCGATGCTACGGCACACTTACCCGCGGCTGCTTTGAGGCGACAGAGGCCAAGGTTTTCGACGGGCGCACTAGCGGTCCGTGGCAGACCGCCCGGCCCAGTCTGTCTGAAGGCGCGCGAAATCTTCGTCCGTGTCGACATCCAGCGGCACTGCCATGTCAGGGAACGGGACGCGGAGTACCGCGTCCCGTTTCTGCTGGATGACGTCGCGGGCGCCGCGATCTCCCGTAATCGCCAGAAGTTCTGGAAAGACCGTACGACGGAAGAGGACCGGATTGCCGGGCGTGCCGCTGTAGACCGGTTGCACGATCTCCGCACCAGATTCGGAGAACGCCGCAACAAGCCGGCTGATGATCCGCGACGTCACCTGCGGCTGATCCCCCAGTAGGATGATCGCGCCGGCGACATCGTCGCCGAGCGCGGCGATTCCGCTTCGCAGCGATGTGTTTTGGCCCTGAGCGAAGTCTGGATTGAATACGATACGCTGGCCGTGATCACCGACCACGCTTGCGATCCGCTCCGCGTCGTTGCCAAGTACCAGCAACAAACTCGAGAGCCGGGCCTTCCCGGCGCTCTGAAGCACGATGTCCAGTATCGGGCGGCCGTCGAGTTCCAGAAGTTGCTTTGGCCGGCCGAGACGTTTTGACTGGCCTGCGGCCAGCACAATACCGGCCACCGGCGCGAGGCCGGTGGCAGGATCGATCGCCCAGGATGATGACGCGCGGTTCACGCCGAAACCGTACCTCGAATTGGCCCACTTGCGTCAGTCAGCGGGCCGCCGGCCCGGCCGTGACGCACGGCGATGATTTCGGCCAGGATTGAGATGGCCATCTCGTCCGGCGTGTCGGCACCGATATCGAGGCCGATCGGTCCACGAACCCGCGAAATACTCTCGGGGGAAACGCCTGCGTCCGTGAGGCGCTCGCGACGGTCGCGGTTCGTCCTCCTGCTACCGACCGCGCCGATGTAGCGCGCTTCGGTTGCCAGGGCGCCGATCAAGGCGGGCTCATCGAACTTGGGGTCGTGGGTCAGAATCGCGACATATGTATTGCGCGAGATGCCGAGTTCCGCGAACGCGTCGTCGGGCCAGGCCCGGATGATGCGATCGGCATCCGGAAAGCGCTCCTCGGTCGCGAGCGTCGCCCGGGCGTCGGTGACGAAGACCCGGAATCCAAGCTGCTTGGCGAATTTGCACAGCGATTGAGCGACGTGCACTGCGCCAAAGATCACCAGGATCGGCGGCGGCGGAAAAGTCTCGATAAAGACCTCGACCTGGTCGTCCGTTCCCGCCAGGGGGAGCGCTATCGTCTCAGATCGCTCCTCTTCAAGCAATCTCCTGGCTTCGTCTGCGACGACATCGTCGAGGCCAGGTTGTGGGAAACCACCTTCAAAGCTGTCGGGCAAAACGAGCAGCTTTGCGCCCACCCCAGGACCACTGACGATCGTCGCCAATGCCACCGGGGTGAGGTTGTCGATCGCTGTCCGGAGGTCGCATAGAGATAGCCGGTTGACTGGCTCACGCTACTCTTCGACCGGCTCGACGAAGACTTCGATCGTGCCGCCGCAGGCCAGACCAACGTCCCATGCCATCTCGTCGGTGATCCCGTAGCGCAGGAGCTTCGGCTCGCCCGTGCGGATGACTTCCTGGGCCTCGTCAAATACGGCAGACTCAACGCAGCCACCGCTGACTGATCCGGCCAGCTCGCCGCCGTTGGATACGGCCAGGGCCGCGCCGACCGGCCGCGGGGCTGAACCTTCAACTTTCACAACGGTCGCCAATGCGACCTTATTCCCTGCGGCTCTCCAGGCGTCGATCTGTGGAAAAAGTTCCTTCATGTGATACCTCTACGCGTGAATGTGCAACGGCTTCATCGAACGAACGGGCGGGTTGTCAGCCATATCACTCAAGAGTTGGGCCAACGCTTCCAGGCTCTTGAGGTTGTGAACCGGAAGGAAATCGTCAACGTACGGCAACGCCGCGCGAATGCCCTGGGTCAGTGGCTGGTACCCAGGTGCGCCAAGGAGCGGGTTCAGCCATATCAGGCGGCGACACGATCGCTGCAGGCGGGCCATTTCGGCGGCAAGGAGCTTGGGATCGCCGCGGTCCCAGCCGTCGCTGATCATCACCACGGTCGCGCCGGAGCGCAGCACCCGCCGGCTCCAATCATAGTTGAAGGTCTTAATCGCCTCACCGATGCGGGTACCGCCCGACCAGTCTTCGACGGCCTTCACCACTTCGGCGATGGCGTCGTCGACGTCGCGCTTGCGCAGCGACCGCGTGATTCGAGTCAGGCGAGTGCCGAAGACGAAAACCTCGACCGAGTCCAGGCCTTGCTCGATGGCGTGGACGAAGCGCAGGAGCAAGCGGGAGTAGCGATCCATCGATCCGGAAATGTCGCAGATCAGGACCAGCGGACGCATCCGTTCCTTCTTGCGTCGGTGGCGAAGTTCGATCGGCACACCGCCGTACCGGAGGCTGCGGCGCAGGGTCGCTCGCTGGTCGATCACATCGCCCAGGTTCGCCTTGACCAGCCGCCGGGTCTTTCGGGTCGCGAGCCGCCAGGACATCTGATCGAAGATGCGGCGGGCCTCTGCGATCTCCTCCGGCGTGAACTGTGAAAAGTCTTTCTTGCGAAGGGCTTCGCGCGCACTGAAGATCAGCACATCTTCAGGCGGGGCTTCCATATCCTCGGCTTCGCCACCTTCCTCGCCCTCGTCGGTCCCCTCGATCGCCAGGATGGTCCGTTCCTTCTCTGGTTCGCCGGAGGTAGTGGCTTTTTCTTGCTTCTTATTCGGGCGTGGGGCCGTCGGCAAGTCTGCTGTGTCCGTCTCGCCCGTCATCAAGTAGGCGTCGGTGCGCTCATCGACCTGGTCGAGAAGCTGACGCCAGAACCGGCCGAACTCGGCATCAAAGACGGGGATGTGCTCCGGCCGGGTGACGATCGTCGATCGCGCCGCCCAATAGAGATCTTGCCGGCGACGCGGATCGATTGCGCCGACCGCCTCGATCAAACTCATCACCTGCCCACTGCCGAGCGGTAATCCGGCGTCGCGGAGGTTCCGACCCAGGGTCAACAAATTGGAGAGAATCGTCGATTCGAGCACGTCCGCCGAGCGCGGGCGTACCGGCCGGCCGAAGCCATCCTTGGTGCGCATGTTGAGCGGAGCGGTGCCTGTCCTCGGGGCGAATTTTCTGGATTAGCTTGCTGTGACACTGAGTGCTCGCGAAAGGAGTTGGTTGGCCTGATTGCCACGGACCTTGTCGACGTCTTCCTGGTACTTGAGGATCACACCGAGCGTGTCATCGACGACATCGTCGCTGAGTTGGACAGTGCCCAAGGCCAGAAGAGCCTGGGCCCAGTCGAGCGTCTCGGCCATGCCTGGGGACTTGAACAGGTCGACCTCCCGCAAGCCCTGGGTGAACGCGCAGATCTGGCGGGCAAGCTGCTCGGGAGCTTCCGGCACCTTCGCCGCCATGATTCGGAACTCTTTCTCGAACGTGGGGAAGTCGATCCAGTAGTAGAGACAGCGACGCTTCAGAGCGTCGTGAATTTCTCGGGTTCGGTTCGAGGTCAGGATCACGATCGGCACATGCTCCGCCCGGATCGTACCAAGCTCCGGCACGGTGACCTGGAAATCGGAGAGCAGCTCCAGCAGGAACGCTTCTAGCTCCTGGTCGGCCCGGTCGACCTCGTCGATCAGGAGAACCGGCGAGCGCTCATGGGCGGCGTCGATCGCCTGGAGGAGCGGCCGCTTGAGCAGGAACTCGTCGCTGAAGAGGTTCCTGCGGGCGGAATCGGCATCCTTGCCGCCGGTCGCTTCGATCGTGCGCAGGTAGAGCATCTGCCGTGGGTAGTCCCACTCGTAGATGGCAGAGCTGGCATCGAGGCCTTCGTAGCACTGGAGGCGGATGAGCGGCGCGTCGAGGATCGACGCCAGGACCTTGGCGATCTCGGTTTTGCCGACCCCTGCTTCCCCTTCGAGCAAGAGCGGCTTGCGGAGCCTGAGCGTGAGGTACAGCGTCGTCGCCAGTCCTCGTTCTGAGATGTATCGCTCGGCTCTGAGGGCCCTCTCCAGATCCTCGGTGGTGTCGAAGGAGCGTCCGGCGTGAACTGTTTGAAACGTGGGGGCAATGGTGCTCAAAGGGGCTGTACCTTGTTCACTCGTCGCGCCGGACGTTCTTCCGGCGACTGTCCTGGCTGTCGATGACAGCATTCCACCGAAAGTATCCGTCAGTTGGCGAAAGGCCGCCACTGTCTTGCCCGCACAACGCGTTACCTCAGCGCGGATATCTCGAATACGTATCCCGTCGCAGGTGCTCATTCGGCGATGCCGGCGTACTTCTCGATTGCACGTTTAGCGCTTACCGTCAGCGGCGTGGTGGCGGCGGAACCGTGCGGCGAAACAACATTGCGCCCAAACCGATGGTTCCTTCGGCAAAGCGGTCCCGGTCTCGTGGAAGTAGAGACCGCGGACCATGTAGGTCACCGTCGTCGTGATGCGATCCATCACCTCGACCGGCATCCGGACTCGCCAGTGGTTTCCTAGATAGTGGCCGGCGGGAATGTGCATCCGGACCGCCTGCCGCTCTTCCCGCGCAGCACGGCCGAGGCGTGACAGTCCACGTTTCGTTACCCGCGCGATGCGGTGAAGGTGCTTGACGTTGTCGGGATGCCTAGCTCCAAGATGATCGAGTGACACCAGAGCGCGTACGTTGGTCTCCCCACGCGTTCGTCCCGTTGCAGTCTCGGCATGCTGGGACGGTGATCATAGCTGGATCCGACCTAACGAAGAGGGTGCCTGAAAAGACGTGATCTCTCGTCATCTTCCCTTGCTTGCCACAGTAGACGCATATCGTCTAGTCAATTGGAGGTCGCCTCGCGCCTGCGGCTGGCAAACCAGGACCTCGCTCAAGTTGCTTCGTTGCTATGACGCCTGATGCTCGCTGGAGAAACAGAAACACCAAGAGGCTTAGCGGCCATGCGGTATTCTGGCCTCCTGATCATCATAGTTAGGGAGGCTACCATGTCGCGCCGGTGGGTGGCTCTAGTGTTCGCGATCGTCGCCCTCGTCGCCGCTTGACGCCCGCCCGATGGCTCCGGTTCGTTCGGCGCGTCCGCATGGGACAAAGGGGTATGCTGTCCACTACGAACGGGAAGGTCGGTCATCGCGCTCGACATGACCTGCGAGACGTTCCGCCCTAACGCCTGCAGGACGGTCTTCGCTTTACGATGAACGACACGGCGAACGTCGATCGAGGCGACGGGGAGACCCGTCCGCCAGATGTGCGGGGTCCGCTGGACGGCATGTCCGCCCGGGACGCGGCCGTGCGTCTGGGCCTGAGCGAGCGGACGATCCGGCGGGCGATCGCGCGCGGCGAGCTGGTCGCCGTGAAGCAGGGCGCCTCGTTCCGCATCGCCGCGGCGGACCTGGAGCGCTACGCCGCGCGGGCGAAGCGCCGCGGCACACCGCCGCCCCCGGATCGGCGGGTCGACGCGCCGTCCGCCGCGCCGCGCCTCGTCGCGCTGCCCGCCCCGGCGCGCGAGGCGGCCGTGTTGCCGGAGCCGCTCTCGTCGTTCGTCGGTCGCCGCGCCGAGATCGCCGCGGTCCTGGAGCTGGTGGGCGATCCGGGCGTGCGCCTCCTGACGCTCACCGGTCCCGGCGGGATCGGCAAGACCCGCCTGGCCCTCCAGGTGGCCGCGGCGGCGCGGGACACCTTCCCGGACGGCGCGGTTTACGTCGAGCTCGCCCCCATCTCGCGGTCCGAGCTGGTGGCGCAGGCCATCGGCCAGGCCCTGGGCCTGCGCGAAGGCCGAAACCCGACCTGGGAGGGGCAGCTTCAGACGTTCCTGCGCAGCAAACGGCTCCTGCTCGTGCTCGACAACTTCGAGCAGGTGCTGGACGCCGCGCCGCTGGTCGCCTGGCTGGTGCGCGAGGCTCGCGGCCTGACGGTGCTCGCCACCAGCCGGGCGCCGCTGCGCTTGACCGGCGAACGCGAGTACGCGGTGCCGCCGCTCTCGCTGGGTCGGGGAGGGGAGCCACGCCCCGACTCGTCCGACGCCATCCGGCTCTTCGTCGAGCGGGCCCGGGCGAACAACCCGACCTTGGCCCTGACCGATGCCAATGCCGAGACCATCGCCGAGATCTGCCGGCGTCTGGACGGGTTGCCGCTGGCCATCGAGCTGGCGGCGGCGCGGAGCAAGGTGCTCTCACCGGCGGCGCTGCTGGCGCGCCTCACCCACCGCTTGGAGCTTTTGACCGGCGGCCCGCGGGACCAACCGCCACGTCTGCGTACGATGCGGGACGCCGTGGCCTGGAGCCACGATCTCCTCACACCCGAGGAACAGACCCTTTTTCGCCGCCTGGCGGTCTTCGCCGGCGGCTTCGTGCTTGGGGCCGCCGAGCGAGTGGCAGGCGACGATTCTTCGTCCCCCGTCCTCGACGTGCTGGCCTCGTTGGTCGACAAGAGTCTGGTCCAGCAACAGGACGTGGCCGACGAGCCGCGGTTCGCCCTGCTGGAGACGGTGCGGGAATTCGGACTCGAGGCGCTGGCGGCGAGCGGCGAGGAGGCGGCGATACGCCGAGCGCACGCGGCCTGGTACCTGGCGCTGGCGGAGGACGCAGAGCCGGAGCTGACGGGGACGGTCCGGGCCGGTTGGCCCGGTTGGGGCGGCTCGAGGCCGAGGACGCCAACCTCCTGAGCGCGCTGGACTGGCTCGTCGAGCGGGGCGACGCGCCCGCGGCGACACGACTTGCGGCGTCGTTGTGGCCCTTCTGGTACATGCGCAACAGCTACCGCGAAGGGATGGACCGGCTGGAGCGGGTTTTGGCGGTGCCGGGGGACCGATCGGGGGAGCGGTACGCCACGGTGCTGCTGGGGGCCGGTTTCATTGCCACCTCGCGGGGGGATTACGCTGGCGCCCGCAACTGGCACGAGGCATCCCTGGCGGTCAGCGTGGCGGAAGCGGACCCGATCGGTCAGGGGTGGGCACTCTTCGGGCTCGGCGAGGTCGCTCGCTTTAGCGGGGACGACGACGCGGCGGTGATCCACCTTGAGGACGCCCTGCGCCTCCTCCGACCGGCGGGCGTGGCGAGCTGGCTAATAGGTGTGCTCAACGGGCTCGGCGATGCCAGGCGCCGGCGCGGCGAGCTCGAGCTCGCTGCGGCGTGCCTGGATGAGGCGCTGGCCCTGGCGCGGCAGACGGGTGACCGATGGTCGGGCGACCAGACGCGCAATATGGCCGCCAGGGTCGCCTACGATCAAGGGGACATGGGTCGCGCGGCGGAACTCTGGTTGGAGAGTCTGACTAACTTTTCGGAGGCGCGGGACTTCTGGAACATAGCGTGGTGCCTGGCGGGGCTGGGCGCCACGTCGGCGATGCAAGGTCAGGCCGAGCGGGCGGTGCGTCTGTTCGGCGCGTCCGAAGCGCTGCAGGAGGCCATCGGCGGTGCGATCACGTCGCGACCGAACTGGCCCCACGCCGCGGTGGCCCGGGCGCGCCGGGACCTCGGTGAGGCGGGGTTCGCGGCCGCGTGGGCGGCAGGCCGGGCGTTGCCACCCGAGGCGGCCATCGCCGAGGCATCGGCGCGGGCGGCCCCAGCCCTCGCGCCGGCTGCCGCCAAACGCGCGCCGGACCATCTCCAGAGGCTGCCGGCACGCGAACAGGACGTGCTGCGCCTGCTGGTCGAGCACCGGACGAACCGGGAGATCGGCGCGGCGCTCTTCCTCAGCCCGCGGACAGTGGCCTGGCACGTCTCTGCCATCTGCGCCAAATTCGGCGTCGCCACCCGGCGCGAAGCTTCGGCGGTGGCAATCGAGCGCGGCCTGGTCTGACGCGCCCGCCTCTGGACCTCCCGACGGCTCGCTGTCCGGACACGAGACCGGACATTTGTCCGGTTTCGGCCGAAAAACCTGTTGAAAGCCCCGTCAAAATCCCCGTCGGTTTGACGGGGGCCGCCGCTGCCCGCGCGCCCTAGGCTGGTCCCGAAGGCGTCGGACGGGGCGCGACCCTTCTCCTACCGTTAGCCCGCCCCGGACGAAAGAGGAGGTCCATCCATGCGTCGGCTCGGTTTCTCGTTCGGTCTCATCGCGCTGCTGTCGATTGTGCTCCATGGGGCGGCGCCCGTCGCCGCGACCGACGGCAACAGCGCCAACGCCAAGCTCTGCCAAAAAGGCGGCTGGCTGACGCTCGCTCCCGCCGAGGACCCGACCGTCCCCTTCGCCAGCGAGGAGGCGTGCGTCGGCTACGGCGCCCAGGGCGGCACGATCGTCGCGGTGCAGGTGGGCGAGATCTTCCTGACGTTCAGGCCCTTCGGATCTGACGAATGCTGGGTGGACGTCAACCTGCGCCTCTTCGCCGCCGACACCGCGTACAGCGTGGATACCTTCCTCCGTAGCCCAATCTCCGAGGAGTGGCTTGCCTACACGGCGCAGATCACGACCGATGGCTCTGGCAGCGCTGGATTCACCCCGTTTTTCATCCGTAATAGTCGTGTGGTGGAGGTGCGCGCGGTCACCAACACCGGTGTCGCGTCCGCTTGGACCGTCATCGCCTGCTAGGGGCATCCCGCACCCCGCCGCCGTCGCGAGTTCGCTCGGGGCGGTCGTCGGGGCGGGGGATGTCGAGAATGCGGCTGTCGAACGAGTACGACGGCCGCACGCGAACGCGGCGGCACTCGAGCCGCCCGAGGGCAACGCTCGAAAGGAGGCACGCATGGACGGACAGCGGTTCGACTTGATGGCGCGGATGATGGCCGGAGGGGTGAGCCGGCGCACGGTGCTGCGCGGGCTGGCGGCGGGGCTGGCCGGCGCCGCCGGCCTGCGGGCGCGCGGCGCGGGGGCGGAGCAGGAGAAGAAGCCGCTCTGCCACGCCACCGAAGACCAGGCCAACCCCTGGGTGGTGATCAGCGTGGCCGAGCCGGCCTGGCCGGAGCACTTCGGCCACGGCGACCGGCCCTTCGTCGACTGCTGTACCGACGCCGATTGCCCGGTCGCTGGGCAGACCTGCGGCGGCGGCGGCGTGGAGGGGCAGTGCGGCGCCCCCTCGCTGTGCCAGAACGTCGTTTGCACGCCGCTCGACGACTGCCACGTCGCCGGAACCTGCGACCCCGCGACCGGGATCTGTTCCAACCCGAACAAGGCCGACGGCACGTCCTGCGACGACGGAGACGCCTGCACCCAGACCGACACCTGCCAGGCCGGGGTCTGCTCCGGCACGCTCATCAACTGCGACGACGGCGACGCCTGCACGGTCGACACCTGTGACGCGTCCACCGGGCAATGCATCCACCACATAAACGTCTGCGACGACGGGATCGACTGCACGATCGACTCGTGCGACCGGGACCTCGGCTGCGTGCACATCCCGGAACATTCCATTTGCGGAGCTTCCCCCTGCATGGTGCCGGTCTGCGATCCGGACCTGGGCTGCATCGAGGTGCCGAAGGTCTGCCCGGACGGTCAGGTCTGCTCGGGCGGCGACTGCGTGCCCGCATTGCTCGGGTTCGGCGCGGACTGCACGGCGAGCAGCGAATGCGCCTCGGGGGTCTGCGCCTGCCACAGCGTCGACTGCGACGGCGGCGGGCAATGCGCCGTCCACGGCAATGTGTGCGTGAATAGTGGGCGTCTGACGAGTATCTGGCTCCCCGATGGGACGTCCTCCACCACCTGCAGCACCGGCAACTTCGTCGCCTTCGACTGCATAGTGACGCCCTGTGAGGCGGGGTGGGCCTGCCATAATGCCTCCGGCCAGTTCTGCGTCGAACTCGCCCCGTCCTAGGGTGCCCGGACACTGGGGCGGCGACGCTCCTGGCCGGGACGGTCGTGAACAATGCGGGCTAGCTGGCGGTACCGGTTGGCTGCACGCCGTCTGCTGAGCACGCCAAAATGCCGAGTGCCCACTGGCGATGCACCTGCCAGCGGGCTCTTGGTTTGCCCGGGCCTTGGTGGCTTGGCGCTCGCCTGCCCGCTCGCCATGATGGCCGCGGGATGCCGGATCACGACGGTGGCCGACCGAGGGCTGGTTGTGCGTAAGCCATTCGCGATGTCGGCCAGCCGGCGAGGTCGAGGCGCCGAACGGTGGCTCCTGGCCGTCTTCCCGAGCCGATCTCGATCGCGAGGGGGACCGCGGTGGCCCTGGCGCGGCGGATTCGATCCGCGCCGTCCGGCGCCCCGACCTTCGCCACAAGTCGCGGTCCAGCGCGGCCGGCGCCACGTCTAGCGCCACGGACAGAACCTCGTTACCCAGCCCACGAACACCCGCGCGATCCGGAGCCGCTTGCAGACCGAGCAGCGGTAGTCGTGCGGCTCCACCCACGGCGCCAGTCCTAGCTGGCTCCCCAGCCGCCGCGCTCAGGCCGGTCGATGAACGCCCAACACGCCACCGCCACCGCCAAGACGAGGTCGTCGTGCTCGCCCTCCCGCCACGCATCGAGGGTCGCCGTCCCGGCGCCGTAGGAGTCGCGGCCGGCGAGGCTGATCTTGACCTTGAAGTTGAGCAGTTCCCGCGTCAGGGCGTCGGCGTAGTCGACCTGCGGCGCGATCTTGAGGCGCCCCGTCTGCAGGAGCACCTGGACCACGCTCACAAGGTCGCGCTTGGGCACCCGGAACCGGTCGACGCCGTCTTCCCACTCGCTGGTGACGGCATCGCCGCCGGTGATCGTGATGGGGACGAAGGGAGCCGCGATCGTCGGCGGGACGAACAGGTCGACGATGCCCCGACCCACGCCCGTCGCGTCGATCGCCAGCGGGCAGGCGTCGGAGAGGGGCTTCTTGGTCAGGAGGCCGGCGACGTCGTCGACGACCGCCGGATAGCGGGTGCCGAGCGGGTAGCGGTGGAGGTGGCGGGCGTGGAAGACCTGCCCGTCGCCGGACGGCGAGGCGAAGGGGTCGCCGACCGGCACGTGCTCGACGACGGCGAGGGCAGAGTAGTCGGCGGCCTGCCTGAGGTCGAGGATATGCCGTGGGTGCATGCTCACCCCCCGAAGGGCGGCGCGACGGAGGAATCCAGCGCTGCCATCACGTCGTCGTGGCGGAAGACCTGGTCGACGCTGTCCACGAACGCGCAGAGGTATTCCTGCGCGAACCACCGCTCGCCGATCTGTCGCCGTTCCCGCTCGAGCCAGACGCGCGGGATGCGCGGGCAGTCGTAGGCGGTCAACTTGACGCGGTATCAGGCGTCGCCCCCGGCGTCCCATTCCTGCACCTTGAGCGGCGACACCCGAGAAGCATCCTGCTCCAAACCAAGGTCGTCCGAGCGCTCCGGTCCGCCCCTGCGACACTTTCGCTACAGTTGAGACAACAGCCGGGCAAATTGGGCCGCCAAACTCAATCACGGCGTCCTGTGTCGAGTTGAACACGAAGGGGAGTCGGATTCGGGTCGCGGCTGAACCAGACCGCGACAGTGAGGGACAGAGCGCGTGGCCGAAGCCGCCAATTCAGAACCTTCGACCGAGAACGTGCCAGGGCGTGTTATCGCGTTTCGACTGCTGCTCGTTCACTACGGGCTCTATGCGCTGACGAATGTTGTCCTGTTGACCATTAATGCCCTGACGACTCCAGGCAACTGGTGGTTCTTGTGGGTGGTCGGTGGGTGGGGGATTGTCTTTGCCGCCCACACCGGGTACTTCCTTTGGGGGCCTGCTGGTGCACACGTCATGGCTTTCATCGTGGGGAATATCTGCCTTATCGCCATCGATCTGATCTACTCAGATCAACGATGGTTTTATTGGGTACTGCTGCCCTGGCTGGTTGTGATGATCTTGCATCTTGTGCTTACCGCAAGCAGTGTCCGGCGCAGGTACTTCGCGTGGGAATCGATGCTCGCTCAACCGCCGGCACACAACGATGCCGAGCGCCGGTCATAACCCGTGCTCGGCCAGTGACACGTTACGGTGTTTGGCAGATTTGGCCCAGCGAAGAACGCGGAACGAGCCCCAACCGGAGACTCAATCGCAATCGGATGCGGCCAGTAGCCGGAGTATCGGGCTGTCGCGACAGGTCCGACCCAAGATTCCTCAGAGGAGAATCACACGGCAAAGAAGACTTCTTCATGCTAGAGTCGCCAGCATTCTTCATGTCATGGGTCCCACGTGCTGTGAGCGCAACACACTGTCTGATCGACCGTTCCTCGTCCGGAATAGACGGACAGGGGAGGGAATCTCGTGCTGGCGAAGGTGTTTAGCTGTGCCGTCGTTGGGTTGGACGGTGTCCTTGTCGAAGTTGAGGTCGACGTTGGCAGCGGCAATCCCGGAATGGTCGTGGTGGGATTGCCCGATGCCGCGGTCCAGGAGAGCAAGGAACGCGTTCGTTCTGCCATCCGGAACTCGGGCGGGAAGTTTCCCCACGGCAAAGTCACGGTCAACCTCGCGCCCGCCAACCTCAAGAAGGCCGGTCCAACCTATGATCTGCCGATTGCGCTCGGGATTCTGATCGGATCCCGACAGCTACCCGCCCAGGTGGACGATGCCCTGGTCGTCGGCGAGCTGTCGCTGGAAGGGGTTCTCCGACATACGCCTGGGATCCTCTCGATGGTCGCGTTGGCGGCAAGTCGAGGCCTGAAGCGCATTTTTGTGCCTCTTACCGATGCCGCCGAAGCAGCGCTGGTTGAAGGCGTCGACGTCTACTCGGTCCGCACCCTGGCGGATCTCGTCAACCACCTCACCGGCGCGGTCCCGCTGAGCCCGTTCCGCGGCGACGATCCGCTCGAAGACGCATCGCCCTACGTGGGCACCGACTTCGCCGAGATCAAGGGCCAGGACCACGTCAAGCGCGGCCTGGAGGTCGCGGCCGCCGGCGGGCACAACCTGCTCATGTCGGGTCCGCCCGGCTCGGGGAAGACCCTGCTGGCCCGGGCGCTGCCCTCGATCCTGCCGCCGATGACGCTGGCGGAGGCGCTCGACGTCACCAGGGTCTACAGCGTCCGCGGCCTCCTGCCAGCGGAGACCCCGCTCCTGCGCGACCGCCCCTTTCGGGCGCCGCACCATTCGACCTCGCTCCACGGCCTGGTCGGCGGGGGCTCCTGGCCGCGGCCCGGCGAGATCAGCCTCGCGCACCGGGGCGTGCTCTTCCTCGACGAGTTGCCCGAGTTCGGGACGGCGACGCTGGAGGTCCTGCGCCAGCCGCTGGAGGACCGCACGGTCAGCCTGGCCCGGGCGGCGGGGACGGTGACCTTCCCGGCCAACTTCACGCTGGTTGCCGCCATGAACCCCTGCCCGTGCGGGTTCGCGGGCGATCCGGTGAAAGAGTGCCGGTGCAACGCGGCGGCGATCACCCGCTACCAGAAGCGGATCAGCGGGCCGCTCCTGGACCGGATCGATATACACCTCGAGGTGCCGCGCATCGAATACGAGCGCTTGGCCGAGCGCAGGCCGGGCGAGCCGTCCGCGGCGGTGCGAGGCAGGGTCGAAGCGGCGCGGGCGATCCAGGCGGATCGATTCGCGGGCACCGCGTTGCTCACCAACGCCGACATGGGGCCGCGCGAACTGCGGCTCTTTGCGGAACTCGACGCGTCCGGCGAGGCGCTGATGAAGGCCGCCGTGCAGCAGCTTCACCTATCGGCGCGGGCGTACCATCGGGTGCTCAAGCTGGCCCGGACCGTCGCCGATCTGGCCGGGGAAGCCCAGGTCCAGCCGGGACACGTCGCCGAGGCGCTCCAGTACCGGAGCCGCCAGGCGGCCTAGTCGTCCAATCGTAAAGGGTCTCTCACTAACCTTCGAACTCGGCAAGGTCAGGCAGGACTGGAGTTCTGCGCTCAATAGGGGAAGTTCCTCCAGGGCTGAGCATGGCCGGTGGTAATAGCGGGGCTTGATAGGCGCTCGAGCGTCGCGTCATACGTCAGTCGGTCGGGGCCCCGCCATGGCGTGACCGTCCCGCGTGTTCCCCGACGGGCGGCAGGGCGCCGCCGTGCGGCGGTCTAGTCGGGAGCGGAAGCGCCCCGGCCCGTGCCCTGTCTGCGTTTGGAGGTTTTCTCCCCGCTCGGCGAGGGCCGCTCTCACCGGGAGGTCGCCGATGTGCTCTTCGTCAGCCCCCGGTACGTGCGAGAACCACGTCAACGCCATCCTGGCGTAGCTCGGCGTGCCCTCCCGCACGGCAGCCGTCGCCGCCGCCCGCCGCCTCCGCCTCGCTTGACGCGGTGCCGCTCGGGTCGCATGATGCGGCTACGCGCGATTCGTACTTCTGAAGGATCCCGGCCGTGGCCGATCCGACGCCCGTCGACCGGAGCCGCCCCCAGCCGCTGCCCCTGGTCCCGCGCCCGGACCGGGACCGACTCGGCACGCCCCCGCCGGCCTCGCTGACGAGCTTCATCGGTCGCGAGCGCGAGGTGGAGCAGGTCTGCGACCTGATGCGCGGGCCCGACGTCCGGCTCGTGACGCTGACCGGCCCTGGCGGAGTGGGCAAGACCCGGCTCGCCATCGCGATTGCCAGACAATTGGCCGACTCCTTCCCGGACGGCGTCGCCTTCGTCAGCCTCGCGCCGGTCAGAGACCTCGACCTCGTCTGGCCGACTGTCGCCCAGGCGCTAGGGGTTCGGGACGCTGGCGACGCGCCGCTGACCGACCGGCTGACGGCGTCGCTGCGCGACAAGCGACTGCTGCTGGTGCTGGACAATTTCGAGCAGGTGGTGGAGGCCGCTCCGCTCGTCGCCGCCCTCCTCGTCGAATGCCCGGGCCTGAAGGTCCTGGCGACGAGCCGGGTGCGGCTGCGCGTCTCCGGCGAGCGCGAGCACGAGGTGCCGCCGCTCGCGTTGGAGGAGGAAACGGACGCGCCCGTCGGCGTCGCTGGGTCGGCGGCGGTGCGGCTCTTCGTCGAGCGGGCGCAGGCGGTGCGGGCGGACTTCGGCCTCACCGTCGCGAACGCCCCGGCGGTGGCCGCGATCTGTCGGCGCGTGGACGGGTTGCCGCTGGCCATCGAGTTGGCCGCCGCCCGTGTCAAGGTGCTTCCCCCGGCTGCGCTCTTGGAGCGGCTGGAGCGGCGCCTGCCCGTGCTGACCGGTGGCGGACGCGACCTGCCGACCCGGCAGCAGACGATGCGCGCCGCGATCGCCTGGAGCTACGACCTGCTTACGGCTGCGGAGCGGGCGCTCTTCCTGCGCCTTGGCGTGTTTGTGGGTGGGGTCACTCTTGAAGCTGCGGAGGCGGTCTGCACCGTCGACGGCTTGGCGTCCGACGTCCTGGAGGGCATCGCCTCGCTGGTCGACAAAAGCCTGCTGCGGCAGGAGGAGGCAGCCGGCGAGCCTCGTTACCGGATGCTGGAGACCGTCCGCGAGTTCGCACTGGAGCAGTTGGCGGCCGGCGGCGCGGAGGCGGCCACCCGTGACCAGCATGCCACCTGGTGTCTGAGCTTGGGGGAGGCGGCCGGCGCGGTCCTCTGGCGGTCTGACGACCCCGGCGTGGTTGCTCGCCTGGAGGCCGAACTTGCCAACCTGCGAGCGGCGCTGGGGTGGCTGGAGCAGGCCGGGAGAGGCGACGACCTGCTCCGGCTCGCGGCGGCAGTCGGCCGCTTTTGGTACGTGGCTGGGCACCACCGAGAGGGGCGGGCCTGGCTGGAGAGAGCGCTGGCGATGGCGTCTCCGGCGCCGACCCCTGCGCGCGTCCGCGGCCTCCTCTACGCGGGCCTCCAAGCTATCGGCTTCGACGACGCGGCGGCGTTCCGGGCCCACGAGGCGGCGGCGGGGCTGGCCCGGGATCTCGGCCTCGCCGAGGAGGCGGCAGTGGGCGAGCTGGGCCAGGGAATCGTGCTGGAGGACCGGGGCGACTATGCAGCCGCCGAGGCGCGCTTCGCCGCGGCGCTCCCCCGGTTCCGGGAGGCCGGCAACGATGCGTACGAGCTGACCACGACCTACCACCTGGGGGTGGCGGCCCACGGCCGCGGCGAGACGGATCGGGCGCATCGGCTCTGGGAGGAGACCCTCGCGGCGGCGCGTGCGCGCGGCGAACCGGTCTTGCCGCTTGGTGCCTGGAGCACCTGGGTCTCCTGGCCGCCGAGCAGGGCGCCCTGCGAGAGGCAGCGGAGGTCCTGGGCGAGCGCTGGGAGATGAGCGACGCGGTCCTGCACCGGCACCTTCGGGACCAGCTGCTGGCAATTCTGGCGGTGCTGGGCGAGGCGTGTGGCCAAGGCGAGGCGGCGGCCCGCCTGCTGGGTGCGGCCGAGGCCGCGGCAGACGGTCGGCCCTTCGCCCCACCGGAGGGGCTGGCGTACGCGCGAGCGGCCGAGCGCCTACGCCAGGCGCTCGGAGCGGCGGCCTATGAGCGGGAAGTTGCGGCGGGTCGGGAGTGGGAAGCGGAGGCTGTCGACGCGGACGCTCGCGCAGTCCTGAATGCTGCCGCCACCGCGCCGGCCCCAACGGCGGTCGAGCCCGACCCCGCCCGCGGCACCGGCCTGACGCCGCGCGAGCGGGAGATCCTCGGCCTGATCGTCGAGGGACGGTCCCGAACCGGGAGATCGCCGCGGCGCTCTTCGTCAGCCCCCGCACCGTCGAAAACCACGTCACTGCGATCTCCACGCCAAGCTGGGCGTCCGTCTCGCGCACGGCCGCCGTCGCCGCCGCCCGCCGCATGGGTCTCCTCTAGCCACCCTTCCGGCCTGCCATCTGCCGTCCATCTTGACGTCCTAGGACGGGTCACCTAGGCCGGCCGCCAGGTGCCCAGGGCCGTCTGCGCATTGCCGACGACCTGTGCCCGCCGCATCGACGGCACCTCGGCGTAGCGGCGGCGCCGACCAGGGTGCCCAGGTCGATCGGTACCGATGTTGCCGAGCAGGACGGCGTGCATCTCGTCCTCGTCCAGGTCCTGGACAGGACGACGACCTGGCCCGGGGCGTCGATCTCGTTGGCAAGCTGTGCGCTCTGGGCGGCATCTGCCGCAGAGTACCTAGCTTGGTGTGCGACGAGGCCCGAAGTCGACTGCGGCCATGCTCCCTCGAGCGATGCTGTGCATATTCGTATCTGCCCCACGACCTCCTTGGTCCCGGCGACGGCGTACGGGCCGGGGTGCCCTACCGCCGTTGCGGGCGGCGCCGCGGCTTCCAAATCGTCGGGCTTTCGACCGATGTGCGCAGCCTGGTCGTCGGGCACGCTGGCACTGTGCCGTGCGACTACCGTGTCAGCCGAGGCTGATCAGAACGGATGTCGCTCGATGCCCATGACGGATACGCGTCACAAGGGTGGCGGTCAAGCGGTCGCTCGCTACTCGAGTCGCCGCCCGACCGCTGGCGAGGCGAGTGCGAACCACGTTCACAAAGGACGTGGCCGGACGCTGGTGACTAGCCGATCAGATCTCGCACGAAAGGATGGACAGGAGGAACTGAGCATGACCACGATCACCGACGATCGACGGACACATCCTGCTTGCCGCAACCGCCTCCCGCCGTGCCGCCTTGCGCGGTCTCGGCGGGGCGGGGCTCGCCACCGCGCTGGGGGTCGCCGCCCACCGCCGCGCCGCGTCCGCCGACACCGCGGCCGGCGCGGCGTCGATCGAGCCGGACGCCGGCTCGTGGAAGACCTGGATCCTGGCGTCGGGCAAGGAGCTACGGCCGGCCGCCCCCCCGGACGAGGCGGCCACCAAGGCCGAGCTGGCCGACCTCACGGCGCTGGCGGAGGAGCGCGATGCCGCCACGCTCGACGCATCTCCTACTGGGACGCCGGCGCGCCCGGCTACCGCTGGAACGAGATCGCCACCCAGTACGCTCGCCGCCGGCCGGGGACCGGCGTCCACGCCTACCGCGTGCTGGCGCTCCTCAACGCGGCGATCTACGACGCCACCGTCGCCGCCTGGGACGCCAAGTACGCCTACGATCGGCCCCGCCCGGCCGTCGCCGATCCCTCGCTCGCGACGGCGATCCCGACCCCGGCCAGCCCCGCCTACCCCTGCGAGCACGCGGTCGCGGCCGGCGCCGCCGCCGCCGTGCTGGGCTACCTCTTCCCCGACGACGCCGCAGGCGCTGGCCGACCTGGCCGAGGAGGCCGCCGACTCCCGGGTCGCGGCCGGGGTGGTCTACCCCAGCGACCGCGCCGCCGGGCTGGACTTGGGCCGGCAGGTCGGCGAGCGCGTCGTGGCCTACGCCAAGACCGACGGCTCCGACGCCGAGTTCGACCCGACGACCATGCCGACCGGGGACGGCATCTGGAGCGGCGACCCGGCGACGCTCGCCGTCCCGACGCTGGGGACGTGGAAGCCGTGGGTGCTCGAGTCCGGGGACCAGTTCCGGCCCGGCCGCCCCCGGCGCCCGACTCGCCGGAGCACCTGGCCGAGGTCGCCGAGGTCCGCAACTACCCGCGCGACGCCCACCCCTTCACCGAGCTCTTCTTCTGGCCGCAGGACCCGGCCGGGCGGCCCGAGCCGGACACCGTGCCGTTCACCAGCACCCAGGTCGTCTACTACTACGCCCCGGTCCTCCACTTCGTCTGGGGACCGGAGCTGGCCCAGAAGCTCTTCGAGTACCGCTGGGACGCCAACCCGCCGCGGGCGGCCCGCGCCTACGCGCTGGTCAGCCATCGCCGGCTTCGACGCCACGGTGGCCTGCTGGGACGCCAAGTTCCACTACTGGACGAGCCGCCCGGTCATGGACGACCCGGCGATCGAGACGGTGCTGCCGACCTACCCGATCCCGGACTACCCCTCCGGCCACGCCACCACTCTCGGCGGCACGGCGCAGGTGCTCGCCTACCTCTTCCCCCGCGACGAGCGCTTCTTCCAGTCGCGGGCCGACGAGAACGCCGCCTCGCGCGTCTGGGCGGGGATCCACACCCGCACCGCGAGCGAGGTCGGGGTCGCGCTCGGCCGCGACGTCGGGCAGGCGGTGATCGCGCGCGCGGCCACCGACGGCGCGGACGAAGGGCGGGATTGATCAACCGGTAGGACTGGAGGTCCGTCGGCCGGACAGGTAGCGTCGGAGCCGGCGGGGCCAGTCGTCGAAGTAGGAGGACCTTTGCGTCGCCCCATCGCGCTCGCCGCCGCGCTCCTCGCGCTCGCCCTGGTCGCGCCCGCCGCCGTCCTTGGCCAGGACGCCACGCCCATGTCGACCGTCACCTGCACGGTCGAGCCGCGGTCGGTCGATGAACTGATCGACTTCTACTTCGACCCCGCAGGCACACCGCTCGCCACCCCGACACCGCCACCCGCGTACGCCTCGATCGCGGATCTGCCGCCGGGCGAGCCGGTCGATGCGGCCACGGAAACGGCAATCGAATGGACGATGGTGCAAATTTTCGCGTGCTTCGACTCCGAGCAGTTGGCCCGCGCCTTCGCCCTGATGACCGACGACATGGTCCGCCAATTCGGTCCGGACTTGACCGACCCGGACGAAGACACGGCCGAAAAGGTGCGCGCCAACCTGGAAGCCCAATTGGCGGTGACGCCGGAGCCGGTGCCCGCCGCGAGTGGGTGGTCGTTCGATCACGAACGGCGCTTGGCGGACGGGCGGGTCGGCGGCGCCTTCACCGACTTCGAGGAGGAGCAGGCCGAGTTCCTGATCTTCGAGCAGCGAGGTGAGCTCTGGCTGCTTGCCGAGATCGCCGAGATCCAGGCGGAGGGCACGCCCGCGGCCGGGACACCGGCCGCGTAGTCGCACCCGGTGTCCCGGCCGCGGACGATACGGTCCCCGACGCCCGCCCACACGGCCAAGTACGTGGGCGGGCGTCGTGTCCGGATGCAACGAGGGGGCGACCCCCGCAGCGCGCATCGCCAGCGTGACCTGCCCGAACCCGCTCGTGATGCTCGCGTCGCTGACCGTCCGTGTGCCTGCCGGCCAAACTCCGCCCACGGCAGGTCGTTCGTGCCGGAGCGCCGGCGCGATGGACGATGGACGCGGCAAGGCGAAACACCCGAGTTGCTACACGCACGGGTGCCTCTGCGGCTTCGCGGGCGATCCGGTGAACGAATGCCGGAGCAACGCGGCAACGATCAACCGCTACCAGACGCGGAACAGCGGGCCGTTGCCGGACCAGATCGATGTTCGCCCGACGATTGGGTTCGGAGTCCTCCGGAATGCTCGAGGCTACCGGAATGGCAACCCCGCGATTGACATTGGCAGGAATCCGCGTAGAGTGCGAGTACGCTCCATCCTGACCGCTGGGCATGGCAACTCGTCGTTGGCCAGCAACGACGCTCGTGTTCGATACCGCTGCCGCATCTCGACAGGCCACCACTCCGAACCCGCGCGTCACCCCGCTGCCCACGGCGAAACCGGCGAGATCTCATCTGAACAGCATCCCGGAAAGGAGATCGCCATGGACCAATCTACGAGGACCGCATCCACCTATGCCATGGGCCGTTCCGAGGCCGAAACGCGGCGCTTGATCATGCAGGCCGAGTTGTACGGCCGGGCGACGCGCCGGTTCTTTGAGGACGCGGGCCTGGTCGTCGGCATGAAAGTACTCGATCTTGGGAGTGGGGCAGGGGACGTCGCGTTCACGGCTGCCGAGATCGTTGGTCCCACGGGCTCGGTCATCGGAATCGACGCGAACCCTGCGGTGCTGGACACCGCCCGTTCGCGCGCCTTGGCCGAAGGGCGAGCCAACGTCAGCTTTGTTGAGGGCGATTGCCGGACAGCGCCGCTCCCCGACGACTTCGACGCGGCCATCGGCCGATTTGTCCTTATGTACACGGGCGACGTCACCGCCACACTCGGCCTCGTCGTGGACCATGTGCGACCCGGCGGCGTCGTCGCCTTCGCGGAAGCCGAGTTCACCTCGGTGATCGGCTACCTGCGCGCGGGGCCAATCGCCTTGTTCCCGATGCTCTGGGAATGGGCGGCGACCACGTTCCAGCGCGCGGGCAACCATTCGGCCATGGCGCCCATACTCTACCGGGCGTTCGTGGCGGCCGGGCTCGGCGCCCCGCAGATGTCCCTCCATGCGCCGATGGGAGGAGGCGACGAATATATCGGTTACGAGTGGGCCACCGAATCGATCCGGAGCATCCTGCCCCTCCTGGAGTCGTACGGCATCGCGACGGCGGCTGAAGCGGACATCGACACGATGTCCGAGCGGGTCCGCGACGAGGTGAACCGAAGCGGCTTCCCGATCATGCTCCTCCCTATGGTCACCGCCTGGGCATGCAAGCCGGTCGCCTAATCCGGCGTCACCGAGGATGCGCCTCCACAACAAGATGTCTGTCCCGCGCTGCGGGTGTGAGGCGGTCGCGACCGACGGCCGATGTGCTTGTTTGCCGGCTGGTCCTCACGTCGCTTACTGGCTTCACCAACGACGGCGGCACGGCATCGGAGATGCCGTCCGCGACGCATCACCGGACCGCCGGAAATGGGGCGGGTCGGGAACTGCCCCCAACCGGATCATTGGACCGGCGAGTGACACGTGACAGCCCACCAACTATCGCTGTCAGGTGTTCACTGAATTGGCTTGTCCTGCGACGTTGCCTGAGTCCGGGCCTCGATCTCTTCGAGGCGAGCTTCGAGCGCCGCGGCACGATCACGATCCTTCAGCATGCCCGTGTTGACCCGGACATTCACGGAGGATGCCCGAATTGCCGCATCAGCCAGGATCGCGGCGATCACCGCATCGGAACGGACGTGCGGGTTTCCATTCGTCTTGATGTATTCGATGTCCGGCAGGAGGGCGCCACAGGCTTCAGCAGTCGCAAGCGGAACCTCCGCTGCACCAATCAGGGCCATCTGAAGGGCCTGCCGTCGAGTTTCCTTCTCAATTGCCGTCGATTTTGGTAGTTCGGAGGCCGTGCGGTAGTTGCCATAGGCATGTTCATCTTCTCGGGACAGCGTCTGGAGCTTTGCACGGGCGGATGAGAGGCGGGAGAGCGCCGCACCAATTTCCGCATTGACTGCCGAATCCTCGTGTCGATCGACACTGAACTGGCACACCATCTCGGCAAGCGCCGCGGCCAGGGCTCCGACAGTTGCGGCGACGCTTCCTCCCCCCGGAACCGGCGCGGCCGACGCGACAGCGGCGAGATACTCAGTCGCGAGATGATTGGTTCCTTTCGTCGTCGCCACCGGGTCGGATCTCCGTTTTGAGCCGCGGGTGCGAGCGCACCGTCGCACCGAACGAGCGCCGAGTGGTCAGCAGTTGTCGCTACGTCGTTGATGGATTGAAGAGTGCCTCGAGCTCCCGGACAAAGCGCTCGTCGTCCGAAAACTCCACTCGATAGGCGGATTCGTCCGCGGTCGGTGACGGCGGGAAGACGAAGCGCACCCAACCGTCTTCTGCACCCCGGCACAGGAGGTCCGTAACTCGAGCCTCGAACTTGTTGTAAGGAATGTCCGGCGCGAGCACTCGGTAGTAGCGCTCGCCCATCCCATTACGGGTCCAGATCAGGCGGACCAGCTGCCGGTGCTTCGTGCGAATATCGGACGATACCAACTCGTTCGACATGAGGCCGCGGACAATCGCGGACATCTTGCCCATTTCGCGCACGCGGCCGTGACAGACGGGACAGCCTGCTTCGCCGAAGAGATCGTCGTGTCCGAACGACCGGCGGCAGTTGTCGCACCAAAGATACGTCTTCCCACGTGATTCCTCGTTGCGCATTGTCGTGTTTGCCCCTCAGCAGGTGTACCTGCACAGTTGCGATGCGGAGGAACCCGAGAAACGCAATGACCCGGCGCTCGCATAGCGCCGGGTCGGCTACTACTACTCAATGCTGCTGAACCGGGTGAACCTACTCACGGAACGTATTGGATTCGCGTCGGTCAAATCCACCGCCCGCTCCGGTATTTGCCGCTGCAGGCTGCTCACCTGCCTTGTCGGCCCAGACCTGCACGCGGTGCGTCAGCCAGATGCCTAGCAGCATGAAGATCACGGCAAGGACGACTTCAACGGTATCTGCCAGTACGCCGAAATCCGCCATGTTCTCGATGATCACGTGATGCCTCCTTCAACTCCGGCTCGAGCGGACGTTGTTACTGGACCGTGAGCGTTCCGACCATGCCGGCATCTCGGTGACCGGGTTGCGAGCAGTAGTACTCGTATGTTCCCGGGGGAAGATTAAGGACAACTTCGACGCTTTGCCCGGCCTCGACGGGGCCGGAGTAAATTTCAGGATCGTCGATCTTGAAGTCGTGGATCGCATTGCCCTGGTTGGTCAGCGTGAGTGTCACGTCGGTGTTGGCCGGAATGGCCAGCTCTGTCTCGCTGAATGCGAGATCGACCGTGTCGAGCGAGATCGCGGTGGTGGCGCCTCCACTCCCTTGATCCTCGGCCGCAGGAGTGGCTGAGGCAGCAGCGGGAGTCGCGCTTTCTGCCGCAGGCGTGCCTTCATCCGCTGCGGGGGATGTCTCTTCGCCCGCCGCCGCACCTTCTTCTGGACCGGTGATCGTGATGGTGCCTTCCATGAGGGCGCGGTGCCCGGGGATGGCGCAGTAGAAGGTGTAGGTGCCGGGCTGGAGGTCGTCCGGGACGACCCAGTCGCTCTCGGAGCCGGGCGGCATGTCCACCGGGGCGTCGTCGTTGTAGCCCTCGACCACGAAGTTGTGCGGGCCGCCGCTGCCGTCGTTGACCAGGTGGATCGTGCCGCCTTGGGCGATGGTGATCTCGTTGGTGCTCCAGGCGATGCCGGGGGCGGAGAGCTCGACTGTGGATGCGGCAGCTCCGCCGCCGTCCTCTCCGGTCTGCGTACCTTCGGACGCGGTCTCTTCGGCGGGCGCCGCCGCCGGCGGTTCTGGATATGCGCCGCCGTTGGCCTCGATGGCGTCGTTGTAGACGAGGTCCCAGTCAACGTTCTGAATCATCAAGACGAGTTCTTCAATCTGCTCGTCGTTCAACTCACCGGCGTAGTCCTCACCCCAGGACGGCATGATGCAGGTCGTGCCCTGCTGGGTGCAGCCGATCGGCTGACCGCCGTGGATGCGGAGGCGAATAAAGTTCTCACGCTCCTCGCGAACGACCGGGTCGGTGGACTGATTAACCAGCGTCGCGGTCGTGTTACCGCCGATCGGCTTGCCGATCCAGCCCTCACCGCCTTCGGTCCCTTCACCGGCCGGACCGTGGCAGGACAGACAGTAGGTGATGTACGTGTCGATGCCGCGCTCGATCGCGACGTGCTCTTGCTCTTCAGCTTCGGTGTCGCGCCGATTTGGCTCATCGGCCAGCGATAGCACGAGCAGGACGGCCAGCGCGGTCAGGCCGACAATGACCACAGTTGCGAGCTTTTGTACGGCCCCCACGAACGCCCTCTCCTACTCCCGCTGCCGGTATCTCGGTTCACCGGATCCTCAGCGATCCGACGCTACGCTGTGTACGGAGTTGCCTGATCCGGGTTGTAGTCTCCACGGGTGCGGATGTCGCCAGTATTGACGGTGAGGTTGCCGGAAGGATCAACGGTAACGCCCATGTAATCCAGCGGCCGCGGAGCGGGTCCCGCGATGCGCACACCGTTCGGGTTATAGACGCTTCCGTGGCATGGGCAGATGAACTCGGATCTCCCCGCGTTCCAGGGAACGGTGCAACCGAGGTGGACGCACTTCCAGTAGAGCGCGAGTACCCCGTCCTCATTGTGAACCAACCAGAACTTCCCCTGAGGATTCTTGAGCGGGGCGGCGCCAACGGCGGGGACCTGCGCCGCCGAAACGTTGATGTTGCCACCGAACGCGCCGGTCTTGTTGGGCAAGAAGAAGTTATAGAAGGCGATCGTGCTCCCGGCCAGAACGGCCGTTACCGACCCGAGCGTCGCGTTCCGCACGAAGCCGCGGCGGGTCACCGCCATGCGCGCACTCGATCGGTTCGAATGGAATCGGCCGAGGACGGTCGCCAACCGGGCGACGACGCTACCGAGAACGATTCCGAAGATTGTGCGAACGAGAGGAACCATCGCCTGTGCCCTTTGCTAGCCCCTGCTAGCCGTCGTTGGCCCGGTGGCCTGCGAGCTCGATCTCCTAGTGGTGTTCCAGCGGGAGGTCCCAGACCCAGGTCAGCTCCTGACCTTCGCCGCGGAACGAGGTGCCGAAGAGTGTAAGCACAATGAACGTGACGACAAATCCGGTGAAGAGCGCAATGATCATCTCACGTCGGGTTGGTCTGAAGATCTGCTGCGTCAACCCCATGAGGACCGCGATCGCACCGAGGATGACGATCGAAGGAAGGACTTGGGCCGTAATGAACTCCGGCGCATCGAACTCCTCAGCCAGCCAGGACCCGATTCCGAAGACCGTGCCCTCGTCGTCGATAAAGGCATCGGCCAGGACCATTCCGACCAAAACCACCGTTGTGTAGACCGAGGAAAACGCGATGATCTTGCGTCCCTTCGTCGACGTCCCCAGGATACCGACGCCGAGGGGACTCCGATCGATGTACGGGATCGCCGCGATGCCGCCCAGAGCGACGGTGGGAATGATCACGCCCGCCAGGCCGGCGTCCATATGGAGGAGAAGTTCCTGGAGGTTAAGGAAGTACCAGGGTGCTTTGGATGGGTTCGGGGTTTGGTTGGGGTTCGCCCGGGCCGTGAGCGGCGCGTTGAACAGGATCGACATGCCGGTGAGCAGAAGCAGGAAGATCGTCGCCGAGACGGCTTCGACCACGACGAGGGATGGCCAGACCATCACCTCGTCTTCGGCGAGGTCGGTCGGTCGCGCCAGCGCCCGTCCCCGGACCAGCTCGAGCAACCGTTGCCGTTTCGCCTCGTCGATTGGGGCGGCACTTTGCCCCGGGTGCTGTGCAATCTCTGCCATCAGTCCTACCCTACGCTAGCCCAATCGAATGTCATGAGTTCCAATCTGACGGTCGATGATTTCGCCGCATGGGTGTGAGCTACGCGAGTCGCCCTACAGCGGGCCGGAGATACCACCGTCCTTGCGGATGCGCCAAAAGTGGACAGCCATCAAGAAAGCGGCGATGAGTGGCAAGAAGATGACGTGGAGGGTGTACCACCGCACCAAGGTGTTCTGGCCGATCTGGTTGTCACCGACGAGGAGGAAGTCAACCCGGTCGCCCACGAACGGGGCGGCGCCGCCGATGTTCGTGCCTACGGTGATGGCCCAGAAGGCCAACTGATCCCATGGCAGCAGGTAGCCGGTGAAGGAAAGCAGGAACGTCGTGATCAGCAAGAGCACGCCAATCACCCAGTTGAACTCTCGCGGCGGCTTGTACGAGCCCGTGTAAAAGACGCGGCCCATATGAAGGAAGACCGCGATGACCATGCCCTGGGCTGACCACCGGTGCATGTTCCGCATCAGCTGGCCGAAGGTGACGCTCGACTCGATGTCTTTCATGTTCTGGTACGCCAAGTCCGTAGACGGGACGTAATAAAACATCAGAAGGACACCGGTCATGGTGAGGACCAAGAACATGAAGAACGACAGTCCGCCAAGACAGAAGGTGTAGGTCACCTTGGTGGCGTATCGCTTGATCTTGACCGGGTGGATATGGAGGAAGACGTTGCTGGCGATGATCAGCGCCTGGTTGCGCTGGGTATCCGGATAGCCGTGCCGCACGACCGAGCGCCAGACGGCTGACCCGGTGATGCGATCGGCTAGCGTCTGCTCACGCCGCATACCCTACCTCCTCGAACCCATTTGCCGGTCCGCCTTTCGCTGGCGGTGGCCATTGCCGCTTGCGTGGAACCCAGGTTTCCATCGATAGCTACTCCGGGTCGTTCGAAGGGCAGCCTCCCATCGAACGCCGTTGCCAGCACATGTTGCGGCCCCAAGCCGCGAAACGCATGCGTATTGTCCGTGCGGATCGAAACCCGGTCAAGGCGTGCATTTCGCATGCGTGCACGCGCTCACGATTGGGCCAACATAAGACCTCAGGTGAAGCCGAAGTTCCGGGACAGATGAGGCGGCTATCCCTGCTCCGTTGTCCGGAAAAACTGAACGGGCTGGCAGTATCCGCCAGCCCGTTCGTGCCGTTTTCGCTCAAGGTGGGCGCAACAGGACTCGAACCTGTGACCTCACGGATGTGAACCGTGCGCTCTAACCAACTGAGCTATGCGCCCGGAGGCCCCGTGAGTATATCAGCGCCGGTTGCGGGCAATCAATTCCGAGGACCTTGCGGTGGTTCCGCGGTCATTGACCAATGACTGCTGCTATCGAATAACCGCGACGCATTCGACTTCGACGAGTGAGCCCATCGGAAGCTTGGCGACCTGGACGGTCGAGCGCGCCGGCGCATCGTCGCCAAAATACTGTCCGTAGACGGCGTTGAACGCCGGGAAGTCGTTCAAATCGGCGAGGAAGCAGGTCGTCTTCACGATATGGGCGAACGTGGTGCCGGCTGCCGTGAGAACGGCCTCCAGGTTCTTCATGACGCGTTCTGCCTGAACGGTGACGTCGCCCTCCACAATCTTCATTGTCGCTGGGTCGAGCGGAATCTGGCCCGCAGTGAACAGCAGATTGCCGGCGATGACCGCCTGAGAATATGGCCCGATCGCGGCGGGAGCGTCCGATGTTGAAACAATCTGGCGGTGTGCATGATCTCCCACAGTTCCCCTCCCCTAAGACTAGCGACAACACTAGCGACGTCCACGTTCTCATCTAGCCGGCGGCCGAGTCGAATACTGCAAGACTATCAGGAGAACTGGTTCGCGACGCGGTAGGCGAACACCAATCTCACTTAGCAGTCTGTACGTACATAGACGTTGGTCGGCGTGATCATGATGTGTTCCAACTTGACACATTCTTCGCGGTCGCCTTTTGGATTAGCACCTTTGGTCTTGTATAGTTGAAGCATCCATTGGTCGCTTCTGGAGGAACTATGACCTCGACTCCCCGGCGAATTGCGGCACTTGCGAGTACCAAAAGTGCCCCGGGGTCGTCTAGCGTCCTTGCGCGCCGGGCGATGCTGGGTCGAATTGCGCGATGGGCGACGTTTGCCGCAGCCGTCGTGGCGGCACTGATCGTCGCCGGGGTCGTCGGACTCTCGCTCTATGCGTATTCACATAACGGCAGAATCTACGAAGGCGTCAGCGTTGGGGGCGTCGCCGTCGGGGGGATGACCCGCGAGTCGGCCGCGGCGGCGATTCAAGCCAGGTACGACGAGTACGCCGATGTTCCGCTCAGCGTCGTGGCCGAAGGGGCCGTCTTCACGTTTACGCCCGCGCAGGCCGGAGCAACGCTCAATCAATCGGCGTCGGTCGATGCCGCCTTCTCTTATGGAAGAGAGGGATCGTTCTGGGAGCGCTCGAGCGATTGGGTGCGGGGCTTACTCAGTGGGGTTTCGCTGTCGCCCCATATGGTCCTCGATTCGCAGGCACTCGACAGGCAACTTCAGGCGATAGCCTCCGAGGTCGACCGGGAGCCGGAGAACGCAACGGTCGAAATGGGTGCCGCTGACGGGCCGGAACTCGTTGCTGATTCGGACGGTTTGTCGCTTGTCGTCGATGAGAGCCGGCACCTGCTTGTGTCTCATCTCGTTGCCCTGTCGACCGATTCCGTTCAACTCCCTACTGAGGTAGTTCAGGCCGACATCATCGCATCGAGCTTGACCGGCGGTGTTCCGGCCGCACAGGAGGCGGTGAGTGTGCCGCTCGTGCTGGCTGCGGCCGAAATCCTGGACGGTGCCGCCGGAAGCGTTGACGGAGATCGTCTCTGTCGGGGCGGATGGCTCCCTTGCAGTTGACAGGGACGCACTCGGGGGGTTCATCGCAAGCGCGGCAAGTGACGTGGACCGCTCGGCGGTCAACTCCGGGATTGCCATTGGTGAAGACGGATCGTTGACGGTCGTGCCGGGAAGCTTCTCGGCCGTGGTCAACCAGCCAGAGACGCTCGACCGCGCGGTCGCGGCACTCACCTCAGGGGAACATTCGGTTCGGGTGGTTATCGACCGAGAGGAACCGGCCATCATCGATGTCGAGGCGTCGGCCGGCGTCGTCGCCGCCGAGGCGCTGATCAGCGGCGGAATTGAACTTACTTGGAAGGATGGTGAGGCTCGGCTGGAGCAGGTTGACCTTGCCCGGGCGTTGGTCATTGAGGCTCAGCCGGACGAAGATCAGGCGTTTGCGATTTCGCTTGATCCGGACGCGCTTGCCGAAGTGCTCTTTCCAATTACCTCTGAGATCGATATCCCGGTGCGCAATGCGTCCTTTCGTCTCATCGATGGTACGGTGACCCTGGTCGACAAGGAGAAGCGGGGCCGAGCGACGGACACCGCCGTGTCGGTTGAGGCCATCATCGGTGCCTTGAATGGAGGCGACGATTCCGTCGAACTGACGGTCGTCAACGTCGATCCAGACGTTCGCGCCAAAGAACTGGACTCGATCTCGGTACCGGACCTCCTCGCTGACTCGTTTACGTACTACGGCAACTCGAGTGAGGCCCGGCGCCAGAACGTCGAGCGGGCGGTGGATTTGGAAACCGGTTGGCTGGTCCCGCCCGGAGGAGTCTTCTCGTACGTCGAGCACATAGGTGAGATCGACGAAGAGAGCGGCTTCGCGACTGGATTTGGGATTGTCGCTGACGGTGACACAGGGAACGTGACGACGGCGCCGGTGATCGGCGGCGGCATCTGTCAGGTTTCGACCACGATCTTTCAGGCAGCGTTCTGGGCAGGGCTGGAGATCGAGGAGCGCTGGCAACACCCATATTGGCTGACAACCTACGGACAGCCACCTCGGGGCATGAAGGGCCTAGATGCGATGGTTAACATCGAAGATGATTGGGCCCTCGACATGAAATTCAGGAATACCACGGACGACTGGATCGCCGTTGTCGTGATGTACGACAGCCAAAACGTGACCGCACAGATTCTTGGAACAGATCCCGGCTGGGAAGTATCCGTCTCCGATCCCGTCATCTCCAACGTGGTGCCGAAGGACGACAAGATGTACTACACCGAATCTCCCGAGCTGCCGGTCGGCCAAGAGAGGCAGGTCGAGTCGGCCGCTGAAGGGTTTGACACCGAAATTACCCGCGTGGTTACCAAAGATGGCGAGGTGGTCGATCACTACGTGATGACGAGCTCCTTCGCGCCGTCTCGCAACACCATTCTTCGCGGAGCCGGCCAGGAATAATCGCCCAAACCGCCTCCGGAGAAACCCTTTCGCAAAATGCCTTGACACGCCCAATGCGGTGCGATAGTATTCTCGGGCTGTCGAGCGAGAGCCCTGCAGCGAGCTGGCCAAAACGGCTGGCAGGCGCCGATGAGGAGGCCAACGTGGCGTAGGTTCGTCTTATCAAGACGTCCTCCACCAGATCCGGAAATGTCCGGGTCGAGTTGGTTTCCGCCCCCTTTTCGAGGGGGCGTTCTCGTGCCCGACAATCGTCGGCCGGTGCGAGCGCCTTAGAGAAGCTGGCGCGGCGGCCCGTGGGGACTTCAAGAGGGGGGGACCGACGGGCGGGGGCCGGGCCGAAGACGGAGCGGGCGGGTCTGGTCGGGGCCCGCCTGGATGGGTGTGGACGTCACACGCGGCACTTAACGCCCCCATTTCGGTGGGGGTCTTGGTGGAGAGTTTGATCCTGGCTCAGGATCAACGCTGGCGGCGCGCCTAATGCATGCAAGTCGGACGGGGCCGCTTTCGGTCAGTCACGTGGCGGACGGGCGAGGAACACGTGGGCAACCTACCCCGGGGTGGGGGGTAGCCCCGGAAACGGGGGGTAATTCCGCGTACGCTCGCCGCGCTGTGGGCGCGGCGAGGAAAGGCGCCGAGCCACCCCGGGAGGGGCCTGCGGCGGATTAGCTAGACGGCGGGTAACGGCCCACCAGGCGGTGATCCGTAGCTGGTCTGAGAGGTCGGCCAGCCGCAGGGGGACTGAGACACGGCCCCCACTCCTACGGGAGGCAGCAGCAAGGAATCTTCCGCAATGGGCGCAAGCCTGACGGAGCGACGCCGCGTGGGGGAGGACGCCTTTCGGGGTGTAAACCCCTTTTCTCGGGGAAGATCAAGACGGTACCCGAGGAAGAAGGACCGGCAAACTACGTGCCAGCAGCCGCGGTAATACGTA